>CAWDXV010000032.1:0-182017 GCA_963806345.1 uncultured Actinomycetota bacterium | reverse complement strand
GGCATCGGGATGTAGTCGTCGACAGCCTGCATGAGCTCGAGGATCGACTCGCCCCACTTGGCGTCGCCCTGGAGCGCCGGGTGAGCGGCGACCTTGACGACGGGGACGTTGTCGCCGTCGAACTCCTGATCGCTCAGGAGCTCACGGACCTCGAGCTCGACGAGCTCGAGGATCTCTTCGTCATCGACCATGTCGCACTTGTTGAGCGCGACGACCATCGCGGGCACGCCGACCTGGCGAGCGAGCAGCACGTGCTCACGCGTCTGGGGCATGGGGCCGTCGGTGGCGGCGACCACGAGGATCGCGCCGTCCATCTGAGCCGCACCGGTGATCATGTTCTTGACGTAGTCAGCGTGACCCGGGCAGTCGACGTGCGCGTAGTGACGGTTCTCGGTCTGGTACTCAACGTGCGAGATCGAGATCGTGATGCCGCGCTGCTTCTCTTCCGGCGCCTTGTCGATCTGATCGAAGGCCGAGGCCTCGTTCAGATCGGGGTACTTGTCGTGCAGCACCTTGGTGATCGCCGCGGTAAGAGTCGTCTTACCGTGGTCGATGTGACCGATGGTGCCGATGTTCATGTGCGGCTTGGTCCGCTCGAACTTCGCCTTAGCCACTTGGGGCTCCTTCTTCGAATTGGTTGCTGTTGAACGCCGTTGGGTCCCGCCGTACGGAAGCCTCAGGCCATCTTATGAGATGGACCGCTGCTACTCGCCGCGGGCCTTTTTGATGATCTCTTCCGCGACGTTCTTGGGAACCTCCGCGTAGGAGTCGAACTGCATCGAGTATGACGCACGGCCCGAGGTCTTCGACCTCAGGTCGCCGACGTACCCGAACATCTCGGACAGGGGGACGATCGCCTTGACGATCTTGACGCCTCCCATGCCCTCTTCCATGGCGTTTACCTGGCCACGGCGAGAGTTGAGGTCGCCGATCACGTCGCCCATGTAGTCCTCGGGCGTGGTGACCTCGACCGCGAACGTGGGTTCGAGGATCACCGGATCGGCCTTGCGCGCGGCTTCCTTGAAAGCCATCGAGCCAGCCAGCTTGAACGCGAGCTCCGAGGAGTCGACGTCGTGGTACGCGCCGTCCTCGAGCGTCACCTTGACGTCGACCATCTGGTAGCCGGCGAGGACACCGAACTGCATGGCGTCCTCGGCTCCGGCGCCGACCGACGGGATGTACTCGCGCGGAACGCGGCCACCCGTGACGTTGTTGACGAACTCGTAGCCACCCTCGCCACCGACGGAGACGCCGGTCGGCTCGATGCTGATGACGACCTTGGCGAACTGGCCAGAGCCACCCGTCTGCTTCTTGTGGGTGTAGCTGACGTTCTCGACCTTGCGCTTGATGGTCTCGCGGTAGGCGACCTGCGGCTTGCCGACGTTGGCCTCGACGTTGAACTCGCGCTTCATGCGGTCCACCAGGATGTCCAGGTGGAGCTCGCCCATGCCGGCGATGATCGTCTGACCGGTCTCTTCGTCGGTGTGGACCTGGAACGTCGGGTCCTCCTCGGCGAGCCGCTGGATCGCGGTGCCGAGCTTCTCCTGGTCGCTCTTGGTCTTGGGCTCGATCGCGACCTGGATCACGGGCGCCGGGAACGTCATCGACTCGAGGACGATCTGCTTGTTCGGATCGGCCAGCGTCTCACCGGTCGTGGTGTCCTTGAGACCCATGACGGCGACGATCTGGCCGGCGCCGACGGACGCGATCTCCGCACGCTTGTTGGCGTGCATCTGGTAGATCTTGCCGATGCGCTCCTTGCGGCCCTTGGTCACGTTGATGACCGTGCTGCCGGCCTCGAGACGACCGGAGTAGACGCGCAGGTAGGTCAGCTTGCCGAGGTGCGGGTCCGACGCGATCTTGAACGCCAGTGCCGCGAACGGCTCGCTCTCCTTGGGCTCACGCGTGTCGGTCTTGCTCTCGTCACGCGGGTCGAGGCCCGTGATGGCGCCGACGTCGATCGGCGACGGGAGGTAGTCGATGACGGCGTCGAGCAGGGGCTGGACGCCCTTGTTCTTGAACGCCGTGCCGCAGAGGACGGGGTTGAGCTTGGCGGCCAGCGTCGCGCGACGGATGGCCGGCTTGAGCAGCTCGGGCGTGATGTCGGCGCCGTCGAGGTAGGCCTCGGCGAACTCGTCGTCGTGGTCGGCGAGCGTCTCGATCATCTCGTTGCGGGCCTCGGCGGCCTTGTCGACGAGGTCGGCCGGGATCTCCTCGACCTCGTAGTCCTCGCCGATCGCGGTCTCGCCGCGCCACACGAGGGCGCGGTTGCCGACCAGGTCGACGACGCCGATGAAGTCACCCTCGGCGCCGATCGGGACCTGCAGCACGAGGGCCGTGGCGCCGAGGCGCTCACGGATCGTCTTGACGCAGTAGTCGAAGCTCGCGCCGGTGCGGTCGAGCTTGTTGACGAAGCACATGCGCGGGACGCCGTACTTGTCGGCCTGACGCCAGACGGTCTCGGACTGCGGCTCGACGCCGGCGACACCGTCGAACACCGCGACGGCACCGTCGAGGACGCGCAGGTTGCGCTCGACCTCGACCGTGAAGTCGACGTGACCGGGGGTGTCGATGATGTTGATCTGGTTGTCTTTCCACCAGCAGGTCGTCGCGGCGGACGTGATCGTGATGCCGCGCTCCTGCTCCTGCTCCATCCAGTCCATCGTGGCGCCGCCGTCGTGGACCTCACCGATCTTGTAGTTGATGCCGGTGTAGAAGAGGATGCGCTCGGTCGTCGTGGTCTTGCCTGCATCGATGTGCGCCATGATGCCGATGTTGCGGACCCTGTTGAGGTCGGTGGTGATGTCTGTAGCCACGAGTAGCTTTCCTAAATGCAGTCTTGAATGAGTCTGGGAAGCCTCGCTCGCCCGCCGTCACAGCGGGCGAGTACGAGACCTCGTTACCAGCGGTAGTGAGCGAAGGCCTTGTTGGCTTCGGCCATCTTGTGCGTGTCTTCACGCTTCTTGACGGCGCCGCCCAGACCGTTCGAGGCGTCGAGCAGCTCGTTCATGAGGCGCTCGGCCATGGTCTTCTCACGGCGGGCTCCGGCGTAGCTGACGAGCCAGCGCAGGGCCAGGGTGTTCTGACGCGAGGCGCGAACCTCGATCGGGACCTGGTAGGTCGCGCCACCGACGCGGCGGCTCTTGACCTCGATCGACGGCTTGACGTTGTCGAGCGCACGCTTGAGCGTGATGACCGGATCGGTGCCCGACTTCTCGCGGGTGCCTTCGAGCGCGGTGTAGACGATGCGCTGGGCGACCTGCTTCTTGCCGTCGACCAGGACCTTGTTGATGAGTGAGGTGACGAGCTGGCTCCCGTAGACGGGGTCAGTCTCGACGACGCGCTTCGGCGCCGGACCCTTACGAGGCATTAGCTCTTCTCCTTCTTGGCGCCGTACAGGCTGCGAGCCTGCTTGCGGCCCTTGACGGCCTGCGTGTCGAGGGCGCCACGGATGATCTTGTAGCGGACACCAGGAAGGTCCTTGACGCGGCCACCGCGCACGAGCACGATCGAGTGCTCCTGCAGGTTGTGACCCTCGCCGGGGATGTATGCAGTGACCTCGGTGCCACTCGAGAGCTTCACACGGGCAACCTTGCGGAGCGCGGAGTTCGGCTTCTTCGGAGTGGTGGTGTAGACGCGGGTGCAGACACCGCGGCGCTGAGGTGAACCCTTGAGCGCGGGAGTCGTCGTCTTGACGACCTTGCGCTGGCGGCCCTTGCGGACCAGCTGGTTGATCGTGGGCACTACAAACTTCCTTCTTCTGACTGGTGTGAGCCATGAGTCGTGATGCACTCGCCACCGTGCAATCCGGCAGGATGCGTGCATCGGCCTGAATGGTTCAGGCACAGCAGCCAATACTACCGGGCTGCATCGGGTACTTCCAAATCCTGCCGAAGCCTGCGAGGCCGCCCGCGAGCCGAACGGTGAGGCCGCACTGAGCGACGCCGGCGCGCATGACGAAACCCGGGAAAAGTCCTTTCGAAAGCTCAAGGAAATGCGGCCGGGAAGCTCAGGACGAGCCCTCAGGGCGTGGTCGGGCCGTCGAACAGGATGCGTCCGTCGACTCCCTGGAAGTCGAGCCGTTCGGGACCCATCCGCTTCCACAGCGCGAGGTAGAGCTCGGCCGCCGTGCCGCTCACGGATTGGTCGGCGTCGAGCGAGGGGTGCAGCTGCAGCGGCGGACCGTTCTCGCCGTCGCCCGGTGCGATGAGCCACGACTCCTGCGTGTCGGTGGCGACCAGCCGGATCCTGGAGCGTACGTCCGGGCGTTGCTTGCGGGCCGTCATGCGAGGGAAGAAGATCTGCAGGACCTCGTCGACGCCGTCGGCGGCGATCGAGGGGGCCACACCCCACTCCTGCTCGTCGATGCCCATGGCCTGGGCGGCGTCGACGGCGTGCACCGTCGCCTCGTGCATCTGGCGGCGCACCCAGAAGGACGCACGCTCGTCGACGTACGAGAAGTTGGGCACCGGCTCATCGGGGCTGACCGCCTGGAGGGCACCGAGCAGAGCCGTCGCGGTGCCGGCGTACCACTCGACGATCGGCTCGGTGACCAGCGGCTCCGGGTCCGGCAGTCGCTGGCCGCTGAGCACCGTCGCGGCCGCCCAACGGTGGGTCGTGCCGAGATGGATCGCGAGGTCGCGGACGGTCCAGCCCGGGCACCCGGGCACGGACTCGTCCCCCGCCGCCTTGCCGGCCAGCTCGGCGAACCGCGACATGGCCGAGCCCAGCTCGAGCATGTGGTCCATGTCGGTCAGCTTCCGGTCAGGGGGCGAGGAGTTGTGCGAGATGCAGCGCCTTCACCGAGGCTAGGTCGTCGAGCTGGGTCCTGCAGGAGAATCCGTCAGCGACAACGACTGCGCCGGCCGTGGCGTTACGAACCGCCGGCAGGAGCTGCTGCTCGGCGACCGCGACCGACACCTCGTAGTGCCCCTTCTCGACACCGAAGTTGCCGGCCAGGCCGCAGCAGCCGGACAACCGCTGGATCGTGGCGCCGGTCGACTCCATCACCGCCATGTCGGCCTCGAAGCCGAGCACCGACGCCTGGTGGCAGTGCGGCTGGACGACGAGCGTCGTGCCGGTGAGGTCGGGCGCCTGCCAGCCCTCCGTACGCTGCAGCAGCTCCGACAGGGTGAACACGCCGCGTGCCACGTCGACGGCACGCGGGTCGTCCAGCAGCTCGACGGCGTCGGAACGCAGCACCGCGAGGCATGACGGCTCGAGGCCGACGACCGGGACCCCGGCCGCGACGTACGGATGAAGCTGCTCGACGGCTCGCGCGATCATCGTGCGCGCCGTGTCGAGCTGCCCCGTCGTGATCCACGTCAGCCCGCAGCACTGGGGACGGCCCAGCACCTCGACGTCGTAGCCCGCGGCGTCGAGCACCTCCAGCGCAGCGCGGCCGCCGTCGGTGGAGAAGTACTCGGTGAACGAGTCGGCCCAGATGACAGCCTTGGGCCGGCCCGCCTCGACGCGCGGTCGTGCCGTACGTGTGAAGCGCCGCGTGGCGAACGTCGGGAGGCTGCGCCGCTGGTCGACACCCGCGACCCATCGGGCGATCGAGCGGATGCCGGGCGTGCGGAGGCCGAGGTTCGCGAGCCATGCGATCGGGGACGTGACCCGTGCCCAGAACGGCAGCCGGCCGAGGATGTAGTGGCTTCGCGGGCGGACGCGGCCCTTGTACGACTGATGGAGCACCTCGGACTTGTAGGTCGCCATGTCGGTGCCGGTCGGGCAGTCGCTGGCACAGCCCTTGCAGGACAGGCAGAGGTCGAGGGCCTCGTGGACCTCCGGAGCCCGGAACCCGCCGGTCACCAGGCGGCCGTCGATCATCTCCTGCAGCACCCGCGCGCGACCGCGGGTCGAGTCCTTCTCGTCGCGCGTCGCCTGGAAGGACGGGCACATGACGCCGTTGGAGCCGGCGTTGTCGGCGATGCACTTGCCGACGCCGGTGCACCGGTGGACCGCCTTGCCGAAGTCGCCGTCGTCGTGCAGCAACCGCAGCCCGAGGCGACCGTCGAGGCGGTCTCGCGAGGACTCCGGGCCGCGCAGGTCCGCGTCGAGCGGTCTCGGGCGTACGAGGACCCCCGGGTTGAGCAGGTCGTCGGGGTCGAACACGCCCTTGACCTGTGCGAACAGGTCGATGGCCTCGGCCGAGTACATCAGCGGGAGCAGCTCGGACCGCGCGCGCCCGTCTCCGTGTTCCCCCGAGAACGATCCACCGTGCGAGGCCACGAGCGTCGCGGCGTCGAACATGAACGACCGGAACAGCTCCTTGCCGCCGGCAGCGTCGAGCGGGAAGTCGATGCGTACGTGGATGCAGCCGTCGCCGAAGTGCCCGTACGGCACGCCGTCGAGCCCGTTCTCCCGAAGCAGCGCGTCGAACTCGCGCAGGTAGGTGCCGAGCTTGGCCGGCGGAACGGCGGCGTCCTCCCACCCCGACAGGGCCTTGCCGGGCAGCGTGCGGGTCGCGAGTCCGGCGCCCTCCTCACGGATGCGCCACAGCACGGCCTGCTCGCGCGGATCGGTGACGACGCGGCTCGCGATCGCCGACGACGCGGCGGATGCCCGCTGCACCGTGTCGGCGACGAGTCCCGGATCGTCGCCGGAGATCTCGACGAACAGCCAGCCCTGGCCGCGAGGCAGGTCGGGCACCGAGCCCTTGTGCATCCGGAAGACGTCGACGATGCGGGAGTCGAGGCCCTCGCATGCCGTCGGGCCGAACGGCAGCAGTGCCGGCACGTCGTCGCCGGCGTCGGCCATCGAGGCGTATCCGAGCACGAGGATCTGCCGGTGCGGCGGGTCCTCGACGAGCCGCACGGTCGCCGAGGTCATCGTCGCGAGCGTCCCCTCGGTGCCGGCGAGGAACGTCGCGACGTCGAAGCCACGCTCAGGCAGCAGGTGCTCGAGGCTGTAGCCCGAGACCTGGCGGCCGAACCTGCCGAACTCGGTCCGGATCGTGCCGAGCCCGGCCTGCACGACCTCGTCGAGCCGGTCGAGGGTCGGCGAGCCCGTACGTCGCCCCGCGCCGAGAGACAGCTCCTCCCCCGCCATCGTCACGACGTCGAGCCCCACGACGTTGTCGGCCGTGCGCCCGTACGCCAGCGCCCTCGAGCCGCACGCGTTGTTGCCGATCATCCCGCCGACCGTGCACCGAGTGTGCGTCGAGGGGTCCGGCCCGAAGCGCAGGCCCAGCGGCGTCGCGGCCTTCTGCAGCACCGCGTGGACGGTGCCCGGGTCGACGCGGGCCGTGCGAGCCTCCACGTCGATGTCGTGCACCCGGTTGAGGTGCCGGGTGAAGTCGATGACGACACCCGTGCCGACCGCGTTGCCCGCGATCGAGGTGCCCGCACCGCGCGAGGTCAGGGGCGTGCCGGTGACGCGGCAGGCCTCGACGGTGGCGAGCACCTCCTCGACGCTGCGCGGGCGTACGACGACCTGTGGCACGACGCGGTAGAGCGAGGCGTCCGTGCTGTAGAGCGCCCGGACCAGGGTCGAGTCATCGACGTCGGCGACCCCAAGCTTGCGCAACGTGTGGGTGATCTCAGACGTCACCATGGTCGTCACCATGATCGACCGAAGGTCGACAGCCGTGCAGCGGCGGAGCCGCGACCGAGCGCGACGAAGGAGCGCGTCACGGCTATCACCAGAGCTCGATCGACTCGTCGAGGATCGTCGCGACCGCATCCTCGGTGACCTCGAGCGGAGCGGTCGCGAGCAGGCGCTGCTGCTTCATGGTGCCCTCGACGAGCGCATCGATGTCGCCGGCCGTGAAGCCGACCGCGCCGATGCCTCCCGGGATGCCGACGTCGCGCATGATGCCGGCGAGCACCTGCGGCAGCAGCTCGGCCGGGTCGTCGGGCTGCTCGGCACCGGGGGCCAGCAGCTCGGCCGCACGGAGGTGGCGCTCCGGCGACGCCTGGAACGTGTAGCGGAATGCCGCCGGGGCCGTCAGCGAGACGGCCATCCCGTGAGGGACCATCGCATGATCGGCGTCATAGCCCTCCGGGTGGAAGTCACGGACCTGGCCGGCGATCGGGTACGCGTTGGCGTGCGGGATGTGCACGCCGGCATTGCCGAAGCCGAGCCCGGCGAACGTCGCGGCCATCGCGACCTCGTTGCGGGCGGCGAGGTCGTCACCGTCGCGGACGGCCTTGCGGAAGGACGACGCCATGAGGCTCAGCGCCTTCTCGGACCACATGTCGGCGATCGGGTTTGCGCCGCAGTAGGGCACCCGCTCGTCGGCGCGCTTGTGCTCGTACGACTCGAACGGCCGGGCCGTGTAGCTCTCGAGCGCGTGGCACAAGATGTCGAGCCCCGACGCCGCGGTGACGCCCGCCGGCTGGGTGAGCGTCAGCTCGGGGTCGACGATCGCGAGGGTCGGCCTCAGCCTGGCGTGGGAGATGCCGGTCTTGACGTGCTGGCTGATGACGTCGAGGACGCAGATCGTCGTGCTCTCACTGCCCGTGCCGGTCGTCGTCGGCAGCGCGATGAGCGGCAGGAGCGGGTGCTTGGGCGCCCGGGCCTTGCCGACCGGGGCGTTGACGTAGTCCATCAGCTCGCCCTCGTTGGTCGTCAGGAGGTTGACGGCCTTGGCGGTGTCGATGCTGCTGCCTCCGCCGATCGCGACGATGGCGTCGAACGGGCCCTCCGCGCGGGCGAACTCGATCGCCTCGATGAGGCTCGCGTCCGTGGGCTCGACCCTGGAGCGGTCGAAGACGACCACGTCGAGCGAATCGGCACGCAACGCCTCGGCCACCTCGCCCGGGGAGCCAGTTGCCGCGACGCCGGGATCCGTGACGATCAGGATCCGCCTGGCATCGAGCTGCGCGAGGTCATGACTGAGCTCGTGCCGCGCTCCGACGCCGAACTTCAGGCCCGGCGCGCCGTACGTGAAGACCGTCTCGGGGTGCGCTGGGTGGAAGCTCGTCACGGTGCTGCTCCTTCGGTCTGGACGCGTTCAGCGTACTAGCATGCTACTCCGGCGGCGACGCCGCTCGACCGGGTACGTACAGGTGAGCCCGCAGGCGATCGGCCCATCCGGGTTCAGGTGCGGGGTCGTCAGGGGTGGCCGCCTGGGCCATGAGCAGCGCCCCGGTGTTGACGAGGTGCTCCTCCATACGCGTCGAGGCAGCCGCAGGGTCCCTCGCCGCGATCGCCTGGACGATCGGCACGTGCTCGTCCAGGATCTCCGCCATGCCACGCGAGCGGTGCAGCGTCGAGGCGCCACGCGTCTGGATCGAGTCCCGCAGGGCGGCGACCTCGTGCTGCGCCCTCGCATTGCCGAGGATGGCGCCGACCGCGTGATGGAGGGCCTTGTCGTGGGCGGTGAACCGTGACTCGTCGCCGCGCTTCGCCGCGTCGCGCATCGCATCGAGCTCCGCCTCGAGCAGCTGCACCTCGGCATCGCCTGCGTGCGCCGCGGCGTACGCGGCCGCCGGGACCTCGATCATCAGCCGCAGCTCGAACACCGCACGGATGTCTCCGACGGAGACCCCCCGGATCCGCACGCCACGGTTGCGCTCGATCGTGACGAGACCGATGTCGGCCAGCCGCAGCACCGCTTCGCGGACCGGCGTACGGGAGACACCGAGCAGGTCGGCGAGGCGGTAGATCGAGTGGAGGGAGCCGGCGGGGAACTCACCGGAGAGGATGGATTCGCGCAACGACGCGAACACGCGATCCGTCGTCGTGATCCGCGCGGCCATGACCTGCTCCTCTCCGGACGCCGGACCATCTGCCCCGGGCCCTTGGGCGGGAACGATATCGTGTGGTGTTGGTGCACGAGATCTCGTCGCGAAGGCGTTGCTCGGAACGCCTGAACGACCGCGTCCCCGACGGGGACCTCGACGAGGGGATCGCATGAAGTCTCGACGCTTCCGAGTCGTGTTGTCGCTGGTTGCGCTGACCCTTGTCGCCGCGTGCGACGGCGCCGGGTCCGAGGGCGACCCCTCCCCGACCTCGACGCAGACGACGACCCAGCCGCCTGACGTGAGCGAGCACGAGTCGGGACCCGAGAGCCCCATCACGTACGGACTGCAGGCGCCCAAGGGCGCGACGCAGCTCGGACCCTTGATCCGCTATCGCAGCTCCCGCCTCATCGCCGCCTACCTGCCCGAGCTCAAGGCCGCGCAGGCCCAGAAGGACGCCGAGGCCCGGGACAAGGCCAACGAGCAGGCCAGCGAGGGCACCCCGCCGACGCCGACCACGCCGACGCCCGACACCCGGCCCAGCGACGACTCGTTCAAGCTGCTCAAGGACCCGCCCAAGCCGGACTCGACGATCTCGCTGATGCGGATCGACGGCAATCCCACGGATGTCGTGCGGCGGATGCTGTCGCAGATCGCCGCGCTCCTGCCGGAGGCCAGCATCGTCACGGACGACCTGAGCGCCTACTGCCGCGCGAGCCAGCGCCGCATCACGAGCTGCCGACTGGACGTGCGCGGCACGGCTCAAGGCGATCGCGAGATCCGCGTCGTGCTGACGGTCGATCCGGGCAACATCACGACGCGCACGTCGGGCCCCTCGGACCTGACGCACCCGGTCATGACGCTCTCGGTCGAGTACGTCGGAGAGCCGCGCCAGGGCCAGCTGTCGCGCGAGTCCAACTCGCTCGACGGGGTCAAGGGCATCGAGGACCAGCCCGAGAAGTCGGGCCTCATCTGGCCCAAGATGGACGAGGACGCCCCGAGCACGAGCAAGCTGCTCAACGGCTGGGTGGCGCCGACGAGCGCCACGATCCTGCTGAGTGGCTATCACCCGCGGTTCGTCGTCATCACGGCCAAGCACGCCGTCGACGCCGACGTGACCGCCGAGCAGTACGTCCTGGGCAACAGCCCCAACGGTCGCATCACCAAGGACGTCGTCGAGGACCTCAACGAGGTCAGCACGACCTACACGACGCGCACCAAGAACGGCAGCACGGCGCGGGCGACGTACGTCTTGTCGGCGCGCGGCAACTACACCGTGCTGTTCTACGACCCGGCGACGAACTGATCCAGCTGCTCGACGGCGTGGGTCACCACCGGCAGCACCGGGCCCGTCACTGAGCCGATCTCGGCGATCGGCACCCACCGCACCAGGTCGGTCGTGCCGTCGACGTCGACGACGTGCGGCTCGATCGTGGGGTCGACCTCGACCGCGTAGAGCAGGTGCACGCCGTGGTAGTCCTCGTACTGGTCACCGCGGCCCACCTCGACGATGTGCACGTGGTGGACGTCGACGAGCCGGGCACTGATCGCCTCGAGGCCGGCCTCCTCGTACAGCTCGCGGCGCACGGTGTCGTGCGGCGACTCGCCGTGGTCGACACCTCCGCCGGGGAGGTTCCACGCACCGACGGGATAGCCCATCGGCGAGATCCGGGTCAGCAACAGACGGTCTTCGTGCACCGCGACGGCGTACGCACCCAGGCGCTGGGTGCGGGACGGATCAACCACTCGTGCTCCCCACTGATTCGTCATAGTGCACGTTCAGGCAGTGCTTATAGAGTCAACCACAATGAGCGCCCTCGAACCGTCTGCCCGTCACCACGTCTCCGGCCAAGGAGCGCGTGGCCTACCTCGACAATGCCCGCTACTGGGTCATGCTCCTGGTGGTGATCGGCCATTCGCTCACGCAGTTCACCGACATGGACTCCGCCCGCGGTGTCTACGTGTGGATCTACTCGTTCCACATGCCGTTCTTCATCCTGATCTCCGGCTACACGGCTCGCCGCTACATGGGCGACGCCCGTCAGGTACGCCGCATCGTCAGCACGCTGGTCGTGCCCTACCTCCTGGTCGAGACCACGCTGCAGCTGATCAGCCGGCACTACACGGGCGAGCCCGATCCGCTGATGATCCTGTCGCCGCAGTGGCTCGCGTGGTTCATGGCGGCGCTGTTCGTGTGGCGCCTGACGACCCCGATCTGGCGGGCGTTGAAGTACCCCATCACGACCTCGATCGTGATCTCGCTGCTCGTCGGTCTCATCGAGGTTCCCAACGTCCTGGCGTTGCCCAAGATCCTCGGCTTCCTGCCGTTCTACGTCGTCGGGCTGCACATGAGCCGGGAGCGCTTCGAGCGACTCACGACGACGCGGGTCCGTGCCGCGTCGGCCGTCGTGCTCGGCTCGGCGCTGCTGATCTGCTACGTGTACTCCAAGAACTGGACGACCGACTGGTTGCTGTGGAAGCAGCGCTACGACGAGGACCCGCTCAGTGCCACGGCGATCGAGGGCATCACGCAGCGGGCGGAGCTGCTGGCCATCGGATTCCTCCTGACCTTCGCTGCCCTGTCACTGGTCCCCCGCCGTCGCTCGTGGACCACGGCGCTCGGTGGGCGTACGTTCTACTGCTACCTGATCCACGGCTACATCATCGTGTACCTGCAGTACCAGTTCGAGGTCTTCGACCACATCGATCGCTTCGGTGTCGGAGCGGTGATCGGCACCAGCCTGGTCGCGGTCGTGGTCGCCAACCTGCTGATGACCAAGCCGGTCGCCACGACCTTCCGGCCGATCTTCGAGCCCAAGCTCACCTGGTTGTTCAGGGACATCCCGGCTCCCAAGCCACCCACACCGCCCCCGACCGACAACTCGCCAGAGCCGGTGCCTTCAGGTGAGCCATCCGTCACGACAGGCGACAACAGGTCGCCGAACCGGTGACACGTCGCGCGCGCATCGGGACTGCAATTCTCGCGCTGCTGTTCGTCGCAGCATGCTCCGGCACGACTGACAAGCCCGAGCCCAAACCCTCATCGACCACGAACGACAAGCCCGTCCCCGTTCTCGTCAAGACCGGCTGCGCCGACCTCGTCGTGCTCGGCCTGCGCGGATCCGACCAGGCGCTCGACAAGAACTTCGGCTCGGGACAGGAGATCCTGCGCTCCGTACGCGCCATGTCCACCGAGCTGCACCGCGACTCGCGTACGACGGTCCGCCTCGAGGGCGTCCCCTACCGCGCCCAGAGCGCAGCCAGCGCGGCGATCTACCAGGCCAACATCGACGACGGCGTCGTCCGCGCCCGGGCTCGCATCACCGAGCTCGCCCTCAAGTGCCCCGACAGCAAGGTCGCGCTCGTGGGCTTCAGCCAGGGCGCCCAGGCCGTGCACGAGCTCGCCGGGCAGCTGTCGGCGACGATGCTGCGGCGGGTCCCACTGGTCGCGATGATCGCCGACCCTCGGCGCAACCCGGACGACTCGATCGCCTCGTGGACGTACGGCAAGACCGCCAAGGGGCCCGGCAAGCTCGGTCCAGGTCCCGCGCTCGGCTCGACGCTCAAGGGACGGGCCATCGAGTTCTGCGCATCAGGCGACGAGATCTGCAACTGGCCGCCCGGCGGCTACGCCGGCTCGCTGTCGGACACGCACCGGCACTTCTACGAGACGCCCGCCCATTCGCGTGCGACCGGGCGCCAGCTGGCCAAGGTCCTGCGCGCCAACGGGGTGTAGGAAACGCACAAGCCCCCGACCGATCGACCGGGGGCTTGTGCGTATGGTGCCTGGTTACTTCTCGTACGACGTGAAGTCGAAGTCATCGAGCTGCACCGGAGCGGAGTCCGGGGCGCCGAAGCCGTAGTCGTAGTCGCCGTAGCCGGTGACGGCGTAGGCGGCCTGACGGGCCTCTTCGGTGGGCTCGACCCGGATGTTCTTGTAACGGTCGAGACCGGTACCTGCCGGGATGAGCTTTCCGATGATGATGTTCTCCTTGAGGCCGCGCAGCGCATCCGACTTGCCGTGGATGGCGGCGTCGGTCAGGACGCGGGTCGTCTCCTGGAAGGAGGCGGCCGACAGCCACGACTCGACGGCCAGCGAGGCCTTCGTGATGCCCATCAGGACCGGACGACCGGAGGCGGGGGTGCCACCCTCGGCGACCACGCGACGGTTCTCTTCCTCGAACTTGGCCCGATCGACCAGGTCACCCGGGATGAGGTTCGACGCACCCTGCTCGATGACCGTCACGCGACGGAGCATCTGGCGCACGATGATCTCGATGTGCTTGTCGTGGATCGCGACGCCCTGCGAGCGGTAGACCTCCTGGACCTCGTCCACGAGGTGCTCCTGAGCCCGGCGGACACCGAGGATGCGCAGGACTTCCTGCGGATCCGGGGTGCCGTGCGTGAGCTGCTGGCCGACCTCGACGTGGTCGCCGTCGGCGATGAGCAGACGCGAACGCTTGGTCACGGGGTACTCCAGCACCTCGGAACCGTCGTCCGGCGTCACCACGAGCTTGCGCGTCTTGTCGGAGTCGTCGATCTCGACCCGACCAGCGGACTCGGTGATCGGCGCACGACCCTTGGGCTGACGTGCCTCGAAGAGCTCCACGACGCGCGGCAGACCGTGCGTGATGTCGTCTCCGGCCACACCACCGGTGTGGAACGTACGCATCGTCAGCTGCGTGCCGGGCTCACCGATCGACTGGGCGGCGATGGTGCCGACCGCCTCGCCGATGTCGACGAGCTTGCCGGTCGCGAGCGAACGGCCGTAGCACTTGGCGCACGTTCCGGCCTTGGCCTCGCAGGTCAGGACCGTACGGACCTTGATCTCCTCGACACCAGCCTCGATGAGCTGCGCGATCTCGACGTCGCCGAGGTCGCCACCGGCCGCGACGAGCACGTTGCCCTTGGCGTCGGTGACGTCAGTGGCGGCGCTGCGCGAGTAGGCCGACGTCTCGACGTTCTCGGCGGCGACCAGGCGGCCGTCGTCGAGCTTCGTCGCGATGACCTTGGGCAGACCACGCTCGGTGCCACAGTCGTCCTCACGGATGATGACGTCCTGGCTGACGTCGACGAGTCGACGCGTCAGGTAGCCCGAGTCGGCCGTACGCAGAGCGGTGTCTGCGAGTCCCTTGCGGGCGCCGTGGGTGGCGATGAAGTACTCGACCACCGACAGGCCCTCACGGAAGTTGGCCTTGATCGGACGAGGGATGATCTCGCCCTTCGGGTTGGCGACCAGACCACGCATGGCGGCGATCTGGCGGACCTGCATCATGTTTCCGCGGGCACCGGAGTCGACCATCATGAAGATGGGGTTGTCCTGGTCGAAGCCCTTCTCCATCTCGGCCGAGACCTCGGCAGTTGCCTGCGTCCAGATCTCGATGAGCTCCTGGCGACGCTCGTCCTCGGTGATGAGACCGCGGTCGAACTGCGTCTGGACCTTGGCCGCCTGCGCCTCGTACGTCGCGAGGATCTCGGGCTTGCGCGCGGGAGTCACGACGTCCTCGATGGAGATCGTCACACCGGAGCGCGTGCCCCAGTGGAAACCGGTGTCCTTGAGGTTGTCGAGGGCGTTGGCGACGTCGACCTTGGAGTAGCGCTCGGCGAGATCGTTGACGATCACACCCAGCTCCTTCTTGCCGACCTGGTAGTTGACGAAGCGGTAGTCGTCCGGGAGCGCCTCGTTGAAGATCGCCCGACCCAGGGTCGTCTCGGCGGTCTCGCCACCGATGCGAACCTTGATGTGGCTCTGCAGCGAGATCTCGTGACGCTCGAACGCCATCATGGCCTCGGAGACCGAGCTGAAGGCGCGACCCTCACCGGGCTGACCGTCACGCTCGAGCGTGAGGAAGTACAGACCGATGATCATGTCCTGGGTCGGCATGGTGACCGGGCGGCCATCAGACGGCTTCAGGATGTTGTTGGTCGAGAGCATCAGCACGCGGGCCTCGGCCTGCGCCTCGGCGCTCAGCGGAAGGTGCACGGCCATCTGGTCACCGTCGAAGTCGGCGTTGAAGGCCGAGCAGACGAGCGGGTGGATCTGGATGGCCTTGCCCTCGATGAGCTGCGGCTCGAACGCCTGGATGCCCAGACGGTGCAGGGTGGGCGCGCGGTTGAGCAGCACGGGGTGCTCGGTGATGACCTCTTCGAGGACATCCCACACGACCGGACGAGCACGCTCGACCATGCGCTTGGCGCTCTTGATGTTCTGCGCGTGGTTGAGGTCGACGAGCCGCTTCATGACGAACGGCTTGAACAGCTCGAGCGCCATCTGCTTGGGCAGACCGCACTGGTGCAGCTTGAGCTGCGGACCGACGATGATGACCGAACGGCCCGAGTAGTCGACGCGCTTGCCGAGCAGGTTCTGACGGAAGCGACCCTGCTTGCCCTTGAGCATGTCGGAGATCGACTTGAGCGGACGGTTGCCCGGTCCGGTGACCGGACGGCCACGACGGCCGTTGTCGAACAGCGAGTCGACGGCCTCCTGCAGCATGCGCTTCTCGTTGTTGACGATGATCTCCGGAGCACCCAGGTCAAGCAGGCGCTTGAGCCGGTTGTTGCGGTTGATCACGCGGCGGTAGAGATCGTTGAGATCGCTCGTCGCGAAGCGGCCACCGTCGAGCTGGACCATCGGGCGCAGCTCCGGCGGGATCACCGGGACGGCGTCGAGGACCATGCCCTCGGGCGCATTGCTGCTGCCGAGGAATGCCGAGACGACCTTGAGGCGCTTGAGCGCACGGGTCTTCTTCTGGCCCTTGCCGGTGGCGATGATCTCGCGCAGCGACTCGGCCTCGGCCTCGAGGTCGAAGTCCTGCAGGCGCTTCTGGATCGCCGTGGCGCCCATGTAGCCCTCGAAGTACTTGCCGAAGCGGTACGTCATCTCGCGGTAGAGCAGCTCGTCGCCCTCGAGGTCCTGGACCTTGAGGTTCTTGAAGCGGTTCCAGACCTCGTCGAGGCGGTCGATCTCGCGCTGCGTACGGTCGCGACGCTGCTTGGCCTCGCGCTCGGCGGCGTCCTTGACCTTGCGCTTGGCGTCGGCCTTGGCGCCCTCGTCCTCGAGTGCCTTGAGGTCCTCCTCGAGCTTCTGCATGCGCTCGTTGACCTCGTTGTCACGACGGCTCTCGAGCTGCTTGCGCTCGAGGTCGATCTTGGTCTCGAGGCTCGAGAGGTCCTTGTGACGCGCGTCCTCGTCGACCTTGGTGATCATGTAGGCCGCGAAGTAGATGACCTTCTCGAGGTCCTTCGGGGCCAGGTCGAGCAGGTAGCCGAGCCGGCTGGGCACACCCTTGAAGTACCAGATGTGCGTGACCGGGGCGGCGAGCTCGATGTGGCCCATGCGCTCACGGCGCACCTTGGACCGGGTGACCTCGACGCCGCAGCGCTCGCAGATGATGCCCTTGAAGCGCACGCGCTTGTACTTGCCGCAGTAGCACTCCCAGTCCCGGGTGGGACCGAAGATCTTCTCGCAGAAGAGGCCGTCACGCTCGGGCTTGAGCGTGCGGTAGTTGATCGTCTCGGGCTTCTTGACCTCGCCGAACGACCATCCGCGGATGTCGTCGGCGGTCGCGAGACCGATCCGGATTTGATCGAAGAAGTTCACGTCGAGCACGTTGGTCTTCTTTCCCTTTCAGAAGTGTTGCTGGGGGCGTGGAGGGGTCCGAGCGTGGTGCGCTCAGACCTCTTCCACGCTGGAGGGCTCACGCCGGGACAGGTCGATGCCGAGTTCTTCGGCGGCACGGAAGAGATCCTCTTCCGCGTCGCGCATCTCGACGGCCGAGCCGTCACTGGAGAGCACCTCAACGTTGAGACACAGGGACTGCATCTCCTTGACGAGAACCTTGAACGACTCCGGGATGCCGGGTTCGGGGACGTTCTCGCCCTTGACGATCGCTTCGTAGACCTTGACGCGTCCGAGGATGTCGTCCGACTTGATGGTCAGGAGCTCCTGCAGCGCGTACGCCGCTCCGTAGGCCTCGAGGGCCCACACCTCCATCTCGCCGAAGCGCTGTCCACCGAACTGCGCCTTACCGCCGAGAGGCTGCTGCGTGATCATCGAGTAGGGACCCGTGGAACGTGCGTGGATCTTGTCGTCGACGAGGTGGTGCAGCTTGAGCAGGTACATGTAGCCCACCGAGACGGGGTCGGGGAACTTCTCGCCGGTACGACCGTCGAAGAGCACCGCCTTGCCGTCACGCTTGACCATGCGCTCGCCGTCCCGGTTGGGGAGAGTCGAGGCCAGCAGGCCCTGGATCTCGTCCTCACGGGCGCCGTCGAACACGGGCGTCGCGATGTTGGTGGAGGGCTCAGCCTTGTCCGCCTTGATCTTGCGGAGGGTCTGCGCCCACTCGTCCTTCTCGTCGTCCGGGATCTGCCAGCCGGTCTTGGCGACCCAACCGAGGTGGGTCTCCAGCACCTGTCCGACGTTCATTCGACCGGGGACACCGAGCGGGTTGAGCACGATGTCGACGGGCGTGCCGTCCTCCAGGAAGGGCATGTCCTCGACCGGAAGGATCTTGGAGATGACGCCCTTGTTGCCGTGGCGACCGGCGAGCTTGTCGCCGTTGGAGATCTTGCGCTTCTGCGCAACGTAGACGCGCACGAGCTGGTTGACGCCCGGGGAGAGCTCGTCACCCTCGGCCGAGTCGAAGACCCGGACGCCGATGACGGTGCCCGACTCGCCGTGCGGCACCTTGAGCGAGGTGTCGCGCACCTCGCGCGCCTTCTCACCGAAGATCGCACGGAGCAGGCGCTCCTCGGGGGTCAGCTCGGTCTCACCCTTGGGCGTGACCTTGCCGACCAGGACGTCGCCGTTGCCGACCTCGGCACCGATGCGGATGATGCCGCGCTCGTCCAGGTCCGCCAGCATTTCCTCGCTGACGTTGGGGATGTCGCGGGTGATCTCCTCGGGACCCAGCTTCGTGTCGCGGGCATCGACCTCGTGCTCCTCGATGTGGATCGAGGTCAGCAGGTCGTCCTGGACGACTCGCTGCGAGAGGATGATCGCGTCCTCGTAGTTGTGACCCTGCCACGGCATGAATGCCACGAGCAGGTTCGTCCCGAGGGCCATCTCGCCCTCGTCGGTGCACGGGCCGTCGGCCAGCGGAGTGCCGACCTCGACGCGCTGACCCTGCTCGACCAGCGGGCGCTGGTTGGTGCAGGTGCCCTGGTTGGAGCGACGGAACTTCGCCAGACGGTAGGTGAAGTAGGAGCCGTCGTCCTGCATGATCTCGATCGCGTCCGCGGACACCTCGTTGACCACACCGGCGACCTTGGCCACCGTGACGTCACCGGCGTCGACGGCGGCACGGAACTCCATGCCGGTGCCGACGAGCGGTGCGTCGTTGCGGATCAGCGGGACGGCCTGACGCTGCATGTTCGAGCCCATGAGGGCGCGGTTGGCATCGTCGTGCTCGAGGAACGGGATCAGCGCCGTGGCGACCGACACCATCTGTCGAGGCGAGACGTCCATGTAGTCGACGTCGCCGGCGGGACGAAGCTCGGCCTCGCCACCCTTCTGGCGTACGAGGACCATGTCCTCGGCGAAGGTGCTCTTCTCGGTCAGGATCGAGTTGGCCTGAGCGATGATGAAGCGGTCCTCGTCCGTCGCGGTGAGGTAGTCGACCTGCTCGGTGACCTTGCCCTTGACGACCTTGCGGTAAGGCGTCTCGACGAAGCCGAACGAGTTGATCCGGCCGTAGGACGCGAGCGAGCCGATCAGGCCGATGTTGGGGCCTTCCGGGGTCTCGATCGGGCACATGCGGCCGTAGTGCGACGGGTGGACGTCACGGACTTCGTAGCCGGCGCGCTCACGGGACAGACCACCAGGTCCGAGGGCGGACAGGCGACGCTTGTGCGTCAGTCCGGCCAGGGGGTTGTTCTGGTCCATGAACTGGCTGAGCTGCGAGGTGCCGAAGAACTCCTTCAGCGCCGCGACGACCGGGCGGATGTTGATCAGGGTCTGCGGCGTGATGGCCTCGACGTCCTGAGTCGTCATGCGCTCGCGGACGACGCGCTCCATGCGGGCCAGGCCCGTGCGGAGCTGGTTCTGGATCAGCTCGCCGACCGTGCGCATGCGACGGTTGCCGAAGTGGTCGATGTCGTCGGCCTCGACGATCGTCTGACCAGCCGGCGTCGCCAGCTCGGTCTCGCCGGCGTGCAGCGCGACGATGTACTTGATCGTCGAGACGATGTCGTCGATCGTCAGCGTCTGCTGGTCGAAGGCCTCTTCGACGCCGAGCTTCTTGTTGATCTTGTAGCGACCGACCTTGGCCGTGTCGTAGCGCTTGGCGTTGAAGTAGTAGTTGTCCAGCAACGTCTGCGCGGCCTCGCGGCTGGGCGGTTCGCCCGGACGCAGCTTGCGGTAGATGTCGAGGAGCGCCTCGTCCTGGGTCGTGGTGTTGTCCTTCTCCAGGGTCAGGCGGATCGACTCGTACTGGCCGAACTCCTCGAGGATCTGGGCCTCGCTCCAGCCGAGTGCCTTGAGCAGCACCGTGACGCTCTGCTTGCGCTTGCGGTCCAGGCGTACGCCGACGAGATCGCGCTTGTCGATCTCGAACTCGAGCCACGCGCCACGCGAGGGGATGACCTTCGCGGTGTAGATGTCCTTGTCGGACGTCTTGTCGGGGACGCGCTCGAAGTAGACGCCCGGCGAGCGGACGAGCTGCGAGACGACGACACGCTCGGTGCCGTTGATGATGAACGTGCCCTTGTCGGTCATCAGCGGGAAGTCGCCCATGAAGACGGTCTGGCTCTTGATCTCGCCAGTCTCGTTGTTCATGAACTCGGCCGTGACGAACAGCGGAGCGGCGTAGGTGACGTCGCGGTCCTTGCAGTCCTCGACGGAGTACTTCGGCGGCTCGAAGCGGTGATCGCGGAACGACAGGCTCATCGTCTCCGAGAAGTCCTCGATCGGGGAGATCTCCTCGAAGATCTCCTCGAGCCCGGACTTGGTGGAGACGTCGGTCCGGCCGCCGGCGAGGGCTTCCTCGACACCGGCCTTCCACGAGTCGTCGCCGATCAACCAGGCGAAGCTGTCGGTCTGCAGAGCGAGAAGCTCTGGGACCTCGAGTGGTTCTGAGATTTTTGCAAAGGAGATGCGGCGGGGCTGAACAGGTGCGGAGGTGCGCGAGGCGGCCAAGAGGGGTCCTTCCAAGGGCTCGCAGGCGGGTGGCTCGGTGGATCGTGCTGCGCGCACGCCAATCGACCCCGGTCAAGGGGACATGGGCAGACAGAGCGAGCGCGAAAGTTCAGTGTAACCCGCAGGACACAGCGAAGCAAGGGCGGGTCTTGACAAACCCAGCCGCGTGGGGGAGTCTATTTGGCTTTTCGAGCAGAACGAGGCATTTCACGCGAGAACTCGCCGTAAGTTTTGCAGGCTCGCTGCGGCAGGGCGCCGAGTTCTACAACGCGCGTACGTTGCTGACGAGCCAGCCGTCGTCGGTCTTGACCATCGACACCGAGACCCGGTTGGCGAACACCGTCGGCTCCTTGGACGAACCCACGAGGCGGGCCTGGTCGAGGAACACCAGCACGTCGACCTTGTCCTTCGAGCACTCGTCGCCGCAGGACAGTGGCGCGGCCTCACGCGCGACAGCCTTGACGACGACCTTGCGATTCTCCGTCACCTCGGTCAGCGCCGGCGCGATCTTCTCGAAGTCCTTGGCGAAGGACTTCGTCATGAGGGCGGTCGACGCGGACTCGTGCTGCGGGAGCTTGTCGGAGCTGAACGAGAAGATCGTCTGGGCGGCGGTGCCGGCGGCCGACACGGCCTGCTCGCGTGAGGAGTCCAGGTCGTCGTCGCCTCCCCCACCCCGCAGGTGCTGGACGCCGAGCACGCTCAGCACGACACCTGCCACGAGGGCAACGGCTGCCACGAGCACGAGCCAGGCCGGAACCCGATCAGCCGGGTCGACGGATTCGCGGGCCGGCTTGGGCTCGGCCACCTTCGGCACGCGGGCGACCTTGGCGGTCGCGACGGACTTGGCCGGTGCCGGCGGTGCCGGCGGTGCGGCCTTCTGCAGGGCCGCCTTCTTGGCGGCAGCCCTCCTGGCCGGCACCTTGGGAGCGGCGGGCTTCGTTGGCCGGAGCGGCGGGCTTGCCCTCACCCGCGATGCGGCGACGGCGAACGGGACCGGTTGGATCACTCATTCGGCGCCCCCTTCCGTGGAGCTGGGGCTGGGTGTCGCCGGCGTGGCCTCGGCCTGCACGGGTGCGACGCTCTCGAACGTCGAGATCCGCCACTCCCCCTTGCTCTTGACGAACGACACCTTCCACCGGAAGTGCCGCAGCACAGCGGCCGCGTTGTCGGTGTTGGTGATCTTGGAGTCCACGGCGACGAGCGCCACGGCCGAGTCCTTGTCGATGCTGTCGACCGCAGTGCCGACCACCTTGGCATCGCCGCTCTTCTGCTTCTTGGACTCCAGCGCCTTGAACACCGCGTCAGTGATCTTGACGAACTCCTTGTCGTACGACGGAGTGAGGAGTCCCTTGAGCCGCTTCTGGTAGTCGGCGAGCTCCTGCACCTCGTACGTGTTGTAGGCCACCGCGAAGTCGTTGGCGCGGGAGATCACCGCGTTGCGGTCCTTGGAGTCACCGTCGCTGCCGGAGGGGTCGAGGAGCAGCAGAATGCCACCGATTGCCGAGAGCACCACGCCAAGAGCCGTGGTGACGACCAGGAGAGCGATGACTCGGGAACGGCTTGACCTTTCGGTCACTGTTGGGCCGGGCCGAGCAGAAGCCACTTCCAGGAGTCCTTTCCGGTGGATACGGATTCATCCGACGATGGCGCCGGTCGATCGAGCTTGGCCTTGCACGGGATGGGCCTCTTGCCATTCAACTCGGTCTTGCAAGGCTGTCGCGCGATGTGGTTGTCAGGGACATTACAGTCCAGGTTGGTATTGAACTCCTTGTCGCTGATGACCTGCTCCTCGCGACGCTCGCGGTAGCCCGACGCGGCACCACCGTTCTGGTCGTACGTGCAGGTCGCCGGCGAGGGCGCGGAGCGCGAGTCCGAACGTCGCGTTGTAGTCGTCGGAGTTCGGCACCTGGTCGAGCACGGAGAACGAGCCCTCGACCAAATAGGGGTAGAGGATGAAGATCGCCTGCAGCCCGAGCACGTTCTGCGACAGCGGCTTGCCGGCGGTGACGAGGTCGCGGATGGCGTTGCCGAGGTCCGGAGAGTTCTCCTTGACGACGGCGTTCAAGGTGGCGGCGCTCTGGCTGCCCTTGTCGAACAGGCGACGCAGGTCGGGGTCCGCCTCGACCAGGCTGTCGGACAGCAGCGCGAGGTTCTTGGAGAACGTGCCGAGCTCGCCCTGCTTGTCGATCTGGGTCTGCAGGACCGACGTCGAGTCGTGGATCAGCGAACGCGTCACGTCGATGTTGTCGTCGGCGGCCTGGATGAACTCCGACGAGGTGTCCAGGATCGTGGACAGGTCCTGCCCTGTGCCCTCGAACGCCTGGCCGAGCTCATCGACCACGGTGCGGAGGCTGTCGGTGTTGACCGACGAGACCAGGTTGTTGACGTCGACCAGCAGCGTCGTGGTGTCGATCGGGATGCGGGTGTCCCGGAGGGCGATCGCCGAACCCTTGTGGAGGTAGGGCCCGGAGTTGCTCCGCGGCTGCAGGTCGACGAACTGCTCGCCGATCGCGGACTTGTTGGCAACGACGGCGAGCACGTCTGACGGGATGTTGGGCGCGCTGTTCTCGATGTCGAGCGTCGCGCGGACCCCGTCGTCCTTGAAGCTGAGCTTGCCGACCTTGCCGACCGGGATGCCGCGGTAGGTCACCTGGGCCCCCGCGAAGATGCCGCCGGAGTCCTTGAACTGCGCCGACACCGGGAAGCTGCGGTCCACGACCAGTCGGTCGATCTGCGCATAGCGACCACCGACGAAGGCGCCGCCCAGCACGGTGACGATCGCGAAGATCACCAGCTGGATCTTGGTGAGTCTGGAGATCATGGTGCCACCACCGGTTCCACGAGAAGTCGTTGCAGATCGCCGGCCGGCGTGTTGGCCACCGCCGTGCGACACGTGCCGAGCAACGAGCAGATGCCGCCCGGGCTGGGTGTCGTGGTCGCAGTCGGGGTGGGCTGAGGCGTGCCGCTGGTCTGCCCATCCGTCGTACCGGGCTGGCCGGAGTCTTCAGTGGGCACGAGACCAGTGACCAAGTCCACGAGGCCCTGGGCCGGGTCGTCGATGATCTTGGGCAGGTCAGGCGCCTTGAGACCGGCCGTGTCCGCGTAGCCGGAGAGGATCGTCTGGAGCTGGTTGACCCCGATGTCGAGGCCCAGCGAGAGGTTGGAGAAGTCGCCGAAGCACACGCCTTGCTTGACCGCGGGTCGGACCGTCCTGGCACTTGCCCGACGCCTTCGCGTAGGTGTTGCCCACGAATCCGTCGGAGAAGGGGTACGTCAGCAGCGCCTTGGTGGCGTACGCCAGGTCGTCGCCGGCCTTGGTGAGGTTGGTGAGGGTCGGCACCAGTGCGCGCAGGTTGGCGACGGTGTCGGCCTTGGAGTCGCGGATGACTCCGGTGGCGACGTCGCTGAGCCTGGACAACGACTGCAGCAGCTTGACCAGATCGTCTCGTTGGCCGTTGACGACTCGCAGCGCCTCGGGCAGGTCGTCGAGAGCACCGGTGATCGCGGCCTTCTGGTCGTTGGTCGCGACGGCCAGCCGGTTGATCTTCTCCAGCGACGTGAGCAACGCGCTCTTGTTGTTGTCGAGCTGGGTGATGAACGACGTCGTGGAGTTGATGAGCTCCTTGACCTCGGGCTCGTTGCCACCGAGGGCGTTGTTGAGCTCGCGGACGATCGTGTTGGTCTTCTCGAGCCCACCGCCGTTGAACAGCAACGAGGCGGCACCCAGGACTTCCTCGATCTCGGGATTGCGACTCGAGCGGTCGAGCGGGATCGTGTCGCCGTTGGTCAGCCGGCCCTCGGCTCCCGTCTTGGGAGGTGCGAGGGAGACGAACTTCTCGCCCAGCAGGCTCGTCTGCCGGATGGTCGCCTCGGCGTTGTCCGGCAGCTTGGTGTCGCCGTTGACCTTGACCGTGACGATGGCCGTCCAGCCGTTGAGCTTGATGTCGGTGACCTTGCCGACCGCGATGTCGTTGACCCGCACGGCACTTTGCGGGACGAGGTCGAGCACGTCGCGGAACTGCACCTTGACGGTGTAGGGGTCGCTGCCGAGATCGGCGCCACCGGGCAGCGGGAGCTTGTAGGGCGAGAAGCCGCAGCCGCTGAGCAGCACGGCCATGACGCTGGCGATCACGCCGGCACGAAGGAGTCGAGTGCTCATGTCACTTCACCGCCAGCATGTCGGCAACCGAACCGTTGACCGGGTCGGGTTCTGAGCTGGGCGCGGACGATGCCGGCGCCGTGCGCGGCAGGCCTCCGAGCACGTCCTTCAGCGTCGTGCAGATGCCGTCGGTCACCGTCTCGCCGAGCATGTTGCACAGGAACGTGGTGGGATCCGTCGACGACGCCGAAGAGCACCTCGGGGATGTCGTTGCGGGTGTCGAGGCTGCCGGACGTGCCGTTGTAGGCGAGCGCGACGTTGGTCAGTGCCGTCGGCGCGTTGATCGTGGTCTCCTCGAGCTCGTCCTTGTGCTTGGCCAGCAGCGCCGCGAGCGAGGCGATGTTGTCGACGTTGCTCCGCAGCTTGCCGCGGTTCTCCTTGACCAGCGAGTTGACGTCGACCAGCGCCAGGCTGAGCTGCCTGAGGGTCTCCTTGAGGTCCTCGCGCTCACCGGCCAGCACCGTGGACACCTGGGCCGTGCTGTCGTTGAACGAGCGCACCGCCGAGTCGTTGGTCTTGAGCAGGCTCACGAACTCCTCGACCTCCCGCAGGCTGCCGAACAGCTCGTCCTTGTTGTTGGACAGCGTCGTGCTGAGCTTGCCGAAGTTGTGGATCGTCTCGTTGAGCTGGGCACCCTGGCCGTCGAGCTGCTTGGCGCTGCCGTCGATGAGCTTGCTGAGCGAGCCCTCCTTGTTGGCACCTTCCGGCCCGAGCGCGACCGACAGGTCGTCGAGGGACTGGTAGATCTGGTCGAGCTCGACCGGCACGGCGGTGCGATCGACCGGCAGGTAGGCGTGGTCCTTGAGCACTGCACCCGAGCCGTTGTAGGCGGGAGCGAGCTGGATGAACCGGTCACCGACGATCGACGGCGAGACCACGACGGCCTTGACGTCGTTGGGCAGCTTGACGTCTCCCTTGTAGGAGACCTTGGCGCGTACGACATCGCCGCGCGGCGTGAGGCTCACGACCTCGCCGACGGGCACGCCGAGGATCTTGACGTCCGAGCCCTTGTAGACCGAGTTGGTCTGCTCGAAGTCGATCGTGATGTAGCGCTTGCCGTCGCCGTTGTTGACGACGAGCAGCACGGCGGCGAGCAGCGCGAGCACGACGAACACCGTCAGCACCTTGGAGATGCCGGCGAACCGCTGGGCCAGTCCTGAGGGACTCATCAGTTGCCACCTCCCAGGGCGGCCTGGATCTGTGAGACGAGACCGCCGGTGTTGAGCCCGCCCAGATAGGTGTCGAACCACGGGCCGGTGCCGAGCGGGTTGGAGAACACCCGCAGGAATCCGGGGTACGTCCGGAGGGCCTCGTCGAGACTCGCCTCGTTCTTGCGGAGCATCGTGGTCACCACGTCGAGCTGGTCGAGAGCGGGCTTGAGGTTGGAGCGGGTGTCCTTGACGAGCCCGCGCAGCTGGGTCGAGATCGACTGGGTCGAGACCAGCAGGCGGTGGATCGAGTCGCGCCGCGCGCTGATCGCCTGGAACAGCACGTCGGAGTCCTTGAACAGCGTGACGAGCTCGGTGTTGCGCGAGTTGAGGACACCCGAGACCTTCTTGAGGTTGACCAGCAGCGTGTTGATCTGGTCGTCACGAGCGGCCAGGTTGCGCGAGAGGTCCGAGACCCCCTTGATGGCACCCCGGAACTCTTCGGGCGTGCTGGCCGAGACGTCGGCGAGCGTGTCGAGCGCCTTGGACAGCTCGGGGATGTCGATCTGGTCGGTGGTCTTGCTGAGCTCGGAGAACGCCTGCACCACGTCGTAGGGCGCGATCGTGCGCTCGACCGGGATGATGGCGCCCTTGGGCAGCTGGCCAGGACCCTTGGGGGTCAGGGCGAGGAACTCAGCACCCAGCAAGGTGCGCACGCGGATGTCGGCGCCCGTCTCGGTGCCGAACTTGGTGCCCTTGTCGATCTTGAACGTGACACGCACCTTGTTGCCGCGGAGCTCGATGCCCTCGACCTTGCCGATCGAGACGCCGGCGACCCGGACCTCGTTGCCGGCCTTGAGCCCACCGATCTCGGCGAAGTCGGCGTGATAGGTGTCGCCGCTGCCGATGATCGGCAGACGGTCGGCACGGAAGGCGCCGAGCATCATCAGGGCGATCACGGCGATGCCGATGACGCCGATGACGACGGGATTGCGTTCGCGGAATGGCTTCATTTGGCGTACCCCGGCTGATCGCATCGTGCGCCGCCGACGGCGAGGCCCTCAGGCCCACCCAGGTCGAGCTTGGTCTCCGGCAGGATGCCGGCGATGGCGGGGATCGTGATGCTGCCCCGCACGTCACACAGGTAGAAGTTGAACTCGCCGCCGCTGGACGCCGCGTTGCCGATCTTCTGCAGCTTGATCGGCAGGATCTTGATCGAGTTCTGGAGGGTCGAGAGGTTCTTGCTGGAGCTGAGGTTCTTGGTCAGCGCGTTGAGCTGCTTGACGTCCTCGGTGAGCGCCGGGCGGCCCTGCACCAGCAGGTCGGACGTCTCGTCGGTCAGGTCGGAGATCGAGTCGACCGAGTTGAGGATCGCGTCGCGATCGTCCTTGAGGCCGGTCACGAACTGCTGGAGCGTGTCGATCGTGTCGGTCAGCTCCTTGTCGCGGCTGCCGACCGTGTCGAGCACCTCGCTCAGGTTGGTGATGACATCGCCGATCAGCTGATCGCGGCCGGCGAGGGTGTTGGTCAGGGACGACGTGCGGGCCAGCAGGTTCTCGACGTTGCCGCTCTCGCCCTGGAGGGTCTGGACGATCTCGTAGGCGAACTTGTTGGTGTCCGACGGGGAGAGCGCCTGGAAGACCGGCTTGAACCCGTTGAGCAGGACGTTGAGGTCGAGCGCCTCCTGGGTGCGGCTCTCGGGGATCGTGCTGCCTTCCTTGAGCGTCGTCTTGGCGCCGTCGGCACCCTGGGTCAGCGCGATGTAGCGCTGCCCGACCAGGTTGCGGAACTTGATCGTCGCGTTGGTGTTGTCCGTGAGCGGGACGTCGGAGTCGACCCCGAACGTCACGAGGGCCTTGTCACGGTTGACGATCTGGACCTTCTTGACCGAGCCGACGGCGACACCCGCGATGCGGACGTCGTCACCCTTGGCCATACCGGTGACGTCAGTGAAGACCGCCTTGTACTCCTTGCGGTCACCGAACGAGCCGTTGCTCAGGGTGAGGGCCAGGATCAATGTCGAGATGCCGGTGAAGGCGAAGAAGAAGCCGAGCTTGACCAGGGCGCCGAGGGACTCGCGATCGATCTGCTTCATCGGAGGTCCACCGCCGATCCACGCAGGACGGGGCTGATCAGGAGCGAGCCGATGTCGGGGACGCTGGACGGCTGCATGCCGAGCGTGCCGCCGAGCAGGACGTTGAGCTCCGCAGCGTTCGCGGCGGAGTCGACGCCGGTGATGCTGGGCTGGACCAGGTCCTCCAGCGAGACGCTGGAAGCGGCCGAGCGGTTGGCGTAGTCCGCAGCGCTGCCGAACTTGGCGTGGGGCTTCTTGATCCCGACGAGCTTGTAGACGTCGGCCGGGATCTTGAACGGGTGCGCCTGCGAGGAGATCGCCTTCTCGTGGGACTTGCCCTTGTTGATCTCGTTGAGGTCGATGCAGCTCGGAGCCGCGGCGTTGTCCGCGCGGATGTCCTTGCCGTTCTTGGCCGGGGCACCCCTGGACGCGTCGTCGAAGGTCTTCTGCGTCGCGCTGAGGTTCTCGTTGGCGTCGTACGCATCGGGCTGCGCGATGATCTCGATGTTGATGTGCAGCCTGCCGTCACGGTAGGCGCTGTCGAGCCGGGGAATCAGCGTGTGCAGCGCGCCCAGGAAGCAGGGGAACGTCGTGGAGTACTCGCCGACCGTCTCGAGGATCGGGCGACTGATCTTGCTGAGTGTCTTGATGTTGTCGCCGTTGTCCTTCGTGAAGGTGGTCAGGGTGTTGGACAAGGCGGTCGCCTCGTCGAAGAACGCCGTGAGCTGGGCCTTCTTGGCCACGATCGTGTTGCCGGTCACGACGGTGTTGCGCAGCAGCCGGCCGAGGTCGGGCATCGCGTTGGCATAGCCGTCGGACACCGTGCCGAGCTTGGTCAGGTCGTCGATGAGCTGCGGGACGTCGGGGTTGACCTTCTGCAGGTAGCTGTTGGCCTGGACCAAGGTCTCGCCGAGCTCCTTGCCACGCCCGTCGAGCGCGGTCGCGACGGCGCTCAGCGTGTACGACAGGTTGGCCGGGTCGACCGCGTCGAGCAACGGGTAGAGGTCGTTGAGCAAGCGTCTCGACCTCGATCGGCACGTCGGCCTTGGTGATCGTGTCGCCGGCCTGCAGCATCTCGCCGTCATCGTGCGTCGGCGGGATCAGCGCGACGTACTTCTCACCGAACAGCGTCTTGGGGATGAGCTGCGCCGTGACGCCCTTGGGGACGTCCTTGATGAGCTTGGGGTTCATCGCCAGCAGCAGCTTGACGCCGTTGCCGTCGGGTTCGACCTTGCGGACCTCGCCCACGATCATGCCGCGCAGCTTGACGTCGGCATTCTGCGGCAGGTTGACGCCGGTCGTGTCGGTCTTGAGTGTCACGGGGTCGTAGTCGACGAACGCCTTGGTGAAGAACGCGTAGGTCACCCAAAGGATCAGGAGCATCAGCGCGATGAAGGCGGCGCCGAGCACCTTGAGGGAGCCGGAACGCTCGAGGATGGGAGTACGAGCCATGGTTCAGCCCGCCAATCTCACGGTGACGTTGGTGCCCCAGATCGCCATCGATGCCAAGAGGTCGACGACGTTGATCGCCACGATCGACGTGCGCACCGCGAGGCCCACGGCCACGCCGACGCCTGCCGGTCCACCACTCGCGTAGTAGCCGTAGTAGCAGTGGATCAAGATCACGACGACGGCGAAGATCAGCACCTTGGCGAACGACCACAACACGTCGCTCGGTGGCAGGAACGTCGTGAAGTAGTGGTCGTAGGTGCCCGCACTTTGCCCATTGATCCGGGTGATCGTCAATCGTGTCGCGAAGTACGACGACAGCAGGCCGACGATGTAGAGCG
Source organism: uncultured Actinomycetota bacterium (assembly GCA_963806345.1). GTDB lineage: Bacteria > Actinomycetota > Actinomycetes > Propionibacteriales > Nocardioidaceae > Aeromicrobium. The sequence continues at coordinate 152,020 of CAWDXV010000032.1, read as the reverse complement.
GGACGACGGCGATGAGGCCGGCGATGACGCGCGTCGTGACCAGGAACGGCAGCGACGGGATCGCCATGACCTCGAGAGCGTCGACCTCTTCGCTGATCCGCATGGCGCCGAGCTGGGCGGTGAACCCGCAGCCGACGGTCGCGGCGAGCGCGATGCCGGCGACGATCGGCGCGATCTCACGGGTGTTGAAGTAGGCCGAGACGAATCCGGTCAGGGCTGCGGTGCCGAGCTGGTCGAGCGCGGCATAGCCCTGGATGCCGACCTCGGTGCCGGTGAAGAAGCACATCGCCGTGATGACGCCGACGGTGCCGCCGATGACCGCGAGCGAGCCGGATCCCAGAGCGACCTCGGCGAGCAGCCGGACGATCTCCTTGCCGTAGTTCTTGATCGTGCGCGGAACCGAGGCGACGACACGGATGTAGAACAACATCTGACGACCGAGGTCGTCGAGGAAGCCGTTGAACTTGGCCGGGAGGGCGGTGACGGCGGACAGAGCTGTCTTGTCGGACATCGTCACATCCCCTTGGGCGGCACGAGCTGGATGTAGATGGCCGAGACGAAGAAGTTGACGATGAACAGCAGCGTGAACGTGATGACCACGGCCTCGTTGACCGCGTCACCGACACCCTTGGGGCCGCCCTTGGCGTTCATGCCCTTGTAGGACGCGACGATCGCGGCGAGGAAGCCGAAGATGAGGGCCTTGACCATGCCTTGATACATGTCCGGTAGCTGCGCCAGCGCCGTGAACGACGCGAGATAGGCACCGGGGGTGCCGTCCTGCAGGATGACGTTGAAGACGTAGCCACCCGCGACGCCGACGACCGTCACCAGGCCGTTGAGGAAGACCGCGACCAGCATGCAGGCCAGGACGCGAGGCACGACGAGCCGCTGGATCGGGTCGATCCCGAGCACCATCATGGCGTCGAGCTCCTCGCGGATGCGGCGCGCGCCGAAGTCGGCGGCGATCGCCGATCCGGCAGCACCGGCGATCAGCAGGGCACAGGCGATCGGCCCGGCCTCACGGACGACGGCGAGGACCGCGGCCGAGCCGGTGAACGACTGGGCGCCGAACTGCTTGATCAGGCCGCCGACCTGCAGGGCGATGACCGCGCCGAACGGGATCGACACGAACGCGGTCGGGACGATCGTCACCTTGACGATGAACCAGGCCTGGAGCAGGAACTCCTTGAGCTGGAACGGACGGCGGAACAACGCCACCAGCACATCCAGCATGAAGGCGAACAGATTGCCGGCAACCCTCGCGGGCCCGGCGACGACAGCAGTGGTCACGCAACACCGCCGGCAGCCAGCGGCATCTTCTCTCCGAAAGAACCGGCAGGGGCGGTGACTCCGTTGTCGCGGCACCAGGCTCCCGGCTCGCGCTGGGCGCGGCGGGGCCGGCCGTCGGACGGCTCGAGCTGCAGCGGGACGGGCGGCAGCGGGGGCATCTCGATGCCCTGCTCCGCGGCGAGCTCGTCGGCGTCCTTCTCCTCGGACATGCCGATCGGGCCGACGGTCTGGGCGTTGAGGAACTGGGCCACGACGGGCTCGGAGGACGTCAGCAGCATCTCGCGCGGACCGAACATCGCCAGGTGCTTGTGGTAGAGCAGGCCGATGTTGTCCGGCACCGTGCGGGCCGTGTTGACGTCGTGCGTCACGATCAGGAAGGTGGCGTCGATCTGTGCGTTGAGGTCGATGAAGAGCTGGTTGATGTAGGACGTACGGACCGGGTCCAGGCCCGAGTCGGGCTCGTCGATCAGCAGGATCTCGGGATCGAGCACGAGGGCGCGGGCCAGACCGGCGCGCTTGCGCATGCCGCCGGAGATCTCACCGGGCAGCTTGTTCTCGGCACCGACCAGGCCGGTCAGCTCCATCTTGTCCATGACGATCTGACGGATCTCGGACTCGGACTTCTTGGTGTGCTCGCGAAGGGGGAACGCGACGTTGTCGAACAGGTCCATCGAGCCGAACATCGCACCGTCCTGGAACAGGACGCCGAACAGCTTGCGGATCTCGTAGAGGTCCTTCTCGGAGCAGTTGGCGATGTCCGTGCCCTCGATGTAGACGTGCCCCTCGTTGGGCTTGAGGAGTCCGATCAGGGTCTTGAGGAACACCGACTTGCCGGTGCCGGACGGGCCGAGCATCACGGAGATCTCACCGGCCGGAAGGGTCAGTGAGACGTCCTTCCAGATGAGTGAGCTCCCGAATTTCTTGGTCAGCCCCTCGACGACGACTTCAACGCCCACGGTCGGCCCCTCCTTGCTTGCCGTGGTCTGCCGGCGAATGCCGGCCGAACTACCTCATCCTAGGTCGGTGTGACCACGGACACAGAGAGTAACGAGATATGGCAACCGAGGTTACGCTCCCGCGACGCTTCGTGACTCGTCGGTAACAACCGAGGGATCCGGTGAAACATACCTCATGTAACTCCGGGTGACAATCGTGAGCCGCGTCACCCCGGACAGACAAAAGCGCCCCTCCCGAAGGAGGGGCGCTCTTGAATGGATTCAGCGACGAGTCACTTGACGGTGACCGAGGCGCCGGCGGCCTCGAGGGCCTCCTTGGCCTTGTCGGCAGCTTCCTTGTTGGCCTTCTCGAGAACAGGCTTCGGGGCGCCCTCGACGAGGTCCTTGGCCTCCTTGAGACCGAGGCCCGTGATCGTACGGACTTCCTTGATGACCTGGATCTTCTTCTCGCCGGCACCCTCGAGGATGACGTCGAACTCGTCCTGGTCAGCAGCAGCCTCGCCACCGGCGGCAGCGCCACCGGCAGCAGGAGCGGCAGCCGCGGCAACCGGAGCGGCCGCGGTGACGTCGAACGTGTCCTCGAACTCCTTCACGAACTCGGAGAGCTCGATGAGGGTCATTTCCTTGAATGCATCCAGCAGATCGCCGGTGCTGAGCTTCGCCATGGGGGCGTCCTTCCGTTATTGAGACCCCGAGGGGGTCCCGATGTGAATCGGGCTTTCAGCCCTCGGTCGTCTCGGCGTCGGCAGACGCTTCGACAGGGGCGGCGTCGGCGGGTGCCTCGGCCGGGGTTTCTGCTTCAGCCGACTCGGCCGCGGGGGCCTCCTCGACAGGGGCAGCAGGCGCGGGGCCGGCTGCCAGAACCGACGGGTCGCTCTCGGCCTTCGCCTGCAGGGCACCCAGAACTCGGGCGGCCTGCGACAGCGGGGCGTTGAACAGCGACGCGGCGTTCGTCAGGCTGGCCTTCATGCCACCTGCGAGCTTGGCGAGGAGGACCTCGCGCGACTCGAGGTCGGCCAGCTTGTTGATCTCTTCAGCAGTGAGGATCTTCCCGTCGAGGAAGCCTCCCTTGATGATGAGCGGCGTGTTGGCCTTCGCGAAGTCACGCAGACCCTTGGCCGCCTCAACTGCATCGCCCTTGATGAAGGCGATGGCGGTCGGACCGGTGAGGAGATCGGTGTCGATCTCCACTCCTGCGTCCTTGGCGGCGATCTTGGTCAGCGTGTTCTTGGCGACGGCATAGCTCACGTTCGCACCGAGAGTGCGCCGCAGTTCCTGCAGCTGCTTCACGGTGAGACCGCGGTACTCGGTGAGAACAGCGCCATTCGACTCGCGGAAGCTTTCCGCGAGCTCGGCAACGGCGGCTGTCTTGTCCGGGTTTGCCATGGGTCTCCTTCCAGCACATGGGTCCATCCGACGACTGCGACCCCATGTGCGTACACGGGCCCGACACGAAAAAACGTCCCGGCGCAAGGCACGGGACGTTGAAAGGACCAACATTCGCAACCTGCGCGGGCCGCCCTTCCGGGCGCTTCGTGCGACTCCTGCGAGTCACCGACCAGCGGTCTTCGGTATGTCCAGAATAGGGCACGGCCGACCCCCGACCAAATTCGCCGAAACCGACGAGCGCAGCGAGGCGTGGTGAGGTGACCTCCCAACGCTGGGATGCCACCTCACGTTGTTCGCCTCGCTTCGCTCACGTTCGGCCGCGGCCGGCCTCACTGGCGGCCGGCGCCGCACCAGATCACGCCGCGGCCGGCGCTCCCCTCAGCTCGCTGAAGTCCTTGTCCGAGATCTCGTCCGGCGAGGGCGCCTGGATGTCGACCGGCTCGCCCCACTTCGAGTAGTCCATGGTCGTCTTGGCGCCCGCCATGTCGAACTCCATGCGCCGCAACAGGTCGTCCGAGCCCACGTACATCGTGTAGACCATCGTCTTCGGCACCTGGCTGCGCGCGGGCGCCGGGAGGTCCTTGATCGCGTCGAGCTTGCTGGAGTCGACCGTCACGACGTACGGCTGCGCCTTGACTCCGTCGATCGTCTGCGGCTCGCCCTTCTTCTCGAACGACTTCACCGCTGCCTTGAACTGCCGGAGCTGGTTGGCCGGGTCCATCTGGTCCATGATCTTGCTGTACTGCTTGGCGATCGGGTTGCTCTCGTCGGTCAAGTCGATCTTGACGAACTTGTCGTCGGTCAGCTGACCCATGTTCATGTAGAACGTCTGGTCGAGCAGGCGCATCTCCATCTTGTTGGCGTCCATCGTCATCGTCATGGCCATGGACACGTCCTTGATCGACGAGCCGACCTTGACGTCACCTTGGGCCTTGACGGTCTGGCCACCCACCTCGATCGACATGTCGACGTGGCTGGACTTCGCCTTCGCCTGCGAGCCGGTGAGGACGTCGGAGAAGTTGGCCTGGGTCAGCGTCGCTGCCTTGCCGCCGCCGCCGGACCCGGTCTTGTTGTCGGCAGCTGAGTCGTCCTTGTCGCCACATGCCGAGAGTGACAGGCCCGTGAGCAGCGCGACGGCCACGAGTGAGGTGAGCTTCCTGGAGATCGTCATGACACGAGCATAAATAGGACACAGGATGTCCGAAAGTCGAGATCGATGGGACCACCAGCGACGCACCGGGATACGCGAAAGCCCCCGGCTCGCGCTGGGGGCTTTCGTGGTGTCGTACTGGAGGCTCAGGCCTCGTCAGTCGCGTATGCCTTGGTGCGGCTCGGATCGACCGGGACGCCAGGACCGTTGGTCGTGGAGACCGTGATCTTCTTGACGTAGCGGCCCTTGGAGCTCGCGGGCTTGAGGCGCAGGACCTCGTCGAGCGCGGCGCCGTAGTTCTCGGCGAGCTGCTCGGCGCTGAACGACGCCTTGCCGATCACGAAGTGCAGGTTGGCGTGGCGATCGACGCGGAACTCGATCTTGCCGCCCTTGATGTCGTTGACGGCCTTGGTGACGTCCGGCGTCACGGTGCCCGTCTTGGGGTTCGGCATCAGGTTGCGGGGACCGAGGACGCGGCCGAGGCGACCGACCTTGCCCATCATGTCCGGCGTCGCGACGACGGCATCGAAGTCGAGCCAGCCCTCGTTGACCTTGTCGACCAGCTCGTCGGCACCGACGAAGTCGGCTCCAGCCTCACGTGCGGCATCGGCGTTGGCGCCGGTGGCGAAGACCAGGACCCGTGCGGTCTTGCCCGTGCCGTGGGGGAGGTTGACGGTGCCGCGCACCATCTGGTCGGCCTTGCGGGGATCGACGCCCAGACGGATGGAGACATCCACCGTCGAGTCGTACTTCTTGCTCCCCGACTCCTTGGCCAGCGTCGTGGCCTGGAGAGGTGTGTAGAGGTTGTCCTTGTCGATCTTGTCGGCGACCTGTCGGTACGCCTTGCTGTGCTGTGCCATCTCTGGTCTTCCTTCTTGTATGAACCAGTTGTGGTCTGAACGGGCCCAGCGGGCCCTGCCACCTACTGCTTGGTGAGTGTTGTCAGTCCGTCGTGACGCCCATCGAGCGCGCAGTGCCCTCGACGATCTTCATGGCGGCATCGATGTCGGTCGCGTTGAGGTCCGGCATCTTGGTCGTGGCGATCTCGCGGATCTGGTCCTTGGAGATCTTGCCGACCTTGTCCTTGTGCGGAACGGGCGAGCCCTTCTGCAGTCCGGCGGCCTTCTTGATCAGCTCAGCCGCGGGCGGCGTCTTGGTGATGAAGCTGAACGTACGGTCCTCGTAGATCGTGATCTCGACCGGGACGACGTTGCCACGCATGGCTTCTGTGGCCGAGTTGTAGGCCTTGCAGAACTCCATGATGTTGACGCCGTGGGGGCCGAGCGCGGTGCCGACGGGCGGCGCCGGGTTGGCCATACCGGCCTGCAGCTGCACCTTGACGATGGCTGCGACTTTCTTCTTGGGAGGCATTTCTCGGGTCCTTGACTACTGAATGGTTGGTGCTGATGAGAACCGGTTGGCTCAGACCTTCTGGATCTGGGTGAAGCTGAGCTCGACCGGGGTTTCGCGGCCGAAGATCTCCACGAGGGCCTTGACCCTCTGTGCGTCGATGTTGATCTCCGTGATGGTCGCGTGCAGCGTCGCGAACGGGCCATCGACGACCATGACGGAGTCGCCGACGGAGAAGTCGGTGAACTCGACCTTGGAGGCCTTCGCCTGCTGCTGATCGGGGGTGTCGGTCGCGGTTGCGACCTCTGCCTCCACTGCCGGGGCGAGCATGCTCTCGACCTCGGCAAGACTGAGGGGGACCGGCTGGTGGGAGTTGCCCACGAACCCGGTGACGGACGGCGTGTGGCGAACGACGCCCCACGACTCGTCGGTGAGGTCCATGCGGACCAGGACATAACCGGGGAGCACGGTGCGCTTGACGAGCTTGCGCTGACCGTTCTTGATCTCGGCGACCTCTTCGGTCGGCACGACCACCTCGAAGATGAAGTCCTCGGCGTTGAGCGAGGTCACGCGGTTCTCGAGGTTGGACTTCACCCGCTTCTCCATGCCGGAGTAGGTGTGGACGACGTACCAGTCGCCGATCTGGTTGTGCAGACGGTCGCGGAACTCCTGGAGCGCGTCGGCGACCGGCTCGTCCTCGGCCGGAGCGTCGGCGGCGTCCTCGTCGGCTGCGACGTCGTCGTCAGCGACATCGGCACCGAGCGTCGGGTCCTCGACGGTCGAGTTGTCGACGTCGTCGTCCGATGCGGGGATCGACGTCTCGACGTCTGCTTCAGGCGCGTCGACGTCCTCGGCAGCAGGGGTCGACGGCTCGAGCTCTTCGACCTCGTCGGTCTCGGAGCTGGTCTGCGGGTCGATGCCTTGAGTCACAAAATTCCTTTGGTTGCTACGCGAAGATCCAGAATGCGGCCTTGCCGAACCCGTAGTCGAGTCCAGCAACGATGGCCATCATGAAGAGCACGAACACCAGAACGACCCAGAAGTAGTTGACCACCTGGGGGCGAGTCGGCCAGACCACCTTGCGGAGCTCGGCGATCACCTGTCGGTAGAACGTGATCGGCGACGTGCGTTTGCCGGATGTGCCGGCCAGCTCGTGACGGTCGCTCACGGTACTCCTTCGTCGTTCTTGGTTGTCATGTCTCGCAGGGCACGAGGGACTTGAACCCCCAACCTTCGGTTTTGGAGACCGATGCTCTGCCAGTTGAGCTAGTGCCCTCAGTCGAATCTCGCTCCAGGGTCAAACCTGTTGAGGGCATGACGATCTAGAGTGAATATTCACCGGTGGGTCAAGTGTACGTGGTGCGGCCCGCCCTCGTCGAACCGAGGGCTGCCACCCAAAAACCTGAGCCTTTCCTCATGTTTTAGCATGGGTCCATGGCCACTGCACCCAGCATCTCCTACTCGATCACGATCCGCCTCGAGGTGCCGTCCGGCGGATCGGCGGTCAGTGAGCTCACGACGACCGTCGAACGTACCGGCGGAATCGTCACCGCGCTTGACGTCACAGCGTCCGGGGCCGAGGCCCTGCGCATCGACCTGACCTGCGCCGCGTCCGACACCGACCACGCGGCCTTGATCGTCTCGGCCCTCGAGGTCATCAGCGACGTCAAGGTCGAGAAGGTCTCGGACCGTACGTTCCTCATGCACCTCGGCGGCGTGATCGAGACCGCCACCAAGCACCCGCTGCGCAACCGCGACGACCTCTCGATGATCTACACGCCGGGCGTCGCCCGCATCTGCATGGCGATCGCCGCCGACAAGGAGGACGCCCGCCGCCTCACCGTCAAGCGCAACAGCGTCGCCGTCGTCAGCGACGGATCCGCCGTGCTCGGCCTCGGCAACATCGGCCCGCACGCCGCGATGCCGGTCATGGAGGGCAAGGCCGCCCTGTTCAAGGGCTTCGCCGACATCGATGCCTGGCCCATCTGCCTCGACACGCAGGACGTCGACCAGATCGTCGAGACCGTCGCCGCGATCTCGCCCGGCTTCGCCGGCATCAACCTCGAGGACATCTCGGCACCGCGCTGCTTCGAGATCGAGGCACGGCTCCGCGAACGACTCGACATCCCGGTCTTCCACGACGACCAGCACGGCACCGCCGTCGTCGTCCTCGCCGCGCTGCGCAATGCGCTCCAGGTCGTCGGCAAGGACATCGGCACCGCCCGCATCGTGCTCGCCGGAGCAGGCGCAGCAGGCACGGCCGTCCTCAAGGTGCTGATCCACGCCGGCGCGAAGCACGTCGTCGTGTGCGACGTCCAGGGCGTCGTGCACACGGGCCGCGAGGGCCTCGACGACTCGTTGCAGTGGATCGCCGACAACACCAACGCCGACAACCTCACCGGTTCGCTGCGTGACGTGCTGCCCGGCGCCGACGTGTTCGTCGGCGTGAGCGCCCCCAACCTGCTCAGCGCAGAGGACGTCGAGTCGATGGCCGACGACTCGATCGTGTTCGCCCTGGCCAACCCCGACCCGGAGATCGATCCCGCCATCGCGCGGCAGCACGCGCGGGTCGTGGCGACCGGACGCTCGGACTACCCCAACCAGATCAACAACGTGCTGGCCTTCCCGGGCATCTTCCGCGGGCTGCTCGATGCCCAGAGCCACGGGATCGGGATGGACATCCTGATCGCCGCCGCCGAGGCGATCGCCGGCAGTGTCTCCCCTGACGAGCTCAACGCCAACTACATCGTGCCCAGCGTGTTCCACGCCGACGTGCACAAGCGGGTCGCCGCCGCGGTGCGCAGGGCAGCTGAGGCTGCCGATGGAAAGCAGCACTGACGGGGGCGGGCGGCGCCGGTACGTGTTCAATGGGTCGCGTGAGCGACGCATACAAGACTGAGAATGTCGCCGCACCCCAGCCCGACCACGGCCCCGTGCCGTACGACCACTCGGACCGCCGGTCGCTCTCGGCACTTCCCAAGGCGCATCTGCACCTGCACTTCACCGGCTCGATGCGGCACGGCACGTTGCTCGAGCTGGCCGAGCGCGACGGCATACGCCTGCCGGCCTCTCTGACCGAGGACTGGCCGCCGCAGCTCAGCACGACCGACGAGAAGGGCTGGTTCCGGTTCCAGCGCCTGTACGACGTGGCGCGATCCGTGCTCCGCACCGAGGACGACGTGCGTCGCCTGATCCTCGAGGCGGCGCAGGACGATGCCGCCGACGGCTCGGTCTGGACCGAGATCCAGGTCGACCCCTCGGGGTATGGCGCCCGCTTCGGCGGCATCACGGCCTTCACCGACCTGGTCATCGACGCCGCACGTGACGCCGCCGACCGGGCCGGCATCGGTATCGGCGTGGTCGTGGCCGCCAACCGCACCCGGCACCCGATGGACGCCCGCACGCTGGCCCGGCTCGCCGCCCAGTACGCAGGACGCGGCGTGATCGGCTTCGGCCTGTCGAACGACGAGCGGCGCGGCGACACGTCGGCGTTCGGGCCGGCGTTCGCGATCGCCGAGCGCGCGGGGCTGGCGCTCGTGCCGCACGGCGGAGAGCTGCGCGGGCCGGCACACATCACGCAGTGCCTCGACCAGCTGCACCCCGACCGGCTGGGACACGGAGTGCGCGCCTCGGAGAGCACCGCGGTGCTCGACCGCCTCGCGACCGAGGGCGTGGCTCTCGAGGTCTGCCCCACCTCCAACGTGTCCCTGGGTGTCTACAGCACGCTCGAGGAGGTGCCCGTGCGCACGCTGACCGCCGCCGGGGTCGACGTTGCCCTCGGCGCCGACGATCCCCTGCTGTTCGGATCGCGCCTCGCCGGTCAGTACGCCGTGCTGCGGGCGGCACAGGACTTCACGGATGCCGAACTGGCCGATCTCGCCCGCATGTCGATCCGCAGGTCGTACGCTCCTTCAGACACCGTGAGCGCGACTCTCACGAGCATCGAGAGCTGGCTGGCCACCTCCGTCGGCGAAGGGACTGAGTGATGACCTCGCCCTACCCGCACCCGTACGCGTATCCGCACCCCTATCCGTACGCGCCGCCGCCGGTGCGACTGCCCGCGCATCCCCGAGCCACGACGGCCATGGTCCTGGGCATCGTGGGTGTGGCCGGCTTCTTCATCCTGTTGGTGCCGATCGTCATCAGCCCGCTGGCGTGGTACTTCGGAGCGGTCGCCGAACGCGAGGCCGAGCGTCACCCCACGCGGTACCGGCACGCGGGCGAGGCCCGCACCGGGATGGTGCTGGGCATGATCGGCACCGCGATCCTGGGCTTCGTCCTCCTCATGCTGTTCGTGGCCGGCACGCTGATCCTCGTGAGCCAGCGCTACGACGCGGGCTACGGCACCTGAACCGACCCGGCTGTGCGAGGCTGAACCCATGAGCGACCAGGACCAGACGCCACCCACCCCGCCTGGCCACCAGCCCAACTGGGGCAGCGCCTATCCTCAGCAGCCGCCACCGCCGCCGCAGTACCCGCCGGGCGGCTACCAGCAGCCCTACTACATGCCGCCCAAGCACCCGCAGGCCACGACCGCGATGGTCCTGGGCATCCTCGGTCTCGCGCTGTGCGGCATCATCGCGCCGTTCGCCTGGAGCACCGGCAGCAAGGCCGTCAAGGAGATCGACGCCAACCCCGCGGGCTACTCCGGGCGGGGCGAGGCCAACGCCGGCAAGATCATGGGCATCGTCGGCACGTGCTTCCTCGCCTTCGGGGTTCTGGCGCTCGTCGGCCTGTTCGCCATCGGGATCGCTGTCGACACCTCGACCAGCTGACGCCCCGCCCTGTGCGGAGCCGATGTGGAAGGGTGTTCCCATGAGCGACGAGCAGCCAGGCAACCCGTCAGATCCGACGCCACCGGGTTACGGCCAGCAGCCGCCGCCTCCCGGATATGGCCAGCAGCCCCCACCCGGGTACGGCCAGCAGCCGCCCAACTGGGGCAACGCCTATCCCCCGCCGCCGCAGTACCCGCCGCCGGGATACGGCTACCCCTATCCGCAGGCTCCGCCGCCGCCGAAGCACAGTCAGGCGACGCCGGCGATGGTGTTCGGCATCGTGAGCCTCGCGGGCCTGTTCACGTGCGTCGTGCCGATCCTGCTCGCCCCTGTCGCCTGGATCCTGGGAGCCAAGGCCGTCAAGGAGATCGACGCCGATCCCGCGGCCTACTCCGGACGCAGCGAGGCCAACGCCGGCAAGATCATGGGCATCATCGGCACGTGCCTGCTGGTGCTCGTGCTCCTGGGGATCGTCGCCCTGGTCATCATCGGCCTCAACGGCGGGTTCGACGACGATTCGTACGACGACCCCTACTACTCCGACACCTTCATCGGCCTCCTGGGCTAGAGGTCGCAGCCGACGAGCACGGGCTCGTTGACCAAGGTGATGCCGTACGCCTGACGCACGCCCTCGCGTACCTCGCGGGCGAGGGCGAGCAGCTCGGCCGTCGTGGCACCTCCGCGATTGGTGAGCGCAAGGACGTGCTTGGACGACAGGCCCACGCGGCCGCGGGTGTAGCCCTTGCCGAAGCCCGCGTGGTCGATGAGCCACGCGGCACTGGTCTTGACCGTGCCGTCCGGCTGCGGGAACCGAGGCGCCTCGGCCGGCAGCTCGTCGGCCTGCTCGGGCGTCAGCAACGGGTTGGTGAAGAACGAGCCCGCGCTCCAGGTGTCGTGGTCGTCGGGGTCGAGCACCATGCCCTTGCCGCGGCGCAGTGACAGCACGGCCTCGCGGACCTCGGCTGCGGGAGCGCGCTGGCCGATCTCGACGCCCAGCGTCCGGGCCAGCTCGGCGTACGCGATCGGTGCACTGAGCTCACCGAGCCGGAACTGGTAGGCCACCGACAGCACCAGCCAGCGCTGTGGCTCGGCCTTGAAGCGGCTGGTGCGGTAGCCGAACCCGCAGTCGACCACGTGGATCGTGCGGACCTTGCGCTCGAACCGGTCGTACGCCCGCACGGTCGCGATCGTCTGGGCGACCTCCTGGCCGTAGGCGCCGACGTTCTGGATGGGGGTCGCGCCGACCGAACCGGGGATGCCGGAGAGCGCCTCGATGCCGACCCAGCCCTCGTCGACAGCCAGCGCGACGATGCCGTCCCAGGGCTCCCCTGCGGCGACCGTGACCATCGCGCCGCTGCAGGCGTCGGAGTCGACCTCGACGCCACGGGTCAGGACGCGGATCACGGTGCCGGGCACTCCCTCGTCGGCGACCACGAGGTTGCTGCCGCCGGCGACGACCAGGATCGGGTCGCCGGCCTCGTCAGCGACGCGTACGGCATCGAGCAGCTGCTGCTCGGAGGTCGCGTCGATCACGGCCCGGGCCGGGCCGCCGAGGCGCAGCGTCGTCAGCTCGGCGAGGTCCATGGCGGCGACGCTAGCAGCGTCCAACACGACGAAGGCTCCCGCCTGCCGGAGCAGGGGGAGCCGTCGTGCAGAGAACAGGGGTCAGCGGGTCTCGCGGTGGACCTGGTGGGTCTTGCAGCGCGGGCAGAACTTCTTGAGGTCGAGACGATCAGGGTCGTTGCGACGGTTCTTCTTGGTGATGTAGTTGCGTTCCTTGCACTCGGTGCAGGCCAAGGTGATCTTGGGACGAACGTCTGAGCTCTTGCTGGCCACGGGGGTGCCTCTTCTTGATCGGTGATGCTGAAGGTCGTACGTCGAGCAGTTCTGCGGTAGCTGGGGCGGGACTCGAACCCGCGACCCCACGATTATGAGTCGTGTGCTCTAACCACCTGAGCTACCCAGCCGCAACGGGCACGAGTTTCCTCATGTCCGAAGGACTCAGAAATGATCCAAGTCCAGAGCCCCTTTACGGAATCGAACCGTAGACCTTTTCCTTACCATGGAAACGCTCTGCCGACTGAGCTAAAGGGGCAAGCCGACAGCCAAAGATACAGGGTGATCGGCTCTGGAACGAAATCGGGGGCCCGGCTCAGACCAGGACATCCTCGCGGGCCCGCATCGGCAGCGCGAACACGGCCACGAATGCCGCGGCGTAGCACCCGACACAGACCCAGGGAGAACACGACGATCGCGGGCGAGCCGGCCGACCACGAGGCACTGGACAAGCAGCTGACGTCGTACTTCGAGGACCTCCCGCACGACCGGTTCCCGATCATGCGCGCCTTCGCCCAGGTGATGACCACGGGCGATCTCACGGATCGCTTCGAGTTCGCGATCGACGTCATGCTCGCCGGACTCGTCGCGTCGTCAGGGAGCTACCGGCGCGACGACGATGCCGAGGTGCTCGCCGCAGCCAGCCTCGACGGCCAGCCCGGTCCCTCGTAGATGAAGCCGGTGTAGCCCTGCACGAGGTCCGCCCCGGCCGCCAGCCGAGCTCGTACGTCGTCGGGTGTCGTGACGCCGCCGACCGAGATGATCGCAAGCCGGTCGTCGACGCGGGCTCGCAGGCGTACGAGCACCTCGGTGGAGCGCTCGGCCAGGATCGGGCCCGACAGACCACCCGCGCCTGCGGCGTCGATGACGTCGCGCGGGGTCGTGAGCGAGTCGGGGCGGGCGATCGTCGTGTTGGTCGCGCTGATGCCGGCGAGACCCAGCTCGACCGCGAGGTCGGCGACGGCATCGACATCGGCGTCGGCGAGGTCGGGTGCGATCTTGACGAGCAACGGCACCGGCCCCGACGGCACGCGGTCGGCGACCTCCTTGACGGCGGCGAGCAGCGGTCGCAGCTCGTCGACGGCCTGCAGGTCGCGCAGGCCCGGGGTGTTGGGCGATGAGACGTTGACGACCAGATAGCTCGCGTACGGCGCCAGCAGGCGGGCGCTCTCGACGTAGTCCGCGACGGCGTGCTCGGGCTCGACGATCTTGGTCTTGCCGATGTTGACGCCGATGACCGCCTTGCGGCCGGCCTTGGTGCCACGAAGGCGGTGGAGGCGTGACGCGACCTCGGCCGCACCGTCGTTGTTGAAGCCCATCCGGTTGATGATCGCGCGGTCGTCGACGAGCCGGAACAGGCGTGGCCGTGGATTGCCGGGTTGCGCGCGAGCCGTCACGGTGCCGATCTCGACGTGTCCGAAGCCAAGCGCGAGCAGCCCGGGCACGGCCTTGGCGTTCTTGTCGAAGCCGGCCGCCAGCCCGAACGCGTTGGGGAACTCGATGCCCATCACGGTCCGCGGAGCGTACGTCTGGTGGAACGCCAGGCGGGTGCCGAAGCGGCCGGCACGGATCGCGGCGAAGCCACGCTCGTGCGCCTTCTCGGGATCCATCGAGCGGAAGACGGCGTCGAAGAAGGCGCGATAGACCACGGCGTCAGCGTATCGGCACGACGACGGCGAACACCGCGCCCCGGTCGGCGCCGCCACGCACCTCGAGACGCATGCCCATGCGCGACGCCAACCGGTGGGCGATCGACAGGCCCAGCCCGGTGCCGACAGCGCGGGCGTCGCGATAGCGCGCCTGCAGGACCCCGCGCTCGAACGCGTCGCCCAGGTCGGCGGGATCGAGACCCGGCCCGGCATCCGCGACCTCGATCGTCACCTCGGTCGCGGTGCTGACAGTCCGCACCTCGATGACCCCACCGGCCGGGGTCGCCCGGACGGCGTTCTCGACCAGCCCGTCCAGGAGCTGGCGGAGCCGCATCGGATCGGCGTGCACCGTCGCGGGTCCGGTCGCCGCCAGCAGCGTCACGCCCTCCCGTTCACACGTCGCCTGCCAGGCCTGCTGGAGATCGCCCAACAGGCCGGCGACCGACACGTCCTGGGCCTCGATCGTGAAGTCGTCGGCCTCGAGCCGCGCAAGGGCGAGCAGGTCACTGACGAACCGGTCGAGCCTCGCCGTCTCCGCCACCAGGGTCTCGCCCGTCGCCGGTACGTCCGCAGGTGCGATGGCACCGTCCGCCAGCGCTTCGGCGTAGCCCCTCACCGCGGTCAGCGGCGTGCGGATCTCGTGGGAGATCGACAGCAGGAACTCACGCTGACGTCCCTCGCTCGTGGCCAACGCCTCGTCGAGCGATGCGACGGCGCTGCCCATGTCGTCGAACTCCCGCACGGACGACGTGCCGATCGGTACGCCTCGCTCGCCTGCGGCCAGACGACGGGCGGCTCCCGCTGCGGCGGCGATCGAGCTGGTGAGCGTACGGGACAGGACGAGGCCCAGGGTGCCGGCCGCCGCGAGGCCGAGCAGCAGCGCCAGCAGCAGGCGGCGACGCAGGGCGGAGGTTGCCTCGTCGACACCGGTCACCGGCTGCACGGCCACGGCCGAGAAGCCGCGTTTCGTCTGGCGCCCTTCGATCAGGATCGTCTCGCCATCGACGGTCGATGTCGCCGACAGCGTGCCCGTCGCCAACAGCTCGGCAACCTGCTCGTCGGTCAACAGGTCACCCGCCGCGCCCGTCACGTTGCCGCCCCGGCGCACGATCGCGTAGCGGCGGTCGTCGCGGCCCAGCACCTTCTGCTCCTGTGCGATGAGACGTGCGGCAGCTGCGGGCTTCGCAGCGAGGCTGTCGACGGAGCGCACGAGCTCCTCCCGCGCCTGGTCCCTGGCGACGCCCTTGACGACCGGGACGGTGAGCACGAGCGCGACCAACGCCACCACGACGCCGCCGGCCAACGTCACCAGCAGGATGCGGCGCGACAGCGGCGATGTGCGGGTCACGACTTCGCCACCGAGTAGCCGACGCCACGGTGCGTACGGATCGGGGACTCGTCTCCGAGCTTGGCCCGGAGCTGGGCGACGTGGACGTCGACCGTCCGGCTCTGTCCGTACGCCGCAGCGCCCCAGACCGTCGACAACAGCTGTTCGCGGGTGAACACGATTCCGGGGCGGCGCATCAAGGCCGCGAGCAGGTCGAACTCGGTCGCGGTGAGGTCGACGCCTCGTCCACCGACCGTCACGACTCGCGTGCCCGGCTCCAGACGTACACGGCCGATGTCGATCGCGGCGGTGTCGACGCCCCCGGAGCTGCGGCGCAGGACGGCGGCGACGCGCGAGACGAGCTCGCGAGGCGAGAACGGCTTGGTGACGTAGTCGTCGGCGCCGAGCTCGAGACCCAGCACGCGGTCGACCTCGTCGTCGCGCGCCGTCACGAAGATCACCGGCGTCCAGTCGTCCCGGGCACGCATCCTGCGACACACCTCGACGCCGTCGATCTCGGGCAGGCCGACGTCCAGCAGCACGAGCGCGGGCCGCAGCGTCGCCACCTGGGTGAGCCCACGCGAACCGTCGTGCTCGACGTGCACGCCGTATCCGGCGCGCGAGAGATAGAGGCGCAGGACGTCGGCGATCGAGTGGTCGTCCTCGACGACCAGGATCAAGCCCTTGCCTGCGGTGCTCACGCCTCCATGAAACAGGACGCGCGGCTCCGTCAGGTGGTTCCGCCGACGATCCTTACGCCGCTCGAACATTGGCTTGACGATCCCCTTGCCTGAAGCCGCGAACGTGAGGATCGTCGGGAACTGCCCGACCATGACTGTGAAGGAATGGACTGATGACCGCTTCCACCCTGAAGACCATCGTCGGCCGCCGGCTGCGGATCACCGGACTCGTGCTCGCCATCGCCGCGGCACTCGTCTCGGCGCTCTGGCTCACCTCGTCCTCGCAGCCCGCCTCGGCGTCGATCGCGCAGACCGCGTCGACGCTCGACACCGAGCTCAGCCAGGATCCGGCGACGTCCGACACCAAGGCCGACGCCAAGGCCGACCGCGCAGCGTTCCACGCTGCCATGAAGGCAGCCCGCAAGCTCAAGGGCCAGGAGCGGGTCGACGCCCTCAAGAAGGTCGCGGCAGACGCCAAGGCCGGGAAGTACGGCGACCGGATCGAGAAGCGCGCCGACCGACGGGCCGATCGGCGAGCAGCGGTGTTCGCCCTCCTGCCCGACGAGCTCCAGGCCGACCTGACGAAGCTGCGGGCGATGCAGCCGGGCGACGAGCGCAAGGCGTACCGCAAGGAGATCCGCGAGAAGGCGCTGGACGGCGGCTACGGCGACAAGGTCAAGGAGGCCGCCGAGAAGCTGAAGGACCACTGGAAGAAGTGACCAGGGGATCACCGGTCCGGCCCTTCCCTCAGGGCCGGGCCGGTTGCCGTCGCCGGCGACCGCGCGCGGAGTCACTTAGGCTGCGGGGCATGTCATCGACGACCTTGTTCCTGCTGATACCCGTCGCCGCGCTCGTGGTCATCGTGCTCGGCGCGATCCTGGTGATGAAGCTGCAGAAGATGGCCTGGGGGATCGACGTGCGTCCGATCGAGACGAACCCAACCCGTCCGACGGGGTTCCAGCAGTCCGCCGGCGAGACGCGTGAGGCGTTCGTCCGACGCCACTGGCAGCGCCCTGGCGTGGTCGCGGACGGCGTGACACTGCTCGACCTCTACGACCGCATCAACGAGCTCGAGCGCCGCCTGGCGGAAGCCGAACGGCAGAACCACCCGTCCTGAGCACCCGCGTCAGATCGGGATGACGGCGTCGACGCGGCCGCCGTCGTGCCGCGCCGAGGCGACGACGCTGCCGCCGACCTGCTCGGCGCGCTCCCGCATCGACGCCAGGCCGACCCCCGGTTGCCACTGCTTGGCCGAAGGCCCGTCATCGCGCACGGACAGGTGCAGCTTGCCGTCGTGCGACGAGATGCTGACGTGGACCTTCGTCGCCGCGGCATGACGAGCCACGTTCGTGAGTGACTCCACGACGATCCGGTAGGCCGCCACCTCGGCCGCCGCGGAGAGGTCAGGTAACGAATCCGGGGTGTCGATCGTGACCTGCAGCGCCTTGCCCTCGGCGGCATGCAGGTTCGCTGCGTGCTGCCGGACCGCTCCGACGAGGCCGAGCTCGTCGAGGGTCGCCGGGCGCAACCCTTCGACCAGACGGCGGACCTCGCCGATCGCCTGTGTCGTGTCATCGCGCAGCCGGGCCAGCAAGGCGTCCGCCGCATCGACGTCGCTCGTGAGGTGGTTGCGGGCGGCATCGGCGGAGAATGCCACCCCGGACAGGGTCGGCCCCAATCCGTCGTGCAGGTCGCGCCTGAGCCTGCGGCGTTCGTCCTCGATGGCAGCGATGGCGGCGCCCCGGGACTCCTGCAGGTCGCGGGCCAGCGCAGTCGCCCGCAGGGTCTGCGCCAGCAGCGGAGCGACAATGCGCAGCACGTCCTCGTCGCCCGCGGAGAGCGTCAGCTCACCGGCTCGCAGGCCCACGACGATCTCACCGACCGCGTCATCGCCCAGCTGGAGCGGCAGCGTACGCGTGTGGGTCACCTCGGTCCCTGACGTCGCCAGCGTCTGGCCCTCGGCGCGCAGGCTGGCGTACGGCAGGACCAGTGCCTCGCGGATCGCCCGCAGCGCCAGGACCGGGTCGTCGCCGATGCGGTCGACCACCCGAGTGGCCGCCTGCAGTGGATCGGGCCGGTCGCCGAACAGCAGCTGGTCGACGACCCCGCGCAGCATGACCATGAGGGGGTGGAACCCGAAGGCGATCGCGGCGCCGATCACGCCGAGTGCTCCGGGTGTCGGATCGGGTGAGCCGGACCAGTCGAGCACCGACACGAACCCCGCGAACACCGAGACGTACGCGATCACGGCGACCAACGCGACGACGCCCCAGACGATGAGCCCCCGGACATCGACGACATCCGGGCGGAGCACACCGATCACCATCGCCGGCGCGATCGCGGCACACAGCAGCACGACGATCGAGGTCGGCGTGGTGCGCGTGGTGCCTTCGGCGGAGAACATCAGGAGGCCGCCGACGAGTCCGGCCGTCCCGGCGGCCACCGCGAACCATTGCAGTGCGACGCGGGAGTCGTGGTCCGCGGTCTCCATGCGCCACCACACGTGCATGATGACGACCAGTCCGATGACGACGCCCATCGCGTCGGCCGTGTGGGAGTCCTCAGGCGCCGCGACCGCGATGATCCCAGCTGCAGCCAACGTCGTGATGCCGAGGAAGTCGACCGGACTGCGCCAGCTCAGGCGCGGGTAGGCCGCGACTGCCAGCGGGAGGACCAGCATCGTAGACCCGATGGTCAGTGCCCATTCGACGCTTCGCGCCTCATCGCGCGCGTTGAGCACGAGGGCGCACACGGCACCGAGCGCGCCGAGCAGGAGCAGCGCACCGGACACCGACGCCCGGCGGACATACAGCAGCACTCCTCCGCTGACGCCGGTGACGACAGCGAAGGTCACGATGCTCGCACCGAGGAACCAGCCGGTCATCTCGGCCTGCCGAGTCCCTCGTCGCGGGCGCGCACGATCGCGGCGGATCGGTCGGACACCGCGAGCTTGGCGAAGATCGACGAGATGTGGTTGGCGACGGTCTTGGGCGCCAGCACGAGCTCCTCGGCGATCGCGTGGTTGCGCTTGCCGGCCGCCACCAGGTCGAGCACCTCGCGCTCACGGTCGGTCAGGTCGGGGAAGGGCACGTCCGCCACGACTCGCGGCTCGCTGAAGTGGCCGAGCACCCGCGCGGCGACCCCGGGCCCGAAGATCGCCTCGCCGGCGACCACCGCTCGGATGGCCCGGTCGATCTCGTCCTGCTGCGCACCCTTGAGCAGATAGCCCCGCGCCCCGGCCTGCATCGCGGCGAACACCGTGTCGTCGTCGTCGAACATCGTCAGCACCAGGACCATCGCGTCCGGAACCGCTGCCCGTATGCGACGGGTGGCCTCGAGTCCGTCGATGCCCGGCATACGGATGTCCATGAGCACCACGTCGGGTTGCTGCAGCTGCGTCTCGCGGACGGCGCCCTCGCCGTCGACGGCCTCCCCCACGACCTCATAACCGTCGATCGACTCGAGCAGTGCGCGCAGCCCACCGCGTACGACGGGGTGGTCGTCAGCGAGCACGACGCGGATGCGGTCGGGGGTCATTCCCTCATGATGCCGAGGATTCAGGGCAAAAGACCCGGGAACGTGCACCTATACGTACCGGGAAGAACTCCGGACAATGAGGAATCGGCACACGTGTCGGGGGACGTGCGACGGGCGACGGTGGAATCACCTTCCACGACAAGGAGCACATCATGACCCTCACGACCAAGAACAAGGTGGGCCTCGCCCTCGCAGGCCTCCTCGGCGTCCTCGACCTTCCGAGCTTCCTGGAGGCGCCGTCGGACGGCGAGGTCGGTCCGCCGCTGGGCATCCTCATCCTCGGCTCGATCTGCGGCCTGATCACGATCGTCGCCGTGGTCATCGCCTGGCGGTCGAGGAGCGGCGCGGCCATCCGGGTCGTCGCCGGAGCCCGCATCGTCTCGATGCTGACGGCACTGCCGGCGTTCTTCATGGACATCGAGTCCTTCATCAAGGTCCTGGTGACGGTCTTCGTCATCCTCACCCTCGCGTCGCTCGTGCTGATGTTCTCGCCGGCGCGGCGCTCGACCCCCGTGATGGATTGAGGTGCCGACATGATCGCCATCGTCACGGTCCTGCTGGCGTTCCCGCTGGGGTACCGCCTGCGGTCGCACTTCGTCGCCAACACGGCTTACGCCATCGCCTACCTGTGGGCGTTCGTCTTCCAGAGCATGTACCTCGTGCTCGACGCCATGAACGACGGCAGCATGAATGCCGTCGAGCCACAGAAGTTCCCGTTGAGCTACGGGCTCGTCACCGCCGCCATCTTCGGTGCCGGCTTCGCGCTCGTGGCTTGGGGACACCGGGTCGGCAGCCGTCGGCGTACCAAGGCCCCCGCCCACGCGTGAGCGTCAGCGCACACGAGCCCGGCTCCGCATGGAGCCGGGCTCGTGCCATCAGCGGAGAGGGTCGGTCACGTCCCGGGAAGCGTCCTGCCGCCAGCTGTTCGCAGCAGGGCAGCGAGGACGGATTCAGCCGCGGGGCGGCAGCGGGAAGAAGCCCGAGGTGCGTTGCATGTACGCCCGATAGCCTGGGCGTTCGGCCATGTGCCGCTCGAGCACACGCTTGCCCGAGCCGAAGGCCAGCAGGTAGACCATCAGCGCCGTCGAGACGATCGTCAGGACACCTGGCCAGTGGTCGGCCGCGATGAGGAAGATGCCAACCCAGACGCAGGCGTCGCCGAAGTAGTTGGGGTGCCGCGTGTAGCGCCACAACCCCGTGTCCATCACGGGCCCGCGATCGGGATCGGCCTTGTACGCGGCGAGCTGACGGTCGCCGATCGACTCGAAGGCGATGCCGACTAGCCACACGAGGAGGCCGACGTACGCCAGCACGCCCATCGGCGTCGTCGATCAGCGACCCGACGACGACCGGCATCGCGACGATGAAGGCGATGACCCCCTGCAGCCCGTAGACCATCAGGACGGTCGCTGCCTCGCCACGACCCTCGAGCATCTTGGCGTAGCGCGGGTCCTCGCCCTTGCCTCTGCTGCGCACCGCCATGTGCAGCGCCAGCCGCAGGCCCCAGACGAGCGTGATGACCAGCAGCACCCAGCGGCGCCGGTCGTCCCCGTGTCCGGCTGAGCCGATGAAGCTGGCCACCGCGACGCAGCAGAACAGCAGGCCCCAGGTCACGTCGATGACGTTGTGGCGGTGCACCAGCTTGGCGACGACGTACGTGATGACCAGCGCCAGCACGATCGCCGACGCGGCTCCGAGGAGGACGTCGCGGAAGGCGTCGCCGGAGATGTCGGTGCTCATCGGATGCTCCTGGCCGGCTCGTCGGGCTGGTGAACGGGTCGCGGGGTCGGCCGCAGGCCCTTGAGGAACAGCCGGATGCCGTGCACCCGGATCATGAGGCTCACCGTCCGCGTCGCCCACGGCTGTCCGCAGCGCGGAGGCCAGGCTCGCGCTGTCACGCCGGGTGCCGCGCATCGTCGCGACGAACGGGTCGCGGCCGGCGCGGCGCAGCGTCACCGTGACGGACAGCTCGCGGCCCGGCTCCGGCACGCTGATCTCGTAGTGACCGTCGACGCCATGGAACGGCGACACGTAGAACGTCTTGTCGACCGTCGCCTTGCTGTTGTCGGCGGGTTCGAGGAGATAGCAGCGTCGGCCCCCGTACGTGTTGCGCACCTCGGCCACGACATGGGTGAGCGTCCCGTCCGCGTCGTGGCAGTAGAACAGGCTGAGCGGGTTGAACACGTGGCCGAGCACGCGCGGGCTGGCGAGCATACGGACGCTGGCGGGCCGCTCGACGTCCCGCTCGCGGAGCCAGTCGTCGATGTTCTCGCGCAGCGTCCGTGACTCGTCGCCGAGGTGGTCGCCGGCGTCGAAGGAGCACAGCCTGCGCAGGCCGCGAGGCATCTGCGGCACGTCGTCGAGGTCGACCAGCCAGGTCCGGCCCCGGTTCGTGAAGGCGTACGACACCTCGTCGCGACGGTGATGCCCGATCGTGACGTCATAGCTCGCGAGCGCCTCGCTCCCGCTCACCAGTCAGCTCCCAGGCTCGCTGCGGCGGCGACGCCTGCGCGGCAGCCGTCCTCGTGGAAGCCCCACCCGTGGTAGGCCCCGGCGAACGCGACCACCCCGTCGTTGAGGGCCGGCAGCGCGGGCCGCGTCGCGACCGACTCCGGCGCGAACACGGGGTGCTCGTAGACCATCTGGGCGATCATCTGCCCTGAGTCCACCGACTCGTCCCCGTTGAGCGACACCAGGTAGCGCGAGTGGCCCGGCAGCCGCTGCAGGCGGGTCATGTCGTACGTGACATGGACCTCCGGCCCCGCCGCTTCGCAGTCGGGCATCTGATAGTTCCAGGCGGCGCCGGCCCGCGACGACGACGGCAGGATCGAGGAGTCGGTGTGCAGGGCGGCCCGGTTCTTGGAGTACGTCCACGCGCCGAGCGCGTCGGACTCGGCCGCCGTGGGCTCGGCCAGCATCGCGAGCGCCTGGTCCGGGTGGGTCGCGATGACCACGGCGTCGAAGTCGGCCGCCTCGCCGTCCCCGTCGACGACACGTACGCCGTGCGCAGTCCGGGTGACGGAGCGTGACGGGCGTCAGCAGGTTGACCGCTGACAGCTGCTTGCCGACCTTCTCCACATAGCTCGCCGAGCCGCCCTTGACGGTGCGCCACGGGTGCGAGCCACGTACGGACAACATGCCGTGGTTGGCCAGGAACTCGAACAGGTAGCGCGCCGGGTAGGCACCCGCCTCGGCCGGCGCGCAGGACCACACGCACGCGACCATCGGCACGACGAAATGCGACCGGAAGTAGCGGCTGAAGCGGCCCTGCGCCAGGAACTCGTCGAGGGTCGTGTCGGCGTCGGCCGCGGCCAGGTGCCGGCGGGCCCGGCGGTGGAAGCGCACGACCTCGGTCAGGAGATAGAGGTAGCGGACATTGGTCACGTTGCGCAGCGTCGGGAACAGCCCGCTGAGCCCGCGCGCACCGGCGTACTGCAGGCCGCACCCGTCGCAGCGGATCGACATGCTCATCTCCGACTCCTGCGTCTCGACGCCGAGCTCGTCGAACAGCCGGGTGAGGTTGGGGTACGTCTGCCGGTTGTGCACGATGAAGCCGCTGTCGACGTTGAGCGAGATGCCGTCCGGGTCGAGCAGCTCGTGCGTGTGCGCGTGGCCGCCGAGCCGGCCGTCCGCCTCGTACAACGTCACATCGGCAGCGCGTTGCAGCACGTACGCGGCGGTCAGTCCTGACACACCACTTCCGATGACGGCGATCTGTCGTCTTGCCATGCTGCGACTCCTTGCTCCGAGCGGTCCGTTCTACCGAGGAGTTCGAAGCCCATCGTCGCGCGGATTGGTCAGACCGGCACGTCAACGACCGGGGTCGTCGTCGGCTTCTCGGATCCGCCGTCCGGCTCCACCGTCACTGCCACCTGGTCGACGTCTGCCAGGTCCTTCATGACCATCGCGCCGGACCGGGCGAACGTGCCCTGCGACTCGGCCCTGGTGCTCCTGATGAGCCAGACCTGGTAGACCTTGCCGTCGGCGAGCGCCGGCAGCTGGTTGGCCACGACCACCGCGGCGTCGCGGCTCGTCGACGTGACCAGCCGGACCGTGCCGCCGCCCGGGAGATTCAGCGCCTTGGTGTCGGCGTCGGCCGCTCCGAGAACCGCCGTCATCGCGCGGTTCTGCTCCTGCTGGTCGTGGGCCTGGTTGCGCTCGACGAAGTAGCCGGTGCCGCCGGCAGCCGCCAGCACCAGGGCGGCAGCGGCGACGAGCTGCGGCAGCCTCCGCCGCAGCCCGCCACGCTGGCTCATGGCGGTGACCACGGGGCGTTCTTGCGGGATCGACTCGATCGCCGTCAGGAGCCGTTGGCGCAGCTCCGCCGGAGGGGCCTGGCTCTGCGCCTCGGCGAGGCGAGTCGCCGTCGCCTGCAGGCCACCGAGCTCCGTACGGCAGTCGGGGCACTGCTCGAGGTGTGCCTCGAACTGGTTGCGTTCCTCGGGATCCAGCGCGTCGAGGACGTACGGCGCCAGCAGGGAATGGAGGTCGGTGCTCATGCCGGGACTCCCATGCAGTCGCGCAGCCGGACGAGACCATCGCGTATGCGGGTCTTGATCGTGGCGGGGTTGGTGTCGAGGACTTCGGCGACCTCGGCGTAGGTGTGGCCGTTGTAGTACGCCAGGTTGACGGCCTCGCGCTGCAGCTCGGTGAGTCCGTCGAGGCAGCGCCGCACCTGCTCGTGCTCCAGCGTGGTGCTGACGGTCTCCTCGACCTGGTCGAAGGCGGGTCCGCTCGACCAGTCGTAGCGGTTCTCGCGGTTGGTCGCTGCCTGGTCGTGCCGTACGGCATCGACGGCCCTGCGGTGGGCCAGCGTGAGCACCCAGCCCCTCGCGCTGCCGCGCGACGGATCGAAGCGCGCGGCGGACCGCCAGACCTGGATGAAGACCTCCTGCGAGATCTCCTCGGCCCGCGCGGGATCGCGGACGACACGGCGGGCCAGTCCGTAGACCGACGCACCGAGCAGGTCGTAGAGAGCGGCGAATGCCTGCTCGTCACCACGGCCCACCCGGCCGAGAAGCAGGTCGGGGTCGGCAGACGGCTCGTCCGACACGGCGTCGGCGAGGCGCAGATGCGCTGCAGCACGTGTCATCAGGCTCTCCGATCGAATGGGCTTCTTGCCAGCCATTCGAACCTGCCTTCATCAAGGATGGGTCACCCCGACGAATTCGTGCGCCGGGGCCTCACAGGCAGCATAGGTCCCGTGAGGCGCACCAGCCCCTTGAGGCGCTCAGCCGCCCGAAGCGAGACCGACGATCAGCAAGAACAATTCCCTCAACGGTGTGAAAACAGCGTGCCGATTGTGATGGAGAGTCAGTCACCCCTCGGAGGAGCTCCCGTGATCACCATTGCAACGCTTGCCGTGTCCCCTGACCGCGACGGGGCGGTGTGGATCACCGGCCCACGCGGGAGCGGCAACCTGACCCACCTGACCGCGGTCGTCTTCGACGATGTCGACGAGGAGTACGACCGGGTGCAGGACACGATCGCCGGCCGGTATCTGTACGCGCCGACGCCCGAGGCCGGGGCGTACGCACGCAGCCTCGGCGAGCGTCCTGCGGCGATGCACCATCTCCGTGAGCCGGCTCGCGAGCTGCACGAGGAGGTGTGGCGCAGCCACCGCAGGCAGGTCTGCAACGACCCCAGCGTGCAGCTCGACGAGCCCCGCATGCGCCCGGTCCCGGGCCCCGCGCCACAGTCCGGCAGCCGACTGGCGCTGGCGAGCGCTCCGGTGGCCGCCAACCACCTGCTCGCCGTGTGGCAGTCCTGGCTCGACGCCGAGCGTGAGCACGCCCTCCGGCACCGACCCATGAGCGGCCACGGCGATCGGGGCATCCGGCTCCTGCCCGACGAGTTCGTCCTCGCCGAGCAGCCGGCGGGCATCCCGATGTTCGGCTAGCGCGGCCGGATCCACCCCGGAAATCACGAAACCTAAAGCCTATAGGCAGACTGCTACGATACCTAGCATGGACATTCCCGAGGCGACGGCGCTCCGGCGCGCCTTCATCAACTCCTCGCGCAGCAAGATGGCCTCGATGTCACTGCCTGCGCCTTGGCCGCCACCCCATGCTGAGGATCTCGACTTCCTCGGCTGGGTCGACCCGAAGGCGCCTCGGCGGGCCTACCTCGTCATCGGCCCAGCCACCGTCGACGAGCTGACCTCCATCGAGCTGCGTGTGCCGAGCGCCACCGCCTCGCGCAAGAGGCAGACCATGTGCGATCTGTGTCAGACCACGGAAGCCCCCGACGGATCGCTGCTGATGGTGGCCCCGCGTGCCGGGTCCCGCGGCCGGAGCGGAGACGCGGTCGGCCTCTACATGTGCGCCGACTTCGCCTGCTCTCTCCGGGCTCGCGTCCCGCTGAAGCCTCACCAGCGATCGTTGACGGGTATGCCCGACACCCGGGTCCCTGCCCTGGTCGAGCGCGTCACGGCCTTCGTCGACCGGGTCAAGGCGTAGCGCCGTGGCACGCGCCGGTCTGACGACCGAGAAGGTCACCGCGATGGGGGCCGAGCTCGCGGACGAGGTCGGGTTCGACCGGGTCACGATCTCGGAGATTGCGCGCCGGTGTGGCGTGAAGGTTGCCAGCCTCTACTCCCACGTCAAGGGATCGGACGATCTGCGTGCTCGCATTGCCATGCTGGCCCTCGCGGACCTGGCCGACCGGGGCGGCGAGGCGCTGGCCGGCCGCTCCGGCAGGGACGCGCTGATCGCCTTGGGCAACGTCTACCGTGACTACGCGGTGGAGCATCCCGGCCGGTATGACGCTGCACGACTGCCGGTCGCCGACGAGGACGCCGGCCGGCGGCACTCACAGATGATGCGAGCGATCCTGCGGGGATACGACCTGACCCACGCCGACGAGACGCACGCCGTGCGGCTTCTCGGCAGCATCTTCCACGGCTTCATCAGTTTGGAGCGCGGCGGCGGGTTCGAGCGCAGCGAGCCCAGCTCCGCCGAGTCCTGGGCGAGGATCCTGGAGACCCTCGACACGATGCTGCTCAGCTGGCCGCGCACCAACGCAAGCTAGCGCTGGTCCCCACCCCTGAGCAGCGTCGCGAGCGGGGTGCGAGACACACGACCGGCCTCGACGCGGGCGATGAGCACCGCCGTCACGACGAGGACGCCGACGGTCATCGCGGTCCACCACGGCACGACCAAGGTGGGAGCCGATGTCTGGCCTGTCACGAGCTCGAGTGACATCGGCCCGAACATCACGAGCGCCGCACCGATCCCGAGGACGAGGCCGACGACCGCGCCGAGCAGGACAGGGGTGACGAGCTCACCGAGCAGGACCCGGCGCACGTCGCGACGGCCAAGGCCGAGTGATCGGAGCCGGCCCAACGACTCGGCACGAGTCGGCGCCTCCGCTGCCGCCGCGAGCGCGACTCCGAGGACCGCGAACACGATCAGCAACAAGGACGAGGCTCGCGCGAGGTCGACGAGGCCGGACGCCAGCGGCGCTGAGCGACGGTCGTCGGTGACATGGCTGAGGACGTCCACGGTCCCGGCCCTCTTGGCCACAGCCTTCAGTGCGGAGGCGGCGCCCGGTCCGACGGCCCACACGGTGCCGGGGTCGGCCGTCGCGCCTGCAGCTTCGAAGGCCGCACGGTCGATGATCAGCACCGGATCCGTGGTGTCTCCGACCTGTGGGGCGACGCCGACCACCGTGAGCGGGATCGGCGTGTCCTCCCACCGGATCTGGAGCTCCTCACGGAGCTCGCGGTCGCCGCCACGCAACAGGACGGGAACCTTGCCGCTCGTGCGCTGGTGGAGGCGGGAGAGCTGCGGTGCGTCCGGGAGTGGACTGGCCGCCAGAACCCGTTCGTACGCTCGCGAGTCGACGACCACGAGACGTACGGTCGCCGCGCTGGAGCCGGACGAGACCCCGATGCCGTCGACGACCCGCGCCGCGGCCGCGGCCCGCACCCCCGGCGCGGCCGAGACCGACGTGGCGGCCGCGGCGACCGAGCGGTCGGCCGCGGTCTCCCACTTGGCGTCGCCGCCGACCAGCTGCAGCGCGCCCGCGGCCTGGCCGTGCTGCTCGGTCGCGGCGAGTGCGATCGCCGTGGTGAGCTGCACGACCGTGACCGCCACGACGAGTAGCGGCAACGCTCGGCCCACTGACCGGGAGGTCCTGGCCGCCACCACGAGAGGGACGGCGCCGATCACACGTCGCGCCCGAGCCAGCACCAGCCGAGCCGTGGGCGGCAGCAGCCGTACGAGCAGCAGTCCGCCGACGATCGCGGCCCACGTCGGCGCCGATGAGGCGGTCAGGTCGCCGTCGCCGACCACGCCCCTTTGGCGGAGAGCCACGTACGTCAGGACGGCAACGGCCACGACGGTGCCTTCGACGAGCAGCCGGCGCACGTGCCGCACCCGCATCGCCGCCTGGCGTGCCGAGCGGTTGGCCGGCACCCGGCGGTCGTCGGCAGCGCGCGCAGCGGTCACCGTGGCCAGCACCGGTCCGGCCAGGGACGCCGCGACCAGCACCGGCACCGACCACCGCCAGCCGACGTCGCCGACCGTCAACCAGGTGACGAGCACCCCGAGCGACGAGCCGAGGAGCGCGATGACGACCGCCTCGACGAGCAGCTCGGTGAAGATGCCGAGCAACGAGGCGCCCCGCTCGCGCATCAGCACGAGCGATCCCTTCCGTCGACGGACCAACAGGTCGGCCGCCAGCACCAGGATCAACATCGCCCCCGCCAGCAGCCCGACGATCAGGACCGACGCCTGGCCCTGCGCGGCCGACACCCGCGCACGGCTGTCGGTGAGCACGTTGTCGAGCAGGCTGTCCCATGAGACCTCGCCCTGGCCCCGCGCCGACGACGTCTTCAACGACACGATCGCCCGCGTCAGTCGCTCAGTCTGCGTCCACCTGACGAGCGAGGGCCGCGGGCTGAAGACGACGCGGGTGGTCAGGTCGTCGAAGGGCACGGCGAGCTGCAGGTCCGGCAGTGAGTCGGACGAGACGATCGCTGCCGTGGAGGTGCTCGTCAGGACCTTGGAGTGCCCGATCACGGGGTGGAGCAGCTCCGGCACGGCGGCCCAGACGTTGTCGTTGGGGTCGCCCGCAACGAAGACCCCGCTGATCACGATCGTTGCCGTGCGGTGCTGCTCGTCCTCGGCCTCGAACCTGTCCCCCGCTGCCAGTCCGAGCGCATCGGCGGCCTGCTTCGACAGCGCGACCTGCACCGGCCAGGGGAACTTCTTCACGGCCACCTCGACGTCCGCCTTGGCGGCAGGGACCCCGGCTCGCGGCGCGTGGCCGGAGATGTAGGTCACCGCCGGCGCCTTCTGCGGCCCGGTGAGGTAGGCCAGCCGGAGGTAGCGCCCCGGACCTGCGTCGAGCAGGTGCATCGGCGGTGACGTCATGGTCGTGATCCCCGGACGTACGACGGAGGCCAGTCCGGCCGGCATGTCCTGCTGCGCGCTCTCCGCGCTCTCTCGCAGCGCGGCTGCCGCCTTCGGGTCGCGGATCTGATCGCCTTCGTCGTACGGGCGCTTGATGGTTGCGACGACCGCACCGTTGAGGCCGGCATCGCGTACGTCAGCAGCGATCGCGCGGTCCGCCGTGCGCTCGCTCAGCGGCGCCACCGCCGAGGTGAGCAGGGTGGCGAGCATGACCACGAGCCCGATCAGCACCAACAGACCGATGTCACTCCTCGCCCGGCCGAGGATGCTCGCACGGTGCCACCGCGGCATCATGAGTCCGCCGCCCGCAGCTGGGCCGGACCCGACCGGCGTACGACGACGAGCGTGATCACGGTGGCGATGAGGAGGCATCCCGCGAGCGCCCCCGCCACGACGGCCGCCTCGAGACTCCATGGCCACACCAGCACAGCGCTCGGCACGGGTGCCACGCCCACGTCGGAGCGGACCAGGCTCGAGCCGAGGGCCACCGACGCCACGACTCCCACCAGCGTGCCCGCCAGCACCAGGAGACCGAGCAGGATGCCGTGCTCGATCAGCACGAGCCGGGTCACCTCGCGGCGGGTGAGGCCGAGAGCCCGGAGGCGCGCGACCTCTGCCGATCGCGCCGGCCGGTCGGCACCGACCACCAGGGCCGCACCCCCGAGCAGCAGCAGGCTGGCCGCGACCACCAGGAGGACCAGAGCAGCGGGCACCATGGCGCGCAGAGGTCCGCGTTCGAGCTGTGCCGCGACCTCGGCACGGGTGGTGGTCTCGCCGAGGTCGAGCCGGTCCAGCGCCCGAGTGGTCTCGGGCGTGGGGTCGGCGACCCACCAGGCGTCCACGACCGGTTCGAGGTGGCCTGCGGCGATGAGGCTGCGCGACAACGTATCGGCGTCGGCCAGCACGGCGACGCCTCCCGGAGCGGACGGCACAGTCGGGACGATGGCGACGATCTCGAGCTGCACGGGGACACCCTCGACCGTCGCGGTGATGCCGCCCCCGACCTTGGTCCCCACTACGTCAGCCAGCCGTTGCGGACACCGCGACCGGCACGGCGATCGGGCGGGAGAATCCGGTGGCGAGCAGCTCACCGTCGGCGTACGAGAGGTAGCCGAGATCGAGCTGCGCAGTGGTCCGGAGGGTCGTGGCGCTCGCCGAGGACTTCAGCTCGATCGAGGAGCCGGCGACGGGGGTGTCAGGCGCGCCGAGGATCTGCACCTTCCAGTCCTGCGGACTCCTGTTCGCCGTGCCTGTCGTGGCTTTCGCACTCCGCACCGTCACGTCGACCGTCACGTCCGCGGTGCCTGAGGCGGCGCCGCCGCTGAGCGTCAACTTGGTGGCGACCAGGTGAGCACCCTTGAGACTGCCGAGCTGGCGGAGAGCATGCGATCGCCCGTCCAGCGGGACGGCGCCACCGGTCACGGACCGACGAAACCCGGAGGCGTCCTGCACGAGCAGTGTCGGGACCACCTCGACCTGCACCCCACGAGGCGCCGTGCCCTTGACCGTGACGCCCTCGGACGAGAGCGGCACCCCGACGAGTGCAGGTCCCGGTGCCAGCAGGTCGCCGATGTCCGACCACGTACGGCCGTCGTCGAGCCGGCCACGCAGCAGGGCGCCGGCCTGACGCGAGTCGGCGGCGACCAGCACCGGAGCCGAGTCGGTGTCGCCGGAGCCGACATACTGCCCGAGCGCGAGCGGCCGGTCGACGACAGCCGAGGTCGTCAATCCGGTGGTCGACCGTACGATCTCGGCCGCCTCGCGATCGGTGGCCGGGGTCGACAGGGCGAACGCCAGGTCGGTGCCGACCCGCATCGCTGCCTGATCGTGCTGCGACCGCTCCCAGGTCGCCTGCACAGCCAGCCCGAACGTTGCCGAGGCTGCCGACATCGCGAGCAGCACCAGGGCGGCGCCGGCGTACGGTCGCCGGGCCGCCTGGCTCGTCGCGAGCGGCAGGACCAGCGCGGTCGACCGCGTCGCGATCCGCGCCGCGACCCCCAGCAGCAGGGGCGCGAGGCGTACGGCCGCAACCGTCACGGCCACGACGCAGATGACGGGCGCCAGGATGAGGGTCGCGTCGTCGGTGGTGGCGGTCGGCGACTGGGAGTGCAGCTGCCACCACGCGGCGATCGCGATCACCACGACGAGAACGCCGACGCCGGAACGAGCGACTCGCGCCACGCGGGCGCCGGGCCTGGCGGAGCCCACCATGGGGACCGCCAGCGCGAGGGCGAGCAGGACCGCGCTCGCGATCTCGGTCAGCACGAGTCCGAGCGTGACCGTCGGGCCCTGGCTCAACCCTGCGGCCGCCATGGCCGGCAGGTGGGTGACGGCGGAGTGCGCGAACGCCGCAATGGGCACGGCGAGCAGTGTGGCCACGCTGGCGATGAGCAGGACCTCGATCAGCGTCGCGACGGCCAGCTGGTCCCGCCCGAGACCCAGGTCCGCCAACAAGGCGCGCTCGCTTGCGCGCACCCCGCCGAGCAGCCGCCCGGCCAGGAGGAGCGCGGTGAGCGCCATCACCGTGCTCAGCAGGAGCACCACGAGAAGCGTCGACCGGGTCGCCGCCTGCTGGGCATGGACCTGGGACAGCGTCTGCGGCAGATCGGATGCGACGCGGCTGATGTCCGCCCGGTCGCCGACCCGTGCTGACAACAGTCCGTCCGCCGAGCGCAACGCCTTGGCGGCCGCGTTCATCGACCCGTCCGTCGCGTTGGCAAGCCTCGGATGTCCGGTCACCTGCAGCGCGTCGACCGTCGATCCGCTCGCGAGGAAGGTCGCCTCGTCGACCACGAACGGACCGTACGCGGGCGAGAGCCTGGGCAACGACCCGTCGCTGTACGCCGCGCTGTAGCCGCTCCCCGCCAGGGGGTCGCGTTCCCACCCCGACCTGGAGGTCGCCCGGAAGATGCCCACCACGACGACCGTCGCTGGATCCTGGACCGGATCGATCCCGACCTCCCGGCCCAGCGTGACCCGGTCACCGAGTCGAAGGTGGAGCCGACTCGCCGTGGCCTCGGGGACCACCGCCTCGCCGGGCGCGCCGGCCCAGTGCCCGGACGTCAGCGCCGCACGTTCGGGCAGCGAGGTGGTGCTGGCGAGATAGGCGAGTCGTTGACCGTCACCCAGCCGCCGCATGCGGGACGTGGCATTGCTCGCGAACGTCGGACGCAACGCACCGAGCGCGTCCCGGATCACGGTGTGCGCGGCATCGTGGACGCCGGCCTCGTCCGATGCCTTGAGACCGCCGAAGAACGCCGTCACCTCGGTCTCCTGGGCCGACGTTTCCTGCATTCCAGCCGTGAACGCGCGGTCCTGGGTCGGTCCGATCAGCAGCGCGCCGACTCCCAGCAACGCCGTGCCGAGCGTGACGAGTGCGACGACGCCGGCGAGCAAGCGACCCTGGGCGAGCGTGCGCCGGAGGACCAGGGTCAGCACGGCGGGGCGGTCCGCGTCGTCATCCCAGGCGACCGTCGGAGATCGTGAGGACCCGGTCCGCCAACGCCATCATCACCGGATCGTGGGTGGAGACCACTGCAGTGACGCCCTCCGACTCGACGAGCCCGCGCAGCAGTCCCATCACGGCGAGGCCGGTCTCGGCGTCGAGCTGACCGGTCGGTTCGTCCGCGACGAGCAGTCGAGGTGACCCAGCCAATGCACGGGCGATCGCCACTCGCTGCTGCTGACCGCCCGAGAGCTCGCCGGGGCGCTGGGCACCGTGCTCGCGGAGTCCCACCAGGTCGAGCAGCAGGGCGACCCGCTTCTCGCGCTCGCCTGCCGGCGTACGACGCAGCCGCAGCGGGACGCCGACGTTCTCGGCGGCGGTCAGCGCCGGCACCAGACCGAAGGTCTGGAAGATGTACGACACCGAGTCGCGCCGCAGCCGGCTCAACCCCTCGTCGTCGAGCCCGGTGACCTCGGTGCCGTCGACCCGGACGGTCCCGCTGTCGGGCCGGTCGAGTCCGCCCAGCAGGTTGAGCAACGTCGTCTTGCCGGACCCGGAGCGGCCGACCAACGCCACCATCTCCCCCGGCGCGACATCGAACGACGCGTCCTTCAGGGCATGCACCGTGCCCGGGCCGGACCCGTACGTCCGCGTCAGACCGCGGGCGGCCACCATCGGCTCGGTCACCGGGCCTCCCCGTCCGAGCGGATCTCGACGTGGTCGTCCTCCAGCGCGAGCCGGACCCGGCGCGTCAGGGCGAGGGCCTCACGGAACTCACGCGGCACCTGCACCCGGCCGGCGCGATCCATCACGGCATATTCCTCGCCCAGCGCGTGTCCACCAGCGGCCAGGTCGTCATGGCTGCGCAGCACCTCGCTGCTCGTACGCCCGTCGCGGATCGCGATGGTGCGGGCCACCTGGCCGCTGACGGAGTTGTCGTGGGTCACGATCACGACCGTGGCGCCGAGGTCACGGTTGGCCGTGCGCAGTGCCGTGAAGACCTCCTGCGCCGTCTCGCTGTCGAGCTCGCCGGTCGGTTCGTCAGCCAGCAGAACCCGAGGCTCGTTGGCGAGCGCGACACAGATCGCGACGCGTTGCTGCTCGCCGCCGGACATCTGGTCGGGTCGACGATCGGCGCAGTGCGCGACCCCGACGGCTTCGAGCAGCTCGGACGTACGACGCCGACGGTCGGCGCGAGGGCGCCCGGCGATGCTCATCGGCAGGTCGACGACCTCGCTCGCCGTCAGGTAGGGCACGAGGTTGCGGGCGGTCTGCTGGCGTACGAACCCGACGACGCGACGTCGGTAGTCGACGCGCTCACTGCGTGACAGCGCGAGCAGGTCATGTCCGGCCACCCGCGCCCGGCCCGCCGTCGGGGCATCGACGCCGGCGAGCACCTGCAGCAGCGTCGACTTCCCCGAGCCGGAGGCTCCGACGATCGCCACCATCTCGCCGTCGTGCACCAGCAGGTCGAGACCCTGCAGTGCCTGCACCTCGACGCTCTCGGTCTGATAGATCCGCACGAGGTTGTCACACACCACGAGCGCGTCGTGGCCGTACTCAGGCTCCTGCTCCGGAGGAGCAGGCAGCGACATCGTTCCCACCCTCGGCACTCCTCTTTCGGCTCAGCCCCGGATGAGCGTAACAAAGGTCACACCAATCTCGGCTCAGAAGTGACCTCCTGTCTTGAGGATCTGTGCTGGAGCGAACACGAACCGCTTGTAGGACCAGTATCGAAAGACCGTGCCGAGCGCGAGGCCGACGACGTTGGCCGAGATGTTGTCGGCCAGCCTGCTCGTGAGTCCCAACATGTCGTGCGAGATCACCAGGGTGACGACGGAGAAGCCGAGACCGATGAGATTGAAGACGATGAACAACGCAACCTCGCGACGGCGATCCTGACCAGTCTCGCCACGCCATGTCACGGCTCGGTTGCCGACATACGTGACGACCATCGCGAGGGCCACGGCGATGGCCTTGGCCACCGTCGGGTCCAGCCCGATCAGGATCGGCGCCGTCCGAAGGTAGTTGAAGGCGGTGACGTCGACGACGTACCCCACGCCACCCACGGTGAGAAAGCTGACGATCTCGGGACTCGCCAACCGTGCAAGCAGGCGACTACGAGCGGGCATCGCTGGTCCGCCTCACCGAAGTCGTCGCGGTCGCGAGCCGACGGTCGCGGATCTCGTACCAACGCCACGCCAGCACACGGAGGACGGCCTCGCGGATGATCGCCGTCGACATCTTGGACTCACCGACCGTTCGGTCCGTGAAGGTGATCGGCACCTCGGTCGTGGTCAGGCCCATACGACTGGCGCGCCAGGTGTTCTCGATCTGGAACGCATAACCGTTCGACTGGGACTCCAGCGCGCCCAGCCGGAGCAGCGAGTCCCGGCGGAAGGCCCGGAAGCCAGCGGTGGCGTCGCGCACGCGCAGCCCCAGGACCGCACGGACGTACGCATTGCCGACACGGGAGATGAGCACGCCGCCGCCAGCTCCAGTTGTTCACGCCACCGCCCTGGACGTAGCGCGAGCCGATCGCGACGTCGGCCTGCCCGAGAGCAGCGACGAGCTCAGGGATCTTCGCCGGCGGATGGGACAGGTCCGCATCGATCTGGACGATGACGTCGTAGCTCTGGGCCAGGGCCCACGCGAAGCCGGCGCGGTAGGCAGCACCGAGACCATCCTTCTCGGAGCGGGTCAGCAGGAAGACCTGAGCCAGGTACGCGGGATGGGCCGCCACCAAGGCACCTGTGCCGTCGGGGCTGTTGTCATCGACGACGAGGATGTCGGCGTCGGGGACGCTCCGGAGGACCTCGTCGAGCACTGTCCTGACACCAAGGGCCTCGTTGTACGTGGGGATGACGACGATCGTGGTCACTGGGTGAGCTCCTTCAGCGTGTTGAGCAGCGTGGAGGCGCCGCGGCAGTCGCCGATGACGCGCGGCGCGGGCCGGTCGACGCCGTCCCGCAGGAATACTGTGTGGGCGCACATACGGCCGACCGCGTGATAGTCCTGACCGAGGATCGAGCTCGTGCGTGCGGTGTCGAGACCCCAGGAGCGGACGTGCTTGCGGATCACGAACCACGTCGGGGCTCGAGGTCCGCTGAGGACCGCGTCCAGCTCGGTCAGCTGCGGGTCGATCGTCTTCACCGGCAGGCTCCAGAGCTGGACGTAGGGCGACGGCAGCCCTGTTGCGTAGGTCAGGTTGGCGTTGCCCCACGCCGTCACGATCGAGTCACCCGGTTGCGACGACGCCGCGATGGCTTGCCCAACCGCCTGCGCGTCAGTCCCCTGTGGCAGGGCCAGGCTCACGCCCCAGGCCACCGACGCCGCCATCAGGACGTACGCGATGGCTGTCCGGGCAGCGAAGGCGCGGCGCGACGCCAGGACGCCCGCGGAGATCGAGAGCGGTGCGATCAGCTCGACGAGGTAGTGATGCCAGTAGTTGCCGCCGAGCAGGACCGACGTGCCCGCGAAGACCGTCATCGCCACAAGGGCGAGGAAGGCCGTGTTGTGCCGGCGCCGAGACATGACGTGATGGACCAGTCCAAGCATGAGGAACGCCAGCCCGCAGACCACTCCTGCGACGACGAGGCCGTGCAGACGGGCCGATGAGTGCTCACGCCCGCCGGCCGCCTGCACGGCGGCGGCTCGGATCCTGAACGGATACATCGCATCGAAGACGCCGACGAGCGACGTCCCATGCAGGACGGTCCAGACTGCGACCACGGAGACCACCGCCACAGCGCCGGCCGACGGCACCGGCGGCCAGCGCCCAGAAGCGCTGACGACTCAGCTCGCCGCGCCAGACCGCAACGACCAGGGCCACAAGCCCGAACACGGCGGCATCCGCCAGGTTCTGCTTGATCAACAAGGCCGACATCGCCAGACCGCCCGCTACGGCTGATCGCGCGACGGCGTCGTGATGTCCGGGTGTTCGGAGGGCGGACATCACGCAGATGACGCCGCCGAGGATGAACGGGGCCGCCAGCAGCTCGCCATTGACCTCGTACCCGCCCAGAAGCGGACTGAGGGTCAGTCCCGCGGCCGTGAGCGCCGCCCACCGACCGGCGACCGGGCCGCCGATCATGCCGGCCGCGCGGGCCACACCGAGGACCACGAGCGCCACCGCCACACATCCGACGAGCCGCAGGGTGACGAGCCCTCCGAGCTCCGAGGCGAACCGGAAGATCGTGATGAGCAGCGGTGGGCGATCGACCCAGTAGTTGCCGTACAACGAGGTACCCCCGCCTCGCCACTGAGCCGCGACGACCAGGAATCCGCCTTCGTCCGGGCTTGGGGCGTGCCCGAGGAACGGTAGCCGGGCGGCCGCCGCTGAGGCGGCCGCGGCGCGGACCGTCCAGGCGGGGAGACCGGCGACTCGGGCAACCGACATCCGGTGAGCCAAGGGAGCCGTGGCTGTCATGCGGCCAGACTGCTCGCCCGAACCTGCACGCGACCTGACTGCGTCGGCAAATCATGCCGGATCGTTGGATGTCATGGTGCACGATGGCGAGATGACAGTGGTCGGCATCTGCGAGGACGATCCGGACGTCCGCCGCGTCCTCACTGACGCGCTCAAGATGCACGGACACGATGTCGTGATCGCGCGCAACGGGCGGGAGGCGGTGGACAACCTGGGCGCGCGAAGCGGGGTCGAGGTGTTGATCCTCGATGTCGGCCTGCCCGACGCCGACGGCCGCGACGTCTGCCAGGCGCTGCGGGCCGGCGGCCAGCACGCCCCCGTCCTGTTCCTCACGGCGTTGGATGCCGTGCACGACCGGGTCGCCGGCTTCCACGCCGGCGGAGACGACTACGTCGTCAAGCCCTTCGCGATCTCGGAGGTCCTCGTGCGCGTTGACGCACTGCGTCGCCGCAGCCGGCCCGAACCCGTCTCGATCAGCGGCCTGACCCTCCATCCCGACCGGCTCTCGGTCGACGCCGATGGCCGCGAGGCGACCTTGACCCCGACGGAGTTCCGGCTGCTGGCGGCGATCGCCGCCGAGCCCGGCACGGTCACGCGCCGGCGAGCGGCCGTCGCCGCGGCGTGGCCGGACGGCGCCATCGTCAACGAGAACACGATCGACTCGTACGTGCGACGCCTTCGCGTCAAGCTCGCGTCGATCGACTCGCCGGTCGAGCTGACGACGGTCCGCGGAGTGGGGTTCACCCTCCGATGAGGTTCGCGCAGCGCACGCTCATCTCCCGAATCGTCTGGACGACGCTGATCGTCACAGCAGTCGCCATGGCCGCCATGGTCGTGACCGTCATGCTGGTCCTGTCGGCCTTGACGAACAAGAACATCGAGGCCCGGTTGCGCGATCAGCTCACGGCCGTCTCGTCGACCGTCAAGGTCGGCGCCGACGGCGGCCTGACCGCGCTGGAGACCCCCAACGACACGATCGATGACACCACGTGGATCTACGCCGTCGACGGCACCCTCGTCGAAGGCCCCCGCGTGGGCCAGCGGCTCACGTCGACAGCGAACTCACTGTCCGACGTACGCAAGCAGACCCGGCTGGACCGGGATGAGCGTTCGTTCCTCGCTGCGCCCGTACGACGTGACGGAAAGGTCGAGGCGGTCGTGGTCGTCGAGGCTCCGCTCGAGCCCTACGAGTCGACCCGCAACCTCACCTTGTTGGGTCTGCTCGCGCTCGCGGTGACCGTGACGGGCGGCTCCGCGGCCATCGCGGCATGGACCGTCAAGCGCACTCTCGGTCCGGTGGAGTCGATGGCGGCCCAGGCCCGGGACTGGAGCGAGCACGACCTCGAGTCACGATTCGACACGACAGCCGCGGATGACGAGTTCGGCCGCCTCGGCCGAACCCTCAACGTGCTCCTGGACCGGGTCGCCGGGGCGCTGCGCAGCGAGCAGCAGCTGACATCGGAGCTGGCTCACGAGCTCCGCACCCCGTTGACCGCGATCCGCGGCGAGGCGGAGCTCACCATGATGGCCTCGCCGAGCCCGGACGTCGCCGAGCGGCTCGTCCGGGTCGTGGAGCTGGTCGACCGCATGAGCACCACCATCACCTCGCTGCTCGCGATCGCCCGCAACGATGCCCGACTCGACAGCCGCACGACGGCGACCGACCTCGTCGAGGCCGTGCTCGACCATCGCCCGGACAGACCTGGACTGACGATCTCGAGCGACGGCCTCGACGGCGTGGAGATGTCGGTGCCGACCGAGCTGGCGGTCCGCGCGCTGGCGCCCATCGTCGACAATGCTTTCGCGCACGCTCGTACGTCCGTCGAGTTCCGGGCAGCCGCCCACGAGCGCGTGGTCGAGATCACCGTCAGCGACGACGGCGACGGGATCACCGTGGACGACCCTCGAGTCCGTCTTCCGCTCCGGCGCGCGGGGCAGCGAGTCCCACGGCGCAGGACTGGGACTGGCCCTGTCCCGTCGGGTCGCCCGCACGCTGGGTGGCGACGTGAGGATCACCTCGGCAGACCGGCCCACGAGCTTCACGCTCACCCTGCCGCGCACCTAGGACTTCGCCAGTCAGGTTCGTGGCAGGTGGCTGCCCGCAAGGTGGGCGCATGACTCATTCACCTGAACCCACGTCCAGCCGTGAGGCGAGCCATCTCGACCGCGGAGCCTGGACCCGGACCCTGCTGAACAAGGTCCCCGAGGTCACCATCTTGTTCTGGGTGGTCAAGATTCTCTCCACCACCGTCGGCGAGACCGCGGCCGACTACCTCAACGAGAATGTCGGCCTCGGCCTCTCGGCCACGACCGCGATCATGGCCCTCCTGCTCGCGATCGTGCTCATCGTCCAGTTCACCGTCCGGCGCTACATCCCGGCGATCTACTGGCTCGCCGTCGTGCTGATCAGCGTCGTCGGCACGCTGTTCTCCGACAACCTCGTCGACAACTTCGGCGTCAGCCTCTGGACCACCACGGCGATCTTCGGTGCCGGGCTCGTCGTCTCGTTCGTGGCCTGGTTCCGCAGCGAGCGCACGCTCTCGATCCACACGATCGTGACGCGCCGACGCGAGGCCTTCTACTGGCTCGCGATCCTGTTCACGTTCGCACTGGGTACGTCCGCCGGCGACCTGGTCGCCGAGAAGCTGGCCGTCGGCTACTTCCCCTCCGCGCTCATCTTCGGTGGGGTCATCGCCGCGATCACCGCGATCTACTACGGCTTCAAGGCCGACGCGGTGCTGGCGTTCTGGGCGGCGTACATCGTCACCCGGCCGTTCGGCGCATCGATGGGTGACTTCCTGACGGCGCCCACCAAGGACGGCGGTCTGGGGCTGGGCACGAACGGCACCAGCGCGCTGTTCATCGCGATCATCGTCGCGTGTGTCGCCTGGTTCACCGTCAAGGCCACGCGCGAAGACCGCGTGCTGGTGCCCGCGCCGGTCTGACCATCCAAGCCGGCCCCGCCCAGACTGCCCCCCGACGGTCGGGCGGGGCCCTTCATCTTGAGGCTCCCCATGAGTGCACCAGTCAGACTCGCCGCCCAGGCCGCGACCGTGTTCGCCGGCTCCGTCGTCGGCGTGCTCGCGCTCGCGGACTCGGCTCGTGAGCACGACGGAGTGCCGGCGCGCCTCGACACCCAGCTGGCGACGGATGCGGTGAACGCCCGATCCGGGCTGCTGACTCACGCTGCGAGGTTCCTGACCCTGGTCGGCAGCGAAGTGGTCGTCAGCGCCCTGGCGCTGCTGCTGATCATCGTCCTGCTCGAACGCAGAGGTCCGTTCCTGGCCATGTGCGCCGCCGTCGCCATGGCGGTGTCCGCTTCGCTCACGGTCGGGGTCAAGCTGTTGGTCGCACGGGACCGCCCAGGCGCGGGCATACGGCTGGGCCCGGTCGACTCGACGTACTCCTTCCCGTCCGGCCACGCCCTCAACTCGGCGGTGCTCATCGGGCTGGTCGTCCTCCTGTTCGTGCCCGCTGTTGCACCCGCGGCGCCAACGCATCGCCATCAGCGTGCAGCCTCGCCTTGCTGGCCTTCGGAATCGGCGTCAGTCGTGTCTATCTGGGCTACCACTGGGCCAGCGACGTGGTCGCATCGTGGCTCCTTGCCGTGGCCGTCCTGGCCCTCGTCGCGGTCGCCAGCAAGGTATGGGGACCGGTGGCCCGACACGCGCGAACGAGCAGACGGGCACCAGGCGCACGCGCCGGGCGTGACGCCATGATCGCCGCCCTGACGCCGCTGCTGTACGCCATGGGTCCGGCGGCGCTGCTGCTGATCATGGCGGTCGTCTTCGCGGAGAGCGGCCTGCTCGTCGGCTTCTTCCTGCCGGGCGACTCGCTCCTGTTCCTCGCCGGCGCCCTCGTGGCCTCCGGCGTCATCGGTCTCCCGATCTGGCTGCTCGGCCTCGGCGTGTACGTCGCCGCAGTCCTCGGCGACCAGGTCGGCTACTCGATCGGCCGACGTCTGGGCCCGCGGCTGTTCTCCCGCGAGGACTCGCGGCTGTTCTCCCAGGCCAATGCCGACCGCGCCCGACGCTTCTTCGACAGCCACGGCTCCGGAGCGGTGGTCCTGGCACGATTCGTCCCGGTCGTGCGAACGTTCGTGCCGGCCGTCGCCGGAGTCGCCCACATGCCGCGGCGCGTCTTCACGACGTACAACCTGCTTGGCGCCGCCGTGTGGTCGGCCATGATCGTGACGGCCGGCTACCTCTTCGGCGGCATCGCGTTCATCGCCGCCCACATCGAGCTCATCACCATCGGGCTCGCTGGGCTGTCCGTCGTACCAGCGGGCATCACGTACCTCCGTCACCGCCGCGCCCGGTCCGTACGCATGTGAGGCTTCGCCGGTCAGGTTTCGATCAGGTGGACGTACCTACCGTCTTGTCCCATGGCCACCCGAGCATTCCGCGCGACCAAGGTTCCCGAGGTCTTCCTCCTCTTCTGGATCGTCAAGCTGCTGACCACCGGGATGGGAGAGGCCGGATCCGACTTCCTCGGCACCATCAGCATCCCGTTGGCCGCCGTGATCGGGATCGGCGGCTTCTTCCTCGTCCTGTGGCTGCAGCTGCGAGCCGACCGCTATCAACCGGTGCGCTACTGGACCACGGTCCTGGGTGTCGCCTTGTTCGGCACGATGATCGCCGACGGGCCGCATGTCGCGCTCGGCACGCCGTACGCCGTGGACGCTGCGATCTACCTGGCCCTGCTGTGCGGGCTCCTCGCGTGGTGGAAGGCGAGCGAGGGGACGCTCTCGGTGCACTCGATCACGACGAGTCGGCGCGAACGGTTCTACTGGGGTGCCGTGCTGCTCACGTTCGGTCTCGGAACGGCGGTCGGCGACGCCACCGCGATCGAGATGGGGCTGGGGTTCGCCTGGTCGATCGTGCTGTTCGGGATCCTCATCCTCGTGCCCCTGGTGCTCTGGCGTGCCGGACTGAATGCCACGGCGGCGTTCTGGGCGGCGTACGTGCTGACGCGCCCGCTCGGTGCGTCGGTTGCCGACTGGCTCGGCAAGTCGCACTCAGCCGGCGGCCTCGGGTGGGGCGACGGGACCGTCACCGGCCTGGCTCTGCTGATCTTTGCCGCGCTGGTCACGTACCTGGCCGTCACCCACAGCGACGGCGAGGGAGCGCACGGGCCGGCCCGGGACGCGGGACATCCTGTGGACGAGCTCGATCCGGTCTAGGACTGACCCGCGGCTTCCTTGGAGGAAGCCTGGCTGATCAGGTTCTGTGCAGGTCATGGCCCGCAGGGTGGAACCGTGAGCACCAAGGGCCAACGAGCCAACCACGATGCCCGGCGTTCGCGCGCGAGTCGACGGGTGCGGCGCGACCTGGTGCTCGCCGCGGGCCTCCTGTGCGTGCTGGTCTGCGTACAGCTGATCCGCCTGATGCTGGGCTGAACGGAATATCACTCAACAGACAGGACATCTGATGCCGAACGACTTCCACGGCCTGCCGCTACATCCGCTCATCGTGCACGCGACGGTCGTCATCGTTCCGCTCGCAGCGCTGACGGTTCTCCTGGCGGCGCTCTGGCCTCGCTTCAGGCGGTGGGCCGGCCCGCTGCCTGCTGGCATCAGCCTCGTTGGACTGGTCCTCGTGCCGCTGTCCACGTCGACCGGTGAGACGCTCGAGCGACACGTCCCGCACTCGGCACTCCTCGAACGGCACACCCACCTCGCGGACGGGCTGCTGCCATGGATGATCGGCCTGCTGGCCGTGGCCCTGGTGGGCTACGCCCTCCAACGGCGGCGCACACCGATCTCGAGAGCCGTCCCGATCCTCGTGGCGGTGCTGACTGTTGTCGCCGTCGTGGGGACGACCGTGCAGGTGGTCCGAATCGGTGAGAGCGGTGCCAAGGCCGCGTGGGCCGGCACCGACATGACTCGCTGAAACAGCTGACGGCCGTCAGTCGGTGGCGTCGCGGAACAGCTCGGCAGCCGGGCCGACGATCAACGGATCGGGCCGCGCGACCAGCTCGTGGTCCTTGTTGTCGTAGTCGAACTGCGCCAGCACGTGCCGCATCGACTCGACGCGGGCGCGCTTCTTGTCGTTGCTCTTGACGACGGTCCACGGCGCGACGGACGTGTCGGTCCGGGCGAACATCGTCTCCTTGGCACGCGTGTAGGCGTCCCACTTGTCGAGCGACTGCAGGTCCATCGGTGACAGCTTCCACTGCCGGACCGGATCGACCTGCCGGATGGCGAAGCGGGTGCGCTGCTCCGAGGCGGTGACCGAGAACCAGAACTTGATGAGGTGCAGGCCGTCGTGGACCAGCATCTTCTCGAACGTCGGCGCCTGCCGGATGAACTCGTCGTACTGGTCGTTGGAGCAGAAGCCCATGACCCGCTCGACGCCCGCGCGGTTGTACCAGGACCGGTCGAACATCACGATCTCGCCGGCGGCCGGCAGGTGCTGCACGTAGCGCTGGAAGTACCACTGGGTCTCCTCGCGCTCGCTCGGCTTCTCCAGCGCGACGACCCGCGCGCCGCGAGGGTTGAGGTGCTCGGTGAACCGCTTGATCGTGCCGCCCTTGCCGGCGGCATCGCGACCCTCGAAGACGAGGACGAGTCGCCCGCCCGTGCCCTTGATCCAGTTCTGGAGCTTCAGCAGCTCGATCTGCAGGAGCCGTTTCTGCAGCTCGTACTCGTTGACGTCCATCCGAGCCTCGTACGGGTATCCCTCGCGCCAGGTGTCGATCGCCTGACCGCTGTGATCGAGGAGGACCGGGTCGTCGTCGTCCACGTCGACAACCGAGTAGTCGCCGAGCCGGTTGATGTCGAGGCGCGGGGTCCCGAAGTCAGTCGTCATGCGCACAACCTAGAGATGGACGACGACGGTGCGATGGACGCTCAGCGACGCTGCGATGAACAGCGCCCGGGCGCCCGTGATAGACCCATCACGTGACCACAGGTGCAACTGACGGGAGGCGCGGACGTCTCGTCGTCGGCTGGACGACCGGCGCCGCCGCGACGGAAGACCTCGCGCGGCTGGCTGCCTCATTCGCCGGCGTGGGGGCCGACGAGATCCGGGTCGTCCGGGCCTGCCGATCGTGCGGCAGTGATCAGCACGGCACGCCGTACGTCATCGGTCTCGAGACGCGTCTCCACGTGAGCCTCAGCAGAGCCGGCGATCTCGCCGCGCTCGCCGTCTCCGACGCAGGGCCTGTCGGGATCGACGTCGAACGACTGGACGCCGTGCCAGGCTCACCCGACTTGGCGACCTGGGTGCGCAAGGAGTCGGTGGCCAAGGCCACCGGGCACGGCCTGACGATCGATCCCGAT
The DNA here is from genome assembly GCA_963806345.1 of uncultured Actinomycetota bacterium. Classification (GTDB taxonomy): domain Bacteria; phylum Actinomycetota; class Actinomycetes; order Propionibacteriales; family Nocardioidaceae; genus Aeromicrobium. Next base: position 107,509 of record CAWDXV010000032.1, on the reverse strand, counting down.
CGGATCGAGGTGAGTCCGCCCGGCACGGCACCGACCCTGCTCGCCTGGCCGGTCGACGAGCCGCTGGCCTCCCCCGCGTGGATGTTCGACGTGACGTGTCCCGATGGGTACGTCGCCGCCGCGACGGTGCTGTCGCAGGCTCAGCCCACGCTGGTCACGTCGTCAGGGCAGGAAGGCTGACCTCGCGCAGCCAGGCATCGAACAACCCGCCAACGGACGCCCCGCACAGCTCGCCGGTCAGCGCGATGAAGTCGTCGGTCGTCACCGAACCGTGGGCGTACCGATCGGTCCAGGCGCGCAGCACGTCGAAGAACCGGTCGTCGCCGACCTCCGTACGGAGGGCGTGCAGCAGGAGCGCGCCGCGCTTGTAGACGCGGTCGTCGAACATCAGCTCCGGACCTGGATCGCCCAGCTGGAAGTCCTGGTCGAGCTCGCTCAGGCGGTCCCAATGGAGTTGCGCGTGGTGGTCGGCGGACGGCCGGCCCGACTCCTCCGACCACAGCCACTCGGCGTAGCACGCGAAGCCCTCGTGCAGCCAGATGTCGCGCCAGCTCGTCAGGGTCACGCTGTTGCCGAACCACTGGTGGGCCAGCTCGTGCGCGACGAGTCGCTCGCTGTCCCAGTCCTCGGTGGCGAAGTTCGACCCGAAGACCGCAAGCCCTTGCGCTTCCAGGGGAATGTCGAGCTCGTCGGCGGTGATGACGGCGGTGTAGGCGGCGAACGGGTAGGGCCCGAAGAGCCGGACGAAGGCCGTCATCATCTCGTCCTGGCGGGCGAACGGCCCGCCGCTGGCGGCCTTCTTGCCGGCCGGATGAACCGTCCGGATCGGCACGCTGCTGCCGGACTCGACCACGCCGTAACGGCCGATCTGGACCGTTGCCAGGTAGGTCGCCATCGGCGACTCCTCGACGTGTCGCCAGGTCGTGCCCGCCGAGCGACGGCGCTTGCTCTCGAGCACCCCGTTGGCCACGACGACGTAGTTGGACGGCGCCGTGATCTCGATGGCGTAGGTCGCCTTGTTGGACGGCCGGTCGTTGCACGGGAACCACGAGGGCGCTCCGTGCGGCTGGGACGCCACGATGACGCCGTCGGCGAGCTCCTCCCACCCGGCCTCCCCGTCGAGGCCCGGCATGGGCTGGGGCGAACCGGCGTACGAGACGACGACCGTGAACGTGCTCCCTCCGGCGATGCGGTTCCGGGGCTGGATGACGAGCTTGCTCTTGCGGTGCGTGTGCTTGGCCGGCGATCCGTCGACGCTGACCTTGGACACCCGCAAGCGGTAGAGGTCCAGCTTGATCTCGTCGATGTCGTCGAGTGCCGTGGCGCTGAGCATCGCCCGACCCGAGAGCCGGTTCGACTCGATGCTGTAGTCGAGCTGCAGGTCGTAGCGAGTCACGTCGAACGAGTGGTCACCGTGGTCCGGGACGTAGCGGTCGTCCTCGACACCGACGGACACGGTCCGCGTCATCGGGAGGCCACGACGGCGTCGTCGTCGGCCCAGGGCCCGATCGGGTTGCCGATCCAGCGGGTCTTCTTCGGAACGGACTCGCCCCGCATGACCAGCGACACCGGACCGATCGAGGCATGCGCGCCGATCGTGGCGGCGGGCAGTACGACGCTGTGGGGCCCGAGCGTTGACCCTGGCTCGAGGGTGACCGTGTCCATGCTGAGTATCCGATCATGGAACAGGTGCGTCTGCACCACGCAGCCCCGGTTGACGGTGCTGCCGGCACCGAGGTGGATGAGGTCGGCCTCGGGCAACCAGTAGGTCTCGCACCACACGCCACGGCCGACCCGCGCACCGAGCGACCGCAACCAGAGGTTGAGCACCGGCGTCCCGACGCGGTGCGCGCCAGCCACGGCGCACCGAGCACCTCGACGAACGTGTCCGCGAGCTCGTTGCGCCACACGAAGCTGCTCCAAAGAGGATGCTCAGCGGCTCGCACCTTGCCGACCAGGAGCCACTTGGCGCCACTCGCCACGACAGCGGCAGCAGCACCCGCGGCGATCAGCACCAGGCCCGAGGCCGCCGCGGCGACCGGCCAGCCTTGTCCGGCCAGCCGCTCCAGCCCGAAGACGACCACCAGGCCGAGCAGTCCGTTGACGATCAGGGGCACGATGCGCGTCAGCTCGATGACCGCCCGCCACACGCGTACCCGACGCTCGGGCGAGTGCGTACGACTGTCGTCGGTCTTGTCAGAGGAGCGGCGCAGCTTCTGCGGCGGGCTGCCGAGCCAGGACGTGCCCGCTTTCGCCTCGGCGCGACGCGGCGCGGCCGAGAGCACCGCGACCAGGCCGCCCTTGGGGACCTTGCGTCCGGGCGCGGTCATGCCGGAGTTGCCGACGAACGCCCGGCGGCCGATCTTGACCTGCTCGATCCGCAGCCAGCCGCCGCCCAGCTCGTACATGCCGAGCATCGTGTCGTCGGCCAGGAACGCGCCGTCGTTGACCGACGTCAGCGACGGGAGCATCAGCACGGTGGAGGCCTCGACGCCGTCACCGATCCGGGCGCCCAGCGCTCGCAGCCAGGCCGGGGTCAGCGTGCTCGAGTAGAGCGGGAACAGCCACGTTCGCGCGTCGTCCATCAGCCGGACCACCGACCAGGCCTGCCACCCTCGGAGGCTGTGCACCGGATAGGTGCCGCTGGTCAGGCCGACCGACTGCAGCCGCACCGCTGCCAGCACGAGCAGGGCAAGTGCGACGAACCCGATCAGCACGCCGACGGGTGCCGCGAGCGATGCGCGGAGCAGCGCCTCGCCGAGGTCGTCCGCAGACCTGACGAACGGCGACACGGCGAGGACGGCGACTCCCACCGCCAGCACCGGCAGCAGTGAGATGACGGCGGCCACGACGGCGTACGCGATGGTCCATCGTCGGCGACGCGGTGCTCGGGTGCTGGTCAGTGGGCCGCGGGCCGCACCGTTGCGACGCGCCGGGGCACCCGACCAGTACTCCCCGGCCGGCACGCTGCCGAAGACGGCTGATCCCGGGCCGATCTCCGCACCAGCCCCGACCTCCGACCCGGGACCGAGGAGGCTGCGCACCCCGATCCGCGCATCGGCACCGACGGAGACCCTGCCGATGTGCACCGTGTCGCCATCGAGCCAATGTCCGCTGAGATCGACCTCCGGCTCGATCGAGGCGCCGTTGCCGATCTCGACCATTCCCGTGATGGGCGGCAGCGAGTGCAGGTCCACGTCCGAGCCCACCCGTGCTCCGAGCAACCGGGCGTACGTCGTCAGGAGCGCCGCGCCGGACAGCGACCCGGCTCGCAGCTCGTCGGCCAGGTGCTCGGCGAGCCACAGGCGCAGGTGCACCCCGCCGCCTCGTGGATGGGCGCCCGGCGCGACGCGACGCAGCAGGACTCGCGCTCCCAGCGCCGCCAACAGCATCCGCCCGGGAGGTGCGATCAGCAGGAGCCAGCCGACGGCGATCCAGCCCCAGGAGATCTGCGGCAACCAGGACCAGTCGAGCAGCGCGCCGGCCACGTGGTTGCCGGCCGCGACCCAGGTGAGCCACCGCAGACCGCTCAAGGTCCGCAACGGGATGGTCAGGAGGATCTGCGCGGCTTGCGTCGAGGTGCGCACCGGGCGGACCGGGGAGTTCTGCCGCGCATGGGCGTTCGACATGGCGTCAAGGGCCGTCGCCAGAGCCGCGATCGACGGGTTCTCGTACACGTCGGCCACCGTCACCTCGGGGAACTTCTCCCGCAGCCGCCCCACCAGCTGGGCGGCACTGAGGCTCCCGCCACCCAGGACGAAGAAGTCATCGGCCTGGCTCGTGACCACGGCTCCCAGCAGGTCGAGCCAGAGGGACTTGAGCCACGCGCTCGTCCCCTCGAAATGGCTCTCGTCCCCGGACGAGTCGACGCTCGGCAGCGGCCATGGCAGGGAGTCGCGGTCGATCTTGCCGGAGGTGCGGGTGGGCATGGTCTCGAGCCGGGCGAGACGGGGCACCAGCGCCTCGGGCATCTGGCCGCGCAGCACCGCGAGGGCGCCGGCCAGGTCGAACGCGGGTTCGGTCGCCACGTAGCCGACGAGGATGCGGTTGCCGGCCTCCGTCGTGCGGATCGCCGCAGCCGCCGCGGCGACCCCGGGGAGCCCCAACAACGCGCTGTCGATCTCGCCGAGCTCGATGCGGCGGCCGCCGATCTTGATCTGCTCGTCCGCGCGGCCCACGAAGACCAAGCCCTCGCCGTCGTACGCGACCAGGTCGCCGCTGCGATAGGCGCGATCCCAACCGAGGCTCGGCATGGGCGCATACTTCTCGGCGTCCTTGGCCGGGTCGAGGTAGCGAGCCAGCCCCACCCCGCCGATGATGAGCTCCCCCGTCTCGCCGGGCGGCACCCGCTGCCCGGCCTTGTCGACGACGGCCAGATCCCAGCCGGCGAGCGGCAGCCCGATGCGTACGGGCGTGCCGGCCCTGAGCTGCGCGGCGCAGGCGACCACGGTGGCCTCGGTCGGACCGTACGTGTTCCACACCTCGCGGTCGGGAGCAGCCAGTCGCTCGCCGATCTCGGGCGGGCAGGCCTCGCCGCCCACGATCAGCAGGCGTACGTCGTCGAGCACGCCGGGCGGCCACAGCGCGACGAGGGTCGGGACCGTCGACACCACGGTGATGCTGTTGGCGACCATCCACGGCCCGAGGTCGCTGCCGCTCTTGACGAGGGATCTCGGCGCGGGCACGAGGCACGCTCCGTGCCGCCACGCGAGCCACATCTCCTCGCACGACGCGTCGAACGCCACCGAGAGTCCGGCCATCACCCGGTCGCCCGGGCCCAGCGGACGATCCTGGAGGAACAGTGCCGCCTCGGCGTCGACGAAAGCAGCCGCCGAGCGGTGGGAGACGGCCACACCCTTGGGCGTACCGGTCGACCCGGAGGTGAAGATGACCCACGCGTCGTCGGTGGGCAACGGCTCGTCGTCGAGCGCGGCGACGCCTCCTGCGCGACGGGCGGTGATCACCAGCCCGTTGCCGACGACCGCTGCGACATCGGCCTCACCGAACACCGTGCGGGCCCTCGAGTCGGGATCGTCGACGTCGACCGGCACGTACGCGGCGCCCGCGACGAGAATCCCCATGATCGCGACGTAGAGGTCGAGCGTGCCCGAGTCGACCCGGACACCGACACGATCCCCGCGGCCCACCCCGCGCTCGCGCAGATCGGACGCGAAGGCATCCGCCGCCTCGCAGAATGCCGCGTACGTGAGCACGTTCGAGCCGTTGTCGAGCGCTGAGGCGTCAGGGTTGTCGCGAGCCGTCTGACGCAGGATGTCGACCAGAGTCCGCGGCGGCGGAGCCTGGGTCGACTTCAGCAGGGGCGAGAGCTGGTCTGACGCGAACGCGCTCAGATCGGGGGCCGACACGACCAAACCTTGCAGGAACGACATGAACCCGCGGTGAACCACAGGGGCACAAACGTTCGCCTGCCGTTTGTTGTACGGCGTCTGCGTCGGCCATAGATTGGATGACGAGCCGGCGGGTGAACAACGCCCCGCCGGTGCACACAGGCTCAAGGTCTTGCTTCAACCTCCGAAGTGCCTTGAGCGACTGAGCCCCTCACCACCCACCTGGTTCGAGGGGCTCCGTCATGTCCAGACCGTCAACCCTGGCCGGCGTCGCGTCGCTGCGGGCCGACACCCTCGGGGACATCGCCGTGGAGCTGCGGGGCGTACACGAGCTTGTGCGTCCGGCCGTCGAGCACGGTCGACTCGATCAGCTCCAGGTCGAGCTCCGCCCCACCATGGAAGAGGGCCGCGTCACCGGCTCGACCGGAGACGGCCGGGAACATCATGACCTCGATCCGGTCGACGAGCCCGGCGGCGAGCAGCGCGCGGTTCAGCGAGATGCTGCCGTGCGATCGCATCGGGACGTCGGTGGTGCGCTTGAGGCGCTCGATCGCAGTGACGGCGTCCTCGTCGATGACCGTCGAGTTCTGCCACGCAAGCGGCTCCTCGAGCGTGCTGGAGAAGACGATCTTCGGCAGCTCGTTCAGGCTGTCGTAGTACGGCTCGTCGAACATCGTGACGAACGTGCTGAACTGCCGGAACGTGGTCGCCCCGAAGACGAGCACCTGCTCCTGGGCGAAGGTGCGCACCCGGTCCTCGATGACCTCGGGGCCTTCCTTGCCCCAATATCCGGGCCAGCCGTTGGCCATGCCGTAGCCATCGACGCTGCAGAAGAAGTCGACTGTGAACGTGGTGCTCATGGTGATGCTCCTCAATGTTCGCGCCGCCTCTGGTGGGCGGCCTCACCCTGACCACGAACGGCCACGACCCGATACGACACCTCCTGCTGAAAGTCGTACAGGTGGCGCTTCTCGTCCAGCAGGCCGACATCGCAGACGACGACTCTTCGCAGCCGTGAGGTGACGAGGAGACAGCCGATCGGCGGACACAAGTGGAGCCGATCGGTCGATACCCCAGACCCGGCGATGCGTAGACGCTGGAGACATGAGCGCATACACCGAAACCGATCTGGCCACCACGATCGAGCAGCTGGCCGGCGCCGGCCTGTCCGATCTGACCCGGGCACAGCTCGACGGCATCGACCAGTTCCACAGCGGCGGGGCCGAGGCAGTCGACCGGCTCATCCCCAGCCTCGATCTCGGCCCTGGCACGACGCTCCTCGATGTCGGCTCAGGTCTGGGTGGCCCTGCGCGCCAGATCGCCCGCACCACTGGGTGCGACGTCGTAGGGGTCGACCTCACCAAGGCGTACGTCGAGGCGGCGACCACCTTGACGTACGCCGCCCGTCTCGACGACCGAGTCCAGTTCCTTCATTCCGACATCGCACGTCTTGAGCGGTCCGGGTTCGACGCCGCCTCGCTGATGCACGTCCAGATGAATGTCGACGACAAGTCCGCGTTCTTCGCTGAGATCGCGAAACGGCTCCGCCCCGGCGCACGCCTCGCCATCTTCGAGGTGTGCCGCGCCGGTGATGATCCGCCACCACTCCCGCTGCCGTGGTCGATCGACGGGACGGACAGCTTCCTGGCAGCACCGTCCGACCTGCTGGCGGTCATCGAGGACAGCGGGTTCACGACGCTGGAATGGGTCGACGAGACGCCGTGGGTCATCCAGTGGTTCGACGAGCTCGGAAGCCGGCTCGCTGCTGCCGAGACCGAAGCCTCGTTGCCTGCGCTCCTGGCCGACGGGCCCACGAGGATGATCAACTTTGCTGTCGCCCTTGCCGACGGCACGCTCACCGTCCACCGCGGCGCCTTCCGGCTCGCCGACTAGACCGAAAGGCACTCCATGGATCTTCATTTCACCGCGGAGACGTCGTCAGACGGCGTCGTCGACCGCAGCTTCGTCGTCGGAGACGTTCCCGGCGTCCTGTGGTCGCCGGCATCCGCTGACGCTCACGCTCCGCTCCTGCTCATGGGCCACGGTGGCGGACTGCACAAGCGGGCCCACGGCCTGGTGTCGCGGGCTCGGGAGACCGTCGTACGCGACGGGTTCCACGTCGCCGCGATCGATTCGCCTGGCCACGGAGACCGGCCCCGCTCTGAGGAGGATCAGCAGTGGGTCGACGCGATGCTCGAGGCCAGGGAACGCGGGGAGTCGCTGGCCCCGTCGATCGCCCCGTACAACGCCTCGCTCGCCGAACGCGCCGTGCCCGAGTGGCAGGCGACGATCGACGCGTTGCTGTCACTGCCTGAGGTCGGCGACGACGTGCCGATCGGGTACTCGGGGATGACGCTCGCCAGCGCGATCGGGATCCCTCTCGCCGTGGCCGAGCCGCGCATCCGCGCAGCGATCTTCGGTGGCGTGTTCGTGTACGACGCCGTGCTGGAGGCAGCGCGCCGCGTCACGATCCCGGTCGAGTTCCTGCTGCCGTGGGACGACGCCGAGATCTCGCGCGAATCCGGCTTCGAGGTGTTCGACACCTTCGCGTCCGAGGACAAGACACTGCTGGCGTTCCCGGGCTCGCACTTCCGGGTGCCGGCGGATCGGATCGACACGCGGTTCTTCGCACGGCACCTCGACAGCGCGAGTTCCGACGCTTCGCGATGAGTGTCAGCGCGGCGAATCCTCGGTAGCCTGCGCTGCTATGGGTCCCGCGTTTCTCCTCACCTCTTTCGTGATCGTCGCCACGCCCGGAACCGGCGCGCTCTTCACGCTGGCCGCCGGCATCTCGCGCGGTGCACGCGCCAGCATCCTCGCCGCCTTCGCCTGCACCCTCGGCACCGTTCCACACCTGCTTGCCGCGATCACCGGGCTGGCGGCCGTGCTTCACGCGAGCGGTATGGCGTTCGCGGCGATCAAGTGGGCCGGCGTCTGCTACCTCCTCTACATGGCCTGGGCGACCTGGCGCGACACCGGCGCCCTCGCGGTCGACGCCAGACCCGGCGCCTCGTCGGCCCGCCGCGTTCTCGTCTCGGGGATCACCATCAACCTGCTCAACCCGAAGCTGACGATCTTCTTCTTCGCGTTCCTGCCCCAGTTCGTCCCGGCGGGATCACCGCACACCACCCTTCACATGCTGGTGCTGAGCGGGGTGTTCATGCTGATGACGTTCGTGGTCTTCGCGGCATACGGCGTGTTTGCCGCCTCGGTCCGCGACACGCTCCTGTCGCACGCCAAACGGCTTGATCGAATCCGCAAGACGTTCGCGGCCACCTTCGTCCTGCTCAGTGGTCGGCTAGCCGTCGAGTCGCGATAGCCGTGACGATGAGCTTCACGTCGATCCGGCACGCGATCATCGAGGACGCCGACAACGCAGTCATGCGAGACCTCGAATACCTGCCGGTGTATGCAGCTGGCCCGCGCGCACGAGTCGCGATCATCGGCCAAGCGCCTGGACGAAAGGCCCAGGAGAGCGGCATCGCGTGGAACGACGCCAGCGGCGCGAATCTCTTCGACTGGCTCGGCGTCACGGAGGAGCAGTTCCGGGATCCGGATCTGTTTACCCTGCTGCCGATGGACTTCTACTTCCCCGGCAAGGGCAGCACCGGGGACCTGCCACCACGCAAGGGCTTCGCCGAACGCTGGCACCCGCCGCTCCTCGAGCTGATGCCGGACATCGAGCTCACTGTCCTGATCGGAAGTTATGCCCAGTCCCACTACCTCGCTGGTCGTACCCAGCGGAACCTCACCGAGACCGTCCACGCGTTCCGTGACTACCTGCCGGACGTCATCCCGCTGGTCCACCCGTCTCCGCTCAACTTCCGCTGGCAGACCCGCAACCCGTGGTTCCTGACCGAAGTCATTCCCGTCCTGCGCGAGCGTGTGGGCGCAGCGATCACCTGAGCTCACACGTTCCGGCGCTTCCACTCACGAGAAGAGCCCCTCACCTGCGTCTCCGCTGGTGAGGGGCTCCTCGATTCCCGTGGCAGGTGCAGGGTTCGAACCTGCGTAGGCTGAGCCGTCTGATTTACAGTCAGATCCCTTTGGCCACTCGGGCAACCTGCCGGGGGTGTTGCCGGGGCAACGACAAGCAAGACTATCGCAGCCGATTAGGGTGAGAGAAATCAGATCCCCGCGGCGCACCACCAGGAGCACTCATGGCCGACTCTTCCTTCGACATCGTCAACAAGATCGACCGCCAGGAGGTCGACAACGCGCTCAACCAGGCCGCCAAGGAGATCGCGACGCGGTACGACTTCAAGAACACCGGCGCAGCGATCGACTGGAGCGGCGAGTTCGGCATCGAGATCAAGGCGAACGCCGACGAGCGCGCTCTGGCGATCCTCGACGTCTTCAAGGACAAGCTGATCAAGCGCGGCATCTCGCTCAAGACCCTCGAGGAGGGTGAGCCTCGCCAGTCCGGCAAGGAGGTACGCCTGACGTCGACGATCACCGAGGGCATCAGCCAGGAGCAGGCCAAGAAGGTCTCCAAGCTGATCCGCGACGAGGGCCCCAAGGGCGTCAAGGTCCAGATCCAGGGCGACGAGCTCCGCGTCAGCAGCAAGAAGCGTGACGACCTGCAGGAGGTCATCGCGCTGGTCAAGGGCGCCGACCTCGACTTCGCGGTGCAGTTCGTCAACTACCGCTGACCACACCTCGCTGAGCGTGACGTTGCGGTCGGGGTCGTACGGCGATTCGCGACCCGAACGTCACTGCCAGCGAGGTTCTCAGGGCAGGTGGGTCAGCAGGAGGTCGGGCCAGGCGCTGAGGGCGACGAGTCCGGCGGTGCCGATCAGCACGGCGGCCTTGGAGATGCGGATCGAGACCGGCGGCGAGGGGCTCCGGTACGGGTCGTCGATCGCAGGCCGGTCGACGAGCACCACGACGAACCTCAGGTAGTACGCGAGCCCGAGCATGACGTTGACCGCCATGACGACCGCGAGCCAGGTGTCGCCGGACTCGATGACGGGCCGGATCACGACGTACTTCGTGACGAGGCCGATCACGGCCGGCGGGAACCCAGCAAGGGTCAGCGCCGCCATCACGAGCGGTACGCCGGTGGGCGGGTCCGTGCGGGCGAGGCCCTTCAGCTCGCTGTAGTCGGTGCTGCCGCGTAGGCGCAGCACGACCGCGAGCGCGGCGAACGCGACGAGGTTGGCCAGCACGTACGCGGCGAGGTACTGCACCGCAGCCTCCGGGCCGAACCGGGTGACCACGGCGACCGGAGCGATCAGGAAGCCGGCCTGCGCGATCGACGACCACGCCAGCATCGAGATGGCATTCGTCTGCCGCAGCGCCCCGAGGTTGCCGACCGTCATCGTCACGGCGGCGACCACCGCAAGGATCGTCGTCCACGTGTCGAACGCCGCGGGCAGCGCGACCACCAGAAGCGTGTAGACCGCACCGAGCGACGCCGCCTTGGACACCGACGACAGGAAGCCCGCGACCATGACCGGCGCGCCGGTGTACGTGTCGGGGATCCACACGTGGAACGGCACCGCGCCGAGCTTGAACAGCAGCCCGATGATCGTCAGGATGACCGCGACCGCGACGACTCCGTCAGGCATGTCGGTGGTCGACAGTCCCGCGTTGAGGCCTTCGTAGTCGAGCGTCCCGGCGACGCCGTAGAGCAGCGAGACGCCCATCAACGTGATCGCGGTCGACACCACCGAGGCCAGGAAGAACGTCCACGCCGACTTGATCGCACGTTGATCGCCCTGCCGGAGTCCGACGAGCGCGATCGAGGGCAATGACAACAGCTCGAGCGCGACGATCAACGTCACGAGGTCGCGCGCCGCGACCATCATCAACGCGCCGCCGGCGGCAGCCAGCAGGAGGAAGTGATACTCCCCCGGTGGCATCGCATTCTCGAAGTTCATGACGTTCGACGCCACCACGACGACGAGCGTGCCGACGAGGATGATCAGCGACAGCGCGAACGTGAAGGGGACGATGTCGTCGTGCAGGCGGAACAGCTCGATACCGGCCCACAGCGAGCGCGACGCTGGCCGGCAGGCCCGATCCCAGCCACGTACGGCGGGAGTAGAACGCGTCGACCAGCAACGCGACCAGCGCACCGACCGCGACGATGACGGCGGGGCCGACGACGGCCCAGTCCACGGGGATGTTCATGGCGTCACCGCCGCAAACGTGCCGCTGGAAGTCGTACAGACCGACGATCAGGCCCGGCGCGAGACCGAGCACGACGATCGACACGACGAGGGCGACGCTGACGACCGACTCCCGCACGGCGAGGTCGCGGTCAGCCTCCTGCGCGACCGGCTCACCCTGGGCCAGCAGCCGGATCGCCCGGACGAAGTACGCCGTGGTGAGCGCCACGCCCAGCACCGCGAGCCCGAGGGCGGTCCACGCGTACGGCTTGTCGAGCACCCCGACCTCGTATGCCGCGCGCAACGACAGCAGCTCGCCCCAGAAGCCGGCGAGTCCGGGCAGGCCGAGGCTGGCGACCGCGGCGAACACGAACGCCACCGCGAGCCACGGCGTACGCGCGTAGAGCCCGCGACCGATCACTCGCATCGACGCAGTGCCGAAGCGGTCCTTGAGCGAGCCGGAGAGGAAGAACAGCAGCCCGGTGACCAGCCCATGAGCCACTGATCCAAACACTGCGGCAGCAACACCGACGACGCTTTGCGTCGAGATGGCAAGCGCCACGAAACCCATGTGGCCGATGCTGGAGTAGGCGATCAGGCGCTTGAGGTCGTCCTGGGCGTAGCAGGCCAGGGCCGACCAGATGATGCCGACGACGCCGGCCCCAGCGACGTACGGGGCGACATCGGCGAACGAGCCGGACAGCAGGCCCGAGGCGATGATCAGGCCGTACGTGCCGAGCTTGAGGAACACCGCCGCGAGGAGGACCGATCCGACGGTCGGCGCCTTGCTGTGCGCGTCGGGCAGCCAGGTGTGCAGCGGGACGAGCGGGGTCTTGACCGCGAAGCCGAGCACGATCAGCACGGCCGCCACGAGCGGGCCGCCCTCGATCTCGGTGAACTGCAGCGATCCGCTGTCGCGGGCCACCAGCACGATGCCGACCAGCAGCAACGCCGAGCCGGTGACGGTGAACAGCAGAAACCTAGTTGCGGCGGCGTGTGCGCCCGGCCGCGTCGTGTGGGTCGCCCCACCAGGCGATGACGAACCACATCGGGATCAGCGCGAGCTCGAAGAACACGAAGAACAGCAGGAAGTCGAGTGACGCGAACACCCCGAGCGACGACGCGCTGATGATCAGCACGAGCCCGACCAGCGCCGGCGCGGTGTCGTCCGCGATGAGCCACACGCAGCACAGCAGACCGATGAATGCCGTCATCAGCAGGAACGGCCACGAGATGGCGGTGGCGCCCAGGTGCAGGCGGGCGCCGAGCGGCTCGATCCACTCCGTGTCGACCTCGCCGGAGATCGTGTCCTTGCCCTCCCAGACGAGAGCGAACAGCACGAGCGAGACCGCCATGGCGACTGCGCCGAGGCCCGCAGCCGCACGGCCGGAGACCAGCTTGCGGAGGAACAGCAGGCCGAGCCCGACGGTGAACGGGATCGTGAGCGCAGCGGTGATCATGCCCAGATCACCGCCGCTGCCGTGACGACGATGACGCCTGCGGCGATGACCGTCGCATAACGTTGGACGTTGCCGGACTGGACCAGCGCGAGCACGCGCGAGACGCGGTGGGCGACGAACGCCGAGCCGTACGAGTACGCATCGATGCCATCGCGGTCGACATCGACGACCGCGTCCGCCGAGGACCGCAGCGTCGCCGGGATCCATCGCGCGTACGGGCGATCGAGTCCGAGCTCGGCGGTCAGCCACGGCGCGTCGAGGTCGAGCGAGCGGCCGTTGCGCCAGGCCAGGAAGACCGCGGCGATGCCGGCGGCCGCGACCGCGGTCGAGAGCAAGCCGATGCCGAGGTGGAACGGCTGGCCGATCGACAACGCGAGAGTCGCGACGGCGAGGACGATGATCGGGCCGGTCATGGCACGCGGCGCCTCGTGGGCCTCGGCGCGGTCAGCAGGAGCATCGACGAGGAACGTCAGCAGCCACAGCCTTGTGGCGTACGCCGCGGTGATGAACGACGTCAGCAATGCGATGCCGAAGACCGTGAGCGCGACGCCGCCGGGCAGCGGGCCTTCGTCGCGGCCGTGCTCGAGGGCGTGCAGCACCGAGTCCTTGGTGAAGAAGCCGACCGTCGGGATGACCCCGGCAAGAGCCGCGAAGCCGATCGTCATGGTCCAGAACGTGACCGGCATGTGCAGGCGCAGACCGCCCATCGCCGACAGCGCGCTCGACCCGACAGCGTGCATGACGCAGCCGCACCCGAGGAACAGCAACGCCTTGAACGCGCCGTGCGACAGCAGATGGTCCGTCCCGGCGTCACCGTCGCCAGCGGACAGCGCCGCGAACATGAACGCGAGCTGGCTGACGGTCGACCACGCGAGCGCCCGCTTGAGATCGGTCTGCACGAGCGCGAACAGCGCGCCGAGCAGCATCGTGATCGCGGCGATGATCGCCAGCAGCGTCATGACGAGCTCGGACGCGGCGAAGATCGGCAGCAGGCGGGCGACGAGGTAGACGCCGGCGGCGACCATCGTGGCGGCGTGGATCAGAGCCGTGATCGGCGTCGGGCCGGGCATCGCGTCGGGCAGCCAGGTGTGCAGCGGGAACTGCGCCGACTTGCCCACCACGGCGACGAGCAGCAGCAGCCCGATGGCCGTGGCGTTCTTGGGCTCCTGCGCGAGCACCTCGCTGATGCGATAGGTCCCGTACGTCTGACCGATCACGAGGATCCCGACGAGCAGGCCGAGGTCGGCGATGCGGGTCATGAGGAACGCCTTCGCGGCACCTGCCCGGGCGACCGGGGTCTGCCACTCGTGGCCGATCAGCAGGTAGGAGCACAGCCCCATGACCTCCCAGCCGACGAGCAGGACGAACAGGTCGTCGGCCGCGACGACCGCGATCATGCCGAGCAGGAACAGGATGATCACCAGCGCGTACGAGCGATAGCGCGGGTGGTGGCCGAGGTATGCCGTGGAGTAGATCTGCACCAGCAGGCCGACGCCGACGGCGAGCAGCAGGACCTGGGCGGCGAGGCTGTCGATGTGCGTCGCGAGCGAGACCGCGAGCAGGTCGTTGCCCTCGACCCAGACCTTGGTCGACGGATCGCCGTCGAGATGCGGGATCGCCCACACGGCGACCGCCACGGCGAGCGCGGCGGTCAGGACGACGTACAGCCAATGACGCCTCATCAGTCGGCCCCATCGACGTCGACGGTGCGCACGGCGCGGAACAGCGCGAGGACGATCGCGAGGCCGAGGCCGATCTCGGCCGCCGCGAGGGTGATCGTGAACAGCGTGAGGACCTGGCCCGTGTGGAGCTGGTCGGCGAACCACGCGTCGAACGCGACGAGGTTGAGGTTGACCGCGTTGAGCATGAGCTCGACGCCGAGCAGCATCAGCACGGCGTTGCGGCGGGCGAGGACGCCATAGAGCCCGATGCCGAACAGCACGGCCGACAGCACCAGCGGATAGAGCAGGGGCATCAGCGCTCGGTTCCCGACCGGGAGATGACGATGGCGCCGATGAGGGCGGCGAGCAGCACACCGCTGAGGATCTCGAACGGCAGCACCCAGTCGTTGAACAGCGCGTCGCCGATCGACTTCGCGCTGCCGATGCGATGACCCTCGATGCGCTCGCCGTGGAAGCCGCTGATGACCGTGGCGCCGAGGCCGACCGCAGCGACGAGGCCCAGCACTGCTGCGGTCCAGCGGTTGCCGGTGACCTCCGCGGAGATCGTCGACTGCTGCCGGGTCAGCATCAGCGCGAAGATCACGAGCACGACGACCGAGCCGACATACACGAGCACCTGGACCCAGGCGACGAACTCGGCGGTCATCAGCACGAAGCAACCCGCGACGGCGCCGAGCGTCACGACGAGCCACAGCGCCGAGTGCACGAGCTGCTTGGTCGTCATCGCGAGCAGCGCCGACCCGACGGCGAGGGCGGCGAACAGCAGGAAGACGATCTCGGTCGCGCTCACTCGGCTTCCTCCTCCTGCGTGACCGGTTCCTTCGCCTTCGAATGGCCCACGGCTGAGCTCCTTGGCCGGCTCGGCGCCGGGGTCGAGCGCCTGCGGCGGCGGGACGGTCCACATCCACTCGCGCAGCCGGTTCATGTCATGCGTCAGGTCGACGATGTCACCCTCGGCGTACGCGAACTCCGGCGACCAGTGCAACGCGTCGAACGGGCAGACCTCGATGCAGATGCTGCAGTACATGCAGAGCGAGTAGTCGATGTCGAACGTGTCGAGCACGTTCTGGCTGCGGTCGCGGCCGCCCTCGGTCGTCGCCGGGATCGTCTCCTTGTGCGAGTCGATCGTGATGCACCACGACGGGCACTCGCGGGCGCACAGCATGCACGAGGTGCAGTTCTCCTCCTGCAGCGCGATGACGCCACGGCTGCGGGGCGGCAGATCGGGCTGCACGTCGGGGTAGTGCGCCGTGACGGATCGCCGCGTGAGGTTGCGCCAGGTGACCGCGAGCCCCTGCAGCAGGCCCTTGCCGAATATGCTCATGCGACCACCAGCACCGTCGTCAGGGTGATCTGCGCCAGGGCGACCGGGACGAGGACCTTCCAGGCCAGCGAGTTGACCTGGTCCTCCCGGAGCCGCGGGTAGGCGACGCGCGCCCAGATCACGAGGAACGACACCGCCATGACCTTGACCAGCGTCCACAGCCAGCCGATGTCGTCGGAGAACGGGCCGGCCCAGCCGCCGAGGTAGAGCACCGTCGTCAGGGCTGCCAGCACGACGATGCCGGCGTACTCGGCGAGCAGGAACATCGCGAAGCGCATGCCGCCGTACTCCGTCAGCGGCCCCATGACGAGCTCGGCGTCGGCGAGTGGCGCATCGAACGGCGGGCGCTGCAGCTCGGCGAGCCCGGCGACGAAGAAGACGACCATGCCCGGCAGCTGCGCGACGAGCCACCAGGGCTCCCACTCGTTGGCGATGCCGACCAGCGACAGTGTGCCGGCCGCCATCGCGACACTCGCGGCGGCGAGCACCATCGGCAGCTCGTACGACATGAGCTGCGCCGCGACGCGCATGCCACCGATGTAGGAGTACTTGTTTCCGCTGCCGAGGCCGCCCATCAGCGTGCCGAGGACGCCGACGCTCATCGCGGCGAGCACGAAGAACAGGCCGAGGTCGAGGTCCTGGCCGATCAGGTTGCCCTGGCCGAAGAACGGTCCGAGCGGGATCGCGAGCATCGCGACCAGGTACGGGACCAAGGCGACCGCCGGGGCCAGCTCGAACACCTTGCGGTCGGCGGCGGCCGGGACGATGGACTCCTTCTGGACGAACTTGACCCCGTCGGCGACGAGCTGGGCCCAGCCGTGGAAGCCGCCGGCCTTCATCGGGCCGACCCGACTCTGCATGTGCGCCATGGCCTTGTGCTCCATCTGGCCCACGACCAGCGGGAAGACCATGAACACCGCCAGCACGACGACACAGCGCAGCAGCGCGTCGATGACATCAGCCATCGGTGTCCCCGTCGTCGGTCCTTGAGCTTGTCGAAAGGACGTCGGCTTCGGCAGGCTCCGCCACCTTTCCTGGTCCCCAGTCCTCGGGGTCGGGTACGCCCGGAGGCTTGATCCTCCGACGGCCCGGCGAGTGGGTCGAGTCGGCGTCGCTCTCCCCCGGCTCCTTGGCACCCGGCCACGGCTTGGCGACGCGCGATGCGAGCACGAACTCCTTGCGCAGCGGATGCCCCTCGAAACCGTCGGGCAGGAGCAGCGGATCGAGGTCGAGGCCGAAGTCGATGCCGAACATCTCGTGCGTCTCCCGCTCGTGCCACGCCGCACCGGCGTAGACGTCAGCGATCGACGCGATCGCGGCAGCGTCCCGGTCGACGTACGTCACGAGGAGCAGGTGATCCAGCGGCTTGACCCGGGCCACGTGCAGCACGAGCCTGAAGCCCTCGGGGTGCTCGTCGACGGCCGACAGCCAGTCGAAGTACGTGTAGCCGTCCCGCTTCAGCTGTGCCACGGCGTCGTGCCAGTCGGTTGCCTCGACGACGCGGTGCGGCGGGCCGAAGCTGTTCTCCTCCAGCGTCATCCTTCCACCGGTTCCTGAGCCTGTCGAAGGGCCATACGAGGGCTCAGCAGCGACGTGGCCGGGCGCTTGTAGCGGTCCGCGAGGTTCTCGCCGCCGATCTTGTCCTGCAGCGTGACGATGCCGTTGAGCAGCGCCTCGGGTCGCGGCGGGCACCCCGGGACGTACACGTCGACGGGGATGATCTGGTCGACGCCCTTGGTGACGCTGTAGGAGTCCCAGTAGGGACCGCCGGAGTTGGCGCACGAGCCGAAGCTGATGACGTACTTGGGCTCGGGCATCTGGTCGTACAGCCGCTTGATCGCCGGCGCCATCTTGTCGGTGACCGTCCCCGAGACGACCATGAGGTCGGCCTGGCGGGGGCCGGGTGCGAACGGGATGACACCGAGGCGGATGAAGTCGTGGCGCGACATCGACGTCGCGATGAACTCGATCGCGCAGCAGGCTAGGCCGAAGTTGAAGACCCAGAGGGAGTACTTGCGGCCCCAGTTGAGCAGGTAGCGGGCCGGTTTGGGGGCGTGCTGCGACACGGGCCCGAGGGTCGGCGGCGCCAGGGTCGGCATCGGCAGGTCCACAGCTCCTACGACGTCCACGACAGCACCCCCTTGCGCCAGGCGTAGACGAGTCCGACGACGAGGATGCCGATGAAGATGCCCATCTCGACCGCGGCTGCCCGGCCGATGTCCTCGAGCACGACGGCCCACGGGAACAGGAACACCGCGTCGACCGCGAAGATCACGTAGAGGAACGCGTAGACGTAGTAGCGGACCGTCGACTGCGACCAGCCCTCGCCGACCGGATCGACACCCGACTCGTATGTCAGAAGCTTCTCGCGTGCGGCGACGCGGGGGCGCATCAGCCGGTTGACCCCGAGCATCCCGCCGGCCAGCACGAAGCCGGCCACGATGATGACGCCGACCGCGAGGTAGTCGTCGAGGTAGGCGGCCATGAAGACACTCTAGGGAAGATCACCGCCGGGTGGTTGCGCCCGGCACCGGGAAGTTGCGTGATGTGGCGCGTCCAGCCCGCCCTCGGGGCATACTGAACCGGATCCGACGGACGACGAGATCGACGGAGAGTGCGAGTGGTTGAGGTGGTCAGGGCGGAGTCGATGCCGTCCGTGGCGTCATGGCTACGAGGGTTCGCGGCTGCGGTGCGAGAGCGCGACTACGACGGGGCACGCGGGATGTTCCATCCGGATGCGGAGGGATTCGGAACCGTCGCCGAGCGCTGGATCGGGTTGGACCAGCTGTACGCCGAGCAGTGGCACGGAGTCTGGGAGCGTACGACGGGGTTCGACTTCGACCTCGCAGGTGCGACCGTCTTCGCCGACGGCGACGTCCTGATCACGATCACCGACTGGTCGTCTGAAGGGGTGCGGTCCGACGGAACCGCCGGGCCTCGCCAGGGTCGCGCCACGATCGTCCTGGTCGGTGCCCCCACGCTTCGAGCGGTGCACACCCATTTCTCGATGGTGCCGGGGACATCCGCGTGATCCACTTCTACACCGCGCGAAAGTTCCTATGGGGCATCGAGCGGTTCATCGCCGGCTGGGCGCCGGGTCTCGCCGACGTCATCCGACCGACCGCCTATGACGACGTGCGGGTCAGTGAGCCGCTGCCGCCTGGTGCGCACGTGTTCGCCGACTTCGAGCGACTGATGCGACCCGAGCTTGCCATGGTCCGGCGACTGCACCGGCGTCTCGCTGCCCAGCCCGACAGCTATGTCACGCTCAACGACCCGGCGGCGTGGCGGGACCGCCTGGGGTTGCTGGAGGACCTCGCCCGGCTCGGCCTCAACGACTTCCGTGCGTACCGGCTGCGCGATCTCGACACCGAGCTCCGCTACCCGGCGTTCCTGCGGTGGGCCAACCAGCACTCCGGCAATCTCGGCGACCTCATCCACTCGGACGCACAGCTCAGGGAGCGGGTCATCGAGCGGGTCAGCCGTCGCCGGCGGCTCTTCGACCGACATCTTCTGGTGGTCGAGAAGTTGAGGGCTCGCAGCGCCGACGGACTGGTCCGCAAGTACTCGGCGATCAAGATCGGCGATCACCTGATCCCCCGCCACGTGCTGTTCAGCGAGAGGTGGATGGTCAAGAAGCCCGAGATCGTCACGGCCGCGACAGCTGAGGAGGAACGTGAGTTCGTGGAGACGTTCCCCCACGAGGCGCAGCTGCGCGAGATCTACGCGATCGCGGGACTCGACTACGGGCGGATCGACTACGGGTTCAGCAAGGGCAGGCTTCAGGTGTGGGAGATCAACACCAATCCGGTCATCGTGCCGCTGCCCGAGCAGATCGCACCCCTGCGTCTTTCCTCCCAGGAGCAGTCCGCCGCGGCCATCGTCGCGGCGTTCGAGGAGCTGGCCGACCGGGCGCCGACCACGCCCGGACGGCGTCCCTTCGGTGCCACTGAGCGGATCATGTGGGCCGCCCAGACCCGGATCACCCGCCGATACGAACGCCATCGGAAGTAGTGCGATAGGGCGTCTCATTATTCGAACAGGTGTTCGACACTGTCGGGGTTTGGCGGTATGGTTGTGGGATCGAGGGTGAAGTCTTCGCAGCAATCCCTCGACGTGACTGGATTCGACTGAGACCGGCCCGTGGTGCATCGAGCTTGGGTGCGCCGCATTTGACAGAGGCCAAGCGTGCGACCGCTCTTCGTGCTTGAGGTTTGTCGTGTCTGTTGCTCCGGTCGTGTCGCTCCCGCACCCCTTGGTGGGTGCGGTCGAACAGATCGAGGGCGCGCTGGATCGTATGCCGTTGGGTGCTTGGGCTGGTCTGGAGCCGGCCGAGGTTCAGCACTTGGTGGAGCGGTTGATGCGAGTTGAGGCCCGGGTCAAGGCGCAGCAGGTCACTGCTGCACGGGTGCTGGATGCGTCAGGTCTTGCCAAGTCCCGGGGTGCGTCATCGACCGGTGCGATGTTGGCTGGGGCGTTCGGTGGTGACAAGAAAGCCGGCGACCAGATGGTCTTCATGGGCCAGGCGCTCGAGTCGGCGTCCCGGACCGAGGATGCGTTGGCCCGCGGTGAGATCGGGCCGTCCCAGGCGGCGATCATCGCCGGCGCCGTCGCCAACCTCCCGGAGGACACGACCCCGGAGCAGAAGCAGGCGTGCGAGGACACGCTGATCGGCGACGCCGGGCGATTCTCGTTGAAGGACCTGCGCAACCGGTCCAGGAGGATCACCGACCAGTTCAAACCAGCACCTGAGGTCGACGCGATCGAGAACGAGTCTCTGGAGCGTCGGGAGAAGGACGCGTGGCGGCGCTCGGAGTTCTGGATGGTCAACGACGGCGACGGGACCTGCCGGGGCGCGTTCCGCATCCCCGAAGCCCAAGCCGACCAGCTGATGGCCGCGGTGCAGGTGATCTCCGCCCCCAAACGTGACCACCTCCACGACCACACGCCGGCCGCAGAGTCCTACTACGACAACGACCTGGAATACCGGCACCGCCTCGGCATGGGATTTGCCGAGCTGTGTGGCCACCTGCCCGGCGACCAGCTCCCCGGCAAAGGCGGACTCGGCGCCACGTTGATCGTCCGGCTCGACCACGACACCCTGATCGACGGACTCAAAGCCGCGACACTGTCGACCGGCACTCGCATCAGCGCCTCGCAAGCACGCCTGATGGCATGCAACGCCGGCATCATCCCCCAAGTCTTCAACGGCAAGTCACTGCCGTTGGACCACGGTCACGAACAAAGACTGTTCACCAAGACGCAACGCCAAGCGCTGGAAAACCGCGACGGTGGCTGCACCTTCCCGGGATGTGACAAGCCACCCGAGCAAAGCGAAGCCCACCACTGGCGCACCCGATGGGCCGACGGCGGCGAGACCACACTCGACGACGGGGTCCTGGTCTGCCCGTTCCACCACCGTGCCGTCCACGAGAACGCGTGGGCCATCCGGATGTCACCCGTCGACGGCCACCCCGAATACCGACCACCCGGATCCGAGGTCTGGAAGAGAAACCACCGATGGCGACCCTAGGCGGACGGCACCCGTCTGCCCACCCACGGCCAGGTCAGCAGGGCCCACACGGCGGCGACGATGGCGATCTCCAGCACGACGAACAATGGCCACGGGCCGAGGTAGTCGAGCAGCGACGCGTTCTTCGGCAGCCGGTTGAGATAGCCGTAGTTGGTGTCGGCGACGACGTTGAAGACGTACGCGCAGACGGCCCACACCAAGGTGATGGCGACGGTCTGCCGGTACGTGTGCCAGGTCGGCAGGATTCGCAGGCCGAGCACGAGGAAGAACGAGGCCCACACGATCAGCAGGTGCATCCCCCAGAACATCAGGAACCGCGGCTCCGGGAAGTCCGATGCGAGGTCGGGAGTCAGCATCCCTTGCGTGGTGAGAGTGATGCCCCAGAGGTATGTGATGGTCGCGGCAAGCCGGTTACGGGTCCACAGCGCGTAGACCGCGAACATCCAGGCGAGGTCGCACAGCTGGAACGGGAGCGAGGTCTGCAGGTTCCACTCGTCAGGGGTGAACTGCAGGATCTGCAGTGGCACCGTGATCGCGAGGATCGCCACCGCGAACGCACGCCGCACGGCTTGCTCCGCCGCGGTGCCACGCAGCCGGTGGCCGGCCAGCACGATCAGCACGACGCCGACCACGAAGATCGCCAGGACCGTCAGGTGCGACGGCCCGTACGTCTCGAAGCGTTCGGCGGCGAGCATGCGATGACGCTAGCCGATCGCCGGCGGGTGGACCGTGAGTCAGCCCTGCGCGAGGAGCGACACATGGTTCCACTTCTCCCAGGTTTCGAGCCGACTGGCGTAGTCCGCCTTGGCGGTCTCGAGCGGTGTGTCGCCGAAGAATACCCGCAGCGGCGGCTCGGCGGCGTCGACGATCTCGAGGATGGCGGCCGCCGACGCAGCGGGATCGCCGGGCGAACGCCACCGGGACTGACGCCACTGCTGCGTCTTCTCGCGCATCTCGTCATACGCCGTGAGCGGCGCCGAGTGGGAGGCGGAGTCGCCGGACCAGTCGGTGGAGAATCCACCGGGTTCGATCAACGTCACGTGGATGCCGAAGTCGGCGACCTCCTGCGCCAAGGCCTGGGAGAAGCCTTCGAGCGCCCATTTCGACGCGTGATAGATCCCGACGAGGGGGAACGCCGAGATCCCGCCGATCGACGAGACCTGGACGATGTGGCCCGATCCCTGCTCGCGGAGGAACGGCAGGGCGGCCTGGGTCACCCAGAGGGCACCGAACAGGTTGGTCTCGAGCTGGGCGCGCGCCTCGTCCTCGGTCAACTCCTCGATGAAGCCGAAGTGGCCGTAGCCGGCGTTGTTGACGACGACGTCGAGCCGGCCGAAGTGCTCGTGTGCTGCGGCAACGGCGGCGAAGTCGGCCTCGCGATCGTTGACGTCCAGGGCGATCGTCAGGATCGCGTCGCCGTACTTGTCGACGAGCTCGTCGAGCGAGCTGGTGTCGCGCGCCGTGGCGGCGACGCGGTCACCCCGGTCGAGCGCCGCGGCGGCCCATTCGTGTCCGAAACCGCGGGACGTGCCGGTGATGAACCAAGTCTTGCCAGTGAAGGTCTCGTTGTTGTCCGTGTTCGTCATGCCTTCGACGCTATGACCTGGAGCGCGCTCCAACGCAAGGCCGAGGCTCGGTGACCCGCGCCACAACGGACATGTTCCGCTGATTTTCGGCCATCCTGTCGCGCCCTGTCCTGCCGGCCCGCCGCCCGCGCCAACTCGGGCGTACTCTCATCTGGTGAATGACTCCAAGAGCGGTGTGGGCCTTGGAGTTGCCGCCTACCTGTGCTGGGGATTCTTCCCGCTCTACTGGCCGCTGCTCGACCCGGCGAGCTCGCTGGAGATCCTCGCGCACCGCTTCGTCTGGTCGATGGTGTTCGTGCTGGTCTCGATCACCGTGATGGGCAAGTGGACGAAGTTCATCGCCATCGCCCGCGACCGGCGGCTCATGGTGATCCTGACGTTCGCGTCGATCACGATCGCGCTCAACTGGGGTGGCTTCATCTACGGCGTCACCAACGGCCACGTCGTGGAGACGTCGCTCGGCTACTTCATCAACCCGCTCGTGACGGTGCTCCTCGGCGTCTTCGTGCTCAAGGAGACGCTGCGTCCCGCGCAGTGGGGCGCCATCGGCATCGGCGTGCTGGCGGTCGTCGTGCTGTCGATCGGTTACGGTCGGCTGCCGTGGATCGCCCTGCTCGTCGCGTTCTCTTTCGCGGCGTACGGCTTCCTCAAGAAGAAGGCCAACCTCGGGGCGTTCGAAGGGCTCGGCATGGAGACCGCGATCCTCTTCCCGGTCGCCGTCGCCTTCCTGGTCGTGCTGCAGGTGCGCGGCGACCTGACGTTCGGGCACGACGGCCCCGGCAACGCCGCGCTGCTAATCGGCACGGGTGTGGTCACCGCGATCCCGTTGCTGCTGTTCGGCGCCGCGGCCACCCGCCTGACGCTGACGACGATCGGGATCCTGCAGTACCTCGGCCCCATCATCCAGTTCATCACCGGTCTGACGATCTTCGACGAGACCATGACGACGGAGCGCTGGATCGGGTTCGTCCTCGTCTGGATCGCGTTGGTCATCTTCACCGTCGACGCCATCACCAGCCGCCGCAAGACCAAGACGGTTGAGCCTGCGCCCATCTAGCCCAGGCGGGTGGCGACGGTGTCGCAGAGCGCCTGCAGCGCCGCGCGAGCGGGTACGTCGGGCAGCTTCGCGAGCAGCGCGCTCGCGGCATCGGCCTCGGCCTGTACGTACGACCGGGCCTCGGTCATCGCGGGATGCGCGCGCAGCAGCCGGAGCGCCTCGTCGAGCTCGGCGTCGTCGGTCAGCGGCTTGGCCAGCAGGGAACGCAGCCGCTCGCTCTCGGGATCGGTCGACCGAAGGGCGATGAGCGTCGGGAGCGTGGGCACGCCTTCACGCAGGTCGGTGCCGGGCGTCTTGCCCGAGTCGCCGGTCTCGCTGGCGATGTCGATGATGTCGTCGCTGAGCTGGAACGCCGCGCCGACGCGCTCGCCGAACTCACTGAGCGTCTCCTGCACGTCGACCGGTGCGCCGGCCATCTTGGCGCCGAACAGCGCCGCGGTGGCGATCAGCGAGCCGGTCTTGTCCGCGACCACCGAGAGATAGTGCGCGAGGGCGTCATCGCCCTCGGCCGGGCCGAGGGTCTCGCGGATCTGGCCCTGCACGAGGCGGGAGAACGTACGCGCCTGGATGCGGACGGACTCGGGCCCGAGGTCGGACACGAGGTCGGAGGCCTGGGCGAAAAGGTAGTCGCCGACGAGGATCGCGACCGAGTTGTCCCAGCGCGCATTGGCGCTCGGGGCGCCGCGACGCTTGTCGGCCTCGTCCATGACGTCGTCGTGATAGAGCGTCGCCAGGTGGGTCAGCTCGACGACGACCGCAGAGCGCGCGACGTCCGGGTTGGCCGACTCGCCGAACTCGGCGCTGAGCATGACCAGCAGCGGCCTGAACCGCTTGCCGCCGGCGTTGAGCAGGTGCGCTGCCGCCTCGGCGACGAACTTCTCCGGGCTGTCGACGGCCGCGGCGAGCTGCTCCTCGACCTGTTCGACCCCCGCCAGGACGCGTGCTTCCAGGGCGGGGTCGGTGAACGAGACACCCAGACGGGACACGCAGAACTCCTAGGGGGACGGATCAGCGCACGAAGGCGCCCGCATGCTGCGCGAGATCCAGCACCGGTCCCGGAATGATACCGAGTCCCAGGGTGACGATCACAGCCACGGCGATCACACCGGTGGTCATGATGCTCGGCGCCGCGACGGTCGGCCCCTCGCCGACCGGGTCGGTGAAGAACATCAGCACGATGACCCGGACGTAGAAGTAGGCCGCCAGAGCACTGACGAGCACACCGATCACGACGAGCCACCAGAAGCCGCCCGACCACGCCGCGCTGAAGACCGTCCACTTGCCGATGAAGCCACCGGTCAGCGGGATGCCCGCGAACGACAGCATGAACAGCGCGAACGAACCCGCGAGCAGGGGCGACTTCTTGCCGAGGCCGGCCCACTTGGACAGGTGCGTCGTCTCCCCACCGGAGTCGCGTACGAGGGTCACGACCGCGAACGCGCCGATCGACGAGACGCCGTAGACCGTCAGGTAGAACAGGATGCTCGACGTCGAGGTGACCCGCGAGGAGTCGCTCGAACCGATGTAGGCACCCGTGAAGCCGACCAGCAGGAAGCCTGCGTGGGCGATCGACGAGTAGGCCAGCATGCGCTTGACGTCGGTCTGCGAGATCGAGACGACCGCGCCGAGGAACATCGTGATGATGGCGACCGCGACGATCGTCGGGCGCCAGTCCCACGACGAGCCACCGAATGCCACGAAGAACACGCGCAGCAGCGCCAGGAACGCAGCGGCCTTGGTGCCGGCCGCCATGAACGCGGTGACCGGGGTCGGCGCGCCCTGGTAGACGTCAGGCGTCCAGGTGTGGAACGGCACGGCGCCGATCTTGAACAGCAGGCCGACCGCGATCAGGGCGGTCGCCGCGAGCAGCATGTTCTCGCTGTCCGAGCGATTGGTGACGGCGACGTCGATGTCGGAGAGCCGGAAGCTGCCGGCGTAGCCGTACGTCAGGGCGATGCCGTAGAGGAAGAACACCGACGAGAACGCGCCCAGCAGGAAGTACTTGAGCGCGGCCTCCTGGCTCATGAGCCGGCGTCGACGAGCGAGACCGCAGAGGAGGTAGAGCGGCAGGCTCAGGACCTCGAGCGCCACGAACATCGTCAGCAGGTCGTTCGACGTCGCGAACAGCATCATGCCGACCAGCGCGAACAACGCGAGCGGGAAGACCTCGGTGTGCTCGACCCGGTGCTTGATCGCCTCGACCTCCGCGGCCGAGCCCGGAGCGTCGGCCGCGCGGCCGGTGAACCCGCTGAGTCCGCCCTCGAGGCGGCGCTCGGCGAACAGCAGCATGCTCAGCAGCCCGAAGATCAGCAGGATGCCCCAGGCGAAAACGCCGGGCCCGTCGATCGCGAGGGCGCCCTCCGCGGCGATCTTGCCGCGCGCGAGGTGGGAGGCGTCCTTGATGGGGTCCAGGTCCTGGAACACCCAGATCGTGTCGGCGAACGCCGCGATGATGCCGACGACGGCGATGCCGGCCTGCACCAGGAAGCGGCTGCTGCGGGGCCAGAACGCCTCGACAATGACGCCGAGCACCGCGGCACCCGCGATGATGAAGATCGGCGCGAGCAGGGCGTACTCGATGTCCGGCGCGGAGATGTCGGGCAGGTCGGTCGCGGTCGCGAACGTGGCGATCATTCGTGGCCCCCTTCCTGCGCGGCTGAGTCATCGATGTTGACGGGTGTCTTGGGTGCGGGATCGCCCTTGCCGACATGACTGATCACGTCGTCGATAGCGGGGTTGATGACGTTGAGCAGCGGCTGCGGGAAGAAGCCCAGGCCGACGATCAGGATGATCGCAGGGGTCAGCGACGCCATCTCGCGGTGGTCCAGATCGCTCACGCCTTCGTTGCCCGGCTTGAGCGGCCCGGTCATGACGCGTTGGTACATGATCAGGATGTAGAGCGCCGCGAGCACGATGCCCAGCGTCGCGAACGCCGCGGCCGGGATCGAGCGCGTGAACGTGCCGGCCAGCACCAGGAACTCGGAGATGAACGGCGCGAGGCCCGGCAACGACAGGCTCGACAGGCCGGCCACCAGCAGGACGCCCGACATGATCGGGGCGATCTTCTGCACGCCGCCGAAGTCGGAGATCCGCGCCGAGCCGCGGCGGGCGATCATCATGCCGGTCACGAGGAACAGCGCAGCGGTCGAGAGACCGTGGTTGAACATGTAGAGCGTCGAGCCGGCCAGCGAAGTCGTGGTGAACGCGAAGATGCCCAGGATGATGAAGCCGAAGTGCGACACCGAGGTGAACGCGATGAGCCGGCGGATGTCATCCTGGCCGACCGCGAGCAGCGCGCCATAGAGGATGCTGATGACCGCGAGCACGATGACGACCGGGCTGGCCCAGTCGGACGCACCGGGGAACAGCCCGAGGCACCAGCGGATCATGCCGAACGTGCCGATCTTGTCGATCACGCTGACCATCAGCACCGAGGTGCCGGGAGTCGCCTGGCCAGCAGCGTCGGGCAGCCACGTGTGCAGCGGCCACAGCGGCGCCTTGATCGCGAACGCGGCCATGAAGCCGAGGAACAGCAGGCGCTCGGTGTTGGTGCTGAAGTCGAGGTTCTGCAGGTCGCTCAGCAGGAACGACGCATCGCCCTGACGAGCGCTGATGACATACAGGCCGACGATCGACGCCAGCATCAGCAGGCCGCCGACGAGGTTGTAGATCAAGAACTTCACCGCGGCGTAGGACCGGTTGGGCCCGCCGAACGAGCCGATCAGGAAGTAGAGCGGGATCAGCGTCGCCTCGAACAGCACGTAGAAGAGAAAGGCGTCGGTCGCGGCGAACGCGCCGATCGCGAGGCCCTCGACCGCGAGCATCCAGGCGAAGTAGGCGTTGGTGCTCTTGGGGTCCGGCAGCCGGTCACCGAAGGCCGCGAGAATCACGATCGGCGTGAGGATCGTCGTCAGCAGGATCAGCGTGATGCCGATGCCGTTGACGCCGAGGGAGTAGTAGGCGCCGAAGACCTTGATCCACTCGTGCTTCTCGGTCAGCTGGTAGCCGCCGGCGTCCTGGTCGAACTTCGCCATGACGACGAGGGACAGGACGAGCGTGATGAGCGAGACGCCGAGCGCGACGTACTTGGCCCGGTGGTGGGGTGCGGCCTCACGAGGCAGGAGCGCGAGGAGCAACGCTCCCGCGATCGGAGTCGCGGCGAGGATCGACAGGATCATGCGAGGGTCACCGCCAGGAGGGCAAGGACGAGGACGGCAACGCCGCCGAACATCGTGAGTGCGTACGAACGGACGTAACCGGTCTGCGGCTTGCGCAGGAACTGTGAGGTGTCACCGAGCCGGTCGGCGACACCGGTCACGAAGCCGTCGACCCCCTTGCCGTCGAACCACACCAGGAACCGGGTGAGGTGACGTGTCGGGCGTACGACCACGGCGTCGTTGAGCTCGTTGCCGTAGAGCTCGTGGCGGCCGGCGCGGGCGAAGATCGACACCGAGCTGTCGGCCGGCGTCTCGGCGGCGATCGGCTCGCGGTTGTAGAAGAACGCCGCAGCCGCGACACCGATCAGGACGACGACCGTGATGATGAGGGTCAGGACGATCGCCGGGATCTCGAGCTCTTCGTGCTCGGCGTGACCCGTGATGGGTTCGAGCCACTCGCTGATCCAGTCGCTGACGAGCAGGATGCCGCCGACGGCGGACAGCGCCGCGAGGCCGATCAGAGGCCAGGTCATGACGCGGGGCGACTCGTGCGGATGCACCTCCTCGCGCCATCTCTTCTCGGAGAAGAACGTCATGATCATCAGGCGGGTCATGTAGAACGCCGTGACGCCGGCACCGAGAAGCGCGCCGAGGCCCACCCAGAAGTTCTGGCCGAACGCCGCCTCGATGATCTTGTCCTTGGACCAGAAGCCCGCGAACGGAGGGACGCCGATGATCGCCAGGTAGCCGAGGCCGAACGTCGCGAACGTGATCGGCATGAACGTACGCAGGCCGCCGTAGTGGCGCATCTCGACGTCGTCGTTCATGCCGTGCATGACCGAGCCGGCACCGAGGAACATGTTGGCCTTGAAGAAGCCGTGGGTGATGAGGTGGAAGATCGCGAACGCGTAACCGGCGGGGCCGAGGCCGGCGGCCAGCATCATGTAGCCGATCTGGCTCATGGTCGAGCCGGCGAGCGCCTTCTTGATGTCGTCCTTGGCGCAACCGATCCAGGCTCCGGCCAGCAGCGTGACGAGACCGACGACGATGACCGCGGTGCGGGCCGCCTCGGATGCGTCGAAGATGCCGTTGGAGCGTACGACGAGGTAGACGCCCGCGGTGACCATCGTCGCGGCGTGGATCAGGGCCGAGACCGGGGTCGGGCCCTCCATCGCGTCGAGCAGCCAGCTCTGCAGCGGCACCTGGGCGGACTTGCCGCACGCGCCGAGCAGCAGGAGCAGGCCGAGCGCCGTGGCGACCGAGCCCGAGGCGCCCGTGATGGCGCCGTTGACGGCCGAGATCGACGAGGTGCCGAACTCGGTGAACATCAGCATGATGCCGAGCGCCATGCCGAGGTCGCCGACGCGGTTGACGACGAAGGCCTTCTTGGCGGCAGCGGCGGCCGAGTCCTTGTGCTGCCAGAACCCGATCAGCAGGTAGGAAGCCAGGCCGACGCCCTCCCAGCCGAGGAACAGCACGAGGTAGTCAGAGGCCAGGACCAGGGTCAGCATCGCGGCGATGAAGATGTTGAGGAACGCGAAGAACCGGCGACGGCGCTCGTCGTGCGCCATGTAGCCGATCGAGTAGACGTGGATCAGGGTGCCGACGCCCGTGATGAGCAGCACGAACAGCCCCGACAGCTGGTCGAACGTGAAGCCCATGTCGACGTGGAACGACCCGGCGTCGATCCAGGTGAACAGCTTGGTCGACTGGGACCGGTCCTCACCGTCCTTGCCGAGCAGCGACGCGAACAGCACGACACCGAACAGGAACGACAGCGCCGAGGCGACCGTGCCGATGAGGTGACCGAACCGGTCGCCCTCCTTGCCCCACACGAGCAGGCCCAGGCCGCTGGCCAGCGGAATGGCGATCAGCAGCCATTGGAGATCGAACATCGTGCTCCCCCTACGACTTCAAGAGGCTCGCCTCGTCGACCGAGGCCGAGCGACGCGCGCGATAGATGGACACGATGATCGACAGTCCGACAACGACCTCGGCGGCCGCGACGACCATGACGAAGAACGCCGCCACCTGCCCGTCGAGGTTGCCGTTCTGCCGGGAGAAGCTGACGAACGCGAGGTTGGTCGCGTTGAGCATGAGCTCGATGCACATGAAGACGACGATCGCGTTGCGGCGGACGAGTACGCCCACACAACCGATCGTGAACAGGATCAGGGACAGCGTGATGTACTCGTTCACTTCTCGCCTCCCAGTCCCTGCTCGTCGTCGTCGAGCTGCTCGACGACCTTGTCGATGTCGTCCTCGAAGCCGTCACGGACCTGGCCGCGAGCCACGAGGCTCTCCGAGATCGAGCTCTCGAGCGGTGAGCCGTCGGGCAGCAGCGCCGGGGTGTCGACCGCGTTGTGGCGGGCGAAGACACCGGGCGCCGGCAACGGGCCCGGGTGTCGGCCGGACTCGGCGTACTCGCGCATACGTCGTGCGGAGATGTCGGCCTGCGAGTGCCGGGTCGTGAGGCGTTCCTTGTGCGCCAGCACCATGGCACCCAGCGCAGCGGTGATCAGCAGGGCACTGGTGAACTCGAACGCCAGGACGTACTTGCCGAACAGCAGCTCACTGAGCCCGTACGGATTGCCGTTGCCGTTGGCGGCCTTGAGGCCCACGACGACACCCGAGACGGTCTGGCCGACCGCGAGGACGACCGTGACGCCGAAGATCAGGCCGATGATCGCGGCCGCGAGACGCTGCCCGCCGATCGTCTCCTTGACCGCGTCGGAGGAGTCGACGCCGACCAGCATCAGGACGAACAGGAACAGCATCATGATGGCGCCGGTGTAGACGATGATCTGCACGGCGAACAGGAACGGCGCACCCTGCGCGGCGTAGAGCACCGCGAGGCTGATCATGACGACCGCCAGGCAGAGCGCGGCGTGCACGGCCTTGCGGGCGAAGACGAGGCCGAGCGCGGCAATCACCATGATCGGCGCGAGGAACCAGAACGCGGTCACACGGCACCCCCGGGCTCACCGGCGGGATTCACGTCCGCGTTCATCGCCGAGTCAATGGGGAAGATCGGCAGCGACTTGCCGCGGTAGTAGTCCTGGTGATCGTCGCTGATCATCATCTCGTGCGGCGGCTCGACCATGCCGGGCAGCAGGGGCGCGAGCAGGTCGTCCTTCTCATAGATCAGGTCGGCGCGGTTGTTGTCGGCCAGCTCGTACTCGTTGGTCATCGTGAGCGCGCGAGTCGGGCACGCCTCGATGCAGAGCCCGCAGAGGATGCAGCGCAGGTAGTTGATCTGGTAGACGCGGCCGTAGCGCTCACCGGGGCTGTGCCGTTCGCCCTCGACGTTGGAGGCGCCCTCGACGTAGATCGCGTCGGCGGGGCAGGCCCAGGCGCACAGCTCGCAGCCGATGCACTTCTCGAGGCCGTCTGGCCAGCGGTTGAGCTGGTGCCGGCCGTGGAACCGCGGCGCCGTCGGCTTCTTCTCGAACGGGTACTGCTCCGTCACGGTCTTGCGGAACATCGTCCGGAACGTCACGCCGAATCCGGCGATCGGGTCCCAGAGGGTCTCACGTATGGGGTTGCTCATCGTTCGTTCCTCGTGGGGGGTGCGGTGATGGGCGGTACGGGGTAGCCGCCGGCGAAGGCGTCGACCTCGTCGGGTTCGTCGTCTGGCGACGGCTCAGGCTCTTTCTTCTCCGGGATCAAGAACGTCAGGAGGATCAGCACACCCGCGGCGATGGCGACACCAAGGAAGACCTTGGGGTCGTCGAGCATGCCCTCGCTCTTGAGCTTGCGGATGAAGGCGACGGCAACGATCCAGGCCAGTGCGACCGGGATCAGGACCTTCCAGCCGAAGCTCATGAACTGGTCGTAGCGCATGCGGGGCAGCGTGCCGCGGAGCCAGACGAAGATGAAGATGAAGAACAGCGTCTTGCCGAAGAACCACAGCAACGGCCAGTAGCCCTCGTTGGCGCCTTCCCAGATGTGGGAGATGCCGAACGGTGCCCGCCAGCCGCCGAGGAACATCGTGGTGGCCAGGGCCGAGACGGTGACCATGTTGACGTACTCGGCGAGGAAGAACAGCGCGAACTTCAGCGAGGAGTACTCGGTGTGGAAGCCGCCGACGAGCTCGCCCTCGGCCTCCGGAAGGTCGAACGGGGCGCGGTTGGTCTCGCCGACCATCGCGATGAGGTAGATGACGAACGACGGGAACAGCGGTACGAAGTACCACATGCTGTGCTGCGCCGACACGATCTCGGACGTCGACATCGAGCCGGCGTACATGAACACCGAGACGAGCGAGAGGCCCATCGCGACCTCGTACGAGATCATCTGCGCGCTCGAGCGCAGGCCGCCGAGCAGGGCGTAGATCGAGCCCGACGACCAGCCGGCGAGCACGATGCCGTAGACCCCGATGGAGGTCACCGCGAGGATGTAGAGCACCGCGACCGGCAGGTCGGTGAGCTGCAGCATCGTCTTCTGGTCGGTGAACGGGATCGTGACCTCGGGGCCGAACGGGATGACGGCCCAGGCCAGGAACGCCGGGATCGTGGCGAGGATCGGCGCCAGGATGTAGACGACCTTGTCGGCCGCCTTGACGACGATGTCCTCCTTGAGGGCGAGCTTGACGCCGTCGGCGAGGCTCTGCAGCAGTCCGAAGGGGCCGTGCACGTTGGGGCCGATGCGGTGCTGCATCTTGGCGACGACACGACGCTCGAACCAGATGTTGAACAGCGTGTAGACGACCAGCACGACGAAGATCAGCACGGACTTGAGCAGGACCACCCAGAACGGGTCGTGCCCGAACAACGGGTTCATGCTGCTCCTCCATCCTTGGAGCCTGGCGAGATCGTCACGTGATCCGCATAGCCGGCGCCGAGTGCGCTGTGCAGGCTGGCACCGGAGTTGGCCGGTGCCCAGACGACGCCGTCGGGCAGCTCGGCGACCTCGGTCGGGAAGCTGACGATGCCGGCGTCGGTCGACAGCGTCGCCATGCCGCCGGGCTCGACGTCGAATGCCTTGAGCGTGGCCTCGCTGGCGCGTAGCACTGCCGGACGAGCCGTCGCCTTGAGCTCGAGCTGGCCATCCTGTCCGCGTCCGTCGTCGATCATGAGGCGCCAGGTGTCGAGCACCACGGCGCGCTTGGGCGCAGCCGTCGTGTCAGGCTCCACGGTCGGGACCCCGATGCGCTCGCCGTCCCACGGACCGAGCTCCTGCATGGCAGCCCGTGCCTGGGCGACGGTGCGGAAACCGAGCGGCTGACCCATCTCCTCGGCCAGCCCGGCCAGGATGCGGATGTCGGTCAGCGAGTTGGGCTCGTGGAGGACCGCGTCGAACGTACGGATTCGACCCTCCCAGTTGACGAAGCTGCCGGGCTTCTCGACCACCGGGGCGACGGGCAGGACGACGTCGGCGACCTCGGTGATCTCGCTCTCGCGGACTTCGAGGCTGACGATGAAATCAGCCCTGGCGAGCGCGCGGCGTGCGGCAGCCGGATCGGGCAGGTCGTCGATCTCGACGCCACCGATCAGCAGGGCGTGGACCGTGCCGAGACGGGTGTCCTCGAAGATCTCGGTGGTGTTGCGGCCCCGGCGCGCAGGGACCGTTCGCACGCCCCACGCGGCGGCGAGGTCGGTACGCGCCTCGACGTCGTCGAGCGGGCGGCCACCCGGCAGCAGGTCTGGCAGGCAGCCGGTCTCGACCGCTCCACGCTCGCCGGCGCGGCGCGGGACCCACGCGATGCGGGCTCCGGCCTTGTCGGCCGCGGCGACGAGTGCGCTGAAGCCGCCCGGCACCGAGGCGAGTCGCTCGCCGGCGAGGAAGATCGCGTCCTGGTCGAGCTGGAGCGCGGCCAGGGCCGCAGGCTCGTGACCGGGGATCGTCTGGACCAGCTCGCCGGACATCTTGCGGAGGCCGCGAGTGGCGTGGCTCGCGATCGCCACGACCTTGAGCCCGGCGCGTGAGGCCTTGCGAAGTCGCAGAAAGATGCTGCCGTTCTCGTCCTCGGGCTCCAGGCCGACCAGCACGACGGTCGACGCCTTCTCGAGATCGGCGAACGTCACGTCAAGGGACGTCGTGACGACGCGCGATGCGAGGAACTGCGCCTCCTCCTCGGAGTGGGCGCGAGCGCGGAAGTCGATGTCGTTCGTACGCAGGACGGTGCGCGCGAACTTGCTGTAGGCGAACGCGTCCTCGGTGGTCAGGCGACCGCCCGGGAGCACGCCGACCTTGCCCTCGGCAGCGGCCAGGCCTTCCGCCGCCGCCGCGAGCGCCGCAGGCCACGAGGCCGGCTCGAGCTGCTCGGTCTCGGGGTTGCGTACGAGCGGCGTCGTGATGCGGTCGCCGATCGTGGCGTAGGTGAACGCGAAGCGGTCCTTGTCGGTGATCCACTCCTCGTTGACCTCGGGATCGTCGCCGGCGAGCCGGCGCATGACCCGGCCGCGGCGGTGGTCGACGCGGATCGCGGAACCGCTCGAGTCGTGCTCGGCGATCGACGGGGTCGAGACGAGGTCGAACGGGCGGGCGCGGAAGCGGTAGTCGGCGCTGGTCAGGGCGCCCACGGGACAGATCTGGATCGTGTTGCCCGAGAAGTAGGAGCTGAACGGTTCCTCCTCGTAGATGCCGACCTGCTGCTGCGAACCGCGCTCGATCAGGGCGATGAACGGATCACCGGCGATCTGCTCGGAGAAGCGGGTGCACCGGGCGCACAGGACGCAGCGCTCACGGTCGAGCAGGACCTGCTCGGACACCTTGATGGGCTTGGGGAACGTCCGCTTGACCTCGGTGAAGCGGGTCTCGCCCTGGCCGTGCGTCATCGACTGGTTCTGCAGCGGGCACTCGCCGCCCTTGTCGCACACCGGGCAGTCGAGCGGGTGGTTGATCAGCAGGAACTCCATGTTGCCGCGCTGCGCCTTCTCGGCGACGGGCGACGTGACCTGCGTCTTGACGACCATGCCGGCCGCGACCTCGATCGTGCAGGACGCCTGCGGCTTGGGGAACCCTCGGCCGTTGCCGGCGTCGGTGATCTCCACCAGGCACTGGCGGCAGGCGCCGACCGGGTCGAGCAACGGGTGGTCGCAGAACCGCGGGATCTCGGTGCCGATCAGCTCGGCAGCGCGGATCACGAGCGTGCCCTTGGGGACGCTGACCTCGACGTCGTCGATCGTCAGCGTGACGAGCTCGACCGGGGTCTCAGCCTCACGGGTGGCCTCGACTGTCATGCCGCCACCTCCGTGGAAAGGCAAAGATACGGACGTGCCGGCATGACGGCCTGGTTGTTCGCTCGCTGGCGCTCGCTCATGCCTTGCCTCCGACGGTCTGGGGGGCGAACAGGGTCGAGGCCGCCGGCGGGAACAGCTCGCGCGAAGGCGTGTGCAGGCCGGACTCGAACTCGCTGCGGAAGTACTGGATCGCCGACGTGATCGGGCTCGTGGCACCGTCACCGAGGGCGCAGAACGAGCGGCCGAGGATGTTCTCGCACAGGTCGAGCAGCAGCTCGATGTCGCCGTCCTTGCCCTGGCCCTCGTCGAGGCGCTGCAGGGTCTGGACGAGCCACCACGTCCCTTCGCGGCACGGTGTGCACTTGCCGCAGGACTCGTGCTTGTAGAACTCGGTCCACCGGAGCACGCACCGTACGACCGACGTCGTCTGGTCGAAGACCTGGAGCGCCTTGGTGCCCAGCATCGAGCCGGCCGCGCCCACGCCTTCGTAGTCGAGCGGGATGTCGAGGTGCTCGGCCGTCAGGATGGGCGTCGACGAACCGCCGGGCGTCCAGAACTTGAGCTCGCTGCCGGGGCGCATGCCGCCACCGAGGTCGAGCAGCTCGCGCAGCGTGATGCCGAGCGGCGCCTCGTACTGGCCGGGTCGGGCGACGTGGCCCGAGAGGGAGTAGAGCGTGTAGCCCTTGGACTTCTCGGTGCCCATCGAGCCGAACCAGTCGATGCCGTTCTTGACGATCGACGGCACCGAGGCGATCGACTCGACGTTGTTGACGACGGTCGGTGAGGCATAGAGGCCCTCGACGGCGGGGAACGGCGGGCGCAGGCGGGGCTGGCCGCGGCGACCCTCGAGCGAGTCGAGGAGCGCGGTCTCCTCGCCGCAGATGTAGGCACCGGCGCCGGCGTGGATGATGAGCTCGAGGTCGACCCCTGAGCCGAGGATGTCGGTGCCGAGGTAGCCCGCCTCAGCGGCCTCACGAGCCGCCGCGCGCAGGCGGCGTACGACGTGCAGCACCTCGCCGCGTACGTAGATGAACGCCGTCTTGGCCCGGATCGCGTGGGCCGCGATGATGACGCCCTCGATCAGGGTGTGCGGCGTGGCCATCATGAGCGGGATGTCCTTGCAGGTGCCCGGCTCGGACTCGTCGGCGTTGACCACGAGGTATTTCGGCTTCGGGTTGTCCTGCGGGATGAAGCTCCACTTCATGCCGGTCGGGAACCCGGCACCGCCGCGACCGCGCAGGCCGGAGTCCTTGACCAGCGTGATGAGGTCGTCGGGTGCCATCTTGAGCGCAGTCTCGAGGGCGGAGTAGCCGCCGGCGTCCTTGTACGCCTTGAGGGTCCACGCGCGATCCGTGCCCCAGTCGGCGCTGAGCACCGGGGTGAGCGTGTCAGTCATCCTTGCCCTCCTCGGCAGTGTCGGCGGGCGATTCCTCGACCTTGGTCTCGGACTCGGCGCGTGAGGTGTCGGCCTGCTCGGCGGCGCCGGTCTTGGAGTCGGCGGCTGCTTCGCCCGCGTCGC
Organism: uncultured Actinomycetota bacterium; assembly: GCA_963806345.1. Lineage (GTDB taxonomy): Bacteria > Actinomycetota > Actinomycetes > Propionibacteriales > Nocardioidaceae > Aeromicrobium. The sequence goes on along the minus strand of CAWDXV010000032.1, from coordinate 70,546 downwards.
CGGCTGAGGACTTCTTGGCCTCGTCGACCGACGGAGCTGACCAGCCGCGTTCGGCGGCGATCTCGAGACCCGCGAGCGAGGGCCCGGCAGCGGCCGGCCCTTCGTCGGCGAGCCCGTCCTCGAACCCCGCGAGCACACGCTCGGCCTCGCGCCACGACGTGATCGTCGCGCCGCGCGTGGCCTGCACCGGCTCACCGGCGCGGAGCTTGTCGACGACCTCGATCGCCGAGTCCGGCGTCTGGTTGTCGAAGAACTCCCAGTTGACCATCATGACCGGCGCGAAGTCGCACGCCGCGTTGCACTCGATGTGCTCGAGGGTGACCTTGCCGTCCTCGGTCGTCTCGTCGTTGCCGACGTCGAGGTGGCCCTTGAGCCGCTCGAAGATCAGGTCGCCACCCATGACGGCGCACAGCGTGTTGGTGCAGACGCCGACGTGGTGCTCGCCCATGGGGCGGCGCTTGTACATCGTGTAGAACGTCGCGACGCCGGAGACCTCCGCGGCGCTGATGCCGAGGATGTCGGCGCAGACCTCGATGCCCTCGTTGGTGACGTTGCCCTCGGTGGACTGGATCAGGTGCAGCATCGGCAGCAGCGCGCTGCGTGACTGGGGGTAGCGTCCGGCGAGCTCGCGCAGCTCACCCAGCGTGGTGTCCGTGAGTGTCATCAGCGGTCCACCCCACCCATGACCGGGTCGATGCTGGCGATCGCGACGATCACGTCCGACAGCATGCCGCCCTCGCTCATGACCGACGTGCCCTGCAGGTTGACGAACGAGGGATCACGGAAGTGCGCGCGATAGGGCCGCGTGCCACCGTCGGAGACGAGGTGGCAGCCGATCTCGCCGCGCGGGGCCTCGATGCTCGCGTACGCCTGACCGGCCGGCACGCGGAAGCCCTCCGTCACGATCTTGAAGTGGTGGATCAGCGCTTCCATCGACTCGCCCATGATGTGCTTGATGTGCTCGGCGGAGTTGCCCTGACCGTCCGCGCCGACGCTGAGCTGCGACGGCCAGGCGATCTTCTTGTCGGCGACCATGACGGGCTGGCCCTCCATGCCCGCGAGCCGCTCGATGGCCTGCTCGACGATCTTGATGGACTCCCACATCTCATCGAGACGTACGCGGAACCGGCCGTAGGCGTCGGGCTCGTCGCGGGTCACGACATCGAAGTCGTACGTCTCGTAGCCCCAGTAGGGCTGCTTCTTGCGGAGGTCCCAGTCGTAGCCGGTGGCCCGGAGCACCGGTCCGGTCAGGCCCAGCGCCAGGCAGCCGGCGAGGTCGAGGTGGCCGACGCCCTTGAGCCGGCCCTTGAAGATCGGGTTGGCGTTGCACAGCGCGGCGTACTCGGGCAGCCGCTTCTTGAGCAGGCGGACCGTGGACCGTAGCTTCTCGATCGCGCCGGCCGGCAGGTCCTGCGCGACACCGCCGGGGCGGAAGAACGCGTGGTTCATGCGCAGGCCCGTGATCATCTCGAACAGGTCGAGGATCAGCTCACGGTCGCGGAACCCGCACGTCATGACCGTCAACGCGCCGATCTCCATGCCGCCCGTCGCCAGGCACACCAGGTGCGAGGAGATCCGGTTGAGCTCGAGCAGCAGGACGCGCATCGCCTGAGCCTTCTCGGGGGCCTCGATGCCGAGCAGCTTCTCGACCGCCATGACGTACGCGGCCTCGTTGGAGAACGGTGCGACGTAGTCCATCCGGGTGCAGAACGTCACGCCCTGCGTCCAGGTGCGGTACTCCATGTTCTTCTCGATGCCGGTGTGCAGGTAGCCGACACCGGCACGGGCATCGCGTACGGTCTCGCCGTCGATCTCGAGGATCAGGCGCAACACGCCGTGGGTCGACGGGTGCTGCGGACCCATGTTGATGACCAGGTGGTCACCCTCGACCGCCGAGGCGTCGATCGTGTCCCAGTCCTGGCCCGTCACGGTGAAGACCGGGCCCTCGGCGGAGTCGGTCGTGCTGGCGTACGGGTCGCTGACGCCGTCTTCAGTGTGCGCCGTGGTCATGAGTAGCTCCTCCGCTGGTCGGGCGGGGCGATCGTGGCGCCCTTGTACTCGACGGGGATGCCGCCCAACGGGTAGTCCTTGCGCTGGGGGTGGCCGGGCCAGTCGTCCGGCATCAGGATGCGGGCCAGCGCGGGGTGACCGTCGAAGACGATGCCGAACATGTCCCAGGTCTCCCGCTCCTGCCAGTCGGCGGTCGGGTAGATGCTGACGACGCTCGGGATGTGTGGATCGTCGTCAGGGGCGACGACCTCGAGCCGGATGCGCCGGTTGTGGGTCATCGAGAGCAGGTGATAGACGACGTGCAGCTCGCGCCCGGTCTCGTGCGGGAAGTGCACGCCGCTCACGCTGGAACAGAACTCGAAGCGCAGCACCGGGTCGTTGCGCAGGTGCGTCACGGTGTCGAGCAGCTTGTGCCGGCGGATGAAGAACGTGATCTCGCCGCGGTCGACGACGACCTTCTCGATCGCCTCGTCGAGCTCAGTGATGGTGGCGAGCTGGTCGGCGACCTCGTCGTACCAGCCGCCATAGGGGCGCTGGCTCGCACCGGGCATGATGACCGGCCGGGTCAGGCCACCGAAGCCGGTGGTGTCGCCGGTGCCGTGGATGCCGAAGGCTCCTTCGCGGACCTCGACGATCTCGAGCTCGACTGCGTCGCTCTTGACGAGCTCGGCCTGGGTCTCGTGCGAGCCGTCCTGGGTCTCGGTGCCCTTGTCCCGCTCGTCCTTGTTGCCCTTTGCGTCAACCATCAGCGCGTCACCGCCTTGGAAGAACAGAAACGGTACGACGGCGCCGCGCTGAGTGCCTTGTCGATCGCTCGCTGGCGCTCGCTCATCGCATGAGCCCCTTCATCGCGGAGGTCGGCGTGGCGAGGAGGGCGACCTTCTCGTCCTGCTTGATCTCGTTGAGCCGGTTGACGCCGAGCTTCTCGTGCTGGATCTGGTCGTGCAGCTTGAGGATCGCGTCGATCAGCATCTCGGGGCGCGGCGGGCAGCCGGGGAGGTACATGTCGACCGGCACGATGTGGTCGACGCCCTGGACGATCGCGTAGTTGTTGAACATGCCGCCCGAGCTCGCGCAGACGCCCATCGCGAGGACGTACTTGGGGCCGGCCATCTGGTCGTAGATCTGACGCACGACGGGGGCCATCTTGTTGCTGACCCGGCCGGCGACGATCATCAGGTCGGCCTGACGCGGCGAGGGCCGGAAGACCTCCATGCCGAAGCGGGCCGAGTCGAACCGTGGGGCGCCGAACGTCATCATCTCGATCGCGCAGCAGGCGAGGCCGAACGTCGCGGGCCAGAACGAGGCCTTGCGCATGTAGCCGGCGAGTCCCTCGACGGTCGAGAGCAGAACTCCTGACGGCAGTTTTTCTTCTAGTCCCATTCGAGGCCTCCACGGCGCCATACGTAGGCATAGGCGATGAACACCGTCAGCATGAAGATGAACATCTCGATCAGCCCGAACCACCCGAGCGCGTCAAACGCGACGGCGAACGGGTAGAGGAAGATGATCTCGATGTCGAACACGATGAACAGCATCGCGATGATGAAGTAGCGGATCGACACCTTGCCGCCGCCCTCGGGCAACGGACTGGGCTCGATGCCCGACTCGTAACGGTCGAGCTTGGCGCGGTTGTAGCGCTTGGGCCCGGTCAGCGGCGCGATCGCGACGCTGCCGATGGCAAATGCGGCCGCAATGGCTCCGAGCACGATGATCGGCGTGTAAGCCGTCACGGCACCTCCCAGGCTTCAACCGACAGAGCAAGAGCTGTGTGTGTTCGTGCGCTTGTGAATTGCTTCACAACGTGATCACGGTCTCACGATACGCCCGTCCCCGGGGCGTTGTAACTGAGGTCACACTAACCTCTGCCCGGGAGCGGTGTCAGGGCCGGAACGAATGGTGCAGCGCGACGATGCCGCCGGAGAGGTTGTGCCACTCGACCCGGCCCCAGCCGGCCTCGACCATGCGGAGCGCGAGGCCCTTCTGGTCGGGCCACTCGCGGATCGACTCGGCCAGATAGACGTACGACTCGGGGTTGGACGAGACCTTGCGGGCGATCGGCGGCAGCGCGCGCATGAGGTAGTTGGAGTAGATCGCCTCGAACGGTCCCCACGTCGGCGTGCTGAACTCGCACACCACGATGCGGCCGCCGGGCTTGGTGACCCGGAACAGCTCGCGCAGTCCCGCGATCGGGTCGACGATGTTGCGCAGCCCGAACGAGATCGTGACGGCGTCGAACGTCTCGTCGCCGAACGGCAGCAGCATCCCGTCGCCGGCGGTGAACGCCAGCCGCGGACGTTCCCGCTTGCCGACCTCGAGCATGCCGATCGAGAAGTCGCACGGCACGACCGTCGCGCCCGCGTCGGCGAACGGCTGGCTCGACGTTCCGGTGCCGGCGGCGAGGTCGAGGATCTTCTCGCCGGGCTGCGGGTCGACGAGCTCGACGACGCGCTTGCGCCAGCGCCGGTCCTGCCCGAGAGACAGCACGTCGTTGGTCACGTCGTACTTCTCGGCGACCCCGTCGAACATCTTCGCGACGTCGTGGGGTTCCTTGTCCAGACCGGCTCGGCTCACCTTCCCACCCTGCCACGGGTAGGCTCGATCATTGTGAGCAACCCTGCTGTCGATGCAGCGACGGCACCACTCCTGGTCCGTTCGGCGCCGATTGACGACCCCGGCCCGTTGCTCGCTCTGCTTCCTCCGACCGACGCCCTCGCATGGGTCCACGGTGGTGACGGGCTCGTCGGCTGGGGCCGCGCTGCGGAGTTCACCACGGCCGGACCGCAGCGGTTCACCGACGCCTCCGACTGGTGGCGCGAGCTGTCGGCCCACGCCGTCGTACGCGATGACGTCGACGTGCCGGGCTCCGGACTCGTGGCGTTCGGCTCCTTCACCTTCACCGACGACGCCGAGGGCAGCACGCTCGTCGTGCCCGAGGTCGTCGTCGGCCGCCGCGACGGCGTCGCCTGGATCACGGTCATCGGCCTCGGCATCAGCTCCGCTCCGGACCTCACGGCCTCGGCCCCCGTGGAGCCGACCGGCACGACGTTCGCGGACGGACCCGTCGACAGCGTCACGTGGCAGGGCCTCGTCGGTGAGGCCGTGCGGCGGATCGAGCAGGGCGGGCTCGACAAGGTCGTCCTCGCCCGCGACCTGGTCGCGACGCTCGACGAGCCCCTCGACGTACGCGCGCCGCTGGCCCGGCTCGCCGCCGACTACCCCAGCTGCTGGACGTTCCACGTCGACGGCTTCTTCGGCTCGACGCCGGAGATGCTCGTACGCCTGGAGCGCGGGCTCGTCACGTCCCGCGTGCTGGCCGGGACCATCAGGCGTACGGGCGACGACGCCCACGACCTGGCCCTCGCCGGCTCCCTCGCCCGGTCCAGCAAGGACCTCGAGGAGCACGAGTACGCCGTCCGCTCGGTCGCCGATGCGCTGGCGCCGCACTGCACCAGCATGAACGTGCCGGAGACGCCGTTCGTGCTGCACCTGCCCAACGTCATGCACCTCGCGACCGACGTCACCGGCGTGATCCGTGACGATGCCAGCGCGCTCAGCCTCGCCGCGTCGCTGCACCCGTCGGCAGCCGTCGGAGGCACGCCGACTGCCGAGGCCGTGCGCCTGATCGCCGAGATCGAGCTGCTCGACCGCGGTCGCTACGCCGGGCCGGTGGGCTGGATCGGCGCGTCCGGCGACGGCGAGTGGGGCATCGGCCTGCGGTCCGCCCAGGTCGAGGGCGATGGCTCGGTCGTACGCCTGTTCGCCGGCTGCGGGATCGTCGCCGACTCCGTACCGGCCGACGAGCTTGCGGAGTCCAACGCCAAGCTCATCCCGGTCCGCGACGCGCTGACGCCGCGCGACTAGTCGCGACTAGCGCTGCAGGGCCTTCGCGGTCGCGTCGTCGGCCGGCAGGAACGCCTCGATGCTGAGCTCGGCCGCCGTCAGGTCCAGCGCCGTGCCGAACGTCGTCACGGTGCTGATGAACGACATCGGTCCGGCCGGCGAGTCCAGCACCATCGAGACGGCCACCCCACCGTCGTCGACGCCGGCCTGCATCCCACCGGGATAGCCCACCAGCTCCTCGTGCAGGGCCCGGAGCAGCTCCGAGCCGCTCGCTGCGGCCTCGCGGGCCAGACGGCCGAGCACGTGGAACCGCCACTCGGCGAGGTTGAGGATTCGTGGCGCCAGGCCCTCGGGATGCAGGCTGATGCGTAGCGCGTTCGGCGACTCCAGCAGGTGCGGCGCCACGCCTTCGAGGATCGGCGCGACCCCGGCGTTGGCCATGACCATGTTCCAGCCGCGGTCGACGACCAGGCACGGATAGGGCTCGTACGCCGTCAGGATCCGGTCGAGACCGGCGCGGATCGCCGCCAGGTCCGGGTCGCCGATCGGCCGCTCGGCGAACGCCGGGGCGAAACCGGCGGCGATGAGGAGCTGGTTCTGCTCGCGCTTCGGCACGTCGAGGGTCTGGGCCAGCTGCAGCACCATGGCCCGGCTGGGCCGCGAGCGCCCGGTCTCGACGAAGCTCAGGTGGCGCGATGAGATGCCGGCCTCGATCGACAGGTCGAGCTGGCTGAAGTGCCGACGCTGGCGCCATTCACGGAGCAGGGAGCCGACGGGCGAGGTGGCGGTCGCGGTGGTCATGCCTGCCACTCTTGCGGATCCGGCTGCGCTGGACCATGACCTCGGAGGTAATTGCGGGGACTACCTGGGCTGCCCAGACTCATCGACATGAACTCGACAACGACACACACCGTCACTGCCACCACGAGCCGGGTCACCCTCAAGACCGCGCTCCTGCTCGATGCCACCGTCACGGGCGCCAACGCCTTGGCGTACGTCGCCGGCGCCGCCCTCCTCGACTCGCTGCTCGGCCCGTCGCCGGGTCACTTCATCGCCATCGGCGCGTTCCTCGCGGTGTGCGCTGCAATCCTCGCCGTGACCGGCACGCGCCGGCCGATCCCTCGCGGCTGGGCGATGTTCGCCGCCGAGGTCAATGTCGCCTGGGCCGTCGGGTCGGTCGCCGTCGTGGCGCTCGGCTGGTTCGACCTGACGACGACCGGAGAGATCTGGACGCTCCTGCAGGCCGCACTCGTCGCGGCGTTCGCGGCCCTGCAGCTCACGGCCCTGCGGCGCACGCCCTGACCCCACACCTCGAGCGGTGACCTGGGGCCCACGCGAAGCGTCGCGATGGGCCCTAGGTCACCGCTCACGTATGACGGTGGGCCCTAGGTCACCGCTCGACGGGGGTGAGGGTCGGCCAGCGCGGGCTGAGGTTGTCGCCGGACGAGACTCCGGTGAGGCGGCGCTTGACCCACGGCGCGGCATGAGCCTTGGCCCATTCGAGATGGGCGGCTCGCCGCTGCTTGGCGGTGAGGGTTGCCGTGGGCGGCAGCTCGGGCATCGTCAGGGTGTGCTCGACGCCGAGCGCATCCAGCACCGCGATGGCCATGCGCTGGTGGCCCAGGCTCGACATGTGCATGCGGTCGACGTCCCACAGCCGGTCGTCGCGGTAGTCGCGCAGGCGCCAGAAGTCGACGAGCGTCGCACCGTGCTTGTCGGCGACCTGGCGGACGAGCTCGTTGTAGATCGCGAACCGGCCACGCAGCGCCCCGAACACCGGCGAGCCACCCGGGTCGTACGCCGTGAACAGCAACAGGTGCGCCCCGGCGTCGACCAGCCGGCCGAGCGCGATGTCGTACGCCTCGACGAGCCGGTCGATGTCGATCCGGGGGCGCAGGACGTCGTTGGCACCGGCGTAGATGCTGACGAGGTCGGGCTTCATCTCCAGCGCGGGATCGATCTGCTCGGCGAGGATCGGGAGCAGCTGCTTGCCCCGGATCGCGAGGTTGGCGTAGGCGAAGTCGTCGCCGGCCAGCACCTCGGCGATCCGGTCGGCCCAACCGCGTACGCCGTTGGGCAGGGTGGCGTCGTTGTCGCCGACGCCTTCGGTGAACGAGTCGCCGAGCGCGACGTAACGATGAAATGGCACGGGGTCAGGCTAACGAGTCGCGCAGGCGTCAGTCGTCGAGGAGTCCGCGACGGCGGGCGATCGCCGCGGCCTCGGTGCGGCCTGAGGCGCCCAGCTTGGCGAGGATGTTGGAGACGTGCACCGACACGGTCTTGGTGCTGATGAACAGCCGCGAGGCGATCTCTCCGTTGCTGCGGCCGGAGCTGACCTGCTCGAGGACCTCGCGCTCGCGCGGGGTCAGCTCGACGTCGGACTTGCCCGGCCGGCGCGACAGGCCGTTGATCTCGTCGCGCAGAGGCCGCGCCGCGAGTCGCTCCGCAGTGGCACGCGCCTCGCCGAGGAGCTTCTTGCCCTCGGCTTCACCGCCCGCGGTCAACAGCACCGCGGCCAGCCGCGTGGCCGACCGCGCGGTCTCGTAGGGGTCGTCCATGCCGATGAAGGCCTCGTGGGCGCGCCGCCACAGGTCGGTCAGCTCGTCGACCTCGGGCACGTCGACCCCGCACAGCCAGCGCAGTCGCGCGTGCTCGGCGTGCACGCGGATCTGCCACGCCACCCCTTCGGGACCCATGGGGTCGATCGCGGCCGCCACGCGGTCGGCGAACCCGGCCAGCTCCGCGGCCTCCTCGAGCAGCGGAGCCTGCTCGGCTCGTCCCAGGGTGGGCGCCGCCGTGGCGTACTGGCCGATCAACAGTGCTGCGAGCCGGATGCCACCGGGGAACAGCTGCTCGTCCCAGGCCCGGACCTGCAGGTCGACGAGATCGTCGAACGCGCGCCGGGAAGCCGGCAGGTCACCGGCGACGCCATGGAGCTCGATCAGTGCCGACGTCGCATGGACGGAGGCGGAGACCTCGTGGCGCCACAGCGACCGCATCGTGAGGGTGCGCTCGATCTCCTCGACATTGCCGCGGCCGGCGTGGACCATGAGCGCGATCGCAGCCAGCGAGGCGTCCGGGATGGCCGGCGCATCGGCACCCGCATTGCGGAGGGCGAGGGCCTCGTCCCACCGTCCGCGCATGTAGCAGATCAGCGCGGAGTAGAACCGTCCGTCGAAACCGTAGGGGCCCCACGCCCACCCGGTCTCGGAGGCGCGAACCATGCCCTGCCGGAACGCGTCCTCGGCGTCGTCGAGCTCACCGGCGTTGTAGTGGACGAACGCGAGCTGGTGCAGCCCGCGCAGCTCGCCCAGCACGTGACCATCGGCGCGGGAGACCTGGACGAGCTCGAGGAAGCCGCGCTTGGCCTTCTCGGGATCGTCTCCCGTGCGCACCATCACGCGGGTGAGTGTCGCCTTGGCGTCGGCGATGACGTCGGCCGCGCCGATCTGCTCGGCGATCGCCAGGGCGCGCTCGCCCCACTGGATCGCCTCGTCGTGCCGACGCCGGTTGGATGCCGTGCGCGCCTGCAGTGCGGCAGCCTCGGCCCTGAGCTCGGTCGGCTCGTCGGGCACGACGTTGACGGCCTCGAGGCTTGCCTGCTCGGACTCGTTGTCGAGGTTGGCGTAGTAGGCCGTGTCACCGATCGCCACGAGGAGCCGACCACGCGTCTCGGGAGGCGCGTCGGACGGCAGCTGGTTGAGGTGGTCACGGAGGAGCTCGACCGCGCGGAGCAGGCGGCCCGATGTGACGAGCGCGGATGCGGCGTCGATCACGAGCCCGACGAGGTCGGCGTCCGCCGGCGCGGCATCGACGAGGGTCAGCGCCTGCTCGTAGTGCTGCGCCGCCTCGTCATAGCCCGACAGCCGCTGCGCGTCCTCAGCCGCCTGGACGCTGGCCAGGAAGGCGCGTTCGCGTTCGCCGGCACCGAGGGCGTGCAGCGCGATCTCGGCGGCCGGGCCACGGCGACCCTCCGAGGTGAGGGCCTCGAGGTAGGCCGCATGGATGCGGCGGCGCTCGCCGGGCAGCAGGTCGTCGCGCACCGCTTCGGCCAGGAGAGCGTGACGGAACCAGTAGGACTCGTCGCCCACCCGCGTGAGGACCTTGTGGTCGATCGCGGAACGGAGGGCGTCGTCGAGCTCGTCCTCCTTGAGGCCGACGACGCGGGTCAGGACGGCGTAGTCGTAGCGGGCGTCCGAGCAGGCCGCAGCGCGTACGAGCTTGCGCGCATTGTCGTCGAGCCGCTCGAGGCGCATCAGGAGCAGGTCGGCGAGCGTCTCGGGCAGTGCCCCGTCGGCGCTGGAGAGGCCGGCGTCGAGCAGCTCCTCGGCGAAGAACGCGTTGCCGGCGGCACGCCGGACGACCGCGAGCAGGTTGTCGCTCTCGAGCGCGTCGGCGCCGTGCGCGCGGATGAGGTCGACGACATCGGCGTCGTCGAGCGGCTCGAGCTCGATGCGGCGTACGCCCGGGAGGCGTACCCATTCCGAGAGGGCCTGGCGCAACGGGTGCCGGCGGTGGAGGTCGTCGGCGCGGTAGCTGACGACGACGTGGACCGGGCCGTGGAAGCCGTGCGACAGCACGAAGCGGATGAGGTGGCGGGTCGACGCATCGGCCCAGTGGGCGTCCTCGATCACGAGGAGCAGGGGCTGGTCAGCCGCGAGCGAGTCGAGGCCGGCGACGACGGAGGCGAACAGCTCGGCACGCTCGACACCGTCGCCGGGAGCAGACGAGGGCCAGGGCAGGAGCGGGCCGAGGGCGGGGAAGCGGCCAGCCAGCTCGTCACGCTCGGCGTCGTCGAGGGAGGCGAACGCCTCGGAGAACGGCTGGTAGGGCGGCGCGCTGTCGCCCAGGTCTAGGCAGTGGCCGGCCAGCACACGGTGGCCGGCGGCGCGCGCGCGAGCACCGAGCTCGCGCAGCAGGCGGGTCTTGCCGATGCCGGCGTCGCCGCCGATCAGCACGACGTCACGCGCGGCGGGGTCGGTGACACCGGCCGCTTCGAGCAGCTGCTCGAGCTCGCGGACGCGTCCGATGAGGGGCGTGGCGGGCGCACGGTCGTTGGCCATGTCCCCAATCATGTCGGACGCAGCCGACATGGGGGCGACGGTCATACGTGCGCCGTCCGCCCCACCGTCATGCTCACGACGCGTACGACGATGCCGCGGCGCGCCTTGCGGGCCCGCCGCGGGGCGAAGCCGGTGCGGTCACGCTCGTGGCGCGACAGCTCGGACAGGGCGAGGGCGGCTGCATGGTGGCGGCTGACCTCAACAGGGACGAAGTGTTCTGGATTCAGGATCATGACTCCAGAGTCGTCGTATGAGGTAGGCGCCCACATCGGGCGACCTACCTAGATTCGGTGACATTCCCGATCTGAGGTACCTAGAGCGCGCGGCTCGTGCCACGGTCACCTGAGGGTTTTCTTTCCGCCGTGCATCACGGTGATGAGCTTGAGCGCCTTGTTGTCGGTCTTGGCGTCCCGCGTGAACGACGTCAGCATCATCAGCGGCTTCATGCGCTGGCGGGTGATCGCCTTGGCGTACGTGAACTCCTTGAGCCCGTCGGGTCCGTGGATCCGGCCGAACCCGGACTGTCCCACGCCGCCGAACGGGAGGCCCGGCACGGCGGCGAACGCGATGACGGAGTTGACCGACGTCATGCCCGAACGTACGCGGCGGGCGATGTCGACGCCGTTCTTCTTGGCGAACACCGAGCCGGCCAGTCCGTACGACGTCGCGTTGGTCAGCTCGATGGCCTCGTCCATGCTCGCAACCGGGTTGATCGCCAGGGTCGGGCCGAACGTCTCCTCCGTGATCTCGGTGGAGTCCTCGGGGACGTGCGTCAGGATCGTCGGCTGCACGAATCGCTCGCCGACGGCGTCCGAGCCGCCCATCACGACCGTGGCGCCCTTGGCGATCGCGTCGTCGATGTGGCTCTTGATGATCCCGATCTGCGACGGCATCGTGATGGGACCCAGCTTGGCGCCAGGGTCGTCGCCGGCGCGCAGGTCCTTGGCCTGGTCGGTGATCTCGGCCATGAACGCGTCGAAGACCTTCTCGTGGACGTAGACGCGCTCGGTGCCGATGCAGGTCTGGCCGGCGTTCGACATGCCGCCCCAGAGGGCTGCCTCGGCCGCCTTGGTGAGGTCGGCGTCCTCGTCGACGATCAGGGAGTCCTTGCCGCCGGCCTCGATGAGGACGGGGGTGAGGTTCTCGGCGCACGCCGCCATGACCTTCTTGCCGGTCGGACCCGATCCCGTGAACGCCAGCTTGTCGATGTCGGCGGTGCACAGGGCGTTGCCGGTCTCGCCCAGCCCCGTGACGACCTGCAGCACCGGACGGCCGTGGACGACCTCGGTGAATGTGTCGGCGAGCCACTGGCCGACGCCGGGGGTGTACTCGCTGGGCTTGAAGACGACGGAGTTGCCGGCGGCGAGGGCGTACGCGATGGAGCCCATCGGGGTGAAGACCGGGTAGTTCCACGGACCGATGACGCCGACGACGCCGAGCGGGTGGTACTCGACGGACGCCGCCTGGTTGGCCATGAGCAGGCCCGGCGAGACCTTCTGGGGCCCGAGGATCTTCTTGGCGTGCTTGGCGACCCACGCGATGTGGTCGATCGCAATGATGATCTCGAGCTGCGCGTCGCCGTGCGGCTTGCCGGTCTCACGGTGCGACAGCTCGGCGAGCTGCGCGATGCGGCGGGTGATGACGCTGCGCCAGGTCAGCAGGTAGTCGCCGCGCTCCTTGAACGACAGGCCGGCCCACCACTCGGCCGCCTCACGGGCGCGCGCCACGGCGGCGTCGACCTCGGTCCTGCCCTGGACGGGATAGGTGCCGACGACATCGCCGTTGGCCGGGTTGAGCGACTCGAAGGTCGGCGTCGTGCCGCTCTCGACGGTGGGCTCCAGCGTTGCGGTCATCGTGACTCCTTGATGAGGTCGGCGGCCTTCTCGCCGACCATGATGGCAGGTGCGTTGGTGTTGCCACGGGGTACGCGTGGCATGACGGAGGCGTCGGCGACGCGCAGGCCCTCGACCCCGTGAACCCTGAGGTCGGGACCGACGACGCTGCCCTCGATCGTGCCCATCGCACAGGTCGCGACCGGGTGATAGACCGTCTGGCCGAGGCGCTTGATCGTGCCGATGAAGTCGTCGGTCGTGGGATTGCGGGTCGCCGGCTCCCACGGCTCGGCGATGAGCTTGGCGAGCGGGCCCTGGCTGACGACCTCGAACAGCCGGCGGAAGCCTTCCAGCATCGCGTCGAGGTCGGCGCCGTCGTCGTAGTAGTTGGGCTCGATCTCGGGGTGCCAGGTCGGGTCGGCCGATCGCAGCTTGATGTGGCCCTTGCTCTCGACGCGCACGAGGGTCGAGGCGACCGTCAGCCCGCGGCGTACGGGCTCGTGCAGGCCGTTGTCGTAGAACCCGGCCGGGAGCACGTGGAACTGCAGGTCGGGCGCCGCGAGGTCGTCGCGTGAGCGGAAGAAGCCACCGGCCTCGGCGACGTTGGAGCTCAGGGGCCCGCGCCCGGCCGCCTGCGCCTTGAGCACGTTGCCGAGGCTGAGGAACTCGGCGAGGTCGGTCGTGTCCTTGGTGTAGAACAGCGCCCCGGCGATCGGGTGGTCCTGCATGTTCTGGCCCACTCCGGGCAGGTCGACGCGTACGTCGATGCCGTGCTCGCGCAGGTGCGCGCCCGGGCCGATGCCGGACAGCATCAGCATCTGCGGGCTGGCGATCGCGCCGGCCGACAGCACGATCTCGGCGTTGGCGCGTGCCGTGTGTGTGACACCGCCGCGGCGGTAGGTCACGCCGGTCGCGCGCGTGCCCTCCAGCTCGATCCGTGCCACGAACGCCTCGGTCAGCACCGTCAGGTTGGACCGCTTGGCGGCCGGGTGGATGTACGCATCGGCGACCGACCAGCGGCGACCCTTCTTGCAGGTCACCTGGTAGAGACCCGCACCCTCCTGCTCGGCGCCGTTGAAGTCCTCGGTGTGCTTGAAGCCAGCGGAGACCGCCGACTCGACGAACGCGTGGCTGAGCTCATGGGTGTAGCGGCGGTCCTCGACGTGCAGCGGACCGTCAGTGCCGTGGAACTCGCCATCGAGCCGCGTGTTGCCCTCGGACTTCTTGAAGTAGGGCAGGACGTCGTCGTAGCCCCAGCCCGTCGCGCCGTACGCGTCGCGCCACTCGTCGTAGTCGGCCCGGTTGCCGCGGATGTAGATCATCGCGTTCATCGACGAGCAGCCGCCGAGCGCCTTCATGCGCGGCCAGTCGGCGCGCCGGCCGCCCAGCTGCTTCTGCGGGGTCGTCTGGTAGCCCCAGTCCCACTTCGTCTTGAACAGCGCCGAGAAGCCCGCCGGCAGGTGGATCATGTCGTCATCGTCGGCGGGTCCGGCCTCCAGCAGGAGGACGGACACGGAGGGATCCTCGCTCAACCGTGCCGCGACGACGCCGCCTGCACTGCCGGATCCGATGACGATGTAGTCGTAGCTGTCGTCGCCCATGACTCCCTTTCAGCGGCCGTGACGTGAGACACAACCTACTGCGGGTATGTCGATGACACAACCACTGTCATGGTTGCAGAACGGCCTTGACGGCGGCGCCGATCCTGGCGGTCAGGTCGCGGCGGCCGGACCGGTCGATCGGCACCTCGATGACCCGGATCCCGGGCACGTCATCCCCTAGTGCGGCGGCAAGGTCGGCCGGAGCGACGCGACGGTGTGGCACGCCGTACGCCGCGCAGAGGGCCGCGATGTCGGCGCCCGTCGGCGTCGCATAGACCCGCTCGAACGTCGCGGCATACTCCGGCGCGCCCTGCTCGAGTGTCGAGAAGATGCTGCCGCCGTCGTCGTTGACCACCACGATCGTCAGGTCCGGCCGAGGCTCACGGGGTCCGATCAGCAGGCCGTTGCTGCCGTGCAGGAATGTCAGGTCGCCGACATACGCGATCGAGCGGCTGGACGTACGCGCGAGGGCTGCGCCGATCGCACTCGACAGCACGCCGTCGATGCCGGCGAGCCCGCGGTTGGCGATGATCAGGCGCCGCTCGCCGACCGTGTAGGGGCGAGCGACGAGGTCGAGGTCGCGGATGGGACTGGACGAGCCGATGAACAGCAGACCTTCCGGCGGCACTGCCGCGTTGATCGTGCGCGCGACGTCGTAGGGGGTGGTGCCGTCCAGCTCGTCGTCGATCGCCGCGGTCGCCTTGGCGTCGGCGGCCTTCCACTCGTCGAGCCAGGTCGAGTCCGGCTCACCTGCATGCTCGACGACCTCGGCGAACCGGACGTTGGGGCCGGCCGGCACCGGGAACGTCTCCTGCGTGCCGACGTGCACGATCTCGATGTCGGAGCGGGCCAGAAGTCGCGTGACCGGCCGGGAGAGGGTGGCATGCCCGAAGCTCACGACCCGCTCGATCTGCTCGGCGAGCGGCGAGTGCTGCAGCAGCATCCGGTATGCGATGAGTGCCTCGCCGTTGCGCGAGCCCGAGCTGGGCTCGGCGAGCAGCGGCCAGCCGGCGTCGCGTGCGAGCACCCGGGCCGGCTGCTTCGCATCGTCTCCGGCGACGACGACGGTGCGAGGACCCGTCTGGAGGATGAGCGGCTGCGGTTCCTCCCGGGCGCGACCCAACGAACCGGTCACCGGGAAGTCCCAGTCGATCGGCTCGACGAGCGGCTCGTCGAGCTCCAGGTTGAGGTGAGCAGGGCCGCCGTGGATCTGGTTGACCCGCTCGATGAACGGAACTCCGGGGAAGATCTCGCGCTGGTCGGTCGTCTGGTTGGCGCCGGTGCCACGCAGCCGCGCCGGCCGGTCGGCAGTGACCGCGAGGACCTCGACGCCTGCGTGCCTGGCCTCGAGCATCGCGGGATGGAGATTGGCGACCGCAGTGCCCGACGTGGTGACGACCGGTACGAGGCGGCGCGCCGCCTTGGCCAGGCCGAGGGCCAGGAAGCCGGCCTCGCGCTCGTCGACGCGGACGTGCAGGCGGATGAGTCCCTGCTCGTCGGCTGCGGCCAGCGCCAGCGCGAGTGGACCCGACCGCGATCCAGGCGACAGCACCGCGTCCGTGACATGACACGTCAGGAGCTGCATCACGAATCGCCTGGCGACCCCGACGGCACGCTGCTCGTTCGTCATGCCAGCACCGCCCGTACGGCCGACAGGCGCGCCTGCCAGCGGGCGTCGGTCTCGCCGTCGGCGGCCACCGAGTCGTACGCCGCGGGGTCGAGGACCTGGCGCCCGACGGGAAGGAATCCGTCGACGGGCCTGAGCGGCTCGGCGACGACGTCGCCGGCCAGCAGTGACGTGGTGGCGAGGCCGCAGGCGTACGGCAGCTCGGGCAGGGCCGCGGCGAGCGCCAGGCCGGCGGCAAGTCCGATCGAGGTCTCGACGGCGCTGGAGACCACGACCGGCAGGCCGATCTGCTCGGCGATCCGCAGGCACGCATGCACGCCGCCGAGCGGCGCGACCTTGAGCACGGCGATGTCGGCAGCCTCGAGCTCGACGACGCGGAACGGGTCGTCGGCGCGGCGGATCGACTCGTCGGCCGCGATCGGCACGCCGACCTTGCGGCGTACGGCGGCGAGGTCCTCGACGGACGCACAGGGCTGCTCGACGTACTCCAGCCCGCGGGCGGCGAGGTTGAGGGCCGCGATCGCGCTGATCGCCTCGTCGACGGACCAGCCGCCGTTGGCGTCGACGCGGACACTGCCTTGGGGCCCGATCGCGTCGCGCACGGCCTCGACGCGCTCGATGTCGTCGGCGCGGGTCTGCCCCTTCTCGGCGACCTTGACCTTGGCGGTCGAGCAGCCGCTGCGGCGCACGATGTCGGCCGCCTGATCTGGGCCGACTGCCGGGACGGTGCAGTTGACCGCGACCTCCGAACGTACGGGCGCGGGCCACTCGTGGGCTGCCGAGTCGAGGGCCGCGGCGAGCCAGGGCGCGCTCTCGCGGGCGTCGTAGTCGAGGAACGGGCTGAACTCGGCCCAGCCGGCGGGCCCCTCGACGAGCATCCCCTCGCGCCGGTCGATGCCGCGGAACCGCGTGGGCATCGCGATGGCGTACGTACGAAGCTGCACGACTTGAACCCTAGCCCCGCCGCCGTACTGTCGAGACATGAGCGAGCGCCAGCGAGTGAATCAGACAGGCATCATGCCGACACCTCCATATCGTGGGTTCTTCTTGGAGGTGGAGGCATGACTCGAATCGCCATCGTCGGAGGCCACGGCAAGATCGCGCGCCTCCTCATCCCGATCCTCGCCGCCGCCGGACACCAGCCCGTGGCGCTCGTCCGCAACCCCGACTACACGGCCGAGCTCGAGGGACTCGGCGCCGAGGTCGGCATCCTCGACATCGAGCAGGACGACGCTGACGCGTTCGCGTCGGCGTTCAGCGGCGCGGAGGCCGTCGTGTTCGCCGCCGGTGGCGGTCCGGACGGCAACATCGAGCGCAAGCGGACCGTCGACCTCGAGGGCTCGCTCAAGTCGATCGAAGGTGCGCGCAAGGCGGGGATCTCCAGGTTCGTGCAGGTCTCGGCGATCGGCGTCGACCAGCCGATCGACGCCGATGCCGGCGACGTCTGGACGGCGTACGTCGAGGCCAAGCGCGACGCCGACATCGCCCTGCGCGGCAGCGACCTGGACTGGACGATCATCCGGCCCGGCGGCTTGACCGACGACGAGCCGACCGGGCACGTCGAGCTGGCCGAGACCGTCGAGCGCGGGCAGGTGCCCCGTGCCGACGTCGCGGCCGTCATCGCCGCTGTGCTCGACGAGCCGGCGACGATCAACCGCCAGTGGGAGCTCGTCAGCGGCGAGCACCCGATCGACGAGGCCATCGCCGCGCGCCGTGGCCTAGCGCCCACGCCTCAAGGCTTGCCGGTCCAGCTTGCCTCCGGGCAGGAGCGGCAGCGCGTCGAGCAGGACGACCTCTCGTGGCGCCCATGCCCTCGGCAACCCGGCCTCCTCGACGCCGTCGCGCAGCTCGTCGAGGCGCAGCCCGTCGAGGCACACCGCGTCATCGGGCACGAGGAACGCGACGACCCGCGACCCCCACTCCTCGTCCGGCACGCCGATCGCCACCGCATCACGCACACCGTCGTACGTTCGCAGGGCCGCCGTCACGGCCGGCAGCGGCACGTTGACCCCGCCGCTGATCACGACGTCGTCGGTGCGCCCCGTGACGCGCAACCGGCCGTCGGCGTCGATCTCGCCGAGGTCCGCCGTCGCGAACCAGCCGTCGCGCAGCACCTGTGCGGTCGCCTCGGCGTCGGCATAGCCGTCGAACAGCATCGGACCGGCGAGCTGCACCTGGCCCGAGTCGTCGATGCGCATCTGCACACCGTCGAGCGGGACGCCGTCGTACACGCAGCCCCCACAGGTCTCGCTCATCCCGTACGTCCGCACGACCCGCACGCCGGCCGACCGCAACGCGTCGAGCAGGTCGGGCGGCACTGCCGCTCCGCCGATCAGCACCGCGTCGAGATCCGCGAGCACCCCGACGTCGCCCGACTCCACGAGCCGGTGCGCCTGGGTCGGCACGAGCGAGGCATACCGTCGCTCGCCCGGCACCGCGGCGATCGCCGCCGCCAGCGACGCGTGCTCATCGGCGTACGTGGGCTCGAGCCCGGCGACCGCAGAGCGTACGAGCACCTGCAGGCCGCCGACGCCCGTGACCGGCATGGCCTGCAGCCAGCCGCCCGGGCCGCCGAGGCGGTCGAGGCTCGCGTGCGCCGAGGCGAGCACCGCACGGTGTGACAGCACGACGTCCTTGGGCTCGCCGGTGCTGCCGGACGTACGGATCACGATCGGCTCACCCCCGTCGCGCACCCACGCCTCGACGAGGGCGAACACCTCGCGGGGCGTCCCTGCGACGGGTCGCAGGCTGGGGCTCATGCCGGCTCGCCGGGCTCGGCCGGGGCGTCGAGGGGCCGCTTGAGGTACGTCCACGGGAACCACATCGTGCCGATGCGCTCCCAGCCCTTGGCCTCGAGGTCCTTGGCCCGGCGGCTGCCGACGACGGCGCGCTTGTGCTCCCACTGCACGGGCGACTTCTCGACGTCGTGGAACAGCGGACCGTAGCCGATCGAGTGCCAGCCGTGACGTCCCCAGGCATTGAGCACGTCGATCTCGTTGAACGCGGTCAGGCCGACGAGCTGACGGTGCTCGGCGGTGCCGGGGATCGGCTGGGGGCGATGTCCGAAGCGCTGCTGTGCTGCCTGCCGGCTCATGCCCAGGGCTGAGCCGATCGCCTCCCAGCTCCATCCGGCGGCGCGCGCCGACGTCACGGCGGAGCGCAACAGGCGACCGGCCTCCTCGTGCGTACGGTGGGTCAGCACGACCAGATCGAGGTGCGCCTGGGCCTCGCTCTCGAGGCGGCGCTCGATCGTCGGATCGAGTCGGGCGATGGCGCGGCCGATCAGGCCGGAGAACTCCTCGTCGTCGATCGTCATGATGTCAACGCTAACTTGACGACCCAATCGCGTCAACTCGACGTTGACAGACTGTCAAGTGGCAGACTGGTCGTTCGTGACCACCCCCAGCCTCTCGCCCACCCAGCTCTGGGTCGCCGGCGCCCGCCCCCGCACCCTCCCGGCCGCCGTCGCTCCGGTCCTGGCCGGCACCGGTGCCGCTGCCTACGCCGACGCGTTCGTCTGGTGGAAGGCCCTGCTCGCGCTCGGGGTCTCGCTCTCGCTGCAGATCGGCGTCAACTACGCCAACGACTACTCCGACGGCATCAAGGGCACCGACAGCGACCGCGTCGGCCCACTGCGACTCGTCGGCTCCGGCCTCGTGCCCGCGGGCAAGGTCAAGCGAGCGGCGTTGCTGTTCCTCGCCCTCGGCGGCGCCTTCGGCTTCGCACTCGCCGCGACGTCGAGCTGGTGGCTCCTGCTGGTCGGCGTCGCCGCGATCGGAGCGGCGTGGACGTACACGGGCGGGCCTGCGCCGTACGGCTACCGGGCCCTCGGCGAGGTCAGTGTGTTCGTGTTCTTCGGCCTCGTCGCGGTGCTCGGCACGGCGTACGCGCAGATCGGCGAGTTCACCTGGCTCGCGGGCGCGTGTGCGATCGGCGTCGGCTCACTGGCCTGCGCGCTCCTGGTCGCCAACAACCTGCGTGACATCCCGACCGACTCTGTGACCGGCAAGAAGACCCTGGCGGTCGTGCTGGGTGACACGTGGACGCGCCGGTTCTACGCGTTCCTTCTGCTCGTCGCGATCGGCGCGCTGGTGTGGGCGTCGGTGTTCACGCTCTGGGCCCTGCTGGGCCTCGCGATGGTTCCCCTCGCCGTACGCGCCCGCCAGGTCGTCGCGTCGGGCGCCAAGGGCATGGCCCTGATCCCGGTGCTCCGCGACACCGGCCTGGCCGAGCTCGTGTACGCCGTCGGGCTCGCTCTCGGGCTGTTCATCGGGGCCTGACGTGCTGCGCGTCGCGGTGCTGGCCGACACCCATGCGCCGCGCTTCTGGAAGTCCATGCCGCCGGCCGTCGCCGAGCAGCTGACCGACGTCGACGTCATCCTGCACGCCGGCGACGTGTGCACGCCTGGCGTCCTCGACGAGCTCGCCGCGTACGCCCCGGTGCACGTCGTGCTCGGCAACAACGACGGACCTGACGTCGCCGCGTGGGGCGCGCCGGAGACCCTCGAGCTCGACCTCGACGGACTCAAGGTCGCGATGATCCACATCAGCGGCGACAAGATCGGTCGTGCCGCCCGTATGCGCGGCCGGTTCCCCGACGCCGACCTCGTCGTGTTCGGCCACTCGCACATCCCGTGGGACACCGAGCAGGAGGGCCAGCGCCTGTTCAACCCCGGCTCGCCGACCGACAAGCGCCGTCAGCCCCACGGCACGATGGGCCGGCTCGTGATCGACGACGGCGTCCTGCTGTCGGCCGAGATCATTCCCGTGACCCCGTAAGCCCGGGTTGACGGTTTCCCATGAGGCCTCCCGCTCCTGTCACCCACCAAGGGTTACAACAGGTGGTGCGTGACAGGAACGCTTGGTGAGTCTGACCAGATCCCTTGGTGCGTGAACGTTTCCCTAGGCCTCATGGGAAACCGACACTGCCGGCAGCACTCCGGTCTTGTCGAACTCGGCGAGTGCAGCGGCGTACGGCGTGATGTCGAGGCCCTTGGACTCGAGCCACGCGTCGTCGTAGTAGGTGTGGCCGTAGCGCTCGCCGCCGTCGCACAGCAGCGTCACGACGCTGCCGGTCTCGCCCTCGCCGCGCATCTCGGTGATGAGCTGGAGCGACGCCCACACGTTGGTGCCGGTCGAGCCGCCGACGCGTCTCCCGAGGATGTCGGACACCCAGCGCATCGCCGCGATCGAGGCGGCATCGGGCACGTGGACCATGTCGTCGATGACTCCCCCGACGAACGACTTCTCGACCCGCATACGGCCGATGCCCTCGATGCGGGACGGCTGGCTCGTCGTCACGTCGGACCGGTCGGCCTCCCACCCGCCGAAGAACGCGGAGTTCTCGGGGTCGGCCACCACGACCCGGGTGTCGTGCCGTCGATAGCGGACGAACCGCCCGATCGTTGCCGACGTCCCGCCGGTGCCGGCGCCCACCACGATGAGACTTGGACAGGGGTGCGGCTCGGCGGCCAGCTGCTCGAAGATCGACTCGGCGATGTTGTTGTTGCCCCGCCAGTCCGTGGCCCGCTCTGCGAACGTGAACTGGTCCATGTAGTGGCCGCCGCACTCGCTCGCGAGCTGCTGGGCCACGTCGTAGACCGTGCCGGGGTCGTCGACCAGGTGGCACTGCCCGCCGTAGAACTCGATCAGGTCGATCTTCTCCGGGCTCGTCGTGGCCGGCATGACCGCGACGAACGGCAGCCCGACGAGACGGGCGAAGTACGCCTCGCTGACCGCAGTGGAGCCGCTCGACGCCTCGATGACGGTCGTCTCGGGCTTGAGCCAGCCGTTGCACAGGGCGTACAGGAACAAGGACCGGGCGAGGCGGTGCTTGAGGCTGCCGGTGGGGTGCACCGACTCGTCCTTGAGATAGAGGTCGATGCCCGGCACCGGGATCGGCAGCACGTGCAGGTGCGTGTCGGCGCTGCGGTTGGCGTCGGCGTCGACCCGCCGGATGGCCTCGGCGATCCAGGCACGGCTCTCAGTCGACGTCTTCGGCATTGCGCGACTCCTCGATGCGTTGCGTCATGCGCGCGGCCCGCTCCTGGACGTTCTGGGCGAGGTTGTCGCGCAGTCCGGAGAGCGCGAAGATCGAGATGACCGACGAGAGCACGAGCGAGATCAGCAGGACCAGGAGCGACGTGAGGTTGCCCCACTCGACCCAGATCGACGCGATCAGCCAGACCACACCGAACGTCACCGCGAACACGGCGAGGCGGGCGAGCGTGTAGGTCCAGAAAGCCTTCATGTCCGCAGCCTAATCGCTCGCGACATCGGCGCGGGAGCCGGTTGCGGTGCCACCGGTACGGTTGACGCATGGGCAAGTTCGTACTGATCGTCATCAGTCTGGCCCTGTTCGTCTACGCATTGTTCGACCTCGTCGCGACGCCCCGGGAGCGGGTCCGCTACATACCCAAGCCCATCTGGTTCGTGGTGATCCTGCTGATCGCCATCGGCCCGCTGCTGTGGCTGCTCCTCGGCCGCGAGCGATCGGCGCCGGGCGGCAGCCGGCCGAAGCCGCAACGCCCTGACCCGGGCCCGAGGGGCCCCGACGACGACCCCGACTACCTGCGCGGTCTCTGAGGTCAGTCGTCCCAGCGGAAGACCCGGCTTGCGACGGCGGAGACGACCACGGCGAAGCCGAGCAGGATCCCGATCGGCAGCAGCGCCGCGCCCGGGCCCTCACCGCGCACCATCGTGTCGAGCATGCCCTCGTTGAGATGCTTGAGCGGCAAGATCTCGCTGACCGCCGTGACCCACCCGGGGGCGCCGTCGAGCGGGAAGAACGAGCCTGACAGGAACGCCATCGGCAGCACGACGAAGTTGGCGATGCCGACCGCCGCCTCCTCGCTCTTGGCCACCGCGCCGGCGAGCAGCCCGATCGCCATGAACGACAGCGTGCCGGCAGTCAGCAGCGGGATGATCATGGGCCACGAGCCGGTGAGCTGCAGACCGAAGAGACCCACGCCGACACCGATGAAGATCGCGGCCTGGACCGCGGCGATCGCAACGCTGACCGCGATGCGGGCCAGGACGACGGCCCACGTCGGGACCGGCGCCAGGCGCAGGCGGCGGAGCAACCCGTTCTTGCGCCAGACGACGAGGTTGGTGGCGGCTCCGAACGTCGCACCGGAGGCGATCGCCCAGCCCATCAGCCCCGGGGTGAAGAACTGGATCGTCGACAACGAGTCGTCCTCGACCTGATCCGCCTCGAGGGCGAACTTCGGCTGCTGCCCGGTGACCGCGATGTTGGCCGACTGGACGATGCCCTGGAACGTGCCCTGCACCGTCGCCGCCTTGACCTGGTCGGCCTGCGAGAAGCGTACGACGAGCGTGTCTCCACGCTGCGTGATCATGGCGTCGGCGTCGCCCTTGCGGACCTTGCGGATCGCCGCCTTCTCGTCGCTCGTGCGGTGGATGTCGAGGCTCTCCTTGAGGTAGGCCCGGACCTCCTTGGGTGCGTCGTCGAGCACCGACACCTTGCCGACCTGCTCGACGTCGATCTTGGAACCGCCCGAGTCGCCCAGCAGGCCACCGAACAGCGCCAGGAACATCAGCGGGAAGATCACCGCGAAGAAGACCGCCATCTTGTCGCGGAAGAATCCCTTGAGCATCGCCACGGCGAGGCTCTTGAACGCCGTCATCCGGGGTGAAGTCATGCGCGGTACTCCCGGCCCGTGAGGTCGAGGAAGACGTCCTCGAGCGAGGCACCCTTGACGCTGAGCCCGTCCAGGGCATCGCGATGGGCGAGCTCGGTGAGGATCCGGGCGGGGTCTCGCGTCGTGATCGTGAGACCCGACTCCTCGTCGGCGACGTCGTCGGAGCCGGCGACCGCCCGTGCCGCCTCGGCATCGAGCGTGCCCGGCGCGACGCTGATGCGTACTGGGGCGTCGAGGCCGCGTACGAGCGCAGCGGGGGTGTCGAGCTCGAGGATCTTCCCGGCGTCCATGATCGCGACGCGGTCGCACAGCGCCTCGGCCTCGTCCATGTAGTGCGTCGTCAAGATGACGGTGCGGCCCGAGTCGTTGATGCTGCGCAGCACGTCCCACAGGTTGCGCCGGGCCTGCGGGTCGAGTGCGGCGGTCGGCTCGTCGAGGAACACGACGTCGGGGTCGTGGATCAGCGCGCAGGCGATCGACAGCCGTTGCTTCTGCCCGCCGGACAGATCCTCGGTGCGGTCGTCGGCCTTGTCGACGAGGCCGACCTGCTCGAGCATCTCGTCGGTACGCCCTGCGGCGACGCCGTAGAGGGCGCCGAACGTGTCCAGCTGCTCCCGGGCGGTGAGCCGCTCGAAGAACGACGACGCCTGGAGCTGGACGCCCATGCGCCGTTGGAGCTCGGGCTCACGCTTGGACGGCACGTGGTCGTCGATGCGTACCGAACCGGCCTGCGGCTTGCGCAGCCCTTCGACCATCTCCAGCGTTGTGGTCTTGCCTGCACCGTTGGGCCCGAGCAGTCCGAAGAACTCCCCCGACGCCACCGTGAAGCTGACGCCGTCGACCGCGCGCACGTCCCCGTACGTCATGACGAGGCCCTCGGCCGTGATCTCTGCCCCCATGCCTACGACCCTATGGGACGGGTTGTCGGTTTCCCATGAGGCCTCGGGTCTTTCTCACCCACCAAGGGTTGCAACGCGAGGTGGGTGACAAGAACGCTCGAGGCGTGTCGCCGATCCACAGACCTTCGACACGTCGCGGTCTTCCACAGGCCGGGGCCGTCCGCGGACATGTACGCCGGCGCGAACACAACATGAGGCATGTCCTCCTTCGACGACCTCATCCATTCTGACCGTGGCTACTTCACCCGTGGCGAGTTTCTCGACAGCGGCTACACCGATCGTGACCTGCGGGCGGCGGTCCGCGCCGGGTTGTTGAAGCGGATCAGGCACGGCGTGTACGTCTACGCGACCGAGCACGCGAATCTCACAGTCGAGCAGCAGCACGTCGTCCTGGTCCGGTCAGTCGCCGACAAGTTGGGGCCCGCTGTGGCTGTCAGTCATCAGTCGGCGTGCGCCGTGCACGGCCTCGCGATGTACGGGCACCCGCTCGACAAGGTCCACGTCACCCGGCTCGACGGTTCCGCAGGACGCAACGAGCACGGCATCTCGCATCACGTGGGCCACGTCACCGCCGACCACGACATCGAGGAGGTCAACGGAATCCTCATCATGAAGCCGTCGCGTGCCGTCTTCGAGGCCAGCACAGTCGGGTCGGTCGAGTCAGCGATCGTGGTGATGGACTCGGGTCTGCACCAAGGAGTCGTCACCGCGCAGGAGCTGTTCGAGCTGACCAGCCGTTGCTGGAACTGGCAGGGTGCCCGCCGTGCCCGGTATGCGCTCACACTCGCCGACGGGCGTTCCGAATCACCGGGAGAGTCCAGATCGCGTTATCTGTTTCGTCGCGAAGGACTGCCCGTGCCTCAGCTTCAGGTGGCCGTCTACGACGCTGACGGTCAGCTGATCGGCTACAGCGACTTCGGCTGGCTCGAGTACCACCATCTCGGCGAGTTCGACGGCCTGATCAAGTACGGCGGCGTCCCGGGTGACTTCCGCACTCCGCAACAGGTCGCGTTCGAGGAGAAGCGCCGAGAGGATGCGATGCGCTCCCAGCTGCTTGGCATGAGCCGGTGGACCTGGCGTGACATCGACCCTGAACGCGAACGGCGGACCGCGCGGCGAGTGGCCGCGCAGATCGAGCAGTCCCGCCGGCTGTACGGCCGTGGCCGCGTCGTCATACCGCTGAGCTGATCACTCACCAAGCGTCGTTGTCACCCACCTCGTGTTGCAACCCTTGGTGCGTGACAACAACGGGAGGCCTCATGGGAAACCGACAAACCACCCGCGGCCTACTTCGCGTACGAGTGCATGCCGGAGACGAACAGGTTGATGCCGACGAAGTTGAAGACGAACGTCGCGAACCCGATCAGCGCGATGATCGCGGCGGCCTTGCCCTTCCAGCCGGCGGTGGCGCGGGCGTGGAGGTAGCCGGCATAGACGACCCAGGTGATGAAGGCCCAGACCTCCTTGGGGTCCCAGCCCCAGTAGCGGCCCCACGCATACTGCGCCCAGATCGGCCCGGCGATCAGCGCCGCGAAGGTCCAGATCGGGAACGCGAAGGCGTGCACGCGGTAGGCGACCTGGTCGATCTTGGCCGACGGCGGGATGCGCCACAGGAAGCCGACGCGATCCTCCTCAGCAGTCGTACGCTCGGCGCGCGCCTTGACGAGATAGAGCACCGACGCCGCGGCGCCGACGAGGAACGCCGAGCCCGCGATCATGGCACCGAGCACGTGGATCACGAGCCAGTACGAGTGCAGGGCGGGCACGAGCGGGCCGGGCGGCACGAACACGAGCGCCGACAGGCCCAGCACGACGGTGCCGAAGCCCGTGATGATCGGCCCCACCCACTCGATCGCCCACATGCGGACCAGCACGATGTACGCCGTGAGGGCCATCAGCGTCGCGGCGCAGCCGAACTCGTACATGTTGCCCCACGGCACGCGCTCGGCCGAGAGCCCGCGCGCGATGACGCCGGCCAGCAGGACGAGCCAGGCGAGACCTGTGAGCGAGAAGCCGATGCCACCGGCGACGTCGCTGCGCTCCGAGGCGGTCTCCTCGGCGGTCGGCGGCGCGTCAACGGCAGCGCCCGACGTCACCAGCTCACGGTCGGGCGCGATCTTGCGGGCGAATCCCCACTGGGCGACGTACGCCACGAACGCAAGGGCGAGGATGCCGGTGGCCGACGCGACGGCGTAGTTGGAGAACTGCTCATATTGCGCGGCAGTCATGATGTTTTCTCCTCTGTCTCTCCGAGCTCTTCGCGGAACCGCTCGAGGAAGTCGTCCAGGTCGGCCGGCAGGTCGTCACGGGGGACGCGATCGAGCACGGCGACGTCCACCACGGTACGTGAACCGTCGCGACGGGCCCTGATCCAGGTCCTGCGCGGCTTGATCGTCAGCGACGTGACGAGCCCCAGCAGGCCGGCGATGATGCCGATCAGCGGCACCTGCACACCCGGCGACGAGCTGATCTGGAACCGGGCGAACTGCTTGAGGCCGGCGAACTCGATCGTGCCGCCGTTGGGCAGCTTCTGCGACTGGCCCGGCTGCAGGCTCACGCGGTAGCCCTTGTCGCCGTTCATGTACTGCTTCATCTTCGACTTGTCGAGGATGTAGACCGACTGCGGTGTGCCGCCGTCGAGGCCGAGGTCACCGTGCCACACGAACAGGCCGAGCAGCGGGTTGGCGGCAGCGGGGTAGACCGAGATCGACGCGCCGTTGGCTCCGCTGGCGGCAGTCGGCAGGAAGAACCCTTGGAAGCCCAGCTGCTCCGGCTCGGCATCGGGCACCTTGACGACCCCGGTGGACGTGTACGACGGGTCGTTCGGCAGGAACGGCACGGCCTCGTTGAACACGACATCGCCGTTGGCGTCGGTGACCTTGAGCACCGGCGCGTAGCCCTGGCCGACGAGGAACACCGACGTGCCGTTGATCTCGAGCGGGTGATTGACGGTGATGTCGAACGTACGCTCGCCGGCGCCGGGCTTGGCGGTGTAGGTCCCCTGGGCCCGGAACAGCCGCGGCGCGCCGGCCTGCTGGCTGCCGAGCGGCTGGAACTTGGCGGTGAACGTGTCGAGCTTGAGGGAGAACGGCGGCAGCTGGTCGGCCTTGAACAGCGAGCCGGAGCCGAACTCGTCGTACTGCGTCAGGGAGTTGGAGAAGCCCTGCCCCTCCGTCACGATCGCCGAGCCGCGATAGCCGAACAAGGTGCCGACGGCGACGCCGACCAGCACCACCACGACGCTGATGTGGAACACCAGGTTGCCGGCCTCGCGCAGGAAGCCGCGCTCGGCACTCACCTCGGCCGTGCCGGGCTCGCCCTCGGCCACGTCGACGCGGGCCCGGCCAAGAGTCCGGCGACCGGCTGCGACGACCTCGTCGACACTCGCGGACGTCTCGAACGATGCCGAGGCGGGCAGTCGTGAGAAGTTGCGCGGGGCCTTGGGCGGCCGGGCGCGCAGGGCCCTGAGGTAGACGAACGACCGCGGGACGATGCAGCCGATCAGCGAGATCATCAGGAGCAGGTAGACCGCGCTGAACCACGGCGACGTGTAGACGCTGAAGAAGCCGAGCTTGTCGAGCGTCGGCGCGCTCTTGGGGTGGTCGAGGAAGTACGCCTCGACGGCCCGCGCATCGACCCCGCGCTGCGGCACGAGCGAACCGGGCACCGCGGCGATCGCCAGCATGAGCAGGAGGAACAGCGCCGTACGCATCGAGGTCAGCTGACGCCAGAACCACCGGGTGAACTCCCGGCGCCCCAGCTCACTCACCGCGTTGGTGCTCATACCGGCGCCTCGAATCCGGTGACCCACGTCTGCATCTCGCCGACGAGGTCGTCCCAGCGCCCGGTCACGAGCATGACGCCGACCGCGATGAGCAGCACGCCGCCGGCGATCGAGACGCCGCGCTGGTGCCGCTTGAACCACGAGACCGTACGCATGAACTTGCCGAAGCCGAGGGCCGCGAGCACGAACGGGATGCCGAGGCCGAGGCAGTAGACGAACGTGAGGAACGCGCCCCGAGCCGCCGAGGCGTCGTCGGCCGCGAACGACAGGCTCAGCACCGCGGTGAGCGTCGGGCCGATGCAAGGCGTCCAGCCGAGCCCGAAGAACACGCCCAGAACCGGTGCGATGGCGAGCCCGACGGTGGGCACCGCGTGCACCCGGGCCTCACGCTGCATGAGCGGGACCAGGCCGATGAAGACCAGCCCCATG
The DNA here is from genome assembly GCA_963806345.1 of uncultured Actinomycetota bacterium. Lineage (GTDB taxonomy): Bacteria > Actinomycetota > Actinomycetes > Propionibacteriales > Nocardioidaceae > Aeromicrobium. Next base: position 41,797 of record CAWDXV010000032.1, on the reverse strand, counting down.
ACGATGACGAGGATGCCGGTGATGATCGACAGCGTGTGCTGGTGCTGCTGGAGACGCAGCCCCACCGAGCCGAACAGCGCCCCACCCAGCACGAACACCGTGCTGAAGCCGAGGACGAACAGCAACGACCCGGCCAGCAGCCGTCCGCGCCGCGCCGTCGCGAGGTCCTGGGCAGCGACCCCAGAGACGTACGACAGGTAGCCCGGCAGAAGGGGCAGGACGCACGGGGAGAAGAACGACACGAGCCCCGCCAGGACCGCAACGGGAACCGCGAGGAGCAGGTTGCCGGAGTAGACGGTGTCCTCGAACCAGTCCGTCACGAGGTGCTCTTCTGCACGTCGTCAATGACGCCGGCAAGGGTCGAGGCGCGCAGCTTGGGATCCATGATGCGGGCGGCGACCCGGCCCTTGGCATCGATGACCCAGGTCGTGGGGATCGCCTGGGTCGGCAACGAGTCGACGAACTCGAGCTCGAGGCTGCCCCCCTCGTCGGCGAAGCTCGGATAGGTGAGGCCCTTCTTGCGGTTGAACGCGATCGCCGAGGACGAGTCGGGAGTGCGCGTGAGCATGCCGATGAACTGCACGTCCTTGTCGGCGTACTCGCCGGACACCTCCTTGAGCGCGGGCGCCTCGGCCCGGCACGGCGGGCACCACGGACCCCACAGGTTGATCACGATGGTCTTGCCGGCGAAGTCGGCGGTCGACAGCGGCTTGCCGTCGAGTCCCTCGCCCTCGAGCTTCGGGGCCGGCTTGCGGTCGGCCGCCGGCACCACCGTGACGAGCTCGTTCTTGCTGCCGTCAGCTCCGACGTAGCCGTCGGTCGTCCGGTCCCGGCCGCCGGTGCAGGCGGCGACGACCACCAGCGCCCCGATCGCCACCGTGACGCGGAGCAGATGGTTTCGGCCTCCTGCACGGTTCATCTCGGGGCCCCCGCGAAAGCGTGAGCGCCCGCCGGCGCGGGCTGGAGCCGCGACGCGAGAGCGCGAGCGGTTTCGTGGGGTGAGTGCACGGTCAGGCGCCGCCGACGAACTTCTTGCGCAACGCGTCGGGGATGAGGTCACCGGCCGGCTCGCTGTAGGTCAGGCCGACGAACGCGTCGTCGTCGAACGTCAGGGTCGTCAGGCTCGCGAGCGAGCACTGACGCTTGCGCGGGTCGTGGGCGAAGCGCGCCTTCTCGTACGACCGACGGGCGGTCCAGACGGGCAGCTGGTGCGACACGATGACCGCCTCGTGGCCGCGAGCGGCTTCACGGGCATCGTCGACGGCGGCACGCATGCGGGCCGCGATCTCCTTGTAGGGCTCGCCCCATGACGGCGTCAGCGGGTTGCGCAGGTGCCACCAGTTCTGCGGGCGCTTGAGCGCACCGTCGCCGACCCCGAACGTCTTGCCCTCGAACTTGTTGCCGGCCTCGATGACGCGCTCGTCGGTCACGATGTCGAGCTTGAGGATCTCCGACAGTGGCTTGGCGGTCTGCTGCGCACGCTCCAGCGGCGATGCGACGAGGCGCGTGATGTCGTTGCTCTTGAGCGACTCGGCGACCTTGGCGGCCATCTCGTGCCCGAGCTCGGAGAGGTTGTAGCCGGCGATGCGGCCGTAGAGGACGCCCATCGGGTTGTGGACCTCGCCATGCCGCATCAGGTGCACGATGGTTCGAGTCGTCATGGTCGTCGTCCTTGTCAGCTGTCGGATGTCGCTTGGGCAGCAGCGCGGGCCGCTGCCGGCAGCGCCTCGGCAATTCTAGAGAGTGCCTCCGAGTCGTGCGCCGCCGAGACGAACCAGCACTCGTACGCACTCGGCGGGAGGTAGACGCCGGCGTCGAGCATCGCGTGGAAGAACGGGCGGTAGCGCCACGCTTCCTGCGCCTGCGCGCCGGCGAAGTCGGTCACCGGCTTGTCGACGCCCCAGAAGACACTGAACATGTTGCCGGCGTTCTGCAGCGCGTACGTCACGCCGGCGGCGTCGAGCGCGTCGGCGACGAGTGCCTGCAGCTGCGTCGAGGCGTCGTCGAGCCGGGCGTACGCATCGGCGTCGGCGAGCCGCAATGTCGTGAGCCCGGCGGTGGTCGCGATCGGATTGCCCGACAGTGTGCCGGCCTGATAGACGGGACCCACCGGGGCGAGCTGCTCCATGACGTCGCGGCGGCCACCGAACGCGGCGGCCGGGAAGCCTCCGCCCATGACCTTGCCGAACGTCACCAGGTCGGGCCGCCAGCCCTCGGGCTCGCCGTCGACGCCCCAGTGTCCCGACCGGGTGACCCGGAAGCCCGTCATGACCTCGTCGCTGATGAACAGCGCGCCGTTCCGGGCACAGCTCTCGGCGAGGAAGCCGTTGAACCCCGGGTCCGGCGGCACGACGCCCATGTTGCCCGGCGCAGCCTCGGTGATGAGGCACGCGATCTGGTCGCCGTACGCCTCGAAGGCGGCCTCGACCGCGGGCCGGTCGTTGTAGGGCAGCACGATCGTGTCGGCCGTGACGTGGGCCGGCACACCTGGGGTCTCGGGCAGGCCGAGGGTCACGACGCCGGAGCCGGCCTCGGCGAGCAGCGCGTCGACGTGGCCGTGATAGCAGCCGGCGAACTTCACGATCTTGTCGCGGCCGGTGAAGCCGCGCGCCAGCCGGATCGCCGACATCGTCGCCTCGGTGCCCGACGAGACGAGCCGCACGGACTCAGCAGACGTACGCCCGACGATCTCCTCGGCGAGCAGGACCTCGGGCTCACTGGGCGTGCCGAACGACGTGCCGCGGCCGACGGCAGCCGACACCGCGGCGAGCACCTCGGGGTGTGCGTGGCCCAGGAGCATGGGCCCCCAGGACCCGACGAGGTCGACATACCGGTTGCCGTCGACGTCGGTCAGCCACGCCCCCGAGCCGGACCGCATGAAGATCGGCGTCCCGCCCACGGCCCGGAAGGCGCGCACCGGCGAGTTGACGCCTCCGGGCGACACGGCTCGGGCGCGGTCGAACAGGCCTTGCGAAGCGGGGTTGGAAGTCACGCCTTCCATTGTCCTCAATGGGATTTCCGGTCGGTCGGCGGCGTCGGCAGACCGTAACCAAGAGGCCGCCGGCCTCGTTGTGAAGGTGTTCACTGCTTTGCGGCGCGTCTCGGCTGGCAGTAACATCGGTTTACGCTATGTCGCACCTGTCGCGGCAGCATGGAGGGCACGTACTTATGGGAGCTCGCAAGCTCACGCGTTGGCAGAAGGCCAGCGCCCTGGTTCCGATGGCGGTTCTTGTCGGAGCATGGGGTGCCGCGTTGACCCGCGCAGACCTTGCGACTGCATCCGACGGCACCTCGGCGTCGGACATCCCCGCCGTCCCCGCGACGGCGTTCGAGGATCCCGCGAGCGTCCAGCCGACGCCTGCCGGTGTCGACCCCAAGGCGGGTCTCGCCGGCACCGTGTCGACGTTGTCGACCAACGGCATCCCGTCGGCAGCGCTCTACGCCTACCACCGCTCCGAGAGCCTGTTGGGCAAGGCCGACAAGTCGTGCAAGCTCCCGTGGAACCTGGTCGCAGCCATCGGCCGCGTCGAGTCCAACCACGGACGCACCGGCGGCAACGCGCTCAACGCCGACGGCGTTGCGACTCCCGGCATCTACGGCGTCGCGCTCGACGGTCGCGACGGCCGCGCCAAGATCTCCGACACGGACAGCGGCTCGCTCGACAACGACCCGGTCTATGACCGCGCTGTCGGCCCGATGCAGTTCATCCCCGGCACCTGGAAGAACGTCGCGGTCGACTCCGACAACGACGGCAAGAAGAACCCGCAGGACATCGATGACGCCGCGACCTCGGCCGGCGTCTACCTGTGCGCAGGCTCCGACGACCTGTCGACGCCGGCGGGTGCGGCAGCCGCGGTCAAGCGCTACAACCACTCCGACTCCTACGTCGACCTGGTGCTGGCCATCTCGGCTCGTTACGCCCAGGGTGACTTCACCCAGTCGCCCAACGGCTACACCACCTCGACCGTGCTCACCTCGTCGTCCAACGACCAGACCCTGAGCGCCGATGAGCGCAAGAAGGCCAAGAAGGCCGAGACCAAGGCCAACCAGCCCAAGCCCGGTGGCAGCACCGGCGGAGGCACGGGTGGCGGCACCGGCGGAGGCACGGGTGGCGGCACCGGCGGAGGCACGGGTGGCGGCACCGGCGGCGGCACGGGCGGCGGTTCCGGCGGCGGCGTGACCGGCCTGGTCGATGGCCTCGTCACCGACCTGACCGGCGGCGGTAGCACCGGCGGCACCACGGGCGGCGGCGACACCGGCAGCACCGGTGGCGGCGGCTCGGCCACGCTGACCTGGGCCGAGGCCAAGGTCCAGTGTCTCGCGAGCGGCATCTCGGTCCTCGATGTCACCAAGCTGCTGAGCTGCATCACCTCGCTGCTGAGCTGACGCAATCGACATTCGCAGAAGGCCCGGTCCACCAGGACCGGGCCTTCTGCATTCCGGTGTTTGCCTGCTGTGGCTACGATCGTCAACCGAATCCATGGGGGGATGCACATGAGCGGACCGAAGCCTTTCGAGATCCACGAGTCCGGGGCGCTGCTGCACGGGACGAAGGCCGACCTGTCAGTCGGCGACGTGTTGGTGCCCGGGCACGGCTCCAACTACGAGGAGGGCCGGACGGCCAACCACGTCTACGTCTCGGAGACGCTGGACGCTGCGGCCTGGGGCGCCGAGCTCGCGCTGGGCGAGGGCAGCGGCCGGATCTACATCGTGGAGCCGACGGGGCCGCTGGAAGACGATCCGAACGTGACGGACAAGAAGTTCCCCGGCAACCCGACCCGGTCCTACCGCACGAAGGAGCCGGTCACGATCGTCGGAGAGCTGACGGACTGGGAGGGGCACACCCCCGAGCAGCAGCAGGCCATGCGCGACGGCCTCGCCGAGCTGCGACGCCAGGGCCGCGCGGTCATCTACGACTGACGGTGGAGCCGGGCGGCGAGCTCGGCAGCCCAGTAGGTCAGGACGATGTCGGCGCCGGCCCGGCGGATCGACGTGATGATCTCGTCGATCGTGCGCTCGCGATCGATCCAGCCGTTGGCGGCGGCGGCCTCGACCATCGCCATCTCGCCGGAGATGTTGTAGGCCGCGACCGGCACGTTGACCGTCGCGCGTACGTCGGCGATCACGTCGAGGTAGGACAGCGCCGGCTTGACCATGACGATGTCGGCGCCCTCCTCGATGTCGAGCAGCACCTCGCGGATCGCGTCGCGGGCATTGGCCGGGTCCTGCTGGTACGCCTTGCGATCGCCCGTGAGTGACGACGCGACGGCCTCGCGGAAGGGTCCGTAGAAGGCGGAGGAGTACTTCGCGGCATACGCCAGGATCACGGTGTCGTCGTGACCGGCATCGTCGAGTGCTGCACGGATGACGCCGACCTGGCCGTCCATCATGCCGCTCGGCCCGACGACGTGGGCGCCGGACTCGGCCTGCACGACTCCCATCTGGGCATAGATCTCGAGCGTCGCGTCGTTGTCGACCCGGCCCCGGGCATCGAGCACACCGCAGTGCCCGTGGTCGGTGAACTCGTCGAGGCAGAGATCGGACATGATCGGCAGGTCGTCGCCGACCTCGGCCCGGGCATCAGCCAGCGCGACGTTGAGGATGCCGTCAGGATCGAGCGCGCCGGACCCCTGGGCGTCCTTGTGCTCCGGGACGCCGAACAGCATGACGCCGCCGAGCCCCAGGGCAGCGGCCTCGGCGTACGCCTTGCGGGCCGTGTCGCGCGTGTGCTGGACGACCCCGGGCATGCTCGCGATCGGCCGGGGCTCGGAGATGCCCTCGGCGATGAACATCGGCAGCACCAGCTGGGACGGCTGGACGTGCGTCTCCCGCACCAGCCGCCTCATCGCCGGCGACTGGCGCAGGCGACGAGGACGGTCAGCGGGGAAGCTCATCTGCGAGACCTAGGCCTTCCGCCGGGTGGAAGGACGCTTCTGCGACGGCTTGGTGACCGGCTCCCCCGCGTCGAGGAACGCCAGTCGGCGAGTCGCACCGAACTCGGCGAGCGCATCGGCCAGCACCTCGACCGACGGGGACTCGGCGAGGACGTCGACCCGAAGGCCGTGCTCCTCGGCGGTCTTGGCGGTCGCCGGGCCGATGCACGCGATGATCGTCGACGTGTGCGGCTTGCCGGCGATGCCCACGAGGTTGCGGACCGTGGACGACGAGGTGAACATGACCGCGTCGAACTTGCCGGTCTTGATCGCCTCGCGCGTCGGCGCTGGCGGCGGCGCCGCCCGGACGGTGCGGTAGGCCGTGACGTCGTCGACCTCCCAGCCCAGATCGACGAGGCCGGCCACGAGGGTCTCGGTCGCGATGTCGGCGCGCGGCAGGAAGACCCGGTTGATCGGGTCGAGCAGGTCGTCGTACGGCGGCCAGTCCTCGAGCAGGCCGCGGGCCGACTGCTCACCGCTGGGGATGAGGTCGGCGCGGATGCCCCAGGTGGCGATGGCCTCGGCGGTCTTGTCGCCGACCGCGGCGATCTTGAGGCCCGAGAACGCGCGGGCGTCGAGCCCGTACTCCTCGAACTTCTCGCGGACGGCCTTGACGGCGTTGACGCTCGTGAACGCGATCCACTCGTAGCGGCCCTCGACGAGACCGCGGACGGCCTTGTCCATCTGCTGCGGGTTGCGGGGCGGCTCGACCGAGATCGTCGGCACCTCCTCGGACAGCGCGCCGAAGCCACGCAGGCGCGCGGCCAGGCTGGCGGACTGCTCCTTGGTGCGGGGCACCAGGACGCGCCAGCCGTAGAGCGGCTTGGTCTCGAACCACGACAGCGCCTCGCGCATCGTGACGACCTGGCCGACGACCGTGATGGCCGGCGCGGTCATGCCGGCGGCCTTGGCGTCGGCGGCGATGTCGGCGAGCGTCGAGACGATCGTGGTCTGCTCGGTCGTCGTGCCGACCCGGGTCATGGCGACCGGCGTCTCGGCGGAGCGACCGGCGGCGACGAGCCCAGCGGCGACCTCGCCGATCCGGGCGACGGCCGACAGCAGGACGAGCGTGTCCTGGGTCGCGTGCTCGGACCAGTTGATCGACGCGTCGCCGACGCTGACGACCGAGTACTCGCGGTGCGTGCGGTTGGTCAGCGGCACGCCGGCGTACGCGGGCACGGCCGACACGGACGAGATGCCCGGCACGATCTCGAAGCCGATGCCGGCCTTGCTGCAGGCCGCGGCCTCCTCGGGCGCCGTCGCGTAGGTGAACGGGTCACCCGCGATCAGGCGTACGACGTGGGAGCCGGTCTTGGCGTACTTGACGACGAGGCGGGCACGGGCGGCGTGCGTCAGGGTCTCGCCGTCCTCGCCGACTCCGCCGTCGACGATCTCGGCACCGTTGGTGACGAGGGCCGCCTGCTCGGGCAGCTCCGTGATGACGATGTCCGCCTGGGCGAGCAGCTCAGCCGCTCGAACCGTCAGCAGGCTGGCATCGCCCGGTCCGGCGCCGACGAAGCTCACGTGGCCGCGGACGGCCTTGTGTGCGTTCGGTCGAGCCGGGGACGGTGCTTCTCGCATCGCAGTGGTGATGGTCACGGTGGTCCTTTTCTCGGTCTGCCTGGGGGTTATGAGGCGACAGCCACAAGGGTGTCTGCGCCTTCGGCGAGCATCTCGGCAGCGAGACGTTCACCGACCGCGGCGGCTTCAGATGGCAAGCCGGTCGCGGACAGTCGGATGGTGGGCGAGCCGGAAATGCTTCCGACCACGGCACGGAGCCAGAGCTCGTCCCCGTCGTCGCCTTGTGGCGACTTCGGCAAGAGCTCCCACAGGTGCACTGCAACCTGCCTCGAGGGTGGCGAGGAGGCTGCGCTCGGCGGTGACGGCAGCACGGGTGTCGCTGTCGTCGAGGCCGCTGAGCAGATGGATCGTCGCGTCATCATCGGCGCGACATTCGCAGGCAAGTGCTCCCTGCCCGGGGGCGGGAAGCATCTGCAGTGGATCAATGACTTCGGTCGCCTCGTCGGCGCGGCCGAGCCGCAGGAGGCCGGCGCGGGCAAGCAGGACGCCGTCGTACTCACCCGAGGCGACCTTGGCGATGCGGGTGTCGACGTTGCCACGGATCGGGACGACCTCGACGCCGAGGCCCAGCGCGTTGAGCTGAGCCTCGCGGCGCGGCGAACCGGTGCCGACGCGGGCGCCCTGCGGCAGCTCGCCGAGGGTCATGCCGTCGCGGGCCACGAGCACGTCGCGAGGGTCCTCGCGTTGCGGGATCGCGGCGAGCGTGAGGCGTGGATCGGGGGTCGTGGGCAGGTCCTTGAGGGAGTGCACCGCGATGTCGACGTCGCCGCGGACGAGCGCCTCGCGCAGGGCCGCGACGAAGACGCCCTGGCCGCCGAACTCGACGAGCGGCTGCAGGCTGCGGTCGCCCTCGGTCGAGATCGTGACGAGCTCGACCTCGACGCCGGTCGCGCGGAGGCGATCGGCGATCAGGCCCGACTGGGTCATGGCGAGCGCCGACGCACGCGTGCCGAGGCGGATGGCGGTCATGAGGACTCCCCCTTGACCTGGGTCACCGCGTCGACCGTCGACTGGTCGAGCGCGAACAGGTCGGCGAGCGCCTCGGCGTACGTCAGGTCGGCGCGGCCGTCGATGAGCTGCTGGACCCGGACGGTCGGGGCGTGGATGAGCTTCTCGGCGACCCGGTGCAACGCCTTGCGGACGGCAGCGAGCTCGTCTGCCGTGAGGTCGGGGAGGCGGGTCTCGATGCGCGCGAGCTCGGCGGCGACGACATCGGTGGCCATCGTGCGCAGGGCCACGACGGTCGGGGTGATGTGCGAGGCGGCCTTGGCGGCGAGGAACGTACGGACCTCGTCCTCGACGATCGCGCGCACCTGCTGCGACGTCGCCGGCGAGCTCGGTGTTCTCGCCCAGGCGGGCGAGCACGACGAGATCGATCGAGGTCGACGCCGTCGAGGTCGCGGACGGTCGGGTCGATGTCACGCGGCAGGGCCAGGTCGATCAGCGCCATGGCGCGACCCGCACTAGCCGCGGCGATGCGGTCGCGGTCGAAGACCACGCCGGTCGCGCCGGTGCAGCTGATCAGCACGTCGGTCGCCGCCAGCTCGACGTCCATGGCCTCCCAGCGGACGGCGCTGACGCCGAACGTGGCGACCAGCGCGTACGCCCGCTGGAACGTGCGGTTGGCGACCATGATGCGGCTCGGCGCCGACGCCGCGGTTGACGAGGGTGCGGACCGCGAGGCTGGCCATCGTGCCGGCGCCGGCGACCAGGAACCGGGTGTCCTCGGCGTCGACGACGTCGCCGGCGGCGTCGAGCGCCGGCGGTGACGATCGACGGGGCGAGCCGGTCGATGCCGGTCTCGGCGTGACCGCGCTTGCCGATGCGCAGCGCCTGCTGGAACAGCGCGTTGAGCGCCGAGCCGACGGTCTGCTCGGCCTGGGCGCTGTGCAGCGCTTCGCGGACCTGACCGAGGATCTGGCTCTCACCGAGGATCATCGAGTCCATGCCGGCGGCGACGCCGAACAGGTGCGCGACGGCAGCCTCGTCGAAGTGGACGTAGACGTGGCGGACGAAGTCGTCGCGGTCGAGACCGGAGTGCTCGGCGAGCAGGCGCGAGACCTCTTCGACGGCGCCGTGGAACCGCTCGGCCTCGACGTAGATCTCGACCCGGTTGCACGTCGAGATGACGACGGACTCGGAGACGAACGGCGCCTCGAGCACGAGGTGCGAGAGCTTGACCGCCGCGTCGGTGTCGAGCGACGACCTGCTCGAGCACGTCGATCGGCGCCGACTTGTGCGACATACCGACAACCAGGACGCTCATGCGCCCACCACCTTGTCGTTCCCGGCCTTGCGCTGCTCGTGGTAGGCGAGGATCTGCAGCTCGATCGACAGGTCGACCTTGCGTACGTCGACGCCTTCGGGCACCTGCACGAGGGCCGGTGCGAAGTTGAGGATGCTGGTGATGCCCGCCGCGACCAGCCGGTCGGCGACTTCCTGGGCGGCCTCGCCCGGGGTCGCGATGATGCCGATCGAGATGGCTCGCTCCTCGACGATCGCCGTCAGGTCGTCGAGCGAGGAGACCGTGATGCCCGAGATCTTGGTGCCGACGCGCTTGGGGTCGGCGTCGACGAGGGCCGCGACGCGGATGCCGCGCGTGCTGAAGCCCTGGTAGGCCGACAGCGCGGAGCCGAGGTTGCCGACGCCGACGATGACGACGTCCCAGTCCTGGGTCTGGCCGATCTCGCGGGCGATCTGGTAGCGGAGGTACTCCACGTCGTAGCCGACGCCGCGGGTGCCGTAGGAGCCGAGGTAGGACAGATCCTTGCGGAGCTTGGCCGGGTTGACCCCGGCGTTCTCGGCGAGGTCGTTGGAGGAACACGTCGCGACGCCCTGCTCGGCGAGCGCGTTGAGCGCGCGCAGGTAGACCGGCAGCCGGGCAACCGTGGCATCAGGGATGCCACGAGCGCTGCCGTCCGCGAGGGGGGTGCGAAGTATGGTCACGGTGCTCCTGCACTGCACGGCCGGGGATTATCCCTGTCGGGACTGGCGTGCGATGCGCCCTCAGTTTAAGAGTTTGTGAACGCGTTAACAAAATCGAGGAGCCAAGCGAGCCCTGCGAGCGGCGCGACGAGAGGTCGAGCGATCCGCGCCGAAGGCGCCAGACTGTCGAGACCACGCGAGACAAGTGACCCACGTCACCAAAGGGCGATGGCATATCTCACATGCGCTTGCGCCTCAGGACGTACGCTTCAGCGCCTTGCGCAGCCGCACCGGATCGACCCGCCAGAAGTCGTGCTGTGCCCCGTCGACGAACGTCACCGGCACCTGCTCGGTGAATCGTGAGGTCAGATCCACGTCATTCGTGATGTCGACCCGGGTCCACGTGTCGCCCGTGTCGGCGCAGATCTCGGCGACCAGCGCCTCGGCAACCTCGCAGAGGTGGCAGCCGGGACGGGAGTAGACGACGACACGAGCGTCGTCGGAGTGAGCGATCGTCACGACGCGTCGAGGCCGAGCGTCTCGCTGCGGGCGAGCGCGCGCAGCCGACCCTTGGCGACCTTGCCGGTGGCCGAGTGCGGCAGGCCCTGCACCACGACGACCCGCTTGGGCTGCTTGAACCGCGCCAACCGCGTACGGCAGTGCGCCTCGACCGACTCGACGATCGTGGTCTCGGGCGTCTCCGGGTCCTCCGGCACGACGAAGGCCACGACGGCCTCGCCGGTCTCCTCGTCGGGCAGCCCGACGACCGCGACCTGCGCGACGCCCGGGCACCTCGGCGATGACGTCCTCGACCTCGAACGGATAGACGTTGAACCCCGAGACGATGACGAGCTCGCGCAGGCGGTCGACCAGCGTCAGGTCGCCGTCCTCGTCGAGGAAGCCGATGTCGCCGGTGGGATACCAGCCGTCGTCGCGCGGGCCGTCGACCCCGTCGGGCCAGTAGCCGGAGAAGAGGTTGTCGCCCTTGACCCAGATCTCCGCTGGATCACCGGAATGTGCGTCAGCGCCACTCGCCTCGACGATGCGGACGTCGATGCCGGGCAGCGGCCGGCCGACCGAGCCGGCCTTGGGCGGCGTGCCCTCCGGGCGCTGCGAGCCGAAGGTCGTGGCGATGACCGGTGCGGTCTCGGTGAGTCCGTAGCCCTGCTCGATGTACTTGCCCGACGACGCGAAGAACGACTCGGCGAGCTCGGGGTCGAGCGCCGAGGCGCCCGACAGGATCGTGGTGACGCGGGCGAGCTTGTCGCGCAGGTCGTCGCGCCCGGCCCAGGCAGCCACGACGGGCGGCGCCAGCGGGATGTTGGTGACCCCCTCGGCGACGACCTGGTCGAGCAGGCCGCCGGGATCGAAGCCGTCGACCAGCAGCACGCGAGCCCCTTGGCGTACGGCCTGGCCCAGCACGCAGTTGAGGCCGTAGATGTGGAACATCGGCAGCAGCCCCAGGCATACGTCGTCGGACGACATCGCCGGCGGGTCGAGGCTGGCGACCTGCTCGATGTTGGCGATCAGGGCCCGGTGGGTCAGCATCGCGCCGCGTGGCTTGCCGCTCGTGCCCGACGTGTAGAGCACGACGGCGAGCGCCTCGGCGTCGACGGGCGCCGTCGGGTCGGAGCCGGTCGCGCCGGCGAGGAACGTCTCGAAGTCCGTCTCACCCTTGAGCGGCTTGGCGCCGTCGACGATGACGCTGACCTGGTGGTCGTCGGTGACGGCTTCACGGACCTGGGTCACTCCGGCCTCGTCGCACAGCACGACACGGGCCAGCGAGTCGGCGAGCATGCGCCCGATCTCGCGGGTCGTCGATCGCGGGTTGATCGGCACGGCGACCATGCCGCCGCGCAGGATGCCGAAGTAGGCGATCGGCAGGTCGATGCGGTTGGCCATGACGACCGCCACCCGCTGCCCCGCCACGAGTCCACGCGCGGACAGACCGCGCGCCACGGCGTCGGCGGCGTCGTCGAGCTGGCGCCAGGTGAGCTCCCGTCGTTCGGCACGGTGCTCGACCAGCGCGATGCCGTCAGGATCGGCGGACGCAGCGTCTCGGAGGTAGTCGCTGACATTGACTGTCACGCCTCCGAGTCAACCACACGCCCGCGGGCCGGGAGGGCGTTAGTCTCGGTTGCATGTCACGGGACGCCCGACCCGATCAGCCCCGCAATCTGCGGTCGCGATCGCGTGCTGTCCGGCCAGGCCGCCGCTTCGGCCGCCGAGATGGAGAACGCCCTCACGACCGCAGCCCGACACGACGGCTGCCGCGTTCTTCGACGTCGACAACACGATCATGCAGGGCGCGTCGATCTTCCACCTCGCCCGCGGGCTCCATCGGCGCAAGTTCTTCACGACCAAGGACATCGCCAAGGCCACGTGGCAGCAGCTCTACTTCCGCATCGCCGGCGTCGAGGATCCCGAGCACATCGCCAAGGCGCGTTCGTCGGCGCTCGCGTTCATCGCCGGACACCAGGTGTCAGAGCTCGAGGAGATCGGCGAGGAGATCTTCGACGAGCACATGGCGCACAAGATCTGGCCCGGCACCCGCGCGATCGCCCAGTGGCACCTCGATCGCGGCCAGCGCGTGTGGCTCGTGACCGCGGCCCCCGTCGAGATCGCCAACGTCATCGCGCGACGCCTGGGCCTGACCGGCGCGCTGGGGACCATCTCGGAGCATGTCGACGGTACGTCTACACCGGTGAGCTGGTCGGCGAGATGCTGCACGGCGAGGGCAAGGCCGACGCGATCCGCGAGATCGCCGCACGCGAGGGCCTCGTGCTCGACGACTGCTACGCGTACTCCGACTCCAGCAACGACCTGCCGATGCTGTCGCTCGTCGGGCACCCCTGCGCCGTCAACCCCGACTCCACGCTCCGTGCCCACGCCAGGGCCAACGGCTGGCGCATCCGCGACTACCGCACCGGCCGCAAGGTCGCGCTGGTCGGCGGCAAGGGCGTGGCGGCAGCCATCGCAGCGGCCGGCGCATGGCGTGTGCTGCGCCACAGAAAAAGTTCAACAAACTGACAGCAACCCCACCCCGGGTTAGTATTTCGGGGATCAGGGAGGGCCTGTGAGAAGCACCAGCGGATTGCGCGTTGCGTTGTCGCTCGCTCTTGCGACCCCTGACGACCGGTCGCTCCTGATCGCGCTCGCGGTGGCCGACTCACCCGCGTACGCGCCCTCCAACGGCACCTCCAGTCCCCACGACGAGCATGACCCCGAGGCCTCTCGCCTCCGTGCGCTGGTCGACCTCGCCAAGGAAGGCGACGCCGAGGCGTTCGGACAGCTCTACGACCACTACGTGTCCGGCGTCTTCCGCTTCGTCTACTACCGCGTGGGTTCCCAGCAGCTCGCCGAGGACCTCACCAGCGAGACCTTCGTCCGTGGGCTCCGGGCGATCCAGCGGTTCAACTGGCAGGGCAAGGACTTCGGCGCCTGGTTGACGACGATCGCACGCAACCTCGTCGCCGACCACTTCAAGTCGAGCCGGGCCCGCCTCGAGATCGTCGCCGAGACGATCCCCGAGGGCAAGGTCACGGTCGCCAGCCCCGAGCAGGAGGTCCTCGCGCTCATCTCCAACGAGATGCTGTTCGAGGCCGTCAACTCCCTGCCCAACGAGCAGCGCGACTGCATCCTCATGCGCTTCATCCAGGGCATGTCGATCGCCCAGACCGCGGCGGCTCTCGGCCGCAGCGAGGGTGCCATCAAACAGCTCCAGCTGCGCGCCGTTCGTAGCCTCGCCAAGACGATGCCGGAGGACGCACGATGATGCGCACGCACGTGTTTGTCCTGTCATTTGACCGTAACCTTCCGGCCACCCAGGTCGTTGAGCGCTGTGAGACTTCCAGAGCAGTGAGGAACCCATCATGATCGGCCGTCGCTCCCACGACGACGCCCAGTCCTTCGAGGAGGCTTGGAGCGGCCGCACATCCGGCGACCAGCACATTGCCGATCTCGTTCGCTTCGCCGAGCGACTCTGCGAGGCTGCCGTCGCCGAGCCTTCGCCGATGTTCCGCGAGTCACTTCGCACCCAGCTCATGACCGAGGCCGAGACGGTCCTCGTGCCGTTGCCCGCCAAGCCTGTCGTCACACCCGCACGCGAGACTCGTCCCGTACGTCGTCGCGTCGCGACCCTCACTGCAGCGATGGTCGCCTCGGCGGGCGTCGTCGGCATCGTCGCCTCGAGTGCGTCCGCCGTCCCCGGCGAGATGCTCTACCCCGTCAAGCGCAGCGTCGAGTCGGTCGAGCTGGCCCTGCACCGCGACGACGCCTCCCGCGGCTCGTTCCAGCTCCGCCAGGCCTCAGAGCGTCTCGCCGAGGCTCACGAGCTCAGCGCCAAGGGCGGTTCCGAGAGCCTCATCGCCGACACCCTCGACGACTTCGCCACGCAGGCCGAGTCCGGTTCGTCATCGCTGTTCAACGACTACTCGGGCAACGGCGACAAGAAGTCGATCCGCACCGTCAACGACTTCGCGATCGAGTCCAGCGCCAACCTCTCGCAGCTGTCGTCGCAGCTGCCGTCCGGTGCCGACGACTCCTTCGATGTCGCCGCAGAGACCATCCGCAACCTGGCGACGCAGGCCTCGTCCCTGTGCATCGCGTGCACGACGGGCGACCTCCAGCAGCTGGCGTCCTCCATCACCTCGTTCTCGGCTCCGCCGGCGAACAGCTCCGGATCCAGCACGCCGGACAAGAAGTCCGACACCGCCAAGCACGACGACGACAAGAAGTCCGGCAACTCGTCCCCGTCGAAGGGCACGCCGACCCAGACTCCGATCGTGGCGCTGCCGCTGCCGACGACGGCACCGACCCCCAAGGCTCCCTCGCTGAGTGACATCACCGACCCGGTCCTGGGTGCGGTGCTGGGCGACGAGAACCAAGAGGGCCTGATCCCCGGCCTGTTGAACGGGTTGCTGGGCAAGAAGTAGGGCGCGCGGCTACCTGCGTTGGGTAGTCAGCGTCACCGAGGTTTCGTCATCTGGCGGCTTCGCCGCGATCGCTCAACCTTCTTCAACGCTCCGCTCGCAGAGCTCGCTCCGGTTTCAGAAGAACGCGTTGCCTCGGTCTACCAGCAGGCCGTAGAGCGTCTGCTGGATCGTCTCGCGCACCTGGTCGGTGACGTTGAACAGCAGCATCGGGTCGTCAGCCGACTCCGGGTCGTACGCGTCCGTGCGGATCGGCTCGCCGAACTCGATGATCCACTTGCTGGGCAACGGGATCATGCCGAGCGGGCCCAGCAGCGGGAAGAACGGCGTGATCGGGAGATACGGCAGCCCCAGCAGGCGCGCCAACGACGGCACGTTGCCCACCAGCGGGTAGATCTCCTCGGCGCCGACGATCGACACCGGGACGATCGGCACCTGCGCACGCATGGCCGACGACACGAAGCCGCCGCGGCCGAACCGCTGGAGCTTGTAGCGCTCGGCGAACGGCTTGCCGATGCCCTTGAACCCTTCGGGCCAGACGCCGGCGAGCTCGCCCGTCGTCAGCAGCCGCTCGGCATCCTCGGTGCAGGCGAGGGTCGCGCCGACCTTGCGGGCGATCTGGCCGACGAACGGCAGCGAGAACACCAGGTCGGCACCCAGGGGTCGCAGGTCGCGTCCGGCGTACTTCTTGACGGCGTAGCCGGTGATGAGGCCGTCGATCGGGACGGTGCCGGAGTGGTTGGCGACCAGGAGCGCACCGCCCTCGGCCGGGATGTTCTCGACGCCACGCACCTCGAGGCGGAACCACTTCTCGGCGAGCGGCTCGATCGCGGCGGTCAGGACCTCGGTGATCTGCGGGTCGAAGCCGAACTCGTCGACCTCGTAGTCACCGCTCATGCGCTTGCGGATCGTCGCGAGCAGCGTGGCGACCCTCGCCTCCCAGTCGCTGCCGAGCACTCGCTGGGCGGCCTGGATCACCGCGACCACGATCTCGTCGATCGGGATGCCGGCCGACAGCGGCGCGGCGCCGGCGGTGCGCGTACGTTTGGCGGCTTCCTCGGCGGCGGCTGCGGCAGCAGCAGCTGCGTCCTCGTCGGTCACGGCGCGCAGGCGCGGCTTCGGCGATGCCGTCTCCTTGGGCGCAGCAGCCTTGCTCGTCGGACGCTTGGTGGGCGCGGCCTTCTTGGCCGGCGCCTTCTTGGCGGGCGCCTTCTTGGCTGCCGGCTTCGGCTCGGCGACCTTGGGCTTGGCCTTGGCGACGGGCTTCTTGGCCGGCGGCGCGCCGGCCAGGGCGCGCGCAGCGGCCGACGGCGAGGTCTGCCGGTTGCCACGTCCGGCCTTGCCGGCCGAACCGATGGTCTTGCGCTCGTCGGTCATGCGCGTCCCCCCACCACCGACATGACGCCGGGTCTCAGTGACTCGCGAAACTCCTCGAACGTCTGCAGGGAGGTGCGCGTCAGGTCGTAGCCGAAGATGTCCCGCAGCGCCGAGGTGTCGACGACCCGGCCGAAGGTCAGCAGCCGGTGCAGGTCCGGCGGGATGTCGGAGCCCGCCGCACGCAGCACGCGACGCGCCGCGGTCGCGAAGCCGAACGGCGGCAGGGGGATGATCGGCCGCCCGAGCCGGCGGGCCGCCTGGCTCAGCAGCACGACGCCGTCGCCGGCGATGTTGAACGTGCCGGGCCGATCCTTGAGGATGGCCTGCTCGAGGACGGCGACAGCGTCGTCGAGGTCGGTGAACTGCAGGCGCGGGTCGAAGCCCATCACGGCCGGCAGGACGGGGCTGGCGAAGTAGGTGGCGAGCGGGGTGTCGATCGACGGGTGCAGGATCTGCGCCGATCGCAGCGTCGTGATGATGACCTCGGGGCGGCGGCGCGCGAACCCACGGACGTACGACTCGACCTCGACGATGTCCTTGGGGAAGCCGCTGCGTACGCCGTCGCGAGCCAGCAGCGACTCGGTGAACATGGCCGGGTCGCGCGGGGACGAGCCGTAGACCGCGGTCGACGAGCCCAGGATGAACTTGGTGACGGTCGACGCGCGCTGGCATGCCGCCAGGAGCTGCATCGTGCCGATGACGTTGAGCTCCTTGGCGCCGCCGGCGCGACCCCGCCGGGGCGGGTTGACGTCGAGGTGCACGACCGTGTCGACGTCCTCGACCGCAATGACCTTGCCCACGACAGGCGTCCGGATGTCGGCACGGACGAACTTCACGCCACCGAGGTCACCTGGCGGCAGCATCGTGTCGATGCCGACGACCTTGCTGATGCCCGCGTCCTCGCCGAGGTCTGCGAGTCGGCGCGCGAAGAGCGACGCAAACGTACCCGCAACACCGGTGACGAGGACAGACCGGGCCATGGAGACTTACTTGCCCAGACGACGACGCTGTACTCGGGTGCGCTTGAGCATCTTGCGGTGCTTCTTCTTCGACATCCGCTTGCGGCGCTTCTTGATGACTGAACCCACGGGTCACGACTCAATTCTTGTTGGCCACAGGTGTGGCTGGTGCCTGAGATTGGTGGCCATTGCGGAGATCGCAAACCATCGCGTGGCGCGGCTTCGGTCCCCCGTAGTGGCTGCGAACAGCCTACACGTCAGCACTGGCCGGGATTTTCCCCGACCACGGACCTGAGAACTGGCAGCGGACGTACGTGCCGTGCGTCGTCAGCCGGCCTGGAAGTAGGACTTGCCGAGGAACTCCTGGACAGCGTCCTCTGGCACGCGGAAAGAGCGTCCCACGCGGACGGCCTCGAGCTCGCCGGAGTGCACGAGACGGTAGACCGTCATCTTGGAGACCCGCATCTGAGCCGCCACTTCCGCGACGGTCAAGAACGTCGGTCCGGATGCCATGTCACCACCTGCTTCCTGAGGGGCACGCGCGCTCTCCGGCTTCCCCACCGGAGAAACAGCGCGCGTGCCTTGGTTGAGACTAGTGCCTCCTGAGGTCTCCGGGACAGTAGTTGCCAAAAACTCCTGTGTGGAGTGCGGTTGCCCGCAAATCACGGCCTCAGGGCTGCGGATCGAGCCCGTTCAGGGGAAAGGCCGCCGTCCGGGTGGCCTGGATGGAGCGGTCGAGCCAGCTCGCGGGGTCGTAGCCCTGCTCCCAGGAGCGATAGCCGACAGCCCGTCCGTCCGTCATGCGCAGGGGTCCGGGCGACCCGCGCAGCTCCTCGATGCGGGCTCGCCAGCGCTCGGGGGTCAGGGTCGACGGATCGAGGGGCGCGCCGGCGACGATCGCAAGCAGGTGGGCCCAGGCACGGGGCACGACGTCCATGACGGCGTATCCCCCACCGCCCGTCGCGACCCACTTGCCGGCGCACACCTCCTCGGCCAGGTCACGCAGGGCGAGGTAGGACGCGCGCTGGCCGTCGACGCTGAGCATCAGGTTGGTCAGCGGATCGTCCATGTGGGAGTCGCAGCCATGCTGGGTGACGAGCACGTCGGGCTTGAACTCGCGGACCAGTGGCGGCACGACGGCATGGAACGCCCGGAGCCACCCGGCGTCAGACGTACCGGGCGGGAGCGGCATGTTGACCGCAGAACCCTCGGCGCCCTCGCCACCGGTCTCGGTCGAGAACCCCGTGCCGGGGAACAGCGTCTGCGGGCCCTCGTGGATCGAGATCGTCAGGACGCGCGGGTCGTCCCAGAACATCTTCTGCACGCCGTCACCGTGATGCGCGTCGACATCGACGTACGCCACCCGCTGCGCGCCGTTGTCGAGGAGCCAGCGGATCGCGAGGGCGACGTCGTTGTAGATGCAGAAGCCGCTGGCGTTGCCCGGCATCGCGTGGTGGAGGCCTCCGCTGACGTTGACCGCCCGCGGCGCGGCGCCCGTCCAGACGCGGCGGGCCGCCTCGACACTGGCGCCCGCGATGAGCGCACTGGCCTCGTGCATGTGGGCGAACACCGGGTTGTCCTCGGTGCCGAGACCGATGCTCGGGTCCGAGTAGGTCGGGTGGTCGCTGAGCTTGTGGACGCCCTCGATGTAGGCCGCGGAGTGGATCAGGTTGAGCTCGTCGTCGGTCGCCGGGATGGCGCCGACGACGTCGAGCCCGTCGACGATGCCGATCTCGCGCGCGAGAGCCATCGTGAGGTCGATGCGGACCGGCGCCATGGGGTGGGTCTGGCCGAAGTTGTACTCGGTCAGGTGCTGGTCGAAGACGACGCACGCGCGGTCAGTCATGCCGTCACCTCCAAGGAGAAGCAACGGTACGGAGGCGACGGCATCAGTGCGCCTCATCGATTCCCTCGCTGGCGCTCGGTCATGCAGCAACACTATGCCGGGCCGGAGAGCTCGGCGGATCTGGCGGCGGCCGCGGCGACGCCGGCGATCAGGGCGTCCTTGGCGCCATGGTCGTCGAAGGTCGTGATCGCGGCATGCGTCGTGCCGTTGGGCGACGTGACCCGGCGGCGGAGCTCCTCGGCCGTCTCGTCGGACTCCGCCAGCAGCTTCGCCGCGCCGACGAGGGTCTGGGCCGTGAGCGTACGAGCCGTCTGCTCGTCGAGGCCGGCGTCGATCCCGCCGGCGATCATGGCCTCGGCGAGGTAGAAGACGTATGCGGGGCCGGACCCGGAGACCGCCGTGACGGCGTCCTGCTGCGCCTCGTCGACCACGACGACCTTGCCGCCGGACTCGAGCAGGCGAACGACGTCGTCGATCCGGTCGCCCGTGGAGGAGCTGCCCGGGGAGATGCCGAACATCCCCTCGCCGACGAGCGCCGGGGTGTTGGGCATCGCCCGGACGACCGCGACGCCGGCCGGGAGCGCTGCCTCGATCGCGCCGATCGTGATGCCGGCGGCGAGGGACACCACGGTCGCCTCGGGGCGTACGGACCCGGCGATCTCGTCGAGCAGCGCGAGCACGTCCTGCGGCTTGACGACGATGAGCACCACGTCGGCGTCGGTGACCGCCTCGGCGTTGCCGGTCACCGTGACCCCGTACGCGTCGCGGAGCTCAGCTGCCCGCTCCTCACGCTTCTCGGAGATCACCAGGTCGGCTGCCGCATGGCCCGATCGGAGGATCGCCGACAACAGGGTCTCGCCCATCACGCCGGCACCGAGGATCGCGATCCGTTGAGTCATACGGGCAAGGCTACTGTCGCTGGGTGCGCCTGCGACTCGACCCGTTCATCATCGCGCTGCTGGTGGCGGCAGTCGTGGCGTCATTCGTGCCGGCGACGGGGTCGGGCCTCGACCTGCTCAAGCACGCCTCGCTCGTGGCGATCGGCGTGCTGTTCTTCCTTTACGGTGCTCGGTTGTCGACAGCCGAGACCATCGCCGGGCTCAAGCACTGGCGGCTGCACGCCGCGATCCTGTCGACGACCTTCGTCGCGTTCCCGCTGCTGGGGCTCGGTACGCAGGTCCTCGAGCCAGGCCTGCTGACGCCTGGTCTCGCGAACGGCGTGCTGCTGCTGTGCCTCGTGCCGTCCACCGTCCAGTCGTGCGTCGTCTACACCCGCATCGCCCGCGGCAACGTGGCCGGCGCGGTCGTCAGCGCCTCGTTGTCCAACCTGATCGGCGTGTTCCTCACACCTGCGCTCGTCGCGCTGCTGATGACGTCCGACGCCCATGTCGACGCCGGTGCCGTGGTGCGGATCGTGCTCCAGCTGTTCGTGCCGTTCGTGCTCGGCCAGCTGTTGCGTCCGTTCATCGGCGCCTTCATCGCGCGGCACGACGCCCGGCTCACGATGTACGACCGCAGCAGCATCGTGCTCGTGGTCTTCGTCGCGTTCAGCGAGGGCGCCGACGCCGACATCTGGTCGACCCTGAGCGTCTGGGACGTCCTGGCCGTCGCGGGGGTGTGCGCCGTCCTGCTGGCGATCGCGATGGGCTGGACCGTGTTGCTCGGCCGCGTGCTCGGGTTCGCGCGTGCCGATCGGGTCCCGCTGCTGTTCTGCGGGTGCAACAAGAGCCTGGCGAGCGGGCTGCCCATCGCGTCGGTGCTGTTCGCCGGTCCGGACGTCGCACTGATCGTCCTGCCGCTGATGCTCTATCACCAGATGCAGATCATCACCGGCGCCGTCGTGGCCGGGCGGCTCGCCCGCAAGGCGTCCTAGTGGTGGTTGCCGGAGACGGCCAGGCCGACGCCGAGACCGATCATCGACGTCCCGCCGACGGCGCCCATCGCCTCACCGCGCTTGGGTGAGGCGTTGAACCACGTACGGAGCTGGCTCGCGATGACCGCCCAGAGGCTGTCGGAGAGCAGGCCGATCGCGACGGCGATCAGGCCCAGCAGCAGCATCTGGGCCTGGATGTGGCCGTTGCCGCGATCGATGAACTGCGGCAGGACGGCGCCGATGATCATGAACGCCTTGGGGTTGGAGACCCCGACGATGAAGCCCTGGCGGACCACCTTGGGCCAGGTCAGCACCGGGAAGCCGCCCGCGCCGGCGTTGGCGACGCTGAACGCCTTGCGGTGCCGGATGGCCTGGATGCCGAGCCACACGAGGTAGGCCGCACCGGCGAACTTCAGGACCGTGAAGACGACGATCGACTCCTCGACGATCACGCCGAGTCCGAGCGCGACGAGGATGACGACGGTCAGCAGGCCGAGGGTGTTGCCGAGCACGGTCGCCAGCGCGACTGCGCGCCCGTACGCCAGCGCGCGGCCGATCGTGAACACGACGCTCGGGCCGGGGATCGCGATGAGGATGAACGCGGCAAGCCCGAACGCGAGGAACTGGTCGACGGTGATCATGCCCGTCATCCTCCCAGAATCGGAGGCGGTCAGACAGTGGCGTGGAGGCGGGTGAAGGCCAGCGCCTCGAGCAGGTCGGCCTCGCGGTCGCTCTGGTCCTTGGCCTTGCGGGTGTTGATCTCGACGACGATCTCGCCGTCATAGTCCGAGCCGGCGACGTGCTCGAGGAACTCCCGGCACGGCTGCGTCCCGCGACCGGGCACCAGGTGCTCGTCCTTGGCCGAGCCGGAACCGTCGGTCATGTGGATGTGGGACAACCGGCCGCCGAGCGCCTTGGCCATCTCGAGCGGATCCTCCCCAGCGGTCGAGCTGTGGGACAGGTCGACCGTCACGTGCGCATAGTCGTGCTGCAGCGGGTCCCATCCCGGTGCGTACGCCTGGAACTCCCGCTTGCCGGTGCGCCACGGATACATGTTCTCGACGGCGTACGTGACGCCGTGCTGCGCCTCGAGGTCGGCGATGCCGTCGACGAAGCCGCGGGCGTAGTCGCGCTGCCAGCGAAATGGCGGGTGCACGACGATGACCGAGGCGCCGACCTCGTGCGCCATCTCGGCGCTGCGGTGCAGCTTGCCCCACGGATCGCTGCCCCAGACCCGCTGCGTGACGAGCAGGCAGGGCGCGTGGATCGAGACGACCGGGATCTCGTGGAATGCGCTGAGCGCCTTGATCGCCGTGATGTCGGCGCTGACGTCGTCGATGCCGACCATGACCTCGACCCCGTCGTAGCCCAGTCGGGCCGCCGACTCGAAGCCACTTGCCGTCGACCCCGGATAGACCGAGGAGGTCGACAGCGAGACGCGGATGGGATCAGGCACGTCCTCAGGCTAGACCGGCAACCTTAAAGCGCGTCGAGATGCCCGAGCAGAACGCCTTCGCGGAGCGCCCAGGGGCAGATCTCGAGCTCCGTCAGGTCGAACAGGTCGATCGTCGCCTCCGCCACGATCGCTCCGGCCCGGATCTGGTGGGCCCGGTCCGGCGAGACGCCCGGCAGCTTGACGACGTCCTCGTCGGCCATCGTGACGAGCTGCTCGACGAGGGGCGAGAGATCCTGCTTGCGCAGCACCCGGCGTACGTAGCGACCCTCGTCGGCCGATGCTGCACCGCAGATGCGGGCCAGCGACCGGAACGTCTTGCTGGTCGCGACGGCCCGGTCGAACGCACCGCCGCGCAGAATCGCACCGGCCTCGTCGGCGATCGTCGATCGGACGTGGAGCCGCAGCTCGGCGGGCGTGTGGCCGGCGTCGAGCCAGTCGCGGGTCAGCCGGCCGGCGCCGAGGGCCATCGACTGCGCCACGTCGGGGGTCTCGTCCGAACCGGCGGCGATCTCGAGCGACCCGCCGCCGATGTCGAAGACACCGAGGCGGCCCGCGGACCAGCCGAACCAGCGGCGTACGGCCAGGAACGTCAGCCGGGCCTCGTCCTCGCCGGACAGGACCTGCAGGTCGAGCCCGCTCGCGTCGTTGACCCGGGCGATCACGTCGTCGGCATTGACGGCGTCCCGCACCGCCGAGGTGGCGAACGCGAGGATCGTCGTGCAGCCCTTGTCCTCGGCCTCGGCGCGGGCCTCCACGACGTACTTGACGAGCCTCGAGACACCCTCCTCGGTCACGGCGTTGCGCGAGTCGAGGTGCTCGGCGAGGCGGAGCGGCTCCTTGTAGCTGTGGGCCGGCAACGGCGGGCCGCCACGGAACGCGTCGATCACGAGCAGGTGGCCCGTGTTGGAACCGATGTCGAGGACGCCCATGCGCATACGTCCATCCTCTCACTGGCGGGAGGCCAGCATGCAGTTGCGCACCCGCGGACTACCATGACAGCGATGCCCGAAGTCGAGCTCGGATTCCCCCGTACGTACGTGGAGTTCGCCAATCCCGCGGACCCCACCGAGGTCTTTCGCTGCGACCTGACCTGGCTGACGTCGCGGTGGACCTGCATCTTCGGTGCCGGTTGCCCGGGCATCTACGAGTCCAGCCCCGAGGCCGGCTGCTGCACCCTGGGCGCGCACTTCGCGGATGATGACGACGCGCAGCGGGTCGGCGCCGTCGTCGACAAGCTGACCCCCGCGCACTGGGAGCGGCACGACGAGGGCCGCCGCAACGGGTGGACCGAGAAGGACGACGAGGGCGAGCTCAAGACGCGAGCGTTCGAGGGCGCCTGCATCTTCCACAACTCACGCGGTTTCGAGGGCGGCTACGGGTGCGCCCTGCACGGCTACGCGCTGGAGCAGGGGCTCAAGCCGCACACGACCAAGCCCGACGTGTGCTGGCAGCTGCCGCTGCGCCGACAGTTCCGCGACGTCGATCGCGGCGACGGCACGACGTACACCGAGACGCAGATCGGCGAGTACACCCGCGCCGGCTGGGGTCCGGGCGGCGCGGACCTCGACTGGTACTGCTCGTCCAACACCGAGGCGCACGTCGGGCTGGAGCCGGTCTACGTCGCCAACCAGGACGAGCTGACCGAGCTGATGGGCGAGGCCGGATATGCCGAGCTGGCCCGCTATTGCAGGGAGCATGAGGCCGGGGGCACCAATACACCACACCCGGCGGACCCCCACCGCTGACCCCCTGCACCACCGCGATCCGGCGTCAGGCAACAATGCCGTATGCACCTCGACCACGTCTCGTTCGCCGTCGGCCCCGACGGCCTCGCCGGCACGACCGCAGAGCTCGGCCGGCTGCTGAATGCCACGTTCATCGATGGCGGTGCCCACCCCCGGTTCGGCACCCGCAACATGATCCTTCCGCTCAAGAACCGCCAGTACCTCGAGGTCGTCGAGGTGCTCGACCACCCGGCCTCCGACAAGGCCGCCTTCGGCCAGGCCGTCCGCGACCGCCGCGACGCCGGCGGAGGCTGGCTGGGCTGGGTCGTCTCGGTCGAGGACATGACCGAGGTCGAGCACCGCATGGGACGGCACGCCGTGCCCGGCAACCGCCGTCGTCCCGACGGCTACAACCTCGAGTGGAAGCAGATCGGCACGAGCGGCATGAAGGCCGACCCGCAGCTGCCGTTCGTCATCAAGTGGGAGAAGGACCCGGCGGAGCACCCGTCGCAGATGGCCGACTCCGAGATCGCGCTCACCGCGCTGGAGATCGCCGGCGACCCGAAGCGTCTCGCCGACTACCTGGGTGAGCCCGCCATCGAGGCGCTGGAGGACATCGAGGTCCGCTGGGTCGCCCCGCACGGCACCCCCGGAATCCTCGCCGCCGAGTTCAGCACCCCGAACGGCGTCGTCAAGATCTAGGTCCTCAGGAAGGCCTGGAGCTCTCCGGGTGGGCCAGGTCCAGCTGCGGCGCGACCTCCGTGAGATGGCCGTGACGCCACAGTGCGTGCACCGAGAACGCTCCAACGAGTGATCCGAGGGCACCGAGCGACATGTCGCTCAGGGTGTCGGCGTACGCGCCCAGTCGCTCAGGCGACCACCGCAGGAAGGCGAAGTACTCCGCGATCTCCCACACGAGTGCCGCGCTCACTCCGAAGGCCAGAGCCCGCTCGACGACCGCGCCGAGCGAGGACGAGTGGTGCATGGTCAGCAGGATGACCGCTGCGGTCAGCAGGCCGGTGTTGACGAAGTGCACGAGATTGTCGAACGAGTCCATGGAGTCGTAGAGGTTGACGAAGTTGCCGAAGATGTCGCTGAAGCACGCGAAGGTCACGAGGAAGTCAGCCACCCACGGGAACGACGCCCGTTGCCGCCACCACGTGTGCCAGATGAACGGGACGGCGAACGCGGCAATCGGATAGCCCACCGCGCGTGGAACCAGCCCCTTGCCGTCCAGGTTGCCGACACCGGGCACGAAGAGTGCGAGGCCGAGGAGCAGGAACAGGCCGGCCTTGGCCGCGATGTCAGCCGTCTTCAGGACGGGCGGCGCGGGGTAGCGCGTGGCCACCGCGACGTACGTCATGGGAGAAGTTTAGTCGTGTGACTCCACACCTGATGACAGGCCGCGGCGGAATCCGCCGTCCTGTCAGCGGGCACGCCTAGGCTGAGCCCATGGCAGCCACCAAGACCGCCCGACCCGGCTACGTCTGCGCGGACTGTGGCTGGACCACCAGCAAATGGGTGGGCCGCTGCGGCGAGTGCCAGGCCTGGGGCACGGTCGACGTCGCCGCCCCCGTACGCGCAGGCCGCACGCAGGCGGCACCTGTCGTCACCCCCGCCGTCCCGATCAGCCAGGTCACGATCGAGTCCGCACGCTCCACGACGTCCGGCATCGGCGAGCTCGACCGGGTCCTCGGAGGCGGTGTGGTGCCCGGGGCGGTGCTCCTGCTCGCCGGTGAGCCCGGTGTCGGCAAGTCGACGCTGCTGCTCGAGGTCGCGGCCCGGTGGGCGCGGGCCGGTCGACGCACGCTCTACGTGTCCGGCGAGGAGTCGGCCGCCCAGGTCCGGCTGCGCGCCGAGCGCACCGGCGCCGTCGACGACAACCTCTACCTCGCCGCCGAGACCGATCTCGGTGCGGTGCTGACGCACGTCGAGACGGTCAAGCCGGGGCTCCTGATCATCGACTCGGTCCAGACGATCGGGTCTGCGGATGTCGACGGCGTGCCCGGTGGCGTCACGCAGGTCCGAGAGGTCGCGTCCGCCGTCATCCAACGCGCCAAGCACGACAACATCGCGACACTGCTCGTCGGCCACGTCACCAAGGACGGCTCGGTCGCCGGGCCGCGGGTCCTCGAGCACCTCGTCGACGTCGTGCTCCAGTTCGAGGGCGACCGCAGCTCGCGCCTGCGCCTGCTGCGGGCGGTCAAGAACCGCTTCGGCCCGGTCGACGAGATCGGCTGCTTCGACCTGGTCGACGACGGCATCGTCGAGGTCCCCGACCCGACCGGCCTGTTCGTGTCGCGCCACGAGCAACCCGTGCCGGGCACGTGCGTGACCGTCACGATGGAGGGCCGCCGGCCGCTGCTGGCCGAGGTGCAGGCGCTGACGGTCAAGTCGTCGACGCCCTCCCCCAGGCGTACGTCCAGCGGGCTCGACTCGTCACGGGTCGCGATGATCCTCGCGGTGCTGACCAAGCACTGCAAGGTCAACCTGTCCGAGCTCGACGTCTACACCGCGACGGTCGGCGGAGCGCGGCTGGTCGAGCCGTCCGTCGACCTGGCTCTCGCGATCGCGACGGCCTCTGCTCAGCGCGAGACCGCGGTGCCGGCCAACCTCGTGGCGATCGGCGAGGTCGGGCTCGCGGGTGAGGTGCGCAAGGTCAGCAACCTGGCTGCGCGGCTGCGCGAGGCAGAGCGCATCGGGTTCCGGTGCGCGGTCGTCCCGGCCGGCTCGGAGGGGCTCGACGGGCTGCGCACCTCGATGACGATCATCCCGATCAGCAACATCCAATCGGCGATGGGTTGTCTCGATGTCACGGCACCCTACTGACTCCGCATACACTGTGTGCGACCTGAGTGAGGTGGTGAGACGCCATGGCGTCAGCAGCTGAGCGTGCCGCGGCGGCAGCCGAGGCTTCCGCACGCCTGCGCGCGACCCTGGCCACCGTCGCCCCCGGCACCTCGTTGCGCGAAGGCCTCGAGCGCATCCTGCGTGGCCGCACCGGCGCACTGATCGTCGTCGGGCACGACCGTCAGGTCGAGGCGATGTCCACCGGTGGATTCGCGCTCGACGTGCCGTTCACGGCCACCGGGCTGCGTGAGCTCGCCAAGATGGACGGCGCGATCATCCTCGACCGCGATGCGACGCGCATCCTGATGGCCGGCGTCCACCTGATGCCCGACCCGTCGATCGTGACCGCCGAGACCGGCACCCGCCACCGCACCGCCGACCGGGTCGCCCGCCAGACCGGCGTGCCGGTCATCTCCGTCTCGGCCTCGATGCACATCATCGCGCTCTACCTCGAGGACCTGCGTCACGTGCTCGAGGAGACCGGCGCCGTGCTGGGCCGCGCCAACCAGGCCCTGCAGACCCTTGAGCGCTACCGCAACCGCCTCGACGAGGTCTCCGACGCGCTGTCGGCCCTCGAGATCGAGGATCTCGTCACGGTCCGCGATGTCTCGGCCGTCGCCCAACGCCTCGAGATGGTCAGCCGCATCGCCGGCGAGATCGACACGTACGTCCTCGAGCTCGGCTCCGACGGCCGACTGCTCGCGCTCCAGCTCGAGGAGCTCATCAGTGGTGTCGATGCCGAGCGGGAGCTCGTCATCCGCGACTACATGCCGAGCGGCCGGCGCGGTCGTACGCCCGTGGCAGTCCTGGCCGAGCTCGCCGCGATCGAGTCGACCGACCTCGTCGACCTGGGCTCGGTCGCTCGCGCTCTGCGCATCGGCACCGAGGAGACCCTCGACACGCCCACTCGCACCGCGCGGCTACCGGCTGCTGGCTCGCATCCCGCGACTGCCGATCACGGTCGTGGAGCGGCTGATCGAGCACTTCGGCTCGCTGCAGAAGCTGCTGGCCGCCAGCATCGAGGATCTCCAGACCGTCGAGGGAGTCGGCGACCTGCGGGCCCGCGGCGTCCGCGAGGGCCTGTCCCGGCTGGCCGAGTCGAGCATCCTCGAGCGCTACGTGTAGCCGGAGCCCAACGAGTCGTAGGTCGGCTTCGAGGGGTGGGCCATCCGTCGCTTACGCCCGCCCAAGTTGGCGCACCGGCTCTGCGTGGCGTGGGGACTCGTACCCGACCCGGACTCAGTCGTTTGGCTTCGCCGTGTTCTTGGCCGAGGGCGTGGGCTTGGTCGGCGTCGGTGTGGTCTTCGACGGCTTGGGCTGCGGCTTGCGGTCGAGCGTGAAGCTCGCCTTCCCGGGTTCGCCGCCGAGCGTGCCGATCTGCACCGTGTAGGTGCCCGGAGTGGCGTAGCCCTCCTTGGCCGAGCACTTGCTGCCCGAGCCGCGGCCGGACCAGGTCGCCGTGACCAGTGACGCCCACTGCGGCGAGATCGACACCGGATCGTCGAGCAGGGCGACCTTGCACACCGTCGAGTCCCAGATCGGGGTCTTGTTGGCGCTGATCACCGCGACCAGGTCGGCGTCGGCAGGAGTCAGAGTGCAGGCGGTCTTCTCGGTCGAGCTGACCACGAGGCCGATCGTGACCGGGGCCTTCGTGAACTGTCCGGGCTCGACCGTCGGGGTCATGCGGATCTTCTCGGGATCGCAGGCGCGGCTCGCGCTGACCAGCGTCACGTTGACGACGCCGTTGACGGGGGCGACGACCGGGGGTGCCGCGGTCGTCGTCGCCGGCGCCTGTGCGGTCGGCTTGGGGTCGGGCTCGTCGTCGCCTCCGACGAAGCGCAGGGCCAGCCATACAAGAGCGATCACCGCGGCGAGAACGAGCAAACGACGACGCCAGTAGATCTCTGCAGGCAACCGTCGCTGGCTCACAGGCCCACGCTATCCGCGCGCCCGGCGCTCAGCCGTCCCGACGCGCCCTGCCACTGCCTCCGTGCGAGGATCGACGCGTCATGACGACCCGCCCCACCCCGCTCCCGCTCGCCGACCTGGCGCGCTTGCACGACGAGATCCTCGACTGGTTCGGTCGTACGGCGCGCGACCTGCCGTGGCGCCGGAACGCGTCGCCATGGGCGGTCATGGTCTCGGAGTTCATGCTGCAACAGACACCGGTGTCGCGGGTGCTGCCGGTCTACGAGGCATGGGTCGAGCGCTGGCCGACCCCGGCCGCGCTCGCCGCCGAGTCGCCGGGCGAGGCCGTGCGGGCCTGGGGACGACTCGGCTATCCGCGCCGCGCGCTTCGGCTGCATGCCGCCGCCACCGCGATCGTCGAACGCCACGGCGGCGAGGTGCCGTCGGATCTCGACGAGCTGCTCGCGCTGCCCGGTGTCGGCACGTACACCGCGGCCGCCGTCTCGTCGTTCGCATTCGCTGGCCGCGAGGCCGTGCTCGACACGAACGTCCGGCGCGTGTTCGCCCGGATCATCGCCGGTGAGCAGTTCCCGCCCGCGGCCGTGACGACCGCCGAGCGCGACCTGGCCACCGCGCTGCTGCCCGTACGCGATGCGCACCGCTGGGCCGCCGCGACGATGGAGCTCGGCGCGCTGGTGTGCACCGCGCGTTCGCCCCGGTGCGACGAGTGCCCGGTGGCCGACCTGTGCCGCTGGCGGGCGGCGGGCTACCCGGCGTACGACGGGCCGGCCCGCCGCGGTCAGGCCTGGCACGGCACGGACCGGCAGTGCCGGGGCCGTCTGATGGCCGTGGTCCGCGATGCGCCCGGTCCCGTGCCGAAGTCGGCGCTCGACCTCGTGTGGGCCGACGCCCAGCAACGCGAGCGGGCGCTCGACGGCCTGGTCGCCGACGGCCTCATCGAACCCCTCGACGACAGCACGTACGCCCTGCCTCGCTGACACCGCTGGGAGTGACGTTCCGGTCGGGGTCGCACGGCGATTCGCGACCGCAACGTCACTCCCAGCGGGGGTTCAGCTCAGGGCGGTGGCGAGGTCCTCGATGATCTGGCGCGACTCGGCCTCGTCGTCGAGCGGACGGTCGAGGAACACTCCGTTGAACGTCGCGTCGATCAGGTTGGCGACACCCTCCGCGCGCTCGGCGGACACGCCCGACCGCTGGAGGTATGCCGAGAGCGTCTCGATCCACAACGTGTTGGAGGCCCGGATCGACGAGGCGTACGGCTCCCGGCCGAGCAGGCCCAGCGCCGCGGCCTCGACGTACATGCGCTGGCAGCGCTGCACCTGCTCGTGCTCGGTGTAGGTCGCCCACAGATCGAGCACCGCCTGGCGCAGCGACGAGGCGGGCGCCATGGCGTCGATGTAGGCCATCGAGCGGGTGTTGGAGGCCTCGAGCACCGCGGAGACGAGCTCGTCCTTGGAGCCGAAGTGGTAGATCAGCATCCGGTCGCTCGTGCCGAGCTGGGCGGCCAGGGGACGAAGGCTCAGGCCGATCAGCCCGTGGGCCAAGGCATAGTCGGTGGCCGCCTCGACGAGGTCTTCACGCTTGCTCATATGCAGATGAATGTAGCATGTGCTACGTTAGAAACGTAGCAAGTGCTACAGGAAGCCAGGAATGGATCATGTTCATCGCCGCCGCCTTGTTGATGGTCGCGATCGCCACCGAGGTGTTCGCCACCGCGGCACTCCCCCGTGCCGACGGGTTCACCAACCCGGGCTGGACCGCGGTCGTCGTCGGCGGCTACGCCCTGTCGATCTGGCTGCTGACCGTCGTGGTCAAGGAGATCCCGGTGTCGGTCACGTACGCCATCTGGGCCGGGCTCGGCACCGCCGCGATCGCCGTCGTGGGTGTCGTGTTCCTCGACGAACCGGTCAGCCCCGCCAAGATCGCCGCGATCGCGCTGATCATCGCCGGCGTCGTCCTGCTCAACGCCCAGACCTCGCACTGAGCGAAGCCCGAGCGCGCTCAGCGCGCGACCGGTCGAGCTGGTTGAGGTGCGAGCGAGCTCTGCGAGCGAGCCTCGAAACCCCGTGAAGCCGAAGGGCTCGAGGGATGACACGACGAAGCCCCCGCAGCCAGGCTGCGGGGGCTTTCGTACGTGTGACTGTTACTCGGCTGATGCCTCGACGGCCGGAGGCACGTCGGCAGGCATCTCGAGCGCGAGGTCGGCCTTGTTGCGGCCCTCGAACGTGAAGACCGCTTCTGCGCCTTCGCCCTCGACACCGACCAGAACGAGCTGACCGGGTCGGAGCTCGCCGTAGAGCAGCTTCTCGGCCATGACGTCCTCGATCTCGCGCTGCACTGTGCGACGCAACGGACGGGCACCGAGCACCGGATCGAAGCCACGCTTGGACAACAGGTCCTTGGCCTCCATCGTCAGCTCGATGTTCATGTCCTTCTCGGCGAGACGCTTCTCGAGCGAGTCGATCATCATGTCCACCATCTGCAGGATCTCCTCCTGCGTCAGCGGCGGGAAGACGATGATCTCGTCGACACGGTTGAGGAACTCAGGCCGGAAGTGCTGCTTGAGCTCGATCGACACGCGCTCCTTCATCTTGTTGTAGGACCCCGCGGTGTCGCCGGCCTGGCTGAAGCCCAGGTTGACGCCCTTGGAGATCTCACGCGCACCGAGGTTGGTGGTCATGATGACAACAGCGTTCTTGAAGTTGACGACGCGACCCTGACCGTCGGTGAGGTGACCCTCCTCGAGGATCTGCAACAGCGAGTTGAAGATGTCGGGGTGAGCCTTCTCGATCTCGTCGAACAGCACGACGGAGAACGGCTTGCGGCGCACCTTCTCGGTGAGCTGCCCGCCCTCTTCGTAGCCGACGTAGCCGGGAGGCGAGCCGAACAGTCGCGAGACCGTGTGCTTCTCGCTGTACTCGGACATGTCGAGCTGGATCAGGGAGTCCTCGTCGCCGAACAGGAAGTTGGCCAGCGCCTTGGACAGCCACGTCTTGCCGACACCCGAGGGTCCGGCGAAGATGAACGATCCACCCGGGCGCTTGGGGTCCTTGAGACCCGCGCGCGTACGGCGGATGGCCCGCGACAGTGCCTTGATGGCCTCGTCCTGGCCGATGACCCGCTTGTGGAGCTCTTCCTCCATGTTGAGCAGGCGGCTGGACTCGGCCTCGCTGAGCTGACCGACGGGGATGCCGGTGGCCTTGGCGAGGACCTCGGCGATGAGGTTCTCGTCGACGACCGCGACGGTGTCGAGGTCGCCGGACTTCCAGGCCTTCTCGCGCTCGCCCTTGGCGTTGATGAGCTTCTTCTCCTCGTCGCGCAGGGAGGCGGCAGCCTCGAAGTCCTGTGCGTCGATGGCGCCTTCCTTGCGGCGGCGGACGTCGACGATCTTGTCGTCGAACTCCTTGAGCTCCGGCGGCGTCGCCATGCGGCGGATGCGCAGGCGGGCGCCGGCCTCGTCGATCAGGTCGATCGCCTTGTCGGGCAGGAACCGGTCGGAGACGTAGCGGTCGCCCATCGTCGCCGCCGCCACGAGGGCGTCGTCGGTGATGGAGACGCGGTGGTGCGCCTCGTAGCGGTCGCGCAGGCCCTTGAGGATCTCGACGGTGTCGAGCACGGACGGCTCGTCGACGAGGATCGGCTGGAAGCGGCGGTTGAGCGCCGCGTCCTTCTCGAAGTGCTTGCGGTACTCGTCGAGCGTCGTGGCGCCGATGGTCTGCAGCTCACCGCGGGCCAGCATCGGCTTGAGGATGCTGGCGGCGTCGATCGCGCCCTCGGCGGCACCCGCACCCACGAGGGTGTGGATCTCGTCGATGAACAAGATGATGTCGCCGCGGGTGCGGATCTCCTTGAGGACCTTCTTGAGGCGTTCCTCGAAGTCACCGCGGTAGCGCGAGCCGGCCACGAGCGCGCCGAGGTCGAGCGTGTAGATCTGCTTGTCCTTGAGCGTCTCGGGCACGTCGCCACGGACGATGTCCTGGGCGAGGCTCTCGACGACGGCGGTCTTGCCGACGCCGGGCTCACCGACGAGCACCGGGTTGTTCTTGGTGCGTCGCGACAGCGTCTGCATGACGCGCTCGGCCTCGTCGTCGCGGCCGATGACCGGGTCGAGCTTGCCCTCGCGGGCGGCCTGCGTCAGGTTGCGACCGAACTGGTCGAGCACGGCGGACGTGCTCGGGGCGGACTCGCTGGGCGCGCCGGCCTGCTCGGCCTCCTTGCCCTGGAAGCCGCTGACGAGCGTGATGACCTGCTGGCGTACGCGGTTGAGGTCGGCGCCCAGCTTGACGAGGACCTGGGCGGCGACGCCCTCGCCCTCGCGGATCAGGCCGAGCAGGATGTGCTCGGTGCCGATGTAGTTGTGGCCGAGCTGCAGCGCCTCGCGGAGGCTGAGCTCGAGGACCTTCTTGGCGCGCGGAGTGAACGGGATGTGCCCGCTCGGAGCCTGCTGGCCCTGGCCGATGATGTCCTCGACCTGGCCGCGTACGGCTTCGAGTGAGATGTCGAGGCTCTCGAGAGCCTTGGCCGCAACGCCCTCACCTTCGTGGATGAGGCCGAGGAGGATGTGCTCCGTGCCGATGTAGTTGTGGCTGAGCATGCGTGCCTCTTCTTGGGCAAGCACGACCACGCGACGAGCACGGTCGGTAAATCTTTCGAACATGGCGTCCCCCTCTGCTGGACTATCAGTTCAGTTTAGTCGGGTATGGAAATCTGCACGCATCGATGTCCATATGTGTAACCCAACCTTCACCGGGGACCCGGTGTTCCGGAGTTCGCTGTCGGCAGAACCGGTCGGTCTGCGCTATTCGGCCCGCGACAGCGGGAACAGGATGGCCTCGCGGATGCCGATGCCCTGCAGCAGCATGACGAGCCGGTCGACGCCGAGGCCCATGCCGCCGGCCGGGGGCATGCCGAACTCGAGGGCGCGCAGGAAGTCCTCGTCGACGTCCATCGCCTCGGGGTCGCCGGCCGCGGCGAGCCGCGACTGCTCCTCGAGCCGCTCGCGCTGGATGACCGGGTCGTTGAGCTCGGAGTAGGCCGGCGCCAGCTCGACGCCGTTGATGATGAGGTCCCACGCCTCGACCAGGCCGGGCTTGGTGCGGTGCTTCTTGGCCAGCGGACGTACGGCCTCGGGGTAGTCGCGGACGAACGTCGGCTGGATCAGCGTGTGCTCGACGAGCTTCTCGTAGAGCTCGAGCACGATGTCGCCGGCGACCCAGTGCGGCTGGAGGGCGACCTCGTGCTTGGCCGCCAGCGCCTTGAGGTCGTCGGCAGACGTGTCGTTGTCGACCGGCGTACCGGTCGCGTCGGAGACGAGCTCGTGGATCGTGGCGTGCTTCCACTCCCCCTCGAGGTCGATCTGCGAGCCGTCGCGACCCGGGACCACGGTCTTGCCGATCGCGCGTGCGGCGTTGACCACCAGGTCGCGCGTGAGCTCGGCCATCGTGTCGTACGAGCCATAGGCCTCGTACGCCTCGAGCATCATGAACTCGGGGTTGTGGGTGTTGTCGACGCCCTCGTTGCGGAACGTCTTGCCGATCTCGTAGACCCGGTCGACGCCGCCGACCAGCGCCCGCTTGAGGTCGAGCTCGATCGCGATGCGCAGCAGCATGTCCTCGTCGAACGCGTTGGTGTGCGTCGTGAACGGCCGGGCCGCGGCGCCACCGTTGGTGTGCTGCAGGACCGGGGTGTCGACCTCGATGAACTCGTGCGCGTCGAGTGTCGCGCGCAGCGACTGCAGGACCTTGGCCTTCACGCGTACGTTGTCGCGCGCCTCGGGCCGCACGATCAGGTCGACGTAGCGCATGCGGCTGCGGGCCTCGTCCGACAGCGGGTTGTGCTCGTTGGGCAGCGGGCGGACGGTCTTGGCCGCGATCTGCCACGCGCTCGCCATGACCGAGAGCTCGCCGCGCTTGCTCGTGATGACCTCGCCGGTGACCGCGAGGTGGTCACCGATGTCGACGGTCGACTTGAACGCCGCGAGCCGGTCCTCCCCCACGCCGTCGAGCGAGATCATGGCCTGCAGCGGTGTGCCGTCACCCTCGCGCAGCGCGGCGAACACGAGCTTGCCGGTGCCGCGGATGAAGATGACCCGGCCCGCGACCGTGACGATGTCGCCGGTCTGCATGTCGGGTCCGAGCGCCTCGGCGTCGTACGCCTCGACGATCTGCTTGAGCGTGTGGGTGCGGCCGACGATGACGGGATAGGGCTCCTCGCCGCGGTCGATGAGCTGCTGGCGCTTGTCCAGACGCACGCGCATCTGCTCGGGGAGGTCGTCCTCTGGGGCAGGGGTGCTGGTCGCGTCGCTCACGAGGGTCGATCCTATCGGTCGGCACTCACCGACGATTTGTGCGCATACGGCCGACGGCACCGGCACGAAACTCGCCTTACGCGCAGACATGGTGGAACCGCTCAATCGTGGTTCTTCTCGTGGATCAGGCGGAGGCCCGTGAGGGTCAGCCAGGGGTCGCGGGTCGTGATGGTCGTGCAGTGGTCGACGACGGCCTCGGGGTACGACCCGGTGGCGATGACCGTGACGTGGTCGGGGTCGGCGCCGAGCGACTCGATGATGCGGGTGACGAGTCCGTCGACGAGGCCGGCGAAGCCGTAGACGATGCCGGACTGCAGAGCCTCGACGGTGTTCTTGCCGATGACGTCGCGGGGCAGGGCGAGCTCGACGCTGCGCAGCTGGGCGCCCGCGACGGGCCAAGGCCTCCAGCGAGAGCTCGACACCGGGAGCGATGGCTCCGCCGATGTAGCGGTTGGCGTCGTCGACGACGTCGAAGATCGTCGCGGTGCCGTTGAGGTCGACGACGATCGCCGGGCCGCCGTAGAGCTCGGCAGCGGCCAGCGCGTTGACGATGCGGTCGGCGCCGACCTCGCGGGGGTTGTCGGTGTGGATCGGCACGCCGGTCTTGACGCCGGGGCCGACGATCCTTGCCTCCATCGTGAGCTCGATGTTCATGTCCTTCTCGGCGAGACGCTTCTCGAGCGAGTCGATCATCATGTCGACCATCTGCAGATCTCGTCCTGCGTCAGCGGCGGAACACGATGACTTCGTCGACTCGGTTGAGAACTCAGCCGGAGTGCTGCTTGAGCTCGATCGAGACGCGTTCCTTCATCTTGTTGTAGACCCCGCCGTGTCGCCGGCCTGCTGAGCCCAGGTTGACGCCCTTGAGATCTCACGCGCACCGAGGTTGGTGGTCATGATGACGACCGCGTTCTTGAAGTTACGACGCGACCCTGACCGTCGGTGAGGTGCCCTCCTCGAGATCTGCAACAGCGAGTTGAGATGTCGGTGCGCCTTCTCGATCTCTCGCACACCGGAAAACGGCTTGCGACGCACCTTCTCGGTGTGCCAACATCTTCGTACCGACGTAGCCGGGAGGCGAGCCGAACAGTCGCGAGACCGTGTGCTTCTCGCTGTACTCGGACATGTCGAGCTGATCAGGGAGTCCTCGTCCCGAACAGGAAGTTGGCCAGCGCCTTGGACAGCCACGTCTTGCCGACACCCGAGGGTCCGGCGAAGATGAACGATCCACCCGGGCGCTTGGGGTCCTTGAGACCCGCACGCGTACGGCGGATGGCCCGCGACAGTGCCTTGATGGCCTCGTCCTGGCCGATGACCCGCTTGTGGAGCTCTTCCTCCATGTTGAGCAGGCGGCTGGACTCGGCCTCGCTGAGCTGACCGACCAGGATGCCGGTCGCCTTGGCGAGGACCTCGGCGATGAGGTTCTCGTCGACGACCGCGACGGTGTCGAGGTCGCCGGACTTCCAGGCCTTCTCGCGCTCGCCCTTGGCGTTGATGAGCTTCTTCTCCTCGTCGCGCAGGGAGGCGGCAGCCTCGAAGTCCTGTGCGTCGATGGCGCCTTCCTTGCGGCGGCGGACGTCGACGATCTTGTCGTCGAACTCCTTGAGCTCCGGCGGCGTCGCCATGCGGCGGATGCGCAGGCGGGCGCCGGCCTCGTCGATCAGGTCGATCGCCTTGTCGGGCAGGAACCGGTCGGAGACGTAGCGGTCGCCCATCGTCGCCGCCGCCACGAGGGCGTCGTCGGTGATGGAGACGCGGTGGTGCGCCTCGTAGCGGTCGCGCAGGCCCTTGAGGATCTCGACGGTGTCGAGCACGGACGGCTCGTCGACGAGGATCGGCTGGAAGCGGCGGTTGAGGGCCGCGTCCTTCTCGAAGTGCTTGCGGTACTCGTCGAGCGTCGTGGCGCCGATGGTCTGCAGCTCACCGCGAGCCAGCATCGGCTTGAGGATGCTGGCGGCGTCGATCGCGCCCTCGGCGGCACCCGCACCCACCAGGGTGTGGATCTCGTCGATGAACAAGATGATGTCGCCGCGGGTGCGGATCTCCTCGAGGACCTTCTTGAGGCGTTCCTCGAAGTCACCGCGGTAGCGCGAGCCGGCCACGAGCGCGCCGAGGTCGAGCGTGTAGATCTGCTTGTCCTTGAGCGTCTCGGGCACGTCGCCACGGACGATGTCCTGGGCGAGGCTCTCGACGACGGCGGTCTTGCCGACGCCGGGCTCACCGACGAGCACCGGGTTGTTCTTGGTGCGGCGCGACAGCGTCTGCATGACGCGCTCGGCCTCGTCGTCGCGGCCGATGACCGGGTCGAGCTTGCCCTCGCGGGCGGCCTGCGTCAGGTTGCGACCGAACTGGTCCAGCACGGCGGACGTGCTCGGGGCGGACTCGCTGGGCGCGCCGGCCTGCTCGGCCTCCTTGCCCTGGAAGCCGCTGACGAGCGTGATGACCTGCTGGCGTACGCGGTTGAGGTCGGCGCCCAGCTTGACGAGGACCTGGGCGGCGACGCCCTCGCCCTCGCGGATCAGGCCGAGGAGGATGTGCTCGGTGCCGATGTAGTTGTGGCCGAGCTGCAGCGCCTCGCGGAGGCTGAGCTCGAGGACCTTCTTGGCGCGCGGCGTGAACGGGATGTGCCCGCTCGGTGCCTGCTGGCCCTGGCCGATGATGTCCTCGACCTGGCCGCGTACGGCTTCGAGTGAGATGTCGAGGCTCTCGAGAGCCTTGGCCGCAACGCCCTCACCTTCGTGGATGAGGCCGAGGAGGATGTGCTCCGTGCCGATGTAGTTGTGGCTGAGCATGCGTGCCTCTTCTTGGGCAAGCACGACCACGCGACGAGCACGGTCGGTGAATCTTTCGAACATGGCGTCCCCCTCTGCTGGACTATCAGTTCAGTTTAGTCGGGTATGGAAATCTGCACGCATCGATGTCCATATGTGTAACCCAACCTTCACCAGGTGACCCGGTGTTCCGGAGTTCGCTGTCGGCAGAACCGGTCGGTCTGCTTCATTCGGCCCGCGACAGCGGGAACAGGATGGCCTCCCGGATGCCGATGCCCTGCAGCAGCATCACGAGCCGGTCGACGCCGAGCCCCATGCCGCCAGCCGGGGGCATGCCGAACTCGAGCGCACGCAGGAAGTCCTCGTCGACGTCCATCGCCTCGGGGTCACCGGCCGCGGCGAGCCGCGACTGCTCCTCGAGCCGCTCACGCTGGATGACCGGGTCGTTGAGCTCGGAGTAGGCCGGCGCCAGCTCGACGCCGTTGATGATGAGGTCCCACGCCTCGACCAGGCCGGGCTTCGTGCGGTGCTTCTTGGCCAACGGACGTACGGCCTCGGGGTAGTCGCGGACGAACGTCGGCTGGATCAGCGTGTGCTCGACGAGCTTCTCGTAGAGCTCGAGCACGATGTCACCGGCGACCCAGTGCGGCTGTAGGGCGACCTCGTGCTTGGCCGCCAGCGCCTTGAGGTCGTCGGCGGAGGTGTCGTTGTCGACCGGCGTACCGGTCGCGTCGGAGACGAGCTCGTGGATCGTGGCGTGCTTCCACTCCCCCTCGAGGTCGATCTGCGAGCCATCACGACCCGGGACCACCGTCTTGCCGATCGCCCGCGCGGCATTGACCACGAGGTTGCGCGTGAGCTCGGCCATCGTGTCGTACGAGCCATAGGCCTCGTACGCCTCGAGCATCATGAACTCAGGGTTGTGGGTGTTGTCGACGCCCTCGTTGCGGAACGTCTTGCCGATCTCGTAGACCCGGTCGACGCCGCCGACCAACGCCCGCTTGAGGTCGAGCTCGATCGCGATGCGCAGCAGCATGTCCTCGTCGAACGCGTTGGTGTGCGTCGTGAACGGCCGGGCAGCAGCGCCACCGTTGGTGTGCTGCAGGACCGGGGTGTCGACCTCGATGAACTCGTGGGCGTCGAGTGTCGCGCGCAGCGACTGCAGGACCTTGGCCTTCACACGTACGTTGTCGCGTGCCTCGGGCCGCACGATCAGGTCGACATAACGCATGCGGCTGCGTGCCTCGTCCGACAACGGGTTGTGCTCGTTGGGCAGCGGGCGGACGGTCTTGGCGGCGATCTGCCACGCGCTCGCCATGACCGAGAGCTCGCCGCGCTTGCTCGTGATGACCTCGCCGGTGACCGCGAGGTGGTCGCCGATGTCGACCGTCGACTTGAACTCCGCGAGCCGGTCCTCCCCCACGCCGTTGAGCGAGATCATGGCCTGCAGCGGTGTGCCGTCACCCTCACGGAGCGCGGCGAACACGAGCTTGCCGGTGCCTCGGATGAAGATGACCCGACCCGCGACCGTCACGATGTCGCCGGTCTGCACGTCCGGTCCGAGCGCCTCGGCGTCGTACGCCTCGACGACCTGCTTGAGCGTGTGGGTGCGGCCGACGATGACGGGATAGGGCTCCTCACCGCGGTCGATGAGCTGCTGGCGCTTGTCCAGACGCACGCGCATCTGCTCGGGGAGGTCGTCCTCTGGGGCAGGGGTGCTGGTCGCGTCGCTCACGAGGGTCGATCCTATCGGTGCGGTTGTCGCAGCTTTCGATCAGCGTGCTGCCTCGCAAAGCTCCGGATCCTCAGGATTGTCCGGTGTGATCCCTGAGGCATCCATGAGCTGGTCGGCCGGCGGAGCCTGGATGTCGACGGGGTCGCCGAATCGGTCGTAGGTCGTGGTCTGCGCGACCTTGCGCATCAGTTCGATCGGCTGCTCCGCGCCATCGACTGCCGCAAAGTCGACGCCCGCACTCTCAAGGGCACCGAGAGCGTCCGTCATCCTGAAGGTCAGCTCCGAGAACCGCCCGTCCTTCAGCGTGAGGGTGGCGCGCGACCATGCCTGTTCCTCCGGAAGCTGGTCGTACACCTTGCCGAGCAACTTGTTGAAGACCACCGAGACCGCTGTGTCAGCAAACACTTCCACCGCGATCACATCGGAACGACCGTCGACGAACCCCAGTGCGCGCGCCTCTGTCGGCACGACCACCGCCGCCGGGATCCATGGGTCAGGATTCTCCGGTGCATCTTTCACGCCGGTGATCGCCGCGAGATTGCCGACGCCGTAGTCGAACCAGCACCTCTGGAACGGGCCGAACTCCGGCCCGCCGTACACGTGGCGATCGATGACCATCCCTCGCATGGCGAACTCGTCGTTCTCCGCTCCGTCGCGGCCGAGTGCCGGCTGCACCAGCCTCGATCGGCTCCGCGTCCGGTCGATGTCGTAGCTTCCCTCCGCGACCATCTCGGAGCCGGCCAGGTCGACTGCCGACCGATATCGGCCGGTGCCATCGGAGATGAGACGGTCGTACGCCTCGTCTAGCGCCTTCTTGGCTTGGGCTCTCGTGCCTGGATCCGGTGTCGGCAGCGGTTTGTCCGACACCTTCGGCGTGCCCGGTAGCCCTTCTGAGTCACTCGCGCCGCCGCCACAACCCGCAAGCAGCACGACAGCGGCCAACGCCCACCCGAGTCTCATGGCGCGACGCTATCGCGACACTCAGTCAGCCGTGGCCGGTTTCCATCTCCGAAAGCTCTTCCTCGAGCTCGCCGGCCCGGACACCGTCATGCGGAGGTAGCGGCTCGTGGACCAAAGAGTTCAGACGTGGTTCTTCTCGTGGATCAGGCGGAGGCCCGTGAGGGTCAGCCAGGGGTCGCGGGTCGTGATGGTCGTGCAGTGGTCGACGACGGCTTCGGGGTACGAACCGGTGGCGATGACCGTGACGTGGTCGGGGTCGGCGCCGAGCGACTCGATGATCCGGGTGACGAGCCCGTCGACGAGGCCGGCGAAGCCGTAGACGATGCCGGACTGCAACGCCTCGACTGTGTTCTTGCCGATGACGTCGCGGGGCAGGGCAAGCTCGACGCTGCGCAGCTGGGCGCCCCGACGGGCCAAGGCCTCCAACGAGAGCTCGACACCGGGAGCGATGGCACCACCGATGTAGCGGTTGGCGTCGTCGACGACGTCGAAGATCGTCGCGGTGCCGTTGAGGTCGACGACGATCGCCGGGCCGCCGTAGAGCTCGGCAGCGGCCAGCGCGTTGACGATACGGTCGGCGCCGACCTCGCGGGGATTGTCGGTGTGGATCGGCACGCCGGTCTTGACGCCGGGACCGACG
>CAWDXV010000031.1:0-34352 GCA_963806345.1 uncultured Actinomycetota bacterium | reverse complement strand
TGTGAATTCATGTCTCATCTAATTTGTTGCTTCAAACCACTTAAGTGACTCGCCGGTAGGTGAACCACTGGATAGGCTCGTTCAAGTGAGAAGAGCGAAGATTGTCTGCACCCTCGGCCCTGCTGTCGGGAACGCCCACAAGATCCTGCAGCTGACCGAGGCCGGCATGGACGTCGCGCGGCTCAACATGAGCCACGGCGATCAGTCCGACCACGAGCAGAACTACGCCTGGGTCCGCGAGGCCGGCAACAAGGTCGGCAAGGCGATCGCCGTGCTGGCTGACCTCCAGGGCCCCAAGATCCGGCTCGGCCGGTTCGCTGACGGTCCCGTGCAGCTCGAGGCCGGCTCGACGTTCACCATCACGACCGACGACATCCTCGGTGACGTCAACCGGTGCTCCACGACCTACAAGGGCCTGCCGGGCGACGTGTCGGTCGGCGACGAGATCCTGATCGACGACGGCCGCATGCGGCTGCGCGCGATGGCGGTCACCGACACCGACGTGACGTGCCTGGTCGAGACCAGCGGCCCGGTCAGCAACAACAAGGGCATCAACCTGCCCGGCGTCATGGTCAGCGTCCCCGCCATGAGCGAGAAGGACATCGACGACCTGCGGTTCGCGCTGCGACTCGGCGTCGACTTCATCGCGCTGTCGTTCGTACGCTCGGCCGACGACTACTACGACGTCAAGAAGATCATGGTCGAAGAGGGCATCATGCGCCCCGTCATCGCCAAGATCGAGAAGCCACAGGCGGTCGACAACCTCGACGGCATCATGGACGCGTTCGACGGCGTCATGGTCGCCCGCGGTGACCTCGGCGTCGAGCTGCCGCTCGAGGACGTCCCGATCGTCCAGAAG
Organism: uncultured Actinomycetota bacterium; assembly: GCA_963806345.1. Taxonomy (GTDB): domain Bacteria; phylum Actinomycetota; class Actinomycetes; order Propionibacteriales; family Nocardioidaceae; genus Aeromicrobium. Next base: position 33,493 of record CAWDXV010000031.1, on the reverse strand, counting down.
CTCATCGTCGAGAAGGCCCGCCGCAACGCCAAGCCCGTCATCGTCGCGACCCAGATGCTCGAGTCGATGATCTCCGCCCCGCGGCCGACCCGCGCCGAGGCGTCCGACGTCGCCAACGCGGTGCTCGACGGCGCCGACGCGGTGATGCTGTCCGGCGAGACCAGCGTGGGGGAGTACCCGATCCACACGGTCACCACGATGGCTCGCATCATCGAGTCCACCGAGGAGCACGGCCTGCCCCGCATGGCCGCGTTCACCTGGAAGGCCAAGACCAAGAGCGGCATCATCTGCCGCGCGGCCGCCGATGTCGCGGAGTCGGTCAACGCGCGCTACGTCGTCGCGTTCACGACGAGCGGCGACTCGGCGCGACGGATGACCCGCTACCGCTCAAAGGTGCCGGTCATCGCGTTCACGCCTGACCCGCTCGTACGCTCGCAGCTGGCGCTCAGCTGGGGCATCGAGACGTTCCTCGTCCCCGAGGTCACCCACACCGACGAGATGGTGCTGCAGGTCGACAAGGCGCTGCTGGAGATCGGCCGCTGCCACGACGGGCAGCAGGTCGTGATCGTCGCCGGGAGCCCTCCGGGCATCCCGGGCTCGACCAACGCGCTGCGCATCCACAACATGGGCGACGCGATCAACGGCGTGGTCCCGGCGTACAAGGACACCTCGGAGTAGTTCTTTCCGTGCGAGCATCACCCCTCAGCCAAGGTTGGCTGGGGGGTGATGTCGTCCCAGCCGACCTTGTGCTTGCCGAAAGGACGTTTCGACAGGCTCAACGGGCGATGGCTGGGGTGTTCTCGTGATCTCACGAGTGCCGGCAAGCCGGCACCGCGGGCCGCGGGCGGCCGTCGTTGCTTTCAGACTCGGATCCTTCGCCCACTCTTCTTTGGGGTTCAGTCCCGGTGCCGGGTGCGGGACTCGAACCCGCACGCCCTTGCGGACAACGGTTTTTGAGACCGTCGCGTCTACCATTCCGCCAACCCGGCATGCACACGCGTCGGCCGGAACACCCAATCGCTGTTGTGCCCGATAACCTTCTCACGTGACAGATCTTGCGCCCGAATCGGGACGCCCCGCCCCGCGTGTCGTGATCGCCGAGGACGAGGCGCTGATCCGTCTCGACCTTGCCGAGATGCTCGCCGAGGAAGGCTACGTGGTGGTCGGGCAGGCCGGCGACGGCGAGGAGGCGATCGCGCTCGCGATGGAGCACCGCCCCGACCTGGTCGTGATGGACGTCAAGATGCCCAAGCTCGACGGCATCGCGGCCGCTTCCCAGATCGCGCAGGCCCGCATCGCCCCCGTCGTCATGCTCACGGCATTCAGCCAGCGCGAGCTGGTCGAGCGAGCCCGCGACTCCGGCGCCATGGCATACCTGGTCAAGCCCTTCACCAAGTCCGACCTCGTGCCGGCGATCGAGATGGCGATGAGTCGTTTCGCCGAGATCAGGGCCCTCGAGCACGAGGTCGGCGGCCTGACCGATCAGCTCGCGACCCGCAAGGCGATCGAGCGGGCCAAGGGGCTGTTGCAGGAGGCGCTGAGCATCAGCGAACCCGACGCGTTCCGCTGGATCCAGCGCACCGCGATGGATCTGCGCCTGACGATGCAACAGGTCGCGCAGGGTGTCATCGACCACGGTCCTGAGCTGGGATCCACCCTCGATCAGCAGGACTGAGCCCGGCTGGTTACAAAATGGCTACGTTACCTGCCGTAATTGGCTCGTTGACCCAATTGACCCCTGAAAAGACTAAGTTCATGGGTACGTACACGCTCCTTGGCACAGGCCAAGGCTTTCTACAAATCCGGAGGATTGATGAAACGCAGTACCCAGACGATCCGCCTCGCGGCCGTTGCGGCCACGAGCGCGCTTGTTCTCGCTGCATGTGGCGGTAGTAGTGATGGCGGCGACAAGGACAAGGCGTCCGACGCTCCTGCAGCCAAGGGCGACGGCACTCTGACCGTTGGCCAGCTGCTTCCGCAGACCGGCAGCCTCGCGTTCCTCGGCCCGCCGGAGTTCGCCGGTGTCGACCTCGCCATCAAGGACATCAACGCCGCCGGCGGTGTGCTCGGCAAGGACGTCAAGAGCGTCCGTGCTGACTCCGGTGACACCGACTCGGGCATCGCCCCGGCCGAGACCGACAAGCTGCTCAAGGCCAAGTCCGACGTCATCATCGGCGCCGCTTCCTCGGGTGTCTCGCTGACGGTCATCGACAAGATCATGTCGGCCGGCACGGTCATGTTCTCACCGGCCAACACGTCGACCTCGTTCGACGAGGGTGACTACTCCAAGCCTGACCTCTACTTCCGTACGGCGCCGTCCGACATCCTCCAGGGTGCCGTGCTCGCCAACCTCCTCGTCGAGGACGGGCGTGAGAATGTCGCGATCCTGGCCCGCCAGGACGCGTACGGCGAGACGCTCGCAAAGGAGGTCAAGAAGAACCTCGAGGCTGCGGGTTCGAAGGTTGCCGCTTCGGTGCTCTACGACGAGAAGAACGGCCCGGGCGACAGCCAGATCACCGAGATCGCCGACGCCAAGGCCGACGCTGTCGTGCTGATCGCGTTCGACGAGACCACCACGATCATCCCGAAGCTGATCCAGGCCGGCGTCGGCCCGAAGGACGTTCCGACGTACTTCGTCGACGGCAACACGTCGGACTACAGCACGACCGGCACCAAGCAGCTTCCTCCGGGATCGCTCGAGGGCACCAAGGGCACGATCCCCGGCGCGGACTGCTGGTGACGCCTTCAAGAAGCGTCTGGCGACAGTCAACTCGAAGCTGAAGGACTACTCCTACTCGGCGGAGTCCTATGACGCGACTGTCGTGTCAGCCCTGGCCGCGATCAAGGCCAAGGACGACTCGGGCGAGGCCATCGCCAAGGAGATCCCGGGCATCACCAAGGACGGCGACAAGTGCAAGACGTTCGAGGAGTGCGCTGCTCTGCTCAAGGACGGCAAGGACATCGACTACGACGGTGTCTCCGGCCCGATCGAGCTCGGCGAGACGGGTAGCCCGACGGCTGCTTCGATCGGCATCTACCAGTACGACGCAAGAACAAGTACGCGCCGGTGAAGTACATCAGCGGCACATCTGATCCAGCCTGATCTGACGATCAGCTGATCTGCAGGGCCCCGGTGCTTCGGCACCGGGGCCCTCTGCTGTCCCGGGCGCTGTGGTGTCCGAGGCGCCGCCCGCAGGTGCGACAGGCAGACGCAAAGACGCCCGGCACCAAGGGTGCCGGGCGTCCGTCGTCGTGCGTCAGCGCTGCTGGCCTCAGTCCCAGCGGCGGGCGTCGGCTCGGCTGTCTCTTCCTGGCCCAGCGTCCCCAGGTAGAGCTCGATGACCTTGGGGTCGTCCGCGAGGTCCTTGCCGGTGCCCGAGTAGGCGTTGCGGCCCTGGTCGAGCACGTAGCCGCGATCACAGATCTGCAGGCAGCGCCGGGCGTTCTGCTCGACCATGATGACCGAGACGCCCGCCGTGTTGATGTTGCGGGTCTGCACGAACACCTCGTCCTGCAGCACGGGGGAGAGGCCCGCGGACGGCTCGTCGAGCAGCAGCACCGACGGGTCCATCATCAGCGCCCGGCCCATCGCGACCATCTGGCGCTCACCGCCGGACAGCTGCCCGGCACGCTGCTTGCGCCGCTCGCCGAGGCGGGGGAACAGGTCGGTGACGAAGCCGAAGCGCTCGTTGAACCGCTTGGGCTCCTGGTAGCAGCCCATCTCGAGGTTCTCCTCGATCGTCAGGCTCGGGAACACGTTGTTGTTCTGTGGGACGAACCCGATGCCCTTGGAGACGAGCTGGTCGGCGCGCTGGTTGGTGATGTCATCGCCCTTGAGCTTGACCGAGCCCTCATGGACCTTGACCAGCCCGAAAAGGGCCTTGAGCAGCGTCGACTTGCCGGCACCGTTGGGGCCGATGATGCCGACGAGCTCGCCGGGCTGGCAGTAGAGATCAGCACCGTTGAGGATGTTGACCCCGGGGAGGTACCCGGCGATGAGGTTGTCGGCCCGCAGCACCGCGCCGTCTGCGTGCGCGAGGTGACCCTCGCGCTCGGCGGTCTGGCTGTCGTTGGTCATGACGTACCTTCCTCGTCGAGCTCGGCGTCGACCTCCGCCTCGATCTCCTCGAGGTCCACCTCGGTGATGTCGGTGTCGTGGTGTGCGCCGAGATAGGCGTCGATGACCCGCTGGTCGGCCATGACGGATTGAGGCGTGCCCTCAGCGACGATCTGGCCCTGGGCCATCACGATGACCCAGTCCGAGATGTCGCGCACCATGTCCATGTCGTGCTCGACGAAGAGCACCGTGCGGCCCTCGTCGCGCAACGACTTCACGTGGCCGAGGAGCGACTGCTTGAGCGCCGGGTTGACGCCGGCCATGGGCTCGTCGAGCATGATCAGCTCGGGATCGACCATCAGGGCCCGCGCCATCTCCAGCAGCTTGCGTTGGCCACCTGACAGGGAACCGGCGAAGTCCTCACGCTTGGCGTCGAGCTTGAACCGCTCGAGCAGCGCGTCCGCACGAGCCGTGATCTCGTCCTCCTGTGAGCTCCACAGTGACTTGAAGGGGGCCGACCAGAACTTCTCGCCGCGCTGGCCCGTCGCGCCGAGGCGCATGTTCTCGATGACCTTGAGCTTGGAGAGCACCTTGGTCAGCTGGAACGTACGGACCATCCCGAGGCGCGCGACCTTGTAGGCCGGCACCTTGCCGAGGGTGTGGTCGTTGAACGACCAGCGACCCTCGTCGGGCTCGTCGAAACCTGTCAGCAGGTTGAACAGCGTCGTCTTGCCGGCTCCGTTGGGACCGATGAGCGCCGTGATGACGCCCCTCTGGATCTCGATGTGCTCCACGTCGACAGCCTTGAGCCCGCCGAACGTACGCACGATGTTGCTGCCCTTGAGGATCGGATCGGGCTTCGGCGCGCCTGGTTCGGCAGGTACGCCCTCGAGGGCTTTGCGCGCGGCGCTGAGTTCAACGGGCATCGATTGCGATCTCCCTTCGGTCTCCGAAGATCCCCTGAGGTCGGAAGATCATCAGGAGCATGAGGCCCAACCCGAGCAAGATGAATCGGATGAGGCTGGACTGAGTGTTGGTCATGATGAAGTCGGGAATGAGGGGATCGGCACCCGATGTTGCCTGGCCGAAGAACGATCCGAGGCCGGCGATGAGGAACCAGAACAGGATGGATCCGACGACCGGTCCGAGCACCCGGGCTGCGCCGCCGATGAGCAGGGCAGCGTAGGCGTAGAACGTGAACGTCGTGTTGAAGTCCGTCGGCACCGCCGAACCCTGCTTCAGGATGTGGAAGATGCCAGCAAGACCACCGAAAAGACCCCCGAGCACCAGTGACTGCATCTTGTAGGCGAAGACGTTCTTGCCGAGCGACCGCACGGCGTCCTCGTCTTCACGGATCGAGCGCAGGACACGGCCCCACGGGCTGCGCATCAGCGCCCACACGAGCAGGCATGCGAGCAGCACCAGCGACCAGCCGACGGTGATCGACCAGAGGTCGTTGACGCTGAACGAGACGACGCCGATGTCGAGGCCGCTGTTGTACGGATTGAGATCCCTGTAGGTGCCGGCGAACCCGGTCAGACCGTTGGATCCGCCGAACGTGTCCTTGAACTCGACCGCGCCGAAGATGAGTCGCAGGATCTCCGATGTTGCGATCGTCACGATGGCGAGGTAGTCCGCCCGCAGCCGCAGGGTCGGCACACCGAGGACCAGCGCCAGCAGCACCGACGCGCCCAGCGCGATGACCAGGCCCAACCAGAACGACAGGTCCCACGTCACGACGCTGACGGCGAGGCCGAAGGCGGCGATGGACATGAATCCGGCCTGGCCGAAGTTGAGCAGGCCGGTGTAGCCGAAGTGGACGTTGAGACCGATGGCCGCCAGCGCGAACACGATCGCCTGGGGTCCGAGAGCCGCCGAGAACGCGGCGTCGATGACTGTTCCGAAGTCCATGGTTGCCCCTTATCCGATCCGTTGGGCTCTGCCGAGGAGGCCTTGCGGTCTGACGAGCAGGATGAGGATCATCACGACCAGTGCCCCGACGTCCTTGATCGATGCCGGCACCGGATGCCAGCCCCAGAGGGTGATCACGGGGGCGACCTCGACCATGAGGCCGATGACGAGAGATCCCAGCAGGGCGCCCCAGATGGTGCCGAGGCCGCCGAGAGTGACCGCGGCGAACACCAGCAGCAGCACCTTGAAGCCCATCTGGAAGTTGACCTGCTGATTGATGGCCAGCAGCACGCCCGACAGGCCCGTCAGGGCGGTGCCGAGGATCCAGACGGACGAGATCACGCCGTCGACCCGCATGCCGGACGATGCGGAGAGCGCAGGGTTGTCGGAAACGGCCCGCATGGCCTTGCCGAGTCGTGTTCGCATCAGCGCGATGCAGGTGACGACCAGGGTGATGATCGAGATCGCGAAGATCGCGACTTCCTTGTCGGACAGCGCAATCGGTCCGTAGTCACTACGGCCCTGAGCGACGTACTGGCTGAGGGTCTTGGTCGAGCCTCCGAAGGTGTACTGGTAGACGCTGCGCAGCAGGAGTGCGAAGCCGATCGAGACGATCATCATGGCGATCAGGCCGGTGCCGCGGTTGCGCAGCGGCCGCCACAGCCCACGGTCCTGGGCGAAGCCGAACAGGGCGGACGCCAGGACCGCCGAAGACTCCCGCGACGATCACCGGGTAGCCCGAGACCGCGGTTGAACATGTAGGTCATGATGCCGCCGAAGGTGATCAGCTCACCGTGGGCGAAGTTGGTCAAGCCAGTGGTGCCGAAGATCAGTGACAGGCCGAGTGCGGCCAGGGCGATGATCAGGCCGTACTTCAGTCCCGAGGTCGATCGCGTCGATGAGCTTGCTCGCGAACGAGGCTTCCTTGACGACGACTGCGCCGATCTGGAACTGCACGAACGTCGCGGCGGCGATCTTGACCTGAACGGTCTTGGTCGTCTCACCCTTGCCGCTGAGCTTGACGCCCTCGGGAAGGGTCTTCGCATCGAGCTCGACGACATACGTGCCGTTGCCGGGGATGCCGATGCTGACGCGACCATCCTGATCGGTCGTCTGCGTGCCCAGCTCCTCGCCGGTCTTGCTGTCCTTGTGGACCGTCAGCTTGACGCCCGGGACCGGCACGGGCTCGCCCTTGCCGCCCTTCAGGTCCTTCAGCGTGACAGTGATGTTCGGGCCCTTCACGACCGGATTGGACTCCGGTGTTCCGGTACTGGCGGTCGGGCTGGGCGTGGGCGTCGTCGCGGCATTCGCGGTGACGGGCGCCAGCAGGATCAGACCGGCCAGGATCGCTGTGAGGAGCGTCGCTGGTCGCAGGTGCACGCGGTGTCTCCTGATCGAGGGTTTCAGTCGAGGGTCGTTCGACCTGCAGTGACTATAGCCACATGCAGGAGTCAACGGCGTCACAAGCGACGCCCGTAGGTAACAGTTGGGTTTCGGTGAACTCGAGACGTGTTGTCAGTGAACGGCGACGGCGATCTGACACAGTACGGGCGCGATCACAAGGGCAGGCAGCAGGTCTGCGACGTGGATCGACTTGAGGTCGAGAAGCCGGAATGCGACACCGATCAGGATGAGCCCTCCGGTCGCCGTCAGCGCGGCGAGGTGGGCGTCCGGGAGGAACGATCCGAGCAGTGCGCCGAGCACCGTCAGGGATCCCTGGATCACGGCGACCGAGACCGCAGATGCCATCACGCCGATGCCGAAGGATGCCGCGAATGCCAGCGCTGCGAAACCGTCGAGCGTCGACTTGAGCAGCAGCTGGTCGGCGCCGTTGCCGAGTCCTTCGTTGATCGAGCCGAGGATCGTCAGGGGCCCGATGCAGAACACCAGCGAGCTGATGACGAAGCCCTCGATGAAGCGCTGCCGGCCCTCCGCCGCGTCACCCGACGTCAGCCGGCCCTGGAGCCAGCCGCCGAAGTCCTCGAGCCGGTCCTCCAGCCGGAGCGACGAGCCGATGATCCCGCCGAAGACCAACGAGCCGAGGACGATCAGCATCGGGGCGCCCCGGTCGACAGCGTCGACCAGGTCCGGGTCGCTGACGGCCATGGCGGCGTCAGCGGCGATCAGGAGGGTGACGAGCCCCAGCGCCGAGGTGACGGTCGAGCGTACGCGCAGGCTGAGGCGGTGACCGATCAACAGGCCGAGACCGGAGCCCGCGATCACGGTCGCCACATTGGTGGCTGTGCCGAACCCGACGAACATGTAAGGTCTCCTTCGACAATTGAGGTTTCAACCGAGTACGTCCCCACACCCGCGCGTAGTGTGTCATTCCGACACCTGCCCGTCGTGGGCAGGCACTCGGACTCGAGACAGGATCGTGGATGTCGGGCCGACCGCACATCGTCCTCAGGGACGCAGATCGCGAGGATGCGCACGCCTTGGTCACGCTGTGGGCCGAGTGTGCGGGTGCAGGTCAGGACGAGGGCTCCGAGGCATTCACGCAGCAGTCGCTGTGGCGCGAGCCGGGTGTCGCCGAGGCAGCCGCTGCTCTCGACTTCAATCTCGATCGTGGCAAGCGCATCATCGTGGCGCTGGTCGACGGTGAGATCGTCGGCGCGACCGTGTGCACGGTCGGCACGATGACTCCCATCAACCTGACACGGGTCCTGATCGTCACCGAGATCCAGGTGTCGCCGCGCTTCCGGCGCAAGTCCGTCGCGTCGACGCTGCTGTCCGCTGCGGCGAGCTACGGCGAGGAGCACAACTGCGAGATCGTGGTCGCCGCGATCCCGGTGCACTCGAGGGAGCCGCACCGCTACCTGACGAAGATCGGCTTCAACCAGATCGCGACCGTGCGGGCGATCCAGGCGAGCCGGCTCCGCTCGCGCCTCACGATGAAGGCCACCAACTCACGTGACACCGGCAAGCTGATCGCCGTACGCCGGACGCTTCGCCGCCGCACCGACGCACGCGGCCACTCCCGTACCTGAGGCGGGGCCCGACCCCTCGCGGTTCGTCAGACCCGGCGACTAGAGTCGACCGGGTGGACCGCCTCTTGCTGATCGACGGTCATTCCGTCGCCTACCGTGCCTTCTTCGCCCTCCCCGTCGAGAACTTCTCGACCACGACGGGCCAGAGCACCAATGCGGTGTTCGGCTTCACGTCGATGCTCATCAACGTGCTGCGCGACGAGAAGCCGACGCACGTCGCCGTCGCCTTCGACGTCTCCCGCAAGACGTTCCGGCTCGAGCAGTACGCCGAGTACAAGGGCAACCGCTCCAAGTCGCCGCCGGAGTTCACCGGTCAGATCCCCTTGATCAAGGAGATCCTCGACGCGCTGCACATCACGACGTTCGAGAAGGACGGGTTCGAGGCGGACGACATCATCGGCACCCTGACGACGCGTGCCGAATCAGCCGGCATGGAGGTGCTGATCTGCACCGGCGACCGTGACGCCCTCCAGCTCGTCAGCGACAAGACGACGGTGCTCTATCCCCGCAAGGGCGTCTCGGACCTGGCCCGCATGACACCGGCCGCTGTCGAGGACAAGTACGCCGTCACGCCCGATCACTATCCCGACATCGCCGCACTCGTCGGCGAGACCAGCGACAACCTGCCGGGTGTGCCCGGCGTCGGGCCCAAGACCGCCGCCAAGTGGATCAACCAGTACGGCACGCTCGAGGCGCTCGTCAACGACGTCGAGAACGTGCCCGGCAAGGCGGGCGAGTCGCTTCGCGAGCACCTCGACAGCGTGCTTCGCAACCGCAGCATCAACGCGCTGATCCTCGACCTCGACCTGCCGGCAGGGCCGGCCGACCTCGCATTCGACACGGTGTGGGACCGCGAGGCGATCCACACGGTGTTCGACGCGTTGGAGTTCAACGCGCTGCGGGTCAGGCTGTTCGAGGCCTTCGGCGACGTGGAGCCCCAGGCCGAGGAAGGCTTCGACCTCGAGGGCACGACACTGGCACCCGGCGAAATCGCCACGTGGCTCGAGACCCAGTCCAAGACCGGCGCGCGCCTCGGCCTCCACGTGCAAGGTTCGTGGGGCCGTGGCACGGGCGACGTCGTCGGCCTGGCCATCGCCTCTGACGAGTCGGCGGCGTGGATCAGCACCGATGACATCACCGCCGACGACGATGCGGCCATCGCAGCCTGGCTCGCCGACCCGGACCGGCCCAAGGTCCTGCACGACGCCAAGGGTCCGTCACTGGCGCTCGAGGCCAAGGGCTGGCCGATCCAGGGCGTGGCGGCCGACACGGCACTGTCCGCATACGTCGTCCGACCCGACCAGCGGTCGTACGACCTGGGCGACCTGTCGCTGCGCTACCTCAAGCGTGAGCTGCGCGACGAGTCCGACAACTCCGGCCAGCTGACCCTCGACACCGACAACATCGGCGCCGAGTCCGGCATGCTCCGGGCGCGGGCCACCCTCGACCTGGCCGCGGTGCTCGACCAGGAGGTCGAACAGGCCAGCGGCACCGCGTTGATCCACGACGTCGAGCTGCCGCTCGTGGCGACGCTCGCTCGCATGGAGCGCACCGGCATCGCGATCGATGACGATCACCTGATCGAGCTCGAGTCGGAGTTCGCTGCCCGTGCACAGAACGCAGCGTCCGAGGCGTTCGCGGCGATCGGCGGCAAGGAGATCAACCTCGGCTCGCCCAAGCAGCTGCAGGTCGTGCTGTTCGACGAGCTCGGCATGCCCAAGACCAAGAAGACCAAGACCGGCTACACGACCGACGCCGAGGCACTTCAGCAGCTCTACGACAAGACCGAGCACCCGTTCCTGCAGCACCTGCTCGACCATCGCGACGTCACCCGCCTGCGCCAGACCGTCGAGGGGCTCCGCAAGTCGATCTCCGACGACGGCCGGATCCACACGACGTACGCGCAGACGATCGCCGCGACGGGGCGGCTGAGCTCCAACGACCCCAACCTGCAGAACATCCCGATCCGCACGGCTTCGGGCCGGCGCATCCGCGAGGCGTTCTGCGTCGGCGAGGGCTTCGAGACGCTCGTGACGGCCGACTACAGCCAGATCGAGATGCGCATCATGGCCCACCTGTCGGAGGACGCCGACCTGATCGCGGCGTTCAACTCCGGCGAGGACTTCCACACCGTCATGGCCGCCAAGGTGTTCGCCAAGGAGCCCGGCGAGATCGACGGTGGCCTGCGGGCACGCATCAAGGCGATGAACTACGGCCTGGCCTACGGGCTGTCGTCCTACGGCCTCAGCCAGCAGCTCAGCATCTCGACCGGCGAGGCGCAGGGCTTGATGGACGACTACTTCGAGCGGTTCGGCGGGGTGCGCGACTACCTGCGGGGCCTCGTCGACGAGGCTCGGCAGACCGGCTTCACCGAGACGATCATGGGTCGCCGCCGCTATCTGCCCGACCTGCAGAGCGACAACCGCCAGCGCCGCGAGATGGCCGAGCGCATGGCACTCAACGCGCCGATCCAGGGTTCCGCCGCCGACATCATCAAGGTGGCGATGCTGGGGGTCGAGCGGGCGCTCGATGCCGCCGGTCTCACCTCGCGCATGCTCCTTCAGGTGCACGACGAGCTCGTGCTCGAGGTTGCAGCGGGGGAGCGGGAGCAGGTCGAACAGCTGGTGCGCGACCAGATGGCGTCGGCCGCCGACCTCTCGGTGCCCCTCGACGTGTCAGTCGGAGTCGGCCGCACCTGGCACGAAGCCGGTCACTGACCTTTCGCGCGTCTCGACCGGACGGGCTGAAACCGCAATGGGACAGTCAATTCGAGATAACCTGTTGCGTCGGCCACCATCACCATTCAAAGGACCTGTCGTGAACCTGAAGACCTCAGCAGCTGGACTTGTCACATCCGTCGCACTGGCAGCGGGCGCCACGCTCGTGGGGGTTGCCCCGGCCGAGGCGGGCGCGAAGAACACCCTCTTCATCAACCCCGGTCGCCCGATGGCCAACGAGAACTTCACCGCGACCGGCACGCTCAGCACGCCGGTCAAGCGCAAGGCCGTCCTCCAGCTCGTCTCGGCGGGCCAGTGGAAGAACGTCGACACCGACACGACGTCGTCGTCCGGAGTTTTCAGCGTGAGCAGCCACACCGCTGTCGACCGCGAGTTCCGCATCGTTGCACCCAAGGTCACGATCGGCGGCAAGACCTATCCACAGATCACCGGGCTCACCAAGACGGTCGACGTGGTCTCCCAGACCGCAGTCGTGACGGTCTCCAACACGAGCCCTCAGGTCGGTGAGGTCGTGCAGATCGTCGGTCGGTTCACCCCGGCTCGCAAGGGCCGCGCCGTTCGTGCGTACGTCCGGGCGAACGGCACGAGCTACGGATTGGGCTCTCGAGTGCAGAGCTCGAAGGGCCTGGCCATTTGGTACGTCACGACCGAGGCGACCGATGTCGGCGTCCCTGCGCAGTTCTACGTGCGGGCGATGGCGTCCAACGGCGCCGCCGAGCTCTTCTCCGAACGGGTCGACGTCACGGCGATCCCGTAGCCGGCGGAGCGCGACCGGGCGTCAGCGAAGCGCTGGCGCGCGTCGCCCCGTCGGGGCGAACACGAACACCACGGCAGCGAGCGCGGCAGCCACCAGCGCGACGGTGAGGACCAGGCCGTTGATGCCGACGCCGAGCCCGTACGCGGCCACGAGCACCGCGACGACGGCGCCCCAGATCATCACGACGATGCCGTGGGCGTGCCTCGCGAGAGCGTCGAACACCAACAGGTGGACGACAGCCAGGCAGGAGCCGGCGACCGCGAACAACCAGAGTCGCCCCATGATCTCGTCGTACTGGTGGCCGCCCACGAGGATCAGGGCGAGGTGGGGGAGAGCCGCGGTCGCCAGCACGGCGAGCGCGCCGAAGCCGGCGACCAGCGAGACCGCGCGCAGCCGGGCGTGATGCGTTGTCGCGCGGGCGAGGTCGGGGAACAGCACGACGCTGACGAACTGGGGGAAGAACAGCGCTGCCTTGGCCAGGATGAGCCCCGAGGCATACAGGCCGCTCTCGTGCTCGTCGAAGCGGTTGCGGGCGATCAGCGAGTCGAGGTTGCTGAGCACGAAGTACGCCAGCAGGGCATGCGTCGAGAACAGCGCTTCCTTCAGCAGCGGACGTCGGCTGATCAGCTCGCCTCGGCCGTGGCCGATCATGAGCCGCGCGCCGGCGAGGGCAGGCAGCCAGGAGCCGATCGCGATGCCGATCATCGCGGAGTTGACGGTCGGCGAGATGACGAGGGCCAGTGCGCCACCGACCAGACGACCGAGCCCGTTGCCGACGTAGATCGCGGTCAGGGCCCCCCAGCGCGCCGTGCCCTGGGCGATGCCCGACTCGGCGCCCATCACGGTGAGCGGCACGAGGGTCGCACCGCACAGGATCACCGCCCAGTAGCTGTCGAGCTTGAGCACGGGTGTCAGGACGATCGTGGAGGCGGCAACCAGCACTCCGACGGCCGACGCGACGATGACCGTGACCCTGACGGTGGCGCCGATGATGGCGTCGCGGTGGTCGTGATCGATCGCGAGCCGGCGTGCCGTGACCGCCTGCAACCCCAGCGAGGCAACGGTCCCCACCAGCAGGATGCCGAACAAGGCGGTGAGGGCCCCGAACTCCTTGGGCACGAGCGCTCGTGCGGCGATGACGTTGAACCCGTAGACCGCGATGTTCATGGTCATCATGCCGGCCGCCACGAGCGTTCCACCCGTCATGGTCGCGCGCGTGGATCTCACCACGGCACAATAGCCGTGGCCGGGGTCGGACAAGAGCAGGGGCGAGCATGAGGCGATGGCAACAGCTCGACCTCCATCGGGCCGCCGTGCCCGGCTGGTCTGCGTTGCTGGCGGTGGCCGTGTGCCTGCCGCTGTTCTCGCGGGGATACGTCCTGTCGTACGACATGGTGTGGGTCCCCACGTTGGACCTCGACCGACCGGAGATATGGGGCCTCGGTACGGGGCTGCCGCGAGCGGTGCCATCGGATGCGGTCGTGGCCCTGCTCGGAGCGGTGATCCCTGCGGCGGTCGTGCAGCGGATCGTGCTGTTCGCGGCGTTGTTCCTGCTGGCGCTGGGCACCGCGCGGCTGCTGCGCGAGCGTCCACTGGTGGCCCAGCTGGCGGCCGCCACGCTCGCCGTGTGGAACCCGTTCATCGCCGAGCGCCTCGTGCTGGGCCAGTGGCCGCTGCTGCTGGCGTGTGCCGCGTTCCCGTGGCTCATCGATGCGCTCGGTGGCAAGGGCGATCAGCGCTGGTCGGTCGTCGCGCTCGCGCTTGCGGCGACCGCTCTGACCCCCGCGACAGGCGTCATGGGGCTGGTCCTCGGTGTGGTCGTCGCGTGGCGCCGGGGCGTGGTGGGTGTCGTGATGCTGGCTGCCCTCGTCAACAGCCCGTGGATCGTGGCTGGGCTCCTGCACTCCGCCATCTCGCGCAGCGACCCTGCTGCCGTGGGCCTGTTCGACCTGCAGCCCGAAGGTCACTTCGGCCGCCTCGGCTCTGCACTGACCCTCGGCGGTGTCTGGAACACCGAGGTGGTCCCGACCTCGCGCACCTTGGTGATCGCCGTGCTCATCGCGATCGTCATAGGTGCCGTCATCGTCGTCGGGGCGGTCACGATGTGGCGTGATGACGGCAGGCTGCTGGCCGTGCTGTGTGTCGCGGGCGGGATCGGTCTGGCGGTCGCGCTCGCCGGCTGGCTTGCTCCCGACCTGGTTGCCCGGATCGTCGCGGACGTCCCGGCCGGTGGCCTCGTCCGTGACGGGACGCGATGGCTCGCCCTGCTGGTGCCGCTCGAGGCGGTGGCCTTCGGAGCCGGCGTGCACACGATCTTCTACCGCGCCGAGTTCACCGCGTGGGAGGTGCCGGTCATGGTGTTCGCCCTCGTGCTGCCGCTCGCCGCGATGCCCGACATGGCGTGGGGTGTGGGGGACCGGCTGGAGCCCGCGACATACCCCGCGGCCTGGACCGACGCGCGGCGAGTCGTGGAGTCGACCAAGGTACGTGGGGACATCGTCGTGCTGCCGTTCAGCTCGTACCGACGACCGTCCTGGAACCACGACACATCGGTGCTCGACCCGGCGGGTCGGTTCTTCGACCGTACGACCGTGGTCAACGACGACCTCGTGGTCTCCGGGCGCACGATCGGGGGAGAGGATCCTCGTGCGGCCCGCATCCAGCGGGTGCTGCGTGGCAAGGACGTCCGTCGCGGCCTGGCTCGCCAGGGCATCGGCATCGTCGTCGTGGAGACCGACGCACCGGGTGCGCGCGCCGCGTTGCGGCAGGTCAGAGGCGCTCGAGAGCTCGAGGTCAAGGGCCGCACGATGCGGGTGTTCGCGATCCCAGGTGCCCGGCCCAAGGCGATCGACGAGGAGGACCGGCAGGTCATGATCGCCACCTGGGCGGTGGCCGGGCTGACGCTGCTGTTCTCCCTCGTCGGCGCAGTACGCGGGGCGGTCGAGCGGCGACGCCGCAAGCCCGTACCGCTGCCATCGCGGACGAAGGCGTGACCCTCGCCTCCTGTTAACCTTGCGTGGTCTCGAGGGAGGACAACAACGTGGGAACACTTACAGGCGGCATCATCGCCTTCATCGCCGGACTCGGCCTGGCCGGAGCCACTGTCGTGGGCGTCGTCCAGACTCAGCAGAGTGCCAACGAGAAGCCGATTTCGTCGACGAACGTGAGCTACGGCTCGAACAACTGAAACAGCGCGTCCCAGACGCGACGAAGGGCGGGCTCATCGGAGCCCGCCCTTCGTGCGTCCGGACCTGCTCCTACCGCCCGGACGTCTCGAGGATCGCGGCGAAATCAGCCTGCGAGCTCTGCCAGGTGAACGTCTTGGACTTGGCGAGGGCGCCCTGGCCGAGGAACTCGCGCCATTCACGGTCCTCGATCAGCTCGCGCAGCGCCGCGACGAGCTCGTCGGGTGTGTCGACCAGGACACCTGAGTCCTTGTGGTCGATCGACTCGGTCGTGCCACCGGCGGTGCTGTAGGCGACGGCGGGTGTGCCGTGTGCGCCGGCCTCGCCGATCACCAGGCCCCAGCCCTCCTTGAGCGAGGGGAGAGCCATGACCCAAGACGTCGCGAGCAGCTCGTGCTTGCCCTGGTCGTCGACATGGCCGTGGAACACGACCCGGTCCGCGACCCCGCTCCGCTCGGCGTGTGCGCGCAGCTCGCTCTCCCACCACCCCGCACCGATGATGTCGAGGACGACCTCAGGGTGGTCGGACCGCATCGCGACGATCGCGTCCATGGCGTGCTCCACCTGCTTGTGCGGGACCAGGCGCCCGACGACGCTGATGCGCGGCGTGGCCGACCGGTCTGCTGCGACGACAGGTGCCGGGTCGTTGCCGTTGTGGATGACGGTGATCCGTTCGCGGTCGACGCCGAGCTCCACGAGCTCGAGGCGGGTCGCCTGCGACACCGCGACGTACGCGCTGCGGCGATACAGCAGCGGGGCGACACGGCTCTCGATCCACCAGCCGATGCGACCCACGAGGCCGGGGTAGACCACGGGCCACTGCTCGCGGTGCACGTGGTGCACCAGCACGACGACGGGCTTGCGGGTGGCGAGCCGGGTGAAGAAGGGGAGCCCGTTCTGGACGTCGACGACGGCGTCGACCTTGCCGTAGCGACCGAGCAGGAGGGCGAGGAACGTCCGGACGTAGATGTCCAGCTTGGTGCCGCGGCGTACGAACCTGACCCCGTCGACGACCTCGTCGTGCGGGGCGGCTTCGTGGGCGGCACACGCGATCGTGACCTGATGGCCGCGCTCGACCAGACCGCGCGCCATGTTCTCGACGTAGCGCTCGGAGCCGCCGCCTTCGGGGTTCTTGGTGTCTCGCCAGTTGCAGAAAAGGATGTGCATCGTCGGCCGGCGGGTCGCCGGCCCCTCCTTCGGTGCCGGCGTGACGCCGGCTGCTCCCTCGCGCACGTCCCTCAACGTGGCGACGTCATGTCCCTCAACATGACCGGGAAATGTTAACACCGGGGTGGTCCACCCCTCCCGTATCCTTTCGGCGTGCCTGACCTGCCCTTTCGTCCTGATCTGGGCCGATCGTGGCGGCTGTTCCAGGCCTTTCGGGTCGAGCAGACCGACCCCGCGCACTTCTACGGCACGCTCGCCCGGGACTCGGTCGACCAGATCCGTACGTATGCCGATGCTGGACGGCCAATGGGTGCTCGACGTCGGGGGAGGGCCGGGCTACTTCGCCGACGCGTTCCGCGGTGCCGGGGCGACCTACACGCCGCTCGACGCCGATCTCGGCGAGCTGTCGGGACTGGGCGATCCCGAGAAGGGCACGGTCCTCGGCAGCGGCATGCAGCTGCCCTTCGCCGACGACAGCTTCGGCGTGACGTACTCCTCCAACGTCCTCGAGCACGTCAACGAGCCCTGGACGATGGCCGACGAGATGGTGCGGGTGACCCGGCCCGGCGGGCTGGTCTTCCTGTCGTACACGCTCTGGTACGGCCCGTGGGGCGGCCACGAGACCTCGCCGTGGCACTTCCTCGGCGGCCACCGTGCCGCACGGCGCTACGAGAAGAAGCACGGGCATCCGCCCAAGAACGTCTTCGGCACGTCGCTCTTCCCGGTGACGGCAGCCGCCGGCCTGCGCTGGTCGCGCCGGCAGTCGGCCGCCGACGTGGTTGCGGTGATCCCGCGCTACCTGCCGCGTTGGGCGTGGTGGGTCCTGCGCGTGCCGGTCGTACGCGAGCTGGTGACGTGGAACCTCGCGATCGTGCTGAGGAAGACGTGACCGACGAGCCCGCGTCCGCCGACGCGTTCCGCCTCGCCGCCACGTGCCTGCGTCCTCGTCGCCCTGTCGTTCGTCCAGCAGCCAGGACGAATCGTCGGAGACACCAAGCTCGACCTGGCGATCAACCCCGGCGGCTTCCTGGTCCCGCTCACTCGACTTGTGGGACGCAGACGGCTTCTTCGGGCAGGTCCAGAACCAGGCGTACGGCTACCTGTTCCCGATGGGACCGTTCTTCTGGCTGGGGCACACGCTGCAGATGCCGCCCTGGGTAGTCCAGCGCCTGTGGTGGGCCCTGCTGCTGTGCGTGGCATTCCTGGGGATGGTGGCGCTGTGCCGGGCGCTCGGCATCGAGTCGTTGGGCGTGCAGATCTTTGCGGGCCTGCTGTTCGCGCTGTCGCCCCGGATGCTGTCGGTCATCGGGCCGAGCTCGGTCGAGGTGTGGCCGTCGGCGGTGGCGCCTTGGGTTCTGGTGCCGCTGGTCATCGGGTTGCAGCGGGGCAACCCTCGGCGCCAGGCTGCGCTCAGCGCACTGGCCGTCGCGTGCGTGGGCGGGGTCAACGCCGTCGCGACCTTCGCGGTCATCCCGCTCGGTGCTGTGTGGCTCCTGACAGCAAGCCGCGGCGCACGCCGTCGCGCCCTCATGACGTGGTGGCCGCCGTTCGTGCTGCTCGGGACCCTCTGGTGGCTCGCACCCCTGTTCCTGCTGGGCTCGGTGAGCCCGCCGTTCCTCGACTTCATCGAGAGCTCGTCGGTCACGACGTCCGCCGCCACCGTGGTCGACGCGCTGCGCGGCACGAGTGACTGGGTCCCCTACATCTCCTCCGGCGCCGTTGCGGGCAAGGATTTCATCACGAACGCGGCAGTGATCATCAACGTCGGCGCCGTGATGCTCTTCGGTGTCGTCGGTGTGATCCTGGCGCCGGCCCGGCATCGCCGCTTCCTCGTCTGGGGCATTCTTTGTGGTCTCTTCCTCGTGACGCTCGGGCATACCGGGTCCGTCTCAGGGTGGTGGTCCGGCTCGCTTCAGACAGCTCTCGACGGGGCCCTTGCGCCCCTTCGCAACACCCACAAGTTCGACGTGGTGGTCCGCATTCCGCTCGTCGTCGGAGCGGCGTACGCCCTGAGTGCGGCCATCGATCGAGGTGCCCACGCGGAGCGTACTGACATTGTTCGGCGGGTCGGCGCTGCGGCGCTGGTCGTCGCCGCCTTGATCGGCGCCACGTCCCCGGCATGGACGGGAAGGCTCGCGAATCAGGGATCCTTCGAAGTCACCCCGACGTACTGGCAGCAGGCGGCCGACTATCTCGCCGACGAGGGTGTCGGGACCTCTCTCCTCGTACCCTCGTCGGGCTTTGGCGACTATCTGTGGGGAAACACTGGCGACGAGTTGATGCAGCCGATCGCGCGCAGTCCGTGGGCGGTGCGCAACAGCATTCCCCTTACGCCGACCGGGACGATCCGCTACCTCGACGCGATCACCTCCGAGCTCGACCAAGGGCACGGCTCGGCCGGCCTCGCGGCGAGCCTGCGGCGCGCGGGGATCGGCCAGCTCGTCGTCCGCAACGACCTCGATCCTGAGGTGGCGGCGGGGCGCACCGAGCAGGTCTACGCGACGCTGCGCAGCTCGGCAGGCCTCACGAAGGTTGCAGGATTCGGCCCGCGGCTGGGGGGTGAGCCGATGATCGATCTCGAGACCGAGAGGTCGTTCTCCCAGGGTGGCTGGCAGTCAAGGCACCAAGCCGTCGAGATCTGGCGGGTCGACGACCCGGCTGACACGACGAGTGCCCAGCCGCTCGAGGACACTCCCACCGTGGTGGGCGGCTCCGACAGCCTGAGCGTCTTGGACGACCTCGACCTGATCCGGGGCCGTTCAGTCGTCCTTGCCCAGGACCAGACCGCGAAACCCCTTGGCCCGCTGATCGTCACGGACGGACTCCGCCGGCAGGAGGCGGCGTTCGGCCGGGTCGACTCCTTGCGTTCCGGGTCGCTCGCACTCAACGAGCCATACACGCTCAAGCGTAAGGTCCATGACTACGTGCAACCGCGTGACAAGGCATGGATCAGCGTCCCAGAGCTCCGCGGCGCCGCGTCGCTGGAGGCTTCGAGCTCGCGCTCCGCCGCTGACAGTCTCGTGGGACTCGACCCCGGAGCGCAGCCATGGTCGGCGTTCGACGGTGATGCGCGTACGGCCTGGGTCGCCAACGACGACACGGGGTGGTTGCGACTCAAGCTCGCGAGCCCCCGTGACCTCGGTACTGTCCGGATCGTCGCCGATGCCGCCCCGGGGGAGACGGTACGCCTGAAGATCGGCACGGATCACGGCGTGGTCCGCCGTGAGGCCGTGGGCTCGCAGGCCGTCACGATCGACGTCGGCCGGGTGGACGAGCTGCGGATCGACGGTGATCGGGCAGGCGAGCCGTTGGCGATAGCCGACGTCACCAGCCCCGCGCTCTTGGTCTCGCGCCCGCTCGTTCTGCCCAGGATTCCGGGCGGCTGGGGCAAGCCCGATCGGATCGTCATGGGCGTCGACCAGTCCAGCCGGCCGGCGTGCGTGGCGGTCGAGGGTCTCGACCGGTGCCGCGCCGGCGCCGGTGGCCGGAGCGAGGACTCGGTCCTGGTCGACCGCGAGCTCACGATGCCGTTGGCCGCGGACTACGACCTCGAGATCACGACACCACCACTCGCCGGCCCGGCGACCGATGCCCTGCTCCAGGACGGTCTGCCGTATGTCGTCTCCGCGTCGTCCTCAGCGGCAGCGGACGTCCGCAACAGCGTCTCGAGGGTCGTCGACGGCGACGGTCGTACGGGATGGGTCTCCCAACCGGGCGACACGGACCCGTCGCTCGACATCACGTGGCCTGTGGCGCGGACTCTGTCGCGCATCAGGCTCGTGACCGTCCCGGGACTACCCGCATCGAAGGTCTCTGCCGTCACGCTCGAGCTCGACGACGGCACACTCCATCGGGTCGCGCTCGAAGATGGCGTGGGGACGTTTGATCCCCTGAAAGCCAAACACCTGGTCGTGCACCTACTGTCTGCGAACGATGCCCGCGATTTCGGTCCGGATGGCTTCTCGCACGTGCTCCCGGTCGGGGTCAGCGAGCTGACGTTCGGCGATCGGCCCGCGAGCCGGCGCGCCCGCTCCTTCGACCTCATCACGCTGCCGTGCGGGTCCGGCCCGTCGGTCGAGGTGCAAGGTCGGTCCTATCCCACCGCCGTGTCGACGACGTACGCCGACCTGGCCGCCGCCAAGCCCGCCCGCGCCCGCACATGCTCGGGTCAGCCGATCGCCCTCGCCGAGGGCGACAACCGGGTGACGGTGGAGGCGTCGAAGCTGTATGGCGCCGGACGTACGGTGCTGACAGCCACAGGGTCGCAAGGATTCGGTTCCGGTGGCGGTGACATCGTGACGCGGACGGAGAACGCCAACCCCGGCTGGGACGCGAGCGCCGACGGTCGTGAGCCGGTCGCGGTCACGGTGAACGGATGGCAGCGCGGCTGGCGCCTCACCGGAACAGGCTCCACCGACGTCGAAGAGACCTTCGGCCCCGATCGGTCGTATCGGCTGGCTCTCGCAGTCGGGGCAGTGGGCGCCGTGGCGCTCGCGGTCATCGCGTTCGTGAAAGGTCGCCGACGCCCGGTCGCCGACGCCGAGGCAGCACGTCATGTCGGTGTCGTTGGTGTCATTGCGATGTTGGCGCTCGTGGGACTCGTGACTGGCACGTCGGGCGTGGCCTGCGCGGTCGTGGGCGTTGCGATGGGAGTGCTGGTGGCTCATCGCCGTGAGGTACCGGCGCTCCTCGTCGCCGCACCGTTGGCGGCTGCCGTGGGCTGCTATGCCTGGTGGGCCGTCGCTGGCGGCGACGTGCCCGTCATTCCGTGGCGATTCCCTCAGCTGTGTGCGGCGCTGTCGCTCGGAGTCGTCATCGGACTGCTGGCCCGTCGGCCGGGTGCGAGCGACATGAACGGCCGCTCCACGACGCGATAGAGCACCTCCGCCACGAGCAAGCTGATGGCGAGGATGACTCCGAAGAGGAGCAGGAACGGGGTGTCGAAGACGGTGAACCCCAGGGCCGGCACGCCGACCGCCAGGACCGTCACGTGGCAGCAGAACAATGCGTACGAGATGTGACCCAGGTGCCGGATCGCGGGAAGTGCGAGCACCCTGGCGACCGGGCTCTGATCGTCCGCCAAGACGCACGGTGCGACCGCGAGGACTGCGATCAGGCCGTAACAGACATGACGCACGACAGCTTGGGCCGGTGTCGGCGACACAAGCAGGGGAGAGCCGCCCAAGGGAGTCGCGACGATCAGGAAGATGGCGCCGGCCGCAAGCCAGCACGAAGCCCGGTCCCGCCCCGCGGCTATCAAGGTCGCGGTGAGCCGGCTCGGAGCCGACACCTCGATGGTGAGGACGGCGAGGCCGATCCCCAGTGCGAACCAGCTGGCATACGACGGCAGCCAGCGGGCCGCCTGGTCCGCAAGCGAGGAGTGCAGGCGATGCGTGACGAGTACCCAGACCACGCTGCCCATCATCACGATCGCGAGGAAGGCCAGGAGGCGCCCCGGACGCCAGCGGTCGCGGCACACGACGCGGATGAGAAATGCGCCGAGCAGCGGAAGGATCAGGTAGAACGCGACCTCGACCGTCAGGCTCCACATCTGCGTCAGACCCTGCGGCAGGTGGTCCTCCCGGTAGAGGTCGACCAGCAGCAGGTTCTGGAGCCAGCGGCCCACGCCGAGGGAGCGGTTCTCCGAGATCAGTGTCATGGCGGCGATGACGGCGACGACGTATACCGGAGCGATGCGCAGTGCCCGTTTTGCGAAGTAGCGCCGTGCCCGCTCGTGCGGCACGCGATCGTGTGCGGACACCAGGTACCCGCGGCTGAGCAAGAAGCCGGAGAGGACGAAGAAGATGGCAACACCCACCTCGAGTCGCTGGACCGCGACGCCGAAGTATCCGGTCGTGTAGAACCCGGACCAGAAACCCGCGTGCGTCGCCACGACGGCGATGGAAGCGACGGCGCGCATGGCGTCGAGCTGGGGGAAGTCGCGTCTAGCGATGTTCATCGAGGCTCCATCTTCGCGCCGACGTTCATCGTGTCGATGCAGACCCGTGTGCCGGCGGGGAGTTCGAACAGGACCCTGTCAATTCTTCCTGCGGTGCGGAATGTCAGCGTGTGAAGGCCCGCCTCAACCCGCCCGGCATAGTGCAGGTGGCCCACCGTCACGCCGACATCGGCCCCGGAGCTGGCGCGATACGACATCGATAGCCAGAACGGGTAGTCGAAGGTCGAAGCTCCAAGAAGGATCTGTTGCCGGGACGTCCCGCCGCGTAGACACCGGGCAAGCAGATGCGCGTCGACCGCAACATCCGGCGAGGCGAACCCCGGCACGATGGAGCCACTGTCGTCGAGGACGCTGATGTCGGTCGCAATGTCAGGGGTCGAGAAGTGGTCACCAAGCGGTGACAGCACCCGGCTCGGCAGGTTGTACGGGAAAATCAACGCCGGGACGACCGTTCCTGGCACTGACTGGTCGGCAAGCTCCACCGGCCCTGACCGCGACTCGAGGCCACGGTGCGCGGTCGTCAGGTAGCGCCGGGCGTCATAGTCCTCATGCCACGGCTGGACGTATGCCACGGTCGACACGACGGAGCCGACAACGAACACCACGAGGTAGCCGACCAGGATTCCAGCGGAGGTTCGAGAGGTGAACAATGCGCTCGAACGCTTCCGCAGGACGGCAGGCAACCCGGCCACAGGCATCAGCACCATACCGACGGCCAGGACCAGGAACGGCATGAAGTCCGACCAATAGCGGATCTCCGCCGCGGTCAGACTCCCGTACGCCCCCGCGCGACCCCAGGCAAGCAATGCGACGGTCACGACGACGTAGGGCAGCACGAACCACAGTGGCATCAGAACACCGCGGTAGCGGTGCATGAGTGTCACGACCGCGCCGCCAAGCAGCAAGAGGCACAAGATGACGGCGGCTTGCGGCGGATCTGTGAGCTGTCGTGGACCTGACTCGCCACCCATCGACAACCAGCGCCACGGCCCGCCGAACATTGCCGTCGACAGGTTGGTCACGACGAAGCGCTCGGTGAGCTCGCCGTAGTCGACCTTGCCGCCAGCTGTTGCCGGCGGATTCATGAGGTAGGCGATGAGGTAGACCGCGGGCGCAATGACGTAGAGCGACCACGCAAACCGGAACCGCACGAGCGACGACCAGACCCGACGGGGGATCGAACCCTGAACCGCGTAGCAGACCGTGATGATGGCGAGCATCGGTGCGATCAGGAGCGCCTTGACGTAGAACAGCAGCGCGATGACCAGGCACAGAGTCACACCTACCGCGTATCGCTTGCGGCCGGTCCGGAGCAGCAGCACGTGCAGACCGATCGCTCCGAACACGAACGGCTGCATCATGAGGGAGTTGAGACCGGCCGCCCACCACATCAATGAAGGGACCGTGACAGCCGAGAAAAGGTAGATCGTCAGCGGGACGAGGATGCGGGCACGATCACCGAACACCGTCCGCAGCATCCACCAGCACGTGAATGCTGCGGCGACCTGGAACACCAGGAGCTCGGCGGCCGCCAACCACCAGGCGAACGGACCGGCCAGGTCGACCAGCATGACAAGTACGAATCCGAGCGGCATCAGCTGGAAGTCGTGCCGATGGAACAGCCAGCCGAGATCGGCTTCACCGCGACCGGCATCGGCAAGGAACGTGAAGTCATCGCCGAAGAACCATCCCCCGGACACGGCCCACGCCCGAAGTGCCACGTGGGCTGCAATGAGGAGAAGGGCCAGGGTGGTGACGGCGTTGCGTCGTGAAGGTGGGTCAGACCGCACGGCGATGGCGGCTGAGTCGCCCTGAAGCAGTGAGGTCACGTCGAAATGGTCGCACGCGAGGGGGTCGCCGCGAGGGTCACCGATCCGGGCCGCGACGTGCGCAAACGTGCTCAAACGTCGCGGTGTGACGCTCGCCTGAGCTGACCCTCCCCGGTGCTACGGTCAAGCGTTCATAACGTGGAGGGAGCCCACAGTGAGTAAGAAATTGGGAACAGTCGCGCTGTTCCTGGGCGCGTTTTTGCTGGCATTGGCCGGCTTGTCCAAGTTCTACATGTACGACCAGGTGGCCGTCGTGCCGCTCAACCACGAGGCCACCAGCGTCTCGACCACAGCGTCGGGAGCCGACGCTGACTACCTCGACGTCGCAGCCGGGCTGAAGCCCACGACCGGGCCCTTGAAGAACACCAAGGTCATCGTCGGCAACGTCAAGGAAGGCAAGAAGGCGAGCAAGGCCCTCGACCGCGACGTGGCGGTCTGGGACATCTACGACTGCACCGACAAGCCGACGTTCAACTGTGGCTCGGGCAAGGTCGCGCTGAGCGCCACCGACGACCGGGTCGCGTTCGACCGCACCACCGGACTGGCAGTGGACTGGAAGGGTGCGCGGTCCGACGTCGACGGCGAAGTCATCGAGCCGGGCAAGTTCAAGGGTCTCTACTTCAAGTTCCCCTTCGACTCGCAGAAGAAGACGTACCCGTTCTGGGACGGCACGCTGCGTGAGGCCACCCCCGCCAAGTACGTGGGCCAGGGCAAGGTCAAGGGCATGAAGACCTACGAGTACAAGCAGACGATCGAGCCCATCAAGACCGGCACGATCGACGTGCCGGGCACGCTCGTCGGCTCGGACGAGGCGACCGTCACGGCTGACCGGATCTACTCCAGCGTCAGCACCTACAAGGTCGAGCCGGTCACCGGCGTCATCCTCTGGGGTCAGACGGCGCAGGACAGCTACCTCGAGCTCGACGGCGAGCGGGTCCTGACGACGACCAAGGCGACGCTGAGCTACACGGATGCGAACGTCACGGACACCGTCAACGAGTTCAAGTCCAAGTCTCTGCTGCTCAAGGCCGTCAAGACGTACGTGCCGTACGGCGGTGGGGCGCTTGGTCTCATCCTGATCGGCATCGGCCTGTTCACGCGTCGCGGAAGGGACTCCGGGGCGCACGCGGCTGAGACACGCGAGCTGGTCACGCACTGACCTGCCTTCACGATGGCGACGCCGCGACCTCCTAAGGGGTCGCGGCGTCGCTCATTCTGCGTCGGTGCGGTGTTCTAGGGTGAGGTTCCTATGACCATCGCCTCCGCCGCCGACCTGTGCACCTTCGTCGACCGTTCACCGACCCCGTTCCACGTGTGCGGCACGGTCGCCGCCGAGCTCGACGCCGCGGGATACGTACGCGTGAGCGAGCAGGACCCCTGGCCGACCGAGCCGGGCCGCCACTACGTGGTGCGTGGGGGCTCGCTCGTGGCGTGGTCCACCGAGTCGAGTGAGTTGCCGAGCGATCCGTTCCGCGTCGTCGGTGGCCACACCGACAGCCCCAACCTGCGCCTCAAGCAGCACCACGACATCGCCCCGGAAGGCCTCGGCGTCGTCGCCCTGGAACCGTACGGCGGAGCCTGGCTCAACTCGTGGCTCGACCGCGACCTCGGCCTCGCCGGCCGGCTGGCCCTGCGCGACGGCACCGAGACGCTGGTGCACATCGATGCTCCGGTGCTCCGGGTGCCTCAGCTCGCGATCCACCTCTCCGCCGAGCGCAAGGGTGTCGAGCCCGACCCGCAGCGACACCTCAACGGCATCTGGTCGGTCTCGCAGGGTGAGTTCCTCGAGTTCGTGGCGGGGGAGGCCGGCGTTGCGCGAGGCGACATCCTGGGCTTCGAGCTCATGACCCACGACGTCACCCCGAGCGGCCTGACCGGCGCGCGTGCCGAGCTGGTCTCGGCGCCGCGGCTCGACAACCAGGTGACCTGCTTCGCCGGCGTGCGCGCACTGCTCGATGCGTCACCCGTCGCCGGAGTCCGCCCGGTGCTCGCGCTGTTCGACCACGAAGAGGTCGGCAGCACCTCAGAGCGCGGTGCCCAGTCCGACCTGCTCGCCACGGTCCTCGAGCGCATCGTGCTCGGCGCCGGCGGCACGCGCGACGACTACCACCGGGCGATCGCCGCATCGGTTTGCGCCTCGGGCGACATGGCCCACGCGACGCACCCCAACTACGCCGAGCGGCACGAACCGCTCCATCACATCTCGATCGGCGGGGGACCCGTGCTCAAGGTCAACGTCAACCTCCGCTACGCGACGGACGCACCCGGCGCCGCGACGTTCGCCGTCGCCTGCGAGCAGGCCGGCGTGCCGCTGCAGCGCTACGAGCACCGCGCCGACCTGCCGTGCGGCTCCACGATCGGACCGCTCAGTGCCGCGCGCACGGGCATGC
This sequence comes from uncultured Actinomycetota bacterium, assembly GCA_963806345.1. GTDB lineage: Bacteria > Actinomycetota > Actinomycetes > Propionibacteriales > Nocardioidaceae > Aeromicrobium. Next base: position 6,510 of record CAWDXV010000031.1, on the reverse strand, counting down.
TGACGGTCGACGTGGGCGCCCCCCAGCTGGCGATGCACTCGGCACGAGAGCTCATGGGTGCCGCGGACGTCGACACGTACGCCCGTGCGTTGTCAGCCTTCCTCGCTCCGGCGTGACCCGGCTACCCGCGCGGGGCGCCTGTCGCGTACGATTGGTGGTGCGCTGATGGCCTGTACGTACCTCGGACAGAGCAGGCCCGTGCTCGTGCCCATGTCGGGCGTAAGCCCGCAGATCTCTTGTGGGCCACTCCTCTCGACTCATCACGATCCAAGGGCTGTCAGACGTGCCCGACAATTCCACCCATCCATCGGAGCAACTCCTCTATGACCAGCAGTCTCGCCACACCCCACGTAGCACCACAGGTCGCCGTCAACGACATCGGCTCTGAGGAAGACTTCCTCGCCGCAATTGACCTCACCATCAAGTACTTCAACGACGGCGACATCGTCGAAGGTGTCATCGTCAAGGTGGACCGTGACGAGGTCCTCCTCGACATCGGCTACAAGACCGAGGGCGTCATCCCCTCCCGCGAACTTTCCATCAAGCACGATGTCGACCCCAACGAGGTCGTCTCCGTCGGCGACAACGTCGAGGCCCTCGTCCTCCAGAAGGAGGACAAGGAAGGCCGCCTCATCCTGTCCAAGAAGCGTGCGCAGTACGAGCGCGCGTGGGGCGACATCGAGAAGATCAAGGCCGAGGACGGCGTGGTCGAGGGCACCGTCATCGAGGTCGTCAAGGGCGGCCTGATCATGGACATCGGTCTGCGCGGCTTCCTGCCGGCATCGCTGGTCGAGATGCGCCGCGTGCGCGACCTCGACCCGTACATCGGTCAGAAGATCGAGGCCAAGATCATCGAGCTCGACAAGAACCGCAACAACGTGGTCCTGTCGCGCCGTGCCTGGCTCGAGCAGACGCAGTCGGCCGTTCGCCAGAACTTCCTCACCGAGCTCCAGAAGGGCCAGGTCCGCAAGGGCGTCATCTCCTCGATCGTCAACTTCGGTGCGTTCGTGGACCTCGGCGGCGTCGACGGTCTCGTCCACGTGTCCGAGCTGTCGTGGAAGCACATCGACCACCCCAACGAGGTCGTCCAGGTCGGCGACGAGGTCACCGTCGAGGTGCTCGACGTCGACATGGACCGCGAGCGCGTCTCGCTGTCGCTCAAGGCCACGCAGGAAGATCCTTGGCAGCACTTCGCACGTACGCACCAGATCGGCCAGATCGTGCCGGGCAAGGCGACCAAGCTGGTCCCCTTCGGTGCGTTCGTCCGCGTCGAGGAGGGCATCGAGGGCCTGGTGCACATCTCCGAGCTCGCCGAGCGTCACGTCGAGATCCCCGAGCAGGTCGTCCAGATCGGCGACAGCGTCATGGTCAAGATCATCGACATCGACCTCGAGCGTCGCCGCATCTCGCTGTCGCTCAAGCAGGCCAACGAGACCGAGGCGGCAGTCAGCGATGACTTCGACCCGACGCTCTACGGCATGACGTCGTCCTACGACGCCGATGGCAACTACATCTACCCCGAAGGTTTCGATCCCGAGACCGGCGAGTGGCAGGAAGGCTTCGACGAAGCCCGCGCCACGTGGGAGAAGCAGTACGCCGAGGCGCACGAGCGCTGGGAGGCGCACAAGAAGCAGATCGAGGAGGCCGAGAAGGCCGGCATCGAGGCTTCAGAAGCGGCCAACTACTCATCGGACACCGCAGCCGGTGAGGACGCTCCGCAGCAGGAGGGCTCGCTCGCCTCTGACGAGGCGCTGCAGGCGCTCCGCGAGAAGCTCACGGGCGGCGAGTAACCTTCCGCCCCACGCGAAGAACCCCCGGTCCACACGGACCGGGGGTTCTTCGCGTTGCGGGGTTCACACGAAGCTGTTGGGCGGGAAGGAGTCCGCATGACTGCGCGGACCGGGACGGGCTCCATACCCGTCTTTGGGGATCAGCACGGTCAGTGCGACCCCGGCGGCGATGACCAGGAGGGCGATCAAGAAGATGAACATGGCAGTAATTCTTGCTGAGACAAGATACTGCCACCAGTGGCAGTAATGCCACTCTGCATTGATTTACTGCCATCTGTCTGCGATGCTCGTGTCATGAAGACCGTTGCAGTCGTCGTGCAGGACGGTGCCGAGCCCTTCGGCCTCGGATCGATCTGTGAGGTGTGGGCCGAGCCCTATCACCCCGAGGACGACAATCCCGTGTTCGACTTCCGTGTGTGCACGCCTCGGCCCGGCAGGGTGCGCGGCCGAGCCGGCTTCGACCTCCACGTCGAGCACGGCCTCGAAGCGCTCGAGGATGCGGACCTGGTCTGCTTCTCGCCCAAGCACGAATACCTCGACTTCGACCCGCTCGTGCTCGACGCGGCACGGGCGACGTACGAACGCGGTGCCTTGGTGTACGCGCACTGCTCGGCGGCGTTCATCCTCGCCGAGGCGGGCCTGCTCGACGGCCGCGAGTGCACGACCCACTGGCGCTACACCGATCGCATGGCGCGCAGGTACCCGAAGGCGATCGTCCGTCCTGACGTGCTCTACGTCCAGGAGGACAACATCATGACGGGCGCCGGCTCCGCAGCCGGCATCGACGCGTCGTTGCACCTGATGCGGCAGATGTACGGCGCCAAGGTCGCGACGACGACCGCCCGGCGCATCGTGGTCCCGCCGCACCGCGACGGGGGACAGGCCCAGTTCATCCGCACGCCGATGGGGCAGACCGAGGCCGACACGCTCGCGCCGCTGCTGGCGTGGGCCAGCGACCACCTCGACGAGCCGCTGTCGGTCGAGAAGCTCGCGGCGCAGGCGCACATGTCACCGCGTACGTTCGCTCGCCGCTTCCGCGACGAGACCGGCACGACGCCGCTCCAATGGCTCACCAGTCAGCGCCTCGCCAATGCGGAGGAGCTGCTCGAGAACTCCTCGCTCGCCGTCGAGCAGATCGCGACCCGGGTGGGCTTCGGCAACGCCGCGACACTGCGTCACCACTTCGCGACCGCGCGGGGCACCACGCCGCAGCAGTATCGCAAGACGTTCACGTGCGTCGATGAGGCTGTCTAGCCGTCCAATTCCTGCTGCGGTCCTCGGCGGGAGATACAGTCTGACCGTGCGCAGATCCGGTTTGGAGTTCAGCTCCGCGCTTGCGGTGGCCACGCTCATCGCCGCGCTCGTGATGGCCGAGTCACTGGGCCTCGGCTTCCACGACCCCGACGGATCGATCGGTCCGACGTTCGTGCTGCTGCCGTTGATCGTGCTGTTGGCACTCGTCCTCGACGTCGTGCCGCGGGCGGCCCTCCGGGCGAAGTCGTGGCGATCTGCCAGGGCCGCGACCGCAGAGGTCTGGCGTGAGCGCTGGCCCGCGGCCAACCTCAGATTCATGATCGTGGGGTTGATCGGCTGGTACGTGACGTATGCATCGGTCCGCAACCTCAAGGGTTTCGTGCCGTTCGCCAACCATCAGCTCTATGACCGCGACCTCTCCCGCATCGACTTCGCGATGTTCGGCGGTCGGTCGCCGGCTGTCGTCCTGCACGACCTGCTCGGCACCACGGTCGCGGCCCAGGTGCTGTCGTTCTTCTACATCGTGTGGATCGTCGCGCTGCCGGCGTCGCTCGCCGTCGCGCTGGTCTGGGCTCGACGCGACCGGGTCAGCTCGTGGTGGGTCACCGCGGTCTCGATCGACTGGGTCATCGGTGTCGCCCTCAACTACGCGTTGCCGACGCTCGGCCCGATCTATGACCGCCCCGGCGACTTCGCCGCCCTCAGTCATACCTCGACGACGGCCCTCCAGCAGTCCATGTGGACCGAGCGCCTGCAGGTGCTCGCCGACCCCGCGCACACCAACACGGTCCAGAACATCGCCGCGTTCGCGTCGCTCCATGTCGCGATCGCCACGACCGCGTGCCTTGTCGCGCAGCGTGCCGGACTCCACCGGGCGTTCGTGTGGGCGCTGCGGGCGTTCCTCGTCATCACCATGGTCGCCACGGTCTACTTCGGCTGGCACTACGTCTCCGACGTGCTCGCCGGACTGTTGCTGGGCTTCGTGGGCGCGTGGGTCGGCGAGAAGTTCGCCGCGCCGGACCAGGTCCCCGAGGCGGAGCTGTCAGAGCTCAGCGCGGCGGACCTTGCCAGTCGCAGTGCGAGGCAGTGACGCGACCCGCTCGTACGTCTTGGGTCGCTTGGGCGGGGTGAGTCGCTCGGTCGCGAGCGCACGCAGCGTCTGTTCGTCGACCTGGCCGACGTATGCCGCGCACACCCGCTGTCCCCACTGCGGGTCGTCGCGGCCGAACACGGCGAGGTCGACGAGCCCCTCGGCACCCTCGAGCGCGGCCTCCACCTCCGCCGGATAGACGTTGACGCCGCCGGAGATGATCAGGTCCTCGCGACGGGAGTCGAGGTAGACGTAGCCATCCTCGACCCGGCCGAGGTCGCCGACGGTGAAGGCGGGCCCATCGGGAGTCTCCTTCCAGGTCGTGCGGGTCTTGTCCGGCGCGTTCCAGTACGTGAAGCGGGCCCACTCCGGCACGGCACACCACAGCTGCCCGTCGGCGTCGGTCGTGACGGCCCGGCCCGGCCTCGCCCGGCCCACGGTGCCGGGGTGGGCGATCCATTCGGGCGCCGGACAGGCGGTGAACTGTCCCTCTGTCGACCCGTAGAACTCCCACACCACGTCGGTGCCGAACGTCTCGTGCGCCCGACGACGGATGGGCTCGGGGCACGGAGCGCCGGCGTGGGCGACGAGCCGGAAGCTCGATGCATCCAACGCCATGTCGTGCTCGTCGAGCCAGGTGAACAGCCGCTGGAGGTGCGCCGGCACGCAGAACATCGATGTCGGGCGGAGCTCGGTCACCGTCTCGACAAAGGTCTGGGGCTCGAACGCCGGCAGCACCGCGATCGATCCACCGGCCAGCAGCGTGCCCATCGCGAATCGCAGCGGCGCGGAGTGGTAGATCGGGGAGACCACCAGGTCGAGGTCGGCGGCGTCGAAGCCCCAGAGCTCCCGCTCCTCCTGCACGAGGGAGGCAGCGTGACCGGGTGCCAGCAGTCCCGACCACACGCCCTTGGGGCGTCCGGTCGTGCCGGAGGTGAAGTGCATGGGACGGCAACGCGGCCAGTCGTCGAGCGCCATGGGTTCGCCGTCTGACAGCGCCTCGAGCTCCGCGGGGTCGTCGATGATGAGTGCCGGCTCGACGTCACGGATGATCGCGTCGCGTTCGTACGGCGTGAGCCTCGGGTCGAGTGGCACCGGCACCACACCGGAGCGCGTAGCCGCGAGCACGACGCTGACGTACGCCGAGGTGCCTGGCACGCACAGCACGACCCGGTCGCCGGGGCGGATCCGGTGTGCGTGCAGCGCGCCGGCGATGCGGGCCTGCGTCCGCTCGCTGTCAACGGCAGTGAGGACGTCGGGCATCCGAAACCTTCCACATCGTGAGACATCGGTCACTCCGGCCAGCGAGGATGTGCGCATCAGATGTGAACCGATGCACAAAATATGCTGACTCGAACGCTGAGTCAGACTTTTGTCTATGCACTAGGTGGTCCATCCGTGGCAGATTCTCGCCACAGGCATGCACGCAAGGCGCCCCGTCGGCTGAACATCTCGCGGGCGATCCTGCCCACAGGGGGTCGGCTGACCCTCACCACAGCAGGCGCTCTCGTGGTCGCACACGATCCGCCGAGCCCCGTCGAAGCCGCCGCCCAGCCCAAGCAGGACCTGTTCGCCGTGTCGGCGGAGAAGACGAACGACATCAGCCGCAGCGCTGACCGCGCCCCGCTGACGAACGAGGCTGATGCCGAGGCCAAGGTCAAGGGCACCCGCTTCGCCGTGTCGGACCTCGAGGTCCACGCCGCCGCAGAGAGCTCGTCGCCGGTCCTGGCCAACGTCGCGTCCGGCAAGACCGTCGAGATCACGGGCGTCACCAAGGGCGAGTGGGCCCAGATGATCCACAAGGGCCTTCCGCGCTGGGTCAAGGCCAAGGCCTTGGTCAAGGAGATGCCGCTCGGCACCTCGCCGTGCGCCTCCGGCTCCGGCGCTGAGCGTGGCCTGCAGCCCGACACGATCAAGGTCCACCGCGCGGTCTGCGCGAAGTTCCCCTCGATCGTCCGCTACGGCGGCGTCGCCGGTCGTGGCGAGCACGCCACCGGCCAGGCCCTCGACATCATGGTCGGCGCCGGCAACCCGATCGGCTACGATATCGCGGCGTTCCTGCAGGAGCACCGTGCCGAGCTCGGCATCGAGTACCTCATCTGGCACCAGCACATCTGGCGGCCCGCGACCTCAGGCGCCTGGCGCAGCATGTCCGACCGGGGCGGTGCGACGGCCAACCACATGGACCACGTGCACGTCACCACCTACGGCAACGCCGCAGGCTAGGTCGTACGTGCTGAGGGTCGGGCTCACCGGCGGGATCGGCTCGGGCAAGAGCACCGTGAGTGCCCTGCTGGCGGCCCACGGTGCGGTCGTCATCGACTACGACCTGCTGGCCCGCGAGGCCGCCGAGCCGGGCAGCCCCGGCCTCGAGGC
>CAWDXV010000030.1:0-399994 GCA_963806345.1 uncultured Actinomycetota bacterium | reverse complement strand
GCTCCAAGCTGCTGCGAATCTTCGACGCTCGCCGGGCGCTCATCGACAACGACACGCCCCGCCTCGATTGGGCGCATGCCGAGTCGCTGGCCTTCGCCGCCATCCTGACGGACGGCATCCCCTTCGGCTGACCGGCCAGGACGCCGAGCGTGGCACCTTCAGCCAGCGTCACCTCGTTTTGCACGGCGCGGACGACCGGCGAGACGTACACGCCTCGCAACCCTTCCGCGGCGAAAGCGTCGTTCGCGGTCTATCAACAGCCCGCTTTCGGAGCCGGCGTTGTCGGCTTCGAGTATGGCTACAGCATCCGCGCGAGTCCGTGTTGACGCTGTGGGAGGCCCAGTTCGGCGACTTCGTCAACGGCGCCCAGGTGATCATCGACCAGTTCCTGGTCGCCGCGCGGGCGAAGTGGCGTCAGGTGCCGGCCCTGGTGCTGTTGCTGCCCCACGGCTTCGAAGGGCAGGGACCGGAGCACTCCAGCGCCCGCCTGGAACGCTTCCTCCAGCTCGTCCGCCAGGACAACATCCGCGTCGGCAACTGCACCACTTCCGCCCAGTACTTCCACCTCCTGCGCCGCCAAGCCGCCCTCTCACGACGATCCCCACCCGCTGATCGTGATGTCCCCGAAGAGTCTTCTCCGCCATCCGCTCGCCGCCTCGACCTTGACGAGCTGGCCTCCGGAAGGCACTTCAAACCGGTGATCGACGATGCCACCGCCGAGGATCGCCGCGCCGAGGAGCGTCACTCGTCTATCCGTCTCTGGGCAAGGTCGCGATCGATCTGCAACTCGCGGCGCGCGCCGACCCGCGTGGCGATCGCGCGTGTGGAGCAACTCGCGCCGTTCCAGAACACGGCGCTGCGCGGGGTGATCGGCAGCTACCCGAACCTGGCGGAGATCGTCTGGTCCAGGAAGGCCGAAGAACATGGGTGCCTGGATGTTCATGGAGCCTCGCTTGCGCGAGTTGATGCGAACCAGAGGCTCCCGCCCGATCCAATCCGTACGTTGGTCGCCCGGAGCGCGCCAGCCCGGCCGAAGGATCGGCCGTCCGTCACGCCAAGGAGCAGGCGCGGATCGTCGAACTCGCATTCTCCGGCCTGGAGGAGGCAGTCGCGGTCAGCACCGCCTCCTCCAACAGCGCCCGCAAGACGGCGAAGGCTCCGGCCACGACGTCGCGGAAGAAGAAGGCTTAGTCGTTCAGCGTCGTGATGACCGAGACGTTCGTCTACCTCCAGCTCGAGAAGCAGACCTACGCCTGGGGTACGAGGTAGCACGTCTCGCCGGCGAGCAACGTGCGCGAAGATGTCGGGGTACGCCTCGCGCATCAGCGCTTCATAGCCCTCGGGGTCCTGTCGGGCGCCGGTGCCGGTTCGGAACGACCTGCCCGCATCAGCAGATCCCACGCGACCTCGGTGTCGGGCGTGTGGAGCACGGCGGTCCCTCGAACCGTGACAGCAACAGCGTCCCGGCACGGCACCGAGACGCGCGCACGCGAGCACCGCGATCGACCAGCTCGCGGCCTCGGCGAGGTCGATCGAACGTCGGTACCGCGGCCCGACCCCGAGGTGGCTGATCGCGCCGGCGACACAGGCCGACTCGTGGGCGAGCTCGGCGTACGACAACGTCCCGCGCTCGTCCTCGATCGCGATGTTGTCAGCGAGGCCACCGACCACGTGCTGGTCGAGCGCGCGAAACACCAGGCTGCGTCATCAGCGGCCCTTGAACTTCGGCGGTCGCTTCTCGTCGCGCGCCGCAGCCGACTCTCGTACGTCCTCGCTGGCCCAGACCGCCGCGAAGCTCGCGTCGATCGCCGCATCGTCGGCCGACGATGCCGTTGAGGATGAGCTTGTTGTGCGCCAGTGTGAGTGGGGCGAACTCGGCGATCTCGTGCGCCCAGGCGACCGCATCGGCGAGCGTGCCGGCGCGGTCGGCGAGACCCACGGCAAGGGCGGCCTCGCGGTCGAGCGTCTCGGCGCCGAGCATCAGGCGCCGCGCCGTGCCCGCCGCCAGCCATGGCGGCCAGCGTACGGATCGTCCAGGCGTCGACTGCCATGCCGTTGCGCGCGGTCGGGACGGCGAACTTCGCGGTCGCGTCGGCGACCCTCAGGTCGCACGCCATCGCGAGCTGGGTGCCGGCACCGATCGCCGGGCCGTTGACCGCGGCGATGAGCGGGACCGGCACCTTGGTCAGGCGGGGCAGCATCCCGTAGAGCGCTTCGAGGAATTCGTCGCCGTACACGCCGCCGAGGTCGGCACCAGCGCAGAACGCCGAGCCCTGCCCTGTGATGACGATGACCCGCGCGCCGTCGTCGACAGCCTGGTCGACGGCCGCGTGGATCTCGCGGCAGAGCTCGAGGTTGAGCGCGTTGCGACGCTCCTCGCGCTGCAGCTCGAGGATGACGACATCGCCATCCGTGGTCGCACCCAGCATGGTTCTCCTTGGCCGAATCTGTGTCCCATCATCCTCGCGCGCCACGCGGCGGCGCGCCTCGGCGACCCGATGTGACCTGAGACTCATATAGCCGTCACTTCGCTGACATTGAATCGTTACTTCACCATGGACCTGTCTCGTCGCAAGCTGATCCAATCCGGTGCCGTCATCGGCGGGGCGATGGCCCTCACCGACCTGGCACTCTCCCCAGCCGCATGGGCGGTTGACGGCCAGATCACTCCTCCGAACACCACGCTGCGCGGGACGCTCGTACGCGGCACTCCCGGGCCCGGCGGCTACGCGCCGGTCGTCGTCGCTGCCGGCGAGCCGCACACTCGTGCGCACCGACCTCGGCACACCGCCAGCCCCGCACGTGCACGCCGACCCGCACAGCCGTCACCGCTTTCGCCCACCTGACCGACGTGCACCTCGTCGACGCTCAGTCACCGATGCGACTTGAGTACGTCGACCGCCTCGAGGACCAGTACTCGCCGGCGACCCCGACATCGGGCTGCTCCAGTCGAGCTACCGCCCGCACGAGATGCTCACCCTGCAGGCTGCCGACGCGATGGTTCGGGCGATCAACAAGGTCGAGGTCGGCCCGGTCAGCGGCGCGCCGCTGGCGTTCGCCATCCAGACCGGCGACAACGCCGACAACTGCCAGCTCAACGAGTTCCGCTGGAACATCGACATCCTCGACGGCAAGACCGTCACCCCGGACTCCGGCAGCCTGACGAAGTACGAAGGCGTGGCCGACAACGTCGACTACGACGTGCACTACTGGCACCCTGACGCCCCGCCGGCCGGCAAGGCAGCCGACATCTACAAGACGCGTTTCGGCTTCCCGCAGGTCACTGGCCTGCTCGACGCAGCGCGCAAGCCGTTCACGGCCCAAGGGCATCAAGATGCCGTGGTACTCCGTCTTCGGCAACCACGACGGGCTCGTGCAGGGCAACTTCCCGCACACCCTGCCCCTGGCCTGCTCTCCACCGGGCCGCTCAAGGTGACGGCATTGCCGCCCGGCCTCTCTCAGACCGACGTCCTCACCGCCTCACGACCGCAGACCCCGATGTGCTGCTCGGCGCGCTGGGTCTGCCAGCGCGCGGCTCGTCACGGCCGACCCCAAGCGCCGTCCTCACCCGCCAGCAGGTCGTCGCCGAGCACTTCAACACCAGCGGCACGCCGGTCGGCCACGGCTTCACCGCAGAGAACAAGGCCAAGGGCACGGCCTACTACACGTTCGACAAGGGCGTTTCCGCGGCATCGTGCTCGACTCCGTCAACCCGAACGGCTACGCCGAGGGCTCCCTCGGCACGAAGCAGATGGCGTGGCTCAGACGACTGCTGGCCAACTCCGAAGAACAAGTACGTGATGATCTTCAGCCACCACACCTCCGGCACCATGAACAACCCGCTCATCGCGACCGGGCTGGACCTCCAGCATGCGCGTCCTCGGCGACGCCGTCGTCGACGCTGCTGCTCGCCAACCCGAACGTCATCGCCTGGGTCAACGGCCACACCCACCGCAACCAGTCTGGGCGCACAAGGCGGCCACCGGCGGCACGGCGGCTTCTGGGAGATCAACACGGCGTCGCACATCGACTTCCCGCAGCAGTCTCGGCTCATCGAGCTGGTCGACAACAAGGACGGCTCGCTGTCGATCTTCACCACGATGGTCGATCACGCCGGCCCTGTCGGCATCCGCGGCGTTGACATCGACCGGTCGCTCTGGCCGGTCTGGCCCGCGAGCTCGCGACCAACGATCCTCAGCGAGCGCGACTCGGCACAGGAGGCAAGGCCGACCGCAACGTCGAGCTGCTGGTCAAGAAGCCCGCCCTGGTCGTCGTCTAGGGCGTCTGGCTACTCGGCGGCAGCGAGCTGGCCGCAGGCACCGTCGATGTCGCTGCCGCGCGTGTCGCGCACCGTCGTCGGGATGCCCTTGGCGATCAGCCGGCGGACGAACTCGCGCTCGTCCTCGGGACGCGACGCGGTCCACTTCGAACCCGGCGTCGGGTTGAGCGGGATGAGGTTGACGTGGACCCAGCCCCAGTCGCCGTACGACTGCAGCACGTCGCCGAGCAGGTCGGCCCGCCAAGCCTGGTCGTTGATGTCCTTGATCATGGCGTACTCGATCGAGACTCGACGCTTGGTCGTCTGGGCGTACTCCCACGCCGCCTCGACCGCTTCGTGGACGGACCAGCGGGTGTTGATCGGCACCAGCTCGTTGCGCAGCTCGTCGTCGGGCGCGTGCAGCGACAGCGCGAGCGTGACGGGGATGCCCTCGTCGGCGAGCTGCTTCATGCGCGGCACCAGGCCGACCGTGCTGACGGTGATGTTGCGCGCCGACATGCCGAGGCCGTCAGGCGCGGGCGCGACCATGCGGCGTACGGCACCGATGACGGCCTTGTAGTTGGCCATCGGCTCGCCCATGCCCATGAACACGACGTTGGAGAGGCGTCCCGGGCCGCCGGCGACCTCGCCGCGCGCCATCGCGCCGGCAGCCGTCCACGACCTGGTCGACGATCTCGGCGGCGCTCATGTTGCGCTCGAGGCCACCCTGACCGGTGGCGCAGAACGGGCATGCCATGCCGCAGCCGGCCTGGCTCGACACGCAGATCGTGGCGCGGTCGGTGTAGCGCATCAGGACCGACTCGACGAGCGCTCCGTCGAACAGCCGCCACAGCGTCTTGCGGGTGGTGCCCTTGTCGGCCTCCAGCGTGCGGACCGGGTTGAGCAGCGTCGGCAGCAGCTCGGCGACGATGCGGTCGCGGCTGGCGGCCGGGAGGTCGGTCATGTTGGCCGGGTCGCGCTCGAGCCGGGCGTAGTAGTGGTTGGCGACCTGCTTGACGCGGAACGCCGGCTCCCCGAGCGCCTCGGCGACGGCCGTACGCTCGTCGGCGCGTCAGGTCGGCGAGGTGACGCGGCGGCTTCTTGCGCCGCGGGGCTGCTCGAAGACGAGCGGCAGCGTTCTTCGGGGACTCAGACACGTCTCCCATTCTCTCATTCGGGGCCGAGTTCCCCGAATCGTCGGTCACACCGGCGACCGAGCGCTCCCGTTGGCCGAGCCGCGCGACGTACTCGAGCTTGTCCAGCACCGGCTGCCGGATGACGAACGGGTAGAGCGCGCCCTTGCCCATGCTGCGGTTGATCTGGTTGAGCGCGATGCTCAGCGGGATCCAGACGCCGGTCACCAGCTCGCGGAACGTCGATGAAGTCGCTCGGCGACGCGCTCGGTGCCAGCCCGTACGACGACGCGGTCTCGACGGTGTCGCAGATGTGCAGGAAGTGCGCGAACGTCTCGGCGAAGTCCTCCCACGGGTGCATCGTGGCGTACCGGCTGATGTAGCGGCTCTGCCAGTCGTCCGGGGCGCCTTCGTCGTAGTGGCGCTGCACTGCGTCGGCGTAGCTCTCCCGCTCGTCGCCGAAGAGCCGGCGGAACTCCTCGAGCAGCTCGCGCCGTGACGAGCTGCTGCCAGTAGAAGTGCCCGATCTCGTGCCGGAAGTGGCCGAGCATCGTGCGGTACGGCTCGTCCATCAGCACCCGCAGCCGCTCACGGTGGACATCGTCGCTCTCGGCCAGGTCCAGCGTGATGACGCCGTTGCTGTGGCCCGTCGTGACCTTCTCCTCGGCGCTCGACAGCAGGTCGAACGCCAGGCCGGTCTCGGGATCCTGCTGCCGGGTCGTGATCGGGAAGCCGCGCTCGTCGAGCTCGACGATCAGTCGTCGCTTGGCGTCCTCGGCGATCCGGTACTCCGAGAGGCCCGCCGCATCGTCGTCGGCGGGTCGCGTGCGGGTCAGTGCGCAGCTGAAGCAGACCCCGTCGGGAACGTCCGACAGCCACGTGCAGCCCGACAGCGCCTCGTTGGCGCACACGTGCCACACCCGACCGCTCGCGTCGGCGTACTGTCCCTGCTCATCGACCGGCACGATCGCCTTCTCGTCGCGGGAGAAGCCCAGGTGGGAGCCGCACGAGAGGCACTCGGAGTTGCCGAAGTAGAGGCGGTTGCCACAACGGCGGCACGCGAAGGCTTTCACCGGGCCATCCTGTCAGGGCGTTCTGCGGCCCGAGTCGCGAGGCGGCCCCGTGAGAGCCGGGACGCGCCGCCATGATCAGCTGACCGGGACCAGCGTGTGCAGGATCAGCCAGGCGACCGGCGCCACGGCGATCAGCGAGTCGAGACGGTCCATGAGGCCGCCGTGCCCGGGCAGCAGGTCGCCCATGTCCTTGATGCCGAGGTCGCGCTTGATGAGCGACTCGGACAGGTCGCCCAGAGTGGCGAACACGACGCCGGCGATGCCGAGGATGATGCCGACCCACCAGTCGCCGTCAAGGGCGTACGTGATCGTCACGATGCCGGCGGCGATGCCGAAGATCAGCGAGCCGGCGAAGCCCTCCCAGGACTTCTTGGGGCTGATCGTGGGCGCCATCGGGTGCTTGCCGAACAGGACGCCGGCGACGTACCCGCCGATGTCAGACGACGCAGTCGCGACGATGAACGCGACGATGCGCCACGGCCCGTCGTCCTCGACGAGCATCAGGATGACGAACGAGCCCATGAGGTAGAGGTAGCCCAGCACGAACACGCCGGCGCTGCTGTCGCGGACGAAGCCCTCGGCGCCGTCGGACAGCCGCCAGACCAGCGTGCCGATGATCGTCAGGGCCAGGGCGACGGACGCCGTCTCCATGCCGCCCCAGTAGCTGCCGACGAGCATGATCGAGCCGCCCGTCAGGACCGGCAGCACCGGAATCTTGATGCGCGCCGTCGAGAAGGCCCGGGTCAGCTCGAACAGGCCGATCGCCAGGGCGACCACCACGACCGGGATGAACGCTTCCTTCTGGATGAACAGCGTCGCCACGACGAGCCCGATGAGCCCGACTGCGACGGCGATCGACGCCGGCAGGTTGCGGCCGGCCCGGCTCGGTCTTCTCGGCGGCTGCGGGTGTCTCCGCCGACTCTGGGGTCTCGGCAGGAGACTCAGATGTCAAGGAGCTCTGCCTCTTTGTTCTTGAGCAGCTCATCGACCGTGTCGACGTGCTTCTTGGTCATCGCGTCGAGTCGCTTCTCGGCGCCGACGTTCTCGTCCTTGCTGATCTCGGAGTCCTTCTCGGCCTTGTCGAGCGCCTGCTTGGCGGCCCGACGCAGGTTGCGTACGGACACCCGGCCTTCCTCGGCCTTGGTCTTCGCCAGCTTGATGTACTCCTTGCGGCGGTCCTCGGTCAGCTCGGGCAGCGTCACGCGCAGCACCTTGCCGTCGTCGCTCGGGTTGACGCCGAGGTCGGACTCGCGGATGGCCTTCTCGATCGCGGGCTTGGCGCCGGCGTCGTACGGCTGGATGATGACGGTCCGCGGCTCCGGGACCTGGAAGCCGGCCAGCTGGTTGAGCGGGGTCTGCTGGCCGTAGTACTCGGCCGTGATCTGCGCGAACATCGCCGGGTGGGCGCGGCCCGTGCGGATCGCGGCAAACTCCTCGCGGGTGTGCTCGACGGCTCGTGCCATCTTGCTGTCGGCGTCACGCAGGGTCTGGTCAATCACGATGTCTCCATCCGGTTCTGGTCGGTCCGTACGCCTAGGCTGCGTGGACCAGCGTTCCGATCTTCTCACCACGGAGCACGCGGGCGATGTTGCCCTCGCCTTCCATGCCGAAGACGATCATGGGGAGCTTGTTCTCCATGCACAACGCGAATGCTGCCGCGTCGACGACCTTGAGCCCGAGCCGCAGCGCGTCATCGAAGGTGATCTCGTCGAACTTGCGGGCCGTCGGGTCCGTGCGGGGATCGGCGGAGTAGACGCCGTCGACGCCGCTCTTGGACATCAGCACCGCGTCGGCGCCGATCTCGAGTGCACGCTGTGCCGAGACCGTGTCGGTCGAGAAGTACGGCATGCCGGCTCCGGCGCCGAAGATCACGACGCGCCCCTTCTCGAGGTGACGGATCGCGCGACGCGGGATGTAGGGCTCGGCGACCTGGCCCATCGTGATGGCCGACTGGACGCGGGTCTCGATGCCCTGCTTCTCGCAGAAGTCCTGCAGCGCAAGGCAGTTCATGACGGTGCCGAGCATGCCGATGTAGTCGGCCCGCGAACGGTCCATGCCGCGCTGGCTGAGCTCGGCGCCGCGGAAGAAGTTGCCGCCACCGACGACGATCGCGACCTCGACACCCTCGGCCACGGCCTCGGCGACCTGCTTGGCGATGCCGTTGACGACGTCGGGGTCGATGCCGATCTTGCCGCCGCCGAACACCTCGCCGGACAGCTTCAGCAGGACGCGCTTGAGCGCATGACCAGAGGCCGGAGCGTCGACTTCCTGAGCGGTGTCAGTGTCCACGTTCCGGCCTCCGATGTTGTCGTGCGGGTGCTTGCCTGGGTCAGCCTGCCAGTCAGGCGCCGACCTCGATGTGTGCGAAACGCTTGAGCGTCACGCCGGCCTCGTCAACGAGAGCCTTGACGGTCTTCTTGTTGTCCTGGACCGACGCCTGCTCGAGCAGCACGTTCTCCTTGAAGAACCCGTTGAGGCGTCCCTCGGTGATCTTGGCGATCGCCTGCTCGGGCTTGCCCTCCTCGCGTGCCGTCGCCTCGGCGATCTCGCGCTCCTTGGCGACGAGGTCCGCGGGGACCTCGTCACGCGTGAGGTAGCGAGGACGCATCGCGGCGATCTGCATCGCGACACCGCGAGCGACGTCGTGGCCGGCGTCATCGCCCTCGAACTCCACCAGCACGCCGACAGCGTGCGGCAGGTCGCTGGCGCGACGGTGCATGTAGGTCGCGACGTTGCCGTCGAAGCTGGCGACGCGGCCGAGCTCGATCTTCTCGCCGATGACGACCGCGAGGTCCGCGACGGCCTCGGCAACGGTCTTGCCGTTGTCGAGCGTCTCGGTCGCGAACGCAGCAGCGTCGGCCGGCTTGACCTTGTCGGCCAGCACGGCGAGCTCCTCGGCCAGGGCGATGAACTGCTCGTTCTTGGCGACGAAGTCGGTCTCGGAGTTGAGCTCGACGATCGCGCTGCCGTAGTTGGCGACGAGCCCGGCCGAAGCCTCACGCTCGGCACCGCGCTTGGCAGCCTTGGCTGCGCCCGAGATGCGGAGCACCTCGATCGCCTTGTCGAAGTCGCCGTCAGCCTCCGTGAGCGCCTTCTTGGCGTCCATCATGCCGGCGCCGGTGGCGTCGCGGAGCTTCTTGACCTCTGTGGCGGTGATAGCCATGTTTCTTCTCGCTTCTCAAATAGTCGTGTGTGCCGAGATCACTCGGCGGCGTCGGCGTCGACCTTCTCGGCAGCCTTCTTGGCGGGCGCCTTCTTGGCCGGAGCCTCGTCGGTCGCAGCAGCCTTCTTGGCAGCCGGGGCCTTCTTGGCCGGAGCCTCGTCGGTCGCAGCAGCCTTCTTGGCGGCCGGGGCCTTCTTGGCCGGAGCCTCGTCGGTCGCAGCAGCCTTCTTGGCGGCCGGAGCCTTCTTGGCGGCGGTGGCCTTCTTGGCCGGAGCCTCGTCAGCGACGTCAGCGGTGCTGTCCTCGACGGTCTCGGTCAACGTCGCGGGCGCGGCTTCTTCGGCGACGGGTGCCTTGGCAGCGGCCGGGGCCTCGACCTTGGCATCCGCAGCAGCGGCTGCGACAGCGGCCGGCTCATCGGTCGCGGTGTCGGCAGCAGGTGCCTCGACCGCGGCGGCTTCGGCAGCCTTGGACTCCAGGAGCTCGCGCTCCCAGTCAGCCAGGGGCTCCTCGGCACCGAGCTCGGCACCGGGCTCCTCTTCGCCGGTCTTGCTGCCACCGCGGGCGATGAGGCCCTCGGCGACGGCGTCGGCGATGACGCGGGTCAGCAGGCCGACCGAGCGGATGGCGTCGTCGTTGCCCGGGATCGGGAAGTCGACGTCATCGGGGTCGCAGTTGGTGTCGAGGATCGCGATGATCGGGATGCCGAGCTTCTTGGCCTCGTCGACCGCGAGGTGCTCCTTCTTGGTGTCGACGATCCAGACGGCGGACGGCGTACGGCCCATGTCACGGATGCCGCCGAGGGTGCGCGAGAGCTTCGCGTACTCGCGGCTCATGCCGAGGAGCTCCTTCTTCGTGCGGTTGGATCCCGCGACGTCGTCGAAGTCGATCTCCTCGAGCTCCTTCATACGCTGAAGGCGCTGGTGCATCGTCTGGAAGTTGGTGAGCATGCCGCCGAGCCAACGCTGGTTGACGAACGGCATCCCGACGCGCTTGGCCTGCTCCTCGATCGGCTCCTGCGCCTGGCGCTTGGTGCCGACGAACAGGATCGTGCCGCCGCGGGCCACGGTGTTCTTGACGAACTCGTAGCCGGCATCGATGTAGGCGAGCGACTGCTGCAGGTCGATGATGTAGATGCCGTTGCGCTCGGTGAAGATGAATCGCTTCATCTTGGGGTTCCAGCGACGGGTCTGGTGCCCGAAGTGGACGCCGCTCTCGAGCAGCTGGCGCATGGTGACGACGGCCATGGTCGTATCTCCTTGTGGCACACGTGTGCCGTTCCTGGTTTGTCTCACCGCCGGTTGACGGTGACCTGGCGCCTGCCGTGTGCGACCCACTCCCTGCCGGGAGACCAGGACCGCAGCCGTATTCAGCTTTCGCGTCATACGGAAACAGGCGCGCGAATTCCACTTCCGAAAAAGTGGTTGCTCCCAGTCTAGGGCACCGAACCGCTCCGGAGGAAATCCACAATCCACGGCTTCTCGCTCGGTTGTCCCCAGCTCGTACGCCGACCGGTGCGCCGCTCGGCCACCCGGGTCTTGGCTGGTCACATGCTGCGTCGAACCTGGATTGTCGCCCTCCTGCTGCTCACCGTCGCGTCGCCACCGGCGCACGCGGCAGCGCAGGACCCGTGGACCTGGCCGCTCGACGACCACGCGGTCGGTGAGCGGTTCGATCCACCGGCCACGCGATACGGGCCCGGCCATCGAGGTGTCGACCTCAACGCGACTGCCGGCGACCCGGTGCGCGCCGTCGCTGCCGGGCGCGTCGTGTTCGCCGGTCAGGTCGGTGGCACCGGCGTCGTGACGATCGACCACGGGCGCGAGCGTTCGACCTACCAACCCGTCAAGGCACGGGTGAAGGCCGGCGATGCCGTGCGCGCCGGCCAGGTGATCGGCACGCTCCTGGGTTCGCCGAGCCACTGCTCAGGCGCGTGCCTCCACCTCGGCCGCCTGGCGGGCGAGGACTACCTCGACCCGCTCGAGCTGCTCGGCGGTGGCCGATTCCGCCTGGTCGATCCTGCGGGCGAGCCCCCCGCTCCCCCGGCCGGAGTCGGCGGTCAGGGACTGCAACGCCCTGTCGGCGGTCCGATCACCTCGCCGTACGGCATGCGCGTCCATCCCGTCACCGGAGTGCGCAAGCTGCACGACGGCACGGACTTCGGCGTTCCGTGCGGCACGCCCGTGCACGCTGCGGCGGGCGGCACCGTGGTCGGTCGTTCGTACAGCAGCGCGTACGGCAGGCGGATCGTGATTCGCCACCAACCGGGCTTCGAGACGTCCTACAACCACCTGAGCTCGCAGTCGGTGTCCGTCGGCGACCGGGTCAGGGCCGGTCAGGTCGTGGGTCGCTCCGGCAACACCGGACTGTCGACCGGCTGCCACCTGCACTTCATGGTCCTGAAGTCCGGCCATCCCGTGAACCCCCAGGAGTTCCTATGAAGACTCCCCGCGAGTGGCGCAGCGTGGTGACGTCTGACCCTCGTGGAGCAGCCACACTGCGCCGCTCGCGGGGCTGGCTCGGGCTAGGCCCTGGGGTGGGCGAGCTTGTAGGCGGCTCTCAGACGTTCGTTGCTGACGTGGGTGTAGATCTGCGTCGTGCCGAGCGAGGCGTGACCGAGGATCTCCTGCACGCTGCGCAGGTCCGCGCCGCCCTCGAGCAGGTGCGTCGCCGCGGTGTGCCGCAGCCCGTGCGGCCCCAGGTCGGGCGCACCATCGACAGCCGCGAGGCGTTCGTGGACGATCCGCCGCACGGCGCGTTGATCGATGCGACTCCCCCGCGTCCCGAGGAACACCGCCGCACCGCTGGAGTCCGTGGCGATCGCGGGCCGCCCACGCTCGAGCCACAGCTCGATCGCCTCGGAGGCCGGCAGCCCGTACGGCACGGAGCGCTCCTTGCGACCCTTGCCGAACACGCGGACGACTCGTCGACCTCGGTCGAGGTCGTCGATGTCGAGCCCGACCAGCTCACCGACACGGATGCCCGTGGCATACAGGACTTCGAGGATCGCGAGATCCCGCAGGCCGCGGGGTCCGTCGTCGGCAAGCGACTGCACCGTGGCGTCGAGCAGAGCTCGCACCTCGACCTCGCTCAGTGCCACCGGAAGCTCCCGGTGCGCCTTGGGGCTGGCGAGCAGGGCCCCGGCGTCTGCCGGCGCGCGGCCCGTCCTGGCGAGCCAGAGCGTGAAGACGCGGGCGGACGTGGCCCTGCGGGCGATCGTCGTGCGGGCGCGGCCGAGCGTCTGCAAGTTGGCCAGCCAGCTGCGCAGCGTACGAATCGACAGTCCGGCGGGGTCATGGACGCCGAGCCGCTCCGCGTGCGTGGCCAGGCTCTCGAGATCGGTCAGGTAGGCGCGCACCGAATGGGCCGAAAGGTCGCGCTCGGCCCGCAGGTGCTGCTCGTAGGCGGCAAGAACCGCCGACCAGGCCTCGCCCGGTCCCTCTGACTCTGCTGTCATCGACACCAGTGTGCGTCGGGTATCTGCTCCGCCCACGTCGGCGCGCCGTGCGACGACGGCCGAGGCGTCACTGTGCGGGGATGGTGGCGGCAAAGGCGCGGATGTCGGCCACGAGCAGGTCCGGCTCCTCGGCGGCCACGAAGTGCCCGCCGCGCGGCAGGACGTTCCATCGCGGCTCGTGGAACTGTCGCTCCGCCAGCGATCGGGGCGGCACTCCCCCGATGTCGAACTCGTTCGCGTAGAAGGCAACCGGCGCCGCATCCTGATGGGCGCCGGGCCGAGCGCCGGGCGGCACATCGTGCGCGTGATAGTGCATGACCGAGGAGCCGAACGAGTCCGTGGTCCAGTAGAGGGTCAGCAGTGACAGCAGCATCGTCCGCCCGGGATCGACGGTGAGGTCGAGGCGGCTCCAGTCGTGCCACTTCTCGGCGACCCAACCGGCGAGTGCCACCGGAGAATCGGAGACCGCGAGCGCCACCGTCAGCGGTTTCGTCGCCTGGAGCAGGTGGTAGCCGCCGTCCCGGTCCGACCACTCGGCCATTCCGGAGAGCCAGGCCTCCTCCTCGGGACTCAGGCCGTCGTGGACACCCGCGATGCGCTTGGGGAACAGCGCGTTCGTGTCCATGTGCGCACCGAGCACTGCTCGGGGATGCCGCACCGCCAACCACGCCGTCACCCGTGCCCCGATGTCGGCGCCGGACGCGAAGAAGGACCGATAGCCGAGCCACGTCATCAGGCTGTGCCAGCGGTCGGCGATCGATGCGGCCGTCAGCCGATCGAGATCCGGGACCGTCTCGGAGTAGGCGAAGCCGGGCATGGAAGGCACCACGACATGGAACGCATCCTCGGCTCGCCCGCCGTGCTGCTCGGGCCTGGTGAGCCGGTCGAGCAGAGGGACCATCTCCAGGAAGGAGCTCGGCCAGCCATGCGTGACGATGAGCGGCCTGGCTCCGGGGTGGGGGCTGCGGGCGTGAAGAAAGTGCGTCCACACCCCGTCGATCTCCATGCGGAAGTGCGGAAGGTCCGCGAGCCGGGTGGCGAACGCGTCGAAGTCGAACGTCGTGGCCCACGTGTTCACGAGGTCGCGGGCGAACGAGACCGGGGTGCCGGCGGTCCAGTCGTAGACCGGTTGCGGGGCCGGGAACCTCGCGTCGGCAAGACGCCTCACCAGGTCGTGCACCACGCCAGCGTCGACCGTGGGCTCGAAGACCTCAGGAGCGTGATCTGCTCCGTTCACGGCCCAACCCCATCGCCGGTCGCATTCACCTGGGCGTTCGCTCCGGCGAAGGCGTCCGAACAGCCGCAGGACCCACGGCGAACCAGCTCGGTCGGCAGCTCGCGCGTGCCGGGCGGGATCGTGCCACCGCCGAGCGCGTCGATCAGCAGCTGCGTGGCCACCTCGGCCATCTGGGTGATCGGCTGGCTCACGGTGGTGAGGCCGGGTCGCGTGTAGGCGGCGTACTCGATGCCGTCGAACGACACGACCGCCAGGTCGCGCGGGACGTCGAGGCCCAGGTCGAAGGCGGCACGGAGCAGGCCCATCGCCGCCAGGTCGCTCGTGACGAACAGTGCGGTGGGCGGTTCGGGCCCCTCCAGCAGCGCCGGCAGCGCCTCGTAGCCGGCGCCGCCGCCGAACGGCCGGGACAGCACCCGCCCAGGTTCCAGCCCTGCGTCTGCCAGCGCCTGCTGGAAACCGGCGACTCGCTCCTCGGACACCGAGACCGCCGGGCCGCTGAGGCAGGCAATCCGGGTGTGTCCGTGCTCGATCAGGTGCCGGACAGCGTCCCGGGAGCCGTCGACCGATGCCGCGACGACATTGGCGAACGTGGTCTCGTCGAGCGATCGGTCCAGCACGACGAGGGGGACACCGACCTTGCCGAACTCCTCCTCGAGCACCTCGTCCTCAGCCGTCGGGATCACGAGGATGCCTTCGACCTGGCGATCGACGAACGCGTGGAGATAGCCGATCTCGCGTTCGCTGGTGTCGGCGGCGTTGCCGACGAGCAAGGGGTATCCGTGCCGGTAGGCCACCTCCTCGACGGCCCGCGCAAGCAGGGCGAAGTAGGGGTTCGAGCTGTCGGGCAGGATCAGGCCGAGCGAGTGTCCTCGGGCCATGCGAAGAGACCGCGCTACGGCATTGGGGCGGTAGCCGAGCTCCTTGATCGCCAGGAGAATTCTCTCCTCGGTCGCCGGGGCGACCTTTCGCGGACCACCGTTGAGGACGTAGCTGACGAGTGCCGGCGAGGTGCCGGCTCGACGTGCGACATCTGCCCTGGTCACGGCCATCTGGGTCCATCCTCCTCAACCTGCGTGCGTCCCTCGGACAAGGGCCACGCTATCGGGCGGGGCGTCCGGTCCTGGTGACGAACAAATTTCCGAAAGTTCACTGCGAGGTCTTGACGTGACCCGGATCACCGATGCAGAGTACGCAATCAACACGTGTTGATTGTACGCATCTCAACGATCAACAACCCTCGAGCACAACCCGAAAAGGACACCATGACCACTTCAATCCGGCGCACCGCCATGATCGGAATCGTCGCCGCGACGAGCCTCACGATGCTTGCCGCTTGCGGCCGCGGAGGCAGCGACTCGAGCTCGGCGTCCAAGAGCGACTTCACGATCGCGATCGCCACCCGCAACTTCACGAACCCCTACTGGGCGGCACTTCGCGACGGCGCGATCGCCGAGGGCAAGGCCCAGGGCGTCAAGGTCAACGTGCAGGCCGGAAGCAGCGAGACCGACGCCGACGGCGAGAACGCCAAGATCTCGACCCTGGCCACGCAGGGGTACGACTGCTTCGGCGTGGTCCCGGTCAACGCGACGAACGTCATCACGCCCCTCGTGCCGGTCGCGCGGAAGAAGACCCCCATCCTCAACCTCGACACCCAGATCGACGCGGCCGCGTCCAAGAAGGCCGGCGTCTCGTACGCCTCGTTCATCGGCTCGGACAACCTGCAGGCCGGCAAGATCGCCGGGCAGAAGATGCTCGAGGCTCTCGGCGGCAAGGGCAAGGTCGCGATCCTGCAGGGCATCGCCGGCGAGCAGAACGGCATCAACCGCAACAAGGGCTTCAGCGACACCGTCAAGGGCAAGCTCGACATCGTCCAGCGCACGCCCGCCGACTACGAGCAGGACAAGGCGCTGCAGGTGACCGAGGCGCTGCTGAAGGCGCACCCGGACATCACCGGCATCTTCGCCGCGAACGACACGATGGGTCTTGGCGCGGCGCAGGCCATCAAGAACGCCGGCAAGGCCGGCAAGATCAAGGTCATCTCGGTCGACGGCATCCAGGACGCGTTGAAGGCCGTCGCGAACGGAACCCTGTACGGCACGATCACCCAGTACCCGTACGCCGAGGGTCAGCTCGCCGTCCAGGCGTGCCTCGCGCTGCACCAGGGCAAGAAGATCCCGGCCCGCGTCGTCGCCCCGATCGCGTTCATCGACAAGGCGAACGCCGCGAAGCAGATCTCCGCGTTCCCGAAGCCGATCGAGCCCTTCGACAACCCGATCGAGAAGCTGATCTCGAAGTGAACCTGCTGATGAGCCGGGCGTCGACTGGGCGCCCGGCAGCTGACCCCGACTCGACCGACGACGCCGGCAAGCAATCGCGCCGCATCGATGCGTCGACGCTGGCCGAGCTCGCCGCACCTCTCGCACTCGTGCTGGTCTGGCTCGCATTCTTCATCGCGACGCCTGACTTCCTGACGACCGACAACATCAGCGACCTGCTCGTCGCGTCATCGATCCTCGTGGTCCTGGCGCTCGGTCAGCAGTTCGCCGTGGTCGTGGCCGGCATCGACCTCTCCGTCGGCGCCAACCTGCCCTGGGCGGCGGCGCTGCTCGGGTACACCGTGAGCCACGGACACTCGATGGCCATCGGCGTCGCCGCTGCGCTGCTCGGTGGCCTGCTCGTCGGACTGGTCAACGGTTTCCTGATCGGCTATCTCGGGATGGTCGACTTCATCGTCACGCTCGGGACACTCAGCGTGGTCAGCGGGATCACTCTGCTCCTGACGCAGGGCAACACGGTTGCGGTGTCCTCGAACTTCCTGCAGTCGATCGCCTTGGACGGAGCCGGGCCGGTGCGCTGGTTCTGGCTGATCGCTCTCGTCGGGGCCCTGGGAACGGCGTTCCTCCTGTTCCGCATGCGCATCGGCACGCACCTGCTCGCCGTCGGCGGCAACGCCGAGGGTGCACGTGGCACCGGTATCCCGGCTCGCCGGGTCCGGATGTACGCGTACGCGGGCTCCGGGCTCCTGTGCGGCCTCGCCGGCGTGATGCTGGTGGCCCGCAACGGCGGCGCCGACCCCAGCCTGCAGACCAACTACCTGCTGAGCTCCATCGCGGCAGTCGTCCTGGGCGGATCGTCGCTCTTCGGCGGCAAGGCCTCGGTCCTTGGATCGGTCACGGGCGCCGTCTTGCTGACCAGCCTGGTCAACGGCTTCACGATCCTCGGGATCTCCCAGTACTACCAGCCGATCGCGGTGGGAGCCGTGGTCCTGATGTCTGCCCTGCTCGCGCGGGTCAGAGAGTGAGGACGACCATGACGACCACGACAACTGCGCCCATGTTGGAGGCGCGCCACCTCGTCAAGACCTTCAACGC
This sequence comes from uncultured Actinomycetota bacterium, assembly GCA_963806345.1. Lineage (GTDB taxonomy): Bacteria > Actinomycetota > Actinomycetes > Propionibacteriales > Nocardioidaceae > Aeromicrobium. The sequence continues at coordinate 382,302 of CAWDXV010000030.1, read as the reverse complement.
CGTACGCGCGCTCGACGACCTGTCGATCACGATCGCAGCCGGTGAGGTCACCGCGATCGTGGGCGACAACGGCGCCGGCAAGTCGACGCTGGTGCGGTGCCTGACCGGCGTCCACTCCCCCGACGACGGCGAGATCTTGTTCAAGGGCGAGCCCGCGAAGCTCAGCTCACCCGAGGACGCGCGCTCGTTCGGCGTGGAGACGGTCTACCAGGAGCTCGGCCTCGTCGAGGACCTCACGGTGTGGCAGAACCTCTACCTCAACCGCGAGCTCACCAAGCCGATCCCGCTCCTGGGCATCCTCGATCGCAAGGGCATGATCGAGAAGAGCTCGGAGATCCTCGAGCGACTCGACGTCAACGTCCCCTCCGTACGTACGACGGTGCGGCGGATGTCGGGTGGTCAGCGCCAGTCGATCGCCATCGCTCGCGCAGTCACCTGGGGCGAGTCGCTCGTCATCATGGACGAGCCGACGGCGGCTCTGGGCGTGCGTGAGACCGCGGCAGTCGAACGCCTCATCCGGTCGCTGCGGGAGCAAGGCGTCACGGTCCTGCTCATCAGTCACGACCTCGACCAGGTCATGCGGGTCTCTGACACCGTCGTCGTCCTCAGGCGCGGTCGCGCGGTCGCACGGCGATCGGTCGGCGACGTCGACGGCGACCAGCTGGTCGGCCTCATCACGGGGACGATCTCCGGTGACGACTGACCCGTCGCGCCCGGCCGTCGTGGTGGTCGGGTCGATCAACCTCGACGTGGTCGTCGAGCTGTCGCACCTTCCCGTGCCTGGAGAGACCATCATCGCCGACCACGTCCGGCGCAATGTCGGTGGCAAGGGAGCCAATCAGGCGGTCGCGGCCCAGCTCGCCGGCGCGGACGTCGAGTTCGTCGGTCGGGTCGGCGGTGACCCCGACGCCGAGATCCTGAGGAGCGGTCTCGAGGCGTACGGGGTCGGCCATCGACACCTCCACGTCGTCGAGGGGACCGAGAGCGGCGTGGCGTACATCAACGTCGCCGACCACGACAACACGATCGTCGTGGTCGGCGGCGCCAACTGGTCGTGGCACGACTCGCACGAGGAGTCGGACCACCTGGTGGCCGCCGCTGACGTCGTGATCTGCCAGCTCGAGGTGCCGGACGAGACGATCGAGCGGACCGCGCTGCTCGCGGCAGGTCGTTTCGTCCTCAACGCCGCTCCGGCGCGCGACGTCTCCGACACGGTGCTCGAACGTTGCGACCCGCTCGTGGTCAACGAGCACGAGCTCGCCCACCTGAGCGGGCGCGAGATCGGCAACCCGTCAGATGCGTTGATCGCGCAGGCCGAGCTCGTGCGGCGCGGTGCGCGCAGCGTCGTGACGACGTTGGGGCCCGACGGTGCTGTCTGGACGACGTCCGACGAGCAGGGGATCCAGCCTGCGCCGCGGGTCGACGTTCGCGACACCACCGGTGCCGGCGACGTCTTCATCGGCCACCTCGCAACGCGCCTGGGTTCGGGCGCGAGCCTGTCCCAGGCGGTCAGCTGGGCCACCGCGGCGGCCTCCCGTTCGGTGCAGGCGGCCGGCACCCACAGCTCGTACCCCGATCTCGCCGAGGCGGCAGAGGCTTTGCACCTGCTGCCGGAGCCGACTTCCACCCCCCGCTAGGAGACTCACGTGCAGTTGTCAGGACTCATCCACGCCGATCTGGTGGGTGCACTCGCCGGCCTCCGGCACACCGACCTCTTCGCGATCAGCGACTCCGGTCTGCCGGTGCAACCGGGCGTGCCGGTCATCGACCTCGGTGTGGTCTACGGCCTGCCCGGCTTCGTCTCGGTGCTGCGGCCCGTGCTGGCCACGGTCGACGTCGAGGCCGCCTGGGTCTCCAAGGACATCGAGTCCCAGAACCCCGACATCCTCCGCGTCCTGGAGGAGCACGTGTCACCGGAGCGGCTCGATCACGAGGACTTCAAGAGCCGTGTCGAGGGCTGCCGGTTCGTCGTGCGTACGGGCGAGGCGACGCCGTATGCCAATGTCATCCTGCGGTCCGGGGTGCCCTGGTAGGCCGTCGGTCAGCCGGTGTCGGCGCGACGGGCGAGCAGCCACTCGGCGCCGGCCCGGAGCACCAGTCCGCGCCGTTCGAGCAGGTCGAGCGCGGCCCGGACCTCTCGCGTGCTGAGCCGCACCCCCGAGGCGATCTCGGTGACGGTGCGCGCTGCGGCCCAGTCGAGACCGTCCAGCGTGGACCGGGCTGCCGGCGGTAGCCGGTCGAACTCGGTGAGCGGCAGGGACGGTTGCTCCTCAGCGACGGCGCCCAACCCCGACAGCTCGGCGATGATCTCGCGGCCACGTGTCACGACGACTGCCTTGCCGGCCCGGATCGCGGCGTGCACCCCCAACGACTGCTTTGAGGTCACCGGGCCAGGGAGCGCCATCGTGGTGCGCCCGAGCTGATCGGCCCAGTTGAGCGTGTTGAGCGACCCACTGCGCTCTGCGGCCTCGATCACGACCGTCCCCTGCGTCAGGGCCGCGATGAGGCGGTTGCGAGACAGGAAGCGATTCTTGAGCGGCTTCTCCCCCGGTGCCTGCTCGCTGATGACCACGCCGACCTCAGCAATCCGGGCGATGAGCGCGCCGTGGGACTTCGGGTAGTCGAGATCTGCACCGCACGCCAGGACTCCGGCGGTGGGCGCGTTCATGTTGAACGCCCCGCGGTGCGCGCACCCGTCCACGCCGTACGCCGCTCCGCTGATCACGGTCCAGCCCGCGTCGGCGCAGTCGGCCGCCAGGTCGGCAGCGCACTCCGCGCCGTACGTCGTGCATTCGCGAGCGCCGACGATCGCCACACTCTGCTCACACAGCTCCGCGAGATGGCCAACTCCGCGCAGCCACAGCCCGACGGGCGCTCCGGTCGCGCCATGCAGCGGCTCGACGTGGTCGAGGTCCGACAGCGCCATCGGCCACTCCTTGTCGCCCGGCGTGACCCAACGCAGCCCGGCAGCCTTGGCCCGCGCGGCAGCAACCTCGGCCGTACGGTCGAGCGCGCGCCCGCGTTCGACCCAGGCGTCAGGGATCCGAATCCCGCTCAGCCGATGCCGGCCCAGGATCGCAGCGAGGATCTCCGCCGGCTCGTACGTCAGCAGGAGGTTGCGCAGTCGAGGATCGCCGGGCTCGACCACGAGGCTCAGGCCCAGCCGGTCCTGCCGCGTCATGACGCCTGCACCATGTCGCGAAGGGCACTGCCCAGCGGGGTGCCGCGTCGCAGGGAGAGCGCCGTGTCGACATCGTCACCCGTCGGGACCTCGTGCCCGTGCAGGTCGGCGACGCTCCACGACAGCCGCAGGATGCGGTCAGCGGACCGCGCATTGAGCTTGTTGGTGCGCAGCTGCTGGTCGACCAGGACCCGGCCTTGATCACTGACCGGCCAGTGCTTGCGCAGCTCGACGCCCGGGACCTCGCTGTTGAGCTGCCACGGCGTCTCGCGCAGCCTGTGCGCCTGGCGCTCCCGTGCCTCTGCGACGCTGGCCGCGAGCTCGGCCGTCGACCGGCCGCCGGCGAGCGCATTGGCCAGCTCCGGCCTGGACAGTGCCGACAGCGAGCGGTGGATGTCGATGCGATCCCGGATCGGCCCGGAGAGCCGGTCCGAGTAGCGGCGCCGCATGAGCGGGGTGCACCGGCACTGGTCGCTGACGGCGGAGCTGAGCCCGCACGGGCACGGGTTGGCGGCGAGCACCAGCTGGAATCGTGCCGGGTACGCCGCGGTCTGGGCCGCCCGGGACACGACGACGTGGCCGCTCTCCAACGGTTGCCGCAACGCCTCGAGCACGTTGCTGGCGAACTCAGGTGCTTCGTCGAGGAACAGCACTCCGTGATGCGCCAGCGACAGCGCGCCGGGACGGATGACCTTGCTGCCTCCGCCGACGATCGACACCGCGCTGGCGGTGTGGTGCGGGTCGAGGAAGGGCGGTCGCCTCAGCAGCGGAGCATCACTCGGCAGCACCCCGGCGACCGAGTGGACCGCACTGACCGCGAGCGACTGCTCGTGCGTGAGGTCGGGCAGCAGGCCGGGCAGGCGCTGGGCCAGCATCGTCTTGCCGATGCCGGGCGGCCCCGTCATCAACAGGTGGTGACCGCCGGCGGCGGCCACGACGAGCGCCATCCGTGAGTCCTCCTGGCCGGCGATGTCCGCGAGGTCGAGGTGGGACAACCGATCCGCCGACGTCCACGACATGCCGGGGATCTCATCCAACGGCGGCACCGGCGGGTCGTCGGGTTCCTCGCCGCCCGTCAGCAGGGCAACGGTCTGCCGCAACGAGCGGACGCCGACCACCGAGATGCCGCGCACGAGCTCGGCCTCAGGCACGTTGACCTCAGGCACGAAGACCCGGTCGAAGCCCGCCTCGAGAGCGGCGAGCGTCGCCGGCAGGACTCCACGTATGGCTCGGAGCCTGCCGTCGAGGGCCAGCTCGCCGAGGAACACCGCATCGGCGAGCCGTTCGGCCGGCACGAGCGACTTGGCGGCGAACACGGCCAGAGCGATCGCCAGGTCGTAGTGCGAACCCGTCTTGGGCAAGGTCGACGGTGCCAGGTTGATCGTCACGCGTTGGTCGGGCCACGTCGTGCCGGAGTTGGAGACCGCCGAACGGCAGCGGTCGCGCGCCTCGTTGACCATCGTGTCGGCGAGCCCGACCAGAACAGTGGTCGGCATCCCGCCCGAGATGTCGACCTCCACCTCGATCGGCCGTCCCGACAACCCGTCGAGCGTGACCGAGTGCGTCGCCGCGGCCATCAGGCAACACCGGCGATGCGATCGACGACGGGCGCGCCACGGGGTGGGACGACCACCGAGACGATGTCGATGCGCAGGCTCGATGGTTGGACATCGTGCACCTCGAGCCAGTGCATCGCGAGCCGACGCAGCCGCGTCGCCTTGTGACCCGTGATCGCCTCGAACGGCCCGCCGTGATGATTGGTCGTGCGGGTCTTGACCTCGCAGATCACCAGCGTCGACCCGTCGCGGGCGACGATGTCGATCTCGCCGAACCGGCACGTCCAGTTGCGAGCCAGCACGACCATGCCGAGTGCCTCGAGATGATCGGCGGCGACTCGTTCGCCGTAGGTGCCGAGGGCCTTGTTGCGCGCGTACGTCATCAAGCCAGCCTCACCGGGTCGGGCGACTGACGGCCGTCGCAGAGTCCGCGCCTGTGGACGGCCGGAGGCGCCTGCGCCGCCTGTGGATGGCCTCAGGTCGCGGGACGACTGCAGATTCAGGCACACTGTCACCCATGGGGGGACCGTTCGAGAACTACGCCGAGCTCTACAACGGCACGACGCCGGCTGCCATCGACGACTCGATGGAGACGCCGGCGATCAATGCCAGCCGCCTGATGGCGCTGGCCACGGAGCTGCACTCCGACGGCAGCCGGGCCGGCTCCCACACCGAGGGGAGCATCACTGGCGCCGTGATCGGCCAGGTCGTCCCGGGCCAGAAAGTCGCCGCGCGCCTTGCCGGCCATGCCCTGGTCGCGATCGGCGCGATCCGCGGATTCGCCGCCGACGCGACGGCATTCGACGCCACCGTCAAGACGCTCAACGACGAGTACGCCACGAGGGTCTCAGCCGCCAACCGTGAGCGCCACGACCCCGACCACACCGGTCCCGATCCCGCCTCCAACAGCGCCATCGAGGCAGATCTGCGTCCCCGCTACCGCACCGCGCTCCGCAAGCTGGACGACGATGCCCATCACGCCGCCCACCTGCTCAAGAACCCCTCCGATGCCGACATCCGGCGCATGTTCGCCGACGGGTTGCTGCCGCTCGAGGCGTTGGTGCTCTACCCCACGATCACGCTCACCCGTGACGAAGCCGCACGCGCGCTCAGGCTATTCGACCCACCCGAGCTCGGCACTCCGCTCGAGGTGCTCCAGCTGCGGCTCGACCTCGCCCGGTCGCTCGGTCTCGACCCGCGCGACTACGCCCAGCTGCTCCAGGTCTACTGGCAGTCCAAGGCCCTGAAAGAGGCCGGGATCGACATCGGTGAGTGGGACATCTCGCGTGGGGCGCCCGCACTCAGCGACATCATCGAGAAGGTCTACGAGTACTACGGAGAGCTGTTCAAGAAGAACCCCCGGCTGGAGTGGGCCGGCCTCGCCAACCTCGTCGGGCCGTCGTTCGCGGCCGGGTTCCTCGACCTCGGCACGATGCGCGAGATCCTGCAGAAGTACCAGGACGCCTCCGGCAAGATCCCCGACTGGGTGCCGCTGCCATACCCACTGACCCGAGAGGCCGCCGAGCAGCTGGCCAACCTCGGCGAGGGTGAGGTGAAGTGGTTCGAGCAGAAGTTCCTGTCGATGCAGAAGGAGATCTTCCTCGACATGGGCTCGATGAACCAGGCGTACGTCGACGGCGGACTGCCCGCCATCCAAGAGATGGCAGACGCCGGTCTTTTCGAGAAGTCCACCGACGCCCGGGCCACTCAGCGGATGCTCGACGCCTGGCACGCCATCGACGACCCGACCTCGACACCACAGGAACTGCACGACGCCGCCTACTCGATGGCCTATCGCGAGCAGCACGACATCATCCAGAACGACTACAAGACGATGCAGGACCGGCCCGGCACCGGTGAGCTCGTGACCAAGATGTTCTCGACGGTCGGTCAGGTCTCGGTGCCCGGCTCGCACACCATGGGCGAGTACTCGCCGACGGAGTTCGGCGCCTCCCTCACTGTCGACCCATGGGGCCCTGGCAAGGTCACCACATCGGTCGACGTGTCGATTCCCATACCGACCGGCAACGTCGCTGACTGGGAGGATCGTTGGGACTACTTCACCAACGACACGCTCCCGGCCTATGTCGACCTGCTCGACCGGCCGGGTGGGCGCGACGAGCTCGCCGACATCATGGACCGCGACATGGGCGACCGCATCGACGAGTTCCGTATCCACCATCGTATCGACGACCTCACCGAGGTCTTCGTCGACGGCACGCACGTCGACGTCGAGGTGAAGGCGGGATGGTGAGGCGCGTGATCGTGATGATGCTGATCGGACTTCTGACAACGACAGGATGCACAGTGAGCTTCAACGGCGACGACAAGGACACCGACGGCGAGAAGACACCCCACGCCACGGCGCCGACCGACGCCGACGGGATCGAGGAGTGGGACCTGCGCACCCGCCCGACAGCGCAGGACGTGGGCATGCCAGACAGCAAGAACTACGTCGCCTACGAGACCGACGAGCCCCGCACGGTCCGTTTCCTGCTCCCGAAGGGCAAGGTCCTGGAGACCAAGCTCTATCTGGTCGTGTTCGACCGGGTCACGGTGCCGGCCACCACGGACAAGACCGTGGTCACCGGCATGGACCTTCACACAGCGCCGATGCCGCTCGACGATGCCTACACCGTGATGGCGGACTCGCTGAAGGCGTTCGGACTGGACCCTGAGCCGGCGGACGAGTGGCGCACCAAGATCGAGAACCGGCCCACCAGTGGCCCCTCGGCCGACCGACGCATCGAGGGCGGCGGCAACACCGTGCTGGGCTACCTCGACATCGGGGTAGGGGGCACCTACGACCCGGTCGACGGAGACGTGACGACCATCAGCTACCGCTCCAACTTCAACGAGTGAGCCGCACCGTGCGTTCCACATGAGGCCTGGACGGTGAGGCGGACGACCGCGATGGTCGTGGCGGTGTTGCTGGCGACGACCGGCTGCAGCGTGAGCTTCAATCGTGACGGGAATCCGGGTCCCACGGAGACGCCGCACGCAACGGCGCCGACCGACGCCAAGGGCGTCGTGGTCTGGGACCTGCGCACCGCTCCTTCTGCCTCTGACGTAGGTATGCCTGCCGATGAGGACTACGTGGCGTACGAGACGCGCAAACCGCGACGGGTCCGCTTCCTGCTGCCAGAGGGACGCAAGCTGACGATCGACGCCACGCTGGTGGTGTTCGACCGTGTCATGGTGCCGGCCACCACGGACAGGACCGTGGTCACCGGCATTGACTTCCGCATGGCGCCGATGCGGCTGGAGACCGCCTACAAGGTGATGGGCGCGTCGTTGAAAGCGTTCGGTCTCGACACGAAGCCGGTTGAGGAGTGGCGCACGGAGATCGCGAACCGACCCACCAAGGGCTCGTTGGCCAGCCTGCGGATCGAGGGCGGCGACAACACGAGGATCGGCTATCTCACGATCGGCGTAGGTGGCGTCTTCGACCCCCTGGACAAGGACCTGGCGACGATCAAGTATCGCGTCAATCTCGACTAGGGGCGAGCGCGGCCTGCAGCATCGACTGGGCCGACCACCGCATCAGGTCCACCGCTGCATCGCGGGAGAGGCCCCCGATGTCGGTGAGCCAGACCAACGCCTCGATCCCGGTGGCGCTGCGGATTGCCAGCACCAGCCGGTGCAGCTCGTCGTCCGACAGCTGATCGCGTACGGGCTCGAGTGCCTCGGTGATCCAGCCGATGGCGCGCCCCTGGCGCAGTGGTTGACCGCCGCGGGCGTCCGGGTCGTCCTCGAGCGAGAGGCGCAGCATCGTCCGCTGCTGCGCCTCGGTCTCCACGATCACCTTCGTGAACCGGGCAATGACCTCGTCGAGCCGCTTCGCCGGGTCTGTCGGCGGGTTCTCCCCCAGCATCGACTCCGCCCCCGTCTCGGGGTGCGCGGCCGCCAGAAGGGTCCGCTGATTGGGGAAGTAGCGGTACGCCGTGGTGCGCGAGATCCCTGCCGCGTCAGCAGCCTCTGGAACGCTCGGGGCGAGCCCGCGTGAGACCATCTCGCGCGCGGCGACCACGAGCGCGGAGCGCGTACGACTCTTCTGCTCGACGCGGCCACTGGCCTCGTACGGTATTGACATACCGAAGATGGTACTGCAGTCTCGTCATGGGACTGGTGTCCCACGACACGGACAAAGGAGAAGCGTCATGAGCGCAACAGCCGTACCCACATCCATCGTCAAGTCGGCGACCGAAGGCGAGCGTCGCTGGTTCGCCGGCGGCGGCGTGCACACGTGGAAAGTTCGGGCCAAGGACTCGGACGGCGCGTTCTTGATGTTCGAGGACCGTATGGAGCAGGGCAAGGTCACGCCCCTGCACATCCACCCGGAGACCGACGAGACGTTCATGGTGCTCGAGGGCGAGATCCTGGTGCACCTCGACGGCACCGAGCAGCGCGTCTCCGAGGGTGGCATCATGCTCGCGACCCGCGGTCTCCCCCACGCGTTCATGGTCACGTCGCCGTTCGCGCGCATGCTGTGCGTGCAGACGCCCGGCAACATCGAGTCGTTCTACTGGGACGCGAGCGACCCTATCGCCGACGACGTCGACTCCGGCGAGGTCGACTTCGACCGGATTGCCGAGTCGGGTCAGCGCAACGGCGGCATCGTGCTGCTCGGTCCCCCGCCGTTCACCCACTGACACTGTCGGGCGCCGTTCGTACGATGAGGCATGCCCACGATCCGCATCGAGCCAGCGACAGACGCCCCTTGGGCCGACGTCGAGCACACCCTGACCGGTGGCGGCGACGGCGCCAGCTGCTCGTGCCAGTGGTTCATGATCCGGCGCAAGGACTTCGACGCTGCCAGCAGTGACGACAAGCGCGCGCTGCTCCGGCGTGAGCTCAAGGATGCCGAGACCGCTCCGGCCCTCATCGCGTACGTCGATGACGTTGCCGCCGCCTGGGTCCGGGTCGGCCCTCGCCCCTCGCAGCCGGCCCTGGTCCGCTCACGCATCGTCAAGGCGAGCGCCGAGCCGATCGATGATGCCGACGTCTGGGCGATCACGTGCTTCGTCGTACGCCGGGACCATCGCGGCCAAGGGCTGGCCACAACGCTCACGGCGGCGGCGGTCGATCACGCCAGGGCTCACGGCGCGCGGGTCGTCGAGGCCTATCCGATCGACACCGACCGACGGAAGGCGAGCAGCAACGAGCTGTTCCACGGCTCCGTGCGCCTGTTCGGCGACGCGGGGTTCCGCGAGGTCGCCCGGCCGACGGACGCGCGCGCAGTGATGGCGCTCGACGTCAGTCGTCGGCGCCGGGCACCTTGAAGTCCGAGCCCTGCAGCTCCTCGACATTGACGTCCTTGAACGTCAGCACCTTGACGTTCTTGGCGAAGCGCGCGGGACGGTAGATGTCCCAGACCCACGCGTCGTTCATCGAGACCTCGAAGTAGGCGTCGCCGGTCTCGGAGCGGACCTTCACGTCGACCTGGTTGCACAGGTAGAAGCGCCGGTCGGTCTCGACGACGTACTTGAAGATCGTGACGACATCGCGGTACTCCCGGTAGAGCGCGAGCTCCATCTCCGACTCGTACCGCTCGAGATCCTCAGAGCTCATGCCGACGCCTTCCTTTGACCCACGATACGAAGACGTCGGCAGATCCCTGTCTCAAAATTCACTCGCTGACGCTCGCTCATGAATGCGCCTTCCATTGCTGCTCGTACGTTGACGTATCTGCGCCGGTGCTCGGCGCACGGCCCGTGCAGCTTCAGCGCCTCCTGGTGGGTCGGCGTGCTGTAGCCCTTGTGCGTGGCGAAATCGTATGCCGGATAGTCCTCGTGCATCTGGACCATCATGCGATCGCGGGTGACCTTGGCGATGACCGAGGCCGCCGCGATCGAGGCCGCGACCCGGTCGCCCTTCCACATCGCCAGGCCGGGAGCGCCCAGGCCGTCGACCGGGAAGCCGTCGGTGAGGACGTAGCCGGGTCGCACCGCGAGGCGGGCCAGGGCCCGGCGCAGCGCCGCGATGTTGGCGACGTGCAGGCCCATGCGGTCGCACTCGGCCGCCGGGATGACGACGACCGACACGTCGACCGCGCGCTCCATGATCAGGTCGAAGCACGCCTCACGGCGCTTCTCGGTGAGGAGCTTGGAGTCGGCGAGTCCCTTGATGGGTCGCTCGAGGACCACGGCAGACGCCACGAGGGGGCCGGCGCACGCGCCGCGGCCCGCCTCGTCCACACCCGCGACGGGGTGCAGACCCTGGCGGGCCAGCGCGCGTTCGAAGCCGTAGAGCCCGGCATCGCGCCGGATCGTTGCTCCCTTGGCCAGACGTGTCACGCAGTGAGCCTAACCCGCACCGTCAACGGCGCGGCAGGCAACTCACCGGTGCTCAGACGTCGCGCTTTTCCTTGATCTTGGCAGCCTTGCCGCGCAGGTTGCGGAGGTAGTAGAGCTTGGCCCGGCGGACGTCGCCGCGCGTGGCGACCTCGATCTTCTCGATGACCGGGGTGTGCAGCGGGAACGTACGCTCCACGCCGACGCCGAAGCTGACCTTGCGGACCGTGAACGTACGGCCGATGCCCGAGCCCTGCACCTTGATGCAGACGCCCTTGAACACCTGGATGCGCGAGCGGCTGCCCTCGATGACCTTGACGTGCACGTCCAGCGTGTCGCCGGGGCGGAAGTCAGGGAGGTCGGTGCGCAGCGATGCGCTGGCGACCTGGTCGACGATGTTGGTCATGATCTACTCCTCGCCGGTGCCACAGGTCACCCACGGATAGCGTACGAATGCGAAAGTTTGATGCGGCGGTGAACACGATTCCCCTGAGGCAGAACCGTCGGCGCCAAGGGTCAATGTTGCCACATGCGCATGCCCCGAAGGAAATCGGCTAGTCGAGCAGGTCGGGCCGGCGCTGCCGCGTACGCTCGAGCGCCTGCTCGCGTCGCCACGCGGCGATCGCCGCGTGGTTGCCGGACAGCAGGATCTCCGGCACGTCGAGGCCGCGCCAGCTGGCGGGCTTGGTGTAGACGGGGTACTCCAGCAGCCCGTCGTCACCGTGCGACTCCTCGACGAGCGACTCGGGATTGCCCATGAAGCCGGGGATCAGGCGAACGACGGCCTCGATCATCGCGAGCGCGGCGACCTCCCCGCCGTTGAGCACGAAGTCGCCGAGGGACACCTCCTCGACGCGCCACCGGCCGGCGGCGTGGTCGATGACCCGCTGGTCGATGCCTTCGTAGCGCCCGCAGGCGAACACGAGATGCTTTTCGGCGCTGAGTCGCTCGGCCATGCGCTGCGTGAAGGGCGCGCCCGACGGTGTCGGCACGACGATGACGGCCTCGTCGGTGGCCAGGGCATCGAGCGCGTCGCCCCACGGCTCGGCCTTCATGACCATGCCGGCTCCCCCGCCGTACGGGGTGTCGTCGACGCTGCGGTGCTTGTCGGTCGTGAAGTCGCGCAGGTCGTACGTCGTGATCTGCAGCAGGCCGGCGACCTGCGCCTTGCCGGCGAGCGAGAGCTGCAGGGCGTCGAGGTAGGCCGGGAAGATGGAGACGACGTCGATCTGCACGTCAGTCGACCGCCAGGTCCGAGGCAGCATTCTCGGCCTCGGCCGGGTCGAGCAGACCCGCGACCTCGTTGATCGTCACGAAGCCGCCCTTGACGTCGACGACGGGCACGATCTCGGTGACGAACGGGATGAACACCTCGCGGCCGTCGATCTTGACGGCCAGCGTGTCCTGGTAGGGGCCGTGCACGATGCCGGTCACGGTGCCGACGACCGCGTCGCCCGTACGCGCCTCGAGCCCGACCAGCTGGTGGTCGTAGAACTCGTCGGGGTCGTCCGGGAGATCGAGCGGGTCGATGTCGACCTCGATGATCCGGCCGTGCAGCGCCTCGGCGGCGGTGCGGTCGGGGACCTCCTCGAACGACACGACCAGGCGTCCGCTGTGGTGCCGGGCGCGCGCGATCGTGAGCGTACGGTCGCCGCAAACGACCGACGAGCCCGGGGCGAATCGCCGTTCGGGCTCGTCGGTTCGGATGTCGACGTTCAGCTCACCGCGGATGCCGTGGGCACGGCCGATGCGGCCGATGACGACCTGCATCGTCAGTTGCGGCGGTCGACGTCCACGAAGTCGATGCGCGCGCCGCCACGTCCGGCGATTGCGCCCGCGACCTTGCGGATGGCGGTGGCCGTGCGGCCTTGGCGGCCGATGACCTTGCCGAGGTCGTCCGGGTTGACCCGGACCTCGAACAGCTCGCCGTTGCGCGTCTGCTTGGCGCGCACGTTGACATCGTCAGGGCTGTCGACGATGCCGGCGACGAGGTGCTCGATGACCTCGATCATGGGGGCTGCCACGATCAGGCCTTTGCCTCGTCGGCGGGTGCCTCTTCAGCCTTGGGCTCTTCAGCCTTGGCCTCCTCGGCAGGTGCCTCTTCAGCCTTGACCTCTTCAGCGGGTGCTTCGGCAGCCTTGGGCTCTTCAGCCTTGGCCTCCTCGGCGGGCGCTTCGTCAGCCTTGGCGGCAGCCTTCTTGGCGGCAGCGGCCTTCTTGGTCGTCGCGTCGGCCTTGGGCTCGTTGTGGAGCTCCTTGAGCGCTTCCTGGAAGATGTCTTCCTTGCTGCGCTTCTCGTCCGCGAACTTCATGGTGTTCTTGCCACCGATGTCGCCCGTGATCTTGAGCAGGGCTGCGACGGCCTCGGTCGGCTGGGCGCCGACGCCGAGCCAGTACTGGGCGCGGTCGCCGTCGACCTTGATGATCGACGGGTCTGCCTTGGGGTTGTAGGTGCCGATCTCCTCGATGACGCGTCCGTCGCGCTTGGTGCGCGAGTCGGCGACGACGATGCGGTAGAACGGCGTACGGATCTTGCCCATACGCTTCAGGCGAATCTTGACTGCCACGAGTGTGGTGTCTCCTCAGATGTGTGTTTGTGGTGACCTGCCGGAGCCGCGTGGGGACACGGCCGACGAAATCGGTGAGCCGGCGGCTTGAAGATGAGAGGGTCTCCACGCGTACCGGACGCAAGGGCCCATTCTGCCAGAACACGGGCCACGGCTCCAATTCGGCCGCGCCCCAGCACTTCCCCGCCTCAGAACTCGCCGTGGCGGCCTTCACCACCGGCGAACCGGGCCGCTCCGGCGGCACCTTCCTGCATCACGATCGGCACGCCGTTGGCGCCTTCGGAACGCAGCGCGGCATCGAGGGGCAGGTCCCACTGGCGATAGGCCGAGGCGCGGTCGGCCTTCATGCACTCGGCCGGGAACGCGGCGATCTGCTCGGCGAGGTCGTGCGCGACGGTCAGCGACTCCCCCACCGGGACGACGCGGTTGGCCAGCCCCATCTGCAACGCCTCGTGGGCGCCGACGGGACGTCCGGTGAGGATCATGTCCAGCGCCCGGCCCTGGCCGATGATCCGCGGCAGCCGCACCGTGCCGCCGTCGATCAGGGGCACGCCCCACCGCCGGCAGAACACGCCGAACACCGCGTCCTCCTCGACGACCCGCAGGTCGGCGAGCAGCGCGAGCTCCAGGCCACCGGCCACGGCATGACCGGAGACCGCCGCGATGACGGGCTTGGTCAGCTCCATGCGGCTCGGCCCCATCGGACCCCCGCCGAGGCCCTCGGGATCGAGCTCGTTGCGGCGCTCCGGGTCGTCGACCGCCGAGAGGTCGGCCCCCGCGCAGAACGTGCCGCCGGCACCGGTGAGCACGGCGACGGCCAGTGACTCGTCCTCCTCGAACTGCTGGAACGCCTCGCGCAGCTCGGCGGCCATCGGGCCGTCCACGGCGTTGCGCACCTCGGGCCGGTCCATCGTGATGGTGCAGATGTTCTCGTCGACGTCATACCGAACGTGATCCATGCAGCCATTCTTACTGACGCGGCGAACGCTCCCTCGGGCTGTTGACTTTCCTACCAGGAAACCGTAGCGTCACTTTCCTGATAGGAAAGTGGGTACGACATGACAGACGAGATCAGCGAGGCCGAGGCCCGGCTCGCACTCAAGACGATTGCCGACCAGGAGCGAGAAGTCATCGCGCAGATCGGCATTCCGGCCTGGTACTGGTGCGGGCTCGCAGCCGGCTGGGTCGCACTCGGCGTGGCCAGCGATCTCGGCAATGCCTGGGTGATCGGCGGCGCGACTCTGGTCTTCGGCGCGGTGCACGCGGCGGTGGCGCAGCGCGTCCTGTCGGGCCGACGGCGTTCGTCGAGTCTCACGATCCGCGCAGGCGTGGTCGATCGACACCTGCCGATCATTCTGTTCGCCTGCATCGTGGCGCTTGGCGTGATCACCGTGGCGCTCGGGTTCCTCGCCGATGCCGACGGAGCCCGGCACGCCTCGACGATGGCGAGCATCGCCCCTGCCGTCGCCATCGTGTGCGGTGGGCCCGGTCTGGTGGCCATCCTTGCCCGGCGCTCGGCTCGGCGCGCATGAGCTCACAGCCGCAGTTCGACGAGCTGATCCACCCCGCCACGCGCCTGTCGATCGTCGCGCTCCTCGCCTCGGCGGACTGGATCGACTTCGCGTTCGTACGCGATCGGCTGGGCTTGTCCGACTCGGCCCTGTCCAAGCAGTTCGCGACGCTCGAGGGCGCCGGCTACATCAGCATCGAGCGCCCCCTCGAAGACCGTCGGCGACGGGTGCGCGTGCGTCTGACCCCCGTCGGCCGCAAGGCGTTCGACGGCCACGTCGCAGCTCTTCGCGCCGTCATCGACCCGGCCGGCAGCTGACCGTCAGGACGGACTGACGGAGTCACGCGGCGCCGGCTGCGGCGGCTGCCAGCCGGGCGGCCCGAAGACGTACGCCAACCGGTCCCGCCAGCGCGGCGCCTGCCTGACGTCATGCCAGATCTTGACGTACTCGCCGTACTGCAGCTTCCACACGTTGTAGGTGCCGACCGGGTACGTCAGCCCGTACGTCGGCCGGTGCAGCTCAGGCTGGAACGACCTGAACAGGCGGTCCCACACGATGAGGATGCCGCCGTAGTTGCGGTCGAGGTAGATCGGGTCCGACCCGTGGTGCACCCGGTGGTGCGACGGGGTGTTGAACACGAACTCCCACCAGCGGGGGAACCGGTCGATCTTCTCGGTGTGCAGGTGGAACTGCCAGATCAGGTTGATCGAGAACGTGAAGTAGATCATCCACGGCGGGACTCCCAGCAGCGGGAGCGGCAGCCAGATCAGCACCTCGAACCACTGGTTCCACTTCTGCCGCAGCGCCGTCGAGAAGTTGAAGTAGACGCTGGAGTGGTGCGCCTGGTGGCCCGCCCAGCCGAGGCGTACGCGGTGGGAGAACCGGTGGTAGGTGTACCAGAGCAGGTCGACGCCGAGCAGCACGCCGACCCACGTCCACGGGTTCTTGGCCGAGAGGTGCCACGGCGCCAGGTGGACGTAGAGGACGGTGTAGAGCAGGAATGCCGCGGTGCGGAAGATCGCCGAGAACGCGATCGAGCCGACGAACATCGTCAGGCTGGCGCGGGTGTCCTCCTTGAGGTAGCCCATCCCCTGGGGTGCCTCGCCTGCGAGCTCGCGGTCCTCACGATCCTCGCGCCTGACTGCCGCCATCTCGATGAGCATGAACAGCAGGAAGAACGGCACGGCGGCGCCGGCCGGGTCCTTCAGGTTGTGCGAAAACGCTTCCCACATCCGGTCATGCTCGCATGCGGCCGTTCCACGGACAGCCGAATCGAACCGCGATAGCCTGTCGCAGCCATCCCCGTCACCCGACGTCCGAGGACATCATGAGCGACCAGGTTCCCCCGCCGACCGAGCCACCAGCCGGTCAGCCGTACGCTCCTGCCTTCCCGAGCTATCCGACGGGCGGACCGCAGTCGTACGACCCTCGGCGCTCCATGCCGCCCCCGTCCAAGACCAAGGCCGGGTGGGCTCTTGGCCTCGCGATCGCGCCGGCACCCCTTGCGTGGCTCATCTCGCTGATCCTGTCGATCCAGGTCATCAGCGACTCGAAGCACCGGCCCGGCAATGGCAAGGGCATGGCGATCGCCGCGCTGATCATTATCCCCGTCTGGGTCGTCCTGTTCGTCGGACTCATCGTGGCGGCCACGTCGACGACGCCGATCGTGACACGTCAGGCGCCGTGACCCACGCCGGTGACGTCAAGGCCACCGATCTCCGCCCGGGCGACTGCACCGCAGACGATCTCGCCGAGAAGAAGTACACGACGATCAAGGTGACGCCGTGCGATTCGGCCCACTACTCCGAGACGTACGCGACGTTCGCGCTGGAGGACGGCGACTTCCCCGGCCAGGACGAGGTCGACCGCCTGGCCGAGGGCGGCTGCGTCAAGCGGTTCGCTCGCTATGTCGGCGTCCCTGCAGCCGACTCCGAGCTCGACATCTTCTATCTGCGCCCGTTCGAGTCGTCGTGGTCGCAGGACCAGGGAGTGGCCTGCCTCGTGACGACCGGCTCGCAGATCAGTGAGTCCCTCAAGTCGTCGAAGCGCTGACGCGTCATAGGCTCGCGCCATGTCTGACGTGACGATCCTGCACAACACCGCCTGCTCGACCTCCCGCCACGCGCTCGACGAAGCGTCTGCGGCCGGCGTCGAGACCGAGGTCGTCCAGTACCTCAAGAAGCCGCTCGACCGTGCTGAGCTGCTCGACCTGCTGGGCAAGCTCGAGGACCCGCCGGCCGACCTCGTGCGCAAGGACGGGTTCTTCAAGGCGCAAGGCCTCGACGCCGATGACTACGTGACGGCCGAGGCGGTGGCGGACCTGCTGGTCGCGCACCCGCGACTGATGCAGCGTCCCGTGCTCGTCCGCGGCGATCGCGCCATCATCGGCCGGCCCAAGGACCGGGTCGCCGCATTCCTGGCCGAGTGAGCGAGCGACAGCCCCGACGAACCCGCCGTGGGCCGACCCGACCTGGGATAGCCTGTCGCCTCGGCGTACGCAGCGCCGTCTGAGGGGATCTCATGACCGAGCAGCAGCCGCCACCGCCCGACCCGAGCCAGCCGTACGTTCCGGCGGCGGGACAGCCGTACCCGCAGCAGCCGTACCCGCAGCAGCCCTATCCCGGCCAGCCCTATCCCGGGCCAGCAGCCGCCGTACCGGCCCAACGCCGGTGCACCGTCGAAGGCCCTGGCGATCACGGCGCTCGTGCTGGCCATCTTCGGATTCTTCGTCCTGACCCTGATCGCGGCGGTGATCCTCGCGATCATCGTGCTCGTCCGGTCCAAGGACGGTCGTCCTCATGGCAAGGGCATGGCGATCTCCGCGCTCGTCATCAGCGTGCTGTGGGTCGCGGGATTCGTCATCGCGATCGTGGCCATCGTCAGCGGCCAGCCCGAACGCGACTCCTCGGGACAGGTCGTCGAAGGCGGGCGCGTGCTCGTGGGCAACATCCGCACCGGTGACTGCCTCGCCAAGGAGCCGAGCGCCTCGACCCAGCTCACGGTTGAGCTCACCCCGTGCAGCAAACCGCATCGCGAAGAGGCCTTCGCCAACTTCGATCTCGGCGACGGCGACTTCCCCGGCCAGCCCGAGGTCGACCGGCTCGCCGAGGCGGGCTGCGTGCAGCGGTACGAGGACTATGTCGGCGTGCCGGCTGACGCACCGAGCTCGTGATCGCCTACCTGCGACCGTTCGAGGAGTCGTGGGACGTGGATCCCGAGGTCACGTGCCTCGTGTCGGACGGTGGGACCAGCACGGGCTCACTCAAGGGCGCCAACCGCTGAGTCGGTCGCCGGGGCGGCGAACTGGGCGGAGTAGAGCCGCTCGTACGCTCCCCCGGCCGCCCGCAACGAGTCGTGGTTGCCCTGCTCGACGATCTGACCGTCCTCCATCACCACGATGTGGTCGGCGTCGCGGATCGTGGAGAGCCGGTGCGCGATGACGAACGACGTACGGCCCGAACGCAGCTGCTCCATCGCGCCCTGGACCAGCGACTCCGTACGGGTGTCGACCGAGCTGGTCGCCTCGTCGAGCACGAGGATCGCCGGGTCGGCGAGGAACGCCCGCGCAATGGTCAGCAGCTGGCGCTGACCGGCGCTGACGTTGGTGCCCTCGTCCTCGATCACGGTGTCGTAGCCGTCGGGCAGGGTGCGGACGAAGTGG
This sequence comes from uncultured Actinomycetota bacterium, assembly GCA_963806345.1. Classification (GTDB taxonomy): domain Bacteria; phylum Actinomycetota; class Actinomycetes; order Propionibacteriales; family Nocardioidaceae; genus Aeromicrobium. Next base: position 363,534 of record CAWDXV010000030.1, on the reverse strand, counting down.
TCGACGAACGCCGCCTCGGCAGCCGCGAGGATCTGCTCCTCGGACGCGCGGTGTGCGCCGTACGCGATGTTCTCGCGGATCGTGCCCTTGAACAGCCAGGTGTCCTGCAGCACGACGCCGAAGTTGTCGCGCAGCAGCCCACGGTCCATCCGCGCGATGTCGACGCCGTCGAGCGTGATGCGGCCGCCCTGGATGTCGTAGAACCGGAGGACCAGATTGGTCAGCGTCGTCTTGCCGGCACCGGTCGGGCCGACGATCGCGACGGTCTGGCCCGGCTCTGCCGTCAGGTCGAGGTGCTCGATCAGCGGCTCGTCGGGCTGGTAGGAGAACGACACGTCATCGAAGACGACCCGGCCACGTATGGGGTCGGGGAACGGCGCGTCGGCCTCGTCCGGGACGCTCCTCGGGCTCGTCGAGCAGGGCGAACACCCGCTCGGCGGAGGCGACGCCTGACTGCAGCAGGTTGATCATCGAGGCGACCTGCGTCAGCGGCTGGGTGAACTGCCGGGAGTACTGGATGAACGCCTGCACGTCACCGATGCTGAGGGTGCCCGAGGCGACCCGCAGGCCACCGATGACAGCCACGAGCACGTAGTTGATGTTGGACACGAACATCATGACCGGCTGGATCACGCCGGAGATGAACTGCGCCTTGAACGACGCCGCGAACACCGCGTCGTTGCGGGTGTCGAACTCGTCGCGGGCTTCCTGCTGGCGGCCGAACACCTTGACCACCTCGTGGCCCGTGAAGACCTCCTCGATGTGACCGTTGAGCCGCCCGGTGCTGGCCCACTGCTTCATGAACTCCGGCTGCGACCTCTTGGTCACCGCCTTGGTGATGGCGAACGCCAGCGGCAGGGTCAGCAGGGCGACGAGCGACAGCAACGGCGAGATGACCAGCATCATGACGAGCGTGCCGATGACCATGAGGATCGAGGTCAGCAGCTGGCTCATGGTCTGCTGGAACGACTGGGCGATGTTGTCGATGTCGTTGGTGGTGCGCGAGAGCACCTCTCCGCGGTCCGTACGGTCGAAGTAGGACAGCGGGAGCCGGTTGATCTTGGCCTCGACGTCGTCGCGCAGGTCGGTGATGGTCTTCTGCACGACAGTCGTGGTGAAGACGCCCTGGAACCACTGCAGCAGCGACGCGAGGACGTAGAGGACCAGCACGCCCGAGAGCACGAGCCCGAGGCCGTGGAAGTCGATGCCGGCGCCGGGCTGGAGGTCGACGGACGACACCAGCGACGCGAGCTTGTCGTTGCCCTCGTTGCGCAGCTGCGCGACGACCTCCGCCTTGGTGGCACCGTCAGGGAACTGGCCGTTGAGGTAGCCGGTGAACACGATGTCGGTCGCGTGACCGAGCACCTTTGGGCCGATGACCGCCATCGTGGTGGCCACGACGCCGAACCCGACGATGCCCCAGACCATGATGCGCTGCCGCAGCAGCCGGTCGACGAGGCGCCGCAACGAGCCCTTGAAGTCCTTGGCCCGTGCCGGCGGCATCCCCATCCCGGCCAGCGCCGGCCCCCGTCCGCTCATGCCGTCACCTGCAGGGAAAAGGCAAGGATCGCAGGTGACGGCCTGAGCACACTTTCGTTTCGCTCGCTCATGCCGCCTCCTCTTCCGTGAGCTGGGACAGCACGATCTCGCGGTAGACCTCGCAGGACTGCATCAGGTCGTGGTGCGTGCCGGTGCCGACGACCCGGCCCTCGTCGAGGACGACGATGCGGTCGGCGTCGCGGATCGTGGAGACCCGCTGGGCGACGATCACGACGGTCGCCTCGGCCGTGGCCGTACGCATGGCGGCTCGCAGCGCGGCATCGGTCGCATAGTCGAGGGCGGAGAACGAGTCGTCGAACAGGTAGATCGGCGGGCGCTTGACGATGGCTCGGGCGATGGCGAGGCGTTGGCGCTGCCCGCCGGAGACGTTGGTGCCACCCTGGGAGATCGGGGCGTTGAGCTGCTCAGGCATGCGCTCGACGAATCCCTTGGCCTGCGAGATCTCCAGCGCGTCCCACAGCTCCTCGTCGGTCGCGTCGGGCCGGCCGTAGCGCAGGTTGGACGCCACGGTGCCGCTGAACAGGAACGGTCGCTGGGGCACGAGGCCGATGGACGTCCAGACGTTCTCGGGATGCAACGAACGTACGTCGTGACCGTCGATGCTGACCGAGCCGGCGGTGGCGTCGAACAGCCTCGGGATCAGCCCGAGCAAGGTCGACTTGCCGCTGCCGGTGGAGCCGATGATCGCCGTGGTCTCCCCCGGCCGCGCGATCATGTCGATCTCGTGGAGCACGTCCTGCTCCGCACCGGGGAAGGCGAACGAGGCACCCTTGAGGTCGAGATGGCCGCGGTCGAGCGTGACCTGCACCGCGTCGTCCGGCGCGACCACGCTCGGCGCGGTGTCGAGCACCTCGGTGATGCGCTCGGCGGCGACCTCGGCGCGCGGCCACAGCATCAGCATGAACGTCGCCATCATGACCGACATCAGGATCTGGACGAGGTAGTTCTGGAAGGCCGTCAGCGTGCCGACCTGCAGCTCACCGTTGCCGATGCGGTAGCCGCCGAACCAGGTGGCCAGGACGACCGACACGTTCATGATCAGCATGACGATCGGGAACATCATCGAGGTCAGGCGACCGACGGCGATCGCGACCTCCATGGTCTCGCGGTTGGCGTCGCCGAACCGCTTGGCCTCGTAGCGCTCCTTGACGAAGGCGCGGATCACGCGGATGCCCATGATCTGCTCGCGCATGATGCCGTTGATGCCGTCGATCTTGACCTGCATGACCCGGAACAGCGGCCTCATCTGCCGGATCACCAGGCCGATGCTGATGATCAGCGCCGGCAGGACCAGCAGCAGCAACCCGGACAGCTCGACGTCCTGGCGCAGCGCCATGAAGATGCCGCCGAAGCACATGATCGGCGCCGCCACCAGCAGCGTGAGGGCCAGGAACACGATGAGCTGGACCTGCTGGACGTCGTTGGTCGAGCGGGTGATCAGCGTCGGCGCGCCCAGCTGCGCCATCTCGCGCGCGGCGAACGTCTCGACCTTGCTGAACACACCGGCTCGCAGGTCACGGCCGAGCGCCATCGCGGTTCGAGCACCGAAGTAGACCGCGACGATCGTGCACACGACCTGGATCACCGTGACCATCAGCATCATCCCGCCGGTGCGGACGATGTAGCCGGTGTCGCCCTGGACGACGCCCTTGTCGATGATGTCGGCGTTGAGTCCGGGCAGCCAGAGGTTGGCCAGGGTCTGGATCAGCTGGAAGGTCAGGACGAGTGCAATCGGCCTCTTGTAAGGCGCAAGATACGTCCGCAGGAGCGGAATGAGCATTGCCTCAGGGTATCTCGCCCACCTGTCTCGAACTCACGACAGATGTCATGAGTCGAGGCCGCCCGCGGCCGAGCGCTCATGACAGGTTGAGCGCGTCACGCCGAAGGCGTCAGATGACGAAACCCGGTGAGATGAAGCCCCAGCGCAACCAAGGTGGTTTCGAGGCTAGCTCGCAGACTCGCTCCGCACCTCAACCACCGAAAGCCGCTCACACCACCAGGTTCAGGCCGAGCACCACGATCAGGCCGGTGACCGACAGGATCGTCTCCATGATCGACCAGCTCTTGATCGTCTGGACGACCGACAGCCCGAAGAACTCCTTGACCAGCCAGAAGCCCGCATCGTTGACGTGCGAGAAGAACACCGACCCAGCGCCGATCGCCAGCACGAGCAACGACACCTCGGTGCTGCCGAGATCCTGGGCGATCGGCGACATGATGCCGGCAGCCGTGATCGTCGCGACGGTGGCCGAGCCGGTCGCCACGCGGATCAGCACCGCCACGAGCCATGCCAGCAGGAGGACCGATACACCGCTGTCCTCGACGAAGTCGGCGACCACCTCGGCGATGCCGGTGTCGATCAGGGTCTGCTTGAACCCGCCGCCGGCGCCGACGATCAGGAGGATGCCGGCGATCGGGGGCAACGACTTGTTGAGGACGTCGCTGATGTCGTCCTTGTCCATGCCAGATGCCCGGCCCAAGGTGAAGATCGCGACGATGACCGAGATCAGCAGCGCGACGAACGGCTCACCGATGAAGTCGAGGACCTTGCGTGGTCCGGTCCCCTCGTCGAGGGCGATGTCGGAGTATGCCTTGCCCATCATCAGCACGACGGGCAGCAGCACCGTGGCCAGCGTGATCCCGAAGCTGGGCCGTATCTCGCGCTTCTCGGTGGTCGCATCGTAGAGGTCTCCGGCCGGCACCGGCACCCAACGCTCGGCGAACCGGGCGAACAGCGGACCGGCGACCACGATCGTGGGGATCGCGACCAGGATGCCGAGCGCCAACGTACGTCCGAGGTCGGCGTCGACAGCCTGGATGGCTGCCAGCGGCCCGGGGTGCGGCGGTACGAACCCGTGCATCGCCGAGAGGCCGGCGAGCGCCGGGATGCCGAGCGCGATGATCGACCGCTCGGCGCGCTTGGCGACCAGGAAGATGACCGGCATCAGCAGGACCAACCCGATCTCGAAGAACATCGGCAGGCCGATGATCGCGCCGATCGCCGCCATCGACCACGGCAGCATCCGTTGGCTGGACCTGCCGACGATCGTGTCGACGATCTGGTCGGCACCGCCGGAGTCCGCGAGCAGCTTGCCGAACATCGCGCCCAGGGCGATCAGGATGCCGACGCCCTTGACCGTGTCGCCGACGCCCGTGCTGAAGCTGCCCACGACGTCGAGCATGTTGCGACCGGCGATCGCACCGACCGTCAGCGAGCCGAGGATCAGTGCGAGGAACGGGTGCAGCTTGAAGAACGTGATCAGCACGACGAGCACCGCGACACCGACGAGTGCCGCGGTGATGAGCTGGCCGGTGCCCGCAACGGCCTTGACCGGCTCGGGCGGTGCGGCGGCGATGAGCGTACTGGCGATCATGCGGTGTCCTCCTGGGAGATGCCGGTGCGGGCGACGAACTCGTCCACGATCTCGGCGGGTGACGGTGTGATGTCGAAGGCCCAGCCGTTCTCGTCGTCCTGCAGCGGCTCGAGCGTCTTCTCCTGCGACTCCAGCAACGAGGCGGGCATGAAGTGGTCGCGGTGCTCCATGCGCGACTTGATCAGGTCATGGTCGCCCGTGAGGTGCAGGAAGTAGGTACGTGGGGCGGCGTCGACGAGGACGTCACGATAGCCGCGCTTGAGCGCTGAGCAGCTGATGACCCCGCCAGCGGCGTCGTGCTCGTGCAGCCACACCCCGATGTCGGCCAGCCAGGGCCAGCGATCCTCATCGGTGAGCGGTGTGCCGGCCGACATCTTGGCGATGTTGGCCTCGGAGTGGAAGTCGTCGCCATCGGCGTAGTCGAGCGAGAACCGGTCGGCGAGCTCATGCCCGATGGCCGACTTCCCGACACCGGAGATGCCCATGACCACGACCAGCGGTTGTGCCCCCATGCCCCGACCGTATGCCCCACGGCCAGTTTGCGCACGTGGGTAGCTGCCTAGAGCAGGTCCTTGAGCTCCTTGGGCAGCTCGAACTCATCGTTGCCCCCGGCCGGGAAGCCGAACGCGCTCGCGCCGTCCTTCTTGGTGGCGCCTGCTGCCTCGGCAGCGCGCTTGGCCGGGTTGCCCGACACGCGCTTGCCCTTCTTCTTCTGCTGCGGCTTCTGCTTGGCGCCCGCCCGCTTGCCGGCACCGGGGAGCCCCGGCATGCCAGGCATACCGGGCATTCCGCCGCCGCCCTTGGCCATCTGCTGCATCATCTTGCGGGCGTCGAAGAATCGGTCGACGAGCTGGTTGACGTCCTTGACCTCGGTGCCGGAACCCTTGGAGATGCGGCTGCGGCGGGAGCCGTCGATCATCTTGGGATTGTTGCGCTCGGCCGGTGTCATCGACCGGATGATCGCCTTGATCTTGTCGACCTCGCGCTCGTCGAAGTTGGCGAGCTGCTCCTTCATCGCACCCATGCCCGGAAGCATCCCGACGAGCTTGGACATCGAGCCCATCTTGGAGATGGCCTCCATCTGCGCGAGGAAGTCGTCGAGCGTGAACGAGCCGCCCATGAGCTTCTCGGCGGCCTTCTCGGCCTCCTGGGTGTCGATGACCTTCTCGGCCTGCTCGATCAGGGTGAGCATGTCGCCCATGTCGAGGATGCGCGACGCCATGCGGTCGGGGTGGAACGCGTCGAAGTCGGTGAGCTTCTCGCCCGTCGACGCGAACATGATCGGCCGGCCGGTGATCGAGCGTACGGACAGCGCCGCGCCACCACGGGCATCGCCGTCGAGCTTGGTCAGCACGACGCCGGTGAAGTCGACGCCCTCGAGGAACGCCTCGGCGGTGACGACGGCGTCCTGGCCGATCATCGCGTCGATGACGAACAGGACCTCGTCGGGATCGACCGCGGCACGGATGTCGGCGGCCTGCTGCATCAGCTCTTCGTCGATGCCGAGGCGGCCGGCGGTGTCGACGATGACGACGTCGTGCAGAGTGCGGCGGGCCTCGGCGAGGCCGTCGGTCGCGACCTTGACCGGGTCGCCGACGCCGTTGCCCGGCTCGGGGGCGAACACCTTGACGCCGGCCTGCTCACCGACGACCTGGAGCTGGTTGACGGCGTTGGGACGCTGGAGGTCGGCCGCAACGAGCATCGGCGACTTGCCCTGACCCTTGAGCCAGAGGCCGAGCTTGCCGGCAAGGGTCGTCTTGCCGGCACCCTGGAGGCCCGCGAGCATGATGACGGTCGGCGGGTTCTTGGCGTAACGGATGCGACGCGTCTCGCCGCCGAGGATCGTGACGAGCTCGTCGTTGACGATCTTGATGACCTGCTGGGCGGGGTTGAGCGCCTGGCTCACCTCGGCGCCGCGGGCCCGCTCCTTGACGTTGGCGATGAAGTCGCGGACCACCGGCACGGCGACATCCGCGTCGAGCAGCGCGACGCGGATCTCGCGTGCGACGGCGTCGATGTCAGCGTCGGAGAGTCGACCCTTGCCGCGCAGGTTCTTGAACGCTGACTGCAGGCGGTCTTGCAGGGTGTCGAACATACGTCGGTCGTCATCCTCGAATGGAGAGAAAGGGGTTCGGTCAACTCTAACCGAGACCCCGTGGCCGCTCCCCCTCGTGGGCGGTGACTTAGTCGCCCTTCGTCGTGTGCGGCGGTGAGCTGCTCGTCCATCAGGTGCCCGAATGGGCGACCCACACACCGCCCGACGACGGCATGGGCGACCAACTCACCGCTCCAGGCGCTCAGGGTCAGGTGAGGGCGGTGGCGAGGTTGTCGCGGAGGGTCGCCGCGATCGTGTCGTCGAGGGGGTGGCCGTCACCGTCGACGATGTAGAACACGTCGCGGACCTCGTCGCCGTACGTCGACATGTGCGCCGAGCGGATCGAGAGGCCGAGCGAGGCGATCTGGTCGCACACGGTCCACACCAGCCCACGGCGATCCTGTGCGCGCACCTCCACGAGCGTCGCGGTCTCCGAGAGCCGGTCGAGCAGGCGTACGCGAGCGTCGGGTGCGTCGTGGATCGACGAGAGCTCGAGGCGACCTGCGAGGTCGAGCTCACCGGCCATCGCGGGTCGCAGGCGATCTGTCAGCCGCGCCGGGTCGATGTCGGACCGCGACACCTCCCACAGCGACACCGCCGCGTCGCCGAGCGTGACCGTACGCGCGGACCGGATCGCCAGCCCGGCGAGTGCCAGCCCACCGGCGAGGTCGGCCATGACGCCTTGGCGGTCGGCGGTGACGATCGTCAGCAGCGAACCGCCCTGGTGACCCTCGACGGTGAGCGCGAAGTCGGCCGGTCCCATGGCGCCGTGGTCGGGAATCGGCACGTCGGCCGGCCAGCCCTCGTAGTCGCCGGCGGTCGGCGTCGTGATGCTCTCGTCGAGCACCTCACGTACCTTCTCGACGAGCCCCTCGGTCAGGCCCTGCCGCCACGGCGACCACGCAGCCGGACTGGTCGCCTGCGCGTCCGACGCGGTGAGGGCCGCCAACAGGTCGAGGAAGTCCTCGGTCTCGACGATCTCGGCCACGTTGGCTGCGGTCGACGGATCCTCGATGTCACGGCGGGTCGCGATGGTCGGCAGCAGGAGGTGCCACCGTACGAGCTTGCCGACGACGGCGGCGTCCTCGTCGCTGAAGCCCCAGCGCTGCGCGATGCGTACGGCCATCGGCTCGCCCGCCTCGGAGTGGTCGCCCTCGACACCCTTGCCGATGTCGTGCAGCAGGGCAGCGACGGCCAGCAGGTCGGGACGGGCCACGTCACGCTTGACCTTCGCGGCGTACACACAGGTCTCGAGGCTGTGCCGGTCGACCGTGAACCGGTGGACCGGCGACGAGGAACCGCGCAGGCGGATCGCCACCCACTCGGGCAGCAGCAGGTCCACGACGCCAGCGAAGTCGAGCTCGTCCCACACCCGTACGAGTCCCCGGCCCGAGCTCAGCAGGTCGACCATGAGCCGCGACGACGAAGGCGACCACGGGTCGGGCAGCTCCCCCATCGACGCCGCGAGACGCACCGCCGAGCCCGGACCCAGCGGGAGGCCTGCGCGCGCTGCGGCCGCCGCGGCGCGCAGGGCAACCTCGGGATCGGTGGCCGGATCGGCCTTGCCGGTGACGATGACCTCGCCGTCGAGAACGCCCACGCCCTCGGCGAGCGGCGTCACGGCCGGTCCGGTCGGCGTGATCGTGCGCTTGGCCGGCGGTGCCAAGGCGGCGTCGATCTTGTGCCACGACAGCGACGCGAGGTGGGCGATGCGGCGACCGAGCTGGCGCGTGTGCAGGTCCAGCTCCTCGGCGCCCATGCCGAGGAAGCGCGCGACGTCCGGGATCACGTCGGCGTCGAGGCGCTCGACGCGGCGGCCGACGGTCTCGTGCAGCGCATCGCGTACGTCGAGAAGATCGGACCGCAACGCCTCGGACTCCCCGTGCGGTACGTCGATCAGCCAGGTCGCGACGAGGGCACGCAGGATCACGCTGTCGCGCAGCCCTCCCCCGGACTCCTTGAGGTCGGGGACGGCCGCGTGGGCGAGCCAGCCGGAGCGCTCGATGCGCGAGTTGCGTGCCTCGCGCACCTCCTCGACCCGCGTACGCGCGTCGCGGCGCCAGTCGGCGAGCACCTGGGAGCGCAACGTCATGACGAGTCCCGAGTCGCCGGCCACCGTACGTGCGTCGAGCATGCCCATCGCGGCGCGGTGATCCGTCGCGGCCGCGTCGCGCATCTGGACCGTGTCGCGCACGGAGTGATCGAGGGCGACCCCGTCGTTCCACAGTGGGTACCAGATCGCCTCGGCGACCTCGCGGACCACGGACTCCTCGACGGTCGGATCGTGCAGCAGCACGACGTCCAGGTCGCTGAACGGGGAGAGCTCGGACCGGCCGTAGCCGCCGACTGCGACCAGGGCCAGGCCCGGGCCTTCGCGCGGGTCGCTGCCGTCGGCCGGCACCGCGGCGGCGAACAGCTGGCGCAGCCGGCGATCGGCCTCGAGCGCCCGGTCGCTTCGCTGCTGCGCGAGGGCGGCCTTGTCGAACTCGTGGGTCACGGTGGTGATCGTACGCAGGGGGCCGCCTGACGCAGGCGCCGGACACACGGCACAGAGCCGCCGCAACACCCGGTCAGGTGCTGCGGCGGCTCCGTTGATGGTCGTTCAGCCCTAGAGAGCTGCCTCGTCCGTCTCGCCCGTGCGAACCCGCACGACCGAGTCGACCGGGATGACCCAGACCTTGCCGTCACCGATCTTGCCGGTCTGCGCCGACCCGGTGATCGTGCTGACCACGCTCTCGACGTCGGCGTCGTCGACGACGACCTCGAGGCGGATCTTGGGGACCAGCGAGACGTCGTACTCAGCACCGCGGTAGACCTCGGTGTGTCCCTTCTGCTGGCCGTAGCCGCTTGCCTCGGTCACCGTCATGCCGGCGACACCCGCGGCGGCGAGGGCCTCGCGGACCTCTTCCCACTTGTGCGGCTTGATGACCGCTGTAACCAGCTTCATGTTCAGACTCCCGTCTTCAGAGCGGACCCGCCGATGATTCCGGCTTCGTCGTACGCGGTCTCCAGGTGCTCGACCTGGTCGATGCCGAGAACCTCATCCTCTTCGCTGATGCGGAACCCGATCGTCACGTCGATCAACTTACCGATGATGTACGTGAGGACGAACGAGTACGCGAGGACGGTGAACGCGGCTACTGCCTGCTTGCCGAGCTGCTTGAGGTCGCCACCGTAGAACAGGCCGACGTCGTGCGACGCCAGGAACCCGATCAGCAGCGTGCCCACGAGTCCACCGACGAGGTGGACGCCGACGACGTCGAGCGAGTCGTCGTAGCCGAACTTGTACTTCAGGCTGACGGCCAGCGCGCAGATGATGCCGGCGATGATGCCGAGTGCAATCGAGCCGACCGGGGTCAGCGCGCCACACGCAGGCGTGATGGCGACGAGTCCGGCAACGGCGCCCGAGGCACCACCGAGGCTCGTGGCCTTCTTGTCGCGAATGACCTCGACCAACAGCCAGCCGAGGATGGCAGCCGCCGTCGCGACGGCCGTGTTGACGAACGCCAGGCCGGCGAGACCGTTCGAGCCGACCGCGGAGCCCGCGTTGAAGCCGAACCAGCCGAACCACAGCAGGCCGGCGCCGAGCAGCACGAACGGCAGGTTGTGCGGACGCATCGGGTCGCGCTTCCAGCCGACGCGCTTGCCGAGCACCAGAGCCAGGGCCAGGCCTGCGGCACCGGCGTTGATGTGGACCGCGGTACCACCGGCGAAGTCGAGTGCCTCGAGCTTGGTCGCGATCCAGCCGCCGTTGTCGCCGAAGTCGAAGACCCAGTGGGCGACGGGGAAGTAGACGATCGTGATCCAGATGGTCACGAACAGCGCCCAGGCGCCGAACTTGGCGCGGTCGGCGATCGCGCCGCTGATCAGCGCGACCGTGATGATCGCGAACATCAGCTGGAAGGCGACGAAGACGTACTCGGGGATCGTCCCGTACGCGGTGTTGACCGTGATGTTGTCCAGGCCGATGCGCTTGAAGCCGCCGAGGAACTGGTTGCCGTCAGGGCTGAACGAGAGGGAGTAGCCGTAGAGGATCCACAGCACCGGCACGATTGCCAGAGCGATGAAGCTCATCATCATCATGTTGAGCACGGTCTTGGAGCGGACCATGCCGCCGTAGAAGAACGCCAGTCCTGGCGTCATGAGCAGGACCAGGGCCGAGCTGGCCAGAATCCACGCGGTATCGCCGGTATCCATGAAACCTCCGAAAGAAGTGTGTGCAGCAGCAGGACGAGGTACGAACTGCTGCCGAACAGACTGGCGTCGGAGGGTTTCGGTATTCGCCCACCCATGTTGCATCCGGATCACGAATGCGGGCGCTGTGTAAACAGCGTGTTACGTCGAGCGTGGGCCGCCGATCAGAGGCGTGTGAGATCTTGCGTCAGGACAGCAGCGCGTCGACGAACTCTTCGGCGTCGAACGGGGCCAGGTCGTCCGCTCCCTCGCCGAGGCCGACGAACTTGACCGGTACGCCGAGCTCACGCTGCACCGCGATGACGATGCCGCCCTTGGCGGTGCCGTCGAGCTTGGTCAGCACGATGCCGGTGACGTCGACGACCTCGCCGAACACCCGCGCCTGCGTCAGGCCGTTCTGGCCCGTGGTGGCGTCGATGACGAGCAGCACCTCGGTCACCGGAGCCTGCTTCTCGATGACGCGCTTGACCTTGCCGAGCTCGTCCATCAGTCCGGCCTTGGTGTGCAGGCGGCCGGCCGTGTCGACCAGCACGACGTCGGTGCCGTCGGCGATGCCGCGCTGGACGGTCTCGAAGCCGACACTCGCCGGGTCGCCGCCCTCGGGCCCGCGCACGGTCGGGACGCCGACCCGCTCGCCCCACGTCTGCAGCTGGTCGGCGGCGGCAGCGCGGAACGTGTCCGCGGCGCCCAGCACGACGGTCTTGTCCTCTGCGACGAGGACTCGCGCCAGCCGGCCGACGGTCGTGGTCTTGCCGGTGCCGTTGACCCCGACGACCAGCACGACGCCGGGCTTGCCGTCGGCGCCGGTCGAGTCGAGCGTCCGGTCGTACGACGGGATTGATCAGGGCCACGAGCTCTTCGCGAAGCGCGGCCTTGGCAGCCGCCGGATCATCGATGCCCTCGACCCGTACGCGGGTCTTGAGGTTGGCGACGAGCTCGTCCGTGGCGGTGACGCCGACGTCCGCAGCGAGCAGCGTGTCCTCGAGCTCCTCCCACGCATCGTCATCGAGCGTCGAACGGCTGAGCACCGCCAGCAGCCCCTTGCCGAGGGTGCCCTGCGATCGCGCGAGCCGGGCGCGAAGACGTACGAGACGACCTTGAGGCGCCTCGGGACGCTCGATCGTGTCGACCGCGGCAGCGGGCTCCTCGTCCTCGAGGTGCGGCTCGGGGTGCTCCGGATGATCGATGACCTCCTCGGTGACCCGGTCGAGCTCCGACGGAGGCGGCAGCTCCTTGCGACCGCGGCCCACGACGAGGCTGATGCCGACGCCCATCAGGACGATGACGGCAAGGATGATCAGGAGCAGAACAGGCAGGGTCACGCACCGATCCTATGCAGAGTGTTGGGCGCATGCTGCGACCCCGCCCCAGCGCGAGCGGTGGATTCTCAACCGAATGTCGCGTCATTCGGTTGAGAATCGACCGCACGAAAGGGTCAGGCAGTGACCAGCGGGGCGACTGCTGTGCGGATCGCCTCGGGGATCGGCGTGACCTCGCGCGTGGCCGCGTCGACGTAGACGTGGACGAAGCGACCGATCGCGGCCGGCTCGTCGGTGCTCCCCTGGAACAGGCCGATGCGGTAGACGATGCTCGAGGTGCCCAGCCTGGTGACGGCGAGTCCGGCCTGCACGTCGTCCGGGAAGCCGAGCTCCCGCAGGAACTCGCACTGCGTCTCGGCGACCAGGCCCACGGCGTCGAGCGTACGGATGTCGGTGCCGGTCGCCTCGATCAGGAACCCGTTGACCGCGGTGTCGAAGAACGAGTAATAGACGACGTTGTTGACGTGACCGTAGACGTCCTCGTCCTCCCATCGCGTCGTGATCGTCCGCAAGACACTGAAGTCCGTACGGAGCCGCGGGCCCCGTCGCTCAAGAAGCCGTCTCTTCCTCGCGGAGGCGCTGGCTGATGACCGCAGAGACGCCGTCGCCACGCATCGAGACGCCGTAGAGCGCGTCGGCGACCTCCATCGTGCGCTTCTGGTGCGTGATGACGACGAGCTGGGAGTTGGCGCGCAGCTCTTCGTAGAGCTCGAGCAGACGACCGAGGTTGGCGTCGTCGAGCGCCGCCTCGACCTCGTCGAGGATGTAGAACGGGCTGGGCCGGGCCTTGAACAGCGCGACGAGGAACGCGACGGCGACCAGCGACCGCTCGCCACCGGACAGCAGCGACAGCCGCTTGACCTTCTTGCCCGCCGGGCGGGCCTCGACGTCGATGCCGGTCGTCAGCATGTTCTGCGGGTCCGTGAGGATCAACGCGCCCTCGCCGCCGGGGAACAGCCGGCTGAAGACGTGCTGGAACGCGCTCTCGACGTCGTACCAGGCCTCGGTGAAGACCTGTTCGACCTTGGCGTCGACCTCCTCGACGATCTCGAGCAGGTCCTGACGGGTCTTGCGCAGGTCGTCGAGCTGCTCGGAGAGGAACTGGTGACGCTCCTCGAGGGCCGTGAACTCCTCGAGGGCGAGCGGGTTGACCTTGCCGAGCATCGCCATCGACCGCTCGGCGTTGCGCAGCCGCTTGACCTGCGCCTCGCGCTCGTAGGGCACCGCCTCGGCGGGCAGCGAGTCGTCCTCGCCCTCGACCGTGATGGGCGGCACGAGCTGGTCGGGTCCGTAGTCGGCGACGAGCGTCTCGACCTCGAGGCCGAGCTCCTCGAGAGCACGCCCTTCGAGACCCTCGAGGCGCAGCCGCATCTCGGCGCGCGCCATCTCGTCCTTGTGCACCGAGTCGGTCAGGCCGTCGAGCTCCGCGATCTGCTCGCGCAGCTGCACGCGTACGCCGCGCAGTGTCTCCTCGCGACCCGTGCGGGACGCTTCGATCTCCGCGCGCAGCGTCGACGCCTGGGCGATCGACTGCTCGAGACGGGCGAGCACCAGGTCGCTGGCGTAGATGACGGCCTTGGCGGTCTCGGCCTCGCGCAGCTGGCGTTCACGCCGCTCCTTGGCCTTGATCCGTGCCTCACGCTCGGCCTCGGCGGCCTCGAACAACGCCGTGACCTGGCCCTCGAGTGCGCGGGCGCGCTCCTCGTTGGTGCGCAGCGCGAGTCGTGCGTCGGTCTCGGCGCGGCGGGCGCCCGACGCCTTGTCGGCCAGCTCCTCGAGCAGCGCCGTGTCGGGCTCCTCCTCGGGCGCGGCCTCGGCCTGGGCGAGCCGGTCCTCGAGCTCGGCGAGCCCGGACAGGTCGCCGGCCTGCGACTCCTCGGCCTTGGTGATCGCGGCGGCGAGGCGGTCGGCCTCGCCCCGTGCGGCCCGGGCCGTGGCTCCGAGGTGGCCGAGGTTCTCGGCGACCGCGGCCATCGTGGCGTCGGACTCGTGCAGCCGGCCGAGAGCCGCGTCGACACGCTCCTGGGCGGCAGCTCGCTTGGTGTCGGCGGCCTCGTGCTCGAAGCGCAGGCGCTCGAGCGTGTGCTGCGCGCGCGTCAGGTCCTCGTCGGCCTGGGAGATCGCGGCCTTGACCTCGATCAGGCTCTGCTTGGACGTCGAGCCGCCGGCGGCGAAGTGCGCGCCGAGGACGTCGCCGTCCTGCGTCACGGCCGTGACGTCGGGCGCGTGGCGGATCAGGTCCTGTGACTGCTCGAGGCTGTCGACGACGGCGACCTTGAACAGCAGCCGACGCAGCGCCCCCTGCAGCGACGCAGGTCCGTCGACGACGTCGATCGCGTACGTCGCGTAGTCCGGCAGCCCCGGCCATGTGGAGTCGTCGACCTCGCCGCCACCCAGCAGCATGCCGGCCCGGCCGAGGTCCTCGGACTTGAGCTTCTCCATCGCCGACACCGCGGTGTCGAGGTGGTCGACGGCGACGGCATCGGCAGCCGAGCCGAGGGCAGAGGCGATCGCGGTCTCGAACCCCGCGCGTACGGTCAGGAGCGCGGCGACCGAGCCCAGCAGGCCGCTGATCTCGTCGGTCGCGGCCAGCAACGCACCGGCGCCGTCCTTGCGGGCCAGGCCCAGCTCGAGCGCCTCCTTGCGGGCGGCGAACGCGGCCTGCTGACGCTCGGCCTCCTGCGACTGCGCCGTCAGGGACGCGAGGTGCTCGGTGATCTCGGCGAGACCGTCCTCGGCCGCCTCGAGCTCCTCGTCGAGCCCCGACTCCCCCGCGTTGAGGCCGGCGATCTGGTTCTCGAGGTTGGTGAACTCGCGGTGCGCCTCGACGGCCCGGTTCTCGGCCTCGTCGCGGGCGGCGGTGAGCCGGCCGATCTCCTCGCCCGCGGCGGTGGCCCGGCTCTTGAGCGCGTTGACCTGGCCGTGGAGCCTCGCGAGGCCCTCGCGCTGGTCTGCGGCGGCCCGCAGCAGGCCCGCGACCCGGCGCTCCTCGGCCGTGTATGCCACCTCGGCCTCGTTGCGCTCGGCGATGACGGCCTCGAGCGACTCGGTCGCCTGCTGCACTCCGGCGCTCAGCTGCTCGAGCTGCTCCTGGGCACGACGGGCGTCAGCCTCCAGCTCCTCCGGCTCGCGGCCGACCCGGCGGTCCTCGGCCTCGACGGCGGCCAGGCGTACGCGCTCGTTGGCCAGGCCCGCGGTGCCCCGGATGCGTTCGCGCAGGCCCGAGAGGCTGTACCAGGTCTCCTGCGCGGCGGACAGCCGCGGCGAGTCCTCACGCAGCTGGTCCTCGAGCTCGGTCTCCTGCTCGCGGGCTGCGGCGATCGTCTGCTCGACGGCCTGGCGGCGTTCCTTGAGCGCGGTCTCGTCGGCGAGCTCCTCGGCGATCACCGTTCGGGCGCTCACGATGTCGTCGGCCAGGATGCGAGCCCTCGCGTCACGGACCTCGGCCTGGATCACCGCGGCCCGTCGGGCCACCTCGGCCTGCCGGCCCAGCGGCTTGAGCTGGCGACGCAGCTCGGTGAGCACGTCGTTGAGCCGCGTCAGGTTGCCCTGCGTGGCGTCGAGCTTGCGGAGCGCCTTCTCCTTGCGCTTGCGGTGCTTGAGGACGCCCGCGGCCTCCTCGATGAAGCCGCGGCGCTCCTCAGGGGTCGCCCGCAGGACGCTGTCGAGCTGGCCCTGGCCGACGATGACGTGCATCTCGCGGCCGATGCCGGAGTCGCTCAGCAGCTCCTGGACGTCGAGGAGACGGCAGGTGTTGCCGTTGATGGCGTACTCGGACCCGCCGTTGCGGAACATCGTCCGCGAGATCGTGACCTCGGTGTACTCGATCGGGAGCGCGCCGTCGGTGTTGTCGATCGTGAGGACGACCTCAGCGCGACCCAAGGGCGGACGGCCGGACGTACCGGCGAAGATGACGTCCTCCATCTTGCCGCCGCGCAGCGACTTGGCGCCCTGCTCGCCCATGACCCACGACAAGGCGTCGACGACGTTGGACTTGCCGGAACCGTTGGGGCCGACGACGCACGTGATGCCGGGCTCGAGCTGAAGGGTCGTCGAGGATGCAAACGACTTGAACCCACGCAACGTGAGGCTCTTGAGGTACAACGCTGACTCCTACGACGGCAACTGATTGAGGTCAGCGTAGACCGCTGGGACTTCAGTGAGCGGCAGGCTCCATCAAGTCGCCGGCGGTGACGTTGTCGACACGCTCACGGATGGTCCGGAGCAAGCCGTCGTTCTCGACCTTGAGGCGCATGATCTCGGCCTCGAGGTCGGCGATGCGACGGTGGAGTGCGGCGGTTTCGCGCAGCTGATCGGAGGTAGGGCCCCCGATGTAGCCGATGAGTGCTTTGGCCATGAAAAATCTCCGCGGAAATGGAACTGAGGGGAAGAGGCAGAAGAGGCGGTCTGCGTCTGTCAGTCTCCCACCGCAGCCGATTCGGGTCAACTTCCAGACAGGCTGCTCGCTCTTCAGATCGTGAAGATCTCGTCCCCCACGCGTAGCGTGCCGGTGACTTCCGGGTGAACGCTGTCGGGTGCCGAGTCCATCACGACGACGGGCACGATCGGCGACCGTCCACCGGCCTCGATCGCCGCCGGGTCCCAGCGGACGATGGGGGTGCCGGCCGTCACCTCGTCGCCCTCCGCGACGAGCAGCTCGAAGCCCTCGCCCTCGAGCTGCACGGTGTCGATGCCGAGGTGCACCAGCAAGCCCTTGCCCGCGGCGGTGAGCAGCACGAACGCGTGCGGGTGGAGCTTGAGCAGCTTGCCGTCAGCGGGCGCCACGACGGTCGACTCGGCGCGCTCGGGATCGATCGCGATGCCCGAGCCCACGATCTGCTGGGCGAACACCGGATCGGGCACGTCCGCGAGCGCGACGACCGTCCCCGCCACCGGGGCCAGCACGACTGGTGCTCAATCGAGGTCCTCGATGTCGCTCGCCAGCGTGTCGGCGACGGGACCGACGACGACCTGCACGACGTTGCCCGAGATCACGACGCCGTACGCGCCGGCAGCCTTGAGCGCGGCCTGGTCGACGAGCGATGCGTCCTCGACCTCGGTGCGCAGCCGCGTGATGCACGGCTCGATCTCGATGATGTTGTCGCGGCCGCCGAGCCCCGCGACGATCTCTTCAGCTGTGGCCATGGGATTCCTCCTAGAACGTCCCGGAGGCCACGGTGGCTCCCGGTCCTTCGTGCATCGTGTCATCGGCCGACCAGACCCGGGCACCGCCGAGCCAGGTCGTACGGGCACGCAGGTCGTCGCCCAGCAGCACGAGGTCGGCCCGAGCGCCTGCCTCGATCCGGCCGAGCTCGGACAGTCCCAGGGCGTCGGCAGGCGTACGTGTTGCCGCCCGGATCGCGTCGACCAGGTCGATGCCGAAGCTCGTGGCATGACCGAGATCGGCGTCGAGGGATTCGGCGGCTCCGGCGATCGTGCCGTCGGCACGGAAGGCCGGCTGACCGGCGGTCACCTCGAGCTGGTCGCCGCCGAGCTCGTAGACCCCGGGAGGCATGCCCAGCGCTGCCACGGCATCTGTCACGAGCATGATCCGCCCGGGCGCCGCCGCGAACGCCAGGCGTACGGCTGTCGGTTCGACATGGTGGCCGTCGACGATCATGCCGACGGTCAGCCGTGGGTCCGTGAGCGCCGCGCCCACGACGCCGGGCGCGCGGTGATGGAACGGGCTCTGCGCGTTGTAGAGGTGCGTGACGAGGGTGGCGCCGGCGTCGGCAGCGAGGCGGACCTGGTCGTCGGTGGCGTCGCTGTGCCCGACGGCGACCCGGATGCCTGCAGCGACGAACGCCTCGATCGCCTCGAGGGCGGCGTCGCGCTCGGGTGCCAGCGTCACGTACGAGATCGCGTCGCTCAGCTCGATCAGCGGTGCGATGCGCTCGGGCGTCGGATCGACGAGCAGCGCCTCGCGGTGGGCGCCGCGCCGCCTCGGTGAGAGGAACGGCCCCTCGACGTGGGCCGGCAGGAGCCGCGTCGCCGATCCGGCCGTGTTGCTGGCCCGGCGGGCTGCGTCGTAGCGGCTGACCTGCTCGACGAGCTGCTCCACGGTCGCGGTGATGAAGGTCGGCACCATGGCCGTGACGCCGGTCGACAGCATGCGCTCGGCAACCGTGCGGACCTCGTCGGCGTCGGCGTCGGCGAAGTCGACCGAGAACGCGCCGTTGATCTGCGCGTCGACGAGGCCCGGCGCCAGGACGCCATCGGCGAGGACGACGTCGGGCGTACGAGGCGGCGCACCGCGGCCGGCGTCGCCGATCCGGTCGCCGTCGACCTCGATCCAGCCCTGCCCCGACTCGTCGTCAGGCAGCCCCACGAGTCGTCGAGCCTCCACGAGTGTCGTCACCGTCTGGGCCTCGATTCGTGTGCGTAGGGGTTGACATGCCGGGCGATTCCGCGTCCATCCTCACTGGTACGTACCGGATCGTACCAGCGGTTCGAACGCCCGTCGAGAGGAGCTGATCGTGCTGAACGACAGCCTGCTGCCGAAGCACGCGCAGCTCCGCGCCGCCCTGCTGAAGACGATCGACGAGGAGCTCCAGCCGGGCGCGATGATCCCGTCCGAGCGCGACCTGACGACGCGCTACGACGTCAGCCGGGCCACGGTCCGCGCCGCGATCAGCAGCCTCGTCAACGAAGGACGGCTCACGACCGTGCCGGGCCGCGGGACCGTCGTCACCAGGCCGCGAGTCGAGAGCAACCTGCACCTCGCGTCGTTCACGCAGGACATGCGACAGCGCGGCCACCGGCCCAGCACCGAGGTGCTCTCGTGTGCCGTCGTCGCAGCCGGCGAGGCGACCGCCAAGGTGCTCGGCCGGAGTCCCGGCGACCAGCTCTGGGAGATCGAGCGCCTGCGCCTGGCCGACGACGAGCCGATGGCGCACGAGATCAGCTGGTACCCGCACGAGCTGTTCCCGGCACTCGACGACGAGGACCTCAGCGGCTCGATCTACGCGATCCTCGAGGCGACGTACGGCGTCGTGATCACCGACGCCCAGCAGACCGCCTGGGCTGAGCAGGCCGGCCACACGTACGCCCACCTGCTCGAGGTCGCCGAGACCGGGCCGGTCATGGTCTTCGACCGCGTCGCGTCGTCGGCGAACGGTCCCGTCGAACAGACGATCAGCCGCTACCGCGGCGATCGCTACCAGTTGTCGATGAGCCTGCAACGGGGCCCGTCCGCACGTTGAGTCCGAAGCACCACCAACACGGAGGAGAAATCCAGATGACCAGCACGACTGCAGGACGGCGGGGCTTCAACCTCGCCCCCTTACAGAAGTTCGGCCGCAGCCTCATGCTGCCGATCGCTGCCTTGCCGGCGGCCGCCCTGTTGCTCCGTCTCGGACAACCGGACCTGCTCGGTGCTGACGGCTGGGGCTGGGTCAAGGTCGCCGCCGTGATGGGCGCGGCCGGCAACGCCCTGTTCGCCAACCTGCCGCTGCTCTTCGCGGTCGGCGTGGCGATCGGCCTGGCGAAGAAGGCCGACGGCTCCACCGCACTCGCAGCTGTCGTCGGCTACCTCGTCTTCAAGGGCGTCGGGGACGCGATGTCGCCGTTCGTCCTGGACCCGCCCGCGAAGGGAGGCACCCAGGAGCTGGTCAACTACGGCGTGCTCGGCGGCATCGTCATGGGCATCACCGCAGGCGTGTTGTGGCAGCGCTACTACCGGATCAAGCTGCCCGACTACCTCGCGTTCTTCGGAGGGCGGCGTTTCGTCCCCATGATCACGGCGCTCGCGGCGATCATCATCTCGGTCCTGTTCAGCCTGGTCTACCCGGCGTTCAACGAAGGCCTCAAGAACGTCTCCGACTGGGTTGCCGACAACGACGTCATCGGTGGCTTCGTCTACGGCACGCTCAACCGCCTGCTGATCCCGCTGGGCCTGCACCACATCCTCAACTCCGGCCCGTGGTTCCTGTTCGGTGAGTACAAGACCGGCGGAGTCACGTACGCCGGTGACATCCAGCGGTTCCTCCACGGCGACCCGGAGGCCGGATCGTTCATGACCGGCTTCTTCCCGATCATGATGTTCGCGCTGCCCGCCGCCGCCCTGGCGATCTGGCAGGAGGCCAAGCCCGCGCAGAAGAAGGCCGTCGGCGGCATCATGATCGGCGCCGCGCTGACCAGCTTCCTGACCGGCGTGACCGAGCCGCTCGAGTTCTCGTTCATGTTCGTCGCCTGGCCGCTCTACGTGATCCACGCGGTGCTGACCGGCACGTCGATCGCGCTGACCAACGCGCTGGACATCCACGACGGGTTCGGATTCTCCGCAGGCCTGTTCGACTTCCTGCTCAACTGGAACATCGCGACCAAACCGGGTCTCTTGATAGTGATCGGCCTCGGCTATGCCGCGATCTACTACTTCTTGTTCCGGTTCGTGATCCGCAAGTGGAACCTGCGGACACCGGGACGCGACGAGGACGGGGACAACTCGTCGATGGAGGGCCTCATCGACCAGCCGATGGACAGCCCGGCGACCGCGACGAGCGCGGCCTCGCCGGACCCGACACCACCGCCAGCGACAACCTGATCGACCGGAGCGCCCGCCGTGCACACGTACGGCGGGCGCTCCGCGTAAGGTCGCGACGTGGACGATCTCTTCACTCCCCCATCAGGCACCTGGCAGGGCGTCTCGCCCAAGCTCGCGACGATCCGGCGCATCCTGATCCTGATCCCCACAGCCGTGATCGCCATCGTCGGCGTCCTGCTGTTGCTCATGCTCTCGGACCTCCCGTGGATCGGCGCGCTGCTGATCGTGCTCGCGCTGGTCGGCGCCGTGTGGGGTTGGACGTGGGCGGGCCGCAACCAGCGCAGCTGGGGCTACGCCGAGAACGACGACGACCTGCTCGTGACGAGCGGCGTGATGTTCAAGCGCCTCGTCGCGATCCCCTACGGACGCATGCAGTTCGTCGACGTCGAGGCCGGGCCGCTCGCCCGGGCGTACGGCGTCGCCACCGTCACGCTGCACACCGCCAGCGCCGAGACCGCCGCGGACATACCCGGCCTGCCCGCCGCCGAGGCGACGCGGCTGCGCAACCGGCTGACCGAGCTCGGCGAGGCTCATGGTGCCGGTGTCTGACGTCCAGCCGGAGGCCATCGGCGTCCGCACGCATCCCCTGACGTCGGTCGTCCAGGGCGCGCTCTGGGCCGCCGCGGCGTCGGTCGGCCTGATCAGCTCGATCTTCACCGGCGACGGGTGGGGCGACATGAGCGCGTTGCTCAGCCTCGCGATATCCCTCGGCGGCGGGCTCGTCGTCGGGATGGTGGTCGGCTACCTGAGCTGGCGGTTCACCCGCTACGTCATCGACGGCACCGAGCTGCGTATCAACAGCGGTGTCATCACCAAGGCTTCGCGCCGCATCCCGTACGAGCGCATCCAGTCCGTCGACATCGCCGAGCCACTCGTCGCCCGGATCTTCGGCCTCGCCGAGCTGCGGATCGAGATGGCCGGCGGCAAGGACTCACGTACGTCGTTGCGCTTCCTCGGCCTCACGGATGCACGCGACCTGCGCCGGGTCCTGCTGGCGCGAGCGCACGGCGAGACGCACGACGGCGAGCCGGTCGAGGAGCAGCGCACGATCATCACGGTGGTGCCGCCCGAGCGAGTCATGATCGGCACGGTGCTCTCGCTGGACTTCCTCTTCGCCGCGATCGGGTCGATCGCGCTGATCGTCGGCGCGATCTGGTTCGGCCAGTTCGTCGTCGCCCTCGGCGGCATCATCCCGCTCGGCACGTGGCTCGCGCAGATCATCGCGAAGCGGATCCTGCAGCAGTGGGACTTCACCCTCTCGCGGGGCACCGGAGGGTTGCGTATCGAACGCGGACTGCTGTCGCGCACGTCCCAGACCATCCCGTTCACGCGGGTCCAGGGCATCGCGATCAAGGAGCCGTTCGTCTGGCGCAGGTTCGGCTGGCTGCGGCTCGAGGTCGACATCGCCGGCTACGCCGCGCACGGGGACGACGAAGGCGTCGACTCGTCGTCGATCCTGCTGCCGATCTCCGACCGGGTCCTTGCCGACGCCGTGATCGCCGAGCTCATCCCCGGATCGGCCGTCGACGACCTGCCGCACACCGCGGCGCCCAAGCGCTCTCGGGTGTTCGCGCCGATCGGCTGGCGCTATCGATGGGTCGGAGCCAACGAGCGTACGTTCGTGGCCCGTGAGGGCTGGATCGAGCGTACGACCAGCATCGTGCCGCACCACAAGACGCAGTCCGTCGAGCTGCGGCAGGGTCCGCTGCAGCGCCGCCGGCGACTCGCGACGATCGAGGTGCACACACCGCAAGGCCCCGTCGACGCCGACGGTCGCAACCTCGACGAGCGTGATGCTCGCGCAGTCGTGCTGGCCCAGCTCGACCGGGCTCGCGCAGCGCGGGCCTAGCCCCCGGAGGTGCCGTCCTCGGCGTCGGGGTCCATCGGCGCGATCATGTCTCGTGAGTCGAGCCAGCCGTCCGGCACGTACACCTTCTTGGGCGTGCCCTGCCGGCCGCGCGGCGTGCCGAGCTCGTCGAGCGGGTAGGGCTCGGTCGGGTCGAGCCGTGCGAGCAGCTCGTCGAGGTCGGCGTACGACGACACCATCCCGAGCCGGCTCCGTACGTCCTTGCCGGCGGCGAATCCCTTGAGGTACCAGGCAATGTGCTTGCGGAACTCGATGCAGCCGCGCTCCTCGCCCATCAGGTCGCCGAGCAGCTCGGCGTGCCGGCGCATGACCCCGGCGACCTCGCCGAGCGTCGGCAGCTCCACGACCTGCTCGCCGCCGAATGCTGCGGCGAGGTCACGGAACAGCCATGGGCGGCCCAGGCAGCCGCGACCCACGACGACCCCGTCGCAGCCGGTCTCCTCGACCATGCGGATCGCGTCGGCAGCCTCCCAGATGTCACCGTTGCCGAGCACGGGGATGTCGACGGCCGCCTTGAGCTCCGCGATCGACGACCAGTCGGCACGGCCTGAGTAGTGCTGCACCGCGGTCCGGCCGTGCAACGCGATCGCGGCACAGCCGGTGTCCTGCGCGATGCGACCCGCGTCGAGGTAGGTCAGGTGGTCGTCGTCGATGCCCTTGCGGGTCTTCATCGTGACCGGCACGCCGTACGGGCTCGCCGCCTTGACCGAGGCCTCGAGGATCTCGCCGAGGAGGGTGTCCTTCCAGGGCAGCGCCGCTCCCCCGCCCTTGCGGGTCACCTTGGGGACCGGGCAGCCGAAGTTGAGATCGACGTGATCGACACCGTGATCGGCGCACAGGATCTCGACGGCCCGGCCGATCGTGTGCGGGTCGATGCCGTAGAGCTGCACCGAACGGAAGGTCTCGTTGGCGGCGAAGGTGAGCATCGCGAGGCTCGTCTTGTCGCCCTCGACGATGCCGCGCGAGGTGATCATCTCGCAGACGTACAGGCCGGCGCCCTGCTCGGCGCACAGCTGACGGAACGCCGCATTCGTCACACCTGCCATGGGCGCGAGCACGACCGGGTTGGGGACCTCGAGGTCTCCGAGCCGGAGCGTGCGCGGCAGCGTGGCGGTGGACATGTCACCCATTGTCTCAGGCCGGGAGCGGTGACCTGGTCGCCCATCCTGCGCGTGAGCGGTGACCTGCTCGCCCATCCCACGACCGTACGGGCGACTGAGGCACCGCCCTCGGCGTGGAAGGGCGACTAGGTCACCGCTCGAGGTCAATGCGGGAGGAGCCAGCCGTTGTCGACGGCGACGCGTACGGCTTCGGCACGCGTACGGGCGCCGGTCTTGCCGATCGCGCTGGACAGGTGGTTGCGCACCGTGCCCTCGGACAGGAACAGCGTCTTGGCGATGGCGGCGACCGTGCCGCCGCTTCGTGCGGCCTGCAGCACGTCGGCCTCACGCTCGGTCAACGGCGAGTCGCCCTGGGTCAGCGACTCGGCAGCGAGCGTCGGGTCGACGACCCGCAGTCCGCTGTGCACCCTGCGGACCGCGTCGGCGAGCTGCCGGGCCGGGGTGTCCTTGACGACGAACCCACTGGCACCGGCCGACATCGCCTGCTTGAGGTAGCCCGGCCGCCCGAACGTCGTCACCATCAGGACCCGGCATGTCGGCACGGCATCGCGCAGCAGGCGCGCTGCCGCGAGACCGTCGATGCCGGGCATCTCGACGTCGAGCAGCGCGACGTCCGGCTTGCTCTCGCGAGCGGCGTCGACGACCTCGTCGCCGCGGGACACCTCGGCCACGACCTCGAGGTCGTCCTCGAGCTGGAGCAACGCTGCGAGAGCACCGCGCACGAGTGCCTGGTCGTCGGCCAGCAGCAGGCGGATCATGCGGGCACCGTGACCGTCAACGAGAAACCACGCTCACCGGGACCGGCGCTGGTCGTCACGGTCGCGCCGGCAAGACGAGCGCGCTGGCGCAACCCCTCGAGGCCGTTGCCGCTGCCGTCGTCAGGGCAGGGTCCACGACCGTCGTCGGTCACGCGGATGCGATCGGCATCGAGCTCGACCTCGCACGTCGAGGCCTCGCTGTGCCGGATGACGTTGGTGACGCCCTCGCGCAATGTCCACGCGAACAGCTCGCGCCACCTCGACGGCACCTCGTCGGCGACGGTCGGCAGCAACGGCTCGATGCCGGCCGACTCCAGCGCCATGCGCGCGGAGGCGATCTCGCCCGGCAGCGAGATGCCGCGGATACCCTGGGCGGTCGAACGTACGTCGGCCAGTGCGTCGCGCGACAACCGCTGCAGGTCCTCGAGCTCCGCCTTCGCGCGTACGGGATCGTCGTCGAACAGCCGCTCGGCGAGCTCGGCCTTGACCGAGATGACCGTCAGGGAGTGTCCGAGGATGTCGTGCAGGTCGCGGGCGATGCGGGCGCGCTCCTCCTCGACCGCGAGCTCGGAGAGATCCTGCTCCGCCTCGATGAGCTTGGCCTGTCGCTGCCACGCCAGGCGGAACGACCAGACCGCGGCCGCGGCGAGGATCACCGCGAGGTTGTTGCCGTGCGCGGACCAGCCGTCGACGAGCGCCCCGGCCGCCGTGATGCCGCCGGCCAGCACCACGACGAGGCTGAATGCCAGCCACGTCGGGAGGGCCGCCATCGACAAGGCGGCGACGAAGACCAGGCACGTCATCCCCTGGTCACCGGCGCCGAGCATGATCAAGCCGGCCAGCACCAGGAGCACGACGACGTACCACGCGGGGGCGATCGAAGCGGTGTTGAGCGCGAATCCGCGTACCTGGGCGAGACCGGACAGGTAGACGACGACGAACAGCGCGAGGGAGGCGATCCCGACCCACTCGCGCCAGTCGTCATCACGCTTCAGCAGCTCACCCAACGGCGAACCGAGGAAGAACAGCCAGATGCCGGCGCCAGCCAGGCGACCCCGATCGGGCCCGGTCCTGAAACTCCTGGTCCGACCGTTGTCATACCGGCAAGGCTAGCCATCAGACGCGCTTCGTGTCCTTGCTCATCCGCCACGCCGCGCCGCCGACGAAGATCGCGACCCAGGCCAGGACGTTGACGACGGCGAGAGCGAGGTTGCCGTCATGCTCCATCGGCCAGCGGGCGATGACACCGACGCCGTACGCGGGGGTGAACTTGGCGATGTCGGCGAAGACGTCGCTCATCTGGTCGAGCGGGACGAACAGCCCGCCGGCGAAGGACAGCAGGGCCAGCGACGGACCGAGCAGCTGCATGACGTTCTCGCTCGGCACCAGGTAACCCATGAACAGCCCGAACGCCGCGAACACCAGCGTGCACAGCCAGCCCAGCACGCCGCACAGCAAGAGCCTTCCGAACGGCAGCTCGGCGCCTGACAGGTCACCGACGATGAACACGGCGACGATCGCCGCCAGGCCCATCGTCATCGCGACCGCGACCTTGACCGCGACGTACGCCACTGGCTGCAACGGGGTCAGCCGCAGCTGACGGCTCCAGCCGAGCGCGCGCTCCGTCGCGACCATCGCGCCGCCACTGGTCGTCGCGATCATCGCTCCGTACACGGCCATGCTGACCATGACGTACGCGGTGACGTTGCCGTGGCCCGCTGACTCGGTCTTGTACTTGCCGTCCGTGCCGAACAGCAGGAAGAACGCGCTCGGCATGATCAAGGTGAAGATCACCGACCGGCGGTTGCGCAGCATGCGCCGGAACTCCAGGCGTAGGAACGTCGGCGAGAACCCGCCCATCGGGGGAATCGTGCGAGTCGTTGCCATGGTGGTCATGCGAGTGCTCCTTCGGGGGTCCGGACGTCGGCGTCGTCGCCGGTGAGGGCGATGAAGGCGTCCTCGAGGTTGCGCGACGTGATCTCCAGGTCACGCGCGTCGGTGTGGTTGAGCAGGTAGCGCGCGATCGCGTCGCTGTCGGAGCCGTGGACCAGGACCGAGTCACCGCGGACGTCGACCGAGTCGACGCCGGCGACCTTCGCCAACGCGGCCGTGTCGGCTCCCTCGAGGGTCGCCCTGACCGTACGTCCGGCGGCCAACGCCTTGATCTCGGCAGCCGTGCCGTCGGCGACGATCCTGCCCTTGCGGACCAGGACGATGCGGTCGGCGTACGCGTCGGCCTCCTCGAGGTAGTGCGTCGCGAACACTGTCGTACGACCGCGCGCGGCGTCCGAACGGATCGCGTTCCAGAACTCGCGACGCCCCTGGACGTCCATGCCGGTCGTGGGCTCGTCGAGGATCAGCAGGTCCGGGTCGGGCAGCAGCGCGAGGGCGAAGCGCAGTCGCTGCTGCTGGCCGCCCGGACGCCTTGCCGACCAGCCGGTCGCCGATGTCGAGGATGCCGGCGCGGTCGAGCACCTCGTCGACCGGCCGGGACGGGCTGAACAGCGACGCGGTGAGCTCGACGGTCTCGCGAACCGTGAAGTCCTTGAGCAGTCCGCCGGTCTGCATGACCGCGGCGACCCGGCCGAGCGCAACGGCCTTGCGGGGGTCGCCGCCGAAGATCTGGACCGACCCTTCGGTCGGGGTGGGACAGGCCGAGGATCATGTCGACCGTCGTGGTCTTGCCGGCGCCGTTGGGGCCGAGGAAGGCCACGACCTCGCCGGGCTGGATCTGCAGGCTCAGGCCGTCGACCGCAGTGACCGCGCCGAACCTCTTGACGACGCCGTCGATGCTGACGGCAGGAGTGGAAGAGTTCATGTCTTCATCTGTGGTCGGCCGTCGGCACCGCCTCGACCTGACCGTTAGGTCACGACCGTCCCCCATGACAGGTGTCACCGGTGGGTGGCCGGACTAGGGGGTCCAGGTGATGGCGTCCTTGGCCGACGCCGGTCTGCAGGTCGACCGATTGCAGCGCCTTGCCCTTGGGGACCAGGTAGACGAGGCACAGCTTGGCGGTGGCACCGGGCAGGAAGCTCTTGGGCAGCGTCGGGCTGGGGCACGGCTTGAACGTGCCGACGATCTGGTTGGCCGGCAGGTTGGTGTTGCTGGAGTCGTGCGCGTAGATCGGCAGCGCCGCCCCGCCGAGACCCGCCGGGCCCTCGTTCTTGACCGTGACGTCGACGTAGAACGGGCTCGATGCCTTGGCTCTCGTCGTCGAGGGAGAAGAACGTGAAGTCCGCTTGATCGAGCCCTTGCGCGACCTGACGACACGGTCACCGTGATCGCGCTGGCCGCCTTGTCGCCGACCTGGTAGATCACGCTCGCCGGCTTGTCCTCGGTCAGCGTCGTGCCGCCCTTGGTCAGCGTGACCCCGGCAGGCAGGTCGAAGCCCTTGGGCACCGGCACGGCGTCGGACTTCTTGCCACCGCCGTCCGACGACCCCGAGCAACCGGCGACGAGCAGGACTGACGCGAACGGCAGCGACGATCTTGGTTGGCGACACGTGCCGATTGTCGCCCACCAGCGGATCAGCAACCAGGCAGGCGCGCCGCGAGCCACGAGGTGACCTGGTCGAGCGCGATGCGCTCCTGCGCCATCGAGTCGCGCTCACGGATCGTCACGGCCTGGTCGTCGAGCGTCTCGAAGTCGACCGTGATGCAGTACGGCGTGCCGATCTCGTCCTGCCGGCGATAGCGCTTGCCGATCGCCTGGGCGTCGTCGAAGTCGACGTTCCAGAAGCCCCGCAGCTCAGCGGCCAGCGCTCGCGCCTTGGGCGACAGGTCCTCGTTGCGCGACAGCGGCAGCACCGCGGCCTTGACCGGGGCGAGGCGCGGGTCGAGCTTGAGGACCGTACGCGTGTCGGTGCCGCCCTTGGCGTTGGGCACCTGCTCCTCGACGTACGCGTCGATCAGGAACGCCATCATCGAGCGGTTGACGCCGGCTGCGGGCTCGATGACGTACGGCGTCCAGCGCTCGTTGTTGGGCTGGTCGAAGTACGTTCAGGTCCTTGCCCGAGTGCTCGCTGTGCGTCTTGAGGTCGAAGTCGGTGCGGTTGGCGATGCCCTCGAGCTCGCCCCATGTCGAGCCGGCGAACTCGAAGCGGTACTCGATGTCGACGGTGCGCTTGGAGTAGTGCGAGAGCTTCTCCTGCGCGTGCTCGTAGAGCCGCAGGTTGTCGGGGTTGATGCCGAGCCCCGTGTACCAGTCCATGCGGGTCTTGATCCACGTCTCGTGCCACTCCTCGTCGGTGCCCGGCTCGACGAAGAACTCCATCTCCATCTGCTCGAACTCGCGGGTGCGGAAGATGAAGTTGCCCGGCGTGATCTCGTTGCGGAAGCTCTTGCCGATCTGGCCGATGCCGAACGGCGGCTTCTTGCGCGCGGTCGTCATGACATTGCGCGAAGTTGATGAAGATGCCCTGCGCCGTCTCGGGGCGCAGGTAGTGCAGCCCCTCCTCGGACTCGACCGGGCCGAGGTAGGTCTTGAGCAGCCCGTTGAACATCCGGGGCTCGGTCCACTCACCGCGGGTGCCGCAGTTGGCGCACGCGATCAGATCCATCGTCGACGGTGTCGGGGTCGTCGATGTTCTTCTTCTCGGCGTACGCCTCCTGCAGGTGGTCCTGGCGGAAGCGGTTGTGGCAGTGCCGGCACTCGACGAGCGGGTCGACGAACGCCGCGAGGTGGCCGGAGGCCTTCCACACGGCGGTCGGCAGGATCACCGAGGAGTCGAGGCCGACGACGTCGTCGCGGCCCTGCACCATCGACCGCCACCACTGGCGCTTGATGTTGTCCTTGAGCTCGACACCGAGCGGGCCGTAGTCCCAGGCGGACTTGGTGCCGCCGTAGATCTCCCCGCACTGGTAGACGAAGCCGCGGCGCTTGCTGAGGCTGATGACGTTGTCGACGGTCGATGCCATGGGGAGGTGTTTCCAATCCGGCTGGGTGTCGGCGGGCCTGTGCACGTCATCGTGATGACGTACGCCCGAGGGTTCGACCCACTTTAGTCGGCGGTGACATCACGCCCAGAGCGCGGGCGCCACCGACGCACTTCTGCTTTTCTTGCCGGAATCCCTTGACCCCGACTTTGTTAGTACGCTTTATTAACTATGTGACCCAGATCAATGAGGCCCGAACGCGCAGCACAGCCGGCCGCCGACCCGTCGGCAAGGTACGCCCCGGCCGACACCCGGCGGCACCACCGCGCGCTGATCCTCCAGCAGCTCGTCGACGACGGCGCGCGCAGCCGTGCCGACCTCGCCCGCGAGACGTCCCTGACCCGGGTCACGATCTCCGACCTCGTGGCCGAGCTCATCGACGAAGGCTTCCTCAGCGAGCTGGGCACCCGCCCCGGCACCCACATGGGCAAGCCCGCGACCCTCGTCGGGATCTCGGAGGACGCCCCCGTCACGATCGCGCTCGACCTGTCCGCCGACGGCCAGCTGTCCGGCGGGGTCGTCGACCTCGACGGCAACATCCTGGCTCGCGAGCAGGTCCCCTTCGTGCGCGGCGACGACCTCTCGGTGATCGCCGACCTCGCGATCCGCCTGCGCGACGCGACGAGCGCGCCGCATCCTCGGCGTCGGCATCGGCACGCCGGGCATCGTGGACGGCGACGGCACGGTCGTCCTGGCGCCCAACCTGGGCTGGACCGACCTCGACCTCGCCGGCGAGCTCTCCACCCGCATCGGCCTGCCGGTGCACGCGGGCAACGACGCCAACGTCGCCGCGGTCGCCGAGAGCGCCTTCGGCGCGGGCGACGACGGCGGACTGCTGCTGCTCACGATCGGCCAGGGCGTCGGCGGCGGCGTCATGATCGACGGCCGCGCGCTGTCCGGTCCCCTGCAGTCGGCCGGCGAGATCGGCCACGTCGTGGTCGACCCCGAGGGACGCCAGTGCGCGTGCGGCAACCGCGGCTGCCTCGAGACGTTCCTCGCCGCGCCGGCCCTGCGCCAGCTCGACAGCGACGCCGCCCGCGCCGACGTCGGCACCCGGCTCGCCTCGGTGCTGACTCCGGTCGTCACGACCCTCGGCATCGCCGACGTCGTGCTCTACGGTCCCGCCGAGCTGCTCGAGGGCCCGCTGCTCGACGCCGTACGCAGCGCGCTCGCCCACCAGACCCTTCCTTTCGTCGCCCAGCGCGTCCAGATCCGCCTGGCCCCGCTCGACCGACGAGCTCGTGCTCACGGGCGCGGCAGCGCTCGTGCGCTACCGCGAGCTAGGGGTGGTGTGACCTGCACCCACAGTCCGGCCCAACTCCACGACGTACGACCAGGAACGACCCGAAAGAGGACAACTCATGAAGTTCACCAAGATCGCGGCAGCGACGGCGGCATCAGCCCTCGCCCTGACCGCACTCGCCGCCTGTGGTGGCAGCAGTGACGGCGACAAGGCAGAGGGCGGCTCGGACACCGTGACCCTGTGGCTCGCCGGCAAGGAGGACACCCCCAAGAAGGTGGAGGACTGGCTCGTCAAGGAGTTCGCCGCGCAGCACAAGGGCAAGAACCTCAAGGTGCAGCACATCGACTGGGGTGAGCTCATCCCCCGCCTCAACACGGCGCTGCAGAGCGACAAGACGCCTGACGTCGTCGAGGTCGGCAACACCCAGGCCGCGACGTTCACGAGTGTCGGCGCGTTCACCGACCTGACCGACAAGCTCGGTGACCTCGGCAGCAACATCGGCCCCAAGAGCTTCGTCGAGGCCGGCACGTACGACGGCAAGGTCTCCGCAGTCCCCTACTACTGGGGCTCGCGCTACATCTTCTACAGCAAGAAGGCGTTCAAGGACGCCGGCATCGAGGTGCCGACGACACTCGAAGGCTTCAACAAGGCCGCGACGCAGCTCAAGTCCGAGGGCAACTCGAAGTTCTCCGGCTTCTGGCTCCCCGGCCAGGACTGGCGCAACGGCATCAGCTGGATC
The DNA here is from genome assembly GCA_963806345.1 of uncultured Actinomycetota bacterium. Taxonomy (GTDB): domain Bacteria; phylum Actinomycetota; class Actinomycetes; order Propionibacteriales; family Nocardioidaceae; genus Aeromicrobium. The sequence goes on along the minus strand of CAWDXV010000030.1, from coordinate 331,787 downwards.
TTCGCCAACGGTGGTGACATCGCCAAGCAGGAGGACGGCAAGTGGGTCGCCACCTTGTCCTCGCCCGAGAGCATCAAGGGCCTGACCGAGCTGCAGGGTCTGTACGAGAAGGCGACCACGGCACCCAAGGACGGCAAGGACGCCGAGCCGTGGACCGCCTACAACAACGGCGAGGCCGCGATGTTCATGGCGCCGAGCTGGGCGCGGTGGAGCGTCGACGAGAAGCTGGCCAAGGACCTCGGCGGCTTCCCGCTCCCGGGCGTCGACGGCGGCGCCGCTCCGGTCTTCGCCGGCGGTTCCAACCTGGGCATCTCGGCGAAGTCCAAGAACCAGGACCTCTCGTTCGACCTGCTCAAGCTGATCTACAGCGACGAGTTCCAGCAGCAGCTGGCCAAGAACGGTCTCGGCCCGGCCAACGACTCGTTCACGGGCCTGATGGGCGACGACGAGTTCGCCAAGGCGGCCGTCGCGGCGGCGAGCAACTCCAAGCTGACCCCGGCATCGCCGGAGTGGGCATCGGTCGAGAGCGCCAGCATCATGGAGGAGTTCTTCGGCAAGATCGCCAGTGGCGATGACGTCGCCGCGGCGGCCAAGGCCACCGACGACAAGCTCAACGCAGCACTCAACAAGTAGTCCGCACGACTCGGTTTCGAGGCTCCGTTCGCAGGCAGCTCCGCACCTCAACCAACGGTGCTTGAGGTGCGGGCGAAGCGGAGCCTCGAAACCACCATGCACCACGAGAGGAGGGACAGCATGAGCAGCACACGCCTGAGGCGCAAGGCCGGACCGTACGCCCTGCTCGTCCCGGCCATCCTGGTGCTCGTCGTCGGCATGGCGTATCCCTTGGGCCGGCAGCTCGTCCTGTCGTTCCACGAGTTCGGCCGCGCCCAGCAGTTCGGCCAGCCCGCGCCGTGGGTCGGCCTCGACAACTATCGCGAGCTCGTCACCGACCGCACGATGTGGACCGTCATCGCCCGGTCCCTGGCGTTCTGCCTCGTCAACGCCTCGATCACGATGGTCGTCGGCATCCTCGTCGCGCTCCTCATGAAGCGGGTGGCGACGGCGCCCCGCCTGATCCTGCAGGTCAGCATGCTGCTGGCCTGGGCCATGCCGGTCATCGCCGCGATGACGGCCTGGCAGTGGCTGTTCGACACCCGGTACGGCCTGGTCAACTGGTCGTTGCGCAAGCTCGGCTTCGCCAGCTTCGACGGCCACAACTGGCTGATCGACCCGCTCTCGTTCTTCTTCGTCGCGAGCGTCATCATCATCTGGATGAGCGTGCCGTTCGTCGCCTTCACGGCGTACGCGGCACTGACGCAGGTCTCGGACGAGACGATCGAGGCGAGCCATCTCGACGGAGCCACCGCGGTCCAGCGGTTCCGCCACATCGTCTACCCCACGATCAAGCCCGTGCTCACGATCGTGATGCTGCTGCAGCTCGTGTGGGACCTGCGGGTGTTCGCCCAGATCAACTTCCTGCAGAACGTCGGGGGCACCCCGAGCGAGACACACCTGCTGGGCACCTACATCTACTCGATCGGCATCGGTCAGAACGACTACGGCTCCGCGTCCGCGATGGCCATGTTCGTCCTGGTGCTGACGCTCGCCCTGACCTTCCGCTACGTGCGGTCCCTGCTCAAGGAGGAACCCCGATGAACGCCCGAGCCCGCCTGTGGGGCGCCGTCGCGATCGTCCTCGCGCTCATCTGGGCGTTCCCGGTCTACTGGATCGCCAACAGCGCGTTCCAGCCCGTTCAGGCGCTCCGCTCCCCCAACCCGTCGTTCCTGCCCGACTTCAGCGCGTCTGGCTTCGGCCGGGTGTTCGACGAGTCGTTCGTCGACTCGCTCAAGCTGAGCCTGACCGTGACGCTGCTGGCGATCGTCGCGGCGGTGTTCTGCGGGTTCGTCGCCGCGGTCGCGATCTCACGGTTCCGGTTCCGCGGCCGGCGCTCGTTCATCTTCACGGTGCTCGCGATCCAGATGATCCCGCCCGAGGCGCTGTTCATCTCCCAGTACAAGATGCTCAACGACTGGGGCCTGCTCAACAGCGTCGTCGGGCTCGGCCTGCTCTACACCGCTCTCATCCTGCCGTTCACGGTGTGGATGCTGCGCGGATTCGTCGACGGCATCCCGATCGACCTGGAGGAGGCCGCGATGACGGACGGCTGCAGCCGCACGCGCGCGTTCTTCACGATCACGTTCCCGCTGCTGGCCCCCGGACTCGTCGCGAGCAGCGTCTACGGCTTCCTGCAGGCGTGGAACGAGTACACCCTCGCGGTCGTCGTGATGGACCCGTCCAACCGCACCCTGCCGCTGTGGCTCAAGGGCCTGACCGACGTGTCCAACGAGGCTGTCGACTGGCCCGCCGTGATGGCCGGCGCCACGCTCGTCGCGGCACCCGTCATCATCTTGTTCATGATCGTGCAGAACCGGATGACCTCGGGCATGGTCGGCGGGGCGGTCAAGGGATGAACGAGGTACGACGGCTCGCGTACGGCGTGATGCTCGGCGCGTTCGCCGGCTCCGAGGTGCCCGACTGGCTGCCCAGGGCATACGCCGACGGTCTCGCCGGAATCTGCCTCTACGGCAACAACCTGGCACCGTCGCCCGACCTCGCCGACCTCGCGCGCGCTGTGCGTCGGGTCGATCCGACCGCGGTGCTCGCGCTGGACGAGGAAGGCGGCGACGTCACGCGCCTGCACTCCCGCGAGGGCAGCCCCTACCCCGGCAATGCCGCCCTCGGCGCATTCGACGACGTCGGCGTCACCCGCACGATCGCAGCCGGGATCGGTGCCGAGCTGGCGCGGGCCGGGGTGTGGCTCGACCTCGCGCCGAGCGCCGACATCAACAGCAATCCGGCCAACCCTGTGATCGGCACGCGCAGCTTCGGCGCGGATCCGGCGCTCGTCGCCCGGCACACCGTCGCGTACGTCGAGGGGCTCGCATCGCAGGGCGTGGCAGCATCGGTCAAGCACTTCCCGGGTCACGGCGACACCAGCGCCGACTCGCACCTGGACCTCCCCCGCGTCACCGCCTCGGCTGAGACGCTCCGTGCTCGGGAGCTCGTGCCGTTCGCCTCGGTGATCGACACCGCCGCCACCGTCATGACGTCGCACGTGCTGCTGGAGGCGTTCGACGACGAGGCTCCCGCGACGCTCAGCCGCGCCGTGCTGACCGGGCTCCTGCGTGACGAGCTCGGCTTCGGTGGCGTCATCGTGACCGATGCGCTGGACATGGCCGGCGCGAGCGCCGTGCACGGCATCGGTGGTGCCGCTGTGCTGGCGCTCGCGGCCGGGGCCGACCTGCTGTGCCTCGGGCCCGAGCAGACCGAATCACCCAGCGCGATCGAGGAAGCCGTCGAGGCGGTGTGCCGGGCGGTCGATGCCGGCGAGCTGCCGCTCGCCCGGCTCGCCGAGGCGGCGAAGCGGGTCGACGTCCTCCGTGAGACCTGGAGCGGCATCACGATCGCCGAAGACTCAGAGGCCGTCATCAAGGCAGCTCGGGAGGCGGCCATCCGGGTGGCGACGGAGCTGGTCTCCGGCGCGCCTCGCCTCGACGGCCCGGCGACAGTCGTACGCATCGACACCGGCACCAACCTCGCCGTCGGCGAGACGGCCTGGGGCCGGCTGGATCTCGGTGGCGAGCTCCTCGACCTGACCGCCGACGACGTCACGCGCACCGGCGTGATCGACGGCGAGGTCGCCGTCGTCGTCCGCCGGGCCACCGCAGACCCCGAGGTCTGGGACTGGATCAGGCAGCAGCTCGCCACCAATCCGCGTACCGTCCTGGTGGAGCTCGGCTGGCCCGATCCGGCGCTCGACGCGTACGACCGCGTGGTGCGGACGTACGGGTCGGCCACCGTGCTCACCGATGCACTGGCGACGACGATGCGGGGTGAGCGATGAAGATCCGGCTCGGCCTCGACATCGGCGGCACGACGGTTCACGGCATCGCCGTCGCCGCGCACGAGCCGCACGGCATCGTCACGGAGGCCACGCACCCGACCCGCAAGGGCGCAGACGGGGTCGTGGCGGTCGCCCTCGACATGGTGGCGGCCTTGCAGTCGGCGCTGCCAGCCGACGCCGAGATCGTCAGCATCGGACTCGGCGTGCCCGGCATCGTCCACGACGGAGCCGTGACCCACGCCGTCAACCTGGGACTCGACGGCAACCCCCTCGAGCTCGCGGCCGCTGTCTCCGCAGGAACCGGTGGCACACCGACCACCGTCGAGAACGACGTCAAGGCTGCGACCCTCGGCGGGCTGCAATGGCTTCGCGAGCACGGATCGGACGTCGACGACCTCGCGCTGCTCAACGTGGGCACCGGGATCGCCGCCGGACTCCTGCTCGACGGCCGCCTGCGGCACGGCTCGCGCGGCATGGCCGGAGAGATCGGGCATCTCGTGCACGATCCGACCGGGCCGCTGTGCCCGTGCGGGCGCCGGGGCTGCCTCGAGCTGTATGCGTCAGGCAGCGGCGTACGCAGGCAGTGGGCCGGCACCGCGGCTGAGCTGTTCGACGCCGCTGGCGCCGGCGACCTCGACGCCACGCGGATCCGTGACGAGCTGACGTCCGGGATCGCCCAGGCCATCAGCCTGCTGGCCTACAGCGTCGACGTCTCCTGCGTCCTCGTGACCGGAGGTGTCGTGTCCGCGACTCCTGCGCTGCGCGACGCCATCCTGCAGAAGCTCCGCAGCGACGAGAACACGTCGTTGGGACGCCTCGCCGGCATCGCCGAGCGCGTACGGTGGTTGCCGGCCGGACATCCGGCCGGAGCACTGGGCGCCGCACTGCTGGGTGCGGGAGACGAGGAGGCTGGTTCGTGGAGGTCGTGATCGTCCAGGACCCGGACGCAGCCGGGGTTCTCGTCGCCGACATCGTGGTCTCCCACGTACGCCCGGGCGCGGTGCTCGGCCTGGCCACGGGCTCGTCGCCGCTGCCTGCGTACCGGGAGCTGGTGCGCCGCCGCCGCGAGGGCTCGCTCAGCCTTGGCGAGTGCCGGGCGTTCCTGCTCGACGAGTACGTCGGGCTCCCCCGTACGCACCCCGAGTCGTACCACTCGGTCATCCGCCGCGAGTTCACCGACGAGGCCGGACTGGACCGGGTCGACGGCCCGGACGGCGAGGCGCAGGACATCCCCGCGGAGGCGGCCCGCTACGAGGCGGCCATCGCGGATGCGGGCGGCGTCGACGTCCAGCTGCTCGGCATCGGCACCGACGGCCACCTCGGGTTCAACGAGCCCGGCTCGTCCCTCGCGTCGCGCACCCGGGTGAAGACCCTGACGCGCCAGACCCGCGAGGACAACGCCCGCTTCTTCGACTCGATGGAGGACGTGCCGAGGCACGTCCTGACGCAGGGTCTCGGCACGATCCTCGGCGCCGGTCATCTCGTGCTCATCGCCACCGGGTCGGGCAAGGCCAGTGCGGTCGCGACGGCCGTCGAGGGCCCGGTCTCCGCGTTCTGCCCGGCCTCGATCCTGCAGCTGCACCCCAGGGCCACCGTCGTGATCGACGAGCCCGCGGCGGCCGAGCTGCGGCTGGCCGATTACTACCGCGAAGCCTGGGACAACAAGCCCGACTGGCAGCGGTTCTGACCGAGCTCAGTCCTTGAGGTTCTGCACCGGTCCTTGAGCTTGTCGAGAGGACGTCCTTTCGACAAGCTCAAGGACCAGAGGCGTCAGCTCAGGCGGTGGCCCGAGTCGGTGGCGAAGACGTGAACCGCGGACACGTCGTCGGGTGCGAGGAAGATCGTCTCGCCCTTGGCCGGCGGCTTGCGCCAGTCTGCGCGGGCCACGATCGTACGTTCGGAGCCTCCGACGTCGGCACGCCCATAGACGTACGCGTCGGCGCCGAGCTCCTCGACGACGTCGACCTCGAGCTTGAGGCCGCTGTCGCTGACGACCAGGTTCTCCGGGCGGATGCCCAGCGTCACGCTGGCCGCATCAGCGGTCGCGAGGGTGTCGCGGGCGACCGGCACCACCAGGTCACCGAAGCTCACTCCGCCGTCGACGACCGGCAGCTCCATCAGGTTCATGCTCGGCGAGCCCATGAAGCCGGCGACGAACAGGTTGGCCGGACGGTCGTACATCTCGCGCGGCGCGGCGCACTGCTGCAGGACGCCGTCCTTGAGCACCGCCACGCGGTCACCCATCGTCATGGCCTCGACCTGGTCGTGCGTGACGTAGACCGTCGTCGTGCCGAGTCGGCGCTGCAGCTGGGCGATCTGCGTGCGGGTCTGGACGCGCAGCTTGGCATCGAGGTTGGACAGCGGCTCGTCCATCAGGAAGACACGGGGCGAGCGCACGATGGCGCGGCCCATGGCGACGCGCTGCCGCTGGCCACCCGACAAGGCCTTGGGCTTGCGGCCGAGGTAGTCGGTGATGTCGAGCATCGCGGCCGCCTCGGCGACGCGCTTGCTGATGTCCGCCTTGTTGGCGCCGGCGATCTTGAGCGCGAAGCCCATGTTCTCGGCGACCGTCATGTGCGGGTAGAGCGCGTAGTTCTGGAAGACCATCGCGATGTCGCGGGCCTTGGGCGGCAGATCGGTGACGTCCTGGTCACCGATGAGCAGTCGACCCTCGTCGACTTCCTCGAGGCCCGCCAACATGCGCAGGGAGGTGGACTTGCCACAGCCGGAGGGGCCGACCAGGACGAGGAACTCACCGTCCTCGACGTGGAGGTCGAGCTCATTGACCGCTGGGCGGTCCTGACCCGGGAAGACGCGGGTGGCCTTTTCGAACGTTACTGAAGACATGCTGATGTTTCCCTTCACCGGCAGGTACGTGCCGGACGATCCGAGTGATGGGTGATGTACGTGGTGCCCGCTCAGCATACCGTGACCCACATCACGTTCGGCCGGACCACCGCAAGTTGACAATGATTCTCAACTACTTGAGAATCGTTCTCATGAAGAAATCCCTCGCCCTGCTCGGCGCGCTGCCCCTCGCCCTCCTCCTTGCCGCGTGTGGCAGCTCTGCGAAGGGGAACGACGGCACCACCAGCGTGGTCGCGTCGTTCTACCCGTTCGCGTACGTCGCCGAGCAGGTCGGGGGGACCCATGTCGACGTCGCCAACCTGACGTCTCCGGGCGTCGAGCCGCACGACCTGGAGCTCAAGCCCAAGCAGGTCGGCGCTGTGCAAGGCGCCGATCTCGTGATCTACGAGAAGCACTTCCAGGCGGCGGTGGATGACGCGGTCAAGCAGGCCGACCGGCCGACGAAGGACACGGTCGACGTCGCGTCCGTCGTCAAGCTCAAGCCGCTCCAGGCGGGCGCCGAGGAGGAGGGCCACGGTCATGACCACGGTGACGTGGACCCGCACACGTGGCTGGACCCGGAGAACATGGTTGCCGTGACCAAGGCAGTCGAGGCCAAGCTGTCGGCCGTCGATCCCGATCACGCGGCCGACTACGCCGCCAACGCCTCGAAGCTGGTCTCCGACCTGCAGACCCTCGGCACCGACTTCGCCACCGGGCTCAAGACCTGCAAGTCCCGCACGATCGTCACGAGCCATGCCGCGTTCCAGTACCTCGCGGCCCGCTACGACCTGACGCAGGTGCCGATCGCCGGCATCGACCCCTCCAACGAGCCGTCGCCGTCGCAGCTCGCCGACATCACCGACCTCGTCCGCAAGGAGAAGATCACCACGATCTTCACCGAGGAGCTGGTGAGCCCGGCGATCGCCGACACGATCGCCAAGGAGACCGGCGCCACGACCGCTACGCTCGATCCCATCGAGGGCCTGTCCGACGCGACCAAGGACCAGACGTACCTGACGCTCATGCGCAAGAACCTCGAGACCCTGAGGAAGGCGAACTCCTGCACATGAGCACTGACAGCACGCAGCCGCTGAAGGCACGCGGCGTGAGCGTGGCACTCGATGGTCGGCCTGTCCTGCGACAGGTCGACCTCGACGTGTCCGCCGGCGAGTTCGTGGCGCTGCTGGGCGCCAACGGCTCGGGCAAGTCGACGTTCGTCCGCGCCGCCACGGGCCTCGTGCCGATGAGCAGCGGCACGGTCGAGCTGTTCGGCACGCCGCTGGACCGCTTCCACGACCGGCACCGGCTCGGCTACGTCCCGCAACGCTCGCGGGCCGTCGCCGGCGTGCCTGCGACCGTCCACGAGGTCGTGATGAGCGGACGGCTCGCCCACCGGCGCCTGTTCGGCTGGAGCACCAAGGCCGACGCCGCAGCCGTCGATGCCGCGATCTCGCGGGTGGGACTGCCGGACCGTCATCGCTCGTCGCTCAGCGAGCTGTCGGGGGGCCAGCAGCAGCGCGTGCTCATCGCACGCGCCCTGGCCTCGCAGGCCGAGCTGCTGATCATGGACGAGCCCACGGCCGGGGTGGATCACGACAACCAGGAGTCACTCGCCGAGCTGCTCGGCGGTCTCGTGCACGAGGGCACATCGGTGCTGCTCGTCGCCCACGAGCTCGGCCCGCTGCGCCCGTTGATCGATCGCGCCATCGTGCTGCACGCCGGCGAGGTCGCGTACGAAGGTCCCTGCGAGGGCCTCGTCGGTGAGGACCACGCCCACGTCCACGCGCACACCGGGCAGCCGCCCATCCCCGAAGGCCTCACCGGCGAAGGGGTGTGGAGATGACCGAGATGCTGGGCTACGAGTTCATGCAGCGGGCCTTGATCGCTGCGGTGTTCACCGGCCTCGCGGCTCCCGCGATCGGCACGTTCCTCGTGCAGCGTCGCCTCGCGCTGTTGGGTGACGGCATCGGACACGTCGCACTGACGGGTGTCGCGCTCGGTCTGCTCACCGGCATCGCGCCAGTCCTGACTGCTGTCGCCGTCGCGATCGTGGGCGCCGTCGTGATCGAGCTGTTGCGCATGTTCGGCCGTACGAGCGGCGATGTGGCCCTCGCGATCCTGTTCTACGGCGGGCTCTCCGGTGGCGTGCTCCTGACGAACCTCGCAGACGAGAGCGCGAACGCTCTCAACAGCTACCTGTTCGGCTCGATCACGACGGTGTCCGACGGCGACCTCAAGATCGTCGCGATCCTCGCCGTGCTCGTCATCGGCCTCGCCGTCGGCCTCTCGCCGCAGCTCTTCGCGGTGTGCCAGGACGAGGAGCACGCGCGGGTCAGCGGCGTCCCCGTACGCGTCTACAGCATCCTGATCGCGGTGCTCGCTGCCGTGACGATCACCGTCGCGATGCGCACGGTCGGGCTCCTGCTCGTCTCCGCGCTGATGGTCGTACCTGTTGCCGCATCGCAACAGCTGACCCGCAGCTTCCGCACGACGCATGCCGCGGCGATGGCGATCGGCCTGTTCGCCGCCGTCGGTGGCGTCGTGTCGAGCTATGAGATCAACACCCAGCCCGGGCCGACGATCGTCATGCTCGCCCTCGCCGTGTTCGCCGTGGCCGCGTTGTTCGGCGCAGCAACGAGACGGCTTCGCGGCCACCGCCACCCAGTAGATTTCGCACGAGGAGACACCTGATGGTCGAAGCACCCCGCAACACCCGCCAGCGCCGCGCCGTCGTCGCGATCCTCGAGGACCTCGACGGCTTTGCCAGCGCACAGGAGATCCACGACATCCTCAAGCAGCGCGGCGAGTCGGTCGGCCTGTCGACGGTCTACCGCAGCCTGCAGGTGCTCGCCGACGCGGCCGAGGTCGACGCGCTGCGGAACGACGACGGCGAGGTGCTCTACCGCCAGTGCAGCGCCGGACACCACCATCACCTCGTGTGCCGCTCCTGCGGACGTACGGTCGAGGTCGAGGGGCCGACCGTGGAGCGCTGGGCCGACAAGATCGCCGACGAGAACGGCTTCCAGGACGTCGCGCACACGCTGGAGATCTTCGGCACGTGCAACACCTGCGTCGCTGCCAGGGGCTAGCGGATCAGCGGCACGAAGCGATAGGTCCCGTGCCGGCTGATCCTCGGCACGTCGGCAGCGTCGACGATCACGCGCGTCATCGAGCCCGCCACGGGGATGACCAGGATCCCGCCGGGCCCGACCTGCTCCACCAGCTCGTACGGCAGGCTGTCGCTCATCGCCGAGACGAGGATCCGGTCGTACGGTGCGTTCTCGGGTCGGCCGAGCGTGCCGTGCTCGGCCGCCTCGATGCGGGTCCAGCGCATGTCCTCCCCCGCGAGATTCGCCCGTCCCCGCTCGACGAGCTCCGGCACGATCTCGCACCCGATGACGCAGCCGTCCGGCCCGACCAGATGCCCCAGCAGGGCCGTCGTCCACCCGGTGCCCGAGCCGACGTCCAGCACGCGCATGCCGGGCTGCACGTCGAGCAGCTGCAACATGTCTGCGACGGTGGACGGCTGGGAACAGGTCTGTCCGTGCCCGACCTCGAGCGCCTGGTCGAGGTCGGCAGAACGCTGCTGCTCCGGCGGCAGGAAGTGCTCGCGCGGCACGGCGCGCATCGCCTCGTCCACCGACGTCCTCATCTGATGACGGTACTTCTACGCTGGGGTCATGGGCCTGCGTTGCGTGACCGGTGATGCGCTGACCGCGCAGGACGTCTACGACATCTGGAAGATCCGCGATGCCGTCTTCGCCGTCGAGCAGCAGGTCGAGGAGGAGGACGTCGACGGCCGCGACCTGCAGCCCACCACGACCCACCTGTGGTTCGCGGATGCCGACGGTCCGACGAGCTATCTGCGTGTCTACGTCGGCGACGACGGCGTACGACACATCGGCAGGGTCTGCACCCGCAAGGACCAACGCGGCCGAGGCCTGTCGGGCCAGCTCATGGCCGAGGTGTCACGCCTGTGGGGTGACGGCGAGCTGCAGCTCAACGCCCAGTCATACCTCGAGCGCTGGTACGAGACGTTCGGCTACGTACGCTCCGGCGACGACTACTACGAGGCCGGCATCCTGCACACGCCTATGTCGAGGACTGCCCGCTGACGACCGAAGCGGCCTTCTGGATCGCCGCCTCGAGGCGCGACTCCAGCGAACGCTCGTACGTCAGCACGGCAGTGCTGGCCGCAAAGTACTCCGACCGCGCGTTGATCAAGGTGCTCCGGCCCGCATCGAGCTCAGCCGCAGCCTTCTTGCCATCCTTGATGATGCCGTTGAGGGCGGCGTGCACCTTGCGCGCGACCGACTCGCGACCCTCGGGGACCGGGACCTTGTCGAACTTCGTCATGACCTTCTGGAACCCGGGCACCAGCTTGTTGCGGAACACCGAGCCGTTGTAGAAGTACTTGCCCTTGCCGACGTAGTCGTTGATCTGCACCTTGAGCGCGGACTTCGCGGCCTTGACGAAGGGCTGGCCGACCACGGCCTCGTCGAGCACCTTCGCGACGTCGTCGTACGGCTCCTTGAGCGTCTTCTGGGACTTGACCGCCGCGATGTACGACTTGGAGTGCGTCTTGCCCCACTCGGGCGCGTCACCGAGCTTGGGGGTCTTGACGACGGCCTCGTCGAACGCGACCTTGATCCTCTGGGCGTCATCCAGCTGCCGGGTGTTGAGCGCCTGCTCGACCGACGAGCGGTAGGCCGAGACCTTCTTGTTGAAAGTCGTGGCGACGCGTGCGGCCTCGGCGACGTCGTCCTGACGGTTCTGGTGGCGGACGACGAAGAAGGCCGTCGTCCCGATGACCGCCACGACCAGCAGGCTGGCGGCGACGATGCTGGCGATGATGATGTTGCGTTTCCCCCGGGAGTCCATGCGCGCAACGCTATCGAAGACCGGTTGTCTACGCGTCGGCGGTCACGCCCGCGACGGCTTCGGCGATGTCGCCCTTGACCTGGGTGGCGTAGTCGCTCACGGCGTCGGCGACCGCCTGGAACTCCTCGCGATAGCTGAAGGAGAAGTTCTGCCGGTTCTCGATCCGCTCGGCGAGCAACGTCGCCTGGTCGATGACGTACTGCGCCGCATCGTGCACCTTCTTCGCCAGCTCCGCCTTGCCCTTCGGCACCGCCGCACGGTCGAACTCGTCGCGTGCCCGGACGAACGCCGGGATGAGCTCGGCCCTGACCCTCGTGCTGGTCGTGATGAACCCGTAGCCGACGTAGTCGGTCGCCCGGAGCTCCAGCACCTTGCGCGCCGCCTGGATGAACGCCAGGGCACCGTCGGCCTCGCGAAGGGTCGCGCTGAGTCGTCTGAAGGGACGGAGCACGGTCGCCTCGGTCTGCGCGGCCTCGGCGTACGACGTCGAGTGCTCGCGACCGTATGCCGGCGCGTCGCCGAGGTGCGGCGGTCGGGCGATCGCCCGATCGACGACCTTGCTCAGCGCTCCCGGGTCTCCAGCGTCGGCCGCTTCCACCTTGGCGATCACCGAGGAGCGGAACTTCTCGACGCTCGCGAGGTAGTCCTGCGCGACCGTCTCGGCCTCCGACACCTGCGCCGATTGCCGCTGGTCCTGCACGATGACGAGCGCTCCGATGGCGATCGCGATCACGACCGTCAGGACGACCGGCAGGGCAACCACGAGCCGGCGCGTGGGCACGTTCACCCCCACACGGTCCCAGCGCCGGCAGACCGGGTCAATCCGTCAGCCGTTGGTGCGCGAGGCCACGCCGTGACGGCGCAGGCCGTACGTCAGTGCGTCGACCAAGGCCTCCCACGACGCTTCGATGATGTTGGCGCCGACGCCGACCGTGACCCACGAGTCCTTGCCGTCGGAGGTCTCGATCAGGACACGGGTGACCGCGTCGGTGCCGTGACCCTGGTCGAGGATGCGGACCCGGAAGTCGATCAGGTGGAACCGGGCCACGTCGGGATAGACCTGCTCGATCGCCTGGCGCAAGGCGTGGTCGAGCGCGTTGACGGGACCGTTGCCCTCGCCGATCACGGCCAGGCGTACGCCGCCGGCAACCAGCTTGACGGTGGCCTCGGCCACGGCATCGTCGCCACGAGCGGACTCCGCCAGCACCCGCCACGACTCGACGTCGAAGTACGACGGGCGTACGCCGTCCATCTCCTCGGCAAGCAGCAGCTCGAACGAGGCGTCAGCGGCCTCGAACGTGTAGCCGGCCTGCTCCATGGCCTTGACCCGGTCGGTGACGCGGGCCAGACGAACCGGATCGTTCGCGAGGTCGAAGCCCAGCTCCTTGCCCTTGAGCTCGATCGTCGCCCGCCCGGCCATCTCCGACACCAGCAGTCGCATGTCGTTGCCGACCAGTGCCGGGTCGATGTGCTGGTAGAGGTTGGGGTCGACCCGGATCGCGCTCGCGTGCAGTCCGGCCTTGTGCGCGAACGCCGAGACCCCGGTGTAGGGCTGGCGGGCGGACGGCGGATAGTTCGTGATCTCCGCGATCGCGTGCGAGATCCGCGACGCGTCGGCCAGTGAGCCCTCTGGGAGGACCGTCATGCCGAGCTTGAGCTCGAGGTTGGCGACGCACGTGATGAGGTCGGCGTTGCCCGTGCGCTCGCCGTAGCCGTTGACGCAGCCCTGCACGTGCGTGGCACCCGCCTGGACCGCCGCCATGGAGTTGGCGACGGCACAGCCCGTGTCGTTGTGGGCGTGGATGCCCAGGCGTACGCCGGTCTTGGCGACGTCCGTGACGATGTCGGTGACCCAGTGCGGCAGCATCCCGCCGTTGGTGTCGCACAAGATGACGACCTCGGCGCCCGCGTCACCCGCAGCGCGTACGACCTCGAGGGCATAGTCACGATTGGCGCGATAGCCGTCGAAGAAGTGCTCGAGGTCGACGAAGACGCGCTGCCCCTCCTCGCGCAGGTAGGTCACGGTGTCGCGCACCATCGCGAGGTTCTCCTCGAGCGTCGTGCGCAGGGCTTCGGTGACGTGGCGGTCATGGCTCTTGGCGACCAGCGTGACGACCGACGCGCCGGAGTCGCGCAGCGCCTGGATCAGCGGATCCTCCGACGCCTGGACGCCGGCGCGGCGAGTCGCTCCGAACGCCGCGAGCGTCGCGTGCTTGAGGTCGAGCTCCTTGGCCGCGAGGGCGAAGAACTCGGTGTCCTTGGGGTTCGAGCCGGGCCAGCCGCCCTCGATGTAGCCGACGCCGAGCTCGTCGAGATAGCGCGCAATGTGCATCTTGTCCTGCACGGAGAGGTTGAGGCCCTCCTGCTGGGCGCCGTCGCGCATCGTCGTGTCGTAGACGTGGAAGTCGCTCACGCTCTGGTGTCCTGCGTTCACTGCGGTGTCCTTCGGTCCGGTCGGCGTCTCGGTCTGGCTGTGCTGACATAAAAAATGCCCCCCAGAACATGGGAGGCAGCGCGTCGGGGGCTTGGTTTCAGTGCCCGGCGCGCCTGTCGATAATGATCGAGATGCTCTGCATGCGGCTCAGTCTAGACTGATCGACCTATGACCGCCAGACCCGTCCCACTCGATGTGGAGCCGAGCGTCATGTACGCCGTCATGACCGCGGAGCCCCTCGAGTCCGAGGACCTCATCGCCCCACCCTCCCCCGAGCTGCTGCGGCACTACGGCTCGTCCGAAGTCGCCATGCGTCGCCTGCGCTCGCGCCCGCACCAGCAGCTGATCCTGCGCCAGACGACCCTCGAGGATGCCGCATTCGCGATCCGCGACGCCCGGATCGACGCGCTCCTGCTCGCCGAGGAGAACGACGGCGTCGTGATCGACCTGAGCATCCCGCGCGTCGTCGAGCTGCGGTCCGACGAGGTCTCCCTCGCCCACGCGACGCAGTGGTACACCGTCGACTACCAGGAGCTGTCAGACGGGCGGTTCCGCACGCGTGGGCCTGAGGTCGTTCGGCCTGCCCGAGATCGTGGTCGAGGGCGTCGACGAGTCGGCCCACGCGATGTACAGCGCGGTCCTGGCCGGGCTGGTCCACCGCCTGCTCGCTGAGTGGCCGGCCAACGATCCGGTCGGCGGCGCCACCGTCACCCTGCGCGACATCGCGTACGGCCTCGGCGACGCCCAGGCCGCCACGACGCCCAAGGGACGATCGATCGACGTCGACATCGCGTACGACCCCGACGACGAGGTCCTCGTCGTCACGCTCGACGGCGACCCCGCCGAGACCCTGTTCGCCCCCTGACGCAGGGCCTAGGTCACCGGTCCTCGTGCTGGGTCCGCTTGGGCGCCAGGTGCGCCAAGGTCTCGGGGCGCAGGATCGCCTCGAGCTTCTCGGGCGGCAGCAGGCCACGCTCGAGGACGATCTCGGCGACTCCACGACCGGTGGCGAGCGCCTCCTGCGCGACGTCGGTGGCCGCGGCGTACCCGATGTAGGGGTTGAGGGCGGTCACCAGGCCGATCGAGTTCTCGACCTCGCTGCGCAGCAGCTCGACGTTGGCGGTGATGCCGTCGACGCAACGGGTCGCGAGCACCAGGATCGCCTCGCGCAACCGGGAGATGCCGGCCGACAGCGAGTAGCAGATGACCGGCTCGAACGCGTTGAGCTGGAGCTGGCCACCCTCGGCGGCCATCGTGACCGTCATGTCGTGGCCGATGACCTGGAACGCGACCTGGTTGACGACCTCGGGGATCACCGGGTTGACCTTGCCGGGCATGATGCTCGACCCGGCCTGCACGGCGGGGAGGTTGATCTCGTTGAAGCCGGCGCGCGGGCCGGACGACAGCAGCCGGAGGTCGTTGCAGATCTTGGACAGCTTGACCGCGACGCGCTTGAGCGTGCCCGAGAGCTGCACGAAGGCTCCGCAGTCCTGCGTCGCCTCGATCAGGTCGACCGCGCTCTCGAGCGGGAGCCGGGTGATCCGCGACAGGTGCTCGCACGCTGCGGGGACGTAGCCCTCCGGTGCGTTCAGCTGCGTGCCGATCGCCGTCGCGCCGAGGTTGATCTCGTGCAGCAGCAGCACCGCCTCGGACAGCCGGCTCCGGTCCTCGGAGATCATCAGCGAGTACGTCCGGAACTCCTGGCCCAGCGTCATCGGCACGGCGTCCTGCAGCTGGGTGCGGCCCATCTTGAGGACGTCGTGGAACTCGTCGGCCTTGGCCGCGAACGAGGCCTCGAGGATGGCCATGGCATCGAGCAGGGCGTGCGTCGCCAGGATGATCGCGATCTTGACCGCCGTCGGGTAGACGTCGTTGGTCGACTGGCTCAGGTTGACGTGCTCGTTGGGGTGGATGACGTGATAGTCGCCCTTCTTGTGCCCCATCAGCTCGAGGGCGCGGTTGGCGATGACCTCGTTGGCGTTCATGTTGGTCGACGTGCCGGCGCCGCCCTGGATCACGTCGACGATGAACTCGTCGTGCAGCTCGCCGCTGCGGATCTCCTCGCAGGCGTCGCGGATCGCGGCGAACCTCTCGTCGTCCAGCAGGCCGAGATCGTGGTTGGCGCTCGCCGCGGCCTCCTTGACGGCTGCCAGTGCCTCGACGAGGAACGGACTCGTGCCGATCGGGATGCCGGTGATGGGGAAGTTCTCGAGCGCGCGGAGTGTGTGCACTCCCCAATAGGCCTCGAGCGGGACGTCACGGTCGCCGATCAGGTCGTGTTCGGAACGCGTGGCAATGGTCATGAACAGCCTCCAGTACGGGGCGCGTCGTTGAGCCCCACATGGCGACCATAGAGCAATCCGGTGATCACATGCGGAAGGGGATGACTGTACTGGCCAGTACAGTGCGCGACTCGCTGCGCTCCTCGCTTCAGCGACTTCGTCGCTGCCGGGCTTCGCCCGGGCACTTGCCTCGCTCCGCTCGGCCAATGGTTGCGAAACGAGGCGCAAGCGCCTCGGCTACGCGGGGACGATTTGCGTCAGCCAACCGTGCCGGTCGGCCGCGCGGCCGTACTGGATGTCGACGAGCGCCGAGCGGATGTCGGTCGTGACCTTGCCGGTCTCACCGTCGCCGCTGACCGCTTCGCCGCCCTCCCACTTGAGCGAGCTGACGGGTGTCACGACCGCGGCCGTGCCGCACGCGAACACCTCGGTGATCGAGCCGTCGGCCGTGCCATCACGCCACTCGTCGATGCTCACCCGGCGCTCGACCACGTCGTAGCCGAGGTCGCGGGCGATCTGCATGATCGAGTCACGCGTGACGCCTTCGAGGATCGAGCCGGTCAGCTCCGGGGTGACGATCGAGCCGTCGGCGTGGACGAAGAACAGGTTCATGCCGCCGAGCTCCTCGACCCACTTGTGCTCCGTGGAGTCCAGGAACGCCACCTGGGCGCACCCGTGCTGGGCGGCTTCTTGCTGCGGGAGCAGGCTGGCGGCGTAGTTGCCACCGCACTTGGCCGCGCCGGTGCCCCCGGCGCCGGCGCGCGAGTACTCGGACGACAGCCAGATCGACACGGCCTCGACCCCGCCGGGGAAGTAGGCACCGGCCGGCGATGCGATGACCGAGTAGGTCACGTGCTGGCTCGGGCGCACGCCGAGGAAGACCTCGGAGGCGAACATGAACGGCCGCAGGTAGAGGCTCTTCTCCCCTCCTGACGGCGCCCACGCGCGGTCAGCGGCGACGATGTCGCGGATCGAGCCGAGGAACCAGTCGAGCGGCAGCTCAGGCAGAGCCAGTCGCTGAGCCGAGCGCTGCATGCGCTCGCCGTTGGCCTCGGGGCGGAACAGCCAGATCGAGCCGTCGTCGTGGACGTACGCCTTGAGGCCCTCGAAGATCTCCTGCGCGTAGTGCAGCACGGCGGTCGCCGGGTCGAGCATGAGCGGGCCGTAGGGCACGACGCGGGCATCGGCCCAGCCGGTGTCGGGCGTCCACTCGGCCAGGAACATGTGGTCGGTGAAGTGGTTGCCGAAGCCTGGGTTGGCGAGGATGGCCTCACGTTGGGCGTCGGTCTTCGCGGCGGGGTTGGGCTCGAACCTGCTCGCGAAAAGGTTGGAAGTCATAGTAATCACGTTAGTACTTTCTGGGGTCAAAGGTAAGCGGTCATTAACCGACCGCTACGCCCTCGGCCACACGTGATGCGATGGCCTCTCCCACCTCCTCGGTGCTGCGAGGAGCAGCGCCGCGCGCGGCGATGTCCGCCTCGACAGCCGAGCTGATGCGCGCGGCTGCTTCGGGAACGCCGAGGTGCTCGAGCAGGAGGGCACCGGAGAGGATCGCGGCCGTGGGATCGGCCTTGTGCTGGCCGGCGATGTCGGGTGCAGAGCCGTGGACGGGCTCGAACATGCTGGGCGCCGTGCGGTCGGGGTTGACGTTGCCGCTGGCGGCCAGGCCGATGCCGCCGGTGATCGCGGCGGCGAGATCGGTGAGGATGTCGCCGAAGAGGTTGTCGGTGACGATGACGTCGAACCGGCCGGGATCGGTGACGAGGAAGATCGTCGCGGCGTCGACGTGCAGGTAGTCGACCGAGACGTCCGGGAACTCAGGTGCGATGGCGTCGACCGTGCGCGTCCAGAGGTGGCCGGCGTGGACCAGCACATTGTTCTTGTGCACCAGCGTCAGCTTCTTGCGCGGGCGAGCCTGGGCGCGGGCGAAGGCGTCACGGACGACGCGCTCGACGCCGTAGGCCGTGTTGATGCTGACCTCCGTCGCGAGCTCGTGAGGAGTGCCGACGCGGATCGCACCACCGTTGCCGACATAGGGACCCTCGGTGCCTTCGCGCACGACGACGAAGTCGATCGCGCCGGGGTTGGCAAGCGGCGTCGGGACGCCGGCGAACAGCTTGGAGGGCCGCAGGTTGACGTAGTGGTCGAGGGCAAAGCGCAGCTTGAGCAGGAGGCCGCGCTCGAGGACGCCGGACGGGACGCTCGGGTCGCCCACGGCGCCGAGCAGGATCGCGTCGTGGCCGCGGATCTCCTCGAGGACCGAGTCGGGCAGGGTCTCCCCCGTGGCGTGCCAGCGCTTGGCGCCGAGGTCGTACTCGGTGCTGGTGAACGCGGCATCGTGGTCGGCGGCGACGAGGTTGAGGACCTGGAGAGCCTGTGCGGTCACTTCGGGTCCGATGCCGTCTCCGGGCACCACTGCAAGGGAAAACGAGCGAGTCATGTCGTCATTCTAGGTGGGACAGTCTCAGGATATGAAACCTGCGTCTTGGTATGTGGTCAGTTGTCGTCGGGTCGTTCGGACGACTCGAACTCGGGGGTCGAGGCCTCGTCGCGCAGGTGCGCGGGGCCCCACTCCATCAGCTGGGGTTCCATGGCGATCTCCTTCGGTGTGGACGGGAGCGGGGTCCGGCGCGGGTCCGCCGTTCCACCAGACACATGTCCGGAGATCATCCGAGGAGAGTACGAAAGCGAGCGATCAGATCATGATCAGCAACCCTGCGGCGGAACGGCGGGCCAACGCCGAAACTCCGCGGCAGGGTGTAGCCCTAAGAGGCCCTGCCGCGGCAAGCGATTACTACGAGCTGCTTCCGCATGATTTCGCCAGTCTAGGGGCGCATGACGCTCGTGTCCGGCAAACGTGGGCGGCGTCTCAACGCCCGAGACGAGACGGGCGTGCTCTGTCCGCGGATCGTGACAGACTGGCCAGGTGAGTGCACCCGCCGAAGTCCCCGCGCTCGTCTCGAGCACTCTCGACCTGTCCCGCCAGCGCGGGTTCATCACGTCGATCCGCAACGAGACCGGCCGACTCCTGGCCTCGCTGGCCGCCTCCCGCACCGGCACTCTGGCCGAGCTCGGCACGGGCTGCGGGGTCGGCTCCGCCTGGCTCTCCAGCGGCGCGCCCAAGGACGCCCGGGTCGTCAGCGCCGAGCTCGACCCGGCACTCGCCGGCGACGTGCAGAAGATCTTCGCCGACACCGACAACGTCGACGTCATCGCCGGGGACTGGTCGACCCTCGAGCAGTACGCCCCGTTCTCGCTGCTGTTCGTCGACGTCCGCGAGGTCATGCAGGACATCGACGTCATCGCCGACCTGCTCGAGCCGGGTGGCATCGCGGTGCTCGACGACTTCGTGCCGTCAGCGTTCTGGCCGCCGATCGTCGAGGGCCGGGTCGACACGGTCCGCGAGCAGTGGCTCACCGATGAGCGGTTCGCCGCAGTCGAGATGCTGATCGACGTCGACGCCTCGCTGATCATCGCGACGCGGCGCTAGCGATATCCGGCTCGGTGGGCGCCCGGCGGCCGTGAGCCCGGCGGCCCTGGCTCCGGCTCGGGCGGAGCAGGAGGCAGCACCTCCCGATTGCCCAGGGCGCTGTGGCCTCGCCCATAGGCGAAGTAGAGGAGGAGCCCGACCACCATCCAGATCGCGAAGTCGCGCCACGTCCTCCCTGCCAGGTTGAGCGACAGCCACAGCGTCGCCAGCAGCGACACGATCGGGACGAACGGAACCAGCGGGACCCGGAAACCGCGTTCCAGGTCCGGTTGCGACTTGCGCAGCCGGATGACCCCGACGGCGCAGAAGGCGAACGCGAACAGGGTGCCCAGGACGAGCAGGTCCGCACGCTTGACCGTGCCGGGATCCAGGGCCAACGCGGCAGCCGCGAGCCCGGCGACCAGAGCCGCCCGTGACGGTGACGAGCCGGCGCCGACGTGCGCGAGGCCGCGGGGCAGCAGCCCGTCACGCCCCATCGCGAACAGCACGCGGCTCTGCGCGATGAGCACCACCAGGACGACGGTCGTCAACCCGAACAAGGCGCCGATGTTGATGACGTTGGCGCTCCAGCCCGGCGAACCTGCGGCGCGCAGAGCGTCCGAGACCGGCGCGGCGGTGTTGAGCTCGCCGTAGGGGCGGAGTCCGACGAGGACGGCACCCATGGCGACGTACAGGACCGTGACGATCCCGATCGACGCCAGCATCGCGCGAGGGATCGATCGGCGGGGATCCTTGGCGTCCTCGGCCGCGGTGGCGATCAGGTCGAAGCCGATGAACGAGAAGACGATCGCGCCGGCCGCCGTGAAGATGCCCATCACGCCGAACGCGTCCCCCGCTCCCCCGAGCAGGCTCTGCAGGACGGTTCCGCTGGCACCGGCGCCCTCCTTGACGTCGGGCACGAACGGCGAGTAGTTGGCCTTGTCGACGTGGCGGGCGCCGACCGCGATGACCAGCACCACGGCGATGAGCTTGGCCGCGACGATCATGGCCAGCACGCGTCCCGTGAGCTTGGCCCCCGTCATGACCAGGAGCATGAGGACGACCACGAGTGCCGCCGCGATCCATCCAGTCCCCTTGTCGACCTGCGAGTGCTCGGCCAGGAACGTCGGGATGCCGATGTCGAACCCGTCGAGCGTGGCGGTGAAGTAGGACGCCCAGATGCGCGACACGACGGCTGCTGCCACGACGAGCTCCAGCACGAGCGCCCATCCGACGATCCACGCCCAGAGCTCACCGAACGCGACGTAGGCGAATGTGTAGACGCTGCCGGCCGTGGGGATCGTCGAGGACAGCTCGGCGTACGACAGCGCGGCCAGCAGGCACACGACCGACGCGATGATGAACGAGACGATCACGGCCGGGCCGGCCATCGTGGCCGCCTGGGTGCCGGCCAGCGAGAAGATGCCGCCGCCGACCATGACCCCGATCGCGAGGACGATGAGCAGACCCGTGCCGAACACCGCCGGCAATCGGTGGCGAGCGTTGCTGATACGCAGCATCGCGAGCTCGGGCGGAAGGCGGCGTGCCCTGCCGATCGGTACGTCAGCCACGCGCGTGCACCCCCTCGACACCGGACCACCGGGAGGTGACCACGTTGCGAGAAACGTACCGGCGCGAGCGTGCCGTGTCAGCCGGTGTGCGACTCCTCACGCGTGAAATCCCGCAGGAATGGCGAAATGTGACGAGGACAGCACGTCTCGGTGCGGGATGTGGGACAAGATGGAGGTCCTGAAACACGTGGCCGGCATCGACGCGGAAGGAGCGCCCATGACCCGGATCTACCTCGTCGGCGGCACGATCGCGATCGCGATCTATCTCCTCTCGCCGTCGACGCCGGTCTACTTCGCGATCGGCGCCTCGTGCGTCGCGGCGATCCTGATCGGCGTGCGAGTCAACAAGCCCCTCAAGGCGATGCCCTGGTACCTCATGGCAGCCGGTCAGGCGGCCTGGGTCGCCGGCGATCTGTTCTACGACCTGCCCAACCTCGTCCGCACCAGCCCGGCCGCCTCCGACCTGGCGTACCTCTCGGCCTATCCGCTGCTGGCCGGTGGTCTCGCGGTGCTGGTCCACAGCCGCCGACCCGAACGCGACCCTGCCGGGCTGATCGACAGCGCCATCGTCACGCTCGGCGTCGGCTTGCTTGCGTGGGTCTTCGTCGCGGACCCGATCGTCGACGACTCGGGCACTCCGTGGCTCGAGCGGGCCATCGCGGCGGCCTACCCAGCGGGAGACATCATCCTGCTGGCCCTCGTCGTACGCCTGGTCGCAGCACCGGGCACGCGGTCACCGGCATTCCGGCTGTTGATCGCCGCGATCGTGCCGTTGATCATCGCCGACACTCTCTTCGCCACGGAGACCACGGACTACTGGATCGTGCTCGACGTGCTGTGGCTCGGCTCGTACGTCCTGTGGGGTGCCGCGTCGCTGCACCCGACCATGACGCAGCTCGCCTCGCCGACGGGAAGGACAGCACCCTTCACCGCCCGCCGACTCGCGGTGCTCGCCGCGGCGATGCTCATCGCTCCCGCCCTCGTGGTCGCCAGCCTGACCAGCGGGCTGCACGTCGACACCTGGACCGTGGTCCTGGGAGCGAGCGTCCTGTCACTGCTGGTGGTGGCGCGCATGGCCTACAACATCGAGGAGATCCGCGCCACGGCGCAGCAGCGGGACCAGCTGCGCACCGACCTGTTCCACGAGGCCTCCCACGACGCCCTGACCGGGATGTCCAACAGTCCCTACATCCGCCAGCAGATCGGCGCTGCACTGCGCCGCGGTCGGCGCGACGGCAGCTCGGTCGGCCTCCTGGTCGTCGACCTCGACGACTTCGACGAGATCAACGACCGGTTCGGCCACGGGATCGGCGACCTGGTGCTCCGGAGCGTCGGCCAGCGATTGCGTGGCCTCGTGCGCGACGTCGATGCCGTGGGTCGGCTGGGCGGCGACCAGTTCGTGGTCCTGATCGACTCGGTCGCCTCAGAGCACGACGCGATGATCCTTGCCGCGCACCTGCTCCGGACGATCAACCAGCCGATCGACGTGTCGGGCGTGAGGGTCACCGTCAGCGCGAGCATCGGCGCCACGACCAGCATGGACGGCGGCACCGAGCCCG
This sequence comes from uncultured Actinomycetota bacterium, assembly GCA_963806345.1. Classification (GTDB taxonomy): domain Bacteria; phylum Actinomycetota; class Actinomycetes; order Propionibacteriales; family Nocardioidaceae; genus Aeromicrobium. The sequence continues at coordinate 308,837 of CAWDXV010000030.1, read as the reverse complement.
ACCGGCTGTTGCACGAGGCCAACGTCGCGATCAGGCGGGCCAAGGCGTCCGGCCGGGGTCGGATCGAGGTGTTCGACAATCGCCTGCGTTCCGAGCTGCACGAGCGCGTCGCGCTCGAGGCGGAGCTGCGGGCAGCCCTCGCCGCCGGCGACATCGCGATCCACTACCAGCCCGTCGTTGCCGTGCACACGCAGTTCGTCGAGGGATACGAGGCGCAGCTCCGCTGGAAGCACCCGATTCGCGGCGTGCAGCGACCCGAGGTCTTCCTGCCGATAGCCGCCGCCACCGACCTCATCTGTGATCTCGATCGCTGGACGCTCCGCCAGGCCACCACTGAGCTCGCAGAGCTGACCGCATCCGACCCCGACCGATTCGGCGATCTCACCGTCACGGTCAGCGTCTCGGGACGCACGCTCGCCTCCCCCGGCCTGGTGCAGGACGTCGAGGACGCGCTGGCGAACGCCGACCTCGCCCCCCATCGCCTGACGATCGGCGCGACCGAGATGGCCCTGGTCGACGTACCGAATGCCGCGCTCCCGCTGAGTGCCCTGCGGCACGCCGGCGTGTTCGTCAGCATCGACGACTTCGGCACGGGCCGCACCTCCATCGGGCAGATCCAGCACCTGCCGGCCGACGCCATCAAGATCCACACGACGCTGGTCAACTCAGAAGAGCCGGGCGCCCGCGACCTCCTGGCGCTGCTCGTCAACGCGGCGCACGGGTCGGGGCTGCTGGTCGTGGCCGAGGGCGTCGAGAACGTCGATCAGCTCGCTGACCTGAAGCTTCTCGAGTGCGACTCGGCGCAGGGCCTCTACTCCGCCTCGCCCGACCCGACGTCTGGACCGGTCATCACGCACCCGTCGGTGCGCAACACGCCACGCCTGCGGATCGTCCCCGACCAATGAGGCTGGCCCGGGCCGTCTGACGCACGAGCCTGCATGTGCGGCAGGAAGAACTGGACGATCGGTCCGATCGTCAGCGCGTAGAGCACCGTGCCGACGCCGACCGTTCCGCCCAGCAGGAACCCAACAGCCAGGACGCCGACCTCGATCACCGTGCGCCAGAACCGCACACTGCGTCCCGTCCGGCGTACGAGGCCGAGCCAGAGTCCGTCGCGCGGGCCGGGTCCCAGCTGGGCACCGATGTAGATCGCTCCCGCCAGGCCGTTGCCGACGACACCGCCGACGAGCAGCAGAGCGCGCAACCACAGGTTGTCGGGCTGGCTGATCACGGCGATGCCGGCGTCTGCGGCAAGTCCGATCACGATGACGTTGAAGACCGTGCCGATCCCAGGCATCTGCCGCAGTGGGATCCACAGCAGGAGCACGATGGCGCCCACCAGGATGACGACCTGCCCGAAGGTCAGCGGCAGGTGCTGCGCCAGACCTTCGTGAAAGACGTCCCACGGATCCAGTCCAAGGGTCGACTCGACCATCATCGCCATCGTGAAGCCGTAGAGGCTCAGGCCGAAGAGGAGACGAGCAAGGCGGTTGACCATGTCGGCCATCACACCAGACTCCGGTACGGGTTCTTGCGGTCGACCTCCTCTCGATGACTGCGCGGTGGAGGCCGCAGCCCGTAGCCGTCGCTGCGGAGCGTACGGACGAGCTGGACGGCCATGGCCACCACGGCAACGGCGAGAACGAGGACGGGCATGATCTGGTTCATGTATCCAGATTGCACCCAATTGGCATGGAGTTACATAGCCAATTGTGAAACAGTGGCCTCGTGACAACCTCGCTTGCTGCTGCGTCCCTTGCCACCCTCCTCGGCTCAAAGGACTTCGCCGGCCCGGCCTACCGCGAAATCGCGGACCGCATCCGGCTCCTGGCGATCGACGGCCGGATTCTCGACGGCAGCCGGTTGCCTTCCGAGCGCGAGCTCGCCACGGCCATGGGGGTCAGTCGCACGACGACGAGCCGCGCCTACGCCGAGCTGCGCGACTCAGGTCTGCTGATCTCGCGACAGGGCTCGGGCAGTGTCGTCCATCTGCCCATGGCCGCCTCCAGCGCGAGCAGCGTGATCATCACGCATGACGACGCCGACACGATCGCGCTGACCTACTCGGCTCCGGTGGGTCCGCCTGGGCTGGCTCGTGCATTCGAAGCAGCCGCCGAGAAGCTTCCAGGCCTGTTGGCGACGACGGGCTACCTGCCGGACGGCTTGCCCGTCCTGCGGGAAGCCCTCGCCCAGCGCTACACGGACGGCGGCCTGCCGACCGATCCGGACCAGATCATCGTGACCGCCGGCGCGATGGGCGCGGTCTCGCTGCTCGCCCGCACCCTGCTGGACCCGGGTCAGCGGATCGTGGTCGAGGGCCTCAGCTATCCGCACGCCCACGAGTCGTTCGTCGCAGCAGGTGGCCGGTTGACTCCCCTGCCGATCGACGACCGACCATGGAGTCCGACTGCCCTGCGAGCTTCGCTCGACGGCTCGTCGCATCGAGCGGCATATCTCGTGCCGGACTTCCACAACCCGACCGGAGCCGTCATGAGCGACGCAGAACGGGGTGCGTGGGCGTACGAGATGCGCCGGCACGATGTCGTCCCGGTCGTGGACGAGTCGCTGCGCGAGATGAACCTCGACGGCATCGAGCTCCCCCCGGTCTTTGCGACGTACAGCTCCCGCGCACTCCTGATCGGATCGTCCTCCAAGTCGTTCTGGGGTGGCCTCCGGGTCGGCTGGATACGCGCACCCAAGGCCGCGATCATGCCGATCATCCAGGCCCGCATGATGGACGACCTCGGCTCGTCGGCGTTCGACCAGCTGGTCTTCGCCGAGCTGCTCGGCGAGGGCGGCCAGACCGCGGCAGCCGGGCGGGCGCGGCTCCGAGCGGCCCGCGACCACCTGCTCGCAGAGCTCGCCCGCGAGCTCCCTGACATCAAGGCTCCTTGTCCCCCAGGTGGCCTCAACCTCTGGGTCACGCTCCCCGATCGCATGTCCTCGCGGCTGACCACCGCCGCCAGCCGCCACGGCCTGCTGCTGACCCCAGGGCCGCGCTTCTTCAGCCACGCGGGCACGGCGGGCGAACGGCATCTCCGGCTGCCCTACACGCAGTCGCACGAGACGTTGACCGAGGCGGTCCGGCGGCTGCGCCTCGCGTACGACGACGTCGTCGCCAACACCTCTCACGACTCCCGCCGCCAACGGACCGACATCCTCGAACTCATCGCCTGACCCCCGCTGGGAGTGACGTTTCGGTCGTCCTCGCACGGTGATTCACGACCCGAACGTCACTCTCAGCGTTTGTCACCTCTTGGGGTCGATCACGATCATCTCGGTGTCGTCCGGTGTGCCGGGGAATCGTGCGGAGTTGCCCGGGTAGTTGTTGTCGTTGGCGATCAGGAGCCGGCCGTGCGACAGCGGGACGAGCGTCTCGACCGACTGGAAGCCGAACGAGAACTGGGCACCCGTGCCCCAGCCGCCGCCGGTGCTGATGCCCCGAGGGTCGGAGATCTTGAGCAGGTCCACGACGAGTGACTTCGCGAGGGGCCGGTCCGCGCCGGGCTTGCCGAGCTTCACCTCGTACACCCGCTTGGTCACGGCCTTCGCACCGTCGAAGTCGTCGCGCTCGAGCACGAGGAGCCGGCCCGGCGCGATCATCTGGGCGTCAGCTGCGAGGTTGGCGTCCGTGTCGACGCGGTAGCTCCAGGTCTTGCCGGTGTAGTGGCCCGTACGCGTGTCGAACTCCGAGATGATCCTCCGGCTCTTGTCGGTGTCGTTGATCAGGGCCTTCTCCACGATCGGGTAGAGGTAGCGCCCGTCCTTGGACTGCGCCATCGCCTCGAAGCCACCACTGCCCTGCACATTGGCCTGGTCGCTGCCGAGGTACGGGTTCTGCGGCGCCTTGCCGAGCGGGAACGGCACGGGGGCCGAGAGCAGGCGGCCGTGCGAGTCGGCATGCAGCAGGAACGGGCCGAACTCGTCCCCGATCCAGAAGGATCCGTCGTGGCCGCGCTGGACCGACTCGATGTCGAAGTCGTCGCCGGTCAGCTGCCGCCCGTTGCCGGTCTCGTTGACGATCGGAAAGTCGATCTTGTGGCGCGGGTCGGACAACGTGATGTGACGCAGCACCGTGATCTTGCCGGCCCCGCCGCTGGCGGTCTTCCACTGCGGCTTGACGAGATAGAGCCGGAGCAGGAAGTCGGCCGAGTTGCCCTTGGCACCGAATCCGTTGTCCGGCTGCGCCCAGAACGTGCCGTCGCCGTTGTCGATCGCCGCGGAGAAGCCGGGTATCACCTGTCCGGGGAACGGGCCCTTCCGGCCGTTGGCCGGCGTCGCCAGGGCGCCTGAGGGCGGGCCGGGTGCCTGGTAGTCGGCGGAGAGGAGCGCCCTGGCCAGCAGCCGTGGGCCGCCGTGGGTTCTCGGTTGGTCGTGGCCCCGATGAGCCGAGGCTGCGGCCGGCGAGACCACGGCTGCGGCGAGGACGACCGCGGCGCCCCCGGTGAGGGCGCGACGAAGCGGACGGCGGGAGACGGAAGGCAGGAGTCGATTCATGCCTCGACCCAAGTCGGCCACGGCGACGCAGGGTCGGCGCCGGGACGAACATCAGGCGAGGAGCGGCTGAACTCCGGGCGCCTACGACGACGAAGGGGCGCCACCGCTGATGCGGTGACGCCCCTGTCGCTCGAGCTGTGGCTAGCGCGCGGCCTGGCCGTCGACGTAGTCGGCGTCCTGCTGCTTCCACGAGAAGTGCGAGCGCAGGACCTTGCCGGTGGCCTCGATCGAGTGACCGGCCTCCTTCTCGCGCAGTGCCAGGAACTCCGGTGCGCCGGCGTCCTGGTCGGCGATGAAGCGCGAGGCGAACGTGCCGTCCTGGATCTCCTTGAGCACGTCCTGCATGCGCTCCTTGACCGAGGCGTCGATGATGCGCGGGCCGGAGACGTAGTCGCCGTACTCAGCGGTGTCGGAGATCGACCAGCGCTGCTTGGCGATGCCGCCCTCCCACATCAGGTCGACGATGAGCTTGAGCTCGTGGAGCACCTCGAAGTAGGCGATCTCGGGCTGGTAGCCGGCCTCGGTCAGCGTCTCGAACCCGGCCTGGACCAGGTGGGAGACACCGCCGCACAGCACGGCCTGCTCGCCGAACAGGTCGGTCTCGGTCTCCTCGGTGAACGTCGTCTTGATGACGCCCGCCCGGGTGCCGCCGATGGCCTTGGCGTACGAGAGCGCGAGGTCCCACGCCTTGCCGGTCGCGTCCTGCTCGACACCGATGATGTCGGGGATGCCACGGCCGGCGACGAACTCACGGCGCACCGTGTGGCCGGGCGCCTTGGGCGCGACCAAGGTGACGTCGACTCCGGCCGGCGGCTTGATGTAGCCGAAGCGGATGTTGAAGCCGTGTCCGAAGACCAGGGCGTCGCCGTCGACGAGGTTGGGCTCGATCGACTCGGCGTAGACGTGCCGCTGGACCTGGTCGGGCGTGAGGATGACGACGACGTCGGCCTCCTCGACCGCCTCGGCGACGCCGAGGACGCGGAGACCCTGCTCCTCGGCCTTGGCCCGGCTCTTGGATCCCTCGAGCAGGCCCACCCGCACGTCGACGCCGGAGTCGCGCAGGTTCAACGCATGCGCGTGTCCCTGGCTGCCGTAGCCGATGACCGCCACATGGCGGCCCTGGATGATGCTCAGATCTGCGTCGTCGTCGTAAAACAGTTCAGCCACGGGGTAGTACTCCTTGAAGTGTTCAGCCTGCTTGCGTGCCGGGAACGGCACGAAGGGTGCGGTCTGTGATGGAACGGGATCCGCGGCCGATGGCCACGCGTCCCGACTGGGCGATCTCGCGGATGCCGAATGGTTCGAGAACGTTCAGCATCGCGGTGAGCTTGCCCGCGTCTCCGGTCGCCTCGATCGTCACGGCATCGGTGGCAACGTCGACCACTTTAGCCCTGAAGAGCTGGACGGTCTCCAGCACCTGCCCCCTCGTCTGGGCATCGGTCTTGACCTTGATCAGCATGAGCTCGCGCTCAACTGCGCTGTGCGAGTCGAGCTCGACGATCTTGAGGACGTTGACGAGCTTGTTGAGCTGCTTGGTGACCTGTTCGAGCGGCAGCTCGTCGACGTTGACCACGATCGTCATCCGCGAGATCTCGGGGATCTCGGTCGGACCCACCGCGAGCGAGTCGATGTTGAAGCCACGGCGCATGAACAGGCTCGAGACGCGCGCGAGCACACCTGGGGTGTTCTCGACCAGGACGGAGAGCGTATGAGATGTCATGTCAGAGGTCCTCCTCGTCCCACTGGGGGGCCAGGTCGCGGGCGATCTGGATGGCGTCGTTGCTCGTGCCGGCGTGCACCATCGGCCACACCATCGCGTCGCGCTCGACGACGAAGTCGATCACGACCGGGCGGTCGGTGATGGCCATGGCCTTCTCGATCGTCGCGTCGAGGTCCTCCTCGCTGTCGCAGCGGAGGCCGACGCAGCCGTACGCCTCTGCGAGCTTGAGGAAGTCGGGGATGCGCCGCGCTCCGATCGACTCCGGACCGGTGTTGAGGTCGGTGTTGGAGTAGCGACCTTCGTAGAGCAGGGTCTGCCACTGGCGCACCATGCCGAGCGAGGAGTTGTTGATGACCGCGACCTTGATCGGGATGCCCTCGATCGCACAGGTCGCGAGCTCCTGGTTGGTCATCTGGAAGCAGCCGTCGCCGTCGATCGCCCAGACGACCGTGCCGGGGAGCCCGACCTGGGCGCCCATCGCGGCCGGCAGGGCGTAACCCATCGTGCCGGCGCCACCGGAGTTGAGCCACTGGCGCGGGCGTTCGAAGTCGACGTAGTGCGCGGCCCACATCTGGTGCTGCCCGACGCCTGCGGTGTAGGTCGCCTCCGGGCCGGCGATCGCGCTGATGCGCTCGATGACGGTCTGGGGCGCGAGGCCCTTCTCGGGCTTGTCGTAGCCGACCGGGTAGCGCTCCTTGATGCCCAGCATCTGGGCCTTCCAGGCCGCGAAGTCGCCCTCGACCCCGTCCTCGGCCGCCTGCTTCTGCAGGGTCGCGATGAGATCGGCGATGACCTCACGGCAGTCGCCCACGATCGGGACGTCGGCCGTGCGGTTCTTGGAGATCTCGGCCGGGTCGATGTCGGCGTGGATGATCTTGGCCAGCGGCGCGAACGACGGCAGATGACCGGTGACCCGGTCATCGAACCGGGCGCCCAGCGAGATCAATAGATCGCTCTTCTGCAGCGCCGCGACCGCCGCGACGGTGCCGTGCATGCCGGGCATGCCGAGGTGCAGCTCGTGGGAGTCCGGGAAGGCGCCACGAGCCATGAGCGTCGTGACGACCGGGATCTGGGTCATCTCCGCGAGGACCTTGAGCTCAGCCGACGCCTCGGCCTTGATCACGCCGCCGCCGACATACAGCACCGGGCGCTCGGCCGCGGCGATCAGGCGCGCGGCCTCGCGGACCTGCTTGCCGTGAGGACGCGTCGTGGGCCGGTAGCCGGGCAGAGCGAGCTCGGTCGGCCAGGTGAACGTGGTCTGCGCCTGCAGCGCGTCCTTGGCGATGTCGACGAGGACGGGACCGGGCCGGCCCGTGCTGGCGATGTGGAACGCCTCGGCGATGACCAGCGGGATCTCGTCGGCGTCGGTCACGAGGAAGCTGTGCTTCGTGATCGGCATCGTGATGCCGCGGATGTCCGCCTCCTGGAAGGCGTCCGAGCCGATCGCCCCGCTGGGCACCTGGCCCGTGATCGCGACGATCGGGACCGAGTCCATGTGGGCATCGGCGATCGCCGTGACGAGGTTGGTCGCGCCGGGGCCGGAGGTCGCCATGCAGACGCCGACCTTGCCGGTCACCATGGCGTAGCCCTGTGCGGCGTGGCCGGCACCCTGCTCGTGGCGCACGAGGATGTGCCGGATCTTCTCTGAGTCGAAGAGCGGGTCGTACGCGGGCAGGATCGCGCCGCCCGGGATGCCGAAGATCGTGTCCACCTCGGCGTGCTCCAGCGCCCGCACGAGGCTCTGGGCCCCCGTGAGCTGCTCGGTCATGATGTTGTCCTTCGGTTTCGGTCCATCGTATGTCGTTCGGTGACCCGGCTGTTCGCATAAAAAAATCCCTCGGCCGTGAGGCATTCGAGGGAGACGCGGGGCCGGATCAGGCCATCGCGTCAGCGGTGTACTACGAGAATCTCTGCATGCACGCGTTCAGTCTCGTCCCCGCTCGTTCGATGGTCAAGTGGTGAGACGAGAAGTACCAACATGTGGACGGCTACCGGAAGACGATGTGCGATTTCACGGACGCGCAGGCGACAGACTGGCACGATGTGGGCCCTGACGATCCGCATCATCGACGCGGGCAGCTCCCAAAGGACATCCACATGAAGAAGACACTCACCGCCGTAGCCGTGGTCGCGGCCCTCTCGCTCAGCGCCTGTGGAGGCGGCGGAGACCGCCCGAGCAAGGACGAGATCTCCAAGGCACTCCAGGACAACGACATGTCCAAGAAGCAGGCCGACTGCGCTGCCGACGCCATCTTGGACTCCGACCTCTCCGACAAGGCTCTGAAGGCACTGGCCGAGCAGGACGAGAACTTCAAGCCCAGCAAGGCCGACAAGAAGGCCCAGGAGAAGGCCACCGCGGACCTGACGAAGTGCCTCACCTGAGCGTGAGCACGACATCGGCCCGGAGAGCAGACTCTCCGGGCCGATGTGCGTTCACAGCAGAGGAAGGGCCTCGTCCTCTGAGGGCGTGCGACCTGTCGCCGCCCGGATCCACATGAGGTGGTCGCCGATCTCGGGCTCGCGACCGGTGACCTCGGCGTACGCCTGGGCGAGGGCGCCGGAGACGGCAGCTCGCGAGGCGTCGAGCAATGGTGGAGCCTCGATGGCGGGCACGGAACGGGCGAGGTCGTCGCCGTGCACGACCAGCTCGATCACCCGGGTGAGGATGAAGTCGTCGCGGGTGATCGCGCCGCGCGGACCGCGTACGACGTCGGTGCGCAGCGCGTCGAGCGCCCGGAAGCCGATGCCGGGCGCAATTGTCGATGCCGGCGAGGACGTCCCCGGAGAACGAGCGGGCCAGCTGCTTGGTCCCGTCGGCGATCTCGCGCGCTGCGGCGCCATAGTCGGAGATGAACTCGCGCAGGGTTCGTGGCTCGATCCCGGGAGCCGGACCCAGGACCGGGAAGTCGAGGAATGAGCGGCCGACGTGCGTGATGAGCTCGTGGACGTTCCACTCCTCCAGCACGCTCTGCTCCTGCGCATGCTGCAGCAGGCCAGAAGACTCGATCCACCTGCGAAGCGCGGCCCACTGGGACCGCAGGATCTCCTCGTTGGTCACCACGGAGACGGCTCGTAGTCCTTGAGGAAGACGCCGTGGATGTCCTCGCCGGACTCGCCGCGGATGATCGGGTCGTAGACCCGGGCCGCGCCGTCGACCAGGTCGAGCGGCGCCTTGAACCCTTCCTCCGCGAGTCGCACCTTGGTGGGGTGCGGCCGTTCGTCGGTGATCCAGCCCGTGTCGACGGCGGTCATCAAGATGCCGTCCTGCTCGAGCATCTCCCCCGCGCTGGTGCGGGTCAGCATGTTGAGTGCCGCCTTGGCCATGTTGGTGTGCGGATGGCCCGGGCCCTTGTAACGACGACTGAACTGCCCCTCCATCGCCGAGACGTTCACGACGTACGTCCGCCGGCCCTCCGATGCCGCCATCGACGGTCGCAGCCGGCTCACCAGGATGAACGGTGCGGTGGTGTTGCAGAGCTGGACCTCGAGGAGCTCGAGCGCGTCGACCTCGTGCACCCGCTGGGTCCAGCTGTTGACGTCGACCGTGTCGGGCACGAGTCCGCCGGCGTCGATGCGTTCGAGGTCCGCCGAGCCGGCGGTCAGCGCCATCGAGGTCAGCTCTTCGGCCGTGTGCGCGTCGCCGGCCAGGACAGGATGCGCGGACACCGAGCCGACGAGCGCCGCGGGGTGGGCGTCACTCGTATGACCGAAGGTCAGGAGTTCCGGCAGCGGCCCGTCCGGCAGCGGTGCGGACTCTGCCTCCGCCAGCGGCGCGTACGCCCCGGGGGTTCGCCGTACGGTTTGCGCGGCGTTGTTGATGAGGATGTCGAGAGGCCCCTGCTCGGCGACGGAGTCCGCCAGGCCGACGACCTGGGCGGGATCACGCAGGTCGATGCCGACGATGCGAAGCCTGTCGATCCACTCGGCGCTGTCGGGCATCGCGGTGAAGCGGCGCACCGCGTCGTGGGGAAAGCGGGTCGTGATCGTCGTGTGGGCGCCGTCGCGAAGCAGCCGCAGCGCGATGTACATACCGATCTTGGCGCGGCCGCCGGTCAGCAGCGCGCGCTTGCCCGTCAGATCCGTGCGCGCGTCACGCTTGGACCGGTTGAGCGCGGCGCAGTCGGGGCAGAGCTGGTGATAGAACGCGTCGACGACCGTGTACTTCTGCTTGCAGATGTAGCAAGGGCGGGCGACGAGCAAGGTGCCGGCCGAGGCACCGGCGGCGTTCGAGACGAGCGGCAGCCCCTCGGTCTCGTCGTCGATGCGCCTCGGAGACCCGGTCGCCGTCGCGGCGACGACGGCCTGGTCAGCGGCGGCCACCTGGGCCCGCTTGTCGAGACGGCGGTGCTTCTTGACGTTCTTGTAGAACTTTCCACAGGCGCGACGCAGGGCGACGTAATCGGGATCGTCCTCGGCAAGCCGCTCCGCAGCAGCCAGGACCTTGAGCGCGACCTCGAGCTCGTCCGGATCGATCGGGTTGTCCCGGGCCTCGACGGGGTGGGACGGATCAACGCTCATGACCCGCCCATCGTAATGCGCTGTTCCCAGCGCCCGACCGTTGCTACCTGATCGTGGCGGTCCGCGACGACGTCCGGGACGTCGAGCCGTACGCGGCCTGTGCGTAGTAGACGCGCACCGAGACCTTCTTGCCCTTGTCCGCCTTGGCCAGCTTGTAGGCCGACTTCGTCGCCCCGCTGATTGCGACGCCGTTGCGGAGCCATCGATAGGTGCGCACACCGGTTGGGACAGACGTCTTGGGGCAGGCCTTCAGGGTGCTGCCGACCTTGAGCGTCCCGGAGATCGTAGGATTGCCGGCGATCCAGAAGGTGCCGGGCACCACCGTGTCGGACTTGGTCCAGGTGACCGTGGCCGGGACACGTCCGGCAGCCGTGGCCGTCGCCCTGACCGTGATGGTGTGACCCAGCTCGGCCGGCTTGACGACGTACGTCGCGCCGCTGCCGAGCGCCCGCGTGCCGTCGAACCAGGCGTACGTCACGGCGGGCGTGACCGGGCTCCACGTGCCTGGGCGTCCTTCCAGGGTGTAGCCGACCTTGGGGGTGCCGACGAAGTAGGCCGTGCTGACGTTGGTGAGGGGCGAGGCCGTCCGCTTCAGCGTGGCGTCGATCCCGGTGTGCACCTTCCCGGGCTGGGAGCCGAGCACGTGGGGGCTCCCCTCGTCGCAGTCCGATCCGCTGCCGCCCCAGATCGCCGAGGAGTACGCCGGTTCGTCGGCCGAGTTGAACTCGACGCAGAACGGGTCGCCCGGGACCAGCGCCTCGATCACGTAGCGACCGGAAGCGTCGGTGGTGGCGGACTCGACGACGTCGTAGACGTGGTTCTCCAGGTGCGGGCCATCCGTTGCCGTCACCCTGATCGCTGCGACCGGGGTGCCGTCGGTCGTTCGCACCGTGCCGCTGATGCGTGCCGGGTCGTCGAGGGCAAGGTTCCTGCCTGACGCCGAGGTGCCTGCGGCGACGGTGAAGGGGGTGCCCCAGGCATCGAGGTCCAAGGGGACGTACGAGCCGCCGGAGCACTCGCCGACGTGGCGTCGGTCCGCAGCCGTGATCGGACCGGGAGCCGTGTTCTGGTCGACCCGGAAGGCCTGCCCGACGATGCCGCCCGCGCACACGAAGTACTGGTCCGGAGCGACGGCGACCGAGTACGTCCCGTCGGCCGCCGTTGTCGCCCGGTAGGCGGCGTAGGGCGGGCTGCCGTCTCGGCTGGTGTCCCAGACCGCCACCGTCACGCCGGCGAGCGGCTTGCCCGACGCATCCGTGATGCGTCCAGAGACGGTGGCCGACGCCGCTCCGCTGGCCGGCTGGGTGACCAGCAGTCCACCCGACAGCACGAGAGCGGAGACGACCGCAGTGACGAGGCGTGATGCGCGCAAGGCTTCCCCCAAGAAGAAATGATGATCCCCCTAGAAGAGTCACGGATGCCTCGCCCATGACGCCGTGACGCCAAGTCTCTGGCGGTCGACGTGCTGACCTCCACCACTCGGGCGGAAATCCCTCCCCTGATGTGCGGCCAACCTGATGTTCCGGGCTGCGCCTCTGCTCCTAGCGTCGATGACATGACCACGACTTCACTCGTCGAGCCGGCCGCGACCGGCGACCTTGATCTCTCGACCGCCGCGCGTCCCGCGTCCGTCCTGCGCCGGCACCGCGTGTTCTTCGGCGCCATGGCTGCCGTCATGCTGCACATCGCCGACGACAACTTCCTGCAGCCCAACCCCGGGGTGTCGCCGTCCGACCACCTGGCCAGCGGTCTCGTCCCTCTGGGCCTCCTGACTCTCGGCGCGGCGGCATATCCTCGGGTGCGGTCCGGCACTCGCGCCCTGATCGCCTTCATGACCGGGCTGACCGGCCTGATCGTCGGCGCGATCGAGTCGGGCAGCCACCTCGTCACCGTCGGCCTTCGTGGCGACGACTACACCGGGGTGCTGGCCCTCGTGGCCGCGTTCGTCCTGTTCGGTGTCGCCGCGACGACCGCGTGGCGCTCGCGTCGCCTGGACGACAGCCGGGTCCGCCGGTATGTCCGACGTACGCTCAAGACCGCTGCCCTGACGTTGTTCGTCATGGACATCGCCCTGGCAGTCGGCTTCAGCTACCTGGTCACCCACGTCGCCCGCGCCGAGATCCAGACACCGCACCTCGGCACGCCCCACGAGAACGTCACGCTCAAGACGAGCGACGGACTGCACCTCAAGGGCTGGTACATCCCGTCGCGCAACGGTGCTGCTGTGATCGCGTTCCCGGGCCGCAAGGGACCCCAGGCGCAGGCCAGGATGCTCGCCGAGAACGGCTACGGCGTCCTGCTGTTCGACCGCCGCGGCGAAGGCGCCAGCGACGGCGACGGCAACATGTACGGCTGGGGCGGCACCCGCGACATCGACGCGGCCGTCGACTTCCTCAAGAAGCGTGCGGACGTCGACCCCGGACGTATCGGCGGCATCGGCCTCTCGGTAGGCGGCGAGCTCATGCTCGAGGCCGCCGCCGACAACCCGGACCTCGCGGCAGTCGTCTCCGAGGGCGCGGGCACCCGCACCCTGGTGGAGGAGATCGACGACTTCAGCGGCTCCATGCTGGTCCGCGGTCTGCACTCGATGGTCGTGAAGCACGCGACGGTCGCACTGTTCGACAATCAGCTGCCGCCGGAGAGCCTGACGGACCTGACCCCGCGCATCGCGCGGCGCGACCCTCATCATCTGGGCGCCCAACGGCGGCAACCGCGAGGAGATGTCACCGAAGTACGCCCGCCTGATCGGCCCGTCCGCCGACGTGTGGCGATCGATGACGCCAAGCACATCAAGGGACTGCAGACGCACCCCGAGGAGTACGAGCGCCGGGTCGTCGGCTTCTTCGACCGGGCCCTCCCGGCCGGCTAGTTGCAGACGGCGCCGTCGGCAGCCGAGCTGACCAGCTTGCGGTACTTGGCGAGCACACCCTTGGTGTACTTCGGCGGGAGCGGCTCCCAACCCACCTTCCGGGCCTCGATCTCGTCGTGATCCACGTCGAGCTCGAGCGTCCGGTTGGCCATGTCGAGGATGATCGGGTCGCCGTCACGGACGAACGCGATCGGTCCACCGTCGACGGCCTCGGGTGCGACGTGGCCGACGCACAGGCCGGTCGTGCCGCCGGAGAAGCGGCCGTCGGTCAGCAACAGGACGTCCTTGCCGAGACCCGCACCCTTGATGGCACCCGTGATGGCCAGCATCTCGCGCATGCCGGGGCCACCCTTGGGTCCTTCGTAGCGGATGACGACGACGTCGCCGGCCACGATCGTGCCGTCCTCGAGAGCGTCCATCGCCTTGCGCTCGCCGTCGAACACCCGGGCGGTGCCACGGAAGACGTCGGAGTCGAAGCCGGCGCTCTTGACGACCGCGCCGTCGGGTGCGAGCGAACCCTTGAGGATCGTGAGGCCGCCGGTCTTGTGGATGGGCCGGTCGAGCGTACGGATGACGTCGCCGTCGAGCTTCTCGGTGATGCCGGAGAGATTCTCGGCCATCGTCTTGCCGGTCACCGTCATGACGTCACCGTGCATGAGTCCGGCGTCCAGGAGCGCCTTCATGATGACCGCCGTGCCGCCGGCCTTGTCGACGTCGTTCATGACGTAGCGGCCGAACGGCTTGAGGTCGCCGAGGTGCGGGACCTTGTCGCCGATGCGGTTGAAGTCGTCGAGGGTCAGCGGGACCTCGGCCTCGCGGGCGATCGCCAGCAGGTGGAGCACGGCGTTGGTCGAGCCTCCGAGGGCCATGACGACCGTGATGGCGTTCTCGAACGCCTCCTTGGTCATGATCTGCCGGGCGGTGATGCCCTTGCGGAGCAGCTCGACGACGGCTTCACCGGACTTGTGCGCGAAGTCGTCGCGACGGTTGTCGATGGCGGGCGGGGCGGCCGAGCCGGGCAGGCTCATGCCGAGGGCCTCTGCCGCCGTGGCCATCGTGTTGGCCGTGAACATGCCGCCGCAGGCGCCCTCGCCGGGGCAGATCGCGCGCTCGATCTTGTCGACCTCCTCACGGGTGATCAGGCCCTTGATGCAGGCGCCGACCGCCTCGAACGCATCGATGATCGTGACGTCCTTGCCGTCGACGTTGCCCGGCATGATCGAGCCGGCGTAGAGGAAGACGCTCGACAGGTCGAGCCGCGCGGCGGCCATCAGCATGCCCGGCAGGCTCTTGTCGCAGCCCGCGAGCAGGACCGATCCGTCGAGGCGCTCGGCCATCATGACGGTCTCGACCGAGTCGGCGATGACCTCACGGCTGACGAGCGAGAAGTGCATGCCTTCGTGGCCCATCGAGATGCCGTCGGAGACCGAGATCGTGCCGAACTCGAGGGGGTAGCCGCCGCCTGCGTGCACGCCGACCTTGACGGCCTTGGCGAGTCGGTCGAGGGACAGGTTGCACGGCGTGATCTCGTTCCAGCTGGACGCGACGCCGATCTGGGGCTTCGCCCAGTCGTCGTCGCCCATGCCGACCGCGCGGAGCATGCCCCGCGATGCGGTGGCCTCGAGGCCATCGGTGACGGTGCGGCTGCGGGGCTTGATGTCGATGTCGTTCTCGGGGGCCATGCCCCAAGATTACGGCTCAGGCCGACGAGCCGGTCGAGCCGGTCAGCCCGCTATGCCCGACGTCTCGAACCACAGGGGCGCGAACCCTGTCGCGACGTAGGCACACGTCGCCGCCCAGAGCACGCTGACCAGGGTGCCGATGATGAAGCGCTCGGCGGTCGCCGGCCGGTCACCACTGCGCAGCTCGGGGTAGCGACCGAGGCCCTTGACCGCCAGCACGAGGGCGACACCTGACGGCATGCCCACGGCCAACGAGCCGAACACGGCAAGGCGTTCGAGCGCACCGATCCACGTGCCGCCGCGAAGGATCCGGCCGGCCGCCTCCATCGACTCGTCGGCGTCGTCGTCGGACTGCTGGTCGATCACGTGGAAGACCGCGGTCGTCACGACGGATCCGCCTGCGACCGCCAGCACCGCGGCATAGAGCCCCAGGACGCCGGGGTCGACGTCGATGTCGGCCGTGACCCGTACGACGACTGCCGAGGCCAGCAGCAACCCGGCTGCCAGTGCGCACCACGCGCGGGCCCGCCCCGTCGTGCCGACGGCGACCGGCAGCCAGGCGGCAATCACCAGGACGTAGAGAATCACGACAGCTCCCCGAGCAGATGGACGGCGAGGGCCTTCCCGCGCTGTTCCTCGACATACCCTGCCACGCGCAGCCGACGATTCATCGCCTGTGGAGAGATGCCGACCTTGGCCGCGGCCTCGGCCTGCGTCGTGGACGTCGTCATCGCGTCGACGGCCTCCCAGCCGGCCTCGCTCCGCCGGTCGACGATCGCGAGGAGCAGGATGAGCGCCGTCTCGGCGTGCTCGGCGTCGCGGCCTTCGACGGCCGTCCGAACAGGCGAGGACTTGGCCCGTTCGACGGCTCGCCGGGCCGCCACGAAGGCTTCACCACGGTTGGCCCGAACCGAGTCGGCCAACGGCATCTCGACGTCGCCGATGCCTATCCCGACGGACCAGGTCCGGGTGCGTGCCAGCGCCACGGTCAGGTCCACGACCGCACCCGGGTCGTCGAGCAGGCCTTGGATCTCGTCACCTGCTGTGCGTTCGAAGGCGCGAATCGGCGCACTGCCGGCGAGGAGCTCCTCTGCGGCGGGCACGGCGTCCGGTCCTGCCTGGCTCCGTCGCTGGTCGATCGTCATGACGTAGTACATGCCGCCATACTATCAATCCTCGGGCATTGATTCCATTGAATCAATGCTCAGTCATTGTTTTAGTGAAATCAAGTCTGAAACATTGATACAGGACGAGTGTCGCCAATGGCACGATGAGACGGTGACCATCGCCTTCGTCAGCACGTCCTGGGCCATCGAGCTCGACCCCGACCTGCCGCTGCTGCTCGACGCCGCCGGCCGGCGCGGCATCGATGCGGAGATCACGGTCTGGGACGATCCCGCCGTCGACTGGAGCGCGTACGACGCCGTCGTCGTTCGCTCGTGCTGGGACTACTTCACGCGACGCGAGGAGTTCCTCGCGTGGGCTGCGTCGGTCCCCCAGCTCCACAACAGCCACGAGGTGCTGGCCTGGAACACCGACAAGGTCTACCTGCGCCAGATCGAGGCGGCCGGCGTCCCGATCATCGAGACGCGCTGGGACGTCACGGCCGGTGACGATCTCGGCGATCATGCCGAATGGGTCGTCAAGCCCACGATCTCGGCCGGATCACGCGACACCGCGCGGTGGGACTCGCCCGACGACGTCTACGCCCACAGCGCGGAGCTCGTCGCCGCCGGGCGCGCATCGATGACCCAGCCCTACATCTCGTCGGTCGACGAGGAGGGCGAGACCGCGATGCTGTTCCTCGGCGGGGAGTTCTCGCACGCCATCCGCAAGGGCCAGCTCCTGCATCGGGGCGAAGGGGTGCGCCAGGACCGCGACAGCCGGGAGTCGATCGACCCGCGCACGCCGAGCGATGCCCAGCTCGAGATCTCCACGGCCGCGCTGGCCGCTGCTCGCGACATCCTCGGTCTCACCGAGCCGCTGCTGTACGCCCGGGTCGACCTCGTCACGGCCGACGACGGCGCACCGGTGCTGATCGAGCTCGAGCTCGCCGAGCCCAGCCTGTTCCTGCCGCAGTCCGGCGGCGGTGCCGATCGGCTTCTCGAGGCCATCGCGGCCAGGATCTAGCGATTCCGTTGCGGCCGGTGGTCGGCGCCATGGACAATCAGCGCTTGTGAAGCCATCCGCGGCCGCCTTCGTCCGCTACTACGACGTCGAGAGCGCCGACGGCACACGCCTCAGGGCGTGGACGAACGATGCCGAAGGACCGACGGTCTTCCTGTCGAACGGGCTGGGCACCAACCCGCACGCGTGGCCATCACTGCTGCGACCCGACTGCGGCGTCCACGTCGTCTCGTGGAACCACCGCGGCGTGGGCGGCTCGGAGCGCCCCGCGAACGGCCGGGTCGACCTCGACGCATTCGTCGAGGACGCCCTCGCCGTGATGGACGCCGCCGGCATCGACTCGGCCGTCGTCGCCGCCTGGTCGGCGGGCGTCACGGTGGCGTTCGAGCTGGCCGGGCGCCACCCCGATCGCGTCACCGGCATCCTCGCTGTGGCCGGCGTACCGGGCAACACGTTCGCGACGATGCTGGCTCCCCTGCGGATGCCGCCGGTCGTCTCGAAGCGGCTGATGGTCGGCCTCGCGCGTACGGCATCCGTGTCGGGGCGAGCCCTGGCGCCACTCACGCGACGGATCCCGTGGACCAACGCGACGGCCAACATGCTGCGCATGACCCGGCTCATCAACCCGTCAGCCGACACCGCCGAGCTCCGGACACTGATGCAGGAGTTCTGCACGACGCATCCGTCGTGGTACGCCAAGCTCGCCCTCGGTGTTTCGGAGCACCAGCGCGTGTCGCTGTCGAAGATCGCCGTGCCGGTGACCTTCATCGCCGGCAAGTGGGACATGCTGACCGGCGCCCGCGACATGCTCTCGGCCTCGGAGCGGGTCGCCGGGTCCCGCTATCGCGAGCTGGACGCCACGCACTTCATCCCGATCGAGTACCCCGATCTCGTCCTCGACGAGCTCAAGGACCTGATCGCCCGCACCGCCATCCTCCGCGATTTGTGAGCTTGGAGGCGCTACCGCGCTCGGGAAGCGCCTGTACGTTCACAAATCGCGGAGGTCAGGTGAGCTTTTCGAGGATCAGCTCGCGTACGCGGCCGGCGTCGGCCTGTCCCCGCATCTCCTTCATGACGGCACCGATCAGCGCGCCGGCAGCGGCCTGCTTGCCGTCGCGGATCTTCTGCGCGGCATCAGGATCGCCGGCGATCGCCCGGTCGACGGCCTCGCCAAGCGCACCGTCGTCGGAGACGACCTCGAGCTGACGCCCGACGATGACCTCCTCGGGCGTGCCCTCCCCCGCGATGACGCCGTCGAACACCGAGCGCGCGAGCTTGTCGTTGATGCGTCCGGCATCGATCAGGTTCTGTACCTCAGCAATCTGAGCCGGCGTGATACCCAGCCCCTCGAGTCGGAACACCCTGGGCATTAGCCAACCTTGCCATCTCGCCGAGCCACCACTTGCGGGCCGCCTGCGGGCTGGCCCCGGCCTCGATCGTCTCGGCGACGAGCTGCAGAGCCCCGGCGCCGATCGTGTCGCGCATCTCGAGATCCGTGAAGCCCCAGTCGG
The DNA here is from genome assembly GCA_963806345.1 of uncultured Actinomycetota bacterium. Lineage (GTDB taxonomy): Bacteria > Actinomycetota > Actinomycetes > Propionibacteriales > Nocardioidaceae > Aeromicrobium. Next base: position 289,913 of record CAWDXV010000030.1, on the reverse strand, counting down.
CCTGCAGGCGCGAGCGACGTACGGCCGGAGGCTCCGGCAGGGTGGCTCGCAGCTCCTCGACCCACTCACGCGACGGCGAGACCGGCGCGAGATCGGGCTCGGGGAAGTAGCGGTAGTCGTCGGCGTCGGACTTCTCACGACCAGAAGACGTCGTGCCGGTGTCCTCGTGGAAGTGCCGGGTCTCCTGCAGCACCTTGCCGCCCGCGTCAAGGATGCCGGCGTGCCGCGAGATCTCGTAGCGGACCGCGCGCTCCACCGAGCGGAACGAGTTGACGTTCTTGGTCTCCGAGCGCGTGCCCAGCGTCGTCGATCCCTTGGGCTTGAGCGAGAGGTTGACGTCGGCGCGCAGCGAGCCCTGGTCCATACGCACGTCCGAGACGCCCAGGCCGCCGATCAGGTCGCGGACGTACGAGACGTACGCGCGAGCGACCGCGGCAGCCTTGTCACCGGGCACCTCGATCGTGCGGGTCACGATCTCGATCAGCGGGATGCCGGCACGGTTGTAGTCGACCAGCGAGAAGTCGGCGCCGTGGATGCGGCCCGTCGAGCCGCCCACGTGCAGCGACTTGCCGGTGTCCTCCTCCATGTGCGCCCGCTCGATGTCGATCCGGTACGTCTCGCCGTCGACCTCGACGTCGACGTGCCCGTCGAACGCGATCGGCTCGTCGTACTGCGACGTCTGGAAGTTCTTGGGCATGTCGGGATAGAAGTAGTTCTTGCGCGCGAAGCGGCACCACTCGGCGATCTCGCAGTTGAGTGCGAGGCCGATGCGGATCGCCGACTCGATCGCCTTGGCGTTGACGACGGGCAGCGCACCGGGCAGCGCCAGGCACACCGGGCAGACCTGCGTGTTGGGCTCGGCGCCGAACTCGGTCGGGCAGCCGCAGAACATCTTGGTCGCGGTGTTGAGCTCGATGTGGATCTCGAGGCCCATGACTGGATCGTATTTTGTCAAGAGCCTCTTCAACTGGAACAAGAATCTTTGCACTCATCGCACTACCTCCAGGTCGGGCGCCTGGGCGAGCATCGGGCCGCCCCACTTGTCCTCGAGCAGCTTCTCGAGGGCGGCGCCGGCGTTGTAGAGCCGGTCGTCGGCCTGTTGCGGGGCGAGGAACTGCAGGCCGACCGGCAGGCCGTCCTCCTCCGCGAGCCCGACCGGCAACGAGATGCCGGGGATGCCGGCGAGGTTGGCCGGGATCGTGGCGACGTCCTGCAGGTACATCGACAGCGGGTCGTCGAGCTTGGCGCCCAGCGGCCACGCCGTCGTCGGCGAGGTCGGCGAGACCAGCACGTCGACCTGCTCGAACGCCGACGCGAAGTCGCGCGCGAGGAGCGTACGGACCTTCTGCGCAGAGCCGTAGTAGGCGTCGTAGTAGCCGCTCGACAGCGCGTACGTGCCGACGATGATGCGGCGCTTGACCTCATCACCGAAGCCGGCATCGCGGCTCGAGGCCATGACCTGCTCGGCGCTGGGGTCGTCGACACCGGCCGGCGGCACGCGTACGCCGTAGCGCATCGCGTCGAAACGGGCGAGGTTGCTGCTCGCCTCGCTCGGCATCACGAGGTAGTAGGCAGCGAGGGCGTACTCGAGGCTCGGCAGGGAGACCTCGACGACCTCGGCGCCGGCGGACGTCAGCAGCTCGACGGCCTCGTGGAAGCGGGCGCTGACGCCGGCCTGGAAGCCCTCGCCGCCCAGCTCCTTGACGATGCCGATCTTGAGGCCCTTGACGTCGGCGCGACGCGCGGCCGAGACGACAAGAGGTGCCGGCGCGTCGATGCTGGTCGAGTCCATCGGGTCGTGGCCGCCCATGAGCTCGTGCAGCAGTGCCGCGTCGAGGACGGTACGTGTGACGGGTCCGGCCTGGTCGAGGCTGCTGGCGAGGGCGACGAGGCCGTAACGGCTGACGCCGCCATAGGTCGGCTTGACGCCGACCGTGCCGGTCAGGGCACCGGGCTGGCGGATCGAGCCGCCGGTGTCGGTGCCGATCGCGAGCGCGGCCTCGAACGCGGCAACGGCAGCGGCCGAGCCGCCTCCGGAGCCGCCGGGGATGCGGTCGCGATCCCACGGGTTGCGGGTCGGCCCGTAGGCCGAGTGCTCGGTCGAGGAGCCCATCGCGAACTCGTCCATGTTGGTCTTGCCGAGGATCGGCAGGCCGGCTGCCTTGATGCGCTGCGTGATCGTCGCGTCGTACGGCGGGATCCAGCCGTCGAGGATCTTGGAGCCGCACGTCGTGGGCATGCCCTTGGTCGTGACGATGTCCTTGACCGCGATCGGCACCCCGGCGAGTCCGTGCAGGCCTTCGCCTGAGGCCCGGCGGGTGTCGATGTCGGCCGCCGTGGCGAGTGCACCTTCGGCGTCGACGTGCAGGAAGGCGTGGACGTCACCGTCGACCGCGGCGATGCGGTCGAGCTGGGCCTGCGTGGCCTCGACGCTCGAGACCTCCTTGCGGGCGAGCTTGCCGGCGAGGTCGGCCGCGCTGAGCCTGGTCAGATCGGTCATGCCGCCACTCCCTCGAAGAAACAACGGTAAGGGAGTGTCGGCATGAGTGCCTGATGATTCCCTCGCTGGCGCTCGGTCATGTTCAGTCCTCCCCGAGGATCTTGGGGACGAGGAAGCGCTGCTGGTCGGACGCGGGGGCGCCGGCGAGGGCCTCCTCGGGCGTCAAGCACGGCACGACGACGTCCTCACGGAACACGTTGTTGACCGGCACCGGGTGGCTCATCGCCTCGACGTCGTCGCCGGCGGCCTGCTGGACGACCGCGACGTGCTCGAGGATGGCGGGCAGCTCGGCGGCGAAGTGGTCGAGCTCGGCCTCGCTGAGGTCGATGCGGGCGAGGCCGGCCAGATGGCTGACGTCGGCGCGCGAAATACCCTTGGCGGGCTCAGACATACGGATCCTTGCGGGTGGAGTCGGGGGTACCGATCCATCCTAGTGACCGTCGCAGCACGCTCAGGAGCGGGCGCGTTCGATCAGAGCCTCGATGCCGTCGAGCATGACCTCGAGGTCGAACCGGTACTCCGCGAACGGGTCACCTCCCGGCCCCGGATCGTCCGCCGCCCCGGACCAGGCGACGCGATGGAGCTGCGGGAACCGCTCCGGTTCGACGACCTCGCGCAGGATCGCGGTGTAGTCGACCGGCGTGGCACCGGCGCCCATGGCCTGCTGCGCGTCGTACGCCATCCGGGCATCGATCAGAGCGTGCGAAGAGATCAGGCCGAGGATGCGCATCTTGTCGCCGTCGTCCAGGCCGGTGCCGTCGAGCGCCTCGAGGCCGACCTCCATCCACCGCAGCGAGTTGGGGGCCAGTGGCGGTGTCGCCATCGGCATCTGGACGATCCAGATGTTGCGCGCGATGGCCTCCCGCTGCGCCATGGCCCAGCTGAGCAGCCGGCTGCGCCAGGTCTCCCCCTCGAGCTCGAACTCCATCACGCCGTCGGCGCTGGCGTTCCACATCAGCTGGAGCAGCTCGTCCTTGTTGGTGACGTAGCGGTAGAGCGACATCGTCGTGAACCCCACGGCCTTGGCCACGCGGGCCATCGAGACGGCAGCGAGCCCCTCGGCGTTGGCGATGTCGACGGCCGCGGCAACGATCGCATCGACGTTGAGTCCGGGCTTGGGCCCACGACGGCCCACCTCGCGTCGACCCCACAACAGGTCGAGGCCGGGTGGCAGCGCGGTCTGGTCGTCGGGTTCAGCCATGTTCACAGCCTTTCAGATGCCCTCTTGCGAGTTTCAGTGTACGTCATATACAGTTTCGTGTATGACATACACAGTTACTGCTACGGGCCTCCGCAAGGCGTACGGGGATCACGTCGTCCTGGGCGACATCGACCTCGCCGTCACGAAGGGATCCGTGTTCTCGCTGCTCGGGCCGAACGGCGCCGGCAAGACGACCCTCGTCCGCATCCTCGCCACGCTGCTGGCTCCCGACGCCGGCACTGCGACGGTCGCCGGTCACGACCTGGTCACCGACCCGCTCGGCGTCCGCAAGGTCATCAGCCTGACCGGCCAGTACGCCGCGGTCGACGAGGTGCTCACCGCCGAGGAGAACCTGCACATGATGGCGCAGCTCCGGCACCTCCCCCGCAAGGCTGCACGCCAGCGGGTCGAGGACCTGCTCGTCGAGTTCGACCTCGTCGAGGCGAGGTCGCGGCGAGTCGGCACCTTCTCCGGAGGCATGACCCGTCGCCTCGACCTGGCGATCAGCATGATCGAGCGGCCCGAGCTGCTGTTCCTCGACGAGCCGACGACCGGCCTCGATCCCCGGAGCCGCGAGCAGGTCTGGGGCACGGTCCGGCGCCTGGTCGACGACGGCGTCACGATCCTGCTGACGACGCAGTACCTCGAGGAGGCCGATCAACTGGCGGACCGCATCGCAGTGCTCGACGGCGGCTCGATCGTCGCCGAAGGGCACGGCCGCCGAGCTCAAGTCGACGATCGGTGGCGAGCTGCTTCGCATCGAGCTCGCCGACGCAGCGTCGTACGCCCGCGCGGTCGTGCACCTGGGTGCCGAGCACACAGATGAGCGACTGCTCAGCGTCGAGGTGCCCACCGACGGCTCCGCCGCCGAGATCGTCGCGCTGCTGGCGCGGCTCGAACGCGAGGGGCTCGCCGTCCGCAAGGTCACGACGGTGCACCCGACCCTCGACGACGTCTTCTTCTCGCTCACCGAGCGGACCGCCGCATGACCACCACGACCCTGACAAGGAAGCCCGCCATGACCGTATCCACTGCCGTCCTCGACTCCCGCGTGATGGTCACGCGCAGCGTCCGCCGCTCGTTCCGCGACCCCGAGGCGTTCTTCACGGCACTGATGCTGCCCGTGATCCTGATGCTGATGTTCGTGTACGTCTTCGGCGGCGCGATGAACACCGGCGGCGACTACGTCGACTACGTCGTGCCCGGACTGCTCCTGCTGTGTGCCGGGTTCGGCGCCGGGACGACAGCGGTCAGCGTGGCGCAGGACATGAGCAACGGCATCGTCGACCGGTTCCGCTCGATGCCGATCCACGGATCGTCGGTCATGGTCGGCCACATCGTGGCCAGCATCGTGCGCAACCTCATCGCCACGGCGCTCGTGATCGGCGTGGCGCTGCTCGTGGGGTGGCGGCCCAATGCGTCACCCCTCGAGTGGCTCGCCTCGATCGGCGTCGTGCTGATGTTCATCCTCGCGATCTCGTGGCTCGCGGCCACCGCAGGCCTGTTCCTCGGCAGCCCCGAGGCAGCCAACGGGTTCTCGATGATCCTGATGTTCCTGCCGTACGTCAGCACGGCCTTCGTGCCGGCGGACACGATGCCGTCGTGGATGCGGGGGTTCGCGGAGCACCAGCCCCTCACCCCGGTGATCGAGACCTTGCGCGGCCTGTGGATGGGCACACCGATCGGCAACCAGGCCTGGATCGCGGCGGCGTGGTGCCTCGGGATCCTGGCCGTGTCGATTCCGTTGTCCGCGCGACTGTTCAGCCGCCGGGTATCCAGATAATCACGTTCTCTGACATGATGCAGGCATGACCGAGTCGCGCCTGACCCAGTTCCGCAACGGCCCCCACACGTTCGACGTCATCGACAGCGGCCCGCTGGACGGGACACCCGTGGTCCTGCTCCACGGGTTCCCCCAGCGGGCCTCGGCGTGGAGCGCCGTTGCGGAGCACCTGCACGAGCGCGGCCTCCGGACGTACGCGCCTGACCAGCGCGGCTACTCCCCCGGCGCCCGCCCGACGTCACGATTCGCGTACAGCCTGGCGGCCCTGACCTCGGACGTCGTCGCGCTGATCGACGCGATCGGCGCGCCGCGCGTGCACCTCGTCGGACACGACTGGGGCGCCGCCGTCGCGTGGTCGGTGGCGGCCAATCACCCCGACCGCCTCGCGACGTTGACGGCGGTCTCGGTCCCGCACCCGGGCGCGTTCGTACGGTCGATGCTGACCAGCGGCCAGGCGCTGAAGTCGTACTACATGGCGCTGTTCCAGCTGCCGTTCCTGCCGGAACGCTTCCTCGCGAGCGGGCGGGCCGACGCGATGCTCCGCAAAGGCGGGATGACCTCCGAGATGGTCACGCAGTTCCACACCGAGATCGTCGACTACGGCGCGCTCCGCGGCGGCCTCGGCTACTACCGGTCCGTCGTACGCGCATCGCCCGGCCAGGTCGGCGGCCGGATCACGGTGCCCACGACGTACGTGTGGAGCGATGACGACGTGGCACTCGGCCGCAAGGGCGCCGAGATCAACCACCGCTGGATGGCCGGTCCGTACGAGCTCGAGATCGTCGAGGGGGCGAGCCACTGGCTGCTCGACGAGCGACCCGCGGAGCTGGCCGAGAGCATCATCAAGCGGGTCGGCATCTAGGCTGCTGCGGCATGCCTCAACCGCAGAAACCGCAGGACGTCGGCCCGTGGGACCTGCTCGCGTTCGTGTGCGAGCTGGCGATGATCGCGCTGCTGGTCGCGGCCGGCCACGGCATGGCCGGCGGCTGGAAGGGCTGGGCGCTCGGCGCCTTCCTGGCGTTCGTCGCGATCGGGATCTGGGCACAGTGGATGGCGCCGACGTCGGACAAGCGGCTGGCCAATCCCACGCGATTCATCGTCCAGGTCATGCTGTTCATCACGGTCGGCCTGTATGCCGCCGCGGGTGGCCTCGTGTGGTGGGGCGTGGCGTTCGCCATCGTCTCGATCACCGCGTTCGCGGCCCGCATACGCGCCGATCCCTGAGCCACGTCAGAGCGGCAGCGAACGTACGCTCTCGAACCGGCGGGTCGTGCCGTCGATCGGATCGGTGAGCTCGAGCTCGGCGGCCAGCAGCTGGAGCGGCTTGCTGAAGTCGTCGACCTCGATGTCGTGCACGGTCGGATAGAGCGGGTCGTCGACGATCGGGATGCCGAGCCCGTGCATGTGCAGGCGGAGCTGGTGCGTGCGGCCCGTGCGCGGAGTGAGCCGGTAGACACCCACCTCGCCCACCCGCGACTCGAGCTCGATGCGCGTCTCGGCGTTGACCGCGGCGTCGGGGACCACCTCGGCCTGCCATGTGCCGCGCCGCTTCGTGAGGTGGTCGCGGACGACGACGGGGAGCTCGAGGTCCGGCCGCACCGGCGCCATGGCCCGGTACGTCTTGCGGACCGCGCCGTCCTGGAACAGCGTCTGGTACGCCCCGCGCCACCGCCGCTCCGTGGCCAGCAGGAGAAGGCCCGACGTGACCCGGTCGAGGCGGTGCAACGGCGAGATCTCGGGCAGCCCCAGCTCGTCCCGCAGGCGTACGACGACGCTCTGCCGGACGTGGCGGCCGCGCGGGATCGTCGACAGGAACGGCGGCTTGTCGACCACGACGAGCCGCTCGTCCTGATGGATCACGTGCAGCTCGCCGGGCACGTCGGCCTCGTCGGGCAGGTCACGGTGGAACCACACGAACGTGTGCGGTGCGTACGCGATGCTCCTCCCGCGACCGCTTCGCCACTGTCATAGACGAATCGCTCGTCCGCCAGCATCCCGGCGATGTCGACCCGCTCCGGCAGCCGGTCACGCAACCAGGCGCCCATCGTCGGCCACGGATCGGGCCTCGGCAGGCCGCGGTCCGGCGTACGCACCCACGCAGCGCCGAGTCCGTGGCGCGGCGGCAGTGGGGAGCGAGGAGGCACCTCTCGATGCTACGGGCCGGCTCGATCCGGTCAGGAATCAAGAAGCGCGGCAGGTCACGGCGTACCTACGCTCGCCGTACACCCACTCACCAGAGGAGCCGATCATGACGAAGACCCAGTCGTACGAAGGATTCACCGACGAAGAGCGCGACGCGATGAAGGAGCGCGCCGCCGAGCTCAAGAAGTCCGCACGCGGTGGCGCCGGCGCCAAGAAGGCGGCCGCCGACGAGCAGGACCTGCTCGACAAGATCGCCGAGATGCCCGAAGCCGACCGGGTCATCGCCGAGACGTTGGACGCGATCGTGCGGGAGAACGCACCCGACCTGGCACCCAAGACCTGGTACGGCATGCCCGCGTACGCACGCGACGGCAAGGTCGTCGTGTTCTTCAAGCCGGCCGCGAAGTTCAAGGTCCGGTACGCCGAGGTCGGCTTCAACGAGTGGGCGCAGCTCGACGACGGTGACATGTGGCCCACCGCGTTCGCCGTGATCGCCATGAACCCGGCGGTCGAGAAGAAGCTCACGGCGCTGGTCGAGAAGGCAGCGGGCTGACTGTCACACGAGCGGGATCCCGTACGTCAACCGTGCATCTGAATCAATCTTCTCCTTGCGGAAGGCATCTCATGAGCACATCGCTTGACACCCTTCGCCGTGACTTCAGCGGCGACATCATCGAGCCGGGTCACCCCGACTACGAGCTCGCCAGCCGATCCGTGCTGGTCGCAGGCAGTCCCACGTACGTCCTGCGGCCGGCCGGCGTGACCGACGTGCAGTCTGCCGTCAGGTTCGCCGCCGGCGCCGGGCTCCCGCTGTCCGTGCGCGGCGGCGGGCACGGCTTCGCCGGATTCGGCACCAACGACGACGGGATCGTGATCGACCTCAGCCGGATCTCCGAGATCGAGGTCGTCGACGAGGACCGTCATCACGTCCGGGTCGGCGGCGGCGCGACGTGGGGCCAGGTCGTGGACGCGCTGGCGCCGTACGGGCTGTCGATCTCGTCGGGCGACACCCGCAGCGTCGGCGTCGGCGGCCTCACGCTCTCGGGCGGCATCGGCTGGAAGGTCCGGAAGTACGGCCTGGCGCTGGACAACCTGGTTGCCGCCGAGGTCGTGCTCGCCGACGGCGAGGTCGTCCACGCGAGCGCGCAGTGGAACGCCGACCTGTTCTGGGCGATCCGCGGTGGCGGCGGAAACTTCGGCGTCGTGACGGCGTTCGAGTTCGAGGCGCACGTGACGACCGATGTCTTCTTCGGCCACGTCGCGTTCCCGGCAGCCGAGCTGCCGGTGGTTCTGCAGGGTTGGGCCGAGTACCTCCGGGACGCGCCAGAGGAGCTCACCTCGAGCGTTGAGTTCGCGAATCCGTTCGCCGGTGGCCCGTCGGCGCCGGTCATGGTCCATGTGGCGTTCGACGGCGATGACGCCGAGCTCGCCGCTCAGGCGATCGATCCGATCCGTGGGCTCGGCACCGTGCTCGAGGACGACGTCGCACGGATCCCGGCTGCTGACATGCTCGTCGAGGGGATGGTGCCGCCGCCCGGGTTGCAGTTCGTGACCCGAAGCGGCTTCGTCGACAAGGAGTCCGCGGCAGACGTGCTCGGGATCCTGACCGAGGTCGGCGCGAAGGAGGGATCACCGATCATGGCGGTCCGCAGCGTCGGCGGTGCCGTGGCCCGTGTCCCCGAGGACGCCACGGCGTACGCGCACCGGCAGGCCGACCTGATGTTCGCGACGACCATGGCGGGGCCGCCACCTGTCCTCGCGGCGGCTCAGCCGGCGTTCGACGCGATCTGGGCGCGGCTCACCCCTCACGTCAGCGGCGCGTACTCGAACTTCCTGAGCTCTGCCGGCGACGACGACGTCGCGGCGGTCTATCCCGCTGAGACGTACGAGCGGCTGGCCGCGGTCAAGCGGGAGTACGACCCCGGCAACCTGTTCGCCGCCAACCACAACATCCGCCCCGCCTGAGTCCCGCTGGGAGTGGTCGTCAGGCGGGCTGGATGAGGTCCCACGCGTTGCCGTAGAGATCCTCGAACACGGCGACGGTGCCGTACGCCTCGTGGCGCGGCTCCTCGCGGAACGTGACCTTGGCCTTGCGCATGCGGACGTGGTCGCGCTCGAAGTCGTCGGTCTCGAGGAAGAACAGCACGACGCCACCGCCCTGGCGGCCCACGGCCGTCCGCTGCTCGTCGGTCTCGGCGAGCTTGAGCACCAGTGCGGCGCCGGAGCTCTCCGGCGGAGCGACCACGACGCGGCGGCGGCCGGCGCTGTCGTCGTCCTCGAGCACGTCGAAGCCGAGGCCTCCCGCGAAATAGGCCAGGGCCTCGTCGACGTCGTGCACCAGGTAGTTGATGCCGGCGATCGACGGCACGTCAGGACTCCTCGGCAGGCTGGTCGGCCGGACCGTCGGCGAGGAGGGCCTCGAACCCCTCCTCGTCGAGGATCGGCACCCCGAGCTGCTCGGCCTTGTCGGCCTTGGAGCCGGCCGACTCCCCCACCACGACGTAGTCGGTCTTCTTGGACACCGATCCGGACGCCTTGCCGCCGCGGGCGATGATCGCCTCCTTGACCGAGTCGCGGGTGAACCGCTCGAGCGATCCGGTGACGACGATCGTGAGGCCCTCGAGGGTGCGCGGGATCGACTCGTCGCGCTCGTCCCGCATGCGTACGCCCGCCTCCCGCCACTGGCGGACGATGTTGGCGTGCCAGTCGACGGCGAACCACTCGACGACCGCCTCGGCGATCGTGGGGCCGACACCGTCGACCGCCGAGATCGTCTGGACCGGATCGTCGCCGGCAACGACCTCCTCGATCGCCTCCATCGAGGCGAAATGGGTCGCCAGCGCCCGGGCAGCGGTCGGGCCGACGTGGCGGATCGACAGCGCCACGAGGACGCGCCACAGCGGCTGGGTCTTGGCCTTCTCGAGGTTGTCGAGCAGGGCCAGCCCGTTGGCGCTGAGCACGCGCTCGCCCGCGCCGTCGGCGAGCTCGGCCTTCTTGGCGGCCCGCGTGTAGAGCGGCACCCGCAGCAGCTGGTCGGCGTCGAGTGCGAACAGTCCGCCCTCGTCGACCAGCACCCCGGCGTCGAGCAGGGCCGTGGCGCCCTCCCAGCCGAACACCTCGATGTCGAACGCGCCGCGGCCGCCGACGTGCGTCAGGCGCTCGCGCAGCTGGGACGGGCACGAGCGGGTGTTGGGACAGCGGATGTCCTTGTCGCCCTCGCGCGCCGGGGCCAGCGGGGTGCCGCACGACGGGCACTCGGTCGGCATGACGAACTCGCGCTCGGTGCCGTCGCGCAGCGCGACGACCGGGCCGACGATCTCGGGGATCACGTCACCGGCCTTGCGCAGCACGACCATGTCGCCGATCAGCACGCCCTTGCGCTTGACCTCGTGCTGGTTGTGCAAGCGTCGCCATCTCGACGGTCGACCCGGCGACCCGGATGGGCTCCATGACGCCGTAAGGGGTGACCCGGCCCGTGCGGCCGACGTTGACGCGGATGTCGAGGAGCCGGGTGTTGACCTCCTCGGGCGGGTACTTCCACGCGATCGCCCAGCGCGGCGCCCGCGAGGTGGAGCCGAGCCGGCGTTGGAGGCTGACCTGGTCGACCTTGACGACCACGCCGTCGATCTCGTGGATGACGTCGTGCCGGTGCTCGCCGTAGTAGTCGATGAACTCCTCGACCGCCTTGAGATCGGGCACGACCTTGGCGCGGTCGCTGGTGGGCAGCCCCCACGCCTTGAGCGCGTCGTATGCCTCGCTCTGCCGTTCGGGGGTGAACCCCTCGCGGTAGCCCAGCCCGTGGCACACCATCGACAGCGGGCGGCTGGCCGTGACCGACGAGTCCTTCATGCGCAGCGTGCCGGCGGCGGCGTTGCGGGGGTTGGAGAACGGCGTCTTGCCGGACTCGGCCCAGGCGGCGTTGAACTCCTCGAACTCCTTGGTCGGGAAGAACACCTCGCCGCGCACCTCGACATAGGCCGGGACGGGGTACTTCTTGCTCGCCTTGAGCCGGTGCGGGATCGCGCCGATCGTGCGGACGTTGGCCGTGACGTCCTCGCCGACCCGCCCGTCGCCGCGCGTGACGCCACGGGTCAGCACGCCGTCCTCGTACGTCAGCGAGATCGCGAGGCCGTCGACCTTGAGCTCGCAGAGGAACTCGGCGTTGTCGACACCCTCACGGAGGATGCGCGCGTGCCAGCTCTCGAGCTCCTCGATCGAGAACGCGTTGTCGAGGCTGTAGAGCCGCTCGCGGTGCTCGTAGGCCTCGAACGTCGACGAGATCATGCCGCCGACCTGCTGCGTCGGCGAGTCGGGCGTGCGGAGCTCGGGCAGCTGCTCCTCGAGGCCCTCGAGCTCGCGGATCAGCTGGTCGTAGTCGTAGTCGGAGATGACCGGTGCGTCGTCGCGGTGATAGCGCTGCCGATGCTCCTCGATCGTCTCGGCGAGCTCCTTGTGCCGCTGCCTCAGGTCGTCATCGGTCGCCATGGCTCGACTTTATCGTCGCAGCGGGGACACTCGGTGCGGCGGAGAGGCTGTCGCCTAGGCTCTTCGCATGACCAAGGTCCTGATCATCTCCGTGCTCGCCGTCGTGGGCGTCTTCCTGCTCCAGCGGGTCATCGTGCGAGTCGCGACGAAGGCGAAAATGACCGAGCGCGTCCGGGCCGAGGGCAAGCCGACGACGGCCGTCGTGCTCGACACGTACGACACCGGCACCCGGGTCAACACGATCTACGTCATGGTCCGTCTGACCCTGCGGATCGAGGACGCCGAGGGCGTGACGGGGTTCGAGACCACGACCGTCGCGCCGATCAGCCCGGTCAAGCTGCCGGACTTCGCGATCGGCCGCACCATCAAGGTCCGCGTCGACCCCGCGACGAAGGACGTCGCGATGGACCAGCCCGCACGCTGAGCAGCCTCAGCCGGCGGCCACGCGGTGCGCCAGCACGAGCGCCTCACGGGCCCACGCGGGCGAGGCGCCGGCCAGGCCACAGGTCGGCGTGACGACGAGCCGATCGGCGTACGCCTCCTCGTCGAACCCGAAGCGGCCGAAGAACGCCGCAATGCGTGTCGCCAGCGCCTTGTCGGTGACGCCGGCCGTGTCGGTCGAGGGGACGACGCCGAGCCACAGGTCGATGCCCCGCTCGAATGACTCGGCCCACACGTCGTCGGGCCGGGCCAGCGACAGGTCGAACGAGATCGCGGTGAAGCCCGCACCGGCGAGCAGCTCGACGGGTACGTCCGGCGCACACGAGTGGACGACGGGACGTGCTCCGGCGCCGGTGACCGCGTCGGTGACGAGGCGCAGCAGTGCGTCCGCCTCCGGCGGGTGGACGCTGCGGTGCCGGGAGAATCCGCTCGCGGTCGGAATGCCGCCGGTGAGCACCGCGACGATCGACGGCTCGTCGACCTGAACGACCAGGTCGGCGTGCGGGAAGCGGCGGCGCGCGTCGGCCACGTGCGTACGGAGGCCTTCGGCGAGCGACTCGGCGATCTCCCGTCGCGCGCCGTGATCGGCGAGCATCTTGTCGCCACGTGGGCGCTCCACGGATGCGGCGAGGGTCAGCGGCCCGGTGACCTGGAGCTTGAGCGGGCCGTCGTGCGTACCGGCGAGCTCCTCGGCGCCGTCGAGGTCCTGCGCGAGCAGCGATCGGGCTCGCCGCTGGTCGGCGCCCTCCCCCACTCCGACGCGCCAGCCGTCGGGCTGCAGGTCGGCGTCGAGCCCGTCGAGCACCGCGAGCGTGCGGCCGATCATGCCGGCGTGCACGCCGCGCGCGGGCAGCTCCGGGACGTGCACGAAGTCGCCGACCTCACCCATGACGAGTCGCAGCGACTCGGCGAAGTCGGTGCCCGGCATCGAGCCGATCCCGGTGGCGGTGCCCATGTGATTCCTTCGTCTGACGTTGGAGCGGTGACTTGGTCGCCCTTCCCCGTCGGGGGCGGTGGGCTGGTTGGCTATCGGCGGTCCGGATGGGCGAGTGACGCACCGCCCCGGGCGTCGATAGGCGCTAACTCACCGCCACGCGGGCCGTACGGCTGATGGTGGCCGAGCCGACGACACGGGTGCCGTCGTAGATGACGCAGGCCTGGCCCGGCGCGATGCCGCTGGCGGCGTCGTGGAGGTCGACCCGCACGGCTTCGACAGGCTCAACCGACGAGGATCCGGTCACGTGCACGGTTGCGCGGTGCTCGTCGCCGTGGGCTCGCAGCTGCACCGTGCAGTCGAGCGCGCCGCTCGGAGCCGCACCGCACCACAGCGGCTTGATGCACTCCAGCGCGTCGACCGCGAGCGACTCCCGCGAACCGACCGTGACGGTGCCGCTGACCGGCTCGATGTCGAGCACGAAGCGCGGCTTGCCGTCGTCGGCCGGGATGCCGAGCCGCAGCCCGCGCCGCTGGCCGATCGTGAACGCGTACGCCCCGTCGTGCTCCCGCAGCACCGTGCCGTCCTCGTCGACGATCGTGCCCGGCTTGGGCCCCAGCTTCTCGCCGAGCCAGCCGGCATTGTCACCGTCGGGGATGAAGCAGATGTCGTGGCTGTCGGGCTTGGTCGCGACCTGGATGCCGCGGCGCGCGGCCTCGGCGCGGACGACGTCCTTGGTCGTGTCGCCGAGCGGGAACAGCGAGTGCGCGAGCTGCTCCTGCGTGAGCACACCCAGCACGTAGGACTGGTCCTTGCCCATGTCGATCGCCCGGTGCATCTCGATCGTGCCGTCTGCCGAGGTCTCGAGCTGCGCGTAGTGCCCGGTCGCGACCGCGTCGAACCCGAGCGCGAGCGCCCGGTCGAGCACGGCGGCGAACTTGATCTTCTCGTTGCAGCGCAGGCACGGGTTGGGCGTACGTCCGGCGGTGTACTCGGCGATGAAGTCGTCGACGACGTTGTCGGCGAACTCCTCGCTCATGTCCCAGACGTAGAACGGGATGCCCAGCTGGTCGGCGGCGCGGCGGGCGTCGCCGGCGTCCTCGATCGAGCAGCAGCCGCGAGCACCCGAGCGGTACGACCGCGGGTTGCGGCTGAGGGCGAGGTGGACGCCCGTGACGTCGTGACCCGCGTCGACGGCTCGCGCGGCGGCGACGGCGGAGTCGACGCCGCCGGACATGGCTGCGATGACCCTCACGACGCGCCCCTGACCAACGAGGCCTTCTGGGCGCGCTGGTGCACCGCCGGAAGCGCCTCGAGCAGACGGTCGACGTCGCCCTCGGTCGAGGTGTGGCCGAGGCTGAACCGCAGTGATCCACGGGCCGCGACGTCGTCGTAGCCCATCGCCAGCAGCACGTGGCTGGGCTGGGGCACGCCCGCAGCGCACGCCGAGCCCGTCGAGCACTCGATGCCCTGGGCGTCGAGCAGCATCAGCATCGCGTCGCCCTCGCAGCCGGGGAAGGTCACGTGCGCGATGTTGGGCAGCCGGTGGTCGGGCCCGGGCTCGAGGTCGCCGTTGATGATCGCATCGGGGACGACCCGCACGATGCCCTCGACGAGCCGGCGCCGCAGGCCTTCGATGCGCTCGACCGTCTCGGCCTGCCGGGCGACCGTGACGTCGACCGCGGCGGCGAACGCGGCGATCAGCGGGACGCTGAGCGTGCCGGAACGCAGGTCACGCTCCTGGCCGCCACCGTGGAGCAAGGGGGTCGCCTCGAGCTCGCGGCGGATCAGCAGCGCGCCGACCCCCACGGGGCCGCCGAGCTTGTGCGCCGTGATCGTCATGGCGTCGAGCTCGCTGGCGCCGAAGTCGAGAGGGACGTAGCCGGCCGCCTGCACGGCGTCGCTGTGCACCGGGATGTCGTGCTCACGGGCGATCCGTACGACGTCGGCGACGGGCTGGATCGTGCCCATCTCGTTGTTGGCCCACATCGTCGTCACGACGGAGACCGTCGACGGGTCGCGCTCGACGCCGGCCCGCAGCTCGTCGACCAGGATGCGGCCGGTGGCGTCGACGGGGGTCATGTCGATCTCGGCGCCCTCGTGCTTGGCCAGCCAGGTCACGGGGTCGAGCAGCGCGTGGTGCTCGATCGAGCTGAAGACGATGCGGTTGCGGGCGGGGTCCTGCGCGCGGCGCGCCCAGTAGAGCCCCTTGATCGCGAGGTTGTTGGCCTCGGTGCCGCCGGACGTGAACACGACCTCGCTGGGCCGTGCGCCGAACCGCTCGGCGATCAGCTCGCGCGCCTCCTCGACGGTGCGCCGCGCACCCCGCCCCGACGCGTGCAGCGATGACGCGTTGCCCGTGCGGGCCAGCTCCTCGGCCATCACCGCGATCGCCTCAGGGACCATCGGCGTCGTCGCCGCATGGTCGAAGTAGGCCACCTGCTCAAGGTCGTTCATCGCTCAACCAGCGTAGCCCTGCGACGCACACCACACGGCCTCCGTACGCGCAGAACCGGCGTCACCCCAGAGGGTGACGCCGGTCCCGTGCCGCACGACCGGCTAGTTGCCGCCCTCCTTGAGCGTCACGTCGATCGGCTTGTAGTCCTTGCCGTCGACGTCGACACCCTCGTCCTTCAGCTCCTTGAGCGCCGCCTCGACGTACGTGTTGGAGTACGCCGACGCCGGTGGCGCCTTGGAGATGATCGTCGCGCCGGTCTCGTTCTTGGTGCCGAGCGCGATGTCGACGGTCTGCTTCCAGGCCGCCTCGTCGACCATCCCGACGCCGTGCGTCGACGGCCAGATCAGCTTGTTGACCTCGTTCGTCATCCACAGCTGGTGGCTCTCGCCGAGCTGCGAGCCCGCAGCGGTGACGATCTTGGCCGCTTCCTCCGGGTTGTCCCGCGCGTAGACCCAGCCCTTGATCGAGGCCTTGATGAACTTGGTCGTCTGGTCCGCGTACGCCTTCTCCTTCAGCTTGTCCGTCTGCGCCCAGATCGCGTCCTGCAGCATCGCCGTGCCGACGTCGTTCCAGTCGATGACGTTGAGGTCTTCGGGCGTGTAGAGCTTGCCGGTCTTGGGGTTCTTGGTCTCCAGCACCTGGGCGTACTCGTTGTACGTCATGGCCTGGGCCGCGTCGATGTCACCGGCCAGGAAGCCGTTCATGTCGAACGCCTGCTGGACGAGCTTGACGTCCTTGACCCCCACGCTGTCCTTCTGCATGCCGGCGAACAGCTCCCACTCGTTGCCGAAGCCCCAGCTGCCGACCTTCTTGCCCTTGAGGTCGGCCGGGCTCGTGATGCCCTTGTCCTTGAACGAGATCTGGGTCGTCGCGCTGCGCTCGAAGATCTGGGCGACGTCGGTGATCTTGGCGCCCTTCTCGATCGAGCCGAGGACCTTGGGGACCCACGAGATCGCGTAGTCCACGTCGCCGGCCGAGAGGACGTCCTGCGGGACGATGTCGGCACCGCCCTCGACGATCTCGACGTCGAGTCCTTCGTCCTTGTAGTAGCCCTGGTCGACCGCCGCGTAGTAGCCGGCGAACTGTGCCTGGGGCACCCATTGCAGCTGGAGCTTGACCTTCGTCAGGTCACCGCTCGCTGAGTCGCCGTCACTGTCGCTCCCGCCCCCGCAGGCGCTCAGGACCAGCGATGCCGCAGCCACCATGGCGGCGACCCTTGCCCACTTCCGCATGTTGCGCTTCATCGATTCTCCTTGTTGGTGGTGCTGCAGGCCGCCCGTGGGTCACGGGCGGACGATCAGGGGGTGGAACGGTGCCGCGTGAAGAACATCTCGACCGCGAGGGCCGCGCAGTAGAACACGAGGCCCAGCACGATCGCGCCGAAGACGTACGCCCAGGCCAGCGCGTAGTTGCTGCTGGCCGCCGACGACGTGATCGACTTGCCGAGGCCGCCGATCGGGCCGCCGAAGTACTCCGCGATGAGGGCGGAGATGACGGCGAGCGACGAGGCGACGCGCAGGCCCGTGAAGACGTACGGGGCCGCGGTCGGCAGGGTCACCGCGAGCTGTTGCTGGCGAGCCGAGGCAGCGTAGACGCGCATGAGGTCGCGGTGCACGGGGCGCACCTGGCGCAGCCCGCGCAGGGTGTTGATGTAGACCGGCACGATCACGGCGACGGCGGCCACGATCTGGCGTGCGGTCTCCTTGTCGGCGCCGTACATCGTGTAGAGCACCGGCGCGAGAGCGACGATCGGCATGACCGCGAGGGCCGCCACCAGCGGCGCCACGATCGTGTCGAAGATGCGCCAGACCCCCGCGACGATCGCGCCGAGGATGCCCACCAGCGCCCCGACGACGAGTCCGACCAGGGCGTTGAGCCCCGTGCTCGTCGAGCCGTCGACGATCGAGCCGGCGTTGCTGGTGATCTCGTGCCAGATGTCGCTCGGCGTCGGCACGATGTACTGCTCGATCCCGAACCCGTCGACGACGCCCTGCCACAGCGCGAGCATCGCGACACCGAGCAGGATCGGCGCGAGGATCGTCCGGTATGCCGATCCGCGCGCAAGCGCCCGCTCGGGGATCGTGGCGGTCGTCGTGCTCATCGGCTGTCGACCCCTCGCGCTCCGGTGACGGGTACGCCGTGCAGCGCCTCGCGCACCTGGGCGACCGCCCGGAAGAACGCCTCGTCCTCGCGCAGCGAGTCGTCGCGCTCGGCCGGTCCACCGAGGCTGACGTCGATGACGTCGGTGATCCGGCCGGGGCGAGGGGACATGACGACCACGCGGTCGGACAGGAACACCGCCTCGGGGATCGAGTGCGTCACGAACACGACCGCGGCCCACGTCTCGGCGCAGATGCGGACCAGCTCGTTCTGCATGCGCTCACGGGTCATCTCGTCGAGCGCGCCGAACGGCTCGTCCATCAGCAGCAGCTTGGGGCTCTCGGCCAGGGCACGGGCGATCGCGACGCGCTGCTGCATGCCGCCGGAGAGCTGGTCCGGGTAGTGCCCGGCGAAGTCGGCGAGCCCGATCAGCTCGAGCAGCTCCTTGACCCGGCCCTTGCGCTCCGAGCGGCCGGCGCCGTGGAGAGCGAGGGGCAGCTCGATGTTGCCCGTCACGGTCTTCCACGGCAGCAGTCCGGCCTGCTGGAACGCGATGCCGTAGTCCTGGTCGATCCGCGCCTGACGGGCCGGCTTTCCGAACACGCTGAGCTCGCCCGACGTCGGGGTGTCGAGGTCGGCGATGAGCCGCAGCAGCGTGCTCTTGCCGCAGCCGCTGGGCCCGATCAGCGACACGAACTCCCCCGGAGCGACGGTCAGGTCGACCGACTCGAGAGCCGTGACGGACGCACCCTTGCGACCGCCGAACGTGCGGCTGACGCCACTGACTTGCACTGCTGAGGTCATGCCGGGATCTCCGAACGTCGATAGGGCTTGAGGGCGAGGCCGAGCAGGCCGACGAAGGCGGCGGCGACGAGGCCGACCGCGATCGCGGCGAAGATCGGCGCCCAGGGCTTGGCCGGGTCGCTGCTGGCCGACTGGGCGTACTCGATGATCAGGCGGCCCACGCCGCCGCGCAGGCCGATCGACACCTCGGCGACGACCGTGCCGATGACGGCCGAGGCGGCGGCGAGCCGCAGCGCAGGGATGAGGAACGGCACGCTGGCCGGCAGCCGCAGGCTGAACAGCGTGCGCCACCAGCCGATGCCGTACGTGTGCATGAGGTCGACGTGCGTGGCGTCGGGCGCCTTGAGCCCGCGCAGCACGCCGACGGCGACCGGGAAGAACGCGAGGTACGCCGCGATGACCGCGACCGAGTGCTCGCTCTGCCACTCGAACCCGCCGATCGTGATCTGCGAGCCCCACCGGCGTACGAGCGGGGCGATGGCGATCAGCGGCACGGTCTGGCTCAGCACGATCCACGGCAGGACCGCCGCCTCCGCGATCGTGAAGCGCTGCATGACGAGCGCGAGGACGAAGCCCACGACCACCCCGATGATCCAGCCGAACGCGGCGATCTTGAGCGTGAACAGTCCCGCGTCGAGGACGGTCTGCCACATCGTGTCGCCGCCGACGGTGCCGATGACCGGGTCGGAGAGCCGCGAGACCATGTCCCACACGTGCGGCATCGCCGTCTCGGTCGAGCGCGGCAGCACGGTCGTGCCGCCGATCACGACACCGGTGTCGGGCGCGAGCGCCTTGTAGCCCTCCCACACCGCCACGACCGCGGCGATGCCGAGCGAGCCGAGAGCCAGCCGCCCCAGCGGCGCGGAACGTCTGGTCATCACGCCTTCGCCGTCACGTGCTCGCGGATCTGCGGGATGATCGACTCGCCGTACACCCGGAGCGTCTCCTCCTTGTTGTCGTGCTGGAGGTAGCCCGCGAACTGTGTCACGCCGACCTCCTGGAGCGCCTTGAGCTTGGCGACGTGGTCGTCGACCGTGCCGAGCAGGCAGAACCGGTCGACGATCTCGTCGGGCACGAACTCGGCGTGCGTGTTGCCGGCACGGCCGTGCTCGTTGTAGTCGTAGCCCTCGCGTCCCTTGATGTAGTCGGTCAGCGCCTGCGGCACCTGGGCTTCGTCGCCGTACTTGGCCACGATGTCGGCGACGTGGTTGCCCACCATCCCGCCGAACCAGCGGCACTGCTCGCGCATGTGCGCCCAGTCGTCGCCGACGTACATCGGCGCGGCGATGCAGAACTCCAGCGAGTCCGGGTCACGGCCCACGTTGGCGGCTGCGTCGCGGACGGTCTGGATCATCCACTTCGTGATGTCGACGTCGGCGAGCTGCAGGATGAAGCCGTCACCGACCTCACCGGCCGCCTTGAGCGCGAGCGGCCCGTATGCCGCGATCCACACCTCGAGCGACGTGTTGGTGGTCCACGGGAACCGCAGCGTCGAGCCCTTGTAGTCGACCGCGCGGCCGTTGCCGAGCTCGCGGATCACGTGCGTCGCCTCGCGGACCTCCTTGAGCGTCGACGGCTTGCCGTTGGTCACCCGTACGGCCGAGTCGCCGCGCCCGATGCCGCAGACCGTGCGGTTGCCGTACATCTCGTTGAGCGTCGCGAACACCGACGCCGTCACGGTCCAGTCGCGGGTCGCCGGGTTGGTCACCATCGGCCCGACGATGATCCGCTTGGTCTCGGCCAGGATCGCGCTGTAGATGACGTACGGCTCCTGCCACAGCAGGTGACTGTCGAACGTCCACACGTAGTCGAAGCCGTGCGCCTCGGACAGCTTGGCGAGCTGCACCGTGCGCCACGCGGGCGGGTTGGTCTGGAGGACGACACCGAAATCCATGGTCAGCCTTCTGCTAGATGAGGTACTGGGAGAGGTCGCGCTTGACGAACTGACCGTGGCCCTTGGTCCCGACGTACGCGTTGTCGTCCACGACGACCGTGCCCCGCGACATGACGGTGTCGACGTGCCCGTCGATCTCGAAGCCCTCCCACGCGGAGTAGTCCATGTTCATGTGGTGGGTCTTCTCGTAGCCGATCGACGTGTGGCCGTTGGGGTCGTAGATGACGATGTCGGCGTCGGCACCCGGCGCGATGACGCCCTTCTTGCCATACAGCCCGAACATCCGTGCCGGCGTCGTCGAGGTGATCTCGACCCAGCGCTCCAGCGTGATCTGCCCGCTGACGACGCCTTGGTACATCAGGTCCATGCGGTGCTCGACCGACCCGATGCCGTTGGGGATCTTGGAGAAGTCGCCGAGGCCGAGGTCCTTCTGGTCCTTCATGCAGAACGGGCAGTGATCGGTCGAGACCATCTGGATGTCGTTGGTTCGCAGGCTCTGCCACATGTGGTCCTGGTGACCCTCCGCGCGGGAGCGCAGAGGCGTCGAGCAGACCCACTTGGCGCCCTCGAAGCTGCCCCACGTGTCGCCCTTTGCGCCGAGCTGCTCCTCGAGCGACAGGTAGAGGTACTGCGGGCACGTCTCGCCGAAGACGTTCTGCCCGGCATCACGGGCCGCGGCGAGCTGCTCGACGGCCTGCTTGGCGCTGACGTGCACGACGTACAAGGGCGCACCGGTGAGGTTGGCGAGCATGATCGCGCGGTGCGTCGCCTCCTCCTCCATCTGCCACGCGCGGGCGACGCCGTGGTAGTACGGGTCGGTCTTGCCCTGCGCGAGCAGCTGCTCGACGAGCACATCGATCGCCGGTCCGTTCTCGGCGTGCATCATCGTCATGAGCCCGGTCTCGGCCGACGTCTGCATCGCGCGCAGGATCTGCGCGTCGTCGGAGTAGAACACCCCGGGATAGGCCATGAACAGCTTGAAACTCGTGATGCCCTCGTCGACCAGCCCGTCCATCGCCTTGAGCGAGTCGGCGTTGACGTCGCCGATGATCTGGTGGAAGCCGTAGTCGATCGCACAGTTGCCGCGGGCCTTGTCGTGCCACGTCGCGAGCCCGTCCATGACCTGCTGCCCGTACGTCTGCACGGCGAAGTCGATGATCATCGTCGTGCCGCCCCAGGCCGCGGCCCGGGTGCCGCTCTCGAACGTGTCGGATGCCGCGGTGCCGCCGAACGGCAGCTCCATGTGCGTATGTGCGTCGATCCCGCCCGGGATGACGTACTTGCCGGTCGCGTCGATCACGGTGTCGACGGTGCTCGCCAGGTCGCTGCCCAGCAGCGTGGATCCCGGCGCCAGCACGGCGACGATGACCTCGCCGTCGACCAGCACGTCCGCTGCGGAGCGGCCGGTCGCCGTGACGACCGTCCCTCCGGTGATGAGTGTTGTACTCACGATGTACCTCCGCTGGTTGAGCCTGTCGAAGCCATCAGGGCTTGGGGATCGACGTGTAGGAGTCGGGACGGCGGTCGCGATAGAACTGCCAGTCGTCGCGCATCTCCTGCACCATGTCCATCTCGAGGTCGCGCACGAGGACCTCTTCCTCGGTGCCCGAGCCGCGCTCGCCGACGAAGTTGCCGCGCGGGTCGATGACCTGGCTCGTGCCGTAGAAGTCGACGGCCAGCTCGCCGTACTCGTTGTCCTCGCGGCCGACCCGGTTGGGCTGGAGCACGAAGTAGCCGTTGGCGACGGCCGCGCACGGCCCCTCGACCTCCCACAGGCGGTTGGACAGCCCGGGCTTGGTGGCGTTGGGGTTGAACACGATGTGGGCACCGTTGAGGCCCAGCTCGCGCCAGCCCTCCGGGAAGTGCCGGTCGTAGCAGATGTACATGCCGATCTTGCCGACCGACGTGTCGAAGACCGGGTAGCCGAGGTTGCCCGGGCGGAAGTAGAACTTCTCGTAGAACCGGTCGAGGTGCGGGAGGTGGTGCTTGCGGTACTTGCCGAGGATCGTGCCGTCAGCCTCGACGATCACCGAGGTGTTGTAGTAGACGCCGGTGATGTCCTCCTCGTAGATCGGCAGGATCATGACCATCGACAGCTCCTTGGCGAGCGCCGCGAAGCGCTGCACGATGGGGCCGTCTGCGGGCTCGGCGTAGCGGTAGTACTTCTTGTCCTCGGTGATGCCGAAGTAGGGACCGTAGAACAGCTCCTGGAAGCAGATGACCTGCGCGCCGTCCGCCTTGGCATCACGTGCGAACTGCTCGTGCTTGTCGAGCATCGACTCCTTGTCGCCCGTCCACGTCGTCTGCGTGATCGCGGCTCTGATGACCGTCACTTGGCTCCCTCTCGCTTGTGGTCCAGATCACAGACCGTCGTAAGTCGCTCACTCTAAGCAGGGTCAACGTGGCCCGTCCAGAGATTCAATGGCACAAACGTTTCATTGGAGTGATTATTTGTAACGTTCGTATGAACGAGGTCCGGGAGTCAGCGAGCGTGGTCGTGAGCCAGCATCGCGACGCCCAGTGACAGCTGCGACGAGGGATCGTCGAGGCGTACGCCGAGGACCTTCTCGATCTGTGCGAGCTTGGCGTAGAGAGCGGGGCGGCTGCGGTGCGAGGTGCGGGCGAGTCGCGACTTGTTGCCCCCGGCGGCGAGGAACTGGCGCAGCAGCTCGAGCAGGCCACCGCCGTGCCTGGCCTCGTACGCCAGCAGGGGGTCGAGCTCGGCCTCGACGAACGACTGCACGCGCGGGTCGTCGTGGAGCTGTGCGATGAGCCCGTGCAGCCGGATGTCGGCCTGGCGGAAGTACGCGGGCCCAGGCGCCAGCGCCTCGTGGGCGACCCGGGCGACATGCTGCGCCGTTCGCAGCGAGCGACTGGCCGACAGCAGGTCCGCCTCCGCGGAACCCACACCGATCGTGACCCGGGCCAGGCCAGGGTCGAGGCGCATGGCGTCGGCGAACGCGGTCAGCACGGCATCCTCGGTCGACCGTCCGGGCACGGCCAGCAGCAGGACCATCTGGTCATCACCGACCACACCGGCGATCGCCGACTGGCGCGAGACGGTCAGGGCCCTCGTGACCCGTTCACCCAGGCGGCGCTGCGCGCGATGCGCGCCCGAGGCCTCGTCGACCGGGACGTCCGCCTGGACGGCTGCACCGACGTACGAGCTGCCGGGTCCGAGCCCAAGTGCCCGTGCGCGGGTGACAGCGGTCGACTCGTCACCCAGTCGCCCGTCGAGCAGCTCGCTGAGGAAGCCGCCCTGGGCCTGGAGCTGCACCGACTGCTGGTCGCGCTCGATCATCCGGGACAGCTCGACGGCCTGGGCGACGCGCTCCACGAGCATGCCGAGGCGCTGTTGGTCTGCGGCCGGGTTGGGGACGACCAAGCGGCCCCACTCGTGGCCATGCGTGCCGACGACGGTGGTCAGCCAGCCCTCGAGACCGCCGAGTCCGGTGCCCTCGCGCCGCGGGCACAGCCGTGAGCGCCGCTCCCAGTCGGCGAGCAGGCCTTCGGCCGGGCGGCCGATGGCGTGGAAGGCCACGACGCGACGGTTGAGGTCCTCCAGCACGATCGACGAGCCGGCCATCTCGGCCCCGGCGCGTACGAGCTCTTCGACGCCCGCACCCTCGAGGCTCAACGCCGTGAACGTCTCGTGCACGTCCTGCGCGAAGCGGACGAAGTCGAAGCGGTCCGCGACGATGCCGCGGTGCACCTCCTCGGTGATCAGCACGAACCGCGCCTGGCGGTGCAGGACCACGAGGGGGAAGTCCACGGACCGGGCGAGCTCGAGCGCGGCGGTCGGCACCGACGGGAGCTGATCGCCGAGCTCGACGATGAGGCCCGCGGCACCCGCCGCCATGAGTCCTGCCACGTAGTCGGCCGCCTCCTCGGCCGAGCCACGCATGGCCAGGCCGGTCGACAGCAGCAGCTCGTCACCCTCGAGCAGGTCGGCGACCTCGCGCACCTCGCTGACGTGGACCCACCGGACCGGCCGGTCCAGGCGGCCCGATCCGCTCAGGACCTCGGGCTGGCCGGCCTGGACGGCGGGTCCGGCGAGGATCGAGCGGATCGTGGGGATCATGCGCCGAGTCTAGTTTGACACTGTGTAAAGGATCTAGTGGATTCGGCGACAGGTTGCCGGTTGTGGCCGAGGCGTCGACGGCGGAGGATCATGGGCATGAGCGAAAAGAACGTCATCGGCCACTGGCTCGACAACAGCATCCACATCGGCAACTCCGGGCGCTTCGGCGACGTGACCAACCCCGCGACCGGCGAGGTCACCTCACAGGTCGCCTTCGCCGACGAGACCGATGCCGCGCGCGTCATCGCCTCGGCCAAGGCCGCCGCGCCGGGCTGGGCGTCGGCGTCCATCACGACCCGCACCAAGGTGCTGTTCCGCTTCCGCGAGCTGCTCAACGAGCGCAAGGAAGAGCTCGCCGCCATCATCACGTCCGAGCACGGCAAGGTGTTGTCGGACGCACTCGGTGAGGTCTCGCGTGGCCTCGAGGTCGTCGAGTTCGCGTGCGGCATGCCGCACCTGCTCAAGGGGTCACACTCCGAGAGCGTCTCGACGGGCATCGACCTGCACTCCAAGCGCCAGCCGCTGGGCGTCGTGGGCATCATCAGCCCGTTCAACTTCCCGGCCATGGTGCCGATGTGGTTCTACCCGATCGCGATCGGCGCCGGCAACACCGTCGTCGTCAAGCCCAGCGAGAAGGACCCGACCGCCGTGCTGTGGACGGCCGAGCTGTGGAAGGAAGCCGGTCTGCCCGACGGCGTCTTCAACGTCCTTCAGGGCGACAAGGTCGCGGTCGACGCGCTCCTGGACTCCCCCGACGTCAAGTCGATCAGCTTCGTCGGCTCCACCCCGATCGCCCGCTACGTCTACGAGCGCGCGAGCCAGGCCGGCAAGCGCGTACAGGCCCTCGGCGGTGCCAAGAACCACATGCTGGTGCTGCCCGACGCCGACCTCGACCTCGCGGCCGACGCCGCGGTCAACGCCGGATACGGCTCCGCCGGTGAGCGCTGCATGGCGATCAGCGTCGTCGTCGCAGTCGGTCCGGTCGCCGACGACCTCGTCGACCGGATCGCGTCGCGCACCAAGACCCTCCGCATCGGCGACGGCACGCGCGGCACCGACATGGGACCGCTCGTCACACTGGCCCACCGCGACAAGGTCGCCTCGTTCGTCGAGGCCGGCGACGCTGCCGGCGCCAAGCTCGTGATCGACGGCCGCGAGTCGCCGGTCGACGGCGAGGACAACGGCTTCTGGCTGGGCCCGACCCTGTTCGACCACGTCACCCCCGAGATGAGCATCTACACCGAGGAGATCTTCGGCCCGGTCCTCAGCGTCGTGCGCGCCGAGACGTACGACGAGGCGGTCGAGCTGGTCAACGCCAACCCGTACGGCAACGGCGTCGCGATCTTCACCAAGGACGGCGGCGCGGCCCGCAAGTTCGAGGTCGAGGTCGAGGTCGGCATGATCGGTGTCAACGTGCCGATCCCCGTGCCGATGGCCTACTACTCGTTCGGCGGCTGGAAGAACTCGCTGTTCGGCGACACGCACGCGCACGGCGTCGAGGGCATCCACTTCTTCACGCGTGGCAAGGTGATCACCAGCCGCTGGGCCGACCCCGCGGTGTCGCCGTCCGGCGGCCTCGAGCTCGCCTTCCCCACGCACGATTAGGCGGGGTTGAGGCCGCCCGCGGCCGAACGCCCCGACAAGGTTGAGCGATCGCGGCGAAGCCGCCCGATGACGAAACCTCGCAAGCCGACAACGCAACGATCCAAGGAGTGCCCCGCATGAGCCGCACGTACGACCTCGACCGCGCCCACGTGTTCCACTCCTGGTCTGCACAGGCCGAGATCTCCCCCATGGTCATCGCCGGTGCGTCCGGCAGCGAGGTGTGGGACGAGGACGGCACGCGCTTCCTCGACTTCTCCAGTCAGCTCGTGTTCACCAACATCGGGCACCAGCACCCCAAGGTCGTCGCGGCGATCCAGGAGCAGGCGGCCAAGCTGTGCACGATCGGCCCGCCGTTCGCCAACGACGCCCGGTCCGAGGCGGCGAGGCTCATCGCGGAGCGTACGCCCGACGGTCTCGAGCGGGTGTTCTTCACCAACGGCGGCGCCGACGCCAACGAGCACGCGATCCGCATGGCCCGCCTGCACACCGGGCGGCCCAAGGTCCTGTCGACGTACCGGTCCTACCACGGTGGCACGCAGACCGCGATCAACGTCACCGGTGACCCGCGGCGCTGGGCCAACGACTCGGCGTCGACGGGGACGGTGCACTTCTTCGGACCGTTCCTCTACCGCTCGGAGTTCCACGCGACGACCGAGGCCGAGGAGTGCGAGCGCGCGCTCCAGCACCTCGATCACGTGATCCGCAACGAGGGTCCGTCGACGATCGCGGCGATCATCCTCGAGACGATCCCCGGCACGGCCGGCATCATGCTGCCGCCGCCGGGCTATCTCGCCGGCGTACGCCGGCTGTGCGACGAGCACGGCATCATGCTGATCGCCGACGAGGTCATGAGCGGCTTCGGCCGCACGGGTGCCTGGTTCGCGATCGACCACTTCGACGTCGTGCCGGACCTCATCACGTTCGCCAAGGGGGTCAACTCCGGCTACGTCCCGCTCGGCGGTGTCGTCATCAGCGACGCGATCGTCGAGACGTTCGCGCACCGCGCCTATCCCGGCGGCCTGACCTACTCCGGACACCCGCTCGCTGCCGCTGCCGCGGTCGCCACGATCAACACCATGGCCGAGGAGGGCATCGTCGAGAACGCCGCCCGGCTCGGCACCGAGATCTTCGGCCCCGGCCTCGCCGAGATCGCCGAGCGGCACGCCTGCGTCGGCGAGGTACGAGGAATCGGTGCGTTCTGGGCCATCGAGCTGGTCGCTGACCCGGAGACGCGTGAGCCCCTCGCGCCCTACGGCGGCAGCAGCCCGGCGATGAACGACATCATCGGCGCCTGCAAGAAGGCCGGCATGCTGCCGTTCGCCAACTACAACCGCATCCACGTCGTGCCGCCGTGCGTCATCAGCGACGACGACGCCCGCCGCGGTCTCGAGATCATCGACGACGCCCTCGCGTTCGGCGACGCCGTCGTCGCCTGAGGCTCACACCACGACCGAAACGTCTGATCGCCGCTCGAGGTTTCGTACGGCAGGTGAGCACAGCGACAGCAGGGCCGACCCACCCATCACGGCGGCCACCACGAGGAGCCAGCGGTCGAATCCCGACGACCGTGGCGATCGGGCCCGTGACGGCGAGCCCGATCGGCCTGGCGACGTACGACCCCATGATGTCGAACGAGTAGACGCGAGCCAGCTTGTCCTCGGCGACGTTCTGCTGGATCGACAGGTCCCAGTTGACGCTGAAGATCTCGAGCCCGAAGCCGTGCAGGAACGCGCCGAGCAGCAGCAACGGCAGGTGGTCCGAGAGCGCCATCGTCAACGGGAACGCCGCGGTGAGCGCCAGCAGGGCCGTGCCCACGAAGAGCCCCCGTCGCGGGCGCCACCTCAGGGTCACCACGCCGCCGATGATGAAGCCGAGCATCAGTGCTCCCAGTGCCCAGCCCCAGGCCGACCGGCCGAGGCTGTCCCCCACCACGATCGGGCCGAGCACGCCCTGGGCGCCGCCGTAGAACAGGTGGTAGAGCAGCGCCTGCCCGATCAGCAGCCACAGCCAGGTGTGCCGGAACACCTCCGCGAAGCCTGCGCCCAGGTCGCCCAGCAGTGACGGCGCCTTCTCCATGGCGACCAGCCGCGGGACACGGATCAGGCCGAAGCACAACGCGGCGACGGCAAAGGACGCGGCATCGATCGCGATGGCCCAGCCCGAACCGAACGCGGCCACGAGCGTGCCGGCGCCGGAGAACCCGATGACCATCGCACCGTTCTGGAGCAGGCGACGGATGGCCACCGCCCGCGGCAGCTCCTCGGGCGGGACGGTCTGCCGGGTCAATGCAGACGAGGACGGACCGCTGAGGGCACCGAGGACGCCATTGACGACTCCCCCGGCGGCCAGCAGTGGGATCGTGGCCCATCCTGCAATCAGCGCGATCGCGACGAAGGCCTGAGCCAGGGCGGCAGCGGCGGCTGAGCCCTGAAGCATCAGCTGGCGCGGCAGCCGGTCGCCGAGGACTCCGCCCGCGAGCACCGTGAGCACCTCGGCCGCCGCGAACGCCGAGACGACCAGTCCAAGGTCCGTGGCCGAGCCGCCGAGGTCGAGCACGGCGAACGCCAGCGCCACCGGCGTGATCGCGTTGCCGAGGGCGCTCACCGCGGCACCAGTGACGAGGTGGCGATAGGCGGGATGCGCGAGCGGTCCCGTACGGAAGGTTTGCAACGTCATACGGTCAAAGTAATTCGTCAGCGAACTATTCGTCAACTAAGTAGATCGCGGCTAATCGGGATAGCATTCGGTCATGGCCGAGAGTGACTGGACCGACCGCCACGTGGCGCGGTGGCGCGATCACTGGGTCGACGTGCCGTTCGACGACGACGTCGAGGGGGTGGTCGTCCGCATCGGCAGGCTGCGCCGCTATCTCAAGGGCACGATGCAGCGCGCCGTGACCGAGGTGGGCCTGCAGGACTACGAGTACGAGACCCTGCACTCGCTCATGATTCGCGACACCCCCGGCACCGCCTCCCCCACCGACCTCGCCGAGGAGCTCGGTGTGTCAGGCGCCGGCATGACCGGACGGCTCGACAAGCTGGAGCGGGCTGGGTGGGTGCAGCGGACCGTCGCACCCGATGACAGACGTCGTGTCGTCGTCGAGATCACCAAGGCGGGTGCCGACATCTGGCGCCGGGCCATGTCGCTGCGCGGCTCACAGGAGGAGGAGATGGTGGCGGTGCTGACGCCCAAGGAGCGCGCCACGATCAACCGGCTGCTCAAGAAGATGACGCTGCACGTGGAGTCCCTGGACTCCGAGACGCCGTCCGGCAAGGATTGAGCCCCTGCAACGATGCTCCGAACTCTCGGTGAACCACGGGATAACGTCTATACGAAAACCGTCCCGTCAGGCTCTCTCCGATGGCACTATCGGTGCATGGGACTATTCGGAAACAACAAGAAGAGCCAGGAAGAACGCACCGAAGACGCGATGCAAAAGGCCGAGGGACTCGTCAGCGGCAAGGGCGTCATGGGCAAGGTCACCAAGGGGTTCATGGGCAAGGAGTTCACGGACCAGATGAGCCAGGGCCTGCAGGCCGGGCGTGACGCGCAGGCAGCCGTCGCGGCCAACGCCGCGGCCGCTGCTGCCGGCATCCCCGGGATCAAGGCGACCGTCACGGCACTCGCCGACACCGGCACGATGATCAACAACGATCCCGTCGTCAACCTCAGCGTGACCCTCGAGGGCGGTCAGGCCCTTCAGCTGGACCAGATCCTGGTCTCCAAGCTGCAGATCCCCCGGGTCGGCGACTCGGTCACGCTGATCCCCAACCCGGCCCAGCCAGGTTCGTACGTCTACGGCGGACTGGCGGTCTAACCCAGCGCCGACACGGCGGCGACGGCGCGTACGAGCTCGGTCGCCGCGGTGTCGAGGTCCTCGGTGGTTGTCGTACGCCCGAAGGTGAAGCGCACCGCCGTCTGGGCGACCGGGCCGTCGTAGCCCATCGCGGTCAGCACGTGCGACGGCTCGTCGCTGCCCGCAGCACAGGCCGATCCGCTCGAGCACACGATGCCGCGCGCTTCGAGCTCGAGCAGGATCGTCTCGCCGTTGGTGCCCGGGAAGACGAATGAGGCGCTGCCCGGCAGCCGGTGGTTGCGGTGTCCTGTGAGCTCGGCTCCGGGCACATCGGCCAGGACACGATCGATGAACGCGTCGCGCCGCGCGACGATCTCGTCACCGGAGCCCCCGGCAAGCCTGAGCGCGGTGGCCATGCCGACTGCTGCGGCGACGTTCTCGGTGCCCGACCGTCGGCCGGACTCCTGCCCGCCACCGTGGATCAGCGGCTCGAAGCGAGTGCCGCGCCGGACATACAGGACGCCGATCCCCTTGGGCGCGCCGAGCTTGTGACCAGAGATGCTCATGGCCTGCACGCCGAGCCGTTCGACGTCGAGGTCGAGCCAACCGGCGGCCTGGACGGCGTCGGTGTGGAAGGGTACGTCTTTGTCTGCCGCCAGACGTGAGAGCGTCTCGATCTGCTGGATCGTGCCGACCTCGTTGTTGGCGTACTGGATGCTGACGAGCGTCGTGTCGTCGCGCAGGGCAGCGGCGAGCGCGGCGGGCTGCACCATGCCGTCGTGGTCGACGTCGAGGATCGTGACCTCGTAGCCCAGACGACCGAGGAACTCGGCCGACTCGAGCACCGCGGGATGCTCGATCGACGACACGATGACGTGCTTGCCGCGCGGGGCGGCGAGGGCGATGCCCTTGATCGCGGCATTGTCTGACTCGGTGCCGCCGGAGGTGAACGTGATCTCCGCAGCTCGTGCGCCGAGGGCCTGCGCGACATCGGCACGAGCCTGCTCGAGCGCGCGGCTGGCCGACTCGCCGACCTCGTGGTGGCTCGACGGGTTGCCGAAGTCGGGCCCGAAATAGGGCCACATGGCCTCGAGGACCTCCCGCTTGAGAGGAGTCGTCGCGGCTTCGTCGAGGTAGATCATGAGACTGTGATGTCGAGCCCGAGGTCGAGCGCGCGCACACTGTGGGTCAGCGCGCCGACGGAGATGACATCGACGCCCGTACGCGCGACATCGGCGATCGTGTCGAGCGTGATGCCGCCGCTCGCCTCGACCAGGGCACGCCCGGCGATCGTGGCGACGCCCGTGCGCAGGTCGTCGAGGCTGAAGTTGTCGAGCATGATCGTGCCCGCAGCGCCGGACTCGAGCACCGCGTCGAGCTGCTCGAGCCGGTCGACCTCGACCTCGATGTGCGTCGTGTGCGGCAAGTCGGCCTTGGCCTGCCGCAGTGCAGCGGTGAGGTCAGGGATCACCGCGAGGTGGTTGTCCTTGGCCATCACCGCGTCCGACAGCGAGTAGCGGTGGTTGTGGCCGCCGCCGCAGCGTACGGCGTGGCGCTCGAGAGCGCGCAGACCGGGAGTCGTCTTGCGGGTGTCGACGACGCGAGCGCCGGGTGCCGGCGACCGCCTCGACGTACGTCGCGGTGAGCGTCGCGATGCCGGTCATGCGCTGGACGAGGTTGAGCGCGACCCGCTCGGCCTGCAGCACCGCCCGTGCGGGGCCCTCGACGTGGGCCAGCACGGCACCGCGATCGAACGAATCACCGTCCGACGCCTCGAGCGTGACCTTGACCGCCGGGTCGAGCGTCGTCATCGCGACCTCGAACACCTCGGCACCGGCGAACACACCTGGCTCGCGGGCCACCAGGTCGGCACGGGCCACCGCGGTCTCGGGCACCAGCGTCTGCGACGTCAGGTCGCCGAACGGTGCGTCCTCGTCGAGTGCCAGGTCGACGACGCGCTGGATCTGCCGGCGCTCAAGCATGCTGCGGCGCAATCGAGGAGTGCGTGGCCTGAGCAGGATCGCTCTCGGGGAAGTCCGTCCGGTAGTGGCCGCCACGGGACTCACGCCGCGCCAGCGCGCCCGCCACCACCGCGCGGGCCACGACGAGCAGGTTGGCGTCCTCGGCGGACTTCGCGTCGGACGCGACCGGTGCACGCCAGCCGGCCAGCGTCGCGAGCGCGCGCTCGAGATCCTCTCCGTTGCGCGAGAGGCCGGCGGCGTCCCACATGAGCTGCTGCAGGTCGCTGCGGTTGACGTCGTCGCCGTCGGGATCATCGGCCAGGTCGACCGCGATCGGTGCCGGCCAGTCGGCGTCGAAGTCGGTGAGCGGCGCGGGATCGCTGAGGCCTTCGATGACCCGGGTGCCGTAGACCGCACCCTCGAGC
Source organism: uncultured Actinomycetota bacterium (assembly GCA_963806345.1). Classification (GTDB taxonomy): domain Bacteria; phylum Actinomycetota; class Actinomycetes; order Propionibacteriales; family Nocardioidaceae; genus Aeromicrobium. The sequence continues at coordinate 257,303 of CAWDXV010000030.1, read as the reverse complement.
AGTGAGTTGGACGCGAGCCGGTTGGCGCCGTGCAGCCCGTTGCAGGCGGCCTCGCCTGCGGCGTAGAGCCCGGGGATCGAGGTGCGTCCCCACTCATCGGTGCGGATGCCGCCCATGTAGTAGTGGGCCGCCGGTGTCACCGGGATCGGCACCTCGCCCCAGTCGAAGCCCTGCGCGCGGCACGCGGCGTCGATGTTGGGGAACCGCTTGGCCAGAAACTCCGCACCCAGCGCCGTGGCGTCCAGGCGTACGGGGATGCCGGGCTGTTTGGCCATTTGCGCGGCGATGCCGCGGGCGACGACGTCGCGCGGCGCCAGCTCGCCGTCGGGGTGCACGTCGAGCATGAACCGCTTGCCGTCGGCGTCGATCAGGATCGCGCCCTCGCCGCGCACGGCTTCGGAGATCAGGAAGTTGCCCGGTGCGTCGAGTGATGTCGGGTGGAACTGGTAGAACTCCAGATCCGCGGCGACGGCTCCGGCGCGCAGAGCCATGCCAAGACCGTCGGCGGTCGCCACCTCGGGGTTGGTCGTGTAGGGAAACAGCTGCCCCGCGCCGCCGGTCGCGAGGATCACCGAGTCGGCGCGCACCTCCTCGCCGTCCAGCAGACGTACGCCGACCGCGCGGCCGTCCGCGACGATCACGTCGACCACGGTCGTACGCTCGCGGATCGTCACGGCACTCTCGCGGACGCGGTCGATCAACGCGTACGCGATGCCGGCGCCGGTGGCATCTCCCCCGGCGTGCAGGATGCGCGCGTAGGAGTGGGCGGCCTCGAGGCCGTGCGACAGCTCGCCGTCGTGCCGGTCGAACCGGACGCCTCGGGCGATGAGCTCGTCCATCGCCGCAGGACCCTCGGCGCACAGGATCCGCACGGTGTCCTCGTCGCTCAGCCCGGCACCGGCGACCAGGGTGTCGCCGACGTGGGACTCGACGGTGTCACCGAGGTGGGGTGCGCCGGGGTCACTCATCGCGTCGATCACCACGGCGACGCCACCTTGGGCGTAGCGGGTGTTGCTCTGCGCCAGGTCGGCCTTGGAGAACAGCGTGACGTCGTACGTGTCGGCGGCCTCGAGGGCGGCGGTCATGCCGGCCACCCCGCTGCCGACGACGATGATGCTGTTGCGCATGGTCAGTCCTTACTTCGGGAGCGCCGCGAGCATGCGCTCGAGCGCGACCTTGGCGTCGGTGGCGATGTCGTCGGGCACGACGATCTCGTTGCGAAGCTCGCCGGCGACGAGGCCGTCGAGGGTCCAGGCGAGGTAGCCGGGGTGGATGCGGTACATCGTGGAGCAGGGGCACACGACGGGATCGAGGCAGAAGATCGTCCGGTCGGGGAACTCCGCCGCGAGCCGGTTGACCATGTTGACCTCGGTGCCGATCGCGATGACGTCACCGGGCTCGGACGCGATGACGTACTTGCGGATCGCGTCGGTCGACCCGGCGGCGTCCGCGGCGTCGACGACCGGCATGGGGCTCTCGGGGTGCACGATGACCTTGACGCCGGGGTGCTCGGCGCGTGCCTTGTCGATCTGGGCGACCGAGAAGCGCTTGTGCACCGAGCAGAACCCGTGCCAGAGGATGACCTTGGCGTCGTTGAGCTCGTCGACGGTGTTGCCGCCGAGCTCCTTGCGAGGGCTCCACATCGGCATCTGCTCCAGCGGGATGCCCATCGCCTTGGCGGTGTTGCGGCCCAGGTGCTGGTCGGGGAAGAACAGCACACGCTGGCCACGCTCGAACGCCCACTCCAGGACCGTCGCGGCATTCGAGGACGTGCAGACGATGCCGCCGTGGCGGCCGCAGAACGCCTTGAGCGCCGCCGAGGAGTTCATGTAGGTGACCGGGATGACCGGCTGCTTGCCGTCGGCGTCCGGCTCCTCGCCGTAGACGGCCATGAGGTCCTCCCAGCACGCCTCGACCGAGTCCTCGTCGGCCATGTCGGCCATCGAGCAGCCGGCGGCGAGGTTGGGCAGGATCACATGCTGCTCGGGGCGCGCCAGGATGTCGGCGGTCTCGGCCATGAAGTGCACGCCGCAGAACACGATCGTGTCGGCGTCGGGCTTGGTCAGTGCGGCGTTGGCGAGCTGGAACGAGTCACCCACGAAGTCGGCGTACTGGATGACCTCGTCGCGCTGGTAGAAGTGGCCGAGGATCACGAGCCGGCTGCCGAGCGCGTCCTTGGCGGCGCGGATGCGAGCGTGCAGCTCGTCGTCGCTCATGCGTTGGTACTCGGCAGGAAGCTGCCCCGGGCGCACGACGGGCTCCGGGATCACGTCGTTCTCGGACGCGCCGGGGCCGTAGCCGGGGAACGTGTCGAACTCCCACGGACCCTTGGCGAGCTCGACGTCGCAGCTGGTGTCGGGTGCCGCGACGATCAGGTCATTGATGGAGGTGGTCATCTGCGCTCCTCAGGGGCGGTTGACGGAGGTCCTGCCTCGAAGCGGAACAGGGCCGGTGGCCGGTGGCTCGTGCCCTGCAGGCAGGTGCCGGTGGGGACGAGGGTCTTGCTGGCCAGCGCCTGGCGGCGGAAGTTGGCCGGGTCGAGATGCGTACGCAGCACGGCTTCGTGCACGGCTCGCAGCTCGGCGAGGGTGAACTCGCGGGGCAGGAATCCGTGGGCGATCGGGGTGTAGGTGATCTTGGCGCGTAGCCGGGCGAGGGCGTAGTCGACGATCTCGGTGTGGTCGAACGCGAGCGGAGGCAGCTCGTCGGCGACGAACCACTCGACGTTCTCGCCGTCCACTGCGCGGGCAACCTCGTCGGGCTGCACGAGCGCCCAGTAGACGATCGACACGACGCGGTCGTCGGGCGAGCGGTCGAGGCTGCCGAACGCGTAGAGCTGCTCGAGGTAGTTGGGGGTCAGCCCGGTCGTACGTTCGAGGGTGTGGCGGGCGCTCGCGGCGAGGTCTTCGTCGGCCTCGAGCGGTCCGCCGGGGAGGGCCCACTGGCCTTCGTACGGCTCGCGGATGCGGCGTACGAGCGGCAGCCACAGCGTCATGAGACCGCTCTCGGGGTGCGGGCGGAGCGCGAAGATCACGGTCGAGACCGCGAGCGAGACCCGCTGGTCGATAGCCGACTGCATCGTCACGCGCGTGCCCTCCTGCTCTCAGCCGTACTTAAGGTTGCTTTGACTCTAAGGTCACTGTAGTGGACCCCTTAAAGTCATGTCAACCCTAAGTCGGGCTCCAAGGTTGGAGCGGTGACCTAGGGCCCACGCTGCCGCGGGAGCGGTGACTTACGGCCCACGCTGGCGCGAGGGCGGTGAGCTAGGGCCCACATAGCCGAGTGCTCTGGGCCCTAGGTCACCGCTCCGGCGGTGGTGGTCGCCTTGCAGTGTCGGTGGCGACGCCGATGATGGGGACATGCTCCTCGCCGACGTGGTTGCCACCTCCGCCGTGGTCGGTGCGACGCGTTCCCGCAAGGCGAAGGTCGCGGCGTTCGCCGATCTGCTGAGCCGGGTGGCCGAAGACGAGCCCGACGCGATCCCGATCGTCACGTCCTACCTCGCCGGGGTCCTTCGCCAGCGCCGCACCGGTCTTGGCTGGCGGTCGTTGCAGGACCTGCCCGATCCGGCGAGCGACCCGACCCTTGACGTTGCCGAGGTCGACGCGACGTTCGAACGCATCGCCGTGCTGGCGGGCGCCGGCTCGCAGGTCGCCCGGGCCGACGCCACGCGGGAGCTGTTCGCCCGCGCGACAGTCGACGAGCAGCGATGGCTGCGCGGCATCGTCACCGGCGAGGTCCGTCAGGGCGCACTCGACTCCTTGGTGCAGGAAGGGCTCGCCGTCGCCGGCGGCCTACCCGTGGCCGCCGTCCGCCGAGCCGCCATGATGGCCGGTTCCACGGTCGACATCGCCACCGCCGCGTTGACTGACGGGGAGGACGCACTCGCGACGTTCACGCTCGAGGTCGGCCGGCCGGTGCTGCCGATGCTGGCCTCCACTGCGCCGACGGTCGAGGCCGCGATGACCAAGGCTGGTGGCGGCGAGGTTGCCGTCGACACCAAGCTCGACGGGGTCCGCATCCAGGTGCATCGGAGCGGCGACGAGGTCCTCGTCGTCACGCGATCGCTCGACGACGTCACCAGCCGCCATCCCGAGGTCGTCGAGATCGCCCGCGCCCTCCCCTGCCACGATGTCGTGCTCGACGGTGAGGTGCTCGCCCTCGGACCTGACGGTCGGCCTCGGCCGTTCCAGGAGACTGCGTCCCGTGCGGCGACAGCCGGCGGCACGGTGCGGCTGACCCCTGCGTTCTTCGACGTGCTCCACCTCGACGGCCGGGACCTCGTCGACTCCCCGACCGCAGAGCGCCTCGCAGCGCTCGAGACCATGGTGCCCGAGCAGCACCGCGTACCCCGGCTCATCACGGCGGACGCGCACGAGGCCGAGGAGTTCGCGGCGCAGGTGCTGAAGCTCGGGCACGAAGGTGTCGTCGTCAAGAGCCTGACCGCGCCTTATGCCGCAGGTCGACGCGGCGCCACCTGGGTCAAGGTCAAGCCCGTGCACACGCTCGACCTCGTGGTGCTGGCGGTCGAGCGGGGCTCCGGCCGGCGCAGCGGGTGGTTGTCCAACATCCACCTCGGGGCACGCGACGGCGACCAATTCGTGATGCTGGGCAAGACGTTCAAGGGCATGACCGACGAGATTCTCGCGTGGCAGACCGAGCGGTTCCATGACCTGCAGACGGACGATGACGGCTACGTCGTCACGGTGCGGCCCGAGCAGGTCGTCGAGATCGCTTTCGACGGAGTTCAGCGGTCGACCCGCTACCCCGGTGGTGTGGCGCTCAGGTTCGCCCGCGTGATCCGCTACCGCGACGACAAGACCCCCGCCGAGGCCGACACGATCGACACCGTCCGCGGCTTCCTCCCCAGCTGACGACCCTCTGCCTAGCGGAAGTTGCGGCCTTGGTGCTTGGCCGGGATCGCGGCAGCGGCCTCGGGGTAGACCGTCTCGATGCGTTCGAGCTTGTCGGCGACGAGGTTGGTGACGCCGTCGAAGCGCTCGAGGATGCCCCGGATGACCATGCCCGCAGAGTTGCGGGCGACCCGGCGATGGCGTTGCCACAGCGCCTGCGAGCACACGACGTTGAGCATCCCGGTCTCGTCCTCGATGTTGAGGAAGGTCACCCCGTCGGCGGTCGCGGGTCGCTGCCGGTGGGTGATCAGGCCGGCGACCTTGACCCGCCGGCCGGGCTCGGCATCGGCGAGCCCGGCGACGGAGTAGATGCCCTCCGACGTCAGGAGCGGGCGGAGGAACTCGACGGGATGCTTCTCGGGCGAGATGCGGGTCGCCCACAGGTCGGCCATCGTCTCCTCGACCTCGCTCATGCCCGGCAGCATCGGCGGTGGCAGCTGGACCGAGGTGCCCTCGAGCTGGTCGAGGCTCTCGACATATCCGGCGTTCCACAGCGCCTGCCGACGCGACAGTCCGAACCCGTCGAACGCTCCTGCGGTGGCCAGCGACTCCATCTGGGCAACCGTCAGCCCGGCCCGCCGCGACACATCGGCCATGTCCTTGTACGGCTGCCGGTCACGCTCGGCCACGATGCGGCGAGCGACCTCGAGGCCCAGGCCCTGCACCTCGTCGAGCCCCAGGCGTACGGCGAAGTTGCCGTCGCGACGGTGCTCGGCGGTCGGGTCGGGGGTGTCGCGGACGAACCTCTGGACCGGCGGTTGCTCGCGGGCCAGGCAGCTGTCGAGCCCAGTGGCCTCGGCAGTCTCGAGGTGGGGGTCCCCCCACGAGCTCTGCGAGTAGGGGGCCTCGAGGTCGGCCTGCGCCTGCGAGTGCATGATGTCGGGCCGCAGGATCGTGACGCCGTGGTGGCGGGCATCGGTCACGAGCGACTGCGGCGAGTAGAAGCCCATCGGCTGGTTGCGCAGCAGCGCCGCGAGGAACGCCGCGGGATAGTGCAGCTTGAGCCACGAGCTGGCATAGACCAACAGCGCGAAGCTCAAGGCGTGGCTCTCGGCGAAGCCGAAGTTGGCGAACGACTGGATCTTGAGATAGATCGTGTCGGCCTCCTCCCCCGTGATGCCGTGCCCGGCCATGCCCTCGTAGAGCTTGAGCCGCAGCGACTCGATGCGTTCGATGCCCCGCTTGGAGCCCATCGCCCGGCGCAGCAGGTCGGCCTCGTCGCCGGTGCAGCCGCCGAGCTTGATCGCCATCTGCATGAGCTGCTCCTGGAACAGCGGGACGCCGAGCGTACGTTCGAGGACTTCCTTGAGCACGGGATGCGCGTACGTGACGGGCTCCCGCCCGGTGGCTCGGCGTATGTAGGGGTGCACCGCGCCACCCTGGATCGGGCCGGGCCGGATCAGGGCGATCTCGATCGCGAGGTCGTAGTAGGACCGCGGCTGCAGGCGGGGCAGCGTGCCGATCTGGGCGCGGCTCTCGACCTGGAACACCCCGATCGAGTCGGCCCGGCACAGCATGTCGTAGACCGCGGCCTCCTCCTTGGGCATCGACGCGAGGTCCCACTCCTCGCCCAGGTGCTCAGCGACGATGCGCATCGTGTGGTCGAGCGCGCCCAGCATGCCGAGACCCAGCAGGTCGAACTTGACCAGCCCCATCCACTCGCACGCGTCCTTGTCCCACTGCAGGACCGTGCGGTCGTCCATGCGTCCCCGCTCGATGGGGCAGACCTCGCCGATGGGTCGCTCGGTGAGGATCATGCCGCCGGAGTGGATGCCGAGGTGCCGCGGACCGCCGAGCAGCTGCTGCGCCAGCGAGATCACCTGCGGGGGTACGTCGGTCGTGTCCTCGGCCGAGATCGCACTCCACGCATCGATCTGCTTGGACCACGCATCCTGCTGACCCGGCGAGTAGCCCAGCGCCTTGGCCGCATCGCGTACGGCCGAGCGTGGCCGATAGCTGATGACGTTGGCGACCTGCGCGGCGTTGTGCCGGCCATAGGTCTCGTAGACCCACTGGATGATCTCCTCGCGCCGGTCGGAGTCGAAGTCGACGTCGATGTCTGGCTCCTCCTCACGCGTCGTGGCGAGGAAGCGCTCGAACGGCAGGTTGTAGAAGATCGAGTCGACCGCCGTGATGCCCAGGGCGTAGCAGAGCGCCGAGTTGGCCGACGAGCCCCGGCCCTGGCACAGGATCTTGCGCCGCCGGGCCTCCATGACGATGTCGCGCACGATCAGGAAGTAGCCCGGGAAGTCCTTCTCCTCGATGACCGCGAGCTCGCGGTCGATGCGCCGACGCGCCTCGTCGGGGTTGTGGGCGTAGCGATCGCGGATGCCCTGCTCGGCCAGCTCACGCAGATAGCTCATCGCGGTGTGCCCCTCGGGGATGCCGCGGTGGGGCAGCCTGGGCGTCGCAGCGCGCAGGTCGAACGCGAGCTCGTCGGCGATCGCGACCGTACGCTCGACAGCTCCCGGGTGGCGATGGAACAGGCGATGCATCTCGGCGCCGGATCGCAGGTGCGCCGCACCGGTCGCCGGCAGCCAGCCGTCCATGTCGGTGAGGCCGCGGCGCGCGCGGACCGCCGACATCGCCGCGGCCAGCTGGCGGGCGCCGGGCTTGGCGAAGTGCACGTTGTTGGTCGCGACCGTGGGCAGTCCGTGCATCGCGGCGAGCTCGGCGAGGGCGTCGTTGGTCGTGCTGTCGGCCGGGAAGCCGTGGTCGATCAGCTCGACGACGACGTTGTCGAGACCGAACAGCGCGGTGAGCCGGTCGAGGGCGGTCGCCGCCTCGTCGAGCCCGCCACTGGCAAGCCCCTGACGTACGTGACCCTTGCGGCACCCGGTGAGGATCAGCCAGTGGTCGCGGCCCCGCTCGGCGAGCTGCTCGAGGTCGTAGACGGGCCGACCCTTCTCGTCGCCGCGGAAGTGCGCGTCGGTCATGGCGGCGGCGAGCCGGTGATAGCCCTCGACCCCGCGAGCGAGCACCAACAGGTGGCTGCCCTCCGGATCGGCGGTGCCGTTCTGGGGCCGGCTGAGCCCGAGTGACAGCTCGGCGCCGAAGACCGTCTTGAGGCCCAGGCTCTCGTACTTGACCGCCTCCTCGGCGAACCGCGGCGCACCATAGAAGCCGTCGTGGTCGGTCAGCGCCAGCCCGTGCAGGCCCAGGCTGATCGCCTCTTCGACCAGCGTGTCGGGACCGCTGGCGCCGTCGAGGAAGCTGAAGTTGCTGTGGCAATGCAGCTCGGCATAGGGCACGACCGGACCCTCGGGCCGGGTGATCTCCTTGGGCTGGGTCTTGGCGCGCTTGCGCGACCAGCCCGGCGCATCGCCGCCGTCGGGCTCGGGCTTGCCGGACAATCGTCGTTCGAGCTCACGCCACGAGACATCCGGGTTGTTCCACCCCATCAACGATCACCCCGCGAGTGGCGCAGTGTGGTCGGTTGAGCGACGGCAGAAGCAGCCACAGTGCGCCACTCGCGGGGGTCACTAGTCATATTTGGCCTCTGTCCACCAGTGGCCGCGCTCGACGATCATGAGGTACGCACTGCCGTCGACACCGACGACCTGGAACCGGGCGATGCGCCGGGCGGCCGCCTCGTCCCACCACTGGTCGTCGACCGGCCACGGCCCGGCCCACGAGGCGACGGGTTGCCAGTCCTGGCCCGCCGCGGCCCGGAACCGCGCCGGCTCACCCGTGACCATGCCGCGACCCGTGACCCCGATGGCCTGCCCCTCGGCGCCGACGACCATCGCCTGCTGCGGCTCGGTGTAGACCGTCGCCGGCGCGGGCGGCGGCAGGCTGCCCGGCCACGGCAACCCGACCGCACGGGCGGCGACCGGACGCTCACCCCATGGGACGAGCAGCTGCCGCTCCCCCGGCCCGCGCCCGCCCTGCACCGAGACCGAGACGACCGCCTCGTGACCCACGATGCTCTGCACCCGCGCGACCCCACGCTCGACCCGCTCGTCGGGGCCACCACCGAAGAGGCTGTCGGCGTGATCGCCGAGCGGCTCGGTGACCTCGGGGATCAGGCGTACGGCATCGACCGGTGCCCGGATGGCGCCGTCGACCTGCAGCTGCCAGCGCACCCGGTCGACCAGGTCGGTCGGCCCGAACCAGCGCGGATGCATCCATCGCCGAGACGTCGCCAGTGAGCCGTCGGTGTCGACCTCGATCAGGACCGTCGTGCACACCAGGCCGTGACCCGCGAGATCCGTGACGAACTTCTCGGCCGTCGTGCGTACGCTGAACGCGATCTGCTCCGCGAGGTCGAGCGGCGGCTCCAGCATCAGCGTCGCCTCGAACTCCGGAGGCACCTGCCGCCGGCTGATCGGCTGAGGATTGAGCCCGCGAGCCATGCGGTGCAGGAGCTCGCCGTGCGTGCCGAACCGGGTGTGCACGTCAGCCGGCGACAAGGCAGCGAAGTCGCCCAGGGTCAGCAGCCCCATGCGGCGCAGCAGCCCCACCATGGACTCGTCGTCGAGCGCATCGATCGGCAGGTCCCGCAGGAACTGCGCCGATCCACCCGGAGGCACGACGAGGCTGTCCTGGGCCAGCGCCCGGCGCGCGGCCTGCTCGGCGGCGAACAACCCGTCGGCGATGCCGGCACGGACGTCCCACACCCCCAGGCGTACGAGCCGCTCCGCGATGATCGCCGCCGCCTCGGCCTCGCCGCCGTAGAAGCGGGCCGGCACGTTGATGGCGCAGAGCCCTGGCCGCAGCGGCGCCACACCGGGGCTGAGCTCCTCGATCGCGGTCAGCACGGCTTCGAAGGCCCGCGCGTCGGCATCGGGGTTGTAGTCGTGCAGGGCCAGGCCCGGGCACCTCGACTGCGCATCGCGGCGCCGCATGCCCCGGCGCACGCCCTCGGCCCGCGCGGCCTGTGAGCAGGCCAGCACCTGCCCCTTGTGGAGCACCGCTGCCGGCGTCGATGCCGAGCTCTCGACCGCGACGATCGGCCAGTCCGGCGCCCACAGGACCATCGTCCGGCCGCGTACGGAAGCGGACACCTAGCTCACGCTCCGCAGCTGGGCGGGCTGCACCTCGGCCCGGCGGATGACCTGGGCCTGGTCGGGCAGCCACAGCTGTCCCGTGCGGGCCGGGCCGGCGCCACGGCGGACCTCGACCGTCACCCGGCGTGCCTGCAGGTGTCCGTGGCCCCGGCCAACGCCGACCCACTCGGCATCGCGCAACGACACCCGGGCGTCGCACCGCGGCCAGTCGCCGTATGCGATGAGGACGCCACCGCGCTGGCGCAGCCGGGCGCTGATGCGACCGACGTCCTTGCCGGAGATGTCTGCGGGCGCGGCCACCACGACCACACCCAGCACGTCGATCAGCGCGGCCGTGACCTCGAGCCACGCCTCGCCCGGAGCAGGCACCAGGATCGTTCGCCGCAGCTCCACCCCGGCGGCCGCAGCGGCCTCGAGGCCGAACTCCGCCGAGCCCACGACCCCGCACCAGGCGCCATCGGCCGAAGGGCCCGCCATGAGGGCCATCGCAAGGCTCGCCGAGTCGACGGAATAGCTCGATCCGGTCTGCAATTGCAGCAGTCCGGAGAAGGCTGGATGCGTCGCGACCGGTTGCGCGGCAGGGCGGCCCTGCATCTGGTCGACGCGGGCTCGCAGCTCATCAAGGCTCGGGGCGGGCGCAACGGTCATTCACCCATCTTCGAACATGTGTTCGAAGGAGTCAATCCACCGAAAGGGCTACTTCGACACACTCACCAGGAACGATGGCGACCACGTCGCGGACACCCGCGGATTGCCGTTGTAGCGCACCTGGACCTTGTGCCGGCCGGTCTTCGCGAAGACCGGCAGACGCACCCGCACTGCCCCCGAGCTCAACGTCACGAGCGCCACGCGACGACCATCAACATACGCGCTGACCGTGCCGGTCGGCGCCTGACCCTGCGCGGCGGTCACGGTCACATACGCGTACAGCCGCGTCCGCGACACCCGCGCCCGGGTCGACGACAGCCGCAGTGCCACCGACGCCCTAGCCTTGGGCACGACCTTGGCGACCGAAAGCCCGGAGAAGTCCGGATAGCCCGGCGTGTGGGCCGTCGAGCGCACCGTCACGGTGCGACCCAGATCGGCCGCGGTCAGCCGGTACGACGTCGCGGTGGCTCCCGCGATCGCCGCCCCGTTGCGCAGCCACTGGTGCGTCACCGAGTCCGGATGGCCGTTCCACCGGCCCGGCGTGAACGACAGTGTGCTGCCGACCGTCGACCCGCCTGTCAGCGCAGGATGGCCCACCGGGGCAGGGATCGCCGCCAGGTTGAGGATGCCGGCGCCGCAGACGTTGCGCTCTGCTCCCGTCGTCGGATCGTGCGAGATGCACGTGTAGTAGTCATTGAGCTCCGGCGGCCTCAACGCAGAGGCCTTCAGCACCTGTACGACCTGGTCGTTGGTGAAGCTGCCGAGCGACCGCACCAGCGCCGCTGCGGCGGACACCGACGGCGCCGCCATCGATGTCCCGGCCATCTGGCCGTACGTCGACCGGGTCGGCCCGGCAGTTCCGGCGTTCACGGTCGACCAGATCCCCTGCCCCTCACCGGTCTCCCCGCCCTGCGCCATGATCCCGATCGTCCGGCCCGCGTTCGTGTACGACGTGGCGCTGCCGTCGACGTCGGTCGCTCCCACGGACAGCACGCCCGCGCAGTTGGCCGGCGTCCGGGTCAGGACCGACGCGCTCTGGTTGCCGGCCGATGCGACGACGACCGCACCCCGTCGCCGAGCCTCGTTGATGACGTCCTGGTAGGCCGCCGGGCACGAGTAGTCCGTGACGGTGCTCGAGAGCGAGAGGTTGATGACGTCGGCGGGCGTCTTGTTGCGCGGCACCCCTGGCACGTCCCCTCCGGATGCCCACCGGATGCCGGCGACGACGTCGGACAGCGAGGCACCGCACTGGCCCACGACGCGTACGGGCTGGATGCGCACCCCCGGCGCGATCCCGGAGATGCCGATCCCGTTGTTGCGCAGCGCCGCGACGATGCCGGCCACGTGCGTGCCGTGCCACGTGCTGGCATGCGCCGCACAGTAGGTCCCGTTCGAGCTGTTGCCCGGATCGGCGGTGTTCGCGTCGCGACCGGAGCCGTCCTTGGCGTTTCGGCTGTCGGCGATCATGTCGTAGCCCGGTACGGTCTGCCCGGCCAGGTCGGGGTGCGCCACGATGCCCCCGTCGACGATCGCCACGACCACCGACTTCGACCCGCGCGTGGCGTCCCACATGGTCGGCGCGTCCATGCTGTAGTCCGCCCCGGAAGCGGCCGAGCCGCCCGAATCCGTCGCCGCCTGGGCCGGCGACCACAGGTTGGTCTGCCGCGGGAAGTACGAGTCGTTGGGCGGCACCGAGTCGCTCGTGGCGACCAGGTCCGGACTGACCCCGGCCAGGCCGGGCAGGGCGTTGAGCACTGTCGTCAGCAACCGGACGGTCGCCGCCGGCAGGCCCCGGTCGAATCGCAAGGAGACCAACGAGTCGCCCAGGGGCACCTGGCTCACGATGTCACGGCCCAGCAGCAAGGAGACCGTGCGAAGGACGCCGTCGGAGATCAACCCGTCGGTGGACACGATCAGTCCCGTCGCGTCACCGGCTCTCACCGTGGGCGACGGCTGCTGCGCCTGGGCTGCGGCGGTTGGCACGACAGCCGTGAGCAGCAGACAGACCGCCACGACGTACGAAGAGAGGAGAACGCGCCTCATGCCAACCCTTTGTGCTAGCTACTCTCTCCTGGACGTCAGGGTACGGCAGCGCGCACGGCCATGTCGGCGTTCGGTGCAATCAGGCTCCGAGCTGGATCGTCCCACCCGGAATCGCATCGAGCAGCTTGCGCGTGTAGTCCTTCTGCGGGTTGTCGAAGACCTCGGAGACCGGGGCTGCCTCGACGACCTTGCCGTCCTGCATCACCAGGACGTCGTCGGCGATCTGTCGGACCACCGCGAGGTCGTGCGTGATGAACAGGTAGCTCAGACCGAGCTCGGCCTGCAGGTCGTTGAGCAGCTCGAGGATCTGCGCCTGGACCAGCACGTCGAGCGCCGAGACGGCCTCGTCGCAGATCACGACCTCGGGGTCGAGCGCCAGCGCACGGGCGATCGCCACGCGCTGCCGCTGTCCGCCCGAGAGCTCACCGGGATAGCGCGACATGACCGTCGTCGGCAACGAGACCTTGTCGAGCAGGTCGCGCACCTTGGCCTCGCGCTCCTTCTTCGTGCCGACACCGTGCAGCTGCAACGGCTCCTCGATCGACTGGTAGATCGAGTAGAGCGGGTCCAGCGAGGCGTACGGGTTCTGGAAGACCGGCTGCATCTGGCGACGCAGCTTCAGGCGCTCCGCCTTGGAGGTCAGCTCGCGAATGTTGCGACCGTCGAAGATCACGTTGCCCGAGGTCGGAGGCAGCAGGTCGAGGACCATGCGGGCAACGGTCGACTTGCCCGAGCCGGACTCCCCCACGATCGCCGTGGTGGTGCCGCGGCGCAGCCGGAACGACACGTCGTCGACTGCGGCGAAGTCCACCTTCTGCCACGGCTTGGCGCCACGGAGCATGAAGATCTTCGTGAGGTTCTCGACCACGATGACGTCCTTGCGACCCTCACCGAACTCGGTGTCGCTCTGGGCGATCTCCTCGGCGATCTCCGCCGCGGTCTGGACCGCCTGCTCACGCACCTCCTCGCGAGCGCGTACGGACGACAGCCGCTGCGACGCCAACGACGGCGCGTTGGACACGAGTCGCTTGGTGTAGGGGTGCTCGGGATGCTGCAGGATGTCGCGCGCGGGTCCGGACTCGACGACCCGGCCGCGGTACATCACGACGAGGTGATCGGCGCGCTCGGCTGCGAGACCGAGGTCGTGCGTGATCAGCATGACCGCGACGCCCAGGGTGTCGGTGAGCTGGTCGAGGTGGTCCAGGATCTGCTTCTGGACCGTCACGTCGAGAGCAGAGGTCGGCTCGTCGGCGATCAGCAGCTTGGGACGTGCAGCGAGACCCATCGCGATCAGGGCGCGCTGTCGCATGCCTCCGGAGAACTCGTGGGGGTACTGCCGGGCCCGACGCTCGGCATCGGGAAGCCCGGCCTCCTCGAGCAGCTCGACGACCCGCTTGTCAGCCGCGTCGCCGGACGCAACGCCGTTGGCGACCAGCGCTTCCTTGATCTGGCGGCCGACCTTCCACAACGGGTTGAGGTTGGACATCGGATCCTGCGGGACGAGTCCGATCGACGAGCCGCGAAGTGCGAGCACGGCCTTGCGGTCGACCTGGGAGATGTCGCGACCCTCGAACAGGATCTCTCCACCCATGACGTGACCCGAACCGGGCAACAGGTCGATGACCGAGTGGGCCAAGGTCGACTTGCCCGATCCCGACTCGCCGACGATCGCAATCGTCTGGCCCGGATAGATGCTGAGGCTGGCGCCGTCGACGGCCGTGAGCACCGACTTCTTGCCGGTGCGGAACCCGACTCGCAGGTCCTTGATCTCGAGCAGTGGCGTCTCGGTCATGACTTCCTCGCCTTCGGGTCGAGAGCTTCGCGGACGGCCTCACCCAGCAGGACGAACCCGAGCACGGTGACGGCCAAGGCCGTCGCGGGTACCCACATCACGACCAGGTGCTGACCGGAGCGGACCAGGTTCTGCGCGTCCGACAGGTCGTTGCCCCACGACACGATGGTCTGCGGCAGGCCGATTCCGAGGAACGACAGGGCGGACTCGGCGACGATGAACACGCCGAGCGAGATCGTCGCGGAGACGATGACTGGCGACAGCGAGTTGGGGACGATGTGGCGGCGCAGGTTGGTGAGCTTGGACGCGCCGATCGCCGTGGCGGCGTCGACGAACTCCAGGTTCTTGACCTCGAGGACCGCGCCACGCATCTGGCGCGTGATCTGCGGCCACGCGAAGATCGCGAGGGCCAGCACCACCACGAAGACCGAGCCCCAGAAGCCGCGGTTCGGGTAGAGGTTGTTGATGACCGAGATGACCACGATGCTGCCCAGCAGCACCGGGATCGAGAAGAAGATGTCGCTGAGACGCGAGACCAACGTGTCGGTGATGCCGCCGTAGAAGCCGGCGATGGCTCCGGAGATCACGCCCAGCAGGACCGTCACGAGCGTGGCGAACACGCCCACCGCCACAGACGCCCGCGCACCGTAGACCGTACGGGCCCAGATGTCGGCGCCCTGGAAGTTGTAGCCGAACGGGTGCCCGTCGCTGGCCTTGGCGAACTGCTTGCCGAGCGACGCCTGGTTGGGGTCGGCGCTGGTGAACAGCGTCGGGAAGGCGACCATGACGGCGAGCACCAGGATGATGACCGAGGCCAGCCAGAACAGCGGCGAGACGCGCAACCGCTTCCAGGCCTCCCGCCACTGGCTCTCCGGCACGGCGTCGACGTCGACGACGTCGATCGCTCGCAGCGGGGTCTCGTCGATGGGTGCGACGTAACGTTCCTGACCCGGTCGGGTCGCCGGTTGAATCTCAGACATAGCGAATCCTCGGGTCGAGAACGGCATAGAGGAGGTCGACGATCAGGCTCATGAACACATAGAGCATGACCATCACCGAGACGACGGACACGGTCAGCGGGGTGTCACCGCGGCTGACCGCACCGAATGCGAGGTTGCCGATGCCCTGCACGTTGAAGATGCCCTCGGTGATGATGGCTCCTGCCATCAGCGAGCCGAGGTTGATGCCGATGTAGGTCACGACAGGCACGAGCGAGTTGCGCAGCACGTGGTTGCGCACGACCACACCGCCGGAGAGGCCCTTGGCCCGCGCCGTGCGCACGTGGTCGGCGCTCATGTTGTTGGCGACCGAGGTACGGGTCAATCGGGTCGTGGTCGCGATGTTGGCGATCGCGAGGACGAACGCCGGGAGCAACAGGTCGGTCACGTTCCAGTCGACCGGGACGGTGGCGGCAAAGATGCTCCACTTGACGCCGAAGAGGAACTGCAGCACGAAGCCGACCACGAAGATCGGGATCGACAGCAGGATCAGGGAGATGACGAGCGTCACCGAGTCGAACCAGCCGTTGCGACGCAGGCCGGCGATCGTGCCGACCACGATGCCGATGACGGCGTCCATCGCGAGGGCCAGGAGTGCCAGCGTGCCCGTCACGGGCAGGGCGTTCCTGATCTTCTCGAACACCGGCTGACCGTCGAGGCCGACGAAGTCCGGGTTGAAGGTCACGACGTCCTTGAGGAAGTACAGCCACTGGACGCCGACGAAGTCGTTGAGGTGGTACTGGTCTCGGAGTGCCTGGCGGACATCATCCGAGACGGGCTTGTTGCCGGTCAGGCCGAGGATCGGGTCACCAGGGCGCAGCTTCGTCAACATGAAGATGATCAAAGTGGCCCCGAGAAAAACCGGGATGGTCTGGAGCAGTCGCTTGGCGACATACCACCACACGAGGCCTCCTGGGAAGTGAGAAGAATGTATCCGGCGAGCCGGCCACTTGATCCAAGGGCCATACTGCACCGAAATCGGACGTAGCGCGCGGGGGTAGCCCTGATAGAGGCTACCCCCGCGGCCAATGGTGCCGCTCGGACTACTTCGTCAGTGCGTAGTAGTCAGGCTTCTGCTTCCAGTTGAACACGAACCCCTTGAGGTCCTTGGCGGTCACTGCGGTGGCGTTCTGGTACCACAGCGGGATTGCCGGCAGGTCCTTCATCAAGATGGCCTGCGCCTCGCCGATCAGCTTGTAGCGCGCGTCGCCGGTGGCGGCGGACGCCTGCTGGATCAGGCTGTCGAACTCCTTGTTGCTGTAGTCACCGTCGTTTGAACCGGCGCCAGTGGCGTAGATCGGCGCGAGGTAGTTGAGCATCGACGGGTAGTCCGCCTGCCAACCGGTGCGGAACGGCGTCTTGATGGTGCGGTCGGTGACGACCGTACGCAGCTCGTCGAACGTCGGGTAGGCCTTCGGCTCGGCGTCGATTCCCAGCGTGTTCTTGATCTGGTTGGCCATCGCCTCGGAGAACTCCTTGTTGCCAGCGCCGTCGTTGTTGTAGGCGAGCTGGAACTTGCCGCTCCACTTGCTGATCTTGTCAGCCTCGGCCCACTTGGCCTTGGCCTCTTCGGGGTTGAACTTCAGGACGTCGTTGCCTTCGACCTTGTCGGTCCAGCCGTCGAGCACCGGCGACGTGAAGTCGCTGGCCGGCGTACGGGCGTCGTTGAAGATCTTCTTGGTGATCTCGGGACGGTTGGTCGCCATCGAGATGGCCGCGCGACGCAGCTCACCCTCCGGGCCCTTGAAGTGCGCGATGCGCTCGGGGATCGTGAAGGACGAGAAGCTCGAGCCGGGCTCGTTGTATGCCTTGACGGCGGAGTCGCTCTGGAACGTGGTGAGCGCGCTCGGCGGCACCTGGTCCAGGACGTCGAGCGTGCCCGACTGGACGGCCGTGTAGGCCGAGTCGACCGAGTTGTAGAACTTGAAGACCAGTCCGCCGTTCTTCGGCTTGTGGATGCCTTCGTAGTCCGGGTTCGGCTCGAGGGAGATCTGCTTGTTCTTCTCCCAGCCGGTCTTGGTCAGCTTGTACGGACCGTTGCCGATCGGCTTGTTGCCGTACTCCTTGGTGATCTTGCCGGCCGAGTCGTAGGCCGAGTCCGGGACCGGGAAGTAGGCCGAGTAGCCGAGACGCAGCGGGAAGTCCGACTCCGAGGCCTTCAGCGTGATGCTGAACGACTTGTCGTCGATGACCTTGAGGCCCGAGACCGTCTTGGCGCCCTCGACCGTGTTGCCGACGTCGTCGGTGCCCTTGATCGGGTAGAAGAAGTAGTTGTTGAGCTGCTTGTTCGCCGGATTGGCGCCGTAGTTCCACGCCTTGACGAACGAGTCAGCCGTCACGGCCGAACCGTCGGTGAACTTCTGGCCGTCCTTGAGCGTGACGGTCCAGACGGTGCTGTCCTTGTTGGGCTCAATCGACTTCGCGACCTCGTTGGTCACGGATCCGTCGGTGTTGTAGGCCACCAGACCGGAGAAGAGGTTGTCCAGCGGGTCGCCGCCGCCGACCTCGTTGGTGGCGGTCGGGATCAGCGGGTTCTGGGGGTTGGTGCCATAGACCGTGATGACAGACTTGCTGCCGCCCTCGCCCTTGTCGTCGTCGCTGCCGCCGCCGCAGGCTGCCAGGGTAAGGCTGCCGGCCGCGATCAACGCCACACCCGCTAGGCGGGTACGCCGAGAGAGTCGCATGGATTCCTCCTGTGTTTGTCTGGTGCACGCTGGCGCGCGCCCCCTATGACTATCACCACAGCAGGCTCACGGAACAGCATTGAAGCGCTGCTTAATCAAAGTGTTACCAAAAGGTACGGGCGGCTCCGTGCAGTGAAGTCAATAGTTCGCCGGAGGGGTCCAGCGTGGCTCCCGCGGATCATGGAGAGCGCTAACTCACTGCGATGGCAGGGCACAAACGACGACGGCCGGCCCACCAAGGTGAGCCGGCCGTCGTGAGGAGCTGTGATCAGCCCTTGCGCTTCTTGATCTCTTCGGTCGCTGCGGGGAGGACGGCCTTGAGGTCGCCCACGACACCGAAGTCGACGAGCTCGAAGATCGGTGCCTCGTCGTCCTTGTTGACCGCGACGATCGTCTTGGACGTCTGCATGCCGGCGCGGTGCTGGATCGCACCGGAGATGCCGTTGGCGACATACAGCTGCGGCGACACGGTCTTGCCGGTCTGGCCGACCTGGAACGAGTGCGGGTACCAACCCGAGTCGACCGCCGCGCGGCTTGCGCCCACGGCTGCGCCGAGTGAGTCGGCGAACGCCTCGACCTCGGAGAAGTCACCACCGGTGCCACGGCCACCGGACACCACGATCGCGGCCTCGGTCAGCTCGGGGCGACCCGAGGCCTCCTTGGGCTTGGACGAGGTGATCTTGGCGGTCTTGGCCGCATCGGAGATGTCAGCGGTGACGGCCTCGACCGTGCCGGCGGCAGGTGCGGCCTCGGGAGCGGTCGAGTTGGGCTTGACCGTGATGACCGGCGCACCCTTGGTGACGTTGGCCTTCACGGTGAAGTTGCCGGCGAACACCGACTGCGTCGTGGTGATGGTGCCACCATCGGCCTGTACGTCGACCGCGTCGCTGATCCAGCCCGACTCGGTCTTGAGCGCCACCCGGGCGCTGATCTCCTTGCCCTCGGTCGAGGCTCCGACGAGGACGGCGGCCGGGGACTTGTCGGCGACGAGCTGCGCGAGCGCCTCGGCCTTGGGGCCGACGAGGAATTCGTCGTAGGCGGCGTCGTCGTAGGTGTAGATCTTCTCCGCGCCATACTCCTTGAGCGTGTCGTTGTCGGCGGTGCCGAAGACCACGGCCGACGGCTCGCCGATGCGGCGGGCGATCGTCAGCAGCTCCAGGGAGGGCTTGGTGACCTTGCCGTCGGGGGCGTCGATCAGTACGAGTACTTCAGTCATGTGTCAGTGCCCTTCTCAGACGAACTTCTTGGAGGCGAGGAACTCGACGAGCTTGGCGCCGCCGTCTCCCTCGTCCGTGACGATCTCACCGGCAGTGCGCGGCGGGCGGGGCTCGAACGACTCGACCTTGGTCCACGCGTTGTCCAGGCCCACCGAGCCGGCGTCGAGGCCCAGGTCGGCCAGCGTCCACTCCTGGACGTCCTTCTTCTTGGCGGCCATGATGCCCTTGAACGACGGGTAGCGGGCCTCGCCCGACTGGTCGGTCACCGAGACGACGACCTTGCCGGACGCCTCGATCTCCTGCGTGGCGACGTCGCCGTCGCGGCGGATCTTGACCGTGTCACCGTCGACGCTGACCTCCGACGCATACGTGACAGCCGGCAGGCCCAGACGCTCAGCGACCAGGGTCGGGACGACACCCAGTCCACCGTCGGTCGACGCCATGCCGAAGAACACCAGGTCGTAGTCGAGCTTCTTGATGGCCTCGGCCAGCACCAGCGACGTCGCGAACGCGTCGGAACCGTGGATCGCGTCGTCCTGCACGTGCACGCCCGCGTCGGCGCCCATCTGCAGGGCCTTGCGCACCGCATCGGAAGCCTGCTCGGGGCCGACGGTCAACACCGTCACCTCACCCTCGCCCGCCTCGACGACCTGCAACGCCTGCTCAACCGCGTACTCATCAAGCTCGGACAACAAACCATCAACACCAACACGGTCGACGGTGTTATCGGCGCTGAAGTTCCGGTCCGCAGTGGCATCCGGTACGTACTTCACAGCGACAACGATTTTGGTCACGAGGACCCTCCTGTGAATCTGGGGCGCAACGACCGAACGGCCGTCACGGCAGTCTCTGGACTGTGCGAGAGCCACCATCCCACGCCATGTGGCGCCGAAACAGGGCGGCCCTTCGTCATCTGAATGTTACCTAGAGGTAGCAATCGGATCGACCCATGACTGGCATGGGTTAGGTCACACCTGCACGCTCAGTCCTCGTCGATGCGCGACCGGAGGTAGGACTGCGCGAACATGCCCACGAGCACGTAGATCATCGATCCGGCGCCCCATGCCACGACCGCTTCCTTCATCTCGGCGTTGGTGCCCGAGAACGTGAAGACGTCACGGAGTGGGCCGACAAGCACGTCGCAGACCGAAGACAGGACGTCGTACGCCCCGTTGCTGTCAGTCGTGCCGAGCGCCGCCATGAAAGCGCCGATCGCCAGGAAGAGAGAAGCGGTGAGACCCAAGACGCCGACCGCGACAGCCAGGACCGCGACTGCGTTGCGACCGCCCGAGCTCGTGCCGGGCTCGCGCCCATCGGCCTTCTGGCGGCGGCGTTCGAGGAACGAGACCTTGGGCTCGCGTGGAGCCTCGACGATGCGATCGTCCTTCTTCTCTGCGCGGCGGGCCGCCTTGGTCTCGCGCGCGGCCGCCTTGGAGTCCTCACGGTCGCGACGGGACGCCTCCTTGGCCTCCTCGCGCTCGCGTCGGGCCGCCTCCTTGGCTTCCTCGCGCTCGCGTCGGGCTGCCTCCTTGGCCTCCTCACGCTGCCGACGGGCGACCTCCCGGATGTCCTCCGCAGCCTCGCGTGCGGCGATCGCAGTGGCAGCGTCGGCGTCGGCCTCGGCCTCGGTCTCTGTCTCGGTCTCGGCTTCCGGCTCGCCGTCCGCGTCATCGATGGCGGGGGGCTCTTCGAGTTCCTCGGCCTCAGGCTCGGCTTCGGCTGTCGGCTTCGGCTTCGGCCGCAACCTGCTCAGCCGCTTCGCGCTCGCGGCGCTCCGCCTCTTCGGCGTCCTCGCGGGCCTTCTGCTCAGCCGCTTCGCGCTCGCGGCGCTCCGCCTCTTCGGCGTCCTCGCGGGCCTTCTGCTCGGCCGCCTCTGCCCGCTTCGCCTGCTCGGCCTCCTGGCGCTCGCGGCGCTCGGCCTCCTTGGCGTCCTCCCGAGCCTGGTGCGCGGCGTTCTTGGCCTCGGCGCGCTCGAGCCGGACGGCTTCCTTGGCTGCGGCGCGTTCGCGACGGGCGGCCTGCTTGGCGTCCTCACGAGTCTGCCGGGCGGCCTGCTTGGCGTCGGCGCGCTCGCGGCGCGCCACGAGCCTGGCCTCCTTGGCTTCGGCCTTGGCCTGCTGGCGATCCGGGCGGTCGACGCCGACCGGCGTCTCGCTGTCATCAGCGTCGGCATCGGCCGGCGACTCCTCTGACTCCGCTGTCTCGTCAACCGGTTCGGGTTGCTCCTCGGAGCGGGGTTCGGCGACCGCTTCCTCGACAGCATCGAGATCTGCACTCTGGAGCGCTGCCGCGGCGGCCGCGTCCACCTCGACCTCCACCTCCGCGGATTCGGTCGCCGTCAGCTCGGGGGCCTCCATCGCGGCCGTGTGCGTGTCGACCCGCGCGGCGGCCTTGGCAGCCGCGCGCTCGGCACGAGCCTGCACCTTGGCCGCGGCGGCCTGCTCACGCTCCTCGTTGCGCTGCTGGCGGGCGGCCTGCTTCGCGTCGATGCGGGCCTGCTTGGCCTGTTTGCGCTCGAGCTTCGCGTCGATGCGGGCCTGACGGGTCGCCGACTTCGCTTCGTCGCGCTCGAGGCGGGCGGCGATCTTGGCTTCGGCCGCCTCAGCCTCCGCCTTCTCGCGCTCCTGTCGCTGCTGCTCCTCGGCCTCACGCTGCTCACGCTGCTCGGCCAGTCGTACGCGCTCGGCCTCGAGCCGCTTGGTCAGTCCGACGCTCGCCGCAGAGGGAGCCACCGGCTGTGCCTCGGGCTCGACGGCTGGCTGGGCCGGGGTTTCGGTTGTCTCCTCGACCTGGTCGTCGTCCGGTGTCTCGTGGGTCTCGGACTCAGCCGCCTCGCGCTCGCGGGCTTCCTGCTCGTGAGCTTCCCTTTCACGGGCCTCCTGCTCACGGGCTGCCGATTCACGGGCCTCCTGCTCACGGGCTTCCTGCTCACGGGCCTCCTGCTCACGGGCTGCCGTCTCGCGGGCCTCCTGCTCACGGGCTGCCGTCTCGCGGGCCGCAGCGCGATCGGCGGCCTCCTGCTCACGGGCCGCGGCCGCCTGCTGCTTGGCGTTCTCGCTTTCCTCGCGAGCCTGCAGCTTGGCGTTCTCGCGTTCCTCGCGAGCCTGCTGCTTCGCGTTGTCACGTTCCTCACGGGCCTGCTGCTTCGCGTTCTCACGCTCCTGGCGAGCCAGCTGCTTCGTGTTCTCGCGTTCCTCGCGAGCCTGCTGCTTGGCATCGAGCTTCGCCTGAGCGGCTTCCTCGCGCTCCTGGCGGCGCGCGGCCTTGGCCTGCGTCTTGAGCTCGCGTCGACTGGGGCCCGGCGGGGCGATCGCCGCCATCGCGATGTCCTCGACCGGCTCTGGGAGCTCGGGTTCGCCGACGAGCTCACCGTCGTCGACCACGTCTTCGTCGTCGGTCTCGACGACGTCGGACTCCTCGGGTGTGACAGATGCGATCTCGACGGGCTCGTCGTCATCGAGATCGGCAACGATCGAGCCGGCAGTCAGGACCTCACTTGCGTCGGACGACCCTTTTTTTGATCTTGGGGGCGACCTGCCCGGAGTCGTCATTCACCTCCTCGGGCGAATGATCATCGGTGTCTGCGGCATCCGGCGCCTCGTCGACGTACTCGTCGACGAGTGGCTCAGGGGTCGTCAGCGGAGTCGACGCTGACGAGTGGTTCGCCATGACGATGTGCTCCTGCGCGACGCGCTCGGCCTCGGCCTCCGCGGCGGCGACCCACTCGAGCGCCGTGCGCTCGGCCTCCTGGAGCTTCTCCTCGGCGGCGGAGCGAGCCGCGGCGACGGCCTGGCTGAGTCGCTCTTGGGCATCACGCTTGGACTGGACCGTGACCCGCTCGGCCTCGGCCTGTGCGGCGGCGACGCGTTCGCGGGCATCCTGCTCGGACTTCTCTGCGAGACGGCGGGCCTCGGCCTGGGCCTGGGCGATCCGCTCGGCAGCGTCCTTCTCGGCCTGGGCGACCTTGCGCTCAGCATCGAGGCGAGCCGCCTCGACGTCCTCGGCGAGCTTGCGCTCGGCCTTCTCGCGAGCCTCGCCGGCGAGGCGAGCGGCTTCGTTGGCCTCGGCAGCCACGCGCTCGGCCTCGGCCTGTGCGGCGCGGATCTTCTCGGCGGCCATGCGCTCGGCCTCGGCCAGCTTCTCAGCGGCCTCAGCACGTTCTGCCTCGGCTTCCTTGGCGAGCTTGTCGGCCTCTTCGTTGGCTCGCTCGACGAGTGCCTTGGCTTCGTCACGCTCACGCGCGAGCTCGGCTGCAGCCTCCGCGTGACGCTGGGCGGCTTCTGCGGCGAGTCGATCGGCCTGGACCTTCGCGGCGACGAGCTTCTC
This sequence comes from uncultured Actinomycetota bacterium, assembly GCA_963806345.1. Taxonomy (GTDB): domain Bacteria; phylum Actinomycetota; class Actinomycetes; order Propionibacteriales; family Nocardioidaceae; genus Aeromicrobium. The sequence goes on along the minus strand of CAWDXV010000030.1, from coordinate 233,673 downwards.
CTCCGCAGCACGCTCGGCGTCGGACACGCGTACGGCGATGGCGACGCGCTCGGCGGCGGTCTCCTGGGCGAACTTCTCCGCCTCCGCCTTGGCGGCGGCGACGTGTGAACCCGCAGACTCCTCAGCCTCACGAACCGTGCGCTCGGCCTCGGCCTTGACCTCGGCCAGGCGGGCGTCGGCCTCCTCGCGCTCCTTGGCGAGCTGGGCCAGTGCGGCCTCACGATCGGCGGCGGCCTGCTGTGCGACCTTCTCGGCCTCGGCCTGGGCAGCTGCGACGTGGCTGGCGGACGTCCGGTCGGCCTCGGCGACGATGCGCTCGGCCTCGGCCTTGACCTCGACGAGGCGGGCATCAGCGGCTTCACGCTCCTTGGCGAGCTGCGTCAGCGCGGCCTCACGATCGGCAGCAGCCTGGGCAGCAACCTTCTCGGCCTCGGCACGAGCCGCCTCGATGCGGCGCTGTGCATCCTGCTCGGCTGCCTCGAGGCGCCGGGTGGCGGCCTCCTCGGCGGCCTTCTCGGACTCGGCGAGGCGGCGCTCAGCCACCCGCTTGGCCTCGGCCTCGGCCTCGTCGGCGAGACGCAGCGCCTCGGCGTTGGCCTGCTGGATGCGCTGCTGGGCCTGACGCTCGGCCTCGGCCTTGGCGGCTGCGACCCGCTCGTCGGCGGCCTTCTGGAGCTCGGCGATCTTGGCGGCCGCGGCGGCCCGCTCACGCTCGATCTCTGCGGTGACCCGGTCGGCCTCCTGCTGGGCGGCGCTGACCCGCTCGGCGGCGGCCTGCTCGGCGGCCTTGAGCTTCTGCGCCGCGATCTCACGCTGTGCGGCCTCGTCGGACTGCAGACGTGCGGACACCTCCGCGCGCTCGCGTGCAGCCTCCTCCATCAGGCGGGCTGCCTCGGCGCGTGCGGCGGCAACGCGCTGCTGCGCGGCTGCACTGGCTGCCGCGAGCTTCTCGGCGAACGTCGCGGGGGCGGGCTCGGCTGCGGGGGTCGACTGTGCGACCGGCTCGGGAGCCGGTGTCTCCTGGCGGACCTCGACCGGGGCCGGCTCCGGCTCCGCAACGCGCTCCTGCTCGGCGACGGGCTCGGGCTCCGGCTCCGCACCGGGGCGGGCTCTGCGGGTGCTTCGTTCTCGATCGTCTCGACGACGGGCTCCTCGACCACCTCGGGCTGGAGCTCGGCCGCCTCGGGCTGCGGTGTGGACGGCTCCTCGTCGTTCGAGAACTGTCCTGCGGTCGGCGCGCTGCCCAGACGGGAGAACGGCGAACTGCGAGGCGTGTCGTCGACGGCGGGCCACTCGGCGGTCGTCTCGCCGGGCTGCTCGGCAGCGGGGGCTTCGGGAGCCGGCTCCTGTGCAGGCGCGTGGTCGTTCACGGCGTCGAACGTCTGGGTGCGCTCGGCCTCCGCCTCGACGTGATCGGGCGGCGTCGACACGGCTTCACGTGCGGCATCGAGCTTCTCGGCGAGGGTCTTCTCCTTCGGAGCGTCCTCAGTGCCACCGCCGTCGTTGCGTACGGCGTGGCGCTTGGACGCGGCGTACGCCTTGGCGGCGGCGCGTTCGGCCTTGCGCTTGTCGGCAGCGGCCTGGCGCGCGGCACGAGCAGCAGCCCGGCGGGCGCGGGGGCTGTCGTCATCGCCCTCGTCGGACGAGTCCTCCTCGATGCTCGCAGCGGCCTGCGAGAGGGCGTCGACCGGAGCGTGGCGCGGCGCGGGGTCCTCGACCTCGGCCGAGTCGCGCTTCGGCGCGGGTGCGCTGTCCACTTCGTCGCTCGCGAGCTGGTCCGCTGCGACCTGCAACGGGTCGGCGCGCCGACGCTCGACCGGCTGGTTGGACTCTGAGTCGGTCATGACTCCCTTTCATCTACCGCTGGTGGCACTTCGCTGCTCAGTATGCCCCATGCGTACCGTGTGTCACATTGGTTCTCGACACCCGGCGAATCGCGCCGGACGCGCCGGATCGCGGCTCGCTGGAGTCACTTCTGAATCAACGATCGTGACCGTCAGAAAGTCATGTGCCGGTGTGCCCCAAGTCACGCAGGTGCGAGCCAGAGCACGCCTGCGGGCGGCAGCTGCAGCAGCGCCGAGGCGGGCTGGCCGTGCCACGGTTCGTCGGTCGCCTCGACCGCGCCGAGATTGCCGACACCCGATCCGCCGTAGACCTCACTGTCGGTGTTGATCACCTCGCGCCACGAGCCCGACGACGGCAGCCCGACGCGATAGTCGTGGTGCGGGCCGCCGGAGAAGTTGGCGACGCAGGCGAGGGTCGAGCCGTCGGAGCCGATGCGCAGGAAGCAGATGACGTTGCCGGCGACGTCGCTGGCGTCGATCCACTGGAAGCCCTCCGGCTTGCCGTCAGCGGAGTAGAGCGCGGGCGCTTCGCGGTAGTACGCGTTGAGGTCGCTGACCAGGTGCAGGATGCCGGAGTGCAGCGGCTGGTCGAGCTCGTGCCACTCCAGCGACCGCGACTCGGCCCATTCGCTCGCCTGGCCGAACTCCCCGCCCATGAACAGCATCTGCTTGCCCGGATGCGCCCACATGTATGCCAGCAACGAACGTACGCCCGCCGCCTTGTTCCAGTCGTCGCCAGGCATCCGCTGCCACAGCGACCCCTTGCCGTGGACGACCTCGTCGTGCGACAGCGGCAGGATGAAGTTCTCGGTCCAGGCGTAGTCGATCGAGAACGTCATCTCGCCGTGGTGGTAGGACCGGTGCACCGGCTCGTGGCCGAGGTAGCTCAACGTGTCGTGCATCCAGCCCATGTTCCACTTGAAGCCGAAGCCGAGCCCGCCACTGTCGGTGGGCTTGCTGACGCCCGGCCACGCGGTCGACTCCTCCGCGATCATGACGACGCCCGGGTGGTGCTTGTAGACCGTCGCGTTGAGCTCCTGCAGCAGCTGGACGGCCTCGAGGTTCTCCCGGCCTCCGTGCTGGTTGGCGACCCACTCCCCGTCCTTGCGGGAGTAGTCGAGGTAGAGCATCGACGCGACGGCGTCGACGCGCAGACCGTCGAGGTGGAACTCCTCGAGCCAGAACAGCGCGTTGGCGACGAGGAAGTTGCGGACCTCCGGGCGCCCGAAGTCGAACACGTACGTGCCCCAGTCGGGCTGCTCGCCGCGGCGCGGATCGGGGTGCTCATAGAGAGGAGTGCCGTCGAAGCGGGCCAGCGCCCATTCGTCGCGGGGGAAGTGGGCCGGCACCCAGTCGACGATGACGCCGAAACCGCGCTGGTGCAGCTCGTCGACGAACCAGCGGAAGTCGTCGGGAGAGCCGAAGCGCGAGGTCGGCGCATAGTAAGAGGTGACCTGGTAGCCCCACGAGCCACCGAACGGGTGCTCGGCGATCGGCATGAGCTCGACGTGCGTGAAGCCGGTCTCGGTCAGGTAGTCGGCCAGCTCGTCGGCGAGCTCGCGGTAGTCGAGCCCCGGTCGCCAGGACCCGAGGTGCACCTCGTAGATGCTCATCGGCGCCTCGAGCCACGACGTCGAGTCGCGCTTGGCGACCCACGCGGCGTCGGTCCAGGTGTGCTGCGGCGTCGTGACGACCGACGCCGTGGCCGGCGGCACCTCGGCGCGGAACGCCATCGGGTCGGCCTTCTCGTGCCACTGCCCGTCGGGCCCGAGGATGCGGAACTTGTAGTGCGTGCCGATGCCGATGCCCGGCACGAACAGGTCCCACACCCCCGCATCGCCGAGGGACCGCATCGGGTGGCTGCCGCCGTCCCAGAAGTTGAAGTCGCCGGCGACCTGCACGGCCTGGGCGTTGGGCGCCCACACCGCGAACGAGGTGCCTTCGACCGGCCCGTCGGGACCGTCGTACGTACGCACGTGGGCGCCGAGCACCTCCCAGAGCCGCTCGTGGCGGCCCTCGCTGATGAGGTGCAGGTCGAGCTCGCCCACTGCTGCGGGCCAGGTGTGTGTCTGATCGTTCATCTCACTCACCTTCGGTCATGATGCGGTCGATCGAGGCCAGCGGGACGGTCAGCCAGTCGGGCCGGTTGGCGTGCTCGTACGACACCTCGTAGACCGCCTTGTCGAGCTCGAGGGCACGCAGGAGGTCCGCGCTGTCGCGGGGATCGTGCTCGGCGACGTGCGCATAGCCGTCGCAGAACGCGGACCGGTTGCGCTGCGCCCACTGCATCGCCCGGGCCGTGCGCTCGGGATCCTCCGGCTGGCCGACGAGCAGCTGCTGCGCGGCGTAGTCGAACGATCGCAGCATCCCCGCGACGTCACGCAACGGCGACCGCAACGCGGAGCGCTCGGCGAGAGACGCGGCGGGCTCGCCCTCGAAGTCGAGCAACAGCCAACCGTTGATCGTGCGCAGCACCTGGCCGAGGTGGAGGTCGCCGTGGACGTACTGCATCGACACGGGCTCTCGTATGTCGGTGAGCTTCGCGAACGCGGCCCGCATGCCGGGGCCGTGGTCGGCCAGGCTCGGCACCTCGGCGGTGACCCGGTCGAGGCGCGCGACCATCGCCGCCACCGTGCGCTCGAGCTCGGCGGCGTCGGCCTGCTCGGTGCCCAGCGCCGTCGCGAGATCGGCGTGGACCCGCGCGACCGCCTTGCCCAGCCGGTACGCCTCGCCGGCGAAGTCGCCGCCCAGCTCCTCCGGCGGCAGGCCGGAGGGATCGGCCATGAAGTCGCGAACGCTCGTGGTGGCCATGACCCAGCCGTCGGCCGCGTCGGGCATGAACCGCTGCAGCATCCCGATCGTCAGCTCCTCGCCGTGCAGCTCACCCGAGATCGAGCCGAGCGGGTCGGCGATGTGCGGGCAGTCCACGTCGCGGAGCGCGCGGTGCAGCATGAGGTCCTTGTTGAGTCCCGGCGTCAGCTTGCGGAACAGCTTGAGGATGTACTGGTTGCCGTAGACGAGAGACGTGTTGCTCTGCTCGGACGTGATGGGGTGCGCGCGCAGGCCACCGGAGAGCTCGGCGTCGGGCTCGCGTTCGAAGCGGAGTCCGTCGACCTCCTCCCCCGCGATGATCAGCTCGAGCAGGCAGGCCGTGAGGTCGGCGTCGCCGCTGGCCTCGTAGCAGGTCAGTCCGTTCTCCAGACCGATCGAGGCCGAGGCCGCCACGTCGGGCACCTGGCTCTGGCGGCTGCCGATCAGCAGCTGATAGGGCTCGGTGCGATCGCCCTGCTCGACCTCCACCACGAGGTGGATCAGCAGCGGGTCGCCGTCGAGCAGTGTCGTCCACGACAGCGGGCGTACGGCGGTGATCTCGCGATCCTTGCCGCCGAACCAGCGCTGCGTCGGCAGCCAGGCCGGCAGCGCCGCCGCCAGGTGCTCGACCATCTCGTCGCGCGACGTCACCGCCTCGTTCGCCTCAACAGGTCCACTCATGCCGCCACCTCCAAAAGAAGCCCACGATACGGAGGCCAACGGCATGATCCCTGCCTCATGATTCGTTCGCTGGCGCTCACTCATGCCTGGCTCCTCCGTTCGCCCTCGTCGCCGAGCTCGGACAGCTGGAACCAGTAGAAGCCGTGGCCCGGCAGGGTCAGCAGATAGGGCAGCTCGCCGATGCGGGGGAACCGCACGCTGCCGGTCAGCTCCACCGGCGTGTAGCTCATGTGGTCCGACAGGTCGAGCTCGACGGGCTGCGGGAACCTCGAGAGGTTGTTGACGCAGAGCACGACGTCCTTCTCCCCGTCGGGCCGCTCCCAGACCCGCTTGTACGCCAGCACGCTCGGGTTGGAGCCGCCGAGATCGACGAACTCCCCCTCGGCGAACGCGTTGTGCTGCTTGCGCACCTCGATCATCCGGCGGGTCCAGTTGAGCAGCGACATCGCATTGCCCTGCTGGGCCTCGACGTTGATCGCCTCGTAGCCGTACGTCGCGTCCATGATCGGCGGCAGGTAGACGCGGCCGGGGTCGGACCTGGAGAACCCGGCGTTGCGGTCGGGCGACCACTGCATCGGCGTACGTACGGCGTCGCGGTCGCCGAGCCAGATGTTGTCGCCCATGCCGATCTCGTCGCCGTAGTAGAGGACCGGCGATCCCGGCAGGCTCAGCAGCATCGCGGTGAACAGCTCGAGCTGGTTGCGGTCGTTGTCGAGCAGGGGTGCGAGCCGTCGCCGGATGCCGATGTTGGCCTTCATGCGCGGGTCGCTCGCGTACTCCTGATACATGTAGTCGCGCTCGTCGTCGGTGACCATCTCGAGCGTCAGCTCGTCGTGGTTGCGCAGGAAGATGCCCCACTGCGTGCCGGTGGGGATCTCCGGCGTCTGGGCGAGGATCTCCGAGATCGGGAAGCGCGACTCCCGGCGTACGGCCATGAAGATGCGCGGCATGAGCGGGAAGTGGAACGCCATGTGGCACTCGTCGCCGCCGACCTTGGGATCGCCGAAGTACGCCACGACGTCGGCCGGCCACTGGTTGGCCTCGGCGAGCAGGATGCGGCCGGGATATTCGCGGTCGACCGTCTCGCGGCACTTGCGGAGGTATTCGTGCGTGCGCGGGAGGTTCTCGCAGTTGGTGCCCTCCTCCTCGAACAGGTAGGGCACCGCGTCGAGCCGGAAGCCGTCGATGCCGAGGTCGAGCCAGAAGCGCAGGACGTCGAGCATCGCCTCCTGGACCTCTTCGTTCTCGAAGTTGAGGTCGGGCTGGTGGCTGAAGAATCGGTGCCAGAAGAACTGCCCGCGCACCGGGTCGTACGTCCAGTTGGACGACTCGGTGTCGACGAAGATGATGCGCGCGTCGGCGTAGCGCTGGTCGTCGTCACTCCAGACGTAGTAGTCGCCGTACGGGCCGTCGGGATGGTTGCGCGACTCCTGGAACCACGGGTGCGCGTCGGAGGTGTGGTTGAGCACGAGGTCGGTGATGACGCGGATGTCGCGCTTGTGCGCCTCCTCGAGGAGGTAGACGAAGTCGTCGACCGTGCCGAACTCCGGCAGCACCGCGCGGAAGTCGCTGATGTCGTAGCCGCCGTCGCGCAACGGTGAGGCGTAGAACGGCGGCAGCCACAGGCAGTCGACGCCGAGCCACTGGAGGTAGTCGAGCTTGTCGGCGAGGCCGCGCAGGTCGCCCGTGCCGTCGCCGTTGGAGTCGGAGAACGCTCGCACGAGGACCTCGTAGAACACCGCGCGCTTGAACCACTCGGGGTCGCTCGTGGCCTGCTCGGCGTGGCCGAAGTCGTCGGCCTGGGGCTCGACGAGCGTGCCGTCCTCGGCGATCGCCTCGCCTGTGTGGGGTGTCTCTTCCAACCCCACCAGACCGGCGTCGGGGGCGGTGTCCTGCGGCATGTGGGTCACCTCTCGGTCAGGCATTCAGGGTCGTGTCGTCGGCGTCTTCGTACGTGCGTCTGGTCAGGCTCACGACGTGTGCGACGGCTCGCAGTGGGTCGAGGCGTACGTAGTTGGACTCGCCCCAGTCGTACGTCTCGCCGGTGACCTCGTCGTGCGCGATCAGGCGGTCACCGGGGGCGAAGCCGAGCGCCGGCAGGTCGAGCCACATCGTGCCCTCGCGGGCTTCGTGCGGGTCGAGCGAGACGACGACCAGCACGGTGTCGCCGGTCGCCGGGTCCTGCTTGGAGTAGACCATCAGGGCGTCGTGGTCGATGTGGTGGAAGTGCAGCGTGCGCATCTGCTGCAGCGCCGGATGGGCGCGGCGGATCTCGTTGAGCCTGGTCAGCCACGGCTGCAGCGAGCGCCCCTCGGCGAGGGCGGTGTCGTAGTCGCGCGGTCGCAGCTCGTACTTCTCGGAGTCGAGGTACTCCTCGCTGCCCGGCCTGACCGCCTCGTGCTCGTAGAGCTCGAAGCCGGAGTAGACGCCCCACGTCGGCGCGAGGGTCGCGGCGAGGGCGGCGCGGATCGCGAACATGCTCGGGCCGCCGACCTGCAGGTGCTCGGGGAGGATGTCCGGCGTGTTGACGAACAGGTTGGGCCGGCCGATGTCCCAGTTGTCGCGGTGGTCCTCGGCGAACTCGGTCAGCTCCTGCTTGGTCGTGCGCCACGTGAAGTAGGTGTAGCTCTGCGTGAAGCCGAGCCGGGCCAGGCCCCACAGCCGCGCGGGGCGGGTGAACGCCTCGGCGAGGAACAGCACGTCGGGGTGCTCGGCCTTGACCTGCTCGATGAGCCACGCCCAGAAGTCCGGCGGCTTGGTGTGGGGGTTGTCGACCCGGAAGACGCGGATGCCGCGCTCGACCCAGTGCAGCGTCACCCGCAACATCTCCGCGTAGATCGCGTCGCGGTCGTTGTCGAAGTTGAGCGGGTAGATGTCCTGGTACTTCTTGGGCGGGTTCTCGGCGTACGCGATCGTGCCGTCGGGCAGCGTCGTGAAGAACTCGGGATGCTTCTTGACCCATGGATGGTCGGGTGCGACCTGGAGCGCGAGGTCGAGGGCGACCTCCATGCCGAGGTCGTTGGCGCGCTGGACGAACGCGGTGAAGTCCTTCTCCTTGCCGAGCTCGGGATGGATCGCGTCGTGGCCGCCCTCCTTGGCGCCGATCGCCCACGGCGAGCCGGGGTCGGTCTTGCTTGGCGTCAACGTGTTGTTGGGGCCCTTGCGGTTGGCCCGGCCGATGGGGTGGATCGGCGGCAGGTAGACGACGTCGAAGCCCATGTCGGCGACGCGCTCGAGCTCCTTGGCGGCGGTCGCGAACGTGCCGTGGACGGGTTTGCCCTTCTTGTCCCTGCCTCCGGTCGACCGTGGGAAGAACTCGTACCAGGAGCCGTACGCCGCGCGCACACGGTCGACCCAGATCTGGCGGACCGGGCCCTCCGTGACGACCTGGCGCACGGGGAAGTCGTGCATGATCGCGCGGACGTCCTCGGACAGGGCGGGTCCGGTGCGGGCGCCGAGCGGGAGCTTCTTGGCCCTCAGCGCGGTGGCTGCGCCCTCGAGCGCGGGCCGCTGCGCCTTGCGCTCCTTGCGGGCGGCGACCTCGTCGAGCAGGCGGGCGGCGAGCTCGAGGTCGTTGGCGAGCTCGGTGTCGGTCTGCCCGGCGGCGAGCTTGACCTCGATCGAGTGCACGACGGTGGTCCACGGATCGCCCCAACCGTCGACGCGGAACGTCCAGAGCCCCGTGGCGTCGGGGACGATCGTGGCGGCGAAGAGGTCGGTGTCCTTGCCCGTCTCGTGCATGCGGGTCTCGCGGTCGCGACGCTCCCCCGGGCCTCGCCAGACGACAGTCGCGCCGACGGCGTCGTGGCCCTCGCGCCACACCGTCGCGGTGACGGGGACGTACTCGCCGGTGACGGCCTTGGACGGGTGGGTGCCGTCTCCGGACACTGGTCGAACGTCGTCAATTCCGAGTCGACCCGTCATGCAGTGCTCCCCCATACGTCGAGTGCGTGCAGTCACCTTCGAACCTACTGGTTGGACCTACCCACGCGCATTCCGACAAAACGAGCCGCCGCCATGCCGGCCCTAAAGAGGCCACCCTCGGCCCCTAGTTGTACTGACCAGGCACGTTGGTCGAGATCGTGTGACGACACGATCTGAATGTTCTTGATGGGTGAAGGCCTCCGGGCGTGGAGTGGAGCTGTCTAGAAACCGCTTCACGACCCAGGAGGCCTTCATGTCCCACGCTAACGCTGCGCTGACCCCGAGAGCACGTCTGAAGATTGCGCGTCTCATCGTTGATGAGGGGTGGCCTGTTCGTCGGGCCGCTGAAAGGTTCGACGTGTCGTGGCCGACCGCCAAACGGTGGGCCGACAGATACGTGATCGCCGGAGCTGCTGGGATGGATGACCGGTCCTCGCGCCCGCGCCATCAACCGAACAAGACACCACAGCCGTTGGTCCGCAAGATCGTGCACCTGCGGTGGAAGCAACGCCTTGGCCCGGTCCAGATCGGTGACCAGCTCGGCATGCCTGCCTCGACTGTCCACGCGGTGCTGGTCCGGTGCAGGCTGAACCGGTTGTCCCACATCGACCGGATCACCGGCGAACCCATCAGGCGTTACGAGCACCCGTATCCCGGGTCGATGTTGCACGTCGACGTCAAGAAGTTCGGTGGCATCCCCGCCGGCGGCGGCCATCGATTCGTTGGACGCCTTCAAGGCGGCAGGAACCGGATCGCCACACCAGGAAAGCCCCGCAACCAGTACGGCAATCCCGTGGTCGGCACCTCCTACGTCCACACCGTCATCGACGACCACTCCCGGGTGGCCTACGCCGAGATCCACGACAACGAGAAGGGCACCACGGCTGCCGCGGTGCTGCGCAACGCAGTCGCTTGGTTCACCGCCCGCGGCGTCACCATCGAACGAGTCTTGTCCGACAACGGACCCGCTTACAAGTCCTTCGTCTGGCGCGACACCTGCGCTGAGCTCGGCATCGTGCACAAACGAACCCGCCCCTACAGGCCCCAGACCAACGGCAAGATCGAACGGTTCCACCGCACTCTCGCCGACGGCTGGGCATTCAAGAAGTTCTACTCATCTGAGAACGCTCGCCGAAACGCCATGCCAGCATGGATCCACCACTACAACCACCATCGGCCCCACACCGCGATCGGAAAGCTCCCACCCATCAGCCGCATCGACCAACCTGGCTGATCAGTACACCTAGTGAGGCCGCCCGCGGCCGAACGTGAGCGAAGCGAAGGGGCCCAGCGCAAGCCGAAGCGCTCACGTCACTTCGCCTCGGGCTCCGCCCTCACGTTCGGCCGCAGGCGGCCTCACTGGCGAACGAATCAGTGCCTTTCGGCGTCGGTGCCGAAGCCGTCCCGCTTCTTGCGCTCCTCGAGCGACAGCTGCTCCTGGAACAGCGTGATGTGCAGCCCACCGGGCGCGTCGAGCCGCGAGTTGAGCGACTGCCACGGCGTCTCCGTCGGCGGCGCCACCAACGTGGCGCCGGCATCGACGAGCTTCTGCGTACGCTCCTCACCGTCCAGCACCTCGAACGCCACGCGCAGCCGCGGCGTCGTCGGGTGACCGACCTCGACCTCGTCGATCATCCGCCTTTGGGCCGGGTTGGCGATCTCGAGCGTCGCGTAACCGGCGTGCAGGATCGTCACCTTCGCGCCTTCACCCTCGGCCTCGAACGCCTCCTGCTCCCGCAGGCCCAGCACGTCGCGGTAGAACTGCACGGCCTGCTCGTAGTCGTCCGCCTCGACGACGAGTCGCAGCTGGACGACAGGTCCGGTCCCCTCAGTGTTGTCAGTCATGGACCCGACGCTACGACGTGACGGCGGCGAGCGCCGCGGCTTCGTACGACCCGGCCAGCTCGAGGACGTCCGCAGACGCCTTGGCCGGCGATCCCGAGTCGAACGGAGGTTGCGGGTCGTACTCGGTCCACAGCTGGACGGCCTCGGCGATCTGCCGGCCGGAGATGAGCTCGACGAGGCGCAGCGCCATGTCGATGCCGCTCGAGACGCCGGCCGCCGTGATGATGCGCGCGTCCAGCTCCTCGACGACGCGTTGATGCGTCGGGTCGGCACCGAACAGCGGGAGCTTGTCGACGTGGCGGTAGTGCGTCGTCGCGCGGAGGCCCTGCAGGAGGCCCGCGGCTCCGAGCAGCAGCGACCCCGAGCAGACCGAGGTCGTCCACCGCGTGTGCCGGTGCACCTCTGCCAGCCACCGCGGCAGGTCGCCGGACAGGGCCAGCGCCGTGCCGGGTCCACCGGGTACGACGACGATGTCCGGGCGCGGGACGTCGTCGAACCCGACCGCAGTCAGGCTCAGCGAGCCACACTCGTCCGTGGCCTGCCTCGGTGACGGCGCCACGAAGCTGACGGTGACGCCGGGAGTGAAGGCCAGCATCTGATAGGGGCCGACGACGTCGAGGGCGGTGAAGCCGTCATACAGCGGGAAGACGACGTGGGTCATGAGCAGTGCATCTCGTGCCGGCGGCGTACGAGCACGACGAGCATCGCGACCATCATCACGACGTGCGCGGTGACCATGAACGCCATCGGGCTCATGAGATCGGCCCAGACGAGCGGCAGGAGCACCGCGGGTACGTACATCGCCGCGCACATCTCGAGCGTGCTGGCCCAGGTGTGCCGCCGGAACCGCATCCACGCCGCCATGCCGATCGCCATGTCGGTGGCCATCAGGAGGTACGACGCGCCGGGGCGGTCGGCGAACTCGACGGTCAGTCCAGCCGCGGCGCGAAGCATGCCGATCACGAGCATGCCGGCGAACATCGCGATGACCATCTCGACGTAGTGCTTCGCCAGCGGCCACCACGAGCGCAGGGTCCCTGAGGTTGGGGTGAGTGAGGATGTCATGCCGCCAGCGTCCGCGGCTCGCCGCGACGGGTCCATCGAGCCTGAACGGCGTGTCCGAAAACTTGGGGAACAAGTCTGCGGGACATGCTGACCCGTGCGCGTACGGCGCCTAGGTGGAATCATGGAGGAACCTCGCCGAGTCGTGGTCGTCGGATATCCGGCGGCCGAGCTGCTGGACATCGCCTGCATCGTGACGGCGCTGCAGCTCGCGAACTTCCTCAACGGTCACGCGGTCTATCGCCTCGAGCTGGCCTCCCCCGGCGGGCTGCCGATCCATACCGGCACCGGGCTCACGATCAATGCCGACGTGGCGCTGGAGCGGGTTCGCGGGCCGCTCGACACGCTGATGGTGTCCGGCGGGATCGGGTACGTCGACGCGATGGCCGACGACCGGTTGGTCGCCCACGTACGACGCCTGGGCCGTGAGTCGCGGCGGGTCGCCTCGGTCTGCACCGGTGCGGGGATCCTGGCCCAGGCGGGCCTGCTGACCGGTCGCCGGGCGGCGACGCACTGGGACCACGTCGACTTCCTCGGCGAGCGGTTCCCCGACGTCGCGTTCGACCGCGACCCGATCTTCATCGCCGAGGACGACGTGTGCACCTCGGCCGGGGTGACGGCAGCGCTCGACCTCACGCTGTCGTTCATCGAGGCCGACACCGGGCCCGACCTCGCGCGGGACGTGTCCCGTCAGCTCGTCACCTATCTCCAGCGACCCGGCAACCAGGCCCAGATGAGCATGTTCACCGCGCCACCGGCGGTCAAGAGCTCGCTGGTGCAGGACGCCGTCTCGTACGTCACGACGCACCTCGACGAGGACCTGTCGGCTGCCACCCTGGCCGCACGCGTCCCGATGAGCGAGCGGCACCTAGCCCGCCTGTTCATCAAGGAGCTCGGCACGAGTCCCGGCCGCTTCGTCCGCAAGGCGCGCACGGAGGCCGCGGCGCACCTGCTGACCGGCAGCGACCTGAGCGTGCAGACCGTCGCGACGCGCTGCGGGTTCGGCACGGTCGAGTCGCTGCGGCAGGCGTTCTGGGCGATGTATGGCGTGTCGCCGACGCACTACCGGATGACGCAGTCACGTCCTTTCGACAAGCTCAAGGAGCGCGACCGCGTCAGTCCTGTCGGGGGGCCTTGAGCAGCAGCAGTGACCGGCCCGACAGCGTCAGCGAGCTGCCGGCCGACAGCGGCTCGGTCGACGCAGGCGCACCGTCGGGTGTCGTCGTGTCCAGAGTCGGCTCGAACGTCTCGCCGAACTCGACGCCGGGCAGCACGACGTCGATCGGGTCCGGCGCCCGCGTGCATCAGCAGCAGCCAGGAGTGATCCGTCAGCAGCTCGCCCTCACGCGTACGGGACTGGCTGTTGGAGCCGTCGATCCACATGCCGAGGGTGTGCCGGTCGTCGTCCTCCCAGTCCGCCTCCTCCAGCTCGTGGCCGTCGGGACGCAGCCAGATGAGGTCCGGCCGGCCCGTCGGCGTGGTGCGGCCGTCGAAGAACTCCGGCTGCCGCAGCGCAGGGCTGTTGGCGCGCAGGTGCACGACGCGACGGGCGAACGCCAGCATCGCCTCCGCCTCGGCGCTCTCGGTCCAGTCGACCCATGAGGTCGGGTCGTCGAGGCAGTACGCGTTGTTGTTGCCGCCCTGGGTGCGCCACCGCTCGTCGCCCGCGACGAACATCGGCGTGCCGGTCGACAGCATCAGCGTCGCGAACAGGTTGCGGGCCTGCTGCTGGCGCAGGGCACGGATCGCGGGGTCGTCGGTCTCGCCCTCGACGCCGTGGTTCCACGAGCGGTTGTCGTTGGTGCCGTCGCGGTTGTCCTCGCCGTTGGCCTCGTTGTGCTTGCCGTCGTACGACACCAGGTCGCGCAGCGTGAAGCCGTCGTGCGCGTTGATGAAGTTGATCGACTGCCACGGCCGGCGCAGCGTGTGGTCGTACAGGTCGGAGGAGCCGGTGAGCCGGTATGCGAGGTCGTCGACTCCCCCGGCGGCGCCGCGCCAGAAGTCGCGGACCGTGTCGCGGTAGATGCCGTTCCACTCGGCCCACTGCGCGCCGAAGTCGCCGACCTTGTAGCCCTCGCCGGTCGCGTCCCACGGCTCGGCGATCAGCTTGCAGGTCGACAGGACGGGGTCGGAGGCGATCGCCGTGAGCAGCGTCGAGTCGCGGTCGAACTTGCCGCCCTTGGGCCGGCCCAGCGTGCTCGCGAGATCGAAGCGGAAGCCGTCGACGCCGAGCTCGGTGGCCCAGTAGCGCAGCGAGTCGGTGACCATACGGACGACAGTCGGCGAGCTGGACTCGAGCGTGTTGCCGCAGCCGGTGATGTCGGCCATGTGGCCGTCCTCGTCGTGCAGGTAGTAGGCCGGCGCCTCGTAGCCGCGGAAGCTCAGCGTCGGACCGTCCGGCCCGCCCTCGCACGTGTGGTTGTAGACGACGTCGACGATGACCTCGATGTTGGCGGCGTGCAGCGCGGCCACCATCGTGCGGAACTCCTCGACCTCGCGGCCCGGCTCGCTGGCATACCCGGCGTGCGGGGCGAAGAAGCCCAGCGGCGAGTAGCCCCAGTAGTTGTGCCGGCCGGCGTTGACGAGCGAGGGCTCGTCGCAGAACGTCTGCACGGGCAGCAGCTCGACGCTCGTGACGCCGAGGCGCAGGAGGTGCTCGATGACGGCGGGGTGCGCGAGGCCGAGGTACGTCCCGCGGAGCGGCTCGGGCACGTCGGGATGCTGCGCCGTGAAGCCCTTGACGTGGAGCTCGTAGATCACGGTCTCCTCGAACGGGACCTCGGGCTTGACGCCGGTGTCGGGTCCGCCGGGGCTCGTCACGACGCTGAGCGGGACCGAGCCGAGCGAGTCGACCTGGGACGGCTCGACGCCCTCGGGATCGTCGGCATAGCCGAGCGCCGCCGCCATGTTGGTCATGGTGCCGCTGATGCGGCGGGCGTACGGGTCGACGAGGAGCTTGTTGGGGTTGCAGCGCAGGCCGGTCTTGGGCTCGTACGGTCCGTGGATGCGGAAGCCGTACTTCTGGCCGGGCGTCACACCCGGCACCAGTCCGTGCCAGACGCCGAACGTACGCTCCGTCAGCTCGATGCGACGCTCGTTGAGGTCGTCGTCGATGAGGCACAGCTCGACCCGCTCGGCGACGCTGCTGGCGACCGCGAACCGTACGCCGCCGGCCTCCGGGTGCGCCCCGAGCGGGAAGGGGCGTCCGGCGAGGACCTGCGTGTCCGAGGACGGGTGGGTTGCCATGCCCACCAGTCTTTCAGGTGGCCGGAGAGGACCGGTCCCCAGCAGGCGTGACGATCGGCACGCTGGTCACGGTGTCGGCATCTCCGCATTGGAGTAGTGCGGATTCGTGAACGGGAAGTCGGCCGTTGCCCAGTGGCGGAGCGCGGTGTGCAGCGTCGCGTAGTGCCCGCGTTCGTACGCCTCGGGCGTCACCCACCAGCTCACATCGACGTCGTGGTCGAGGAGCTCCTCGGTCAGCCGGGTCCGCCGGCCCATGGGATAGAGGTAGCAGCAGCCGAGGTATGTCCCGCCGACGTCGTAGACGGCGTATGTATAGGAGCCACCGTCGCGGAACTCGCACTCGTGCCAGACCAGGTCGACGTAGTTGCCGTCCTCGGTGACGGGCACGGTGGGCCAGCCTCCACCGCGCGTGCGCCTGATCAGGTCGAGGCTCGCGTTGATGCCTGCGACGTCGTCGTGCAGGTGCTCGCGGGTGATCGCCTCGGCGCGGATGTCGCCGAACTCGAGCACCGTCGGAGCGGCCCATCCGTCGGGCACGGGCAGCCGCCTGATGAAGTCGCCATAGTCCACGGCTACTACTTTGCCCGATAGGTGAGGATCACGATGCCGGTGTCGAGCGTGATGGCGTCGACCAGCTCGAACGTCCCGGACAGCCCCGGACGGTGCAGCAGACCCTCGGTGCCGACGATGAACGGGTGCACCCACAGCCGCAGCTCGTCGAGCAGCCCGGCCTCCATGAGCGCGTGGGTCAGCTGGCCGAAGCCGAACTGGATGATGTCGGCACCGGGCTGCTCCTTGAGCTCGCGGATGGCCTCGACGGGGTCGTGGTCGATCACGATCGTGTTGTTCCACGTCGGCTCGGTCAGCGTGCTCGAGACGACGTACTTCGGCAGGGCATTCATGCGGTCGGCGATGGGGTCGCCCTCCATCGCCGAGAACACCGGTGCGAAGCCCTCGTACGTACGCCGGCCCATGATGATCGCGTCGCTGCGCTCGAGCCGTTCCTGCTGGATCTTGTTGCCGGCCTCGGTGAAGCCGCCGACGGTGGGCCAGTTCTGCGGGTCGTCGATGACGCCGTCGAGGGTGATGTAGGTGGAGCTGGCGATCGTACGCATGCGGTTCCTTTCGGGTCACGCGAATATTGGAGTCACTCTAACTATTGCTGAACTCCACCATGACGAATTTCCCGCGGAAATGCCACCCCTGCTGCCGACCTTCGGCCGGAATGTTGGCTCCCACGTCCCGAAAGACGCGTTGTCGCGCGCATCCACCCCGGAGGGTCGGGTAGGTCGTACGGCATGACCCTTTCTGCGGACGACATCCGATGACCGCCAGCCTGGGCGCCGCACTGGTGCTGATCGTGCTGTTCTTCATCGGGCTCGGAGCGCTGCTGACGCTCGCAGTCCACATGGAGTCGACGCTGGAGCGCCCCCGAGGCCGCCACCGCGTACGCGTACCGGTCAGTGATCGAGATCGGCGGCCGTAGCCTTCGGAGCAGAGGTCAAGCGCCCGACCGCGGCTTCGCGCGTGCGAGCTCCCACGGCGCGAGTCTCAGGCCTGCGCGGACCAGCCCTGCTTCCAGCTCTTCGAGCAGTGTGAAAGCTGCGCTCGCCTCTCCCGCGTCGGCCTTGAGGGCCGCGAGCTCGATCAGCCACAGTGACTTCTCGGGAGGCATCCCCTCGATGTCGTCGAGAGCCGCCGACATCGCCTCGAGCCTGCTGAGGGCATCGCCCGCCCGCCCCTGCTCGCGGTCGATGCGGGCTCGCCTGACCTCGAGCCGGGCGACGTGCGCAGCGCTGGTGATCGCTCCGACGGTCGAGACCCGTTCGAGTGCCGCTTCGGCTTCGACCGGGCGGGCCGTGTCGAGACACAGATCAGCCAGGGCAACCCCGCCGGCGAGCGCTGCCTGGATGCGGCCCGCCGCAGCGGACCCGTTGGCCGTCGAGCGCAGGATGCGTTCGGCGTCGTCGACTCGCTCCTGGTGGCGCGCCAGCAACGCATCGCCAACTGCCACGATGTCCTCCCACCGGCCGCTCACCCGATCCGAGACGAGCTCCCTCGCCCGCTCGAGAAGGTCGCTCGCAGACGCAACGTCCCATGTGAGCAGGTGAAGGTGCGCGAGACGGGCGCAGTTGACCGCGGTGATGCGGCGGTCCCCCTCCAGCTCGGCCCGGCGCAGTGCCCGGGTCTGCCAATCCAGGGCTTCCGGCAGGGACCGGTACGTCCATGAGATGGCGATGCTCGCCGACGCCCCGCAACGTACGGCATCGGGCGCAGTCGGTCCGTACCTGATCGTCATCCCGGCCGCCCGGTCACACGCCTCGAGCGCCGCGCGGCTGGCCTCCACGGCCTCGCGCGGGTCAGCGAGCGAGTCGCCGAGTGTCTGGAGGGCGAAGGCCTCGACTGGCACTTCGCCTGCCACCACCGCGAAGTCGCGCGCCTCGAGCGCCGCAGCCGCGGCGGCAGCAGAGTCCCGTGGCGCCCGCAGCCACGCCCAGTACGTCAACCCGATGGCACGCGACGGAGCGTCCACCCCTGCCAGATCGAGGGCGACACGAAGGCGCCTCTCGCCCTCCTCCTCATGACCTGCCTCGAACCACAGGGTCATGGCGTCGACGACGAGCTGGAGCTGGTCAGCGTGTCGGCCGAGTGCGCCACAGTGGTCGATCGCGGCCCGGATGTTGTCGGCCTCGGCGACGGTCAGGGCCAGCCATTGCGGCGACTCTGGTCCCTCGCTGTGAGCGGCGAGCTCCGCGGTCCACGCCATGTACCAGCGGAGCATCCGATCGTGGACCTCGTCCTGATCCGGGTCGTCGGCCAGACGCTCGAGGGCGAACTCGCGAACCACGACCAGGATGCGGAAGCGCGGCTGGCCGGACACCGGCGCCACGGCTTGCACCAGGTTGCTGTCCACGAGGTTGAGCAGCAGCTCCTCCGCCGCCTGAGGGTCGTCCGCCGACACCACCGCGGCGGCCGCGGCGAGACCGAAGGTGGCCGGGAAGACCGCCAACCGCCGGAACACCACCTGCTCCCGGTCGCCGAGCATCTCGTGGCTCCAGCCGATGGTCTCGCGCAACGACCGGTGCCGCGGCTCGGAGTCGCTGCGCCGACCCTGCAGGTCAAGCCGCCCGTGAGCGAGTCTCTCGACCATGGCGGCAGGACCGTGCAGACGTACCCACGGCGCCACGATCTCGATGGCCAGCGGCAGCCCGTCGAGATGCTGGACGATCAGCGCCACGTCGCCCGCGTTGGCCTCGGTCACCTGGAACGTGGCGTCGTGAGCGCGGACCCGGTCCACCAGAAGCTGAACGGATGCCTGGCTCACCACGTCGTCGAGCTGGCCGGAGCCGGGCACCGGGAGGACTGGCACGGCGTACTGCTGCTCCCCCTCCAGCTGGAGAGCCTGGCGTGAGGTGAGCAGCAGCCGCAGGTCGCGACACCCGCGGTGCATCCGGCGTACGAATGACGCCACGCCGGCCAGGTGCTCGACGTTGTCGAGGACGAGCAGGCCACGGACCTCGGACAGCCGCTCGATCAAGACGTCGGCCGGGTCGGTGCCCGCGGCCACGCCGAGCCCGAGGGCCGACGCCACGGCTGACGGGGCCAGTGCCGGATCACGCACCGGCGCCAGCTCCACGAACCATCCGGGCTCAGCGGTGGCCAGATGTCGGTCGAGCAGCTCGAGAGCCAGGCGCGTCTTGCCACTGCCGCCCGGTCCCGCCAACGTGACCAGACGGCCCTGGTCGAGCAGGGTGGCCACATCCTCCAGCTCCTGGACGCGGCCGAAGAACCTGTCCGCCGGTGCGGAGTCACGAGAGGTCGAGGCGAGGGCGACTGTCGGGTGGACGGTGACGTCAGCGCGCGGGCGCAGCTCCGGGTCGTTGCGGAGGATCCGCTGGTGCATGTCCTGCAGTGCCGGACCGGGGATGGTGGCGAGCTCCTCGTCGAGTCGTCGCCGCAGCGCGTCATACGCATCCAGCGCGGCGGCCTGCCTCCCCGCAAGGGCCTGCGCCCTCATGACGAGGACGGTGGTGCTCTCGCGCAAGGGATCGCGCGCTTGTGCCTCCTGAAGCCGGGCCAGGACATCGTCGGGATCGTCCCCGACAGCCAAGGCCGCCTCAGCCCACTGCTCGATGACCCGTGCGCGCTCCGCCTCCAGCGGCGTGGCCAGAGCGTCGTGAAAGGCCTCACCAACCAGATCGGCGAGCGGCGGTCCGCGCCAGAGATCTAGGGCGGCCCGCCAGTGATCAGCTGCCGCGCGGCGATCGTCGGCGGTGCGCGCCCTGTCAGCCAGGGCACGGAACGCCAGCACGTCGCACTCATCGGCCGCCAGGGTCAGGCGATATCCAGCGCCGACCCGCTCGAGCGGACCGTCCCGGCCGCCCAGCACCTTGCGCCACGCCGAGACGTACGTTTGGACGACGTTGACGGCGGAGTCGGGTGACTCCTCGCCCCAGAGCCGATCGATGATCGAGGCGACCGGATGGACGACGTTGGGCTCGGCGGCGAGCAGAGCCAGGAGTCCTCGGCGGCGGGCGCCGCCCGGCCCGGCGAGCTCTGCGTCGACGCGCACCTCGAACGGCCCGAGCATGCCGACCCACAGCTCATCGGGTCCCACAAGGCCTCCTCGCCCCCCGCGCCTCCAGTCTTCCACGCGGAGGCGCCCTGCGGGCTGGTGTCTGGACCGGGATTACAGCCGATCGTCAGCGCCCTTCCAGCGGCGGCGCGCACGCTCACGGCGTCATCCACTTCCACCCAGGAGAACATCATGAACATCCGAAGCCGCTCCACCACCCGCCGTCTCAGCCTGATCGCCGCCGTCGGTCTGGCAACGACCCTGGCCGCCGGATACGCCCCCTCAGGCGCGACCGCCAACACCCCGCCCCGGCCCTCCGCATGCGCGTGGACTGCCGAGGAGCTGCCGCGCACGCCGGATGCGGTCGAAGCCTGGTACCGCGGCTGCCACACTCCCCGCATCGGGACACCGGACGCGCTGGAACGCCGACTGGGCTGACCGCCGGCATGCACGCACAGGATCGGGTCGGCCGGGCGAGAACAATCTCGCAACGGCCGACCCGCTGTGCTTCCAGCGGTCTACGATCACTCCATGCTTTCGATGGAGTCCGCGCTGACGTTCGCCGTGGCGTCGTTCCTGCTGATCGTGATCCCCGGTCCGAGCGTGCTGTTCGTCGTCGGTCGTTCGCTCTCGCTCGGTCGTCGCGGCGGGCTGCTCAGCGTCGCCGGAAACGAGCTCGGCGGACTCGTGCCGATCACTGCTGTTGCGCTGGGCATCGGCGCGATCGTGTCGGAGTCGGTCATCGCCTTCACGGTGGTCAAGATCGCCGGCGGTGCGTACGTCATCTACCTGGGCATCCAGGCGATCCGGCATCGTCGTACGCCGATCGACCAGCCGGCCGATGCACCGAAGTCGGGCGGGCGCCTGCTGTGGCAAGGCTTCGTCGTCGGGGCGACGAACCCCAAGACGATCGTGTTCTTCGTGGCCGTCCTGCCGCAGTTCGTCAACCACGACCGCGGCGGCATCCCCGGCCAGATCCTGATGCTCGGCCTGATCTTCACCGTCATCGCGTTCGTGTGTGACTCGGTGTGGGCCGTGGTCGCCGGCGCCGCCCGCACATGGTTCGCCCGGTCTCCGCGTCGGATGTCGCAGATGAACGCGACCGGCGGCACCATGATGATCGGCCTCGGCGGCGGCCTCCTGCTGGCCGGCAACAAAGCCTGACGACTCGGTGGTTGAGGTGCGAAGGCCGGCCGCGGCCGTAGCCTCGAAACCACGTTCCACCGACCGTCGATCCCCTACGCTTTCCGCATGCTCACTGCCGCCCGCCGCCGTCCGCTCACGTCAGCACTGCTGACCGCGGCTGCAGCCCTCGCGGCATTCTCGGCCACATACGAGGCGACCGGCCATTCCCTGCGACACCTCATCTCCGTCGCCTGTCAGTAGCCAGCGAGGATCACACCAGCGCGTACGCCAGCACACCCGCGAGCACCAACAGACCGAGCAACGGCAGCAGCAGCTTGTAGGCCACCACCAGCCCGCGCCCACCCTGCGTGCCGAGCACGGGAGCATCCGGCGCGCCGACCACGATCCGCTGCTGGTCGGCGAGGAAGTCCATGTATGCGATGCCCCACGCGACAGTCCGGTTGTAGGTGGCGATGACCATGCGAGCCGGATCGACGATCATCGGGAATGCCATCGTCGAGAATCGCTTCCGCGGCTTCGCGAGCGCGGCTGCCTGCGCTGACTGATCGGCCGACGAGCTCACGATGACCGGTATGACCGCGACGCCGGTCTGGAACCCGATCGGCAGGCCGCCCTTGACGCTCTTGGCCCACCTCGCGGCGAGGTCCGTGATTGCCGACAGGTCCGCCTCTGTCGCACGTTCGACCACGACGAACACCACGAACGTGTGGAGGCGGGTCAGGAACCACCTGATTCGGAAGTCCGAGCGCCGTACGGCCCTCGCTCCGGGCAACGCGGTCTGGTCGACCTCGACGGTCTTGTAGCCGACAGCCTGCAGTCGTGTCAGTGCCGCATCGGTCCATGCATCTGGAGTCACGACGAACACTCTGACAGTCGGTTGGACCCCACGTGGCAGATTTGGCGACATGCATCCGTTCAGCCAGATCGACGTGTTCGCCTCCACCATCACCGAGGGCAATCCCCTCGCCGTCGTCCATGACGCCGACGACCTGACTGATGAGCAGATGGCCGCGTTCGCGCGCTGGACCAACCTCGCGGAGACCACCTTCCTGCTGCGCCCCACCTCTGATGCGGACTACCGCGTACGCATCTTCAACACGCAACGCGAGCTGCCCTTCGCCGGCCACCCCACCCTCGGGTCAGCGCGAGCCTGGCTCGAGGCCGGCGGTACGCCTCGCACACCCGGCGAGATCGTCCAGGAATGCGGCGCCGGCCTGATCCGCATCCGCCAGGACGGCGACCGGCTCGCCTTCGCCGCTCCCCCGCTCATACGCGACGGCGCGGTCGACGAGGCAGACCTCAAGCAGGTGATCGACGGGCTCGGCGTCGATCCCGCTCGCGTCGTCGATGCCAAGTGGGCCGACAACGGTCCCGGCTGGGTCGCCGTGCTGCTCGACAGCGCCGAGACCGTGCTGGACCTCAAGCCCGATCAGGCCCTGTTCGGCAAGAACAACCGCGTCGGCGTCGTCGGCCCGCAGCCCGAGGGCTCCGAGACGGCCTTCGAGATCCGCGCCTTCACGTCCAGCCCGGGCGGCGAGGACCCCGTCACAGGCAGCCTCAACGCCTCGATCGCCCAGTGGCTCATCGGCACCGGCCGTGCGCCCTCGTCGTACGTCGCCGCACAGGGCACCGTCATCCGCCGGCGAGGCCGCATCCACGTCGACCAAGTCGGCGAAAACATCTGGATCGGCGGCGAGACAGTGGTCGGCATCAGCGGAACTGTGGGGTTGTAGGCGGGGCCCAAAGCGGTAGCAGCCGGCGATCAGACCCTGCACAACAGCGACATACCGCCGCGTCTGCGCGCCCACAATGAGACGCTGACCGGCACGTCGTCAGGGCGACCGGCGGTTTTGGGCTGTTCAGCTCGCCGGCACCCATGGAGGCGCCGCCACTCCTGCGCCGGTGAGGTCATCGCACCGCACAAACTGGGTCCCGACCCGTGTCAATGGACAGTGACGTGTCGGTTGAATGGTGCTCGCGCTGGGATTGGGGCTACCAGGGCCTGCTGGCGTCAGCGGGTCCGGCAACCGATACGACGATCACAGCAATGGTGAGGGCGCCTCGTGCAGCGGTTCGTTTGCCAGTTCGGCATGGCTGGAATTGCGATACTTCGAACGGTTTTTGAAACAGACATCAGAGCCACCTCGTGAGGGCCCGAGCCGGGGTGCTCGGGAGCACCTTCAGCCTGGGCTTGCAGCCATTTCCGAGCCATACGTCAGGTGTCGTTCTTCAGTTCAGGCGGACAACCGGTCGGATGCGCCGTACGATTGAGGTCTTGTGAGGTGGTGGCAGCATGGTCGGCACGCTCGGTTACGAGGACCTGACGCGGATGAGCGACCTGCTCTCGCTCGCGCACTCCGAGCCACCCGATCCGGTCGGCCTTCCGGACGCCCTGCTCCTCGGGCTCACCGACCTCGTCCGCTGCGACCTCGTATCGTTTCTCGACCTCGACGTCGCGCATGCCACGCCGGACATCGACCAGGAGAGCGACGGACGGCGGGTCACGACGACGCGCACGTCCAGCGACGACATGGACCCGTTCTGGCAGCACTACTGGGCGACTGCGTTCTGCTCGTATCCGACCCGCACCGGGGACGACCGCACCGTCACGATGCTCAGTGATTTCTACAGCCAGCGGGAGTGGCAGGCGACTCCGATGTACACAGAAGCGTTTGCTGGTGACGGCGTCCAGCACGAGCTGATGTGCTGCCTGCCGACGACGGGGACGCGATCACGGCGCGTTGTCTTCTTCCGGCTCAGCGGCCCCGATTTCACTGAGCGTGACCGCATGGTGATGGCGTTGCTGCGGCCGCATCTCGCGGAGCTCTACGCCCGAGCAAGGTCGTCCGAATCGCTGAAGCCTCCAGGCCACCTTGACGCCACGCCAGACCGAACTGCTGCGCCTCGTCGCCGCCGGCCGGTCGACCACCCAGATCGCGGAGACCCTCTTCCTGTCACCGGCCACCGTGCGCAAGCACATCGAGAACATCTTTGACCGTCTCGGCGTCACCAATCGGACCGCCGCGGTGATGAGCGCCTTCAGCATGGAAGCGCTCGGGGCAAGGGAGCTGTGAGCCCGTTACTACCTCCGGGACCAGGCCGGATCCTGCACGAGCAGGTTGACCCACATCCGGCCCAGCCAGTCGGCGTACTGCTCGTCGCTCCAGCCGCGCTCGACCACCAGCTGGTGCCAAAGGTGCCCGTCGGTCGTCGCCCAGATCAGGTCACGGCACTCCTCCTCGGTCACCTTGAGCTGCCCGGTTGCCGCGGCCTCGCGCGCCATCACGGTCAGTCCCGCCAGGCGCTGCTCGTCCATCTCGGCCGCCATCTGGGCGGCGCTGGCCTCACTGGCCGCGGCGCCATGCACCGACCTGACGAACGGCGTCATCCGTCGTGCGGTCGCTGTGGAGAACCTGGCGTGCATCATGAACCGTGCAGCCAGGTCGGGCTCGGCCCGTATCGCCATCACCTCGGGTCGTTCGTGGAAGACGACCTCCTCGTCGTCGCCGCCGATGGTCACGTCCCAGGTGCGGTGCAGCAGGGTCGCCTTGTTCTTGAAGGTGGCGTAGATCGTCTCGGGCGAGACACCCGCACGCTCCGCGACCTGCGCGATGGTGGTGCGCCCGTAGCCCTGCTCGACGAACAGGTCGTGCGCCGCGCGCAGGATCGCCCGCTGGGTCTCGCGGGCCTGGGCGCGACGACGGGTCGCGTCGTAGGGCCTCTTGACAGGTTCACTCATTAGATACACCATCACTGTATTGAACGTAGTAACACTACATCGAAAGTATAGGTGATCATCATGACTGCATCCGACTGGTCCAGCGTGGCGGCCTCTTGGGAGGCCCACTCCGCGGGCATCGAGGAGACCAGCGCGACCGTGACCAAGGCGCTGCTCGCCGCTGCCGCGATCGTTCCGGGCGAGAACGTGCTCGAGCTCAGCGCGGGCACGGGTGACCTCGCCGCCCACTTGGTCGAGCTGGTCGGGCCGGAGGGGTCGCTGGTCGCCAGCGATGTCGCGCCGGCGTTCGTCGCGATGCTGGAGCGACGACTCACGGACGAGCCCACTGCCAGCGTGGCGACCATCGATGCCGCCGCGATCGCGGGGCCGCCCGCGGCCTACGACGCGGTCGTGTGCCGGATGGGCCTGATGTTCGTCCCCGAGCCAGTCGAAGCAGCTGCGCGAGATCCGTCGCGTCCTGCGACCCGGCGGCCGGCTCGCGGCCGCGGTCTGGGGAACACCCGACAACAACCCGTGGATGGTCAGCGTCGGGTTCGCCACGATGATGACCGGCCTGCTCAGCGGACCCATGCCGACCGAGCCCGGCGGCCCCTTCTCACTCGGCGACCCTGACGAGCTCGAGAAGCTCGCCCGCGAAGCCGGGTTCGGCGACGTCTCGGTCGAGGTCGTCTCCTACACCCGCCGGTACGCCTCCGCGGACGAGGTGTTCGACATGGTCCGCGTGCTCGCACCCCCGATCGCGGCCGCCCTCAAGAGCGCCTCGCCCCAGCAGCTCGCCAACGCCCGTTCGACGGCCGCGGACTTCATCACCCAGTACCGCCGCGACGACGGGTCGTACGACGTACCGGCCTGCGCACTGGTGCTGCTGGCCTCCTGACCTCCAGCGACAGTCCGTGCCGACCTGCCGCACGAGCTGCTCACCGGTCGGCGGGTTCCCTAGGCGTTCAGCACGTAGATGAGCTCCTCGATGCCGTCGTCGGGCGCGGGCACTTTCGCTTCCTCCACGCGATCGCGGCAAAACCCGCACTTCTCCAGGACGCGGATCGAACCGACGTTGTGCGCGACGACGTGGGCGTACAGCGGGCGGACCGATATTTCCTCGGCCAGCAAGGCGAGGGCCCGTGTCGCGGCGCCGCGGCCCCAGAACTCGCGCCCAATCCAGTAGCCGAGCAGCTGCTGCCCGTCCTGCGGCCAGCTGCAGATGTAGCCCGCCACCGCGCCATCCGCAACGATCGTGCGCACCACGAGGGTGTCGTCCCCGCGGAGCTTCGCCCAGTGCGCCGCGACCTGATCCCTGTCGCGAGCGGGAAACGCCGCCATCTCGACCGCCTGCGGATCCGCCTCGTGCTCGAAAAACACCTCGATGTCCTGGTCCTCGACAGTCCTGAGACGCACCGCTGGTGTCACGTAGTGGACTTCGCTCATATCCAGTCACTCCTCGCCTCGACCGTTCCGACTATGTCACCGACCACCCACACAAAGGTTCCCGCAAAGATCCTGAGTTCGGCGGACGACCCTCCTGCCCGGAGGGGCCGCGAGATGGTTCATACTCGGAACTTGTCAGGCTCGACAGAGGCTGGCTTCGCGGACGTGGTGTAGTTGCAGCACGCTTCCCTTCCAGGGAATGGGTCGAGGTTCAAATCCTCGCGTCCGCTCCACATACCGAAGTCGGACGCCTGCAGCGCTGACGAGGGCCTAGCCCTCGGAGTCGTTGCGGGTCGGCTCCGTGTATTCGCCGACGAGGAAGGCGGAGAACCGGAGAATGGCCGGCGCCTTCAGGGCAAGGTTTGCATCCGGCTTGATGAGGACGACTTCGAAGCCCAACAGCTGCCCGGTTTCCGGGTTCGCGATCAGGACCAGGCGCTGGTTCGCACGGTCTGCTGGGACGAGGGCGATCCCGACCCCTTCACGGCCGGCCCGATCCTCCACCGCGCCGAGGAGCCGCGGGCCCGTTTGTTCGCTCAGCAGGCTCCACAGCGCCGACATGACGCGCGGCGGGACAACGTACGTGTTGCTGTAGGTGTCGATGTGCGTGAAGAGGCACTTGGCCCGTTCTGGTCCGCTGGGCGACCGATCGCACCCACTCAGCCTGAGAAGCGCAGGTCTGAGCGCCGACTGACGTTGTGGCAAGCGGTCGAGCAGCGTCGCGTCGACAGAACCCTGGGGTTGGGACTCATCCGCGCTCGACGGGAAGTCGCTCCAGGCCCCGTCATCCGGCAGGCCACGGCCATCCGCCGCCAAGGGGGCGCTTCTACGTTCGACAACACGTTGCGAGCCATCACGCGAGACCCATGACTCCCTGATCGTGGGGATGACCGCAATCGACTTGTCCGCCGCATCGTCATCGATGGCGGCGAACCAGTTGTCGCTGACGACGTGCTGGTCTCGGCGGCTGGCCGCCGTGCCGGCACGCTGGCCAGCGGAGGCGTCGGCCAGGTTGGTGAGGGTGTCGCTGGGATCCTTGCCCGGAGCGAAGGCGATGTTGTCCGCGTCGGCGAACTCGTACCGGAGCAGGGGCGGAGTGTCTGCTGAGGCTGGGGTGGAACCCCACGGTTGCAGGACGCTGAGCGCGATGGCTGCTGCGGCAGCAATCGATCCCCCGGCCAGGATCAGGCGTCGTGGCATCCCCCACCTGGAACCAGCGTCGGCCGCCTTCATACGAGCGACGAAGTCGTCGGCGCTGTCCAGATCGATCCCCAAGCGCTCGGGCGGCACATCGAGGTCGATGCCTGCGGCGAGGGCCGTACGACGCAGCTCCGCTGACTCGTCGGTGCCCGTGGACCGGTTCTCCGGGTTCATGCGCGTCGCGCCTCCTCGCCGGAATAGTTGTCAGCGTGCAGCGCGGCGATCCGCTGACGCAGCCTGGTGACCCGCGTGGTGTACGCCGTCACGCTGATCCCGAGCAGACCCGCCGCTCCCACCTTGTCGAGGGACCCCAAGAACGCGACGATTCAACAGGTGCTGCTCTGCCGGCGTCAGCTGGGTCCACACCCATCGCGCCGCGTCAGAGACCGCCACGATGTCGGCGATGTCAGGGTCGGGAGCGATGTCGAGGTTGGCCGCATTGATGAAGCGATTGTCATGGTGCTTGCGACGTACGCGCTGCGCCTCCTGCAAGATCTGGTTCTTGGCGATGCCGAACACCCATGCGGGCCACTCAGCAGGCTCTGTTGGTCCGGAGTCGCGCTTCTTCCAGACGATCTCGAACGTGCTGTTGATGACGTCCTTGGCCTGCTCAGGTGAGAGACGAACGGCGGCGAATGAGAAGACTTGCTTGCTCATTCGAGCGTAAAGCTCTTTGAACTCGTCGTCTCCCACCTAGTGAGACTACGCTCCCGGAGCGTGATTAACAGGCAGTCGCGGTGGACAGGTAGACGGCTTGTGACGACTCACGCCACCCGGCGAGATCGGAGATCTTCTTGCCGGGGTCGAGGCAGGTGTAGTAGCCGCTGCCGTCGGCGTCCTGATGGAGGAAGGCCCGAGCACTCCGATTGTTGTAGATCGAGTTGACGGCGTACAGGCTGATCGGTCGGTAGCTGCCCGTTGCGCTGAACCTCTGGAACGAACCGCTGTAGTCCGTCCCGGACCAGATGCAGAGGTAACCGGCGTCGCACTGGCTCAGCGACTCGGGCGGTGACACACCAGCGCTGGCAGTGCTGGACAGTGCCGATGCAGCTGTGGAAAGGACGATGCCGGTGAGGATGTATGAGATGAATCGTGTTGTTTTCATGCCGACTCATCGCGGCCGCCGGCACCCAGTCACCGCTGTCGGGGTCGACGGCACACCGAGGGTGAATCCGTTGCGGCCAATGGGATAAACACACGTCGCGCGGGGTGGAAACACCACGATCTGACGCCCAGGGCACGGAAGTTTCTCCATTTTGTGTGAATTTGAGGGTCGTCGAGGGATGTCTGGTTACAACACCGGAGTCCGGCTCTCGGTTTCGGGTTGCTTGGTAGCTCCCGACTCGAGGTGTACGACCATGGCGCAATCCGAAGGCTCGAACCCCAACCACGTTCCGTTCCTCGACCGCACGGCCCACACCCTGCCTGCGGCTGACCGTCGACTCACGCCCGTACACCGCCCAACGAAGCGGTTGATGGCCGGACTCGGGGCTCTCGCCCTCGCATCAATGGCGATCGGTCTCGCCAACTCCGCGGATGCCGCTGATCCCGCGATGGACCTGGGCACCGCCAAGGCCTTCTCCGTCCTGGCCGGTTCTGGCGTCACCAACACAGGTGTCACGCACCTGGCGGGAAGCTTGGGTACGTACGACACCACGACAGTCACGACGGACACTCCGTTCGACTTCACGAGCGCGGGCGCGGTGAACCATGCCGGCGACGGCGTGACGCAGACGGCGAAGTCGGACCTGCTCACCGCCTACAACATGGCGGCCGGAGCGTTGCCGCCGACGGCCGTACCGGAAGAGCTCACCCGCTCCGACCCGTACCTGCCCGGCATCTATCGCGCCAGCAGCAGCATGCTCCTCAGCGGTGCGATGACCTTGGACGGAGGCGGCCGCAAGGACGGTGTGTTCATCTTCCAGGCGCCGGCTTCGACGTTGACGACCGCGTCCAACGCGACGGTGAACTTCGTCAACGGTGCGCAGCCGTGCAACGTCTACTGGCAGGTGGGCAGCTCGGCCACGTTCGGGACCGGCACGACGTTCGTCGGCAACGTGCTCGCCCACACGAGCATCAGCGCCAAGACCAACGCCGTCTTCGAAGGACGCCTCCTGGCCAACAACGGCGCGGTGACGCTCGACTCCAACACCATCAAGGCTCCGGCTTGTGACACCACTCCCGACACCGGCACAGACACCGACACGCAAGGAACCGACGCGGGCACCGATACCGAAGGCACCGACGCCGGAACCGACACGGAAGGGACCGACGCCGGAACCGATACCGAAGGGACCGACGCCGGAGCCGACACGGAGGGAACCGCGACGGAGGGAGCTGACTCGGGCACCGAAACCGACTCCACTTCTGCGGTGGACGCCGGCACCGATACCGATTCGGGGACCGGCACCGAGGCCACGACAGGGACGCCTGGCACGGGCACCGAGGCAACTGACACCGATCTTCCCAACACCGGCGGGCCGAACGTGCTTGCTCTGGCGCTGGGATTCATCGCCATCGTCAGCGGGGTCTCGATCGTTCGGATGCGAAGGACTCACGGAGCCCCCACCCATCGGGCGTAGGCGAAACCGCGTCGACGTGAGGTCGGAGCCCCCAACTTCTGAAGGGTGAACGCGTCCCGGCTTCAGGGAGCGAGGAGCTCGAGGATCGCCTGCGTACGGTCGTCGTCGTGAACGTGGGTGATGAGTCCTTCAACCACGAGCACAGCCATCTGTGCCCTGGCATCGATATCCGATTCTGATGTGCCTGCTTGCCTGAAGCCCTCTTCCAGGATGTCATCGGCGAGGTCGTGGAACCGCCGGTGCCACGCGTCGATGGGGGGCGAGGTGTCGGCGCGGGCATGGACCGCGGTCACCAGCTGGTGATATTCCCGCAGGCGCTGAACGACCCAGAGCAGCTGCTTGGCCAGCGGCTCGTCCTCCAATGCGGAGAGCTCGGTCAACGCCGCCAGCACGAGTCGATCGACGACCCCGACCAGGAGCGTGTCCTTGTCTGGGAAGTACCAGTAGATGGTGTTGGCGGTAACTCCTGCTGCGCTCGCGATCGCCTTGAGGGAGGTGCCCTCGTACCCGTTCTGCGTGAACAGCTCCGTAGCGGCGTCGAGGATCTCCTCACGCTTGGCTTCTGGGTCCTGTGGACGGCGGTTGCGGGGCATGCGCCGAGTCTATCTTGACTGCTGATCAAGAACCTCCTAAAGTTCTTGTTCACCGATCAAGAACTCGCCCGGAGGCACCATGAATCCCATCGAATCGCCGACCTTCTCACGGTCCGCGACCTCGTTCGACTCACACGGCGTGTCCTGCGCGGCGACCGTCTACCGGGCGGAGCCTCTTACCGCGGGACCTGTGCCGGTCATCGTCATGGCGCACGGTTTTGGCTCGGTGCGTGCGTTGCGCCTGTACTCGTACGCTGAGCGCTTCGCAGCCGCCGGATACGCGGTCGTCGTGTTCGACTACCGGGGATTCGGCGACAGCGAAGGCGAGCCCCGCCAGCTGCTGGACATCTCGATGCAGCACCAGGACTGGCGTGCCGCATTGGCATTTGCCCGCACGCTCGAAGACGTAGACGCCGACCGGGTCGTGGCGTGGGGCACGTCCTTCGCCGGTGGCCACGTGCTCACCCTCGCCGGCCGAGGGTGAGCCATTCGCGGCGGTCATCGCGCAGGTGCCTCACGTCAGTGGCCCAGCGGCCGTTCGCGCCACAGGGTTGCGTGCTTCGGCACGGTTGGCGCCCGCGGCTCTGCGCGACCAGGTCAGAGCGGTACGTGGACGCGACCCCGTGTACCTCGACCTCGTGGGTCACCCCGGCGAGACAGCTGTCATGACGTCGCCAGATGCCGCCTTCGCGCTGCAGAGACTCACCGACGACTCGGGGATCGAGCGCGGCGCCTACCGCGAGGACGTCGCCGCACGGATCGCCTTGAAGATCGGGTTCTACTCACCAGGCCGCCGCGCCTCTCGCATCACCTGCCCGGTGCTCGTCCAGATCGCCCAGCACGACGCCATCACCCCGCGCGCGGTCGCCGAAAAGACCGCCGCACGGATACCGCAGTCGACCGTGCACGTGTACGACTGCGGGCACTTCGACCCCTACGTCGAACCGAATTTCAGCCGGGTCATTGCCGACCAGCTCGCGTTCTTGCACGCACACGTCCCGATCTCGCCCACCGCCTAGGGGGACCTGTGACGTACCGTCGCGTCCGCCGTACGTAGGCCCACGTAAACGCCTATCGTGTCGGCATGTCACGCGTGAAGATCGTGGTGACGGCACCGAAGGGCAGCGAATGGTCGGCAGCGGTCGACAGCAGAACGGCCAGCTGATGTCGAAGGGTGTCGTATCCGCCAACCTCCGTTCGTGGAGTGGGTGAGAGTCGGCCGACCGGGCCGACCACAGGGATCACCAAACCGTCAGCCGGCGGATGAGAAGGGGACACGATGAGCGCGAACAGGGTCTTGATTTCAGGATCGAGCATCGCGGGTCCGGCGCTGGCCCATTGGCTGCGCCGTCGGGGCGCCGAGGTCACGGTGGTCGAGCAATCGCCCGGGCTGCGACCCGGCGGTCAGGCCGTGGACGCGCGCGGGGTGGCCAAGGAGGTCATCCGACGGATGGGACTCGATGAGGCAGTACGCGCGGTCTGCACCGACACCGCCGGCGCGTACGTGGTGGACGCGGACGGGAAGGTGCTGGACACCCACCGCGCGGAGGAGAACGACGGCGACGGATACATCTCGGAGATCGAGGTTCTCCGCGGCGACCTGGCTCACGTGCTCTACGAAGACACCCGCGACGGTGTCGACGTATCTCTTCGGCGACCGGATCGCCGAGCTGACCCAGGATGCGGACGGGGTCGACGTCACCTTCGCGAGCGGAGACCAGCGGCGCTTCGAGCTCGTGATCGGCGCCGACGGACTGCACTCGGCGCTGCGCGGGATGGTCTTCGGACCGCGCGAGCAGTTCGTCCGTCACCTCGGGCTCGTGCTGGCGTTCTACAGCGTTCCCAACGAGTTCGGGCTGGATCGCTGGCTGATCGACTACCACGAGGCGGGGCGTTCCGCGGGCCTGCGGCCCATCCACGACGCCACCCAGGCGATCGCCATGCTCTCGTTCCCCTCGCCCGACTTCGACATCGACTACCGCGACGTCGAGGGCCAGAAGCGCCTGCTGCGCGAGCAGATGGCCGGCGTCGGCTGGGAGACCTCTCGCATCCTCGAGCACCTCGACGACACCCCCGACTTCTATCTCGACCAGGTCGCACAGGTCGTGATGGACCACTGGGCCGACGGACGCGTCGGACTGCTCGGCGACGCGGCATTCAGCGCGTCGCCGATGTCCGGCGCGGGCACCGGCCTGGCGCTGGTCGGGGCGTACATGCTGGCCGGAGAGCTGGCCGCCGCCGACTGGGACCCGGCGGCCGGGTTTGCCGGGTATGAGGCGCGGATGCGGACGTACGTCGAGGACAACCAGGAGATCGGCCGGATGCACGTGCAGATGCTCACGGCGACCGACGCGGAGCCGAGCCCGGAGCCCGACATGGAAGCCCTCATGGCGCTGATCGAGCGCGCGGTCGGCGGCCCTGAGCTGCCCGACTACGCAGGCGTACCGGATCTCGGGCCTCTTTAGCCTGGCCGTCCATCAGCCCCACGACAGCAGCACGCGCTCATCGGACGTACGGACTTCGAAGGACTCCTCGGCGAAGTTGACGACGACGCGGAGCGGGCCGCGGTGCATGACGAGCCAGGAGTCATCGTCGGCGACCTCGAAGTCGAATCCGGCGAGCGAGGGATCCGCGAGCTCTGGGTGCGACCGACGCAGCGCGATCAGCGAGCGATACAGGTCGAGCATCGAGGCGTGATCCGGCGAGTCGAGCTCCGACCAGTCCAAGGTCGAACGCTCGACGGTCGCCGGGTCCATCGGATCGGGCACCTCGGACTCGCCCCACCCGTGGCGGCCGAACTCGCGGCGACGACCGGTGCGTACGGCCTCGGCGAGCTCGGGATCGGGGAACGACGCGAAGAACTGCCACGGCGTGCTGGCCGCCCACTCCTCCCCCATGAACAGCATTGGCGTGTAGGGCCCCAGCAGCACGATCGCGGCGCCGCACGCCTGCAGGCCGGGCGAGATGGACGCCGAGATGCGGTCGCCTGTGGCGCGGTTGCCGATCTGGTCGTGGTTCTGCAGGTACGCGAGGAATGAGGTGCCGGTGAGCAGCGAGGTGTCGACGGGGCGGCCATGCGTACGTTCGCGGAACGACGACCACGTGCCGGCGTGGAAGAACGCGCCGCGCAACGTCGTGGCCAGCGCACCGGGCGCGGCGAAGTCGGCGTAGTAGCCGTCCGTCTCCCCCGTCAGGCGTACGTGCAGCGCGTGGTGCAGGTCGTCGCTCCACTGAGCGTCCATGCCGAGCCCGTTGGCCGAGCGCGGCGTGACCATGCGCGGGTCGTTGAGGTCGGACTCCGCGATCAAGGTCAGCGGCCGGCCGAGCGCGTCAGACATACGGGCGGTCTCTGCGGACAGCTCCTCGAGCAGCGTCAGTGCCCGCCGATCAGACAGCGCGTGCACGGCATCGAGCCGCAGCGCATCGACGTGGAAGTGCTCGAACCAGCCGAGCGCGTTGTCGAGCACATAGCGCCGCACCTCGTCCGACTGCGGCCCGTCGAGGTTGAGCCCAGGCCCCCAGTCGTTCTGGCCGGCGAAGTAGGGGCCGAAGCGGTCGAGGTAGGCGCCCGACGGCCCGAGGTGGTTGTAGACGACGTCGAGCACGACGCCGAGCCCGCGCGCATGGCACGCGTCGACGAACCGCTTGAACCCGTCCGGTCCCCCGTACGGCTCGTGCACCGCGCCCCACAGCACCCCGTCGTAGCCCCAGCCCGCGTCGCCGTCGAACGAGTTGACCGGCAGCACCTCGACGAGGTCGATGCCGAGGTCGACGAGGTGGTCGAGCCGCTCGATGGCGGAGTCGAACGTACGCCCGGGAGTGAACGTCCCGATGTGCAGCTCGTAGATCACCGAGCCCTCGAGCGCGCGGCCCGGCCAGTCGGCGTCGGTCCAGGCGAAGGCGTCGTGGTCGTACGTTCGGGAGGCCGCGTGCACGCCGTCCGGCTGCCACTGCGAGCGCGGGTCCGGCAGCGGAGTCTCGTCGTCACCCAGCAGGAACGCGTAGTCGGTGCCGGGCTCCGCGTCGACGTCAGCGTGCCACCAGCCGCGCTCGCCGGGCTGCATCTCGTGATCGGTGCCGCCGACCCGCAGACGTACGCGCTGCAGGTCGGGGCACCAGACCGTGAACGTCACCTGACGACGCGGGCCGACGGCGACTTGGTCTCCGCCGGATCGGTCTCGGGCAGGTCACCGAGCGCCTCGTCGATGGCCTTGAGCACGTCGTCGTCGAGCCTGATGCCCGACGCCTTCGCGTTGGACTCGACCTGCTCGGGCCGCGAGGCACCGACGATCGCCGCGGCGACGTTGTCGTTGGCGAGCACCCACGCGACGGCGAGCTGCGCCATCGTGATGTCGAGGCCGTCGGCGATCGGCTGGAGCTTCTGGACGGCGGTCAGCACCTCGTCGTCGAGGAAGCGCTTGATCATGTCGGCGCCGCCCTTCTCGTCGGTGGCGCGGCTGCCCTCGGGCGGCGCGGCACCCGGCTTGTACTTGCCGGTGAGCACGCCCTGCGCGATCGGCGACCAGACGATCTGCGAGATGCCGAGCTCCTTGCTCGTCGGGATGACCTGGTCCTCGATGACCCGCCAGAGCATGGAGTACTGCGGCTGGTTGGAGATCAGGTGGATGCCGAGGTCCTGCGCGAGCGCGTGGCCGGCGCGGATCTGGTCGGCGGTCCACTCGCTGACGCCGATGTAGAGCGCCTTGCCCTGGCGGACCACGTCGGCGAACGCCTGCATGGTCTCCTCGAGCGGCGTCTCGACGTCGTAGCGGTGCGCCTGGTAGAGGTCGACGTAGTCGGTGCCGAGCCGCTCGAGCGAGCCGTTGATCGACTCCATGATGTGCTTGCGCGACAGGCCGGTGTCGTTGGGTCCGCCGGGACCGGTCGGCCAGTAGACCTTGGTGAAGATCTCCACCGACGCGCGGCGCTCGCCCTTGAGCGCCTCGCCGAGGACGGATTCGGCCTTGGTGTTGGCGTAGACGTCGGCGGTGTCGAACGTCGTGATGCCCGAGTCGAGGGCCGCCCGTACGCATGCCAGTGCCGCGTCGTTCTCGACCTGGGAGCCGTGCGTGAGCCAGTTGCCGTAGATGATTTCGCTGACCTTGAGGCCGCTGTTGCCGAGGTATCTGAAGTCCATGTTTCGAGCCTAGTGCGGCGCTCCAGATCGGCATGTTTGCGGGTTTCCACATGATCGATTGGAGGCCATGGACTGTGTCGGTGGCGTGGTCTAGATTGGAATCAGTCGAACATACGTTCTATTGATCGGGGGATCATGGTCGCCGAGCTCGTCCCGTCGCCGCCACCACTGGTGGGCTGCCTGGACGCGCTCGACGAGGTCCTCGACTCGATGCCGACCGAGGCGTATGCCGGGCTGGATCCCGCGTTGCTGCGGCATGCGGCCGAGCGGTTGCGGCGGATCAAGGCCCGGATCGCCGGCGCAGGAGCTGGCCGCCGTGCGGGCGTTGGATGCCGGGCTGGGTGACAAGGCCCGCACCGGTGACCTGCTGGCCCGCGGTTTCGGCCGCGACACGTGGGAGGCCAACCGGACCGTGCGGGTCGCCAAGACGTTGTCGTCGGCGCCCAGGACTGAGGACGCGTTGGCGTCCGGTGAGCTGGCCGAGACCCAGGCGGCGGTGATCGCCGGCACGATGGCCGACCTGCCTCCGACCGTGACCCCTGAGCAGCGTGACGCGTGCGAGACCACGCTGATTGCCGATGCGAAGCGGTTCCCGATCAAGGACCTGCGCCAGAGGGCGCTGCGGATCAGTGACGTGTTCAAACCCGAGCCGAGGCCGCCGCTGATGAGGACGAAGCGCTGCGGCTGCGGGAACGCCGGGCGTGGGCGCGCACCGAGTTCTGGGCGGTGGACGACAAGGACGGCACCTGGCGGTTCGGCGGACGCCTGCCGGCCCTGCACGGCGAGATGCTCAAGTCAGCGCTGGACGCGATCGCCGCACCCCGACGCCGGCACCTCACCCCCGACCAAGAACGCGACCAGGACGAGCTCACCTACCCCCAACGCATGGGACGCGCGTTCGCGCACCTGGTCGAGCACCTCCCCACCGACAAGCTCCCCACCGCTGGCGGCACGCCAGCCCTGATCACGGTCAACATCGACCTCGACGACCTCAAGAACAAGGTCGGCGCCGCCACCCTGACGACCGGCACCCGGATCAGCGGCGGCGAGCTGCGGCGCATCGC
This sequence comes from uncultured Actinomycetota bacterium, assembly GCA_963806345.1. Taxonomy (GTDB): domain Bacteria; phylum Actinomycetota; class Actinomycetes; order Propionibacteriales; family Nocardioidaceae; genus Aeromicrobium. The sequence continues at coordinate 196,798 of CAWDXV010000030.1, read as the reverse complement.
CTGCACCCAAGGCATCCTGCCCATGGTCTTCAACGGCGCATCGCTCCCGATCGACATGGGACGGTCCAAGCGCTTGTTCACCCCAGCCCAACGGATCGCGATCGCCAACCGCGACCTCGGCTGCGTCACCCCCGGATGCGAAGCACCACCCGGCTGGTGCGAAGGCCACCACTGGCAACACGACTGGGCCAACGGGTCCACCACCAACATCGACGACGGCACCCTCCTGTGCTCACGACACCACCACCAAGCCCACGACGAGAACTGGCAATTCCGCCAAGCCACCGACGGCCACATCGAGATCAAGAAACCCCGAGACGTCTGGCAACGCAACCACCGCTGGCGACCCTGACCTCCCGATCCCTAGTGAGGACTCGGTGGTCGAGTGATCCCGAGGAACGAGGGATCGTATCGAGACCACGCTAGGCAGTCGACAAGCCGGCGGCGACGATGCTCGCTGCGGCATCGAGGTCCGGCAACGGACCGTTGAACCGGCGCGCGTTCGCATCGTGCAGCAGCACCGCGACGTACGTGTCCGCGGCTCCATGACGTCGGCGCCGGTCGAGCGCCTTGGGACTGGCCGCGTCGAGCACGCGCTCGGTCAGCTCGACCAGACCGTCGCGCAACGCCTCCAGGTGCTGGCCGACCTCCGGGTGCGTGCCGGCCTCGCGAAACACGATCGTCGTGACCTCCGGCGACTGCGACTGCGTGTGGCTGAAGCTCTGGGCCAGCCGGACCAATGAGCCGTGGAGGTCTCCCTTCGTCGCGATGCCGCTCGCGAGGCGCTTCGGAGGCGCGGGCAGGCGCTCGGTGAGCAGGCAGCGCAGCAGGTCGATCTTGCGAGGGAAGTAGTAGAAGAGCAGGCCCTTGGCGACCTTCGCCCGCTCGGCGATGCGGGCCGTGGGCGTCGCGTCGAAGCCATCGCTCGCGATGAGGTGCTCCGCGGCGTCAAGGATGCGGTCGCGAGCGTCCACGTCGCTCTTGCTCCCTGCGCGCCGGACTCGCCCGGGGTGATCCGAGCGAGTCCGCGCCATGATGAATCCTTCCGTTGACTAGACGGTCAACCCGCCACCGTGATGCGACCGATGCCCCATGGCGTAGTCGGCACAGCCGACCACGAGGGCGATCGCGCCGACGACCCAGGCCGTGAGGGCCATGTCGTCGACCTTGTCGAAATTCATGACCCACGGCGAGGCGATGAACAAGATGCCCATCAACGCCATCAGGCCTTCTGCGATCTCGCCTGGCCGAGCCAAGGAGTAGAGCGCGATGCACGCCGTCACGACACCCAGCACGACCATCGTGGCCGTCGCGTCGTCCGTCGTGTCCGTCCAGATCGGCGAACACGCCGCGTACACACCAGCAGCCAGGGCAACAAAGTCCAGAGGATGAGCCCATTTCTTCATCACGTCCAACCACCTTCTTTCCACTTCGAGACCCGTCGATTGGAGGCGGATCACTCACTTCGAGTGTGCGCCTGATTGACCGCCCGGTCAAGATCGAGTTTCCCTTGAAACCAGAGGGTAAATCGATGGACCGGTAGCCCCTAAGACCTGACGAGCAGGGCGACGGGATAGCGCGCGAGCACCTCGGACAGCTCCACGACGCCACCGGCGAAGGTGGTCCCAGTGATGACGTCGGTCCACTCACCGTCGCCGAGGGACAGCGTCGTGCCGCCCCAGCCGCCCGATGCCTCGAGACCGACCGGCAGGCGCGTGCCGACGACGACGAGGTCCTCGCTCCGGGCGTATGCCAGGGCGTGCGCGGCGGCGGGACCTTCGGCGGCCAGCGCTCGGTAGCCCTCGAACAGCTCCGGTCGATCGCGGCGAAGCGTGAGGGCGCGCTGCACGACGAGGAGCTTGGTCGCACCGGAGATGTCGAGGTCGGGCATGAGGCCCTCGTCGAAGCGGGCGAGCATCTCGCGGCGCAGGTCGTAGTCGACCGGCCGGCGGTTGTCGGGGTCGACGAGGGAGAAGTCCCACAGCTCGGTGCCCTGATAGACGTCGGGCACGCCGGGCGCGGTCAGCTGGACGAGCTTCTGGGTCAGCGAGTTGGACCAGCCCGGCACCTCGATCCGGCGCGACGAACTTCTCCACCTCGTCGCCGAGCTCATCGCGTACGCGCGAGGGCCACGCCGCGACGGACTTCTCGAACTCCTCGTCGGGCTCGGTCCAGGTCGTGCGCAGCTTGGACTCGCGCGCCGCCTTGAGCAGGTAGTCGCCGAGCCGCTCGTCGCTGATCGGCCAGGCGCTGACGAGCGTCTGCCACGCCAGCAGGTTGAGCGACGGCTCGTCGATGCCGCACCGCTCGGTCCACGAGGCGACGGCGTCGGCGAACTCGTGAGCGACCTCCGACAGCACGACCATCCGGGCGCGGGTGTCCTCCGAGCGCTTGGTGTCGTGCGTCGTCAGCGCGGTCATGGTGGCGGGCCGCCCGGCGTCGCGCTCGGCGGCGAGCCGGTGGAACTCGTCGAGGCTCAGGCCCCACACGTCGGGCGATCCGCCGACCTCGTTGAGCGCCGCGAAGCGGGTGAACCGATAGAACGTCGTGTCCTCGGTGCCCTTGGCGACGACCATGCCGGAGGTCTGCTGGATGCGGGTCGCCAGCTCGCCGGCCGGGTCGGCGCGCACCTGCTCGTCGAGTGCCGCGAAGGCGACTCCGAGGTCAGGTCGACGCGAGCGTGCCTCGGCGATCGCGTCGGCCCAGGTCGAGTCGACCTCTGGCAGGTAGGACCGATAGACGCCGAACGCGATCATCGTCTCGGCGACCGCGGCACGAGCCAGCTCGGCATCGACGCCGGTGAGCAGCGCGGCGATGCGGCGCACCTCGGCGACGAGGATCTTGTCGGTGACGAGGCGCCGGGCCTCCTCCTCGACCGCGGCGTAGTCCGTACGGACGCCGAGCCGCTCGGCGAGCTTGGTGAACGTCGCCTCCCCTGCCGGATCGAGGAGCACGCCGGACAGCTCGCGCATCGCGTCGTAGCCCGTCGTGCCCTCGACCGGCCAGCTCGCGGGCAGCTGCTCGCCGGGGTGCAGGATCTTCTCGATCACGATCCACGCGTGCGGCGCCGCCTCGCGGAGGCTTCGGGCGTACGCTCCGGGGTCGGCGAGCCCGTCGGGATGGTCGACGCGCAGGCCGGTCACCTCTTCGGCGTTGACCCAGGTGAGGATCTCGCGATGCGTGTCGTCGAAGACCTCGGGGCGTTCGACGGTGACTGCAGCCAGCGTCGTGATGTCGAAGAAGCGGCGATAGTTGAGCTCGGTGTTGCCGCGCCGCCAGTCGACGAGCTCGTAGTGCTGCCGGTCGTGGACCTCTTGGGGAGTCAACGTCCTTTCGACAAGCTCAAGGACCGTTCGTGCCGGATGCGATCGGGAAGCGGTGGTCGAAGTAGACCAGCTCATCGCCCTCGATCGTCAGCTGGTCGAGGTCGTCGGCAGAGCCGAGCACCGGCACGAGCACGCGACCTCGTGACCAGTCGATGTCGAAATGATGCGCGTACGCAGACGCCTGGCCCTCGCGCAGCACGCTGTGCCACCAGGGGTTGGCCGCCGGCACCTCGACCGACATGTGATTGGGCACGATGTCGACGACCAGGCCGAGCCCGGCCTCGCGGGCGGCGGCAGCGAGCGAGCGGAAGCCCTCCTCGCCGCCCAGCTCGTCGCGCATGCGCGTCGGGTCGGTGACGTCGTAGCCGTGGGTCGATCCGGGCGTCGCCTCGAGGACCGGCGAGACGTACACCGCACCGATGCCGAGGTCGCGGAGATAGCCGACGACGGCACGGGCATCCTCGAAGCCGAACTCGGGCCGCAGCTGCAGGCGGTAGGTCGACGACGCACTCGCGCGCTCGTTCATGCCAGCACCCGCTGCAGGACGACGAGCGAACGCGAGCGCACGTTGACCGCGGAACCGGACTCGAACATGTCATCGCCGGGTTGCTCGACGGCGCCGGTCGTGGTGTCGACGACGACGGTCCAGGTCTTGCCATAGCCGCCGTCCGGCAGCGTGAACTCGATGTCCTCGTCGTGCGCGTTGAAGGCGAGCAGGAACGAGTCGTCGACGATGCGCATGCCGCGCACGTCGCGGTCGGCGATCGCGTCACCGTTGAGGAACACCGCGATCGACCGGCCGAACGCGTCGTCCCAGTTCTGCTCCTTCATCTCCTCGCCCGACGGCGTGAACCAGGCGATGTCGCGCAGCTCGTCGGCCTTGCGGATCGGCTTGCCCTGGAAGAAGCGCCGCCGGCGGAACACCGGATGGCGCCGCCGGAACGCCGTCACCGACGAGGTGAAGTCCAGCAGCTCGGACTCGTCCTCCGCGAGGTCCCAGTCGACCCATGCGATCTCGTTGTCCTGGCAGTACGCGTTGTTGTTGCCGTTCTGTGTGCGGCCCAGCTCGTCGCCGTGCAGCACCATCGGGACGCCCTGCGACAGCAGCAGCGTGGCCATCAGGTTGCGCCGCTGCCGGTGCCGCAGCTCCAGCACGCCGGGGTCGTCGGTGGGACCTTCGACGCCGCAGTTCCACGAGCGGTTGTCGTCGGCGCCGTCGCGACCGTCCTCGCCGTTGGCCTCGTTGTGCTTCTCGTTGTAGGAGACCAGGTCGTTGAGCGTGAAGCCGTCGTGCGCCGTCACGAAGTTGATCGACGCGTACGGGCGGCGGCCGTTGTCCTGGTAGAGGTCGGACGAGCCGGTGATGCGCGAGGCGAACTCGCCCAGTGTCGCGGGCTCGCCGCGCCAGAAGTCGCGGACCGTGTCGCGGTAGAGGCCGTTCCACTCGGTCCACAGCGGCGGGAAGTTGCCGACCTGGTAGCCGCCGGGCCCGACGTCCCACGGCTCGGCGATGAGCTTGACCTGGCTGACGACGGGATCCTGCTGCACGAGCTCGAAGAACGTCGCGAGCTTGTCGACGTCGTAGAACTCACGGGCCAGCGTCGCAGCGAGGTCGAAGCGGAAGCCGTCGACGTGCATCTCGGTGACCCAGTAGCGCAGTGAGTCCATGATGAGCTGCAGCGTCTGCGGACTGCGCACGTTGAGCGAGTTGCCGGTGCCGGTGTAGTCCATGTAGTGCTGCTCGTCGCCCTCGACGAGACGGTAGTAGGCGCAGTTGTCGATGCCGCGCATCGAGAGCGTCGGCCCGAGGTGGTTGCCCTCGGCGGTGTGGTTGTAGACGACGTCGAGGATGACCTCGATGTCGGCCTCGTGCAGGGCCCGCACCATGCCCTTGAACTCCTCGACCTGGCGGCCGGGCCGTGAGGCGTACGCGTCGTGCGGCGCGAAGAAGCCGATCGTGTTGTAGCCCCAGTAGTTGGTCAGGCCCTTCTCGGCCAGGTAGTGATCGGTGATGAACTGGTGCACCGGGAGCAGCTCGATCGCGGTGACGCCGAGCGACTTGAGGTGCGCGACGATCGCCGGGTGCGCGATGCCGGCGTACGTTCCGCGCAGGCTCTCGGGGATGTCCGGATGTGTCTGGGTCAGGCCCTTGACGTGCGCCTCGTAGATCACGCTCTCGTTGTAGGGCGTGCGGGGCTGCCGGTCGTTGGCCCAGTCGAAGAACGGGTTGACCACCAAGGAGTACGGCACGTGGCCGGCCGAGTCGTCGTCGTTGCGCTTGTCGGGGTGGTCCAGGTCGTACGCGAAGAGGGCCGGGTCCCAGTCGAGCTCGCCGTCGACCGCCTTGGCGTAGGGGTCGATCAGCAGCTTGTTGGGGTTGCACCGGTGGCCGTGCTCAGGCTCGTACGGCCCGTGGACGCGGAAGCCGTAGCGCTGGCCCGGAGCGATGCCGAGCAGGAAGCCGTGGTGGACGAAGCCGTCGACCTCCTCGAGCCGAACCCTCGTCTCGGTGCCGTCCTCGTCGAACAGACACAGCTCGACATACTCAGCGACTTCGGAGAACAGGGCGAAGTTGGTGCCTGTGCCGTCGAACGTCGCGCCCAATGGATAGGACTTGCCGGGCCACGGTTGCACGTGCTTCCCCTCGTCGATGTCGGTCATGAACTCGCTCATGTGATGGCCGGCCGGGCTGCGCGCAACGGGGCCACGGCAGCGAGTACCCGTTCGTCGGCAAAGAACGCGTCAAGATCGACAGGAAGTGGGATGCGCCAGTTGGGATATTCGTCGACCGTGCCCGGCAGGTTGGGCTGCTGCAGCTGGCCGACGGCGTCGGCGGGCGAGCTGAGCACGAGCCGCGACGCCGCCCGCGCGATGACCGCGTGAAGCGCCACGACCGGATCATCGGCGGGTATGCCCTCGGACTCCAGCAGGTCGAACAGGGCGGCCCGGTCGGCCTCCGCCTGTGCGTACGCCTCGTCGGCCGGCCCGTCGAGCAGGTTGAGGTCGGCCTGCACGCGGATCCGCTCGTCCTGCAGCCAGCCGGTGACGGTCGGCAGGTCGTGCGTGCTGATGCTGGCCATGGTCTCGGGCTCCCAGTCCTCCGGCGGGATGTGCGGCTGACCCGGAGCGTCCCAGTCGCGCTCGAACCACAGCACGGCAGAGCTCAGCAGCCCGCGCTCGTGCATCGTCTCGGTGACGATGTCCTCGACGGTGCCGAGATCCTCGCCGACCACGATCGCGCCGGCGCGGTACGCCTCGAGGGTCAGCACCGCGAGCATGACCTCGGAGTCGTAGTGCACGTATGTCCCTCGGTGCGCGGGCTCGCCCGGCGGGATCCACCAGAGGCGCCACAGGCCGGCGACGTGGTCGATGCGGATGCCGTCGCCGTGGCGCAGGACGCTGCGGATCACGTCGCGGAACGGCGCGTAGCCGGACTCGGCGAGCTTGTCGGGACGCCACGGCGGCAGGCCCCAGTCCTGGCCGAGCGGGTTGAACGCGTCGGCCGGGCAGCCCACGCGCACGTCGGAGGCGAACGTGTCCTGCAGGGCCCAGGCGTCGGCGCCGCCGGGATGCACGCCGACCGGCAGGTCGTGGACGATGCCGACCGCCATGCCGGCATCGTGCGCGGCGGCGCGGGCAGCGTCGAGCTGCTCGCGGCAGAGCTCCTGGAGCCAGGCGTGGAACGCGATGCGAGAACCCAACGACGTACGCGCTTCGGCGACCGCCTCGCCGGCGGGATCGCGCAGCTCGGCGGGCCACTCGCGCCAGTCGGCGCCATGCAGCTCGGCGAGGGCGGCGAACGTCGCGAACGCCTCGAGGTCCGGGTCGTCGAGGGTCACCTCGCCGGCATGGGGCCAGATCAGCTCGAGCGCCGCAAGCTTGGCGGCCCACACCGCGTCGTAGTCGATCAGTTCAGTGTCACGGTCGGGGGCGAGGGCCAGCACGTCCTCGCGAGTGAGGTCGTCGGCCGCGGCGAACGCGTCCGTGTCGGTCACGCGAAGGTAGAGCGGGTTGGCGAAGCGGCGGCTGGCCGGCGAGTACGGCGAGCGCTCCAGCGGATGCGACGGCATGAACGCCTGGACCGGATTGACCAGCAGCACGCCTGCGCCCTGCTCGGCACCTGCGCGCTCGGCCATCTGGGCCAGGTCGCGATAGTCGCCCATCCCCCACGACCCGGCGGACCTCAAGGCGTACAGCTGCAGCATCCAGCCCCACGTGCGCGGGACCTCGGGCATGCGGGCCGGCGCCACGACGACAGTGATCTCCTGCTGATCGGTGACCAAGCGGTGCCAGCCGAGGGGAAGGTCGTCCGGCAGCTCACCGTCGATGTCGAGGGTCGAGCCGTCCTCGAGCAGCACCCGGCCGGCCACGCCGAGGCTGCGAGCCGAGCCCTGCGTCACGGCGATCGTCGCAGGCAGCGGATGCCGCGCGCGTTCGGCTTCGACTCGCTCCAGCTCACGCTCGATCGACTCGGCGCTGCTCGCATCCACGTCGAGCCTGGCCAGCACCGCCACGACGATCTCGTCGTCGACCGTGACGGTCTCGCGGTCAGATCCTTCGTACGCCAGAGCAACACCGTGTGCAGCGGCGAGGCGGCTCAGGGCGTCAGCGTCGTCGGTCACCCGTCAAGCATTGTCGGTGACCGGTCGCTGCGCAAAATCAGCTGCCGCTGGCTCTGCCAATTCTCAGCTGCCGCTGAACGTCGCCTTCCCCGGTCCGTTCTCGATGAACGAGCTCATGCCGGCCGACTGGTCGTCGGTCGCCCAGAGCGCGGCGAACTCGGTGCGCTCGATCTCGAGGCCGGTCTGCAGGTCGACCTCGAGGCCCCGGTCGATCGTGTTCTTGGCGGCGCGCAGCGCGAGGGCCGGACCGCCGACGAACTGCGCGGCCCACTCGACGGCCTTGGCGTAGACCTCGTCGGCGGGGTGCAGCTGGTCGACGAGGCCGATCGCGAGCGCCTCGTGCGCGTCGACGAACCGGCCCGAGTAGATCAATTCCTTGGCCTTGGCCGGGCCGATCAGGCGGGACAGTCGCTGCGTGCCGCCGGCACCGGGGATGATGCCGAGCAGGATCTCGGGCTGGCCGAGCTTGGCGTTGTCGGCGGCAAAACGTACGTCGGTCGCCAGCGCCACCTCGCAGCCGCCGCCGAGGGCGAACCCGGTGATGGCCGAGACAGTGGGCTTGCCGATCGCCGCGAGCGACCGGGTGAACGCCTGCAGGAGGTGGGCGTGGCGCGAGACCTCCTGATAGGACATCGCCGCCATCTCCTTGATGTCGGCGCCCGCCGCGAAGACGCGCTCGCCGCCGTAGACCACGACCGCTGCCACGTCGTCCCGCTCGTCTGCCTCGGTGCACGCCTCGATGATCTCCCGCTGCATCTGCGCATCCAGGGCGTTCATCTTCGGACGGTCGAGGCGGATCGTGCCCACCCCGTTGCTGACCTCGAGTCGTACGAACTCACCCATCGTGCCTCCAGCCGCGTCGTCGGCGGTCGGCCCGCCGTCGGGTCGAGCATAGGACAGGGTCAGCGATGACCGGACGTGGCCCGAGGCTCGTGACATGTCGGCCCCGACCCTTGACATGTCGCCGCCAACGCGATCAAATCAACACAAAGCCACATGAACACACGCAATTTCACACTCGCGCCTCAAAGGATCCGCCCATGCCCAGCAAGAACGTCGTCGTCGGCTCGGCCGTCGGCCTGCACGCCCGCCCCGCAGCACTGATCGCCCAGGCGGCGGTCGAGGCCGGCGTCCCGGTGACGATCGCAGTCCCCGGCGGCAGCCCGGTCGACGCGGGCTCGGCCATGATGATCATGACCCTCGGCGCGAAGGCCGGCGACGAGGTCGTCGTCGAGAGCGAGGACGAAGCCGTGCTCGCCAAGATCGCCGACCTCGTCGAGCAGGACCTCGACTCCTAGCGCTGACTCAGCCGATCGGCGGCAGCTCGTCGCGCGTCGGCGGCTCGGCACCGGCACGGCCGACCGTGATCGCCGCGGAGATGTTGGCGTGATGCATGTACGAGCGCAGGTCCGACAGCGAGAGCCCGCGTACGCCGGCGGCCGGATCGGCGCTGTCGGACGTCACCAGGCCGGTCGTCGTCATGGCGTCGATCAGCCCCGACATGTAGGAGTCGCCCGCGCCGACCGTGTCGATGACGGGAGTCGTCGACGAGGCCACGTGCACCTCACCCGCGGCATGCACCGCGAACGAGCCGCGAGCCCCCGCCGTGATGACGACCAGGCCCGCCCCGAGCTCGATCCACGTACGCGCGACGGCGGTCGGCGCGATGCCCGGATAGAGCCAGTCGAGGTCCTCGTCGCTGACCTTGACGACGCCGCAGAACGCCATGAGCCGGGTCAGCCGGGTCAGCACCGCCTCGCGGTCGTCGAGCAACCGCGGCCGGATGTTGGGATCGAACGTCACGAGCGCGGTCTCCGACGCCCGCTTGACGAGCGCCTCGACCGCGTCAGCTCCGGGGCCGAGGTAGGCCGCGATCGAACCGGTGTGGACCAGTGGCCCGATCGGCACGGTGTCGAGGCCGGCAGGGTCCCAGGTGATGTCGAAGTCGTAGCGCGCAGCGCCGCGCGCGTCGAGCCACGCGGTGGCCGTCGACGTCGGTTCAGCACTGACGCTGCCGGGTGCGATCTCGACATGGCTGCGCTCGAGCGCCGCGCGTACGACCTTGCCGCGCTCGTCGTCCCCGAGACTCGTGGCCAGCATGACGGGGTGACCGAGGCGGCCCAGCCCGACGGCGACGTTGGCCGGGCTGCCGCCCGGGTGCTCGCTGCGCCGGCCGTCGGACCTGACCACGATGTCGACGAGCGACTCCCCCACGACGAGGATCACGTGACGACCATGGCGCCGGTCATGATCGCGACTGCCTCTTGCGGCGTGTGCGTCTTGGGCGTGATGACCGCTGCGCGCCGACCGAGCCGCTGGATCTGGATGCGGTCGGCGACCTCGAAGACCTGGGGCATGTCGTGGCTGATGAGGATCACCGGCATGCCCTGGTCGCGCAGGTCGCGTACGAGCTGCAGCACCTGCGCCGACTCGCGTACGCCCAGCGCCGCCGTCGGCTCGTCGAGGATGACGACCTTGGAGCCGAATGCCGCAGCGCGTGCCACGGCGACCGCCTGGCGCTGACCACCCGAGAGGTTCTCGACGGCCTGCGTCATGGACTGCAGCGTCGAGATGCCGAGGTCCTCGACCTGCTGCTTGGCGCGGTCGCGCATGCCCTTCTTGTCGAGCATCCGGAACACCGAGCCACGTACGCCCGGCAGTCGCTGCTCGCGCCCGAGGAACAGGTTGCTCGCGATGTCGAGCGCGGGCGACACGGCCAGCGTCTGGTAGACCGTCTCGATGCCGGCCTTGCGGGCGTCGTCCGGGCTGTCGAACGAGACGGGACGGCCTTCGACGAGAAGCTCACCGGCGTCAGGGACGTAGGCGCCCGAGAGGCACTTGATGAGTGTCGACTTGCCGGCGCCGTTGTCGCCGATGATCGCCAGCACCTCGCCGGCGTGCAGCTCGAGGTCGACGCCGGCGAGGCCGACGACGTGCCCGAACGTCTTGACGAGGCCCTTGGCCTGCAGGACGGGGGTGCTGGTTGCGGTGGTTGCCGTGGAGGTCATGCGCGTGCCTTCCTGATCCACTGGTCGACAGAGACCGCGATGATGACGAGCACACCGACGGCGAGGGTTTGGTAGAGGACGTCGAGTCCCGCGAGGCTGAGCCCGTTGCGGAACACACCGACGATCAGGGCGCCGATCAGGCTGCCCCACAGGGCGCCGCGGCCACCGAAGAGGCTCGTGCCGCCGATCACGACTGCCGTGATCGAGTCGAGGTTGGCGTCGACGCCGGCGTTGGGGCTGGCGGCGTTGACGCGACCCATGAGGATCCAGCCTGCGGCGGCGAACAGCGCGCCCGCGGTGACGTAGACGCTGAGGATGACCCGCGTGACGTGGATGCCGCTCAGTCGTGCCGACTCGGCGTCGTCGCCGACGGCGTACACGTGGCGGCCCCACGACGTCTGGCTCAGGGCGAAGGCGACCGAGATGTAGAGCAGGATCATCAGCACGACGCCGTACGTGATCTGGGCGCCGGCGACGTCGAACGACTTGCCGGTCCAGGTCAGCAGCTCCGGCATCTCGATGCCGCGCGTCGTTGCAGCGTCGGAGTAGAGCAGCGCGACCGCGGTGAAGACGTTGAGGGTGCCGAGCGTGACGATGAACGGCGGCAGGTTGAGGCGGGTGACCAGGACACCGTTGATGACGCCCGTGGCGACACCGATGACCAGTGCGGCGAGCAGGGCCAGCGGGCCGGGCCAGCCGTGGTCGGTCGCCACGCCGGCGGCGACCAGGGTCGAGAGGATCATGGCCGCGCCGACCGAGAGGTCAATTCCTGCGGTCAGCACGATCAGCGTCTGCCCGATCGCGAGCGCGCCGATGACGGCGACCTGCTGCACGACCAGCGACAGGTTCGCGGTGCTCAGGAACCGGTCGTTGAGCAGGCCGAAGACGATCAACGAGATGATCAGGACGACGGCGGGGCTCAGCGCCGGATAGCGGTGAAGCATGGTGCGCACGCGGTCGAGGGGGCTCTGGGGCTTGGTCAGACCGGCTTCGGTCAGCACCTCGAGCGGATGATCGACGAGCGCGGTGTCTTCGGGTTCGGATGTCATGTCAGGTGGTCCTCTCGGTGGGATCGGGGCGGGGTTGCGGCGGGGCGCCCCTGGAGGAGGGCGCCCCGCCGACGACACTCAGCCCCAGCAGGTCGACTTGCCTGCAGCGGTGTCGACGCTCTCGACGCCGTCCTGAGGATCGTCCGTCACGAGCTTGACGCCGGTGTCGAAGAAGTCCAGACCGGCAGTCGTCTTGGGCTTCTCCTTGTCCTTTGCCAGCTTCGCGATCGCTTCGACGCCCTTGGCAGCCATCTCCAGCGGGTACTGCTGAGCAGTCGCGCCGATGATGCCGTCCTTGACGTAGCCGACGCCGGCGCAGCCGCCGTCGACCGAGACGATCGTGACGCCCTTCTCCTTGCCCGCGCTCTTCAGCGCCTGGTACGCGCCGTAGGCCGCGGGCTCGTTGATCGTGTAGACCACGTTGATGTCGGGGTTCTTCGACAGGCAGGTCTCCATGGCGGTCGTGCCGCCGTCCTCGGCGCCGTTGGTCGCCTCGTTGCAGACGATCTGGTAGTCGCCGCCGCTGTAGCTGCCGGACTTGGCCTCGTCGCCGTTCTTCTTCTCGTCCTTGGTGGGGATGCCCATCCCCTTCAGGAAGCCCTGGTCGCGGTTGTAGTCGACCGAGACGACCTTGTCGCTGAACAGGTCGAGCATCGCGATGACGGCCTTCTTGCCGTCGAGCTTCTTGGCGGTCCAGGAGCCGATCGACTCACCGGCCTTGAAGTTGTCCGTCGCGAACGTGATGTCGACGGCGTCGGCCGGGTCGGGCGCGGTGTCGAGCGCGATCACGAAGAGGCCGGCGTCGCGGGCCTTCTCGATCGCGTCCACGACGGCGGGGCCGTTGGGCGTGATGAGGATGCCCTTCTGGCCCAGCGAGATCGCGTTCTCGATGGCCTGGATCTGGGTGTCCTCGTCGCCGTCGGTCTTGCCGGCCGCGAGCTTGAGGTCGACGCCGTTCTCCTTGGCGGCCTTCTTGGCGCCGTTCTGCATCGCGACGAAGAACGGGTTGCTGGTCGTCTTGACGATGAGCGAGACGCCGACCTTGTCCGAGTCGCCTGAGCCGGAGTCCGACCCCCCGCAGGCCGACAGCATCAGCGTGGATGCCAGCACGGCGACCGCGGCGGCGGCGAAGCGGCGCCGGTGGGCAGATGGTGTTTTCACGATGCTTCCTCTCACAACGCCAGACCGTCTGACATCGTTGTCATAGAGTGTTCTACCTCACACAGATTGGCGCGTCAAGGGCTAGGCTGTGTCCCATGACACCGTTGTCACCCAAACCCGCCCCTCGTCAGCGGCCCACGATGAAGGACGTCGCGCGTGAGGCCGGGGTCGGGATCAAGACCGTCTCGCGGGTCGTCAACGGCGAGGGATACGTCGGTGAGGCGACCGCCGCTCGTGTGCGAGCCGCCGTCGAACGCCTCTCCTACCGGCGCGACGTCAGCGCCGGGTCACTGCGTCGCGCGGACCGCCGCACGTTGAGCATCGGCCTGCTGCTCGGCGACGTCTCCAACCCGTTCGACGCCCAGGTGCATCGCGGGGTCGAGGACGCCGCCGGTGCTGCTGGGTTCGCCGTGCTCTCGGCGAGCCTCGACGAGGATCCCGAGCGCGAGCGCGAGCTCGTGCCGACGATGGGCGCGTACCAGGTCGACGGGCTCATCGTGATGCCGGCGGGCCCGGATCCGACGGCCTTGCAGCGCGAGATGGATGCCGGGATGCCGGTCGTGCTCGTCGACCGCGGCATCGAGGGCCTCGAGACCGACAGCGTCGTGGTCGACAACGAGAGCGGCGCCCGGCTCGCCACCGAGCACCTCGTCTCGTACGGGCACCGGCACATCGCGTTCATGGGCGACCGGCAGTTCCTGCCGACGGCCCGCATGCGTCTGGAGGGCTATCGGCAGGCGTGCTGGGCGGCCCGCGTGGCGACCCACGTCGTGATGGACCTGTCCAACGAGTACCTCGCCGAGACCGCGACGCGCGCGATGCTGCAGTCGAGCCCCGCACCGACGGCGATCTTCGCGGCGCAGAACCTCGTCACGATCGGGGTCGTGCGCGCGCTGCGCAGCCTCGGCCTGGAGCACGAGATCGCGGTGGTCGGCTTCGACGACATCTCGCTCGGCGACCTCGTCTCCCCCGCGATCAGCGTCATCGCGCAGGATCCGCACCTGATCGGCAAGATGGCCGCCGAGCGACTGCTGGCGCGCATCGGCGGTGACACCGGTCCGGTCGAGGAGATCGTCGTCCCGACGTCATTCCTGCTTCGCGGATCGGGCGAGATCCCGCCCCCCTGATCGCCGAAATGCGGGAGCACCGCGTCGGCGCTACGGTCAAAAGGTTGCCCCCCGACGAAAGGTTGAGCCCATGTACATCGGTGGATCCATCGTCCTTCTCGCCCTCGGCGCGATCTTGTCCTTCGCCGTCCAGGACTCCATCAGCGGTGTGGACCTCGTGGTCGTCGGCTACATCCTCATGGCGGCCGGTGCGCTCGGCATCCTGCTGAGCCTGTTCCTCAACGCCCAGCGAAACGAGGGTCGTCGGGACCTGCCGCCGCGCTGACCGGCTCCCGTACGAGGAACAGTGGCGCGGCGAGCGCCAGCACGACGCCGCCGACGATGATCGCGAACCCGGTCGACACACCGGTCGCGATGACGCCCAGCGTGATCGCACCGATCGAGCCTGCGGGCTGCATCGCCATGGACGCCAGCGACAGCACCGTCGCGCGGTTCTCCTTGCCGACCTGCTCGTGCAGCAACGTCTCGTAGATCGCGCCGGCGGCGGAGTGCACGGCGTACGTCGCGAAGAGGCCCAGGATCAGTCCGACGGGCCCGGCCGCCAGACCCATCGCGACGACCGTCGCCCCTTGGACGATGCGAAGGGTGACCGACACCCCGACCATGCTCCACCGGCGCAGCAGCAGGGGGACCATCGCGGCGCCGAGCGCGGAGACGCCCCATGCTGCCGCGGTGACGGGACCCATGATGGCCGCGGCCTCGTCACGGTCGGACACCAGCTCGGACAGCCGGATCGGCATGAACGACTCGAACGCGATCATCCCGAAGCCCCAGAACAGCTCGACCGCAACGAGCGCACGCAGGACCCGCGAGCGCCACAACAGCCGGGCACCGTCGAGGATGACCCGCGGCGTGGCACGGATCGAGTGCAGGACGCCGGCGACCCGGGCCGAGCGATCCTCGTGCATGAGCACCATCGCGACGACGATCTGCACCATCGCCAGTGCGGTGGCAATCCAGTAGGGCAGCGCCAGGGAGTCCTCCCGCCCCAGTGGCGCCCACACGATGAACCCGCCCGAGATGATCGCACCGGTGGCGATCGAGGCGCCCACGACACTGGCATAGCCGGAGAGGCCGCGCACGACCGTGGCGCTGCGGTCCGCGACGGACTCGTCCTCGTGGACCGCGTCGACGAACCAGGCATTGAGGGGGCCGCTGTCGAGCGCGCGAAACACGCCGCTGAGCGCGCTCGCGACCACGAACGCCAGAGGAACCTGCGCCAGGGCAGACGTGACGTACGACGCCAGCGCGACGACCGCCGACGCGACGAACACCGGCTTGCGTCCCAGCGCGTCCGCGAAGCCGCCGGTCGGCAGCTCGAGCAGCAGCACGACGAAGCCCTGGGTCGCCGCGACCATGCCGTACTCGGCGATCGTCAGGCCGCGCTCGAGCGGGAGGAGCGCGCTGACCGGGATGACGAAGCCCGTGGGCAGCCACCGCAGGCCGGCCAGCAGCCAGAACCGCGTTCGCAGCGTCATGCTGAAGGCCGGGGCAGGATCAGGGCGTGCAGGGCGACCCGCTCGGCGCCCTGCTTTCCGGCGTAGCGCTGGACGACGGCGAAGATGTCCTGCTCCAGAGCCTCGATGTCGTCGGGATCGAGGTCGAGGGCGTAGTCGCTCATGCCGATCCCTGGACGGTGCTCGGTCCAGGCCTCGAGGCCCTCGCGGAGGTACTCCTCCTGACGCCGGCGCACGACGTCGAGGTACTCCCGGCCGCCGTCGAGCCCGGCAAGGGTCGCGGGGTAGGTCGTCAGGTCGTACAACGACTTCCACCGTCGCTCCCGCCCGGACGGCTGCTCGTCGTCGTCGCTCACGAAGCCGAAACGCTCGAGCTGCCGCAGGTGGTAGGACGTCGACCCGCTGGACTCCCCCAGCTCCCGCCCCAGCTCGGACGCCGTCGACGGGCCGAGACGGCGGAGGGCGCCCAGCAGCTGCATCCGCAGCGGGTGCGAGACCGCCTTGAGCGTGTCGAGGTCCTCAACGACCTTGTTGGTCAGCGTCATGCCCCGACCATACGACTGCAAAGACTTCTTTGCAAACAGTTCTTTGCAGTCAGGCGGCGATGGCCTCCGCCCGGGCCGGCAGCAGGAGCGCGGAGTCGCCGAACTCGTGCCAGTCGTACGCGCGCTCGACGGCGGCCTCGTACGCCAGCTGGGTCAGCCGCGGACCCGCCACAGCCTCGACCAGGAGCAGGTGCGACGCCGCCGGATCGTGCCAGCCGGTGATGAGTCCGTCGACGACGCGCGGCGGCGCCTCACGCGTCACGACGCGGTCGGTCCAGCCCTCAGCCGCCTCGACCTTCGCCTGACCGGGAGCACCCCGCACGGCGGACTCGAGCGCGCGGGTGACCGTCGTGCCGACCGCGATGATGCGCCCTCCCCCGGCTCTCGTGGCGTTCACGAGCCGTGCGGTCGCCTCGCTGACCTCGAACCACTCGGGTTGCGGCGCCTCACCGGCTTCCTGCGACGAGACGCCGGTGTGCAGCAGGATCGGCGCGATCGCGATGCCCCGCGACACGAGCCGGGTCACCACGTCCGGGGTGAACGGTCGCGCAGCGCTCGGCATCTCGGCGCTGCCGGGGGTCGTGCCGAAGATCGTCCGGTAGTCCTCGATCGGGTACTGCCGGTCGAGATAGCCGTACGCGATGGGGCGCCCGATCCGTGCGAGCAGGTCCTGGAGCGCGGACTCTCCCGCGTACGTCGCCCGCCACAGCCGGTTGCCGGTGCCGGTGGGCGACGAGTGCTCCCGTGGGTAGGGCTCGAGCAGCGTGAGCGCGGCCGGCTCTCCGGCTTCGGTCAGGGTCAGGGTCTGCCCGGCCGCGGCGTCGAGGACGGCCCACGCGGCATCGGGCGCCGTGCGGACCTCGACGACCCAGGTGCCGTCGCGCAGATCGGTCGCCACGTGCACGACGACCTCGCCGTTCGACGCGCCATCGCCCGCGAGCACGGCATCCACCTCGCCGGCGATCGTCTGCGAGGCATTGACGACCACGAGGTCGCCGGGCTCGAGATGGTCGGCCAGGTCGCCGAACCGGGCGTGGGTCAGCCGATCGCCGTGCGCCACCAGCAGGCGTACGTCGTCACGGCGGAGCCCTCGCGCCTCGGCCGGGGACGGCGCCGTACGGTCGCCGGGCGGGGCGAACGTGGTCAACGGCGTGATGTCGATCCTCGTCATGTCACGCCCCCGCATTCGCCGGGACGAGCTCGGCCGCCCGGTAGCGTCCGCTCGGCGGCCGGTTGTCGAGCAGCGCCAGAAAGCCGGGCACGACGGTCTCGGGCAACGGCCGGTCCGAGATGTCCTGGCCGGGGAACGCGTCCTGGTGCATCTGCGTACGCATGTCGCCGGGGTCGACGACCCACCAGCGCAGGCCGGGCTCCTCGGCCGCGAGCGTGAGCGTCAGGTGCTCGAGCGCGACCTTGCTCGCGGCGTACGCGCCCCACGTCTCGTAGTGATCCACGGCGGCGTCCGACGTGAGGTTGATGACCGCTGCGCCCGCGTTGAGGGACGGTCGGAGTGCGCGGATCAGGGCCGCCGGTGCGACGACGTTGGTCTCCCACACGTCACGCAGCACCTGGTCGTCCAGCTCCAGCACCGGCTGCAGCGGGCTCAGCCCGAGGGTGCTGGCGTTGTTGACCAGGAGGTCGAGCCCGTCCGTGACGCTCGCGGCGATCGCGGAACGATGCGCCGCGTCGGTCACGTCGCCGACCAGCGGCGTGACACGTGAGCCCAGGTCGCGGGCGACGGCGGCGAGCCGGTTCTCGTCGCGACCGGTGATGATGACGTCCCAGTCGCGCGCGACCAGGCCGGCGGCCAGTGCGCGTCCCAGGCCGGCAGAACCGCCGGTGATGAGTGCTCGGGGCATGACGTGCTCCTTGGTGGTGTCCGATGAACTGGACACCAGCCAACAACCTCAACCATGGTTGAGGTCAACCCACGACCTACCCGACGTTCCCGGCGAGCACGCAGTACGTGAAGAAGATGACGCCGAGCAGCAGGCCCACGTGTCCCAGGATCGAGAGGTACGGCCCTTCCGCCCACGTGTCGTCCACCGCCGGCGCGGCATGCTTGCCCGCCCCGGGCAGCCAGCGCGCGAGGATCAGGATCCCGACGACGACCTCCAACCACCAAAGCACCAGTGCGACCAGGCCGAGCCCGTCGCTGGGCGAGGTCAGGTAGTAGATCCAGACCACGAGAGCAAGGACGCCGAGCACCGTGTGCGCATTGAGGATCGTGCCCGGGATCTGTGCGTGACCTGGTTGCCGGCCGGTGGCGGAGAGCCGCATTCGCGTGAGGAGGACGACAACGGCGGCCAGCGCCGTCAACATCCAGAGCACGTTGTCGAGTTCCATCCGGGCATCGTGGCACAGGTCACGGCCAGCCGGATACCGCGAGTACGTCTACGTGGGCTCGGAGACGTCCGCGACCTGCGCGTCGAGCACGCGGACCAGGTCAGCCGCATCGACGGTGAGCCCGACGCCATGGGCGCCGCCGCCCACGGAGATCGTGCCGCCCACCCGCTCGTCGACCACGACGGGCCACGCCCGCAACGAACCGAACGGCGTGATCGTGCCGCGCTCATAGCCGGTCACCTCGAGCGCGATCACCGCGTCGGGCATCGACAGCCGGGAGACGCCGAGGAGCTGGCGCAGCTTGGGCCACGAGATCGTCCGGTCGCCGGGCACCAGCACGAACAGGAAGTCATCGTCCGCGCGGCGTACGACGAGGCTCTTGACGAGCTGCCCGGGCTCGATGCCACGCGCGGCAGCGGCCTCAGCGAGTGATCGAACCGGGCCATGGCGGGTCACCTCGTACGCGATCCCAGTGGCCTCGACGCCTGCGACGGCACGTTCCTCACTCACCCCACGAGCGTACGCACGCATGCGAACTCTCAACACAAGTTGTGCCGGCTCACAGCGTTCCCACACGAATCCGGACTTGAGTCGAAGACAGGACTCAACGAGGAGCACGACATGAACGATCAGCCACCGATCCCAGAACCCGAGCCACAGCCCCAGTCACACGTGCGTACGCGCCGACGCCCCGGCCGGCTCGGTATTGCCGCCATGGCGGGTGCGGCGATCCTCGGCGTCTCGGGGCTCGCGTACGCCGCGCAGGCGAACGACACGTCGGCCACGGCGGCGTCGACCCAGACGCAGACCCACCTGCCGACCGAGAACCGGTCCGACCGCGACGCCACGGTCCTGCCGCTCGATCCCCAGGCGCGTTCGCTGGAGAACCTCGAAGGCACCACCGACGCCACCGCGGCTCAGGAAGCCGGTCTCGTCTACATCAACTCCACGGTCGACTACGGCGCCGGCCAGGCAGCCGGCACCGGGATGATCCTGACGTCCGACGGCGAGATCCTCACGAATCACCACGTCATCGAGGGCGCCACCGCACTCACGGTGCAGGTCGTCTCGACCGGCAAGACGTACCAGGCTGCGGTCGTCGGCTATGACGCGACGCACGACGTCGCCGTGCTCCAGCTCGAGAACGCGTCGGGCCTCACCACGATCAAGCCCGACACCTCCGGAAGCGTCCAGGTCGGCGACAAGGTCACGGGCGTCGGCAACGCCAACGGCGATGGTGGCGCCGCGAGCGCGGCTGCCGGAACCGTGGCAGCCCTCAACCGGTCGATCGCGGTCCAGTCGGACGTCGGCGACGGTGGCGAGCACCTCAGCGGCCTGATCCAGGTGTCAGCCGACATCATCGCGGGCGACTCCGGCGGCGCGCTCTATGACGCCGATGGCGAGGTCATCGGCATGAACACCGCGGCGTCGAGCGGCAACGCCGACGTCACGGGCTACGCCATCCCGATCGGGCAGGCACTGACGATCGCCGAGCAGATCGAGAGCGGCACCGCGAGCGACACGGTTCACACCGGCTCCACGGCGTTCCTCGGCGTCCAGATGGCCCAGTCGGTCGGCGAGTCCGACGGTGCTCTGGTGGCCGGCACGGTCAATGGCTCGGCGGCCCGGTCCGCAGGCATCACACGGGGCAGCACGGTCACGGCGTTCAACGGCTCGGCGATCACCTCGGCGGCGCAGCTGTCGAAGGCCGTGGCCAGCGTCGACGCCGGGACGTCGGTGGACGTGTCGTGGACCGACGCGTCCGGCGCGAGCCACACCGCAACCGTCACGCTCAAGGCCGGCCCCATCGGCTGAGTGCTCGTCGCGGGGGGTCGGTAGCCTGAACGGGTGACCGAGACCCTCCGCGACGGCGACCTCGTGCTCGAGCCCACGTCAGGGTCCGATGAGTTCACGGGCTTCGCCATCGTGCTCGACGGTGAGCGGGTCGGCACCGTCGCACTGCGCGGCGAGGACCGGCGTACGGCGTCGATCCGCTGGAACGCCGGCACCGACAACATCCCGGTTGCCGTGAGAGCCCTGCGACTCGCCCTGGCGTACGCATTCGACGACCTCGGCATGACGCGGGTCGAGGCCCGCGTGCCGATCGAACGGCTCAGCGACGTACGTGCTGCGTCTATCGCGGGGATGCGGCGCGAGGGCGTGCTCCGTGGCGCCGGCGGCGACCCTGATCGCGCCCTCCTCGCGCGGATCGTGGACGATCCCGAGCCGTTCAGCCGCGACGGGTTCATCGCGATCCTCAACGCCGGGTTGCCCACCAAGCGGGTCATCAGCCAGGGCCTGCTCCGCGACGAGCAGGGCCGGGTCCTGCTCTGCGAGCTGACCTACAAGCAGGAGTGGGACCTGCCCGGCGGCGTCGTCGAGGTCGGTGAGGCGCCCTCGATCGGGCTCGTCCGCGAGCTGCAGGAGGAGCTCGGCATCACCGTCGAGGTCCGCGACCTCATCACGGTCAACTGGCTGCCGGCCTGGCGCGGCTGGGACGACGCGTGCATCTTCTTGTTCGACCTGGGCGTCGTCGACAGCTCGATCACCGACGACATGACCCTGCAGGCGACCGAGATCAAGTCCGTACGGTGGTGCGATCCGCCGACCGTACGCGCGAACGCCGCCGCAGCCGCGATCGAGCTGCTCGAGGCGGTCGAGGCCGGATCGCTGCCGACCTACCGCGAGGCCCCCAAAGCCGCCGAGTAGCCCCGCTGAGCGTGACGTTTCGGTCGGGGACCTTCGGCGTGTCGCGACTGGAACGTCACTCCCAGCGGGGTGTCGGGGCATGACGAAAGCCCGGGAGCAAGCTCCCGGGCCTTCGTGGTGCTACTTCAGATCAAGAAGATCAGAGGGGACGGATGTTCGTCGCCTGCAGGCCCTTCTGGCCCTGCTCGACGTCAAACTCGACCTTCTGGTTCTCGTCCAGCGAGCGGTAGCCGCTCGTGGCGATCGCGCTGAAGTGCGCGAAAACGTCTTCGCTGCCGTCGTCGGGGGCGATGAATCCAAAGCCCTTGTCAGCGTTGAACCACTTGACGGTTCCTGTAGCCATGTTTGTTTCTCCTCTTTGGCGAGTGTCGCTCACGCCTTTCGCGAGCGACTGTCGCGACACACATCCAACCTGCGAGAAGAACTAGCTACCTTGCGGAACTTGATCAGCCGTAGAATCCAACGTCGTGCAACGTGACCATGCTAGCGGGTCACACCCCCCTTTCGCATCTCACTGCGAATCTGCGCTCACCACGCCGCCGTACTGGCCTATCGCGCGGGGCTTGCCGTTGCCGCCGGGGATGTAGAGCAACACCTGGTGGTAGTACCGCAGCTTGCCCGAGCTGGAGATGCCGGACGACAGGAACGCCTGCTGCGGCGTGCCTTCCGGCCAGCTGACCGTGAGACCGCTCTTGACCTCGTACGTGTCGAGGCGCAGCAGGGTCACGAACGCCAGGGCTCCCCCGTCGCTGGTGCGCAGGACGTACTTCACGGGCTCGTTGCCCCACGACTGCGAGAACTTCACGCCCTCGAGCTTGGCGTTGTTCTCCGCCGTCGTTCGCATCTGCTTGATGAACGAGTCGTCGGCCACCGTGCGGGCCTCTGACGACTCCGGATCGGCAAGAGTCCTGGCGTACGCCTTGGCGGCCTCGGTGGCCGACATCGACATTCCGACGCCATCGTCCGGCTTGACGGTCAGTGCGTCGGAACCCTCCTTGCGGATGGCGGGGATCGGCGTGTCCGCGAGTGTCTCCGGGCTGGCGACCAGCAGCCAGGGCTCCACGGCGGTCTGCCGCTCGAAGATCTGGACCCGGTTCACCCCTGCATCGGCGTCGCGCACGACCGCGAAGAACCACAGTGGGTACTTGCCGAATCGCGGGGTCTGCACGTCCGTGACCTCGACCGAACCGGTGTCCTGCTTCTGCGTCTTGGCCAGCCGCTGCGACACCTCGAACGAACCCGTGTCGATCGCGAGCACGGGTCCGCTCTCGACGATCGACAACGGCTTGGCGTCGAGCAGCTCGATCGCGGTGTTGCGAACCTTGCGGTACTGGTTGAACACCTCGGTGACCTCGGGCGTACGCGCCGCGGTCTTCTCGGGGCCCAGGTCGCCGCGCTTGTGCGGCACGGCACACGCCGAGAGGGCGAGCGCGCAGATCAGGCCGAGCAGGACGAGGCGCTTCACGACTCGTCCTCGTCGTCGACGATCTCGAAGTCGGCCAGCTCGTCCTCGCTCACCTCGTGCTCCACGCCGTCCTCGTCGACGAACACGTAGACGACGCGCTCGTCGTCGGCCGGCTTCGGGGTCGGGCGCGGGTTCGGGTTCCGGCTCGGGTTCGGGCTCGGGTTCCGGCTCCGGCTCCGGTTCGGGTTCCGGCTCGGGTTCCGGCTCGGGTTCGGGCTCCGGCTCCGGCTCCGGTTCCGGCTCCGGCTCCGGTTCCGGTTCCGGCTCCGGCTCGGGTTCCGGCTCCGGCTCGCGGCTCGGGCGGCGAGTCGGCGGCTGCGGCGATCTCCGCGGCCGTCATGACGCCCGGGATGCGCGGTTTCTCCGGCACGGGCGCCGGCTCGGGCTCAGGCTCGACGGCCGCCTCGGGCTCTGCCGCGTCGACAGGCTCGGGCGCGTCGACCTCGACGACCTCGACCGACTCGTCGACGATGTCGTACTCCGCGGCCTCCTCGGCCGACAGCTCGTGCTCGACGCCGTCCTCGTCGACGTACAGGTAGACGACTTCTTCCTCGATGATCGGGCCTTCCTCGTCGTACGCGTCAGCGACCCACATCCGGGTGTCACGGCGCATCAGCCAGCTCGACCACACGCCGGCGAGGCCGAGCAGGAGCAGCGCGATGCCCTTGTAGAAGCCACCCTTGATCCCGTACGCCAGGGAGACCTCGACGCCCGAGAGGTTGGTCGAGCCGACCGACAGGATCACCGCGGAGACCGTCTCGTCGGGCAGCTTCGTGCTGATGCTGGCACCGCCGAGCCCGGCTGACTGCGCGATCCACCAGTCGAGCGCGGTCGGCGCGCCCGGCAGGTTGGGCCGGCCCTTGATCTCGTGCGTGCTGACGTCCCACGGCCGGTGGAAGCCGGTGACCTCGAGCCGCTGGGTCTTGCCGACGTAGTTCTCGACGTCGACGCTGTTGCCGATGCCGACGAAGATGGGCTTGCGAACCGGCACCTCCGCGAGCAGGTCGACCTGCACGTCGGCCCAGGAGATGACCTTGGGCGCCGTGACGATCGCGATGCCGTCGGTGTCGATCGGGTGCGGTCCGGTCGAGATGCGGCTGTCGGGGCCGAGGACGACCATGACGGCCAGACCCAACGCTGCGATGAGGACGCCGAGCACGGAAAGTGCCCAGCTCAGCCTCGTCCGCATCTGCACACTCCCTCTCGGGCGCCAACGACTGACGCCGCCGTGAGCCTATCGGGGATCGGACTGCAGACCGGGCAGGCGGACGCGGCCGAACGCGGCTGAATCGCTCAGAAGAGCGCCGACGCGAGCGCACGGCGAGCCGTGGCGACCCGCGGATCGGCGACGCCGACCACCGTGAACAGGTCGAGCAACCGCTGGCGCACGAGCTCGCGGTCGTCGCCGGACGTGCGCTTCACGAGCTGGATCAGGCGGTCGAAGGCATCGTCGACGTGGCCACCGCTGACGTCGAGGTCGGCCACCAGCATCTGCGCGTCCAGGTCGTCGGGTGCGTCCGCGGCGGCCTTGCGCGCGGCTTGCAGGTCGGCGCCCTGCGTGCGCGCCAGCAGCCGTACGCCGGCGAGCCGCTCGGAGACCTCGCTGTCGGCCGGGTACTGCGCCTGCAGCTTCTCGTACTCGGCCACGGCGGTGTCGAAGTCACTGGCCGCGAACGCGGCATCGGCGGCGGCGAACCGAGGGTCCTCAGGCTCGTCGACATCGTCGGCGACCTCAGACGGAGCACCCGTGGGCTGCGCCCGTCCGGTCACGCCGTTCTGGGCGGCGACGTTGACCAGCTCGTCGAAGTAGCGACGCGCCTCGGCCTCGTCGACCGTGCCCTGGAACAGCGGGACCGGCTGGCCCTTGACGAGTCCGACGACGAGCGGGACGGCCTGCGCCTGCAAAGCCTGCGCGATCGCGGGGTTGGCGTCGATGTCGACCTGGGCGAGGACGAGCTGACCGTCGTACTGCGAGATGAGGTTGCCCAGCAGTGCGTTGAAGCTCTCGCTCTGCGGCGAACGTGGCGACCAGAGGCTCAGGACGACCACGTGGTTCATCGAGGCCTGGAGGGCGTCGGACTGGAAGTTCTGCTCGGTGATGTCGACGACGTACGTGCCTCCGCCGCCGGCTGCGGGCTGACCCGGACGGGCCTGCGGCTGCTTCAGCGCGGAGAGGTCGATGGCGCCGGGGCGCGAGAAGTTCATGCGACCAGTGTAGGAACCGGCGCGAACTGCCTGACGGGTGAGGGCTGGGTGCCGGTCAGCTCCCTTCGAGGAGACGCTGCTCGATGGTGCGGCCGCGCAGACCCGAGCGCTGTACGACTCGCTGGATGGTGAGGTCACGGGCATCGGGATCGCCGATGTAGCGGATGTGGCGGAGCCCTTGGGCCTGTGCCGCCGACTCGAAGATGAAGTGGCCGTAGCCGAGGATCCGGCCGAGCAACGGCTTCTCGACGGTGATGTCGAGGATGCGGGTGATCGGCATCGTGGCGATGCGGACCGAGAACACGCCGGTCGCCCTGAACACGCGCATGTTGGTGACCACGAAGACGTCGCGGCGCTCACGCAGTGTCATGTAGAGCGCATGCAGCGCGAGTGCGAAACCGCCGACGATGAGGAGCCAGCCGAGCTGGATGGGCCCGATCACGGCGAGGATCCACAGCATGATCGTGCCGGCGACCTCCGCGACGGGCTTCCAGAACACGATGTTGTGGTGGCGCACGAGGTCGATCACGACCTCGCCCTCCTCGGCGAGGAGGTGACTGTCGACCTCTTGATCAGGCAACCGGTCGAGCAGCGCCCGCAACATCAGAGGCCTAGTTGGTGAGCTCGTTGAAGAACACGCCGACCTGCTGGAAGGCGTCGATGATCCCGCTGAACGCGCTGCTCACGAAGTCGGCGGCGTCATCGGGCGTCGACAGCAGGTAGTAGATCGCGAAGCCGATGAGCAGCAGCAGGAAGACCTTCTTGAGCACCCGACCATTGTGTCGAACGCCTCCACGCATGCCGCGAAGGCGCGCCGGGAGGGCCGGGCACGCCGAAAATTGCCGTCAGACGTGCTCAACGAGGGTGTCGGCGGCCGCGAACGGGTCGGTCTCGCCGGCCAGGACCTGCTCGGCCAGCGCATCCAGCCGCGCATCCCCCGACAGCCCGGCGAACCGGGACTGCACCTCGGTCAGCGCCAGAGCCTCGATCTCACGCCGCAGCCGCGCCAGCCGACGGCGCTCGAGCTCGCCGGACTCCCCCAGGTGGACGCGATGTGCGGCGACCTGCTCCGCGACCTCGTCGACGCCCTCGCCCCGGGTCGCGACGGTCAGGACGATCGGTGGCTTCCACGCGTGGTCGTCGCGCTCGGTCATCGCCAGGACCGAGCGCAGCTCGCGCCGGGTCGACTGGGCGCCCTCACGGTCGGCCTTGTTGACGACGAAGAGGTCACCGATCTCGAGGATCCCGGCCTTGGCCGCCTGGATGCCGTCCCCCATGCCGGGTGCCAGCAGCACCAGGGTCGTGTCGGCGAGCCCGGCGATCTCCACCTCGGACTGGCCGACCCCGACGGTCTCGACGAGCACGACGTCGCAGCCGGCGGCGTCCAGCACCCGCAACGCCTGCGGCGCGGACGCCGAGAGGCCGCCGAGGTGCCCCCGGCTGGCCATCGACCGGATGTAGACGCCGTGGTCGGTCGCGTGGTCCTGCATGCGTACGCGATCACCGAGCAGGGCACCACCGGAGAACGGCGACGTCGGGTCGACCGCCAGCACGCCGACCCGCTTGCCCTGGGCCCGCAGCGCGGTGACGAGTGCCGAGGTCGACGTCGACTTGCCGACGCCCGGCGAGCCGGTGATCCCCACGATGTGCGCCGATCCGGTGTGCGGGGTCAGCGCCGCGCTGACCTCTCGGAGCGACGGCGAGCGGTCCTCGACCAACGAGATCAGCCGCGCCACCGCCCGTGCCTCGCCGGCTCGCGCGCGTTCCACGAGCTCGGCGACGGGAATGGCGCGGCTGCCTCGGCTCACCGTCTGTGGACTACTTCTGGGGGACGCGGATGATCAGGGCGTCACCCTGACCGCCGCCACCACACAGGGCCGCCGCGCCGATGCCGCCACCGCGACGACCCAGCTCGAGTGCCAGGTGCAGCACGATGCGGGCGCCACTGGCGCCGATCGGGTGACCGAGGGCGATCGCTCCGCCGTTGACGTTGACCTTGTCCTCGGAGACGCCGAGCGCGCGGGTGCTCTCGATGCCGACTGCGGCGAACGCCTCGTTGAGCTCGAACAGGTCGATGTCGCTGACCGCGATGCCTTCCTTGGCAGCGGCGTTAGCGATCGCGTTGGCGGGCTGCATCTGCAGGCTCGAGTCGGGGCCGGCGACGACGCCTGCGGCACCGATCTCGGCGATCCACGACAGGCCGAGCTCCTCGGCCTTGGCCTTGCTCATGACGACGACGGCGGCGGCGCCGTCGGAGATCTGGCTGGCGGAGCCGGCCGTGATGGTGCCCTCCTTGTTGAAGGCGGGGCGCAGCTTGCCGAGCGACTCGGTCGTCGTGTCACCGCGGACACCCTCGTCGGCGCTGACGACGATCGGGTCGCCCTTGCGCTGCGGGATCTCGACCGGGACGATCTCGTCGTCGAAGACACCGTTCTTCTGTGCCGTCGCGGCGAGCTGGTGCGAGCGGGCGCTGAACGCGTCCTGCTCCTCGCGGCTCAGCTGGGTGCCGTCGGCATTGATCTGCTCGGTGAGCCCGCCCATGGCCTGGTCCGTGAGTGCGTCCCACAGTCCGTCGTACGCCATGTGGTCGGTCAGCTTGGTGTCGCCGTACTTGGTGCCCTCACGCGAGCCGAGCAGCATGTGCGGCGCCTGGGTCATCGACTCCTGGCCGCCCGCGACGATGATCTCGTGCTCGCCGGCGCGGATCAGCTGGTCAGCCAGAGCGATGGCGTTGATGCCCGACAGGCAGACCTTGTTGATCGTGATCGACGGAGTCGTCAGCGGGATGCCACCCTTGAACGCGGCCTGGCGCGCCGGCACCTGGCCGGCTCCTGCTCCGAGGACCTGGCCCATGATGACGTAGTCGACCTGCTCGCCGGTGACTCCCGCCTTGTCGAGTGCACCCTTGATGGCCAGACCACCCAGGTCCGACCCCGAGAGGGTCTTGAGGCCACCGAGGAGGCGGCCGATCGGGGTTCGCGCACCGGCGACGATCACGGACTGGGTCATGGAGTTGCTCCTTTGCGGGACATTTCTTTCACTTTACTCAGAGGTAACGTGCGTGTGCCGTTCTGTGCGACGGATCACGTCGCAGAGCCCATCCGGTGCCATACCCTCGTCTCCATGTCCGACACCCCGCTCGTCCCTGACCACCTGCTCCTCGCGATCGACCACGTCGGAATCGCGGTGCCCGATCTCGACGACGCCCTCGAGTTCTACGCCTCGACGTTCGGCCTGCACTCGGTGCACGAGGAGATCAACGAGGAGCAGGGCGTTCGCGAGGCGATGCTCGCCGTCGGCGACTCCGACCAGCGCATCCAGCTCCTGGCCCCGCTCAGCGACGAGTCCACCATCGCGAAGTTCCTGGCCCGCAACGGCCAAGGCATCCAGCAGCTCGCGTACCGCGTCGCCGACATCGAGGCGGTCTCCGCGATCCTGCGCGAGCGCGGCGTGCGGCTCCTCTACGACGCTCCCAAGCGCGGCACGTCCGACTCGCGGGTCAACTTCGTGCACCCCAAGGACGCCGGAGGCGTGCTGGTCGAGCTCGTCGAGCCGGCCGCGTCGCACTGAGTTCGGGATCACAGTCCTCGCGCATAGCCGCACAGGTTAACCGTTAGTAACATCGCGGAAACACCCCGAACCTGGAGGACCTACGTGCAGCAGATTCTCGACGCCATCCTTGCCGGCGACACCGCCCCGGAGGAATTCGGAGCCATCGCGCTCCCCGAGACGTACAAGGGGATCACGGTCCACAAGGACGAGGTCGACATGTTCGAAGGCCTCGCGAGCCGCGACAAGGACCCTCGCAAGAGCCTGCACCTCGACGACGTCCCGATCCCCGAGCTCGCGCCCGGCGAGGCCCTCGTCGCGGTCATGGCGAGCGCGATCAACTACAACACCGTGTGGACCTCGATCTTCGAACCGGTCTCGACGTTCGGCTTCCTCGAGCGCTATGGCCGCCTGTCGGAGTACTCCAAGCGCCACGACCTGCCCTATCACGTCGTCGGCTCCGACCTCGCCGGCGTCGTCCTGCGCACCGGCCCGGGCGTCACGGCGTGGAAGCCGGGCGCCGAGGTCGTCGCGCACTGCCTGTCGGTCGAGCTGGAGTCCCCCGACGGCCACGACGACACGATGATGGACCCGCAGCAGCGCATCTGGGGATTCGAGACCAACTTCGGCGGCCTCGCCGAGCTGGCGATCGTGAAGTCCAACCAGCTCATGCCCAAGCCCGACCACCTCTCGTGGGAGGAAGCCGCCAGCCCCGGCCTGGTGAACTCCACGGCATACCGCCAGCTCGTCAGCAAGAACGGCGCCAACATGAAGCAGGGCGACGTCGTCCTGATCTGGGGTGCGTCCGGAGGCCTCGGCTCGTACGCCACGCAGATGGCGCTCAACGGTGGCGCGATCCCCGTGTGCGTCGTCTCCTCGCCCGAGAAGGCCGAGATCGTACGCTCGCTCGGCGCCGAGCACGTCATCGATCGTTCCGCCGAGGGCTACAAGTTCTGGAAGGACGAGAACAACCAGGACCCCAAGGAGTGGAAGCGCCTCGGCTCCAAGATCCGTGAGCTGACCGGTGGCGAGGATCCCGACATCGTCTTCGAGCACCCCGGCCGCGAGACGTTCGGTGCCAGCGTCTACGTCACCCGCAAGGGCGGCACGATCATCACCTGCGCGTCGACCTCGGGCTACATGCACCAGTACGACAACCGCTACCTCTGGATGAACCTCAAGCAGATCAAGAGCTCGCACTTCGCGAACTACCGCGAGGCGTTCGAGGCCAACCGCCTGATCGACAAGGGTCTGATCCACCCGACGGTCTCGAAGGTCTATCCGCTGGCCGAGACCGGTCAGGCCGCGCTCGACGTGCACCACAACCTCCACCAGGGCAAGGTCGGCGTGCTGTGCCTCGCTCCCGAGGAGGGCCTCGGCGTACGCGACGCCGAGAAGCGTGCCGTGCACCTCGACAAGATCAACAGGTTCCGAGGGATCTGAGGGACGAAGACCCGAGGAACCCATCGGCACAGTCGAGGGATCTGATTTCTCCGCCCGACGATCTCGGTCGCCCCGCGAGGTGCGGCCGAGATCGTCCGTGTCGGTGCACCTTTGTGCCGGGTATGGTTGACCCACACCTGACAACTCCCTCTCTTTCACGAATGGGTACAGCATGTCCGACCAGTCCGGATTGTCCATCTTCGACGCCGCCGAGAAGTCCGGCGACGCCTCCTTCCCGCTCGCCCGTCGCGGTGGCTACGACAGCGACGCCGTCGACGCATGGGTCCGCACCCAGTCGGCCGAGTTCCAGAAGGCCGCCGAGAGCCTCAAGTCGGTCCAGAGCGAGAACGAGAACCTCCGCGACCTGATCGAGAAGCTCAAGGACCGCGTCGAGGCTGTCGAGAAGCCGAGCTACACCGGCCTGGGCAACCACGCCGCCCAGCTGCTCGGCCTGGCCGAGCAGGAGGCCGAGGACGTACGCAACCGCGCCGTGCGCGAGGCCGACGAGCTCGTCAAGAAGGCAGAGGAAGAGGCCGCGATCGTGCGCGCCACTGCCAACCACGAGGCAGAGGAGATGCGCGGCCGCGCCGTCGTCGAGCTCGAGGAGAAGCGCAAGCAGCTCCTCGAGGACGCCGAGGCCATGCACGCTGACGCGATCGCCCACACCGAGGACCTGCGGGCCCACGCCGAGCGCGAGGCCGCCCAGGTCAAGCTCGCCGCCGAGCAGGACGCCCAGAACATGCGTCTCGGTGCGACCCGCGAGGTCGAGCAGGCCCGCGCGGCCGCCGACCGCGAGGTCACCGAGGCCCGCCGCGTCCTCGCCGTCGAGAAGGAGCGCCTCGCCCGCGAGGCATCCGAGAACCACGCCTCGGCGACCGAGCAGACCGCCAAGCTGGTCAAGGACGCCGAGACCCGCGCCAAGGCCGCCGACGATCGCGCGCGCGACATCATGGACCAGGCCGCCAAGGCCCGCGACGCCGCCAGCGCCGAGGCCGCCCGCCTGCTCGACAACGCCAAGGCCGAGGCCGGCCAGCTCGTGTCCGGCGCGAGCGCCGAGGCCCAGCACATCCGGGTCAGCGCGACGACCGACGCCGAGCGCCAGACGCGCGTCCTGCGGGCCGAGGTCGAGGAGCTGCAGCGCAAGCGCGACGGCATCATGGCGCAGATGGGTCAGCTCCGCGACATCGTGTCGACGTTCGCGCCGACCACCGTCAAGGAAGACGCTCCCAAGGACAAGGCGGCGCCCAAGCCCGACAAGCCCGCCGCCGACGAGGCCAAGGCTGAGCAGCCCAAGGCCGAGGAGCCCAAGGCTCAGGAGCAGGCACCTGCCGAGGCCAAGGCTGAAGAGGCCGCCGAGGACGAGGCCGCAGCCGAGGAGAAGTCCGACTAGCTACCGCGGCACATCCTTGAACGCTGCGACCGTACGGTCGCGGTAAGCCGAGGAGTCGGCACGCTCCATCGGGCCGTCCCACGTGTCCGGCAACGGCACCGGTACGCCTGGGGCCAGCTTGCGGGTGATCTCGTCGAGCACGCGCTCGGAGTCGCCGACCCACAGGTGCTTGGCACCCTCGACGGCGATGATCTCGGCGTGCGGGATCGCGGCGAACCGTTCACGCGCCTCGGGCGGCTGCAGGTAGTCGTCGTGCTCGGGGATGAGTGCCGTCACCGGCTTGCCGGAGTCCGCCCAGGCCTGCAGGTGCTCGGGGGTCGAGTAGCGCAGCGGTGGCGAGAGCAGCACGATGCCCTCGACGACCGGCTCGAGTCCGTACATCAAGGTCAGGTCGGTGCCGAACGACCAGCCCACGAGCCAGACGTGTGGCAGGTCGGCGAACTCGGCGTACTCGACTGCGGCGGCGACGTCGAAGCGCTCGGCGACGGCGTTGTCGAACGCTCCCCCGCTCGTGCCCTGCACGCTCGAGGTGCCGCGGGTGTTGAAGCGCAGGACCGCGATGCCGGCGAGCGCGGGCAGCCGGTAGGACGCCTTGCGGAACAGGTGGCTGTCCATCATCCCGCCGTGCGTCGGCAGCGGGTGCAGGCAGATCATCGTCGCGACGGGATCCCCTTCGGGCGGCAGGGCCAGCTCGCCCACCAGGCTCACGCCGTCGGCCGTCTCCAGCGTGATCTGCTCACGGCGGGCGGGCAGCACGGAGTTGCCACGGATCTTCTCGCTCATCTAGGTCCTGTCCTCAGTGCTTCCTGGCCCAGCAGGCCGTGTGCCAGTGGCGGCGTTCGTCGATGGCTGCCTCGCTCAGCAGGGCCTTCTGCACCGGCCACGCGACGACGTGCGGGGTGGCCGGGCGGATCAGCTGCGCGCAACCCGGGCAGCGGTAGTCCTTGGCGGCACCTGAGCCACGCAGCCGTCGGACGTACCAGGAGCCGTCCGCCTTGTCCTCGACCTGCTCCGTCGTGGTCCGCAACGGCGGGTGCGCGCGAGGGGCGACGCGGCGACGGGACATGGCTCCAGTCTACGGAGGTGGACTACGCGCAGTAGCGCCTGATCCAGCCTTCCCGGGCGCCAGACGCCTTGAGCGCCTGGTCGAACGTCAGGATCGTGACGCGGGCCTCGCCGTCGCGCTGGAACAGCACGACGTCGGTCAGCGTCGGCTTCTCGCTGCAGGTGAGGCCGGCCGACTCCTGCACCGCAACCGCCGTCGACAACGCGGTCTGGTCGCTCTTGCTGTCGAGTGCCATCGGGGTCGACGCACCGTAGCGGCTGGCGAACGAGGCGACTGCGATGTAGCCGACCAAGAGACCAGCGACACCGATCATGGCGGCGATGCGCACGGTGCGCGCAGCCGCGATCACGAGCGACGTGCCGTCCATCGGTGCTCCTGTCCACGTACCCCTCTGGACAGAGCAACGAGGTCAGCAACCCGGAGTTACCGGCGTCGCAGGAAAAAGAACTCTTCCCTGAAACGCGTAACTTTTGGCCCGTCAGTACGTGTGGAAGCCCGCTCCGGTCTTGCGGCCGAGCTTGCCCTCGGCGACCAGCGCCTGCAGTGTCGGTGCCGGCAACCAGCCTGCGTGGCCGAACGTGCGGACCAACGTCTCCTGGATCGCCAGCGACACGTCGTTGCCGACGACGTCGAGGAGCTCGAACGGTCCCATCGGCAGCTTGGTCGCCTTCATGGCGTCGTCGATCTCGGTCAGCGACCCGCCGTCGGCCTCGTGCAGCTTGACCGCGTCGTTGAGGTACGGGAACAGCAGGGCGTTGACGATGAACCCGGCACGGTCGCCGCAGGACACCGGGTGCTTGCCGGTCGACAGGCACAGCGCGCGTACGGTCTCGGCGACCTCCGGCGTGGTCTCGTCGGCGGTGACGACCTCGACGAGCTTCATGACCGGAGCGGGGTTGAAGAAGTGCATGCCGATGACGTCCTGCGGCCGTGACGTCGCAGCCGCGCACGAGGTGATCGACAGCGACGAGGTCGTGGTCGCCAGGATCGCGCCGGGCTTGGCGATGCGATCGAGGTCGCGGAACAGCTCGAGCTTGATCTCGAGGTCCTCGGCGATCGCCTCGACGATGATGTCGGCGCCGGCGAGCGCCTCGCGCTCGGTCGAGCCGCTGAGCCGGGCGAGCACGGCCGACTTGCCGTCCTCGTCGAGCTTGCCGCGCGAGATCGCCTTGTCGAGGCTCTTGGTGATGTGCGCCTGGACGCCGTCGAGCTTGTCGGCGCTGCGGCCGACGTAGACGACGTCGTAGCCGGCCTTGGCGAAGACCTCGACGATGCCGGACGCCATCGTGCCGGTGCCCACGACGCCGACCGTCTCGATCTCGTGGCGCAGCTGGGGGTCGTCCGCCTCGTCCTCGCCGACCGCCTGGGCGAACGTCGTGCCGTCGGCGGCCATCTGGGTCAGGATGCTGACCGGCTGGTGCAGCTCGTCGCCGGTCTCGGCGTACAGCTTCTCGAGGCCGGTCGCGACGGTCTGCGGGCCGAGCGCGTCGATCAGTGCCAGCGGGCCGATCGGGTAGCCGCAGCCGAAGCGCATCGCGGCGTCGATGTCGTCGTGGGTCGCGTATCCGCTCTCGTACATCGTGGCTGCGTGGTTGAGGTAGGGCAGCAGCAAGGTGCGGGCGAGGTCAGCGGTGCGATCGCTCGCTGCCAGTCTTTCGACGATTTCCTGCATGGCTACTCCTGAGTAATAAGCGGGTCGTGTCAGACTAACCTGACCCTGCTGTTGGCTCCATGGGAGAACGATGAATCGACGTATGACGATGGTTACAGCCATCGTGGGCCTTGCTCTGCTAGGGCTTGGCGCGTGTGGCAAGAGCGACGAGCCGGCAGACAAGCCGACCGCCAGCCAGTCGACCACGACCGACAGCCCGACCACGCCGACGCCCGAGCCGACCGACGACGCCGCTTCTGGGCTCGTGGGCGACTGGCACGACGTCAAGGCCAAGTGGGTCGTCCACTTCCACAAGGACGGCACGTACGTGGAGGACTTCGAGGGCGTCAAGGACTTCCGCGTCGGCACCTACAAGGTGGAAGGCACCAAGGTCTCGTTGATCGGCGACGACGGCAACACCGATGCCGGCACGGTCGAGGGCGAGACCCTGAAGTTCAAGCTCGGCACCCTGCACGAGGATGTCTTGAGGATCGTCATCGCGCGGTGCCAGGTCGACTACGCCGGCCGGCTCGCCGCGCACCTTCCGCTCGCCACCCGGCTGATCATGGTCAAGAACGACGGATCGGTGCTGATCCACTCCGACGGTGGCTCCTACAAGCCGCTCAACTGGATGAGTCCGCCCTGCACCCTGCGTGAGGGCCTCGCCGACGACGGCGTCACCGAGTGGACCGTCACCGCCGGCAAGACCGACGACACGCTGCGCATCCGCATCGAGGAGGTCCTCCACGACTCGGCGCACGAGCTCGGGATCGACCCCGGACTCCAGAAGGACGGCGTCGAGAAGCACCTGCAGGAGCTCCTCGCCGAGCACACGACGGCGCTCGGGCCCGGCATGAGCCTCGTACGCCGGGAGTACATGACCGCGATCGGGCCGGTCGACCTGCTGTGCAAGGACGCCGCCAACAGCTCGGTCGCGGTCGAGATCAAGCGCCGCGGCGACATCGACGGAGTCGAGCAGCTGACGCGCTACCTCGAGCTGATGAACCGCGACCCCGCCCTGCGCCCGGTGCGCGGCATCTTCGCGGCCCAGGAGATCAAGCCGCAGGCGCGTACGCTCGCCACCGATCGCGGCATCGAGTGCGTCGTCGTCAACTACGACGAGCTCCGCGGCATCGACGACCCCTCACTGCGCCTGTTCTGAGGCTCGGCAAGTCCCCGCGTTACTGCAAGGGCAGGTTGAAGAACGTCGTGCCGAGCTTTTCCCAGCGGTCGATCTCGCAGCCGTCCGTACGCTTGAACGCCGCGTCCACCGCGTCGCCCTTGTAGGTGCCCTTGACCGTCGCGGTCTGCGGCCCGCCGTAGACCAAGGTGCACTGCTGGTCCTTGGCGACCGGCTTGAACACGCCGGCGCCGGCCGCGTCGAGGGCCTTGCACGCCTCAGCCGGCTGCGGATGGTCGCCGCCGGGAGGGTCGCACGTCAACGTGTACGTCTCAGGGTCCACGCCCTCGTCGGAGACGAGCGTGATGGTCAACGCCGTCTTGTCGGAGGGCGCGGAGCCGCTGTCGGCGTCCTTGCCGCATGCCGAGAGCGTCGCCACGAGGACGACGCAGCAGATGAGGAGGGCTCTAGGCACCGGCGATGGGCGGGGCCGTCGGGTCGCCGCCGGCGCTCTTCTCCTCGCGGGCGACCCAGTCCTCGATGCGCTCGTAGTCGTCCTTGGACCGCGTGACGACCGCGAGCAGGTCGCTCATCTTGGAGACCTCTTCGACCTGCTCCTTGATGAACCACTGCATGAACTGGTCGGACGCGAAGTCGTTGTTGTCACGGGCGATGCGGGTCAGCTCGTTGATCTGCTCCGTCACGCGCTTCTCCTGCGCGAGCGCGGCGGTGACCGGCTCCACGACATCGGTGAAGTCGACCTTGGGAGCCTCGAGCGCGGGGATGACCGGCGTCTCGTCGGCGTCGAGGAGGTACTGCACCATCATCATCGCGTGATCGCGCTCCTCGAGCGCCTGCTGGTAGAACAGCGCCGCCATCTGGGGCATCGTCAGCGCGTCGTAGTAGGCCGCGATGGCGACGTACTGCTGATGCGCGCCGAACTCGTAGCCGAGCTGCTCGTTGAGCTTCGCGACGAATGCTGGTGCTGCCATGTGACCATGCTCCCATTCTCTCGCCTTAGGCGAGCCTCACCTCACGCTGATATCGTAGACCTGTGCCGACACCCAAGAAGAAGTGCTGCAGCAGCAAGCCTGCGTGCAAGCGGTGTCCCATCCTCATGATGAAGAAGGGCACGCTGCCCGAAGGCTTCACCGTCAAGAAGCGCAAGCTCGTCAAGGTCAAGAAGAAGAACAAGACCAAGCACAAGATCGCTGCCTGAGCGGTGGCCCGAGCCTAGGGCCTTTCGCGGGACGTCACCACGAAGGTGTGGCTGGCCAAAGTCATCCCGTGGTCGGACGACTGACACCGCTCGCGCTCACTAGGCTGAGGCACATGCGCGAGCGACCCGACCTGTGGCGTCGCATCGACACGCTCTGGCAGGACGTCGGGCTCACCGGGGTCGCTGCTGCTCATCCCCCTCGTCTCGTACGTCTTCACCGGCACGGCGCAGAGCCTCCTCGACATCGCGCTGATCCTGCCCCTGGCGCTGCGGCGTCGGGCACCGGTCGCCACGTTCACCGTCATCTGCCTGCTGCTGCTGGCCCAGGCCGTGGCGTTCGACACGCCCGCGCTACGGCGACATCGCGCTGCTGGTCGCCCTGCACGCCGTCGCCGCGTACGGCCCGATGTGGGCCGTGTGGGCCGTCGCTCGGCACGGGGTTCCTCGGTGCTGCCGATCGCCGCGCGCACGGTGGGCGCAGGCGGTCGGACGACGTCGGCGAGGTCATCGCCTACTTCGTGCCGCTGTCAGCGCTCGTGCTGGCGGCCTGGATGCTGGGCTACCTCGCCCGCACCCGTCGCGCGTACGTCGCCGGGCTCGAGGAGCGAGCCGACCAGCTCGAGCGCGACGCCGCGCAGCAGGCCCAGATCGCCACGGCGGCCGAGCGGGCCCGCATCGCGCGCGAGATGCACGACGTCGTCGCTCACAGCCTGTCGGTCATGGTCGTCCAGGCCGACGGGGCGCTGTACGCCGCCGAGAAGCGGCCCGAGGTCGCGATCGAGACACTACGGACGATCTCGGAGACCGGCCGCTCGTCGCTGGCCGAGATGCGACGCTTGCTCGGATTGCTCCGCGACGACGACGTGGCGAGCTTCCGATGGGCCCGGTTCCTGACGCCACTCGACGTTCCTGAGCTCGTCGAACAGCTGCGCGGCAGTGGCCTGGCCATCGAGCTCACCGTGCTGGGCGACCTGGGCCGGCTCGACGCGGCCACCGGGTTGACGGTCTATCGCATCGTCCAGGAGGCGCTCACCAACACCCTCAAGCACGCCGGCCCCGACGTCACCGCTGCGGTCGACCTGCGGGTCACGACCGACTCCGTACGCATCCAGGTCGACGACGACGGCCGCGGCGGCACGGCGACCGACGACGGCCAGGGTCACGGCATGCTCGGCATCCGCGAACGCATCGCCGTCCATGCCGGCGAGGTCGAGGCCGGTCCGCGCCCGGGCGGCGGCTTCCGGGTGCACGCCGTCATCCCGGTGGAGGCTCCGTGATCCGGGTCTTCCTGGTCGACGACCAGCAGCTCGTACGCGCCGGGTTCCGGATGCTGATCGAGTCGCAGGACGACATGGAGGTCGTCGGCGAGGCCGGGGACGGCGCCGAGGCCACCGAGCGGCTCGCCGTCACCTCGGCCGACATCGTGCTGATGGACGTCCGCATGCCCCGCATGGACGGTGTCGAGGCCACTCGCGTCCTGGCGGCGAGGTCGGAGCGGCCGCGCGTCGTGGTCCTGACGACGTTCGAC
Source organism: uncultured Actinomycetota bacterium (assembly GCA_963806345.1). Lineage (GTDB taxonomy): Bacteria > Actinomycetota > Actinomycetes > Propionibacteriales > Nocardioidaceae > Aeromicrobium. The sequence continues at coordinate 158,812 of CAWDXV010000030.1, read as the reverse complement.
CTCGACGAGTACGTCTACAACGCGCTGCGTGCCGGGGCTTCGGCGTTCCTGCTCAAGGACGCCCAGCCGGAGATGCTGCTCAGCGCGATCCGTGACGTGCACGACGGCGACGCCGTGGTCGCGCCGAGCGTCACCCGGCGCATGCTCGAGCGCTTCCTCGACGCCGACGAGGCACCCGATCCCCAGCACGACACCAGGCTGGCCGACCTCACGGCTCGCGAGCGGGAGGTCCTCGAGCTGATCGCCCAGGGGCACTCCAACACCGAGATCGCGGCCGGGCTGTTCCTTGCCGAGGCGACGGTCAAGACGCACGTCGGGTCGCATCCTGGCCAAGACCGGCTCCCGCGACCGCGTGCAGCTCGTGGTCCTGGGCTACGAGTCCGGACTCGTCAGCCCCGGCGACCGCTGACGTACGACCTGGGTATGACGCGTGGCTCGCAGGTCGCGCCCGTGGACTGACGATGCACAGGGCCGCCGATTCCTAGCGTGGTGACGACACCAGATGACTCACCACAGGAGCAGGCATGACGGTCCTCGACCCACCCACCACGATCCCCGCGATCGCCGCCCGCGCGGCCGGACTCACCAAGACGTACGGCACCGGGGAGGCCCAGGTGCACGCGCTCGCCGGCGTCGACCTGACGATCGACACCGCGAAGTTCACCGCGATCATGGGACCGTCAGGCTCCGGCAAGTCGACGCTGATGCACTGCCTGGCCGGTCTCGACCAGGCGACCTCGGGCGAGGTGCAGGTCGGCGACCTCATGCTGACGTCGCTGTCCGACAACGAGCTCACCCGGTTCCGCCGGCGCCACGTCGGCTTCGTGTTCCAGGCATTCAACCTGCTGCCGATGCTGACCGCGAAGCAGAACATCCTGCTGCCGCTCGACCTCGCGGGCACCGACCCTGACTGGGCCTGGTTCGACGAGCTCGTCGAGGTGCTCGGCACTCGGCGAGCGCCTGGGTCACCGGCCCAGCCAGCTCTCCGGCGGCCAGCAGCAGCGCGTGGCGATCGCTCGCGCGCTGATGAGCCGTCCCGACGATCGTGTTCGCCGACGAGCCGACCGGCAACCTCGACAGCCACTCGAGCGCCGAGGTCCTCGGCTTCCTGCGCCGTTCGGTGCGCGAGCTCGGCCAGACGACCGTCATGGTCACGCACGAGCCGTCCGCCGCCGCGTACGCCGACCGCGTCGTGCTGATCGCCGACGGCCGGGTTGCGACGCAGATCGACAACCCGACGCAGGACAGCATCCTCGACGCGCTCCGCCGGATCGGCGGCTGACGCCGTGCGCAACGTCATCCTCGCGTCGATGCGGACGTACGCCCGGCGCTACGTCGCTGCCCTCGTGGCAGTCCTCATCGCCACCGGGCTTCATCGTCGCGATCAACACCCTGAGCGCCGCCGCGCGCGCAGGGCGCCAACGAGACCGTCGGCCGGCAGTACCGCGGTGCCGACGTCGCAGCCACGGCCCCCGAAGGCGTGCGCTCGTACGCCCTGCTGCGCCAGAAGGCGCTCGCCGATCCCGACGTCACCGCCGCTGCGGTCAACTGGCGCGGGTGGATCGACGCCACGCTTCCCGACGGGCCGCAGACCGTCTCGGTCGGCAGCGTCGCCACGGACCGGCACTTGCGCTGGCAGGACGTCCGCGCGGGCCGGTTGCCCGACAGCGGACGGCGAGATCGCGATGTCGGCGTCGCAGGCCGACCGCCGCCACGTACGTACGGGCGACGACGATCTCGCATGCGCGCCGACGACCGTGAGCTCGAGCTTCACCGTCACCGGCATCGTCGACGACCAGGACGGGCCGCTGCGCTCGCGTCCTGTACCTCCCCGAGCGCACGTTCGCGGCACTCGGTGACGTCGGCGAGCCGGTCGACGAGATCTTCGCCGTGCGGGGCGATCCCGCCGCGGTCGGCCTCGCGTCTCGATCACGCCGTCGCCGGAGTGCAGGTCACGCACCGCGGATGCGTACGAGCGGGAGCTGCGCCTGCAGGCCACGAAGGGCATCGACATCTTCCAGAAGCTGATCCTCGTGTTCGCGGCCATCTCCCTGTTCGTCGGCGCGCTGGTCATCGCCAACACGTTCACGATCCTGCTCGCCCAGCGCGCCCGCGACCTGGCCCTGCTGCGGTGCGTCGGAGCCGTGCGGGCGCCAGATCGCCCGATCGGTCGTCGCCGAAGGACTGGTGATCGGTGCCGTCGGCGCAGCGGTCGGCGTCGCACTCGGCTACGTCATCGCGCTCGCCGGCGGCGCCGCCATCGGCCACTGGTCGCCGTCCACGCCGATGGGCACGCCCGTCGCTGACGCTCGGCGGCGTCCTGCTGCCGGTGCTGCTCGGCATGGGCGTGACGGTCGACCGCGTCGTGCGTTCCCGGCTCGGCGAGCGAGCGCCCAGTCACCGCTGGCGGCGCTCCAGCCGCAGGACGTCGGTGCAGGTGCGCTCGAAGGCCGGCGCCCTGCGCATCGCCTCGGCCGCCGGTTCCTGCTTGCCGTCGGAGCGGTGCGGCCTGCTGGTCGGCCTGCAGGGGCCTCGTCGCGGGCCTGCTCGGCGGGCATGCTCTCGTTCGTCGGAGTGCTGCTGCTGACACCCGTGCTGGTGCCCGCCGCCATCCGCACGGCCGGCCCGCTGGCGCGACTTCGGTCGGAGTCCCCGGCCGGCTCGCGCACGCCAACTCGATGCGCAACCCCCGGCGTACCGCCGCGACCTCCACCGCACTGCTGATCGGCGTCACCCTGATCACCTCCGTCGTCGTCGGCTCCGCGTCGATCTCCCACAAGGTCAACACGTCGCTCGACCACAACCACCCGGTCGACCTGATCGCCAGCGCCGACAAGGGCGCCCTGCCGGACGGCATCGGCAAGCGCCTGGCCGCCGTCGACGGCGTCAGCCGGGCGGTCGCGATCCGAGGCACGGCGGCTCGGCTGGGCGATCAGAGGGTGACGGTCCTGGGCGTCGACCACGCCGCGCTGGCGGCTCGTCCATGGGAACGCTGCTGCGCGGCCTCGGCGCCGAACGAGATCGTGCTCCCGGACGGGTCCAGCGACATCGCGAGCGGCAGCCGGGTCACACGTGACGCATCGGCGGTCAGGCCCGCGAGCTCACGGTGCGGTACGCAGCAGGGCTCGGCGACGACCCGATCGTCAGCCGTTCGACTCCTCGACGCGATGGGCGCCTCGCACGACGACGCGGGCCACCTGGGTCCGGGCGACCGACGGTGCCGACGCCGGCGACGTCACCGCCGACGTCCATGCCATCACCAAGACGGCGGACCTCGACCATCGGCGGCGGGCTGCCGGATCGCGCGGACATCCTCAAGATCCTGGCGATCGTCCTCGCGATCACGGTGGGCTTCCTGGGCATCGCCGTGCTGATCGCCCTGATCGGCGTGGGCAACACGCTGAGCCTGTCGGTGCTCGAGCGCGTACGGGAGAACTCCCTGCTGCGGGCCATGGGACTGGAGCGGCGCGGCCTGCGGGCGATGCTGGCGATCGAGGCGTTGCTGATGGCCGGCGTCTCGGCCGTGCTCGGGATCGGGCTCGGCACGCTGTACGCGTGGTTCGGGGTCAAGACGCGTCACGGACGGCCTCTTCACGACGGCGCCCGAGCCTGACCGTCCCGTGGGCGCAGATCGCGCGTGATCTTCGCTGGTCGCCGCCTGCTGCCGGGCTGATCGCGTGCGTGCTGCCGGCGCGACAGGCCGCACGGATCGCACCGGCGGCGGGTCTGGTCGCCGACTGATTCCCGCCGGAGGCGAGGTGGGGCTGGGCCGTACGGTTGTGGTCATGACCGAACTCGCAAACCAGGCCCAGACCCTCCTCGCCCTGCACACCGACCCCAAGCTGCTCAAGCTCGTCAACGTGTGGGACGCCATCAGCGCCCGCGTCGTCTCCGAGGTCGAGGGCACCACGGCCCTGGCCACCGCGAGCCACTCGATCGCCGCGGCGTATGGCTACGCCGACGGTGAGAACATCCCCGTCGAGCTCATGATCGAGGCCGTCGGCGGCATCGTCGCGGCCACCGACCTGCCCGTCACGGCCGACCTCGAAGCCGGCTACGGCAACCCCCGCGAGACCACGCTGCGGGCCATCGGCGTCGGCGTCGTGGGCTGCAACCTCGAGGACCAGATGAAGCCGCTCAACGAGGCGGTCAACGCGGTCGAGGCCGTGCTCGACGCAGCGCAGCAGGAGGGCATCGACTTCGTGCTCAACGCTCGTACGGACGCGTTCCTCAAGGCCGGCGACAAGCCGCACGACGAGGTGCTGGCCGATGCCATCGAGCGCGGTCGCGCCTACCTCGCCGACCGGCGCCCCGGTCGTGTTCGTCCCCGGCAAGGTGTCGGAGGACGACATCAAGGCCTTCGTCGACGCGTGGGGCCCGCAGAAGCTGACCCTGATCGGCGGCGTCCGGCTCGGTCCCGCTTGGCCCGCATGGAGGAGCTCGGCGTCGCGCGGGTCTCGTACGGCCCGTTCAGCCAGTCCGTCGCCCTCATGGCGCTGCAGGACCTGACGACCGACATCGTCGCCGGTGGCGGCCTGCCCGCCGACTTCCGCGTCCTCAACTGACGGTGCTCGGTGGTTGAGGTACGAAGCGAAGCGGAGCCTCGAAACCACAGTGGTTTCGAGACGGGCTCGTTCCTCGCCCTCCTCAACCACCGAGTGCTCAGGTCAGGTCGTTGGCCTTGCGGATCTCGTCGACGATGCGATCCATGATCGTGGTCATGCCGAAGTCCTTCGGCGTGAACACGGCGGCGACGCCGGCGGCCTCCATCTTGCGGGCGTCGGACTCGGGGATGATGCCGCCGACGATCAGCGGCACATCGCCGATGCCGGCCTCGGCCATCGCCTTCTGCACGTCCGGGACGAGCTCCATGTGCGAGCCCGACAGGATCGACAGGCCCGACGCAGTGCACGTCCTCGGCGACCGCCGCGGCGACGATCTGCGCAGGCGTCAGGCGGATGCCCTGGTAGATGACCTCGAATCCGGCGTCGCGCGCTCGCACGGCGATCTGCTCGGCGCCGTTGGAGTGTCCGTCGAGGCCGGGCTTGCCCACGAGGAAGCGCAACCGGGTGCCGAGCTCCTCCCCCGTGCGCTGCACCTTCTCGCGTACGGCTGACAGCTCGGCGCCCGCCTCGGCGACGCTGCCGACGCCGCTGACGCCTGTGGGTGCGCGGTACTCGCCGAACACCTCACGCAGCGCACCGGCCCACTCCCCCACGGTCGCTCCCGCACGTACGGCCTCGAGCGTCGCCGCCATCAGGTTGGTGTCGGTCTTGGCCTCGCGCTGCAGCCGGTTGAGCGCCTCGTCGACGGCGGCCTGGTCGCGCTGCTCGCGCCATGCCTTGACGTCGGCGATCGCGTTGGCCTCGGCCTCGGGGTCGGCCGTCATGATCGCGGTGTCCAGATCTGCGGTCAGGGGTGACGGCTCGGTCTCGGTGTAGGAGTTGACCCCGACGACCTTCATCTCTCCCGCCTCGATGCGGGCCCGTCGCTCCGAGTGCGAGGACACCATGCGCCTGCTTCATGTAGCCCGACTCGACCGCCGCCACCGCACCGCCCATCGCCTGGACGCGGTCGATCTCGGCCTTGGCGCCGTCGATCAGCTCGGCGACCTTGGCCTCGATGACGACCGAGCCCTCGAAGATGTCGTCGTACTCCAGGAGATCGGACTCGAAGGCGAGCACCTGCTGGAGGCGCAGCGACCACTGCTGGTCCCACGGCCGCGGCAGGCCCAGTGCCTCGTTCCACGCCGGCAGCTGCACGGCACGGGCGCGGGCGTCCTTGCTGAGCGTCACGCCGAGCATCTCCAGCACGATGCGCTGCACGTTGTTCTCGGGCTGCGCCTCGGTCAGGCCGAGCGAGTTGACCTGCACGCCGTAGCGGAACCGACGCATCTTGGGGTTCTGCACGCCGTAGCGCTCGCGGGTGATCTCGTCCCAGAGCCGCCCGAAGGCGCGCATCTTGCACGTCTCCTCGACGAAGCGGACGCCAGCATTGACGAAGAACGAGATGCGGCCGACGACGTTCTCGAACTCGTCCGCCGGCACCTGGCCGGAGTCGCGGACCGCGTCGAGCACAGCGATCGCGGTCGTCAGGGCGTACGCGAGCTCCTGCGTCGGCGTCGCGCCGGCCTCCTGCAGGTGATAGCTGCAGATGTTGAGCGGGTTCCACTTCGGGATCGTGCCGACGGTGTAGGCGATCATGTCGGTCGTCAGGCGCAGCGACGGCGCGGGCCCGAAGACGTACGTGCCGCGGGAGAGGTACTCCTTGATGATGTCGTTCTGCGTCGTGCCCGACAGCGCTGCCGGATCGACGCCCTGCTCCTCGGCGGCGACCTGGTACATCGCGAGCAGCCACATCGCGGTGGCGTTGATCGTCATCGACGTGTTCATCTCGTCGAGCGGGATGTCGTGGAACAGCTGCCGCATCGCGCCGAGGTGCGGGATCGGGACGCCGACCTTGCCGACCTCTCCCCTGCTCAGCTCGTGATCGGGGTCGTAACCGGTCTGGGTCGGCAGGTCGAAGGCCACCGAGAGTCCGGTCTGGCCCTTCGCCAGGTTGCGACGGTAGAGAGCGTTCGACTCTGCCGCCGAGCTGTGGCCGGCGTACGTACGCATCACCCAGGGCTTGTCAGGCGCGTCCTTGTCAGGCATTTCGTCAGGTTACCTCCCCGTAACCTTTGGGGTCACTGCCTCCAGAGGGCGTTCCTGCTCACACTCGCAGGGTGTGCCGCTCAGTCCCAGCTCGATCAGAGAGCGTGAGCACGCGCCCGGCTGACAAGGCAGAGGAGGGAGGCGCACCGGGGTTGTGCGCCGACCGACGATAACGCAGTCAGGCGGGATGTGGGCGCGCGCGAGCCGAGCTGGGACTGAGCGGGACATCCTAGGATGGGCGCATGGTCAATCTGACGCGGATATACACGCGAACCGGCGACGACGGCACCACCAACCTGGGCGACATGAGCAAGACCAGCAAGCTCGACCTGCGCCTCGCCGCGTACGCCGACGTCGACGAGGCCAACAGCCACATCGGCTTCGCGATCTCCCTCGGCACGCTCGACGAGGACGTCGTCGCGGTCCTGACGCACATCCAGAACGATCTGTTCGACGTCGGCGCCGACCTGTCGTGCCCCGTGGTCGACAACCCGGAGTATCCGCCGCTGCGGGTCGAGCCGGACTACATCGACCGGCTCGAGGGCTGGTGCGACCACTACAACGAGCAGCTGCCCAAGCTCCGGTCGTTCATCCTCCGCGGTGGTACGCCGGCTGCGGCGGCGGTGCACATCGCCTGCACCGTGACCCGCCGCGCGGAGCGTTCCGCCTGGGCAGCCCTCGAGGAGCACGGCGAGACCATGAACGTGCTGACGGCGAAGTACCTCAACCGGCTCAGCGACCTGCTGTTCATCCTCGGCCGCTACGCCAACCGCGAAGCCGGAGACGTCCTCTGGGTCCCGGGCGGTGAGCGCTGAACGCGGCCGACCGTGAGCGCTTGACGCCGGAGGCGTCAGCGCGAAGCCAGGAGGCTGAGGGCATGCCAATGGCACTCACCTAGGTGAGTGCCATCAGAACCTGTGGGTCAGTCCCAGTCGATCGCGTGCTGAACGACGCGGGACCCGTGGTGCCCGCCAGCAGCGCTCGCGGCTGGGGCAACTCCCACCACAGCCAGAATCGACACGCATGCTGCGGCTACTAGACGCTTGATCACAGTGCACCTGCTCCCTGAGGAAAACGGTAATCCGTTCCTTGTCTCGATTCTCTCCCGGCCTCACGGACGCGTCAACCGAAACAAGAGAACCTGTACAGATGCCTCAAAGAACGTTGTTGACCCGTTGCCCCGGCGGCGACGACTCGAGCCATGACAGCAGCCCGGTCAGGGCGTTGGCGCTCATGGCGAACTGGCGCACTCCCGCAGCGTTCTCGGTGGCGACGATCAGGTGACCCGAATGGATCGCGTGCACCTCGTGGCCGACCGGCTCGCGGCGCCCGTCGATGATGACGTCGCCGCGGGTGAACCGGTAGGTCGGGCGCGGTGACAGCGAGAACGTGCGGAACCACTCCAGCTCGGTGTCCTTGTAGACCGCCAGGCCCAGCATCCAGCCCTTGGCCTGCGCCTCCGTCGACCGGTTGATGCTCATCTCGAAGGTGCCGCCGGAGCGAGCCAGGAAACGGCGTCGCACCAGCAGCCCGACGATCAGCAGGACGAGCAGGGCGAAGACGAACACAAGGGAGTCGACGAACCACATCCACAGTGGCATCACGATCTCCCTCCGTTCGTCAGGACGCCTTGTCGATGAGGCGCAGCTTGGCCTCTGCGCGCAGGACTGCGTCCTGGTCGCCGTCGGACTGCGCCGCCTCGAGCTCGGCCCGCGTTGCACTCGCATCGACTTCCGATGCCAGGAACGCGTCTTCGCTCAGGATAGACACGTGATTGTCGGCCACGGACAGGAAGCCCTCCGCGACCGCAGCACGTACGACCTCGCCGTCCGGCGGCTTGATCTCGACGACGCCGGGCACGAGCAGCGACAGCAGCGGCGCGTGACCGGACAGCACGCCGAGGTCACCCTCGACCGTACGGGCGATGACCTGGCTCGCCTGCCCCGACCACACCACGCGGTCGGCGGCGACGAGCTCGATCTGCAAGAGGTCTGCCATCAGAGGCTCTTCTGGATTTCTTCCCACTTCTTGTCGACGTCTTCGAGACCGCCGCACATGAAGAAGGCCTGCTCAGCCACGTGGTCGTAGTCACCGTCGCAGATCTTGGTGAAGCCGTCGATCGTCTCGTCGATGGAGACGGTCGAGCCCTCGATGCCGGTGAACTGCTTGGCCACGTAGGTGTTCTGGGACAGGAAGCGCTGGATGCGACGCGCGCGGGACACGAGCGTCTTGTCCTCTTCGCTGAGCTCGTCGACACCGAGGATCGCGATGATGTCCTGCAGCTCCTTGTTGCGCTGCAGGATGCTCTTGACCCGGTTGGCGGTCGTGTAGTGCTCCTCGCTGATGTAGCGAGGATCGAGGATGCGCGACGTCGAGGTCAGCGGGTCCACGGCCGGGTAGATGCCCATCGACGCGATCTCACGGTTGAGCTCGGTCGTCGCGTCGAGGTGGGCGAACGTGGTGGCCGGGGCCGGGTCGGTGTAGTCATCTGCAGGCACGTAGATGGCCTGCAGCGACGTGATCGAGTGACCGCGGGTCGAGGTGATGCGCTCCTGCAGCACTCCCATCTCGTCGGCCAGCGTCGGCTGGTAGCCCACGGCGGACGGCATGCGGCCGAGCAGCGTGGAGACCTCGGAACCGGCCTGCGTGAAGCGGAAGATGTTGTCGATGAACAACAGCACGTCCTGGTTCTGGACGTCGCGGAAGTACTCGGCCATCGTCAGGGCCGACAGGGCGACGCGAAGACGCGCTCCCGGCGGCTCGTCCATCTGGCCGAAGACGAGGGCGGTCTGTCCGAGGACGCCGGCCTCCTCCATCTCGGCGATGAGGTCGTTGCCCTCACGCGTACGCTCGCCGACACCGGCGAACACCGACACACCACCGTGGTCGCGAGCGACTCGGGCGATCATCTCCTGGATCAGCACGGTCTTGCCGACACCGGCACCACCGAACAGGCCGATCTTGCCGCCGAGCACGTAGGGCGTCAGGAGGTCGATGACCTTGATGCCGGTCTGGAACATCTCGGTCTTGGACTCGAGCTGGTCGAAGGCAGGAGCCTTGGCGTGGATGCCACGGCGCTCCTTGACCTCCCACTTCTCGCCCTCCTTGAGGTTCATGACGTCACCGGTGGTGTTGAACACCTTGCCGAGCGTCTGGTCACCGACGGGGACCGAGATGGGTCCGCCGGTGTTGGTGACCTTGGCGCCGCGCACGATGCCGTCGGTCGGCCGGAGGCTGATCGCGCGGACCAGTCCGTCACCGATGTGCAGGGCGACCTCGAGGGTCAGCGTCTCCTTGACGCCGTCCAGCTCGGTGTCGACCGTGAGCGCGTTGTACATCTCGGGGATCGCGTCGCTCGGGAACTCGATGTCGAGCACCGGGCCGATGACGCGCGCGACCCGGCCATCGGCCAGGTTCTGGTCCGACGTGTCGGACTTCTGGGTGTCTGCGGTCTTCTTGGCGGTTGGCATCTCTCTCACTCACTCCCAGCGGTGGCATCGGCGAGCGCGTTGGCGCCGCCCACGATCTCGCTGATCTCCTGGGTAATACCGGCCTGACGGGCCTGGTTGGCGGTTCGGGTGTACTTCTGGATCAGGTCTTCGGCGTTGTCCGTTGCGGACTTCATCGCCTTCTGCCGTGAGGCAAGCTCCGAGGCGGAGGCCTGCAGCAGGCAGTAGTAGATCCGGCTGTGGATGTACTTCGGCAGCAGCGCGTCGAGCACCTCGTGGGCCGAGGGCTCGAACTCGTAGAGCGGAAGCACCTCGTGCTCGGTCGGCTCCTCGGTGCCCTCGACGACCTCCAGCGGAAGCAGCCGGATGACGTCGGGCTCCTGCACCAGCATCGACTTGAAGCGGGTGAACACCACGTGGAGCTCGTCGACCGCGCGCTCGGGGTCGACGGCCTCCTCGATGGTCTCGTCGGTGTTGAACGTCTTGACGAGGGTGTTGCCGATCGTACGGGCGTGCTGGTACTCGGGCTTGTCGGAGAACCCGGTCCACGACTCGACGAACTCGCGGCCGCGGAAGTTGTAGTAGGCCTCCGCCTTGCGACCCGAGAGGTAGAGGTCGACGTCCTTGCCCTCGCTGCGGAGCTTCTCGACGAGCCGCTCGGCCTCCTTCATGACGGAGGACGAGTAGGCCCCCGCGAGCCCGCGGTCGCTGGCGATCACCAGGATCGCCGCCTTCGTCGGGTTGTCCTTCTCGGTCGTCAACGGGTGGTCGACGTTGGAGAAGGTCGCGACGGCGGAGACGGCACGGGTCAGCTCGCGGGCATACGGCGCTGCCGCCGCTGCCTTCTGCTGCGCCTTGATGATGCGCGACGCAGCGATCAGCTCCATGGCGCGCGTGATCTTCTTGGTCGCCTGAGTCGACCTGATCTTCGCGCGAAGCTCGCGTACGGACGCTGCCATCGTCAGCCCCGCTTCTGCTTGACGATCTGCTCCTGCTCGACGTCTTCGTCGGCCAGGGCCTCGAACTCTTCGTGACCCGCCTTGACGATGATCTGCTCACCCTCGTGGGTCTCGAACTGCTTGAGGAACTCGGTGTAGGCAGCCTCGAGCGCCTGCTCGTTGTCGTCCTCGAACTTGCCCGACTCACGGATCGCGTCGAGGACGGGACCGTGCGAACGCTTGAGGAAGTCGAGGAACTCGGTCTCGAACCGGCTCACGTCCTGCAGCGGCACGGGATCGAGCTTGCCGGTCGTGGCGGCCCAGATCGAGACGACCTGGTTCTCGGTCGGGAACGGCGCGTACTGGCCCTGCTTGAACAGCTCCATGATGCGCTGACCACGGGCGAGCTGCTGCTTGGACGCGGCGTCGAGGTCGGAGGCGAACATCGCGAACGCCTCCATCGCGCGGTACTGCGCGAGCTCGACCTTGAGCGAACCGGTGACGGCCTTCATCGACTTGGTCATCGCCGCACCACCGACGCGCGACACCGAGATGCCGACGTCGACAGCGGGACGCTGGTTGGCGTTGAACAGGTCGGACTGCAGGAAGATCTGGCCGTCGGTGATCGAGATGACGTTGGTCGGGATGTAGGCCGACACGTCGTTGGCCTTGGTCTCGACGATCGGCAGACCCGTCATCGAGCCGGCACCCAGCTCGTCGCTGAGCTTGGCGCAACGCTCGAGCAGGCGCGAGTGCAGGTAGAACACGTCGCCCGGGTATGCCTCGCGGCCCGGCGGGCGGCGCAGCAGCAGTGACACGGCGCGGTAGGCCTCGGCCTGCTTGGACAGGTCGTCGAACACGATCAGGACGTGCTTGCCGGCGTACATCCAGTGCTGGCCGATGGCCGAGCCGGTGTAGGGCGCGAGGTACTTGAAGCCGGCCGAGTCGGACGCGGGAGCCGCGACGATCGTCGTGTACTCCAGGGCGCCGGCCTCCTCGAGCGCACCGCGGATGCCCGCGATGGTCGAACCCTTCTGGCCGATGCCGACGTAGATGCAGCGGACCTGCTTGTCGGGATCGCCCGACGCCCAGAACTCCTTCTGGTTGATGATCGTGTCGATCGCGATCGCGGTCTTGCCGGTCTGGCGGTCACCGATGATCAGCTGGCGCTGGCCACGGCCGATCGGCGTCAGCGAGTCGATCGACTTCAGGCCGGTCATCATGGGCTCGTGCACGCTCTTGCGCTGCATGACGTTGGGAGCCTGGAGCTCGAGCGCGCGGCGCTCGGTGGTCTCGATGTCGCCGAGGCCGTCGATCGGGTTGCCGAGCGGGTCGACGACGCGGCCGAGGTAGTTGTCGCCCACGGGGACCGAGAGCACCTCACCGGTGCGGCGTACGGTCTGGCCCTCCTCGATGCCGGAGAACTCACCGAGGATGACGACACCGATCTCACGGACGTCGAGGTTGAGCGCGAGGCCCAGCGTGCCGTCCTCGAACTCGAGCAGCTCGTTGGCCATCGCCGAGGGCAGTCCCTCGACGCGCGCGATGCCGTCACCGGCCTCGGCGACGACGCCGACCTCTTCGGTCGCAGCAGCGCTGGGCTTGTAGTCGGCCACGAACTTCTGCAATGCGTCGCGGATCTCGTCCGGACGGATCGTGAGTTCCGCCATGTTATTGCCTGCCTTCTTGGATTTGAGGGGGTGCTGTCGGTGGGTGATCTAGCCTGCAAGTCGCCGACGGGCGACTTCGAGGCGAGTGGACATGGTGCCGTCGACGACCTCGTCACCGACGGAGACGGCGATGCCTCCGACGACCGAGGGATCGACGACGATGTTGAGGTGGACGTCGCGTCCGTACTTCTTGGCCAGGGCCTTGGCCAGACGGGTCTTTTCCGCATCCCCGAGCTCGTAGGCCACCCGCACCTCGGCGAGCAGCCGGCTGCGACGGGCGGCGACGGTGTCACCGAAGCCCGACAGGACCTTCTCGAACGATCCGGTCCGCGCGGCGGCGGCCTGGGTGGCCAGCGCGAGTGTCGACGCGGTGACCTTGCCCTTGAGGAGGGTCTCCAGCAGCTTGCCCTTGGCCTCGGCCGGGATGCCCCGGTCCGACACGATCTGGCGCAGATCGGCGTCGGAACGCACGATCCGCTCGACCTCGAACAGCTCGGTCTCGAGCGCGTCGAGCTCACCGGCCGCATCAGCGGCGGCGACCTCGGCAGCGACACCGGCGGTCTCCAGTCCGTCGGTCAGGTCGCGCATCGAGGCCCAACGCCCACTGACGGCGGCGTTGAGCACCGCGAGGGTGTCCGCGCTGACCTTGCCGCCGAAGACCTGCTTGGCAAGCCCCACCTTGGCCGAGGCCTCGGTGGACGGGTCGGTCAGCACGCGGCGAAGCGCTGGAGCGCTGTCCAGCGTCGCGACGACGCCGAACAGCTCGGCTCCGAGGTCGCCGGACTTGCCCTTCGCCGCATCTACTGCGGCGAGGACGTCGACCAGGGACTTCGCTGAAATGCCACGCATCAGTTGGCCGACTCCTCGAGCTCGGCGATGAAGCGCTCGACCGTACGCTTCTGGCGCGCGTCGTCATCGAGGGACTCGCCCACGATGCGCCCGGCCAGCTGCGTGGCCATCGAGCCGACCTCGCCCTTGAGCTGCGCGAGCACCTGAGCACGCTCGGCCTCGACCTGCGCGTGCGCCGTCGAGGTGATGCGCTCGGCCTCGGCCTGCGCCTGCGCGCGGAGCTCGGCGATGATCTGTGCGCCCTGCTCCTTGGCCTCTTCGCGGATCGCCGCAGCCTCGTGACGGGCTCCGGCGAGCTGCTCGTTGTACTGGTCGAGAGCGGCCTTGGCTTCCTTCTGGGCTGCCTGGGCCTCCTCGATACCGCCCTCGATCGCGGCGGTGCGCTCGGCATAGGCCTTCTCGAACGCCGGGATGACGAGCTTCTTCAGGAGGAAGAAGATCAACCCGAAGACGATCAGACTGATGACGATCTCGGGCGTGTGCGGGATCAGAGGATTGGTGTCCTCCGGTTCCGCCGCCGCGAGAGCGAGACGTGACGTGATCATGGGCGTGCCTTCTGTCGAGGTGTCGGGATCAGGTGTTCGTCGACTTGAGGACGAACGCCAGGGCCAGGCCGATGATGAAGAACTGCTCGGCGAGGACGAAGCCCAGGATGGCGATCTGGCGCAGCTTGCCCTCAGCCTCGGGCTGACGGGCGACACCGGTGACGAACGCGGCGAAGATCAGGCCGACGCCGATACCGGGGCCGATCGCGGCGAGGCCGAGACCGACCATGTTCAGAGTGCCGATGGACTCCACGGCATTTCCTTTCGTTGTGACGCTCTGGTGAGCATCGCTGGTGGGGCGTAACTGGTGAATCGTGTGGAACGTATGAAGTTGTGGGTCTGGGGGTTGCTCAGTGCTCGTCAGCGAGCGCTTCGCCGATGTACATCGACGAGAGCAGCGTGAACACGTACGCCTGGAGGAACATGATCAAGATCTCCAGGAAGCTGATCGCGATCGCCAGCAGCGACGACACGATGCCGGCGGGCAGGGCGAGCGAGTTGTCCGAGTGCAGCAGCAGGTAGGAGCCGCCGAGCGAGAACAGGATCAGCAGGAGGTGGCCGGCGAACATCGTGGCGAACAGACGCAGCGTCAGCGTGATGGGACGCAGCAAGATGTTGGACAGGAACTCCAGCGGGACGAGCAGCAGGAGGATCGGGCCCTTCATGCCACCCGGCACGGTCTCGTGCTTGAGGTAGCCGAGGAAGCCCTTCTTCTTGATCCCGGCGCCGTTGTAGACCAGCCAGCTCAGGATCGCGATCGCCAGCGGGTAGCCGATGTGCGACATCGACGGGAACTGGAGGAACGGGAAGAGGCCGTAGAAGTTGTTGACCAGCACGAACAGGAAGATCGTGAACAGGTAGGGCACGAACCGCATGAACTCGGCCGAGCCGATGTTCTCGCGAGCGATGCCGTTGCGGACGAAGCCGTAGACCAGCTCGCCGGCGAACTGCATCCGACCGGGCACGACCGCCGCGGGGCGGGCCATGGCGCGTGAACAGCCCGACGATCACGAAGCCGCGACAGGACCACGAGCAGCATGGGCTTGGTCACGCCGAGCTCGCCGATGTGGAAGACCGCGGGCAGATCGAAGTCAGCGGGTCCTGGGCTGGGCGGCTCAGCCGATCCGGCAAAAGCGGTCAAGGCGAGAGTCACTCGGTCACCTTCGTGTCATGGCGTGGTCGCCTGCGACTCATCGTCGATCAGGCATAACGGCCAGCGTCATTGTCGTGCAACAAGTATCTCCGGCCCCTGAGGGCCGGATGGTTGGTCGCAATCCAGAGGTTATCAGGGCTACCTCAGTCGTTGTTACCCAGGTCATAGGTGGGCACCCGCTCACGCTTGAACGCCCGGATCTGCAGCAGCGTCCAGGCGAGCGACGCGGCGATTGCGGCGATGCCGAACCAGCGCGAATCGATGTGCGTCGCGATCCCGCCGACGTCGAACAGCAGCAGCAGGACGATCAGCATCGCGACGGCCTTGGTCGTGAAGAAGCCGAGCGCCACCGGCAGCGACAGCGTCGCGCTGGCCTTGACGAGCGGGCTGAGCACGACAGGCGTCGAGCCGAGGAAGAGGACCACGACGAGGCCGCCGACGACGGCACCGAGCACGCCCTCCCAGCCGGCGAAGATGCCGGCGGCGATCGCGATCACCGCCGTCACGGCGAGAACGGGCAACAGCACCGGACGCAATGCCTTCATGATGACCAGACCTTCTCTTCGAGCTTGGGCAGCAGGAACACCGCTGCGATCGTGATGACGGCGAGGGTGGCGAACCCGGCGATCGACTGCCAGCCGCTGAACAGGCTGATGACGACGCTGCCGAACGCGACGAGGCCCGCGAAGGCGTACATCAGCAGGACGGCGCGGCGGTGCGAGTGGCCGATCTCGAGGAGCCGGTGGTGGATGTGCATCTTGTCGGGGCTGAACGGCGACCGCCCTGCGCGGGTGCGACGGACCACGGCGAGGGCCAGGTCGACGAACGGCACCACGAGGATCGCGAACGGCAGGATCAGCGGGAGCAACGAGGGCAGGAAGCTGTTCTGCGCTCCCCCGATGCCCTCGGAGATGCTGGTCGCCGGGAACTGGCCCGTGAGGCTGATCGACGAGCACGCCAGCACGAAGCCGATCAGCATCGAGCCGGAGTCGCCGATGAACATACGGGCGGGGAAGAAGTTGTGCGGCAGGATGCCGATGCAGGCGCCGGCGAGGGCCGCGGTGAGCAATGCGGCGGCGATCGCGCGGGTCTCGCCGTTCTCGACCGCGAGCACGAACGCGTACGCGAAGAAGGCCACGGCACCGATCGCGACCATGCCGGCCGCGAGCCCGTCGAGGCCGTCGACGAAGTTGACCGCGTTGGCGGTGCCGACGATCAGCAGCACCGTGAAGATCAGGGCCTGTGCCTGGTCGAGGCCGATGTAGTTGCCGTAGAGCGGGAGGTAGACGAACTGCACGCCCTGCGCGACGACGATGACACCGGCCAGGACCTGCCCGGCGAACTTGCTCAGCGCATCGAGCTCGTAGAGGTCGTCGACGATGCCGACGATGCAGACCACGGCCCCGCCCAGCACCACGGCACGGGCGTCCTTGAACACCCCGTCGTCGGCGAGTGACAGGAACGGCAGGTGGGTCGCCACGAGGTAGGCGGCGATCAGGCCGCCCAGCATCGCCGGGCCGCCGAAGTAGGGCGTCGGGATCGCGTGCACGTCGCGGTCGCGGACCCGGGCCACGGCGCCGAAGCGGTAGGCCAGCATGCGGGCGATCGACGCGAGGAGATACGTCACCCCGAGGGCGATGCCGAAGACGACCAGATATTCCCTCATGCCGTCACCTCCCTCAAAAGCCCACGATACGGAGATGACGGCATGAGCCCTGCCTCATGGTTCGCTCGCTGGCGCTCGCTCAGCACTAGGCGTCCTCGTCCGGCTCGTCCGGCGGCTCGATCGTGTTGTTGAACGCGTGGAGCTGCTCGAGCGTGATGGAGCCGGCGCGCAGCAGGCGCGGGGTCGAGCCGGTCGCATCCAGGATCGTGGAGGGTACGCCCGACGCACTTGGCCCGCCGTCGAGGTAGACCGCGACCCGCCCACCGAGCATGTCCTCGGCCTCGTCGATCGTCGTCGCGGCCGGATCACCGGTCGTGTTGGCGCTGCTGACCGCCAGCGGCCCGGTCTGCTTGAGCAGCGCGAGGGCGCGCGGGTCGGCCGGCATGCGTACGGCGACGGTGTTGTGGGTCTCGCCGAGGTCCCACGTCAGCGAGGGCTGCTGGCGGCAGATCACCGTCAGCGGGCCGGGCCACAGCGCCTCGACGGTCGAGCGGAGCCACGACGGGATGTCGATCGCAAGGGCGTCGAGCGTGGTGGGCGCCCCGACCAGCACGGGCGGCGGCATCTGGCGGCCCCGGCCCTTGGCGTCGAGGAGGTTCTGCACTGCGCGGGGGTTGAACGCGTCAGCCGCGATGCCGTAGACGGTGTCGGTCGGCAGGACGACGAGCTTGCCCTCCTCGAGGGCCGCCTGCGCCGCCGCGAGCCCGCGATCGAACTCCTCGTCCACGCTGCAGTCGAACTTCACCCGGTCATCCTAGGTGCAGCGGCTCCTTCGTCGCCGCACCGCGGTTCGTACCTCACCGCGGCCGGGCTTCGCCCGGGCGCCAGCCTTCGCGCCCCTACTCACAGAGCTCGTGGGGGGACCCCCAGCTTGCGCTCGCTCGGCCTGTGGTCGGGCGAGGTTTAGAACCAACTGACTTGATGCAGCAGGAACGCGATCGCGAGGAACTGGATCAGCCGGCCGATGAACACCATCGTCAGGAACAGCCATTGCGGCTGCTTCGAGGCGCCGGCCAGGATCGTCACGATCGCCAGCGGCGGGACGCCGATCAGCGAGGACATGAAGGCCGTCAGCCCTCCGGAGTACGGGCGGTCCAGCAGTGAGAGCAGCCAGTCGCTGACCTTCTTGATCCACATCGCGAACCGGGTCTGGGCAAACCTGTGCCCCACCTGCCGGGAGACCGCCGTCACGCGATTGCGCGGCGGCTTGGGATTGACCATCCGGATCTTGTTGGTCCCCCGCCGGGCCAGCTGGAAGACGAATGCCTTGCCGACCGTCGTCGCCGCCACGTGGATGAGGATCAGGAGTGCGAGGAACGGCCTGCTGTTGACCGTGGCGCCCATCGTGACGACGTAGACCTCGGCGTTGACGAAGACCGGCAGCAGGGCAGCGCCGATACCGACGGCGATCGCGGCACCGATCAGTGCCAGTTCGTCGCCGCCCATGATGAGTGAGAGCCTATCCGCGTGGCTTGGCAGCCGTGACGTAACGGGGGCGCTGGGCGAGATCGACGTTGTCCTTGACGCCGTCCCAACGCGCGCGGAACACCTCGGGCGCGGACTCGCCCTGCACGTCCGCGTGCTCCGCCCCCACCACGCCGCCGGGCTTGAGCAGCCGCCAGGCGACCTGCTCGACGACGCGCATCGCGTCGAGGCCGTCGTCACCGGACCACAGGGCGAGCGCCGGGTCGTGGTCGCGGGCCTCGGGCGCCACGCTCTCCCACGCGTCGAGCGGGATGTAGGGCGGATTGGCCACGACGACGTCGACCGTGCCGTCGAGGTCGCCGAAGGCATCGGCCATGTCGCCGAGTCGCAGGTCGACGCCGGTGCCGGCCAGGTTGCGCTGGGCCCACTCGTACGCCTTCTCGTCGAGCTCGACGGCGTGCACCGACGCGCCGGGCACCTCGTGCACGACCGACAGCGCGATGGCGCCCGCACCGGCGCACAGCTCGACGACGACGGGCGACGGCGATGTCTTGGCGTGGTCGATCGCCCAACCCGCGAGGACCTCGGTCTCGGGCCGCGGGACGAAGACGCCGGGGCCCACCTCGACGTCGACATAGCGGAAGCCGGTCGACCCGGTCAGGTGCTGCAACGGGAATCGCCGGGCGCGGGCGTCGACGAGCTCCAGGAACGCGTCACGCTGGAGGCCGTTGGGCTTCGCGCGGCTGATCAGGGAGGCACGCGGCACACCCGTGATGTGGCTCAGCAGTGACTCGGCATCATGGCGCGGCGAGCTGACACCGGCCGCCTCGAGCTTCTCGGTGGCCTCGGCAAGCAGCCGCTCGGCCAGCGTACGTACCGCCGGTCATTCACCCGACTCGACGGCGGCGAGGCGGTCGGCCAGCTCGGCATCGACGAGCGACTTGATGACGTCCTCGAGGGCGCCGTCCATGACCTGGTCGAGGTTGTAGGACTTGTAGCCCGTGCGGTGGTCGGAGATGCGGTTCTCCGGGAAGTTGTAGGTGCGGATGCGCTCGGAGCGGTCGACCGTACGGATCTGCGACTTGCGTGCGTCGGACGCCTCGGCGTCGGCCGCGGCCTGGGCCGCCTCGAGGAGCCGGGCGCGGAGGATGCGCATGGCCTGCTCCTTGTTCTGCAGCTGGCTCTTCTCGTTCTGGCAGCTCGCGACGATGCCGGTCGGCAGGTGCGTGATGCGTACGGCCGAGTCGGTCGTGTTGACGCTCTGGCCGCCGGGTCCCGACGACCGGTAGACGTCGATGCGCAGATCGCTGTCGTGGATCTCGATGTCGATGTCCTCGGCCTCGGCCAGCACCAGGACGCCCGCCGCGGACGTGTGGATGCGGCCCTGCGACTCGGTGACCGGGACGCGCTGCACCCGGTGCACGCCGCCCTCGAACTTCAGCAACGCGTGGGGCGCCTCGCCCGGCTCGGGGGTGCCCTTGGCCTTGACCGCCATCGTCACGGACTTGTAGCCGCCGAGGGCCGACTCGGTCGCGTCGATGATCTCGGTCTTCCAGCCGCGGTGCTCCGCGTAGCGCGTGTACATCCGCAGCAGATCGCCGGCGAACAGGGCCGACTCCTCGCCGCCCTCGCCGCCCTTGATCTCCATGATGACGTCCTTGGAGTCGGCCGGGTCGCGAGGCACGAGAAGGCGCTGCAGCCGTTCGCT
This sequence comes from uncultured Actinomycetota bacterium, assembly GCA_963806345.1. Classification (GTDB taxonomy): domain Bacteria; phylum Actinomycetota; class Actinomycetes; order Propionibacteriales; family Nocardioidaceae; genus Aeromicrobium. The sequence continues at coordinate 138,756 of CAWDXV010000030.1, read as the reverse complement.
CAGCTCGTGCAGGCGGGGCTCGAGCGTCTCGATCTCCGCGGCGAACGAGTCGTCCTCGGCGGCAAGCTCACGAGCGGCCTCGAGGTCGTCGGTGACCTGCTGGTAGTCGCGGTACGTCTTGACGATCGCGGTCAGCTCGGCGTAGCGCTGCCCGAGCTTCTTGGCCAGGCCCTGGTCGGAGTGCACCGCGGGGTCCGACATGCGGACCTCGAGCTCGGCATGCTCGGCGACGAGCGTGTCGACGGCTTCGAACACGATGGCTCCTCGGGCTTGGTACGGGCAACAACTGGTGCGGACACGACAACGGCACCGACCCGTACGGCAGGCGTACGGGTCGGTGCCGGAGTGGAGCTACTTGCTCTCGGTCTTCTTGGCGTAGCGCTTCTCGAAGCGGGCGACGCGGCCGCCGGTGTCGAGGATCTTCTGCTTGCCGGTGTAGAACGGGTGGCACGCGGCGCACACATCGGCACGGAGGGTGCCGTCGGTGGCGGTGCTACGGGTCGTGAACGAGTTGCCACAGGTGCAGGTGACCTGGGTCTCGACGTACTGGGGGTGGATGCCTTGCTTCATGATGTCCTCTCGGCGGTCGCTGGGTCGTCTCGCGGGATGCGGTCCGTGAACCAGAACCAAGGATTGATTGTGCCAGTCGGCAGTACGTATAAGGAAATCGAGGTGGGATAAATTCCCTTCTCGTTCGCTCACGAGCAGGTCAGGCAGGCAGGAGGGCTTCGATGTCGGCCTTGATGTCCTCGGGCGCCGTGGTCGAGCCGTAGCGCTTGACGACCTCACCCTCGGCGTTGATCAGGAACTTGGTGAAGTTCCACTTGATCTTGGTGCTGCCGAGCAGCCCGGACTTCTCGGACTTGAGCCACTGGTAGAGCGGGTGCGCATTGTCACCGTTGACCTCGATCTCGGAGAACAGCGGGAACGTCACCCCGAAGTTGCGCTCGCAGAACACCGCGGTGTCCTCGTCCGACTCCGGGTTCTGGTGACCGAACTGGTCGCACGGGAACCCGAGCACGACGAGGCCGCGGTCGACGTACTCCTGGTAGACCTTCTCGAGCCCCTTGAACTGCGGGGTGAAGCCGCACTGCGTCGCGGTGTTGACCACCAGCAGGACCTTCCCCTTGTAGTCGGCCAGCAGCCGCTCGGTGCCGTCGATCGCCGTCGCGGAGAAGTCAAATGCAGTCGTCATGACGCCAACCCTAGTTGCGAGCGACAACAACGGGACCAACTGTCCCGAACGCTCGCGGTCACCCACGCCAGGGAGTGAGTCGCGGCCACCATCCCGGCACCGCATCGCAGTACGCCTCGTAGCCCGCGCCGTACGTCCGGCGCAGGGTGGGTCGTTCGTACGCCGTGACGAATGCGAAGACCAGGACCATGAACCCCAGCAACCACACCAGGACGGCGGGACTCTGGAAGATCAACGCCTGTCCCCCGATGACGGCCGCGACAGCGAGGTACATCGGGTTGCGGACATACCGGTAGAGCCCGCCGACGACGAGCTGCTCGGTCGGCGCGATCGGCGCCGGCGTCCCCCGGCCCTCGCGCGCGAACTGTGCGAACGCCGCGATCACGACGGCGAGCCCGATCACGACGAGCCCTCCGCCGAGCACATCAGTGACCCGCAGCCCACCTGCAGGCCGGTCCCAGCGGGTGAGCAGCCACGGCACGACGCCGGCGACCGTGCCGGGCGCAGCGAAGAAGAACGCCGTGGTCCCGAGCGTCGCGCGCTTCATGCCGACAAGATATCAACAACTGTTGAATTAGGTCCAGGCCTCAATGCGAAGCGCCCGCCGACCGTGAGGTCGACGGGCGCTTCGAGCGGCGCTGGGATCAGCTACTTGCCGTTGTTGGTGCCGTCCTGCGGAAGCGTCGTGTTGATCTGCATGAGGAACTCGACGTTGCTGGTGGTCTTCTTGAGCTTGTCGAGGATCAGCTCGAGGCCCTGCTGGCTCTCCAGGCCCGAGAGGACCCGGCGCAGCTTCCAGACGACAGCGAGCTCGTCCTTGCCCATGAGCAGCTCCTCGCGGCGCGTGCTCGACGCATCGACGTCGACCGCGGGGAAGATGCGCTTGTCGGCGAGGTCGCGGCGCAGGCGCAGCTCCCAGTTGCCGGTGCCCTTGAACTCCTCGAAGATGACCTCGTCCATGCGCGAACCGGTCTCGACGAGCGCCGTCGCGAGGATCGTCAGCGAGCCGCCGTCCTCGATGTTGCGGGCTGCACCGAAGAACTTCTTGGGCGGGTAGAGCGCCGACGAGTCGACACCACCGGACATGATGCGTCCGCTGGTCGGGGCCGCCAGGTTGTAGGCCCGGCCGAGGCGCGTGATGCCGTCGAGCAGCAGCACGACGTCATGACCCAGCTCGACGAGGCGCTTGGCCCGCTCGATGGCGAGCTCGGCCACGGTCGTGTGGTCGGTCGCGGGACGGTCGAACGTCGAGGCGATGACCTCACCCTTGACGGTGCGCTGGAAGTCGGTGACCTCCTCAGGACGCTCGTCGACGAGGACGATCATCAGGTGGCACTCGGGGTTGTTCTCGGTGATCGCGTTGGCGACCTGCTGCATGATCATGGTCTTGCCGGCCTTGGGCGGCGACACGATCAGGCCACGCTGGCCCTTGCCGATCGGCGCGACCAGGTCGACGACGCGACCCGTGAGCCCGCCGGCCTCGCCCTCGAGGCGCAGGCGCTCGGAGGGGTAGAGCGGCGTCAGCTTGGCGAACTCGACGCGCTTGAGGCTCTCGTCGAGGGTCATGCCGTTGACCGACTCGATCTTGACCATCGGGTTGAACTTCTCCTTGCGCTCGCCCTCGCGGGGCTGGCGCACCTGGCCGATGACGGCGTCGCCGCGGCGAAGGCCCCACTTGCGGACCATGGAGAGGGAGACGTAGACGTCGTTCTCGCTGGGCAGGTAGCCCGTGGTGCGGACGAACGCGTAGTTGTCGAGGATGTCGAGGATGCCGGCTGCCGGCACGAGGACGTCGTCCTCGGTGTAGGTCGTGTCGACCTCCGAGCCGCGTCCGCCGGAGTTGCGGTTGCGTCCACGGCGGTTGCGGCGGCGACCCATGCCGTTGTCGTCGTCGTCCTCGAACGAGCCACCCTGGTTGCGGTTGCCGGTCTGACCCTGGCCCTGGCCCTGGTTGCGGTTGCCGCCGTCGTTGTCGCGATTCTGGTTGCGATTGCGGTTGCCGGCCTGGCCCTGGTTGCGGTTGCCGCCGTCGTTGTCGCGGTTCTGGTTCTGGTTGCGGTTGCGGCCGCCCTGGCCCCGGCCCGACTCGTCATCGGAGGAGTCGTCGCCACGCGAGTCATTGCGCGACTCGGCCTTGTCCGACTTGGTCTCGGGCTGGTCGTTCTTGTCGTTCTTGTCGTTCGTGTCGTTCTTGGAGTCGTTGGCCGACTCGTTCCTGCTCCTGCGCGAGCTGCTCTTGGGCTCGCTCGCGGCCGGCGCCTCAGTGGGCTGCTCGGCCTTGGCTGCCGCAGCGGCGTCACCCTTGGAGGTGTCGACCTTGCTGGGCGCGGCCGCGGCGACCGCGGCCTTGGTGGAGGTGCCGGCGTCTCCGCGGGCGATCTTGATGGCGTCGATGAGGGCGCCCTTGCGCATCTTCTCAGCGCCGCTGATGCCCAGCTCGCCGGCAATCGCCTGGAGCTCGGCGAGGACCTTCCCGCCCAGTCCTCCCCCGGTCTTCCTGGGGGCGGTTGCCGCGGCGTCGGCCGCAGGCGTGGAGGGTTCAGGTGTGATGGTGGTTTCAGTCACGTAGGTTCCTTTTGGATGAGGCCACAAGGCCTGATGTCCGGAGAGATCCGGATCGCATAAAGGCTTGCCCGTATCCGACGGGCGACTTGAATGGCACTGCTACTTGTCACTGTCGGGGAGTTTCGCACTCGACTCCGACTCACCCACTGTAACACCAGAGGGTCATCCGGCATTCCGCTCGGGTTCATGTCGACAGGGCGTTCAGAGCGTGCGCGCGCCCTCGACATCGACGTCGAGCTCGTGCACGGCCCAGCCGGTCGGAGCCCACTCGCTGACGCCCCGTGCGAACGACAGGACGGTCGGCCCGGCCCCCGAGATGATCGTCGGAATCGCCCTCGACCCGCAGCTGCCGCAGCAGCTTGTAGGACTCCGGCATCGCCTCGGCCCGGTAGGTCTGATGGATCCGGTCCTCGGTCGCCCAGATCAGTCGCTCGGGTGCCGTGGTGAGCGCGGCGACCAGCAGCGCGGCGCGACCGGCGTTGACCGCTGCGTCGCGGTGCGGCACGGTCTCGGGCAGCAGCCCACGCGCCTTCTCGGTCGACACCGCCTCGGGCGGCACGAACGCCGTGACCTGCACCGCGGTGTCGAGCCGCTCGACCTCCGCGGAGGCGCCGTCGATCCAGGCGATCGTCAGTCCGCCGAACATCGCGGCGGCGACATTGTCGGGATGCCCTTCGAGGTCGACGGCGAGCTGGAACGCGGCCCGGTCGTCGAGCCGCTCGTCGCCGTTCTCGACGAGCGCGCGGGCCAGCACGATGCCGCCGACGATCGCCGCGGCCGACGAGCCGAGCCCCCGCCCGTGCGGGATCGCGTTGACGCACCCGAGCCGCAGGCCCTCAGGCCGTACGCCGAGCAGGTCGAACGCTGCGGTCATCGCGGTGACGACCAGGTGGTCGCTGGTCCTCGGGACGTCCAGGGCGCCTTCGCCGGAGACCTCGATCTCGAGGCCGGGAGCGTCGAGCACCTCGGCGGTGATCTCGTCGTAGAGCGTCAGAGCGAGGCCCAGCGCGTCGAAGCCGGGCCCGAGGTTGGCGCTGGAGGCAGGCGTGCGAACCGTCACCGGTCCGGCGACGAAGCTCACCTGAGGCCCGCGGCGGCTGCCGCGGCGTCGACGTCGGCCTCGATGATCGCGTCGACCAGCGCGCCGGCTCCCGAAAGGGCGGTGTCGATGTCCTTGAGCCCATGGCCAGTGACCGTGACCGCGATGATCTGGCCCGGCTCGACCTCGCCTGCGGACGCAGCGGCGAGCAGGCCCGCGACGCCGGCTGCCGACGCCGGCTCCACGAAGACGCCGTCGTGCGAGGCGAGGTCGCGCTGTGCCTGGAGGATCTGGTCGTCGGTGACGGCGGCGATACGTCCACCGGACTCGTCGCGCGCTGCCTCGGCCAGGTGCCACGACGCGGGATTGCCGATGCGGATCGCGGTGGCCACGGTCTCGGGGTGCGGGATCGGGGCGCCCTGGACGATGGGGTCGGCACCCTCGGCCTGGAACCCCCACATGACCGGAGTCTTGGTGGCGATGCCGGCGTCGGCGTACTCGCGGTAGCCCAGCCAGTAGGCCGAGATGTTGCCGGCGTTGCCGACGGGGAGCACGTGCAGATCGGGCGTCGCACCGAGGGCGTCGACGATCTCGAACGAAGCGGTCTTCTGGCCCTGCAGCCGGACGGGGTTGACCGAGTTGACCAGGGCAACCGGGTAGTGGTCGGCCAGCGCCCGCGAGAGCTGCAGGCACTCGTCGAAGCCGCCCTTGACCTGGATGACCTCGGCGCCGTGCATGACGGCCTGAGCCATCTTGCCGGCCGCGATCTTGCCGTGCGGCACCAGCACGATGGGGGTCAGGCCGGCCTTGGCGGCGTACGCCGTCATCGAGGCCGAGGTGTTGCCGGTCGACGCGCACACGACGGCCTTGGCGCCTTCGCCCGCCGCCACCGAGACGGCCAGCGTCATGCCGCGGTCCTTGAACGAGCCGGTCGGGTTGCTGCCCTCGACCTTGAGCCACACGTCACCGCGGACGATGCCCGACAGCCACGCAGAGTGGACGAGCGGTGTGCCGCCCTCGCCGAGGGTGATGACAGGGGTCTCGGGGGTGACCGGTAGCCACTCGCGGTACTCCTCGATCACGCCGCGCCACAGGTGAGCCATCAGGATCCTCCCTCGACGCGCATCACCGATGACACGTCGCGAACCATGTCGAGCCCGCGGAGCGAGGCGACCGTCGCCGACAGTGCGGCGTCGTCGGCCTCGTGCGTCACGATGACGAGCTGGGCATCATCGCCGCTGCCTTCCTGGCGCACCGTGCGGATCGACACGTCGAACTCGGCGAACGCACCGGCCACCGATGCCAGCACGCCCGCGCGGTCGTCGACGTCGATCGACACGTGGTAGCGGGTGCGGGCCCGGCCGATGTCGAGCACCTCGAGCTGGGCATGCGTCGACTCGCCGGGCCCGTGCACGTTGGCGCGACGGTTGCGGGCGACCGAGACGACGTCGCCGAGCACGGCGCTGGCCGTGGGTGCGCCACCGGCGCCCGGCCCGTAGAACATGAGCTGGCCGGCGGCCTCGCTCTCGACGAACACCGCGTTGTAGGCGCCGTGGACCGAGGCCAGAGGGTGCGACAGCGGGATCATCGCGGGGTGCACGCGCGCCGACACCGCAGGACCGTCGGGGGTCTCGCGCTGCTCACAGATCGCCAGGAGCTTGACGACGCAGCCCATCTCGGCCGCCGAGCGTACGTCGGCCGCCGTGACCTCGCTGATGCCCTCGCGGTGCACGTCGCCGATCGTCACGCGGGTGTGGAACGCCAGGCCGGCGAGGATCGCGGCCTTGGACGCAGCGTCGAATCCCTCGATGTCGGCGGTGGGGTCGGCCTCGGCATAGCCCAGGCGCTGAGCCTCGTCGAGCGCCTCGGAGAAGCCCTGGCCGGTCGTCGTCATGGCGTCGAGGATGAAGTTGGTGGTGCCGTTGACGATGCCCAGCACCCGCTGCACGCGGTCGCCGGCGAGTGACTCGCGCAGCGGCCGCACGATCGGGATCGCGCCGGCGACGGCGGCCTCGAAGTAGAGGTCGCGCTCGGCCTTCTGCGCGGCCTCGAACAGCGTGGCGCCGTCCTCGGCGAGCAGCGCCTTGTTGGCCGTCACGACGGAGGCGCCGTTGTCGAGCGCGGAGAGGATCAGCTCACGCGCGGGCTCGATGCCGCCGATGACCTCGATCACCACGTCGATGTCGCCGCGCGAGACGAGTCCGGCGGCGTCGGTCGTGAACAGCTCAGCGGGCACGTCGAGGTCGCGCTCGCGACCGAGCCGGCGTACGGCGATGCCGACGAGCTCGAGCGGGGCGCCGACGCGCTGCGCCAGCTCTGCGGAGTCGCTCGTGAGCAACCGGGCTACTTCCGTGCCGACGACTCCACAGCCCAACAGGGCGACGCGGAGCGGGCGGCCGGGGGTCCACGAGGATGCGCTCACCGGTCAAGGGTATCGGCGGCGGTCCCTCCGCCGGGACGAGGACCAGAACCCGAGCATCGGTTCCAGCTTGTCTCGTCATAGCCGCGAGGCGGTCCGGTCGTTGATAGGTGAAGGTCATTGGCCCCCAACCCGGAAGAAGCGACGATCATCATGAGGCATCACTCCCGCTCCGACCGCCTGCGTCGCGTCGTCATCGCACTGATCGTCGTCTCGAGCCTGGTCGCCGTGTTCGCCGGGGTGCAGCTCGTCCGCGGCGACGACGCGTCGTCCGACGAGCTGTCGTCCGCGCCACTGAAAAGGGACCTCGGCTTGGACGACGACTTCACCTCGTCCGACGACGACTACGCCCCGAGCGACGACGAGTCGCCGACGAGCGAGGACCCGGTGGTCGCGACGTTGGGCGGCAACCAGCTGCTGTCGCCGTCGGACGACGTGTACGCCAATCCTCGGGGCCCGGTGCGGCGCCTGCGCGTGACGCTGACGTTGAAGTCGGACGGCCCGCTCTACGAGGCGTACGACTTCCGGGACGGCAAGCGTGGTGGACCGAGCGTCATCGGCAAGACGATGACCGTCACACGTACTTTGTATGGCCCTCCTCCTGTGGCACGCCTCGTGGCCCAGGTGATGATCAACGCGACGTACGTGACGTGCCGCATCACGATCGACGGCGTCGTCGTCGCCCAGGACACCGCGCGCGGTCCCGGCTACGTCTCAGCGTGCCAGGGCTGACCCCAGCGCATCGCCCGAGCCCGGCTCAGCCCGGTCTGTCGCCGGCCTCGCCGACCCTGACCGACACGAGGAGCGCGCACAACGCGGTCGCGGACGCCAGCGCGAACACCAGGACGTAGCCGGTCATCTCGTCGACGCCCAGCATGATCGCGAACACGACGCTCCCGATCGCGAGAACGAGCGACTGCACGACGGCGTCGCTGGTCTGCATCGCAGCGCTGTTGGCACCCTGCTCCCCGGGTGCCGAGTGGTCCAGGAGCAGCACGCCGAGTGTCGACGCAGCCAGGCCCATGCCGAGACCGCCGATGCTCCAGCCCGCGGCGATCACCAGCACCGGGACGGCATCCGTGAGGGTGAGGAACCCCGAGCCGACCCCGACGAGCACGCAGGCCGCACCGAGGCGCACCCGCAGCGCCTTCGACGCCAGCGCCGGCACGTTGGCGGCGACCCACGAGCCGCTGAACCACAGGACGGCAGCGCTCGTCAGCAACAGTCCGGCGTGCGACACGCTCAGCCCCCGGTGCTCGACGAGGGACAGCGGGACGTACGCCTCGGCGCCGAAGAAGCCGGCCGCCAACAGGCTCCGGGTCGCGATGACGCTCGGCAGTCCCCTCCGCGCGCGCCACGTGCCCTGCGGGCAGGAGCCGCGGAGCGTACGCCACGATGAGCGCCAGCGCGACGACCAACAGGACAGGCCACCAGTCGACGCCGCGCTGCCCCGCCACGCTGACCGCGAGGATCCCGCCGGCGGTCAGGCACGCCCACCGGAGTCGCCGGCGATCGAACACCACGCTGGGATCGCCGTCGAGGCGGCCCAACGCCTCCCAGATCAGCAGGAGCGACCCGATCGCGATCAGCGGGACGCGACAGGAACACCCAGCGCCAGCCGACCTGGTCGGCGATGAACCCGGCGATGACCGGCCCGACCAGGGCGGGGAGCACCCAGGCACTCGTCATGACGGTGAACACCCGCGCCCGCATGTGCTCGGGGAACACCTTGCCGATCACGACATAGAGGCCGACGCCGACGAATCCCATGCCGAGGCCCTGGACGGCGCGACCGACCAGGAACACCTCCATCGTCGGCGCGAGACCGGCGACGAGCAGCCCGGCAGCGAAGATCCCCACGCCGGCCCGCAGGGCGAGTCCGGGACCGCGTCGGTCCATCAACGGTCCCGCGATCGTCATCGACACGACGGCCACGGCGGTGGGCGCGGCGAACGACAGGGCATACAGGCTCAGCCCGTCCAGCTCGTCGGCCACGACGGGCATGACCGTCATCACGGCCAGCGACTCGAAGGCGACGAGAAACGCCAGCGAGAAGATGCCCGCGACGACCCGGCCGTGAGGACCGAGCCACAACCGTTCCGACGGGGCGGTGGGTGCGGTCACAGGAGTGAGTCTGGCATCAGGACGACCTTGCCGTACGTCTGCCGAGCCTCGAGCGCGCGATGCGCTACGGCGGCGTCCGACAGGGCGAAGACAGCGTCGACGAGCGGTAAGCGGCTGCCGTCAGCCAGCACGGGCGAGCGCCTCGGCCTCCAGCGAGCGCAGCCCGCCGGGCCGGGCCAGCATCTGGGGCCCGAGCAGCATCTTCACGGTCCTGGCCGGGTCGTCGTACGTCGCCGGCTCGTCGCTGAACCAGCCGTACTGCATCAGCCGGCCACCAGGGGCGAGCAGGTCGGAACGCCGCAGTCGGCCGTCTTGCCGCCGACACCGTCGAACACCAGAGTCGCCAGGTCTCCGCCGAGCTCACGACGGACGACGTCGTCCCAGCCGTCGATGCGGTAGTCGATCGCCACATCGGCACCGTGCGCCTTGGTGATCGCGACCTTCTCGTCTCCCCCGGCGAGCCCGACGACGGTCGCGCCGGCCTCCTTGGCCGCCTGGGTCAGCAGGACACCGAGCCCGCCCGCTGCGGACGTCACCACCACGACGTCGTCCGCGGCGACGGGGGCCTGGTCCAGGATGCCGACCGCCGTGCGACCCGTGCCGATCGACGCAACGGCGACCGCGCACGGCATGCCTTCGGGCACCTCGTGAAGACTCGCGACCGCCGCGAGCGCCTGCTCGGCGTACCCACCGCTCGCCAGGCCCAGATGAGCGACGACGCGTTTGGTCAACCACGACGGATCCACGCCGGCGCCGATCGCGTCGATGCGCCCGGCAACCTCGCGGCCCGGAGTCATCGGCAGCTGCAACGGCTGGTGCACCGCGCTCGTGAAGCCCGCACGGAGCGAGGTGTCGAGGTAGTGGACGCCGCTGGCGCTGACCGCGATGCGTACCTGTCCCTCCCCCGGCTCGAGGTCGGGTACCTCCTCGTACAGGAGGACCTCGGGACCACCGAGCTCGTACTGCCTGATCGCCTGCATGCTGCTCCTTCGTCGTCGGTGGAGACAGTCCACAACCTCAAGTGCAGTTGAGGTCAAGCACAGGAACCCCAAGTATGGTTGAGGTCATGACGATCTCGAAGCACCAGCCGCTGACTCCTGGCGAGGTGGCCGAACGAGCCGGCGTGGCGGTGTCCGCTCTCCACTTCTACGAGCGCGAAGGCCTGATCGAGAGCGACCGCACCACCGGCAACCAGCGGCGCTATCACCGCGACGTGCTGCGCAGGATCGCGTTCATCCGGGTGTCCCAAGGACTCGGGATCAGTCTCGCCCGGATACGAGAGGCGCTCGAGTCCCTGCCGGACGACAAGGTGCCGACCAAGGCCGACTGGGCCCGGCTCTCGCAGCGCTGGCGGTCCGACCTCGACTCCCGCATCGACCATCTGCAGCGGCTCCGCGACGACCTGGACGGCTGCATCGGCTGCGGGTGCCTGTCGCTCAAGAGCTGCACGCTCTACAACCCCGGCGACTGGCTCGCCACCACCGGCCCCGGCCCGCGCCGACTGCTGAAGCGTTAGCTGGAGAGGCTGACGGCGAGGTTGATCGTCGTGGCGACCACGACGGTGCCGAACACGTACGACAGCAGGGCGTGCCGCAGCGCCGTCGCCCGGAACGCGCTCGTGAGCAGGTTGGTGTCGGAGATCTGGAACGTCATGCCGAGCGAGAACGCGACGTAGGCGAAGTCGACGTAGCGCGGCGGCTCGCTGGTGTTGAAGTCGATCCCGCCGGGCTCTCCGGAGAAGTACTGGCTGGCGTAGCGCAGCGTGAAGAGCGTGTGGATCAGCAGCCACGACAGCGCCACGCTGCCCAGCGCCATCGCCGCGAGGACGCCGCCGCGGGTGTCGGAGGCCGACCGGGCGTCGACCAGCAGCATCGCGACCGCGGCCAGGCTGGCCAGGCTGGCGACCAGGATCAGCGCCTCGGCGACCCCGCGGACCGGGTCCTCGCGAAGCGCATGGCTCGCGGTCTCCTCCGGGCCCATGCGGGCGATGACGAGCCACACCCAGCGACGTACACCAGCGATGCCGCGGCCCAGCCGAGCACGACCGAGAGCGCGCCGCCGCCACTCGCCGCGACGATGCCACCGACCACGACGCCCGCCACCACCATCGCGACGAAGCGCGCCGCGTAGCGGTGGGTCATCACCGTCAGCCGATGTCGAGGGCGAGCAGGTCGTCCTCGGTCTCACGGCGCAGGATGACGCGCGCCTCGCCCTCGCGTACGGCGACGACCGCGGCGCGGGGTACGTGGTTGTAGTTGCTCGCCAGCGAGCGGCAGTAGGCCCCGGTGCCCGGCACGGCCAGCAGGTCGCCGGCCTCGACGTCGCCGGGCAGGAACTCGTCCTTGACCACGATGTCGCCGGACTCGCAGTGCTTGCCGACGACGCGGCTGAGCAGAGCCGGCGCGTCGGACGCTACGCGACGCCAGGGTGCAGGAGTAGTCGGCGCCGTAGAGCGCGGGCCGGATGTTGTCGCTCATGCCGCCGTCGACCGAGATGTAGCGACGCGATGCCCCGCCGTCGAGCGCGACGGACTTGGTGGTGCCGACCTCGTACAGCGTGAACGTCGAGGGGCCGGCGATCGCGCGGCCGGGCTCGATCGACAGATGAGGCACGTCGATGCCCATCGCAGCGCACTCGTCGTCGACGATCTTGAGCATCCCGCGAGCGAGGTCCGTCGGGCGTCGACGGGTCGTCCTGGGTCGTGTAGGCGATGCCGAAGCCGCCGCCGAGGTCGAACTCGGGCAGCGCGACGCCGAGCTCCTTCTCGATCTCGGCGTGCAGGCGCAGGACCCGGCGGGCGGCGACCTCGAAGCCGTCCGTCACGAAGATCTGCGAGCCGATGTGCGAGTGGAGGCCCCGCAGCTCGAGCCCGGGCTCGGCCAGCACGCGGCGTACGGCGTCGAGCGCGTCGCCGCCGACGATCGAGAAGCCGAACTTCTGGTCCTCGTGCGAGGTCGAGATGTACTCGTGCGTGTGGGCCTCGACGCCGGCCGTCACACGGATCATGACGGGCGCCGTGACGCCGAGCTCGGCGGTCAGGTCGCGCAGCCGCTCGATCTCCTCGATCGAGTCGATGATGATGCGGCCGACGCCGACCTCGAGCGCGCGGCGCAGCTCGGCGACGGACTTGTTGTTGCCGTGCAGGCCGATGCGCGCGGGCGGGAACTCGGCCTTGAGCGCCACCGCGAGCTCGCCGCCGGTGCACACGTCGAGGTTGAGGCCCTCCTCGGCGATCCAGCGAGCCGTCGCGACGCAGAGGAACGCCTTGCCGGCGTAGTAGACGTCGGCGCTCGGGAACGCGTCCTTGAAGCCACGGGCACGGCGGCGGAAGTCGTCCTCGTCGACGACGTACGTCGGGGTGCCGAACTCGGCGGCGAGGTCGGTGACCGACTCCCCCGCGACGGTCAGCACGCCGTCGACCTTGGAGACCGACGAGGACCACAGGTGTGGGACGAGCTCGTTGGGATCCTCGGGCGTACGCAGCCAGGCCGGTCCGCGATCGCCGGACTGGCCGTGCAGGGCGCCTGCCTCGTGGCTGACCTCATCACATACGCTCCGGGGCGCTGACGCCGAGCAGGCCGAGGCCGTTGGCGATGACCTGCCGCGTCGCGGCGACCAGCATCAGCCGGGCCCGGTGCAGGTCGCTCGGCTCCTCGTCGCCCTTGGGCAGCACGTGCGCGACGTCGTAGAACTTGTGGAACGCCGCGGCGGTGTCCTCGAGGTAGCGCGCGACGCGGTGCGGCTCGCGCAGCTCGGCGGCACGCGCGACGATGCGCGGATAGTCGGCGAGCGCCCGCAGCAGCGCGCCCTCCTGCTCGACCGCCAGCAGCGACGGGTCGAACGTCGACTCGTCGATCACGACGCCGAGGTCGACCGCGTTGCGGATGATCGACGACAGCCGCGCGTGGGCGTACTGCACGTAATAGACGGGGTTGTCGCTGTCCTGCTTGGCCCACAGGTCGAGGTCGAGGTCGATCGTGGAGTCCATCGAGTAGCGCGCGAGGGCGTAACGCGACGCATCGACGCCGATGGCCTCGACCAGGTCCTCCAGCGAGATGACAGTGCCGGCCCGCTTGCTCATGCGCAGCGGCTCGCCGTCGCGCACGAGGTTGACCAGCTGGCCGATCAGCAGCTCGAGGTTGACCCCTGGGGTGTCGCCGAACGCGGCGCACATCGCGAGCATCCGCGAGACGTAGCCGTGGTGGTCCGCGCCGAGCATGATGATGCAGCGGTCGAAGCCGCGTTCGCGCTTGTTGAGGTAGTAAGCGAGGTCGCCGGAGATGTAGGCAGGCTGGCCGTCGGACTTGATGACGACGCGGTCCTTGTCGTCGCCGAAGTCGGACGTACGCAGCCAGGTCGCGTCGTCCTGCTCGTACATCATGCCGAGCTCGCGGAGCCGCGCGATGGCGCGCTCGACCGCACCGGACTCATGCAGGTCGTTCTCGTGGAAGTAGACGTCGAAGTCGACCCCGAACTCGTGGAGGCTCTTCTTGATCTCGGCGAACATCAGGTCGACGCCCTGGGCGCGGAAGGTCTCGAGCGCCTCGGCGTCAGGCAAGGTGGCCGCATCAGGGTGCGTGGCGAGCACGTTGGCGACGATGTCGGAGATGTACTGGCCGCCGTAGCCGTCCTCCGGCGCCTCGTCGCCGCGCGCGTTGGCCAGGAGCGAGCGGGCGAAGCGGTCGATCTGCATGCCGTGGTCGTTGAAGTAGTACTCCCGCGTGACGTCGGCGCCGATCGCCGTCAGGATGCGGCCGAGCGAGTCGCCGACCGCGGCCCACCGCACGCCGCCGATGTGGATCGGACCCGTGGGGTTGGCGCTGACGAACTCGAGGTTGACCTTCTGCCCGGCGTAGAGGTCACTGGTGCCGTACGCCGCACCAGCCGCGACGATCTGCGGGGCCAGGGCGCCCTGGGCGCCGGCCTCGACGCGGATGTTGAGGAAGCCGGGACCGGCGATCTCGGCGCTCGCGATGCCGTCGGTCGCGCCGAGCTGATCGGCGAGGAGCTGCGCGAACTCGCGTGGGTTCATGCCGGCCTTCTTGGCCAGCTGCAACGCGATGTTGGTGGCGTAGTCGCCGTGCTCCTTGACCTTGGGACGCTCCACGAGCACCTCGGCCGGCACCCCGTCGGGCAGCGTGATCGTCCCCGCCTCGCTGAGGGAGGTGAGGGCACCGACGATGGCCGCAGAAAGCTGCTCAGGAGTCACCCACCAAGACTATCGGCCCTTCGCATACCCCCTGAACGTGGACGACCCGCAGGGCTGCGCTCGCCTCCGGAGAGTAGGAGCGCGGTCGAGTGGACAACTCGACGCCCTGCGGGTCGGGTGGCTGCGGTGTATTCGCTGCCACTAGCTGAGCCTTGCGGCTAGCGGACAGCCACCTCACAAGTCCAAGAGCTATTCATATCCTCGAACCACCTCCAATCCGTGTACAGCAACCGTACGTCTCGGGATGTCACCACTCAAGGACTTCGTTCACTCGTCGCCACGATTCTTTGCGAGCTCGATCGCTTCGGCGACCACCGCCATCAAGGCGTCGGGGTCGAACGGCTTCGTGACGTACGCATCCACGCCGGCCTGCTTGGCCCGCTGGATGTCGGCCGGATGCCCCTGCGTCGTCACCATCACGATCGCGATGTGCCGCGTCCTGGGATCCGCGCGGATCGCCGAGACCGTCGCGATGCCGTCGAGCCGCGGCATCATGACGTCGACCGTGATGGCGTCGGGAATGACCTCACCCGAGCGCAGGAACTCGAGACAATCCGCGCCGTCGACCGCTTCATCGACGTCGAATCCGGCAAGCTCCAGATTGGTACGTATGAGGAATCTGATCGAGGCGGTGTCGTCGACGACAAGCACTCTGGGCACCGGCAACACGGTAGCGCCTGTGGGGTAGGCTCACACCGCAGTTGGCCGTATTGGCCCCCGTAGCTCAGGGGATAGAGCGCCGCCCTCCGGAGGCGGAAGCGCAGGTTCGAATCCTGCCGGGGGCGCAGTCAGAAACGCGAGATCATGTCGCAGCTCCCCGGCGTTCAGGATTCGGGGAGGAGGGCGCTCAGCGCCCGACGGAGTCCTGCCGGGGGCGCAGTCAGAAACGCGAGATCATGTCGCAACTCCCCGGCGTTCAGGATTCGGGGAGGAGGGCGCTCAGCGCCCGACGGAGTCCTGCCGGGGGCGCAGTCAGAAACGCGAGATCATGTCGCAGCTCCCCGGCGTTCAGGATTCGGGGAGGAGGGCGCTCAGCGCCCGACGGAGTCCTGCCGGACCAGCGCGCGCAGGGGCTCACCTGCCCGACTGGCCAGCTGGTCAGCCTGGTGGATCAACACCAAATGTGCGATTTGTCGTCATCCTGCCAATACGGCTAAAAGATGGTCCGAACGTGGGATTATGCCGTCTCACGCCTGCGCCTAACGTCGGTGAAAACCACCCGTGAGGCCCTGTCTCCATGACACCTCACGTCAGAAATGGAGACGGCGATGGACGAGACGGAAATTGCGGTGATCGGGGCCGGTCCCCATGGCCTGGGAGCCACCGAGCGCCTTCGGGCTGCCGGGCGCGAAGTATGCGTGATCGGCGACCCCATGTCGTTCTGGCACACCATGCCGCAGGGGCTGTGGATGCGTTCACGCCGCAACGGATCGTCGATCGGCGAGGTCACCGGTCCCCTGTCGATGGAGGGCTACACCGAGGCGACCCAGGCCGTGGTCGAGCGGCACCTGTCGCTCGAGACCTTCATCGAGTACGGCCACTGGTACCAGCAGCGCGTCGCGCCGGACGTCATCCGCCGACAGGTCGTGCACCTCGAGCGCACCGACGCCGGCTTCCAGCTCACGTTCAACGACGGCACCCACCTCCGGGCCGGCCGCGTCCTCGTGGCTGCGGGCATCGCCGAGTTCAGCCGGCGGCCGGCCATGTTGCGCGGGCTGCCGAGTGAGCTGGCCTCCCACGTGGCCGACCACGGCGACTACGAGCCGTTCCGCGGCAAGAGCGTCGCGATCATCGGGGCCGGGCAGAGCGCGCTGGAGTCCGCCGCACTGATGCACGAGGGTGGCGTCGAGGTCGAGGTGCTGGCCAGGCAGCCACAGGTCCACTACCTGCACGGCGACGGCCTGATCGACGGCCTGGGCCGGTTCGCCCCACTGTTCTATGCACCCACCGACGTCGGACCGATCGGGATCTCGCGGCTCGTCGCGACTCCCGAGGTGTTCCGTCGCTTCCCCCGACCGATCTTCGACGTGATCGCCGCCCGTGCGATCCGGCCGGCTGGTGCGTCCTGGCTCAAGCCGCGACTGCCCGACGTGCCGATCACCCCGGGTGCGGTGGTCAAGAGCGCGGTCCCGAACCAGGGCAAGCTCGACCTGGAGCTGTCGGACGGCACGCGTCGCCGGGTCGACCACCTGCTGTTCGCGACCGGGTACGACGTCGACATCCGGCGCTACCCCTTCCTCGACAAGACGCTGGCCGACCAGGTCCGCTGCGCTGATGGCTATCCGGTCCTCAAGCGTGGCCTGGAGTCCTCCGTGCCCCGGCTGCACTTCCTGGGGGCCCCGGCCGCCCGGTCGTACGGCCCGGTGATGCGGTTCGTGGCCGGCAGCTGGTTCAGCTCCAAGGCGGTCGCCAAGACCGTCGCGGCGCAGGATCGACGTACACCTCGCCGGGCACCGCGTCACCAGGCTGTCGCCTGATGTCGACGACCGCGACCAGCCGAGCCTCCAGGCGGGCGGCACCGAGCCGTACGCCGGGAGCGCTCGTGATCGGCGGCGACTACCAAGGACTCGGCATCGCCCGAAGCCTTGGCAGGCGCGGCATCCCGGTCGCGGTCCTCGACGACGAGCTCTCGATCTCGCCGCGGTCTCGGTACGTCCAGCGTTCCCTTCGGGTGCCTTCACTGCGCAGCTCGGAGGCCACGATGGACGCCCTCCACGAGGCGGCCCGTCGGTTCGGCCTGGACGGCTGGGTGCTGTTCCCGACGCGCGAGGAGACCGTCGCGGCTGTGGCGCAGAACCGGGACGAGCTGGCACGAACGTTCAGGGTGCCGACGCCGACGTGGGAGACGGTCGAGGTCGCGTGGGACAAGCGGCAGACCTACCAGGTCGCCGAGCGGCTCGGGATCGGTGTGCCCCGGTGCTGGTTCCCGCGCAGCGAGGCCGACCTGGCCGAGATCGCGCTGGACAGTCCCGTCATCATCAAGCCCGCGATCAAGGAGCACTTCTTCTACGACACGGGCGCCAAGGCGTGGCGCGCGAACGACCGGGCCGAGCTGATCGAGAAGTTCCGCCTGGCCACCAAGATCATCCCGGCGGACGAGGTGATCGTCCAGGAGCTGGTCCCCGGCGGCGGCGAGCGCCAGCTCGCGTACTGCGCGTTCGTCAAGGACGGCGAGCCCGTCGGGTCGATGACCGTCGTGCGACGACGCCAGCATCCCTCCGACTTCGGCCGCGCCAGCACCCTCGTCGAGACCGTCGACCTGCCCGAGCTCGAGGAGCCCTCCCTGCGGCTGCTCCGCGAGATGAACTACTACGGCCTGGTCGAGCTGGAGTACAAGCGGGACGAGCGCGACGGCACGGTCAAGCTGCTCGACGTCAACGCCCGGACGTGGGGCTACCACAGCCTCGGCGCCGCGGCCGGCGTCGACTTCCCCACTCTCCTGTTCCGGGACCAGATGGGGCTGGCGGTGGAGCCCTGCCGCGCCCGCGCCGGGGTGCGGTGGGCGCGGCTCGCCACCGACATGCCGAACGCCGTCCGGGACATCAGCAAACGCCGTCTCCGCGCCCGTGACTACCTCCGCTCCCTGCGCGGCATCGACGTGGGCGCGGTCTGGTCGGCCGACGATCCCCTGCCGGCGGTGGCCGAGGTGGGGCTGCTGCCCTTCCTCGCCGTCCGTCGCGGACTCTAGACAAGAAGGTGTCACATGTTCACGTCATCGGTCCCCTTCGAGTTCGCCGACTACATGCGTGTCCCGGTCACCGTGGACCGGAGCATGGGCCGCAACCTGCCGAAGCATGTCGGCGCACTGCACGCCTCCTCGTCGCCGCTCGGGCCGAGGCTCCTCTGGGCCCGCGCCGACGCGGGCCGTCACGCGCCGGGCACCAAGGCCGGCCACCACAAGCTCGATGGCATCAACCTCGTGTGCCCGGTCTTCACCGGGTCACCCGAGGATCTCGGATGCCGTCGGTGGACCGGGGGTGAGGGGTGGCGGCCCCTCACCCCCGTCCAGAATCCCCAAGGCACCGCCGTGGGGCACGTCTGGACCAACGATCAAGGCAGCCTCTTCCTCCCGTTCGACCCCGGCGAGGCGATGTCGTGGCTGTGGTCGGAGCGCTACACGATGCTCGGCGACGCGCGCCTGCGCAACCGGCTCCGTCACCTGCTGGTGACGATCTACTACACGATCCGGCCGGTGCTGCCGCGGAAGGTGCAGCTCCTGCTCCGCCGGCGCCACGCCGCACATCACACGTACCCCGACTTCCCCGGGTGGCCCGAGGAGCACGCCCTGCACGACCTGTACGACTGGCTCCTGCGCCGGCTCGAGCAGATCGCCGGCGAACCCGTCCCGTACGTCCATGCGTGGCCCAACGGTCACACCTCGGCGTTCGTCCTCACGCATGACGTCGAGACCTCGACGGGCCGGGACTCGATCGAGGCACTCCGGGCGCCCGAGCGGGCTCGTGGCCTGCGATCCTCATGGAACCTCGTGCCCGAGCGCTACCCGGTGGCCGACGAGCTGCTCGACCGGCTGCGGTCCGAGGGCTGCGAGATCGGCGTGCACGGCCTGCGCCACGACGGCAAGGACCTGGCGTCCAAGCGCATGCTGCGCAAGCGGCTCCCGGCGATCCGGGAGTGGGCGGACCGGTGGGGTGCCGTCGGCTTCAGGTCTCCGGCCACCCAGCGATCGTGGGACCTGATGCCGCTGCTGGGCTTCGACTACGACTCGTCCTACACCGACAGCGCGCCGCACGAGCCGACGCCCGGCGGCTGCTGCACGTACCTGCCGTTCTTCATCGACGACCTCGTCGAGCTGCCCTTGACGTTGCCGCAGGACCACACCCTGTTCGACATCCTCGGCATGACCGACGGCTCGGTGTGGCGGGCGAAGGTCGACGCGCTCCGGGCCCGGGGCGGGATGGTCCTGATGATCGCCCATCCCGACTACGTCCACTGCCCGGGGATGCTGACGGCGTGGGAAGAGCTGCTGGACCAGCTCCGCGCCGACCCCGACGCATGGCATGCGCTGCCCCGGGAGGTTGCGTCCTGGTGGCGCCGCCGGGCCCAGTCGACGCCGGTGCTGGCCGACGGCGTCTGGACCGTCCATGGCCCTGCCGCCGGCGAGGCCGTGGTGGCGTGGTCGTCACCGCCGGTCGGTCGCCACGCCAGGGTCATGGTTCCCGACACGTCCGTCGCCGCGCATGACTGACAACCGGGGCGCACCACACGTCGCGGCGATGGTGCAGAACGTCTCCCTGGCCGATGACAACCGGCTGTGCAAGCAGGTCGAGGCGCTGTGCTCGGCGGGCTATCGCGTCACGGTGATCACCCGTCGCGACGATGCCAACGAGCCGTGGCGCAACCGCCCGGGCCTGACGGCTCGTCGAGTACCGGGCACCCGTGGACGGCGCGTCCATGAAGGGTCACCTCCGTGAGTACGTCACCTCCTTGATGCGCCAGATCCCGCGCCTGGTGCAGCTGCACATGCGCGACCGCATCGACGTCCTGCAGATCTGCCAGCCGCCCGACCTGTACTTCCCGATGACGGCGGTCGCTCGCCGGCTCGGCGTGCGGGTGCTGCTCGACCAGCGCGACCTGATGCCGGAGACCTTCGCACAGCGCTACGCGACCGCCCCGGCGCGGGCGATGCGGGTGCTGCACTGGCTGGAGCGGCGTACCCAGGCCAACGTCGACGCGAGCGTGACCGTCAACGACCACCTGCGCGACCGGTTGATCGCTGCCGGTGGCCGTCCCGAACGCATCCACGTCGTCCGCAACGGCCCGGTCCTCGACCGGCTCGACCGTGCGCAGGATGTCCAGCACCTTGCGAGCCGGACCGAGCTGCGCCGGGGCTTCCCGTGGGTCGTCACGTGGGCCGGGAAGATGGGCCGGCAGGACCGGGTCGACGACGTCGTCAGGGTCGCGGAGCTCGTGGTTCGCGAGTGGGGCCGCGACGACGTGGGCTTCATGCTGCTCGGCAACGGCGAGTGCCTCGAGGAGCTGCAGGCCATGGTCGAGGAGCGGGGCCTGCGCGACAACGTCTGGTTCCCCGGGTGGTTGCCCGAGCTGGACCTGTACCGTCATCTCGCCGCGGCCGACATCGGCGTGGACACCTCCCTGCAGCCGGAGGTCACTCCCGTGAAGGCGATGGAGTACCTCGGGGTCGGGCTGCCACTCGTCGCGTACGACGTGCAGGAGACCCGGCGGCTTGCCGAGGGCGCCGGCGTCCTGGTCCCTCCCGGTGAGACCGAGGTCATCGCCCTCGAGCTGATCCGCCTGCTCGACAACTCCGCCGAGCGTGCGCGCCTCGGCGAGGTGGGCAGCGAGCGGGTCCGGCTCCACCTCGCGTGGGAGCGGCAGAGCGAGGTCTACCTGGCGATCATCGCCGAGCTGGCCAGCGGCCGCAGGCGCCGGCTTCGCCTAGTCCGCGAAGCTCGGCTGCAGCCAGATCCGATCGTTCATCAGTGACTTGACCCGGGCCGTGTAGTCGCGTGCCGCCGGGATCTTCCAGTCACCGGCGTACCAGACCCCGACACATCCCCAGACGTCACCTTTGCGGAATCCGTCGCGCCTGCTCAGCCAGCTGATCCAGCCCTCCATGCACCCGCGCAGGTGGGAGGCGGCGTAGTCCAGTGCGAATGCCGTCGAGTCCCGGTTGAACGGGAACGTCCCGTTCTGGTTGTCGTCCATCGGTCCCCAGTCGGGGTCCTGCCACGACATGACCCCGATGATCGAGAACGTCCTCGGGCATATCCCCTCGCCGTAGTCGCGGCTGTAGTCGTACCCGAACCGGTTCAGCTCGTCGCAGAAGGTCCGGGACGCAGGCGTCGCCTCGTCCACCATGTCGCCGCAGCCACGCTTCTCGACGCAGGAGCCGTCGCCCTCGTGCAGATCCTGGTACCACGTCGACTCCGCGGCCGCCATGGCTCTGAGCAGGTTGTCGGAGATCCCCCACTTGCAGGCCGCCCACTGGATGTTCTCGTCCGTCGTGCCGGTGTTCTGCCCACTCACCCGTGGGAGCAGCCAGGTGTTGTAGCGGGCGTCGTACGTGTCCGGGTTGCCCCGCGGCCGCGACGTCAGCGACTTGTGCACGGCCGCGGCATCGGGCTTGGCGTGATTGGCCTTGGCGTTGCTGGGTCGCGGCTCCCAGGGTGAGCGGTGAACCTCCCGGGAACACTCCTCGTCCGAGGGCAGGGTCTTCCACGCGCCGGCCGGTTTCGTCTTGAAGTATCCGTCCGGATCGGGAGCCACCGTGGAACCTGGCGTGTCTCGCCGGTCCGTCGCCATGGTCGCGTCGCGCACGCTGACGGCCACCAGCGCGATGACGGCAGTGAGCAGCAGCACCACGACGAGGACGGCCCAGAGCCGTCCCTTCCCCGTCGTCACGTTGGTCGACATCACGACAACACCGAGCTCGTCGGCTCACCGCTCGATTTCGATTTCGGGCGACGTGCGACGTCGGCGGGCCGGTTCGACTTGGCGACACTCGACCGCACGGCCTGGATCACCTTCTTCTCAGTCCAGCTCGGGGCGGAAGGCGCTGCGAGCCCCGACACGCGACCGGCCATCGACTCCGAGTCCATCGCCGGCGGCGCGACCCGGAACACGACCTTCTTCACCTGGCGCGCGGCCCACTCCCTGAGCGAGCCGAGCTGGGGCCGCCCACGGCGGCCGCGCGGTGTGACGACGAGGCCCATCAACTTCTCGCGCACAATGATCGAGCGCCTGCACCGCCAGTCGCCAACGACTTGCGCGAACCGCGTCCCAACGCCACGACCAGCAGGATCTCGTCCACCCGCAGGGCGATTCCCGCGCTGTACCACGCCGGCGGACCGTCGATGACGATCAGCGCTTCGGGCAGCCGCTGGTGGAGCTCGGGCAAGAGGTTCGTCAGCCTCGCCGCTGCGACGCCGGCTGCGTCCCACTCCGCCACGGAGACCAGGTGGAGTCCGTCCTGCTCGGCGGGCCGGGCATCGGGCCACAGGTCACGCGGCGGCCGCTCGGTCTTGCGCTTCGCATCGCGCTCACGGGACATGCGCGTGACGACCTCGTCATCGGCGGTCACCAGCACCACCACGCGCCCCATCCGCGCCAAGGCGACTGCAGTCGTCGCGGCGACCGCGGTGCTGCCGCAGTCGGTGGCAGCCCCGGTCACCAGCAGGCTGGACTGGTGCCCCTCCTCGACCTGGCCCAGCACCCGTGCGGCCAGCGAGGTGAGCTGCGATCGACCGGCGAGGAAACGCGGATGACGATCGATCGACCTCCGCGGCAGGGGCGGCGTCACGATCAATGCGTCCAGCCCGGCGCATCGTTCGGCGTCGGCGACCGTGCGGATCCGGCCGCGGACCCGGTCCCAGGTCCGCGCCAGACCGAATCCGACCAGGAGACCGGCAACGACCGCCGCACCCAGGATCACCGGGTAGTTGGTACCCACCGGGGTGGACGGCCGCTCCGGCGGGCTGACCATGCTCGCCACGGGGTTCTTGCCGTCCTCCGGATTCTTGGCGCGCAGGTACGACTCAGCGATGGCCTTGGCTCCGGAGAGCGCCGCCGCCGGGGTGTCATCCGTGTAGGACATCACGAGGATCTTGGTGTCCACCGGGACCGTCACGGCCACGTGCTGCGTGGCCTGCGTCGACGTCACCCCCAGCTTCGCGGCCGCGTTGCCGATCACGTCCGCGGATGTCGCCACCCGCTGCTCGGTCGGCATCGAGGGCTCGATGTAGTTGCCGCTCGACGTGATCGTCGGGCCGACCAGCACCTCGGCGCTGGCGGAGTACTGCGGGGCGGTCCGGGTGCTGAACAGCGCTACGCCGACGGCCAGGCCGACGGTGACGATCATCACCCAGGCGTAGAGACGGAACATGCCCGTCTCGCGGTCACTCGGAAGTGTCGATGCCTTCACGGTGCTTCTCCTTGGGTAGATCGATGCTGTCGTCGCCGGCTCTTCTCGACGACCTGGTGTCCACAGGCAGACAGGGCCAACAGGCCGAACAACGCGTCGGCCGAGCCGCGGTAGGTGATGTGAGGGTCGAAGATCATGAGGACGACGCACGAGACCAGCCCCGTGTACGCGGCCAGGCCAGCGACGGCCGAGGAGTCGGCCAGCAGACGCGCGGCCGGCCCGGTCGCCCGCAGGCTCGTCCAGACGAACCAGCAGAAGGCTGCGAGCAGCGGGAGCCCGCCACCCCACAGCAACCACAGGTAGCCGCTCTCGATCCAGATGAACCCGAAGGCGCCCTCGTCGACAGGCACCCGAGCAGCCGGCCGCACCCCGACCAGGAAGTTGGTGCCGTCGACGATCGGCGGCCAGAAGTAGGTCGACAGGTTGTGGTAGCGGACCAGCCAGCTCGTCGGCATGCCGTGCAGCGACGAGAAGTCCTCGATGCGCGGCGCGATGGTCGGCCACAGCGCCACGATCGCCACCGGCAGGGCCACGACGCACCACTTGAGCAGGTCGAGGCGGCGCAGCCGCACCGCGACACACACGAGGGCGATCAGGAGCCCGAGGGCGCTGGAGAACTCCGCTGCCGAGAACACGGCGACGACGAAGACCAACGTCATCGGCGCGAGGCACCAGGCCAGCGACGGCTTGCGGTAGAGCATGCCGAGGGCGATCACCAGGTTGAGCACCATGAGGTCCGCCGTGGCCGCCGGCAGGCCGACCGTCGAACCGGCGCGGGCGGACTGGACGACGTCGGTGTAGCCGAACGGGGCGAACAACGGCTCGAGCATCGCACGCACGCCCAGCAGGTCGAGCGACTGCATGATGCCGATCACGCCCACCAGCACGCCGGCGATCAAGGACACCCACAGGGTGGTCGCCGACCTCGCGCTCGCTGCGGACCGTCAGGCGCACGACCACGTACAGGAGCAGGAACTTCCACATCACAGCGGCGTACGTCAGGTCGTCCATCTCGATCGGACGCTCACGAGCCACCATGAAGACGAGCGGGAGCAGCGACGCGGCCAGCGCGAACAACACGAAGGAGCGCGACACCGGGTCGAGTCGGAGGTGGAACCGGCCCGCTCGCGGCCGCACAGCGGCACGTGCGCAGAGGACGGCCACGAGGAACAAGGTCAGGGCTTCGTTGACCCGCATCTGCGGCACGAGCCTGCCGCGGTCGATCCCCACCACCAACGGGGTGATGCCGACGATCGCGTAGGCGGCAACCGCCGGACGTCGCCAGACGGCAGCCGCCAGGGCCGCACCGAGCAGCAGTCCGACGCACGCCACGGGCTGCTTCACCGCGAGCAGGCCCGTTCCGGCCGCGACCACGACGCCCAGCACGAGGACGACGAACGCTCGCAGCCGATCGACCCGGTCGGCCCGGGCCAGGACCGCCGCGTAGTCGTCCGCGATGAGGAGGCTCATGCCGGGCTCGATTCGGGAACGGCCCGGCCACGTGCTCCGTCGCGCAACCAGGTCAGCTCGGCCGATCCGAGCGACCGGTGGACCCCGAGATAGGCCAAGCCGCCGGCCAACGTGCCCGCCGCACTGGCGGTGAGCCAGCCGGAGGTGCCATCCAGCGTCGCCATCGCGACGGCCGCGACCGACCCGGCGACCGCAGCCATCGCGATGCTGGCGACGATCGTGCGTACGACCGAGGGCCACAACCGGCTCGTCGCAGGGGCCAGCCCGCGGCGGACCCGGAGCGACAGATGGACGCCACCGACCATCGAGGCGGCGGCGAATGCGCCACCCAACGCGGTGATCAGCGCGCGCCCGTCGACGAACGCGGCCGGCACGACCAGAACAACGCAGACGATCGCCTGCAGCATCATCGAGCGCAACGGCGACCTGGCGTCGCCTCGCGCGTAGGCCGCCTGCGTCGAGATCACGAACAACGTCTCCCCCACGAGGCCGACGGCCAGGGCACTCAGTGATCCGGCCACCATCGCGACACCGGCGGTGGTGGACATCTGCCCTGCCGCCACGACATTCGCGAAGGGCACCGCGAGCACGAGGTAGCCGAACGCCGCCGGGACCACGAGGAACAGGGCCAGCCCGACAGCACGCTGATACGCGTCGGAGAAGTCGCGCGCCGCGCCCTCGCCGGTCATCCGGGACAGCCTGGGCAGCAGCGCGAGGCCAACGGGAGCCGCCGCGAGCGCCAGCGGCAGGTGGTAGAAGCTCAGGGACATCTGCAGTGCCACGGTCCCGCCGGCCACCTTGCCGGCCATGGCCAGCAGCAGCAACGTCTGGGCGGCGAGCAGGCCGGCCTGGGCCATGGAGAGGACCGCGCGGCGTACGACCTGCCGGACGTCCGCATCTCGCCAGCCGGCTCGCGGCACGAGGGTGACACCGCACCGACGGGCACCCCACCACTGGACGCCGGCGTGCACCACCACCGCGATCGTGGAGCCGCCGCCGATCAGCAGCACGGCACCCGTCGGCACGTGTCCGTTCGTGGGATCGGCATAGATGGAGCCGGCCAGGACCAGGACGGCGATCACACCCAGGTTCTCCAGGGCAGGCGCGGCCGCGGCCAGCAGGTAGCGGCGCTTGGCGTACATCACCGCGGTCGCCGAGGCGACCATCGCGTAGCAGAAGACCTGGGGGATCGCGAGAACGGCGAGGGCCAGCGTCGCCTCGCCGTTGGGCAGGAACAGGGGTACGGCGAGGACCGCCACAGGAGCCGCGATGAGAAGGATCGACCACTCGACGCCGAGGAATCCGCCGGCCACTCGTCCGGTCTCCTCGCCGTCGCCGACGTCGATGTGCCGCACCAGGGCGGGAACCAGGAGGGATGACAGCAACGACCCGGCCAGGAAGCCGTAGAAGACCAGGTTCGGCAGCACGTTGGTCAGCTGGTACGAGTTGCCGAAGAACGTCGGCCCGAGCACGGCGCCGATCACGATGACCCGGGCCAGCCCGGTGACCCTGCTGATCATGGTCCAGACCGCGACCGTCATGGTGTCGCGTGCTGCGCCGGCACCGATCGAGAGGTCCTCGGAGGCGAACGGCGGGTCGCTGACGTCTCGCTTCATCGAGCGCCCCCGCGCCACATGGTCACCGGCGTGGAGCACATGATCAGCAGGTCGGTGGCCAGCGCGCACCGCTTGACGTACTCGACGTCGAGGCGCAGCCCGTCGAGCATCGTGAGCCGGTTGCGGCCGCTGATCTGCCACAGTCCGGTCAGCCCCGGTCGCACGAGGAACCGGACCGAGGCCGAGATCGGGAACAGCTCGACCTCCCACGGCAGGGCGGGACGCGGTCCCACCAGGGACATGTCGCCACGCAGCACGTTGAACAGCTGCGGGAGCTCGTCGATGCTGGTGCGCCGGAGGACGCGGCCGACCGGGGTGACGCGCGGGTCGTTCACCAGCTTGTAGATGCCGTCGCGCTGCCGCGGATCGTCTCCGGCCATCATCTGCCGGACGAAGGCCTCGTGTGCCTCGTGCGAGCAGTCCTGCACCATCGTGCGGAACTTCAGCAGGACGAACGGCTTCTTCAATGCCCCGACCCGGACCTGGCGGAAGATGGCACCGCCGGGGCTCGTGGCGCGCACCGCCACGAACGCGACCAGCATGACGGGCGACAGCACGACCAGCAGGAGCGACGCCATCACGACGTCGAACGCTCGCTTGCCCACGTACTGCCGGACCTCGCGCCGGTACTCCCGTCGCGATCGGCGCGCATCGACGTGCTCGGCCAGCCAGGCATTCATGGGACTGCCTCTTCGGCGGCGGGCACCTCCGGCTTCCGGAGCGAGAACCGGTGCCCGGCGGGACGTACCGCTCCGTCGACCCGGTCCTCGACCGGGACCAGGTCCTCGACCCGGCCGTGAGGCTGGGCGGGGTTGCCGAATGCCACCGTGCCGGGTGCCACGTCGCGGGTCACGACTGAGCCGGCGCCGATGATGGCGCCCTCCCCGATCCGCACGAACGGCAGGACGGTCACGTTCACGCCGAGCTGAGCACCGGCTCCGATGAACGGTCCGGACATCATCTCGCGCGAGCTGTCCTGCCCCGGGTACAAGTCGTTGGCGATGCTCACCCCCGGAGCGAGGAAGGCACCGTCACCGATCTCCGTGTACTGCGCGACGTAGCAGTTGCAGTGGATCTTGACCCCGTTGCCGATCACGGTGCCGTAGTCGATCACGGTGTTGCTCCAGATCGACACGTCGTCCCCGAGCGCGCAGTCCTCGCGGATCACGACGTTGTGGCCGGTCTCCAGTCGCTCGCCGATCGTGCACCCGCTGTAGACGACCGTGCCGCAGCGCAGGAATCCGCGCCCCCACGGTCCGTAGGCCCAGCCGTCCTCCTCGGAGAGGAAGACCTGCCGGGGCTCACTCTCCGAGCCGGTCACCGACGGGCTCCAGATCTGCCGTGACGTGTGCGAGCGCTTCGCAGACCCGGAGCACGTCGCTGTCGGGCAAGCGGGGATACATCGGCAGGGACACGATCTGTCCCGCCAGCCGCTCCACGTTCGGCAGCTCGCCGGGAGACCAGTGCCGGTACGGCTCCAGCTGGTGACACGGCGTCGGGTAGTGCACCCCGGTGCCGATGCCGAGGGCCGCGAGCTCAGCGCGTACGCGATCCCGCTGCGGGACCCGGACCACCATCAGGTGATGGGCACCCTGACAGTGCGGCAGCTGACCCAGTGGCACGACCGTGGGGGGAAGCTCCGTCGCGTACAGACGGGCCAGGCGGCGGCGGTCCTCGTTCCACTGGTCGAGGTGCCGCAGCTTGGCGGACAGCGTCACGGCCTGGACCGTGTCCAGCCGACTGTTCGTCCCGATGCGGACGTGACTGTAGTGGCGATCCTCGGCGCCTCCGGGCCGGCCGTGGTCCCGCATCGACCGGATGCGCTCGGCGATGCCCAGGTCAGAGGTGACCACCGCGCCGGCGTCCCCGAACGCTCCCAGGTTCTTGCCGGGGTAGAAGCTGAAGCAGCCGACAGCGCCGAAACCTCCTGCCCGGATGCCGCGCCACGTCGCCCCATGAGCCTGGGCGGCGTCCTCGATCAGCACCAGTCCGTGTCGTGTCGCACATCGCCCGAGTGCCTCCATGTCGGTGAGCTGGCCAAAAAGGTGAACCGCGATGATCGCCCGCGTCCGCTCGGAGATCGCAGCCTCGACCTCGTCGGCGCCCATCAACCCCGTGTCCAGGGAGACGTCGACGAACCGCGGGGTCGCACCGACGAGCACGACGGCCTCAGCGGTGGCGACGAACGTGTTCGCCGGGATGATGACCTCGTCGCCGGGGCCGAGATCGAGCGCTCGCAGGGCGAGCACCAACGCATCGGTGCCGTTGCCGACCCCCATGGCGAACTCGGTCCCGCAGTACGCAGCCCACTCCTCCTCGAACGCACCGACCTCCTCGCCTCCGACGAAGCGGTTCGACGCGATGACCTTCTCCCAGCCGACCCGAACCTCGGTCGCGACCACGGAGGTCGTGGTGCCGAGATCCAGGAACGGCACCGAGCTCGACGGTGGCACGTGGGGCGGTGCCATCGCTTCTACACGCGCGCTCATCCTGCCCACTCCGCCTGGGTGACGCCGCTGAGGGCGGGCTTGACGACCTCGCTGGTCGGGGGTGCCAGAGGCGACGGCGCGGGAGCGAGATCCCGGGCGCGGCCAGGCAGGCGGACCGCGACTCCTTCGCTCATGGCACGTTGCGCGGCCTCCAGCACACGGACCACCTCGAGGCCACTCTCGCCATCCGAGAGCGGGCGCAACCCGGTCTGGACGCAGTTCAGGAAGTGCTCGTCCTCGACGCGCAGCGGCTCGTTCATCTCCAGGTAGGGCGACACGATGTCGCCGTGCCGGTAGGACATCGGGATCGCGGTGAGGTCGGCGCCGTCCGTCATGGCGGTGACGCCCTTGTCGTGCACCTTGACGCGCTGCTCGGCCTTGAGGTCGTCGAAGACCACCATCTTGTTGCTGCCGACCATCGTGACCTCGCGAACCTTCTTCGGGTTCAGCCAGCTGACGTGCACGTTGGCGAACACGCCGGGGTCTTCGTAGTAGAGGCGCAGCTGCGCGACGTCCTCGAGTCTCGGGTGGGCGTTGCGCGCTCCCCAGCACTCCACCATCGACGGCGACGATCCGAGCACGTAGTTCAGGATCGACACGTCGTGCGGGGCCAGGTCGAACACGACGTTGACGTCGCGTTGGTACAGCCCGAGATTGAGTCTGGCCGTGTCGAGGTAGTACAGGTCGCCGAGATCGCCTCGCTGCACCATCGACCGGAGCTCCCACACTGCGGAGTGGTACTCGAACGTGTGGCCCACCATCAGGGTCACGCCGGCCTTCTCGGCGGCCATCACCATGGCCTGCCCCTCCTGCACGGTGGGCGCCAACGGCTTCTCGACCAGCACGTGGACGCCATGTGCGATGGCTTCCAGCGCGAGCGGGGCATGCAGCGTCGGTGGCGCCGCGATCACCACCGCATCGAGCTTGTCCAGCGCTTCACCGAGAGTCTTGTACTCCTCGACGCGTGGGTACACGCGGGTGACCGCGCCGCGTCTCTCGTCGCTCGGATCGATCACGCACACGCGTGAGACCGCTTCCAGCGACAGGAGGGTCCGTACGTGCTTCGAACCCCAGTATCCACACCCGACGACTCCGACCCGAAGTCCTTGATCTGCCTTCATCACTCACTCGCATTCTGGCGGCGAGCGGCTTGGCGGAGCCGTCTCATGGCTTGCTGACAACGACCACTTCACTCCTGCGACCGCCTGTCCGCAATGGCACGAATGGTGGGTACGCAACTGCCGAAATCGCCCGTCCTGAACTCTTCGCCGATCCCGCGGGCCGGCCGATTTCCGATTTTTCCGCTTACTGCGGTTTCCGCGACACCGGAAACCAGAAACTCTGGAATCCGGCGTCATTTGCAGGGCAAGATACGTGAAAGGGCGTAAATGGTTGCTCGCTTTGAGTGATGATGACGTCACGGGGGAGCGGATTGGCGTCCCACACGACCGTGTGGAGGACGTGTCACAGATCGAGTGGTTCGATCGCGGCACCAGGTGCGGAGGACCACGAGGAGGGAACGCGAATGCACTCATCCATGGGCGCACGTGCGCCGGTCACCGCCGGCGCAGTCCTGGCACGAGACCCCGGTGTGAGGAGCGACGACGGATGGAGTCGATCAGTCGAGCCGACGCGCTCGCGACGCTAGCCGCTCTCCCCGGGTCGTCCGAAGAGAGCGCCCTGCTCCTCGTCGGCGAGCACGGCAGCGGCAAGAGTCACCTGCTGGCCACCGCCCACGCCGAGTCGGCCACCCCGACCGTTCTCGTCCGGGTCCATCCCGCGGAGTGGCGATTCCCGCTCGCCGGCTTCGCGTCCCTGTTCGCCGCGATCGGCCAGGATCCGGCCTCTGAGTCCCACCGCTACTTCTCGCTCGAGTCCGAAGACCCGGCCGAATTGTTCGCGGCCAGCTACGACCTGCTGGACCTGATCCGCGGCCTCGACCTTCCACCGACACTGGCGCTCATCGACGACCTCGACCGGATGGACAGCGCCAGCCGCACGGTCCTCGACACGATCGCCTCCCACCTCGCCGGGACGTCCTTGTGGCTCGTGGCGACCGCAACCGACGTCGAGTCGGCAGAGGCGGTCTCCGGATTCACCCCCGTCGCGATGCTCCCGCTCTCGGACGACGAGATCGTCGAGATCGCTGCCAAGGACCACGACTTCGACGAGTCGATGTTGCGCATCCTGGCCACGTACACCGGCGGGAACCCGCGAATCCTTGCCGAGCAGGTCGCCCAGCTGCAGGACGACCAGGTGCACGGGTCGGCCTCGATCGTCCTGCCGCCACGCGCCACGCGGACGATCGACCAAGTGGCAGCCAGCACCCTCGACATCCTCAGCTCCACCGCGCGGGAGATCCTTCAGCTGGCCGCCCTGTCTCCGCTGGGTCACCTCGCCGCGCTCGGCCGGGTCCTGCCGGATGCAGCCGACGACATCGAGGACCTCATCGACGCCGGCCTGCTCAAACGCCGGGGGCCGTACCTGACGTTCACGGATCAGCGGTTGCGCAGCTGCCTCTACTGGGACCAGACCTCCAAGTCACGCCGCGAGCACCACGCGACCCTGGCGGAGGCATGTGAACCACATGACGAGCGACTGGCGACGTGGCACCACAGCTCGGCTTCCCGCGGGCCACAGAGTGCCGACGAGCTCCTCGCTGCTGCCACGTCGCTCGCCGACGAGGGCCACATCGGGTCGGCGGTGGAATTCGCCGAGCGTGCCCTGAGCCGAGCCGAGCACATCGAAGACCACACGGACCTGCTGATCCGGTTGTGCAACCACCTGCTGAGGGACGGTCACCTCATGCTGGCCGACCGCTACAGCGCCCGCGCCCGCGCATCGGCGACAGCTCCCGAGCAAGCGATGGACATCCTCAACATCCGGCTCATGGCCCAGCTGTTCAACAAGAAGAACCTGGTCGACGACGAGCTGTCGACGCTCGCCGACCTGCATGCCGCTGCCAACCCCGAAGGCGCGTGCGCGATGCTCTGCCTCGTGGCTGCGTACCGGTCGGAGCGATGGGAGACCGAAGAGGCCCGCCGCTTGGTCGAGCACGGCATGCTCCTCGCCGACAACGTTTCCGAGCAGACCCGACTCAAGCTGCTGGCCATGAGGGACGTCATCGACGGCCTGGAAGGCACCATGATCGAGTCCGCCCCCACCGCCGGGCTCGACGACTCCATGACCGCAGACACCGACCTCCTGCTGCTGCGGGCTCGTGGCCTGACCCTGCGCGAGGCCTACTCCGAGGCCAGGCAGCTCTTCACCGTCGTCCAGAACCGTCGGGCGACCCAGCATGCGCTTCGACACGACCTGGCGACGTACGGAACGATCCGCAACGAGTTCAAGGCGAACGAGTACCGGCTGGCCCGCGCTGCGGTGGACTCCTGGGAGGGCCGAGCGCCTTCGCTCAGCCGCGGCACGTCAGCCTTCGCCTACGTCCAGGCGTGGTACGCCTACTCCCTCGGAGAGGCGGACGAGGCGGACGAGCTCATCGACACGTGCATCGAGCTCGCGTCGCTCGAGGCCTGTCCAGCGCTCCGGGCGCGAGCCATCGCACTGCGCGGAGCACTGCGCCTCATGACCGGCGACACGGACGCGGCGGTCATCGAGCTGCGCCTGGTCAGTGCCGCCTCGACCCGTTTTCGCAACCCCACCCTGCTGCGCCACTGGGCTGACTACACCGAGGCGTGTGTCATGACCGGCCGTACGCAAGAAGCCGCGGCCGCCGCGGCGGCTCTCGAGCGCCGGCTCTCCTCACACCGATCGAGGTGGGGAGACCTGGCCCTGCTGCGTGCCCGGGCCCTCGTCGAGCCCGGTCGGCCGTCGCTCGCACTGTTCGACGCAGCCGTCAGGGCCTTCGGCCGCGACGAGCTGCCCTACGAGCTGGGACGGACGTTGAGGAGCCTGGCGATCCGCCAGGAACAGCTGGGCATGCCGGTGGAGAGCCGCCACACCCGCATGGCGGCCATCGCAGCATTCCAGGCTTCCGGAGCCGACGGTTGGGCGGCGCGCACGGAACAGCTCGTGCCGGCGCGCACGGCAGCGCCGGCGACCGGCGATGGCGCCGAGATGCTCGAGCAGCTCAACCCGGACGAGCAGGAGGTCGCGAAGCGGGTCGTGCACGGGTTGCGCAACCGGGAGATCGCCGAAGAGCTGTCGGTGTCGGTCCGCACGGTCGAGCTGCGGCTCACCCACATCTACCGCTCGCTCGGTGTCCCGTCGAGGGCACAGCTCGTGGCCGTGCTCACCGGCGCCAACGTCGCCGACATCTCACCCCCGAACGGGACGTCGTCGGACTCCTGAGGCGCTGAGCTGCGAGTGAGCCCTCTTGCGGCACACCCCGGCCACCGGTCACGACCTGCGATGGCGGCTAGCCGCAGGTGTTGTGGACCCCCGCAACCCTCCATTTCGGGCGATTGCGGACCCCCGTAGCACTTCGGCATTTTTGCTGTCGCGCGGCGCAATCGGCTGCATTGTTCTGGTTATCCCGAATCGGCGTGAAACCGCCGCCGGGACGAGATCCTTCAGGCGCGAACCAACTACAGGGGAGTTTTTTCATGGCCGTCAGACACATGTCCGCAGCACTTTCGTACTCGGCTCAGGATTGGGAGGTTGTCGTATGAAGGTCGTGAACCAACCGGACGTGTTGATGAGGCCCGCCGAGGTCGCTGCGATCTTCGACGTGCACACCAAGACCGTGTGCGAGTGGGCCAATGCAGGAAACCTGACGGTGATCCGGACCATGGGTGGGCACCGACGCTATCTCCGCGCCGAGGTCATGGCCCTGCGGAACGCCAAGGTCACGCTCCGTCGCTGGAAGGTCTGACCTGTCAACCGCGGAGTCGCCGCTGCCGGTGGCGCGGCTCGTGGCGGGCCTCATCGTCGCTCTGCTGGTGCTCCCGACGCTCGCCATCACGACGGCGCGACTGCTGCCCGGGGACACCCTCCAGTGGGTCATCCTGCGGGCGTTCACACCGGTGGCGATCATCCCGTACACACTGGCGGTGGCCGTGCTGGTCGCCCTGTCGTGGGATCTCCGCAGCGTGGCCCGGCCGGTCGCGGCGCCGGTGCTGGCGGTCGTCACGTCGTTGCTCCTCCTCCACGTGTGGTGGTTCGTCGAGCCGTTCCTGGCCAACGCGCCCGGGTCGGCGACACATCGAGCCCTCACCGTCATGACGGTCAACCTGCACATCGGCCGGGCCGACCCTGATGCCTTGCTCGATGCGGTGGATCGCCAGGACGTCGACGTCCTCGTCGTCGAGGAGATCACCCCGTCCGCCCTCGCCGAGCTGGACCAGCGCGGGCTCGAGCGACGGTTGCCTCATCGGGCCGGCACCCCGGAGGGGAATCGTGACGGGATCATGGTCTTCACGAACCATCCGCTGAGCGACCACACCGAGATCAACACCAGCTCGCCTGGTTTCGGCATCGAGATGGCCACCGCCGGTGGCCCGCTGCGCCTCCTCGCGGTGCACCCGATCGCGCCCAACAACGGCGTACGGCAGTGGTCCAAGGATCTCGACCTCATCCTCGCGACGGCCAAGGCGTCGCGAGGCCCGACCATGGTGGTCGGCGACTTCAACGCCACGTTGGACCACCCCCAGATCCGGCGGCTCCTGGACTCCGACTACCGCGACGCCAGCTCCGACGCCGGGCTCATCTGGCGCCCGACCTGGCCATCGCCGTCGCAGCGTGTGCGGATCGTCGGCATGAAGCTGCCATCGCTCTTCGGGCTCGACCACGTCTTCATGCGGGGCCCTTTGACGACCACGGACGCCCACGTGCGGGCCGTGCCGGGCACCGATCATCGGGCGCTCGTGACGCGCATCGCGTGGACCGATGCATCGGCTCAGGCGACCAACTGAAACGTGATGCCGGCACCCCGTCCCGGGGCGGTGCCATCAGGTGACTGCGTCGCCGTACCTGCGGCTCAAGACCTTCATGCGCTCGACCAGCTCCGGCGGCTCCTGGACCCGGATGTCCATGTCCAGCAGACCGGCGTACACCGCCAACGTCGAGACACTGTCGGCGCCCGTGATGAGCAGGCAGGTCTCGTCGTCGATCGGCTCGACGATGCCGACGGCAGCATTGATCTGCTCCCTGACGGCCGACGCCGGCGCGAGCACGGTGATGCGTGCGTGCACGGCCCAGCCCTCGTACGCGACGGCCCGCATGACGTATGCGCTGACGTCGTCGTCCGGCAGCGGCTGGGGCTTGAACCGGCGGCCCGTACGCATGCGCAGCACGACCCGGTCGAGCCGGAAGACCCCCCACGTGTCGCCCTCCGGGTCACGGCCGAGGAGATACCAGCGACGCTCCCAGCTGACCAGCCGGTACGGCTCGACCAGCCGGGGCTCGCCGTCGTACTCGAAGCGCAGCCACTCGACGTCGCGGATGGCGGCCGCGACGGCCGTGAGGATCTCGGGGTCGAACCGCGGGTCCGCGTCGGGGATGCCGGCATCGTCGGCGACCTGGGTCGTGACCTGCGAGAGGGTGTTGACCCGCCGCCGCAACCTCGACGGCAGCACCTGTTCGAGCTTGGCGAGGGCGATCGCACTGCTCTCGGCGACCCGCTCGATCGAGCTGGTCGACGCAGCTCGCAGGCCCAGCACGACCGCGATCGCCTCGTCGTCCTCCAGCAGCAGTGGCGGAAGGGCCGCGCCGGCGCCGAGCCGATAGCTGCCGTGCACGCCCCGCTCGGCATTGACCGGGTAGCCGAGGTTGCGAAGTCGGTCGACGTCGTTGCGGATCGTGCGGGTCGTGACCTCGAGACGCTCGGCGAGCTCGGTGCCCGACCACTGCGGTCGGGACTGCAGGAGGGAGAGGAGAGCGAGGAGCCTCGCAGACGTTCCAGACATGTCTGAAAACTATCTCAAAACTAGGAAAGAACTGTTCCTATATCGATTCTACGGTTGTCTCATGACCACATCGCGAAACACCTCATCCGACATCCGCCCCTTCGTCATCGACATCCCCCAGAGCGATCTCGACGACCTCGACAACCGGCTCGCCCGCACCCGCTATCCCGCAGCGGCACCCGGCGACGACTGGACGTACGGCGTGCCCAACCACTACCTCCAGGAGATGGTGGCCCAGTGGCGCGGCGAGTTCGACTGGCGTGCTCAGGAGGCGCGCATGAACGAGTTCCCGCACTACCTGACGGAGATCGACGACCAGACGATCCACTTCATCCACGTGCCGTCGGCCGAGGCCGGCGCGACGCCGCTGCTGCTGCTCCACACGTACCCCGGATCGTTCGTCGACTTCCTCGACATGATCGGCCCGCTCACCGACCCGGTCGCCCACGGCGGCAAGGCCGAGGACGCGTTCTCGGTCGTCGTGCCGTCGATGCCCGGATTCGCGTTCAGCACGCCGGTGACCGACCACGGCTGGACCATGGCGCGCGTCGCTCGTACGTACGACACCCTGATGCGCCGGCTCGGCTACGAGACCTACGGTGCCCACGGCAGCGACGGCGGCGCGATGGTCGCCCGCGAGCTCGGCCTCATGCAGCCCGAAGGCTTCCTGGGCCTGCACGTCCTGCAGCTCTTCTCGTTCCCGTCGGGCGAGCCGGCGGAGTTCGAGAAGCTGGAGCCCAAGGACTACGCGGCGCTCGAGCACATGAAGTGGTTCCAGTCCGTCGGCGGGTACAACGCGATCAACGCGTCGCGACCGCAGACGGTCGCCGTCGGGATCTCCGACTCCCCCGTCGGCCAGCTGGCGTGGAACGAGCTGTTCATGTCATTCGGCAACGGCACGAGCCTGGTCACGCCCGAGCAGATCCTCACCGAGGTGTCGCTCGAGTGGTTCACCAACACCTCGGCGACGGTCGGCCGCTACCACTACTCCGAGGCTCACGCAGAGACGGAGCCCGCGGTCAACCACGCACCGACGGGCGTCGCGGTGTTCGCCGACGACTTCAAGTCGATCCGGACGTTCGCCGACCGCGACAACAGCAACGTCGTGCACTGGACCGAGCACGAGACCGGCGGCCACTACGCCTCGCTGGAACGTCCCGACGTCGTCACCGCCGACCTCCGCGAGTTCTTCAGCAGCCTGAAGGGATAGGGAGAGGTTGACGACAGCGCCGCGGCCACCCGGCCGCGGCGCTGTCGTTCACCCTCCGTACGGACGCGTGATGATCTCCAGGTTGTGACCGTTGGGGTCGGACCAGTAGACCCCGCGGCCACCGTCGTTGTGGTTGATCTCGTCGGGCTGGCCGTGGAACGGATCGGCCCAGTAGGACAGCCCGCGATCCTTGATGCGAGCCAACACCTGGTCGAACTCCTCGTCGCCCACCAGGAAGGCGTAATGCTGCGGGTGCACCGAACCTTGCGTGTCGATGAAGTCGAGCGAGACCTCGTTGCCCGTCTGCAGCACCAGGAACGGCCCGTACGCCTGGGGGTCGGGCAGCCCGAGGATCTCCGCGAAGAACGTCGCCGCCTCCCGCTTGTCCCGGGACTCCACGATCGTGTGATTGAGCTGAACTGTCATGACTCTGCTCCTTCTCTCTCGATTGTCGGGTTGATCAGTCGGCGTCGCCAGAGGTCCGGCGTGCGCGGGGCAGAAGCACCGCCGGCACGATCGCCGTCGCGGCAAGGGCCAGGGGCCACCAGAACGTGCTGCCGAATGCATCCGCAGTCGCCTCGACGACGTCGGCTCCGCCGGTCCGGGCCCGACTGAGCTGGTGCTGCAGCACGGCGGCGAAGATCGCCGTGCCGATCGCCCCGCCGATCCGCTGGGTCACGTTGAGCGTCGCAGTCGCTCCCGGCATCGCGGCCCGGTCGAGCTTGGCATATGCCGTCGCCATGACGGGTGCCATGACGCAGCCCGTCCCGATGCCGATCACGAGCAGTGCCGCGGACATCACGACATAGCTCGTGCCGGCCGTCGACGCGGTGTAGACGGCCAGGCCCGCCACCATGAGCGGCAGCCCGGTCAGCACGGCGACCCGTCCCTTGCCCTGGTCGGCGAGCCGGCCGGTGACGGCCATGGCCAGGGCCGCACCGACGCCTTGTGGCACCAACAGCAGGCCCGTCACGCTGGCCGACTCGCCCCGGACGACCTGGTAGTAGAGCGGCAGCAGGAGCATCGAGCCGATCAGCACGGCGCCGAGCAGCACCTGGATCGTGACCGCGAGGGTGAAGGTCCGATGGGCGAACAGCCGCAGGTCCAGCAACGGCTTGTCGGCCCGCAGCGCGTGCCGTGCAAAGGTCGCGATCAGCGCGGCGCCCGCTCCGACGGCAACCCAGGCCCTGACCTCGTCGAGTCCCCCGCGCTCCGCGAGCACCGACAATCCGTACACGAACGCCACGACGCCGGGGGTCAGCACCGAGAGCCCGAAGACGTCCAGCCGCTCCGCAGGCATGCTGGGCTTGCGCTCGATGACTCGCGACGACAGCCAGAGGGCGGCGAGGCCGAGCGGGACGTTCAGGACGAACATCCACCGCCACGACATGTTGGACACCACGAGACCGCCCACGACCGGTCCGAGCACCGGCCCAAGCATCATGGGGATGCCGACGATGCTCATCGCCCGCCCCATGCGCTGGGGGCCCGCGGCCTGCGCGACCAGCGTCATGCCGACCGGCATGACCATGCCGCCGCCGAGACCCTGCAGGACGCGGAACGCGATGAGGCTCTCGATCGACCACGCAGTCGCGCACAGCGCCGAGGCGCCGATGAAGAGGGCGAGCGAGAAGAGCCACACCTGCTTGCCTCCGAACCTCGCCGCGGCCCAGCCGGTCAGCGGGATGACCGCCGCCAGCGCCAGCATGTAGCCCGTCATGACCCACTGGATCGTCGGCAACGGCGAGCCGAAGTCGCGTCCCAGCGTCTCGATCGCGACGCTGACGATCGTGGAGTCGAGGACAGTCATGACGGCACCCAGCACGACCACAGCGGCAACTGCCACCACGTGTCGTTCGAGGGGTCCTGTCTCGGATGCATCGGGTGGCACCTGTGTCGTGCTGGTCATGATCTTCTCCTGTCGCTGTCTCGGTGTGGATCTATATTTAGGGTCACTCTAAGTTTAGACTCACCCCAATGTCAACTGGTATGCTGGCGCCATGACGATCGAGACGGGGCTGCGGGAGCGCAAGAAGCAGCAGACGAGGCGGCGGATCCAGGACTGCGCGATCGAGCTCTTCGCCGAACGTGGTTTCGACAAGGTGCCCGTCGCTGCGATCGCGCGGGCCGCCGACGTCTCCGAGGCCACGGTCTTCAACTACTTCCCCACCAAGGAAGACCTCGTCTACGACGGCATGGAGGCGTTCGAGAACGCTCTCATCGACACGATCCGTGGCCGCCCCGGCGGCAGCACGGTCCTGTCCGCGTTCCGCGACTTCGTGCTCCAGCCGCGAGGCGCCTTGGCCGACAGCGATCCGGCCGGCATCGAGCGCATCGCGACG
This sequence comes from uncultured Actinomycetota bacterium, assembly GCA_963806345.1. Classification (GTDB taxonomy): domain Bacteria; phylum Actinomycetota; class Actinomycetes; order Propionibacteriales; family Nocardioidaceae; genus Aeromicrobium. The sequence goes on along the minus strand of CAWDXV010000030.1, from coordinate 99,313 downwards.
GTGGCCCGGCTCACCGCAGGCAGCCCCGCCCTGCAGGGGCGTGAACGCCAGACCTTCGACCGCTTCACGCGCGCGCTGGCCGAGCTCGTGGCGGAGGAGCGTGGCGTACGCCCCGACGACCCGGAGGCGTGGGTCGCGGCCAACGCCCTGATGGGCGTCAACCGGGCCATGAAGGAGTCCGTGCACCGACAGGCGCTGGCCGGGCATGCCGGCAAGCGGATCGCCAAGGACGTCCTGGCCCTCGGCCGCCGCACCCTCGACCTGCTGGAAGACGGGCTCGGCGCCGGACGGGTGTAGCCTCGCCGAGCGCGACCGTTCCTCACCGAGCAGCGGAGAACCTGTGGAACACGCACCGACGGAGCCGGCATGAAACAGCTTGATCTGGGCGTCATCGCCCACACCGCCAAGGAGAACGAGCGGCGCCTGCCGATCCACCCCCGCCACCTCGAGCGACTGACCGAGGCGCAGCGTCCGCACGTGTTCCTCGAGGAGGGCTATGGCGAGAACTTCAGCTGGTCGGACGACGAGCTACGACCGTACGTCGGGGGCATCCTCAGCCGCGCCGACCTGATCCAGCGGTGCGACGTCATCCTGCTGACCAAGCCCCAGCCCTCGGACCTGCTCGAGATGCGTGAGGGCCAGACGCTCTGGGGCTGGCCGCACTGCGTCCAGGACCGCGCGCTCACGCAGGCCGCGATCGACCGCAAGCTGACGCTGATCGCCTGGGAGGTCATGAACCACTGGAGCGGCGACGGCAACTTCCTGCTGCACGTGTTCCACAAGAACAACGAGCTCGCGGGCTACTCCTCGGTGCTGCACGCGATGGAGATCGGCGGCCTGACCGGCAACTACGGCCGGCGGCTCAGCGCCGCCGTGATCGGGTTCGGCGCCACGGCTCGCGGTGCGGTCACCGCGCTCAGTGCCCACGGCATCCACGACGTCGACATCTTCACGCAGCGCGGCGTCGCCGCGGTCAGCGCGCCGATCCACTCGGCCCGCATCGTGCACTTCGACCCGGCGGCGTCCCCGGCTGAGAGCCGCGCCTTCGTCGACGAGAACTGGGTCCCGATGCCGGCGCTGCTCGCCGAGCACGACGTGATCGTCAACTGCGTCCTGCAGAACCCCAACTCCCCCATGACGTTCCTGACGAACGACGACCTCCCGACGATGGCGTCGGGCACGCTGGTCGTCGACGTCTCGTGCGACGAGGGCATGGGATTCGAGTGGGCGAGGCCGACGTCGTTCGACGAGCCGACGTTCACGGTGGGCAACGGCGTCACCTACTACGCGGTCGACCACAGCCCCTCCTACCTGTGGAACTCCGCGACCTGGGAGATCAGCCAGGCGCTCCTGCCGTACGTGTCGAAGGTGCTGTCCGGGCCCGAGGCGTGGGACGCCGACGAGACCTTGCGGCGGGCGATCGAGATCCGCGACGGCGTCATCCAGAACCCCGAGATCCTGGCGTTCCAGAACCGCTCCCCCGAATACCCACACGCCAGCTGATCCCGCATGCTGGAGGGCATGGACCGCATCACGACGCCCTTCGACATCTCCTCCACCGCCGCTGACGTCGTCGCCGGCATCGACCTGCAGGGCAAGCGCGCGATCGTGACCGGCGGCGCCTCGGGCATCGGTGTCGAGACCGCGCGAGCGCTGGCCGGCGCCGGGGCGGACGTGACCCTGGCCGTGCGCGACCTGAGAGCCGGCGACCGGGTGGCCGGGGACATCAACGAGACGACGCATGGTGGCACGGTCGACGTACGCCGTCTCGAGCTCACCGACCTCGCCAGCGTCGACGCGTTCGTCGCCGACTGGACGGGTCCGCTCGACATCCTCGTCAACAATGCCGGCGTCATGGCCACCCCCGAGACGTACACCGCTCGGGGCTGGGAGCTGCAGTTCGCGACCAACCACCTGGGCCACTTCAAGCTGTCGCACGGGCTCCACGGTGCGCTCGCCGCGGCTCGCGACGCGCGCATCGTGTCGGTCAGCTCCAGCGCGCACTTCCGGTCGCCCGTGATCTTCGACGACCTGTTCTACCGGTTCATGCCGTACGACCCGTGGGCCGCGTACGGCCAGTCCAAGACCGCCAACGTGCTGTTCGCGGTCGAGGCCACGCGGCGCTGGGCCGCTGACGGCATCACCGCCAACTCCCTGATGCCGGGCGCCATCGCGACCAACCTCCAGCGCCACACCGGTGGGGCCCAGACCCCGCCGGACAAGCGCAAGACGACCGAGCAGGGGGCCTCGACATCCGTCCTGCTGGCGACGAGCCCGCTGCTCGAGGGCGTCGGGGGCCGCTACTTCGTCAACAACCAGGAGGCGGTCGTCGTCGACCGCCCGACCAACGACATGACCGGGGTCGCGCCGTACGCCCTGGACGCGGCCAATGCCGAGCGGCTCTGGGACGTGTCCCTCGAGCTGCTCGGCATCTGAGCCGGTACGACCTGGGTCAGCCGGCCGCCGGGCCGTAGACGAGGTGCAGGACACCCGTCGCGAACGTCGTGGCGGAACGGAGCGCGAGCGGCACCTTGGCGCCGTCGGTGAACAGCTTCTTGCCGCGACCGACGACGACGGGATGCACCAGCAGGTGCAGCTCGTCGACCAGACCCTGCTCCAACATCCAGCTGCACCAGCGTGGCGCTGCCGGTCGTCCCGAGCCGGGTCTCCTGCTTGAGCGCCGTGAGCTCGGCCACGACGTCACCGCTGATGATCGACGAGTTCTCCCACGTCGCCTCGGCCAGCGTGTCCGACACGACGTACTTGCGGGCTCCGTTCATCTGGGCCGTGAACGGGTCCTGCGGGTCGGCGGCCGGCCAGTAGGCCGCCATCTCCTCGTACGTCTGCCGGCCGAACAACGTCGCGTCGGCGCTGCTCATGAGCGCGCCGACCGCCGCGCCCATCTCGTCGTCGAAGTAGTCGAAGTGCCAGGTCTCGGGCGCCTCGATGACGCCGTCGAGCGAGATGAAGAGGCTGGAAGTGATGGATCCCATGATCGTCTCCCGGGTTGTCGTGGACGCCGACTGTCGGCGCCTTCACCCGTGCGTCGAACGGACGCGGGCCGATTCGACAACCCGGGACGATCTTTTTTCAGCCGGCTGCCGGACCGTTGGTGTGCTGGCCCAGGAGGTCCGGACCGATGATGTCCATCTCGACGGCCTTCTTGCCCGCGTAGCAGGTCCAGTGGAGGCCGGCCGAGTCCTGGCCGATGCAGCCGCCGGCGATGTTGTCGTCTGCGTCGTTGAACGTCTCCTTGGTCCCCTTGTAGTCCGCGAGGATCTCCTTGCTGGGCGCCTTGGCGAGGGTGCAGTCGAACTCGATGTCGCTCTTCTTGGTGCACGTCGGATCGGTGTCGATGAAGATCACGCTGCTGCCCGGCATGCCCTGCTCGACGGTGTCGGGCGACAGCAGGCTGACCGCCGCCGCTGCCCCGCCGCCGATCACGACGACTCCCGTCGTGACGAACGCCGCGATCGTCGTACGGGAGCGGTGCTTGCGGCGGCGACGCACCACGATGGATCCGGCGATCTGGGCGGCGACGGCTCGTTCGAGGTCGTCGCCGATGCGGGTGAGCTCGGTGTTGTCGGTGGTGTTCATGAGGATTCCTTGGGGTTCGAGACGGGCTGGAGAGAGGTCCGCATACGGGCGAGCCCACGGGACACGCGGATGCGGGCCGCGGTCGGCGTGCAGTCGAGCGCCTCGGCGACCTCGTCGTACGGGCGATCGTCGAGGACGCGGAGCTCGACCGCGATGCGCTGGGCATCGGGCAACGTCGCCAGGGCGCTCTCGAGATCTGCGTCCATCCCGTCGACCCAAGAGGTGTCCGGCGTGACGGGCGAGCGGCCGTGGGTGATCCGCAGGGCTGCACTGGCCTCGCTGATCAGCCGGCGCTCACGGGCCGACCTCAGAAGGACGTTGCGAGCCACGCCGAACAGCCAGGGACCGGCCGAGCCGTCCTTCTGGTCGACGAACCGGTGCCGCGACGTCCACACCTGGGCGAACGTCTCGGCGGTGAGGTCGAGTGCGGCCTCACGGTCGGACGTACGGCGGAGCAGGAACGCATGGATGGCCTCGGCGTAGCGGTCGTAGAGCTGGCGGAACGCCTGCGGATCGTGACCCGACGACGCGAGGAGCTCGGCGTCGGACTTCACGTGGAGACTTCGATCATGGGTGTGACAACCTCCGGTCGATGTGGACATGACATCACGTACATGCCGCGGCACGGCCCGAATGTTTCACTGCCTCGACACCTTCTCACCTTTTCGCGTGCCACCCCTCGCAGTAGCGTCGGAGGGACACCCAACGGAAGAAGGTTCACGATGCCCACACGCACAGCTCGCACGGCCTGGGAGGGCGGCCTGCAGGACGGCTCCGGACAGGTCGAGCTCACCAGCTCCGGCCTCGGCACGTTCGAGGTCTCGTTCCCCAAGCGCGCGTCGGCCGACGGCGGCGGCGTCACGAACCCCGAGGAGCTCATCGGCGCGGCTCACTCGGCGTGCTACGCCATGTCGCTCGCCGCCGAGCTCGGCAAGGTCGGCGCCACACCGGTCTCGATGGAGGTCACGGCCGACGTCACGGTGGAGATCCATCCCGAGAAGGGACTCTCGATCACGACGGTCGCGCTGAAGGCGCGCGGCGAGGTCGACGGCATCGACGAGGCAGGGTTCGTCGAGGCGGCCGAGGCCGCGAAGATCGGCTGCCCGGTCAGCAAGGCGCTGGCCGGTGTCGACATCACCCTCGACGCGGCGCTCGAGACTCCGTAACTCTGTTAGGCCTTGGGAGCGCTGAGCGCCTTGGAGGTCGAGGTCTTCTCCTCGCCGCCATCGCGGTCAGTGATCTCGAGGCGCGCCCGCAGCGGCTTCTCGGGATCGTCCAGGCACCTCAGCGGAACGTTCATCGTGAGCTGGACGCCCTTGATGCGCATCCCGGCGGTGCACGCGAACTGCTCGTCCTTGCCGTCCTTGACGCGGTAGAACTGCGGGAACACGAAGCCGCCGCGGGCATCCTGGAACGTCGTCACGCGCCACAGCTCCTCGCCGTTGTCCTGGCCCAGCATCAGGTTCACGGTGTCGATCTTCTTGAGGTCGATGTCCGGGAGCTCGGCACCGACGGCGAACACCGTGGATCCTCGCGCGACCGTGGCGGTCTTGATCGTGATGGCCTCCGGCGCATCGCCCGAGCCCTTGAGCTTGTCCTGCGGCGCCTTCTTGGGAGCCGCCGTGGTCTTGGTTGCCTTGGGCGCCGCCGGAGTGTCGTCATTGCCGCTGCTGACCAGGAAGATCCCGATGATGATGATCAGCAGGATGGCTCCTGCTGCGGCCGGCACCACGAGCCGGTTGCGTCCTGAGGTCGTCCCAGTACTCATCGATCTCCACCTTCGTCTTGTGTTCTCGCGACGCGAGCCTATTGCACTGTTCATACGCTGAGGCAAAACGTCGGCTCCGTACGAGATGCTGGTGGCGTGAAGCCCACCATCCCGGGACGCCTGCACGCCCAGGGACTGGTCTCGCCGCGATTCGATTCGGCCGCCGAGGTCGTACGTCACCTCGGCTGCGTCCAGTCGCAGCTGCACGACATGGCGCTGTGGGCCGTCGCCCGCCGCACGACCGGACTCACGCTCGCGGACGCGCAGGCCGCGTTCGACCGCGGCGACTTCCTGCGCACGCACATCCTGCGGCCGACGTGGCACTTCGTGGACCCGGCCGACCTGCACTGGCTGCTCGCGCTCACAGCCCCGCGGGTCCGGCAGGTCATGACGTCGAGCTGGGCCGCTCTCGGCCTCGGGCCGGAGCTCATCGAGCGCGGTTCCGAGGTCATCGTGGCCGCGCTCGCCGACGGCACACCCCGCACCAGGGCCGAGCTCGGCGAGGCGCTCGAGGGCGCCGGGCTGCAGGCCAAGGGCACCTTCCTGGTGCACCAGCTCATGAACGCCGAGATCAACCTGCTGATCGCCAACGGGCCGATGAGGGGCAAGCAGCACACCTACGTCGCACTGCCGCCGACCACAGTCCAGCAGACCCACGACGAGCTGCTGGCAGCCGGCGCTCGCCGCTACGCGCAGGGCCACGGCCCGTTCCGCGACAAGGACCTCGCGTGGTGGACCAGCCTGACGCTGACCGACAGCCGGCGGGCGATCGAGCTCGCAGGGCTCCGGCCGCTCGACGTCGACGGTCAGGCGTACTGGACGCTCGACGAGCCGGTCGACGCCGAGGTGCCGCGGGTCATGCTGCTGTCCAACTTCGACGAATACATCTCCTACGCGCGCGATGCCGAGGACTACGCCGGCTTCGACGGCACGGTCGACGACGTCATGCGCGGCAGCGGGCTGCTCATGATCGACGGCCGGCTGTGCGCCAGGTGGTCGCGCACCGTCACCGCCAAGACCGTCACGGTCGTCGTCGATCGCCCGCCGCGACTCAGCGGCCCGATCCGCCGTGCGCTCGACGCCGAGGTGGCGGCATTCGGCGCCTTCGTCGAGCGCGAACCGGTGCTCGTGCTCGCCGACTGACCGGCAACGGGATCGCACAAAAGGTGACGTCCACCACGTCGGTGTGCGCCGCGGTGAAGATCACGGGAATTGCAGTGCGAACCTGCCTGCAGGCAGATGGGGCGCCGCGTTACCCTGTTGAAGGTAGTTTTCGCACGCGCGCCAGCACACAATTCGGAAGAGGCGATCGAGGCTGTGGCCGAGTCCTCACAAGACCATTCAACCCCTGATTTCGGCACCAACCAGTGGCTCGTCGAAGAGATGTACGAGCGATTCCGACAGGATCCCGCATCGGTCGACGCCACCTGGGTGACGTTCTTCCAGACCGGCGATGGTGCGGCCCTGGCCAACGGGGCCTCCACCAACGGCACCTCCGCCAACGGCGCGGCCAGCACGACCGCCACACAGGCACCTGCCGCCAAGGCCGAACCGGCCGCGCAGCCCGCCCCTGCTGAGCCGGCCGCCAAGGCCGAACCGGCTCCGACCGCGGCCCCCAGCCCGGCACCGACCGCTCCGACGTCTTCGGCTCCCCCGGCGCCCAAGACCGAGCCGGCGACCGTGACCCCGGCGCAGAGCCAGATCGCCGCGCCGTCACACGTCGACCCCCCGTCGCCCGTGCCTCCCGTCACCGATGCCCCCAAGGCCCCAGCCGCACCGGCGGCGGCACCCGCCGCCAAGGCTGCTGACGCACCCAAGGTCGGTCCCGGTGAGGTCGAGAACGTCGTGCTGCGCGGCGCCGCCGCCCGCACCGTCGCCAACATGGACGCCAGCCTCGCCGTGCCCACCGCGACGAGTGTGCGCTCGGTCCCGGTCAAGCTGCTGTTCGACAACCGCATCGTGATCAACAACCACCTCGCTCGCGCGCGAGGCGGCAAGGTGTCGTTCACGCACCTCATCGGCTGGGCCATCGTCAAGGCGCTCAAGTCGATGCCGGAGATGAACACCGGCTTCGAGGTCGTCAACGGCAAGCCCAACCAGCTCAAGCCCGAGCACATCAACTTCGGCCTGGCGATCGACCTCAAGAAGCCCGACGGCTCGCGCACCCTGCTCGTGCCGTCGATCAAGGCCGCCGAGACGATGGGCTTCGCCGGGTTCTGGGCAGCGTACGAGTCGATGGTCCGCAAGGCCCGCGACGGCAAGCTCGAGGTGACCGACTTCCAGGGCACCACGGTCAGCCTGACCAACCCCGGCGGCATCGGCACGAACCACTCGATCCCCCGCCTCATGCAGGGCCAGGGCGTCATCATCGGCGTCGGCTCGATGGAGTACCCGCCGGAGTTCCAGGGCGCCAGCGAGCACACGCTCGCCCAGATGGCGATCTCCAAGATGATGACGCTGACGTCGACGTACGACCACCGCGTCATCCAGGGCGCGCAGTCCGGCGAGTTCCTCAAGAAGATCCACGGCCTGCTGCTCGGCGAGGAGAACTTCTACGACGAGATCTTCCGCGCCCTCAAGATCCCCTACGAGCCCATTCGCTGGGCCCAGGACATCGCGGTCAGCCACGACGACGAGGTGCACAAGCAGGCCCGCGTCCTCGAGCTGATCCACGCGTTCCGCGTACGCGGTCACCTGATGGCCGACACCAACCCGCTCGACAACCGGCCGCGCAGCCACGCCGACCTCGACACGGCATCGCACGGCTTGACGCTTTGGGACCTCGACCGCGAGTTCGCCACCGGGTCGTTCAAGACCGACAAGCGCTTCATGAAGCTGCGCGAGATCCTCGGCATCCTGCGCGACTCCTACGCCCGCACGATCGGCCTGGAGTACATGCACATCCAGGATCCCGACGAGCGCGCCTGGTTCCAGGAGCGCATCGAGCGCCCGCACACCAAGCCGCCCCGCGAGGAGCAGCTGCGGATCCTGCAGAAGCTCAACCAGGCCGAGGCCTTCGAGACGTTCCTGCAGACCAAGTTCGTCGGCCAGAAGCGCTTCAGCCTCGAGGGCGGCGAGACCACGGTCCCCGTGCTCGACGAGATCTGCGAGGCAGCCGCCGCCGACCAGCTCGACGAGGTCTGCATCGGCATGGCGCACCGTGGCCGGCTCAACGTGCTGGTCAACATCGCCGGCAAGCACGCCGGCTCGGTGTTCCGCGAGTTCGAGGGCAACATCGACCCGCGCACGGTCCAGGGCTCCGGCGACGTCAAGTACCACCTCGGCGTCGAGGGTGAGTTCACCTCCGGCAACGGCGACAAGATCAAGGTCTCGGTCGCGGCCAACCCGTCGCACCTCGAGGTCGTCGACCCCGTGCTCGAGGGCATCGCCCGCGCCAAGCAGGACCGGCTCAACCGTGGCGCCGAGTACCCCGTCCTCCCCGTGCTGGTGCACGGCGATGCCGCGTTCGCCGGGCAGGGCGTGGTCGCCGAGACGCTCAACCTCTCGCAGCTGCGCGGCTACCGCACCGGCGGCACGATCCACCTGATCGTCAACAACCAGGTGGGCTTCACGACGGCACCGTCGTCGTCGCGCTCCTCGACGTACTGCACGGACGTCGCCCGCATGATCCAGGCGCCGGTCTTCCACGTCAACGGCGACGACCCCGAGGCCTGCATCCGCGTGGCGCACCTGGCCTACGAGTACCGCCGGACGTTCCACAAGGACATCGTCATCGACCTGGTCTGCTACCGCCGCCGCGGTCACAACGAGGGCGACGACCCCAGCTTCACCCAGCCGCTGATGTACGACACGATCAACGCCAAGAAGTCGGTGCGCAAGCTCTACACCGAGGCGCTGGTCGGTCGTGGCGACATCACGCTGGAGGAGGCCGAGGCGGCACTCAGCGACTACCAGGCGCAGCTCGAGCGCAACTTCGCCGAGGTCAAGGAGAGCACGAACGATCCCGGCTACATGCGTACGCCGGACTACCCCGACAAGCCCGAGCACGCCGGCGAGCTGCTGACCGCGATCACGCCCGAGACCATGAAGGCGATCGCGGACTCCTACACCAACGTGCCCGACGGCTTCACGGTCCACCCCAAGGTGCTGCCGCAGCTGCAGCGCCGGGCGCAGTCGATCAGCGCTGGCCCGATCGACTGGGGCACCGGAGAGATCCTGGCGCTCGGCTCGTTGCTGCTCGACGGACGGCCCGTACGCCTCGCCGGGCAGGACTCACGGCGCGGCACGTTCTCCTCGCGGTTCGCGACGATCATCGACCGCACCAACGCCAACGAGTGGACGCCGCTGTCCAACGTCGGCGACGACCAGGCCACGTTCTACATCTACGACTCCCTGCTGAGCGAGTACGCCGCGCTGGGCTTCGAGTACGGCTACTCGGTCGCCCGTCCCGAGGCGCTCACGATCTGGGAGGCGCAGTTCGGCGACTTCGTCAACGGCGCCCAGTCGGTCATCGACGAGTACATCTCGGCCGGTGAGAGCAAGTGGGGCCAGAAGTCCGGCGTCGTGCTGCTCCTGCCGCACGGCCACGAGGGTCAGGGGCCGGACCACACGTCGGCCCGCATCGAGCGGTTCCTCGAGCTGTGCGCCAACGACGCCATGACGCTCGCGCAGCCCTCGACGCCCGCGTCGTACTTCCACCTGCTGCGCCGGCAGAACCTGCAGACGCAGCACCGCCCGCTGATCGTCTTCACCCCGAAGTCGATGCTGCGCAGCAAGGCCGCGGCCTCGCAGCCCGACGACTTCACGTCGGGCAAGTTCCGTCCGGTGATCGGCGACGACTCGGTCGACGCGTCCAAGGTCGAGCGCGTGCTGGTCTGCTCGGGCAAGATCGCCTGGGACCTGTTCGCCGAGCGTGAGAAGCGTGAGTCGGGCCAGTCCCGCACCGCGATCGTGCGCCTCGAGCAGCTCTACCCGCGTCCCACGTCGGAGCTCAACGCGGCGGTCGGCAAGTTCGTCAACGCCCGCGAGGTGCGCTGGGTCCAGGACGAGCCGGCCAACCAGGGTCCGTGGCCGCACATCGCGCTGCACTTCAGCGGCGAGTTCGACGGTCTGCCCCTGCTCCGGGTCTCGCGCCCGGAGTCGTCTGCGCCGTCGGTCGGTTCGCACAACCGGCACGTCGAGGAGCAGGCCACGCTGATGCAGCAGGCCTTCAGCTGATCCATGTACTTCACGGATCGCGGGATCGAGGAGCTCCAGAGCCGGCGAGGTGACGAAGAGGTCACCTTCGCCTGGCTCTCCGAGCGCCTCGTCGAGTTCGTCGACCTCAACCCCGAGTTCGAGATCCCGGTCGAGCGCCTCGCCACCTGGCTGGCTCGCTTGGATGATGATGATGAGTGATCCGGCCGCCCGCGGCCGGACTCACACATCAGGTTGAGCGATCACGCCGAAGGCGTCAGGTGACGAAACCTCGCGAGATAGCTCGGTGACGCGACCCAGGAACGTCCGACCGACCTGACACGCTGGTGCGGTGGACTTCGACCAGCCTCCCGTCGTACGCGTCTCGCGTGACGACGAGGCCGGCCTGCCTGCCGACGAGTGGCCGGCGACGATCCCCGCCGTCGCGCAGCTGCTCCGCGACGGCCTGGATCTCACGCCCGGCGTGACGTTCCTCGTCGGCGAGAACGGTTCCGGCAAGTCGACCCTCGTCGAGGCCATCGCCGTCGCGTACGGGCTGTCCCCGGAGGGCGGTAGCGCCCACGGCAAGCACGAGACCCGGTCCAGCGAGTCACCGCTGCATCGGGCGCTCACGATCCAACGGGGCATCGGCACCGGCCGGTGGGGATTCTTCCTGCGTGCTGAGACGATGCACGGCTGGTACACCTACATGGACGACCACCGTGGACCCAACGACACCGACTATCACGCGATGAGCCACGGCGAGTCGTTCCTCGAGGTGCTCAACCGCAAGTTCGACTCGCCGAGCTTCTACTGCCTCGACGAGCCAGAGGCCGCGCTGTCGTTCCGGTCGACCCTGACCCTGATCCGGGTGCTGCACGACATCACCGCCGCCGGCGGGCAGGTGCTGTGCGCGACGCACTCCCCCGTCCTCGCGTCGATGCCCGGCGCCCGCATCCTCGAGGTCGGCGACTGGGGCATGCGCGAGGCTGCGTGGGACGAGCTCGAGCTCGTCAAGCACTGGAAGGCATACCTCGACGCCCCGATGCGCTACCTCCGCCACACCCTGGCCGAAGACTAGAGAGTCAAGACGATCTTGCCGAAGACGTCGCCGTCGATGACCGAGGCGAGGCCGTCGGCGGCATCGGCCATCGGGATCTCCCGGTCGATCAGCGGGCGCGTGCCGGTGACGTCCATGAACTGCGCGAGCCGGTGCAGCTCGTCGCGCGTGCCCATCGTCGAGCCGTGCACGCGCATCTGCTGGAAGAAGATCCGGGTCAGCTCGGCGTGCGACGGTGCGTCGCCCGATGTCGCGCCCGCGATGACGATCGTCCCGCCGGGCCGCATCGACTTGACCGAGTGGGACCATGTCGCCGCTCCCACCGTCTCGATGACGGCGTCGACCTTGCTCGGCAGCCGGGCGCCGGACTCGAACGCCTCGTGGGCGCCGATCTCGACGGCCTTGTCGCGCTTGTCCTCGTCGCGGCTCGTCGCGTAGACGCGGAAGCCCGCGGCCCGCGCCAGCGTGATCGCGGCGGTGGCGACGCCGCCACCGGCACCCTGCACCAGCACGGTGTCGCCCTGCTGCAGGCCCGACTGGGTGAAGAGCATGCGGTACGCCGTCAGCCACGCCGTCGGCAGGCAGGCAGCCTCGGCGAACGACAGGCCGGCAGGCTTCGGGACGACGTTGCGGGTCGGCACCGCGACCTTCTCGGCGAACGTGCCTTGGTGCCGCTCGGACAGCAGCGACCGCTTGGGGTCGAGCGTCTCGTCACCGCGCCACGACGGGTCACTGATGACGGCGTGCACGAGCACCTCGTTGCCGTCCTCGTCGAGTCCTGCGGCGTCGCAGCCGAGGATCATCGGCAGCGACTCCTCGCGCAGGCCGACGCCGCGCAGGCTCCACACGTCATGGTGATTGATCGAGGCTGCCTTGACCGTCACGGTCGTCCAGCCGTCCGGCACGTCCGGATCGGGGCGCTCGCCCACGACGAGTCCGCTCAGCGGGTCCTTCGGATCGATCGTGCCTGCGTAGACGGCGAACATGCAGCTCCTGTGGGTTGGTCAGTACGGGCGGCGGGCCAGGCCCTCGCGGCGCGCGGTGTCCGTGACGGCCCGCGCCACGGCAGAGGCTACCCGCGGATCGAACGGTGACGGGATGACGTACGTCTCACTGAGGTCGTCGCCCACGAGGTCGGCGATGGCGTTGGCGGCCGCGAGCTTCATGCCCTCGGAGATCCGCGTTGCGCGTACGTCGAGCGCGCCCCGGAAGATGCCGGGGAACACCAGCACGTTGTTGATCTGGTTGGGGAAGTCCGATCGGCCGGTCGCCACGATCCGCGCATACTTGTGAGCGATGTCGGGGTGCACCTCGGGGTGCGGGTTGGCCATCGCGAACACGATCGAGTCAGGCGCCATCGACGCCACCGCCGACTCGGGAACCGTGCCACCGGAGACCCCGACGAAGACATCGGCACCGTCGAGGGCATCGCTGATCGTGCCGGGCCTGGCCCAGGGGGCGGTGGCCTCCGCGATGCCGGCCTTGACCACGTCGAGCCCTTCACGGCCCGGGTGGATGACCCCGCTGCGGTCGACGACCGCGATCTTGCGCACGCCGGCCGACTGGAGCATCTTCATGATCGCGACCCCGGCTGCGCCGGCACCCGAGATGACGACCTTGAGGTCGTCCAGCTCACGGTCGGTCACCCGTGCGGCGTTGATCAGGGCCGCGAGCGTCACGACCGCCGTGCCGTGCTGGTCGTCGTGGAACACCGGGATCTCGAGGCGCTCGATCAGCTGGCGCTCGATCTCGAAGCACCGCGGGCTCGAGATGTCCTCGAGGTTGATGCCGCCGAACGTCGGGGCCAGGCGCACGATCGTCTCGACGATCTCGTCGACGTCGGTCGTGTCGAGCGCGACCGGGATCGCGTCGACGCCACCGAACTGCTTGAACAGCACGGCCTTGCCCTCCATGACGGGCATCGAGGCGGCCGGGCCGATGTCGCCGAGGCCGAGCACCGCGGTGCCGTCCGTGACGACCGCGACGGTGTTGGACACCCAGGTGTAGTCGTGGGCCAGCGCCGGGTCGGCCGCGATCGCCTCGCACACCCGGGCGACGCCGGGCGTGTAGGACATCGCGAGGTCCTGCGCATTGCGGAGCGGGACCGTCGCGGCGATCGCCATCTTGCCGCCGCGATGCAGCGCGAAGATCGGGTCGTCGGGGTCTGGAGTGTCTGCGTGCACGTCGATGTCAGTCGCAACCATGGTGGAAATCCCTCGGGGCCGTTCCGTACGTTCTCATCGGGACCGATCAGGTCGCCGGCGCGGCAAGTATGCCGCTCGTTGCTCCCCGCCGAAGCAGGGTCACACGGGTTGTGCCCGGCTGTCAGTCTCTCATACGGGCTGGTCAGCACCGAGCGCGCGGTTGACCGGAGGTGCCAGCAGACAGACCAGGGTGACCGCCGCCGAGGCGCCCACCAGGACGGGGATCCACACCGGTATGTCGGCAAGATTGAACGCGATGATGAGCTGGATGACCTGGGTCACGACGAGCGGGCTGCGCGCCCAGTGGTCGCCGCGGTTGACCCGCCACACGGCCCAAGCCTGGAACCCGCCGTAGATCGCCAGGATCAGCGAGACTCCGATGCCCGTGCCGACGCTGTCGCCGTCCAGGTCGGCGATGCCGATGACGGCCAGGACGAGGCAGGTGACGGCCTCCGCGACCACGATCACGGCCGCCACGAGTAGCAGGATTCGGGCCGTCCCGGACGGCTTCGCGTTAGCGCTCACCTCCTCAGCGTAGGGAGCGTGTGACGGATCCGACAATTCGCGCACGTCGTGGCCCTTGTAATGCAGTTGAAATGTTGAAAACATGGAGGTCAAAGCCTTGGTACCGGGTCAAACAGGCCTGCCCAAGGCGCAACACCGAACGGGAAGGAGTGTCCACATGGATTGGCGTCACAAGTCTGCATGCCTCGATGAGGACCCTGAGCTCTTCTTCCCCATCGGCAACACGGGTCCCGCCATCTTGCAGATCGAAGAGGCCAAGGTCGTATGCCGCCGCTGTGATGTCCGCGAGCAGTGCCTTCAGTGGGCACTCGAGTCCGGACAGGACCACGGTGTGTGGGGAGGCTTGAGCGAAGACGAACGTCGTACGCTGAAGCGCCGCAATGCTCGGGCACGTATTCGTACTGCCTGACGTACGCACGTATCGGTGAACCCCGTGGCCTCGGCCGCGGGGTTCTTTGTATCTAGACGTTGAGCGAGATGGCGACTGTCGTGCCGCCGCCGAAGCGCGGCTCGAACGCCAGCGACCCGTGCAGCTCGCCCTCGACCAAGGTCGTCACGATCGACAGCCCGAGGCTGCCGGCCGGGTCGAAGTCCGCCGGGAGGCCCGAGCCGTCGTCGCTGACCCGCAGGCGTACGCGGTCACGGATGCGGTTGACCGCCAGCGTCAGCGTGCCGCCCTGCTCGCCGAAGGCATGCGCAGAGGCGTTCTGGATCAGCTCGGTCAGCACCATGGCGAGCGGCGTTGCCACGGCGCCCGGCAGCAGCCCGAACGAACCGATCCGGTCGGCGCTGACCCGGCCGGCGCCGGAGGCCTCCTCGGCCACGTCGAGCACCGTGCGCAGCAGTCGGTCCGCGATCTCGTCGAAGGCGACGTTGTCGTCGAACGACTGGCTCAGCGTCTCGTGCACGAGGGCGATCGAGCCGACCCGGCGCACGGCGTCGTCGAGGGCAGCTCGCGCCTCGGGCAGCTCCATGCGCCGGCCCTGCAGCCGCAGCAGGGCGGCGACGGTCTGCAGGTTGTTCTTGACCCGGTGGTGGATCTCGCGGATCGTCGCTTCCTTGGACACGAGCTCGCGCTCGCGGAGCCGCAGCTCGGTGACGTCGCGGAGCAGGATCAGCGCACCGCTGCGGTGGCCGCCTGCGCGCAGCGGGATGACGCGCAGGAGCAGTGAAGCGGCGGCGTTCTCGACCTCTGCCTCGGTGCTGGCATCACCTCCGAGGATGCCGCGAGGTCCCCGGTCGGTCGGCCGGCGGTCGACCAGCCCGGTCGTGACGTGCCCGAGCTGCGTGCCGACGAGGTCGCCCACGAGGCCCAGGCGCCGGTACGCCGACATCGCGTTGGGGCTGGCATAGCGGACGGTGCCGGCGGCATTCGTCCGTACGAAGCCGTCGCCGACCCGCAGTGAGTCGGCCACCTCGGAGCGGCTGCCCGGCAACGGGAACTCTCCCCGGCGGATCATCTCGGTGAGCTCACCGGCGGCCTCGAAGTAGGAGGCCTCGAGCGTGCTGGCGGTACGCAACGCGGACTCGGCGCTGCGCCGGGAGATCACCGCGATCGTGCGGCCCGCATGCGTGACGGGGATGACCTCCACGCGAATCCGCCGGCCGTCGGGCAGCTCCTCGACGCGCTCGGCCACGACCTCACCCGTGCTGAGTGCGGACTCGAGCTCGTCGATCCGCCCCGACGGCATGAACGTGCCGGCCACGTCCTCGAAGAGCGTCGTCGGTCCGGTGGTCGGCCGGATCTGCGCTCCCGCCCACATGCCCTTGGCCTCGGCGTCGGGCACCCACAGGACGAGGTCCGAGAACGACAGATCGGCGATGATCTGCCAGTCCGTCACCAGGGCGTGGAGCCACGCGACGTCGTCAGGGCTGAGCGACGTCTGGAAGCGCGCGATGTCATCCAGCGAGGGCACCCCGTCAGGGTAGTGGGAGAAACGTGACACGATGAGTGAGTGTCTGAGGCGTACTGGCAAACCGTGATGCAGGACGGGATGAATGTGCCCGCCGACCGGAGCCTCGACGAGAGCACCGTCGAGCTGGTCGAGATGCTGGGTCATTCCAACCCGCGCTGGCGTGAGGACCTCGCCTACCCGCTGCTGACGACGTGGATCACGCGCGGCGTCTATGACGAGCTGCTGTCCGGCCTGGGCGACGGCATCGCACCCGGGCTGCGCTACGGCCTCGGCCACGACGGTGACGTCTCGGTCATGCGCCGGTCCTACAGCGCGTTGATGCTGGCCGAGATCATCGGCCGCGACAACAACGAGCACCTGATGTCGGCCTCGTCCGTCCTCGACTGGGGCGACCGGGCGACCGCCTGGTACGTCCGCGAGCAGGATCACCGCGGCTGGATCCCGGAGCAGGGCTGGGCCAACTCGATCGCCCACGGCGCCGACCTCCTCGCCGCCCTCGCCCGGTCGCGGCACTTCGGCCGGCTCGAGCTGACGGTCCTGCTCGACGTCATCGCCGACCGCGTCCTGACGCCCACGGCGTACATCTGGCGGCACGGCGAGGACGACCGCCTGGCGTACGCCGTCATGACGCTGCTGCATCGCAACGAGCTCGACCCGAGCATCGTCGAGCCCTGGCTCGCCCGGCTCGGCGCCGGCATCAAGCCGCCGCGCACCCGCGGCCACCTCGAGGCCGAGTGGCCCTCGCCCAGCGTCCGCAACACGTCGTCGTTCCTGCGCGCCCTGCACCTGCAGCTCGCTCTCGGCGTGCAGGGCCGCGACGACCTGCGCGCCGATGCCGAGCTGTTCGCCGAGCAGCCTGCGCACCGGGCCGACCTGCTGCTGGCGGTGCTCGACCAGATCCGGGCCGAGAGCCCGTGGCTCTACCGGCCGACCACCAGGGCCAAGCCGCTCGCCTGAGGCTCCAGTAACCTGCGTCACATGAGTTCTGAGCCCCGAGAAGGTCACGGCGGAGTCCACGCCGTCGACGTGGCCCGCGCGCACGGTGTCGAGACGATGTTCACGCTCTCGGGTGCCCACGTGTTCCCGATGTACGACGCCGCGGTCAAGGCCGAGCCGGCGATGCCGATCATCGATGTGCGCCACGAGCCCACGGCCGTGTTCGCCGCCGAGGCGATCGGCAAGCTGACGCGTACGCCCGGCCTCGCCGTGCTGACCGCGGGCCCCGGCGTGACCAACGGCGTGAGCCCCATCGCGCAGGCCAGCTTCTCCGGCTCGCCGCTCGTCGTCGTCGGCGGTCGGGCGCCCAACAACCGCTGGGGCTCGGGCAGCCTGCAGGAGCTCGACCAGCCGCCCATCGTCGAGACCATCTCGAAGTCCGCGACGACGGCACACAAGGTCGACGACATCGCCCCGGCGATGGACGAGGCCTTCATGCTCGCCGGCTCGTCCCACCGCGGCCCCACCTTCGTCGACGTGCCGATGGACGAGTTCTTCAACAGCACGACGGTCACCACGCCGTCACGCGGCAACACGACGGCACCGATCGAGCCCGATCCGGACTCACTGGCCAAGATCGCCGAGCTCATCCGCGGCGCCGAGCGTCCTGTGCTGATCCTCGGCACCGACGTCTGGGCCGATCACGCCGAGGACGCCGCACTGCACTTCGTCGAGGAGACCGGCATCCCGGTGATCTCGAACGGCATGGGTCGCGGCATCGTGCCCGGCGGCCATCCACAGCTCGTCACCAAGGCGCGTTCGACGTCGTTCAACCAGGCCGACCTCGTGATCGTCGTCGGCACGCCGCTCGACTTCCGCCTCGGCTACGGCATCTTCGGCGGCAAGGACGGCGCGACGCCTGCCCGCACGGTGCACGTCGCCGACTCCCCCGGACAGGTGTCGACGCACGCCGAGCTGGCTGCGTCGGCCAGCGGCGACCTGACGCTGTTCTTCACCGGCCTGCTCGACACGCTGACGTCGCCCTCGCAGCACGGCCGCCGTCCCGACTGGTCGCCGTGGATCGGCGCGCTCCAGGCCGAGGTCGCGGCCGCGACGCAGCGCGACAGCGAGCTGCTGACCGCCGAGGCCGACCCGATCCACCCCGCCCGCATCTACGGCGAGCTGCTCCCCCGGTTGGCCGACGACGCCGTGGTGATCGGCGACGGTGGCGACTTCGTGTCGTTCGCCGGCAAGTTCGTCGAGCCCAAGCGACCCGGCGGCTGGCTCGACCCCGGACCGTACGGCTGCCTCGGTGCCGGCATGGGCGCCGCGATGGCTGCCCGCATCGCGCGGCCGTCGAGCCAGGTCGTGCTGCTGTACGGCGACGGTGCGGCCGGCATGTCGCTGATGGACGTCGACAGCCTCGTACGCCACAACCTTCCGGTCGTGATGGTCGTGGGCAACAACTCCGCCTGGGGCCTCGAGAAGGGGCCGATGCAGTGGCTCTACGGCTATGACGTCGCGGCCGACCTCGCGCCACAGACGCGCTACGACCAGGTCGTGACGGCGCTGGGCGGTGGCGGCGAGATGGTGACCGACCCCAAGGAGATCGGTCCCGCGCTCGACCGCGCGTTCGCGTCCGGCATCCCCTACCTCGTCAACGTCATGACGGACGTCAACGCGGCATACCCGCGCAACACGACCGGCATCTGACGTGGTCGTCATCCGTCCGGCCCTCGAGGAGGAGTACGAGGCCGTCGGCGCGCTGAGCGTCGCGGGATATGACGCCGACGGCTACCTCACCTATCCCGACGGGACGTTCGACGACGGCTACGCCGGCTGGCTCGCCGATGCCGCCTCGCGGGCCGGCAAGAGCACCCTGCTGGTGGCGATCGACGACGACGAGCTGGTGGGCACCGTCACCTGGTGCCCGTACGGCTCGGGGGATGCCCAGCTGGCCAAGGAGCCGCACCAGGGCGAGTTCCGCACGCTCTCCATCGCGCCGGAGGCCCGCGGCCGCGGCATCGGCCGAGCGTTGGTCGAACGCTGCCTCGAGCTCGCTCGCGAGGCCGGGCTGACCGAGGTCCTGCTGTTCTCGCTGCTGGAGATGGTGCCCGCGCACCGCCTGTATGCCCGGCTGGGGTTCGTCCGCCGCCCCGAGCTCGACTGGTCGCCCGAGCCCGACGTCCACCTTTGGGCCTTCTCGCTGTCGATCTGACGCGACCTCGGTGAGCTGGGCGGCGTCCGCTGAGGTTAGCCTTACTCAGTGCCTGTCCCCTCTCCACCACGGACAGCAGCGGCCCTCCTGGCACGCGGACTGCGCCGCCATCGTGCACGACTCCTCGGCTGCTACGCCCTGATCTGCTCGTGGCTCCTGTGCGAGGCGTTGGTGCCCGTCGTCATCGGCGTCATCATCGACCGCGCCGTCGCGACCGGCGACCTGGGCGAGCTCGCGATCTGGGGTGGCGCCCTCGTCGTGCTGTTCGTGGTGCTGAGCTACTCGTACCGGTTCGGTGCGCGCCTCGGCGTCGGCGCCCTGGAGCTGGAGACCCATCTGCTCCGCGTGGAGGTCAGCGAGCACGTCCTCGGCGCAGACGGCGCCCGCACGGGCCTGCTGCCGGGCGAGACGCTCTCCTTGGCCACGTCGGACGCCGAGACGATCGGCCGGTTCCTGTGGCATGTCGGCTACACCCTGGCCGGGCTCGTCGGCGTGCTGGTGAGCGCGATCGTCCTGATCAGGATCGACCTCACGATCGGCATCGTCGTCCTGCTCGGCGTGCCTCTCGTGCTCGCGGTGATCCAGGTCGTGACCCCTCTCATCGCGCGGCACACCAGCGACCAGCAGGCCGGGATCGCCAAGGCGACCGGCATCGCGACCGACCTGGTCAAGGGACTGCGGCCGCTCAAGGGCGTCGGCGCCGAGGACGTCGCGACATCGAGGTATCGCACGCACAGCGCGTCAGCGCGTGACGCGAGCATCCGCACGGCCCGGTCGATGGGCTACATGTTCGGCCTCACGGCGACGCTGAGCGGCCTGTTCCTCGCTCTGGTCGCCTACCTCGCCGGGACCCGCGCGCTCGACGGCACGATCAGCATCGGCGAGCTCATCGCCATCGTCGGGCTCACCCAGTTCCTCGCCGAGCCGATCACCGGCCTCGGCGAGACCAGCGCCCAGGCGGCCTCGTCGTTCGCCTCGGCGCGACGCGTCGTCGACTTCCTCCACACGCCGGCCCTCGTGGCGTACGGCAGCACGACTCTCGACGACCCGCGGCCCGAGCTCACGATGGCCCAGCTGACCTCGGGTCCGCTCCACGACCTCGACGTCTCCCCGCGGCGGGGCGAGCTCATCGGGATCGTCGTCGACGAGACGAGCAGCAGCGACCAGCTCGTGCGACTCCTGCGCAGCGAGGTGCTGCCCGAGGACCGTACGGGCACGTTGACCCTCGGCGGGCAGCCGGTCGACGAGCTCACGATCGACGCCCTGCGCTCGCGAGTCGTCGTGAGCCAGCACCACGTCGACCTGTTCGAGGGCACGCTCCGGTCGACGATCGACCCCGACGGCGCGCTCGACGATGCTGACCTCGACGAGATCCTGGTCGCCTCTGCTGCGGGAGACGTCGTCGACCTGCACCCTGATGGGCTGGATCAGCCCGTCACGGCCGGAGCGGCCACGTTCTCCGGGGGCCAGCGCCAGCGCATCGCCCTGGCCCGCGCCCTGGCGACGCGCGCTCCGATCCTGGTGCTCGCCGAGCCCACGAGCGCCGTCGACGCCATGACCGAGCAGCGGATCGCCGACGGCATGCAGGCGCTGCGGCACCCTGCGGGATCCGATCTGGCGACGATCGTCATCACCTCGAGCCCGGCCATCCTGGCGAGCGCGGACCGGGTGCTGCTGATCAGCAAGGGCCGCATCGTCGCGACCGGCACGCACCATGACCTCGCCCACCAGGACGCCTACCGGGAGGCGGTGCTGCGATGAGTCGACACCTGCTGCCGATCGCCTCTCGCGCCGAGACGACCCGCCTCGCCGCCCGAATGCTGCGCGCGCACCGCGGTCCGCTGCTGGTCTCCGCCGCGGCATTCGTGGTCGTGGGACTCGCCGGGCTCGTCGCTCCGTGGATCCTCGGCGACATCGTCGACACCGTGACGACCGACGGCGACTCGTCGCGCGTGCTGCACGGAGCCCTCCTGATCGCCGCTGCGAGCGTCGTGGCGGGGATCGGGACCTCCCTGTCGGTGACCTACCTGGCGAAGTCCGGGGAACCGGCACTCGCGGACCTTCGCGAGCAGGCCCTCGACCGCGCCCTGCACCTCGACAGCATCCGGCTCGAGGAGGCCGGAGCCGGCGACCTGCTGTCCCGCATGGGTGACGACGTGCGGACCGTGGCCCAGTCGCTGACCCAGATCGTCCCCCTGCTGATCCAGTCGCTCGTCGCCGTGGTGTTCACGGCGGGCGGGCTGTTCGCGCTCGACTGGCGCCTCGGCCTCGCCGGGCTGGGGTCCGCCCCGTTCTACGTCCTGGGTCTCCGCTGGTACCTCCCTCGCTCGGGTCCCTACTACCGGAGGGAACGCATCGCGCAGGGCGAGCGCGCCGAGGTGCTGGTCAGCGGCGTCCAGGGGGCGTCGACCCTCCGGGCGCTGTCGCGGGAGCAGGCGCAGATCGACCGCATCACGCACCACTCGAAGCACGCCATGACGATCAGCCTCGACGTGTTCTCGCTCCTGACCCGCTTCGGCGCGCGTACCAACCGCTCGGAGCTGATCGGACTGAGCCTGGTGCTCGGCACCGGCTTCCTGCTGGTGCGCGACGACCTGACCACGGTGGGCGCCGTGACGGCCGCCGCTCTCTACTTCCACCGGCTGTTCAATCCCATCGGCGCGCTGCTGACGATCTTCGACGACATCCAGTCGGCCGGCGCCTCGCTCGCCCGGCTCGCCGGCGTCGCGATGCTCGAGCCGCCGTCGGCACCGGGCGGACCGACCCCGGTGCGGTCCGGGACCTTCGAGCTGATCGGCATCAGCCACGCGTACGTCGAAGGCCACCCCGTGCTGGCGGACGTGACGCTGCGGGTCGCCGAAGGCGAACGCGTTGCGCTGGTCGGCGCGACCGGTGCCGGCAAGAGCACCCTCGGCGCGATCGCCGCCGGGTTGCTGGAGCCGACGTCAGGCACGGTCCGGATCGGAGGCTTCCCCCTCGACGCCCTCGACCCGTCCCACGTGCGATCCTCCATCGCCCTCGTCACGCAGGACGTCCACGTGTTCTCCGGCACCGTGCGTGACAACGTCGACCTGGCCCGGCCGGGCGCCGACGACGAGCAGATCCGCGGCGCGCTGGCCGACGTACGCGCCCTCTCCTGGCTCGAGGCGCTGCCGGACGGACTCGACACCGTGGTCGGCGATCACGGTCA
The DNA here is from genome assembly GCA_963806345.1 of uncultured Actinomycetota bacterium. Lineage (GTDB taxonomy): Bacteria > Actinomycetota > Actinomycetes > Propionibacteriales > Nocardioidaceae > Aeromicrobium. Next base: position 76,763 of record CAWDXV010000030.1, on the reverse strand, counting down.
TCCCCTGACCCCGGCGCAGGCTCAGCAGCTGGCCCTGGCCCGGGTGCTGCTGCACGACCCACGGGTCGCGGTGTTCGACGAGGCGACCGCCGAGGCCGGGTCCTCGGGTGCGCGCGAGCTCGAGGACGCCGCGATCGCCGCGACCCGCGGGCGTACGTCGTTGGTCGTCGCGCATCGCCTGACCCAGGCCCAGTCGGCCGACCGGGTCGTGGTGATGCACGAGGGTCGCATCGTCGAGGAGGGCAGCCACGACGAGCTCCTCGCCGTCGGGGGCCGCTACGCGGACCTCTGGACCGCCTGGTCGTCGTAGTCTTCTGCGCATGGACACCGCCAGCGTCACGCACCTCGTCACGGCAGCCGACACCGCCCAGGTGCTCGGCAGCGGGGACCTCGCCGTCCTCGGCACGCCTCGGGTGCTGGCGTGGTGCGAGGAGGCGACCTGCGCAGCGCTCGAGCTCGGGCCGGCGCAGACCAGCGTCGGCACGCGCGTCGACCTCGAACATCTCGCCGCGAGCCCCGTCGGCGCCGAGGTCACCGCGACCGCGACCGTGATCCACACCGACGGCCGGCTCGTACGCTTCCAGGTCGCGGCCCACGACGGCGGCGGCACGCTGCTGGCGACCGGCGAGATCCGCCGGGTCGTCGTCGACCGGGAGCGATTCCTGGCCCGGATTGCGCCTGTGGGAGACTGAGACCTCGACTTCCGAGGAGGATCATCATGGGCAAGACCGGCCGCAAGCGTCGTGCGCGTCGCAAGAAGGGCGCCAACCACGGCAAGCGCCCCAACGCGTGAGCTGTAGGACCAACGACAAGAAATCCCCGTCCGAACGGACGGGGATTTCTTCGTTCAGGCCGGTCCCTGGGCCTGCGAGACGGCTAGGTCGACCTCTGCTCGGTGATCTCGATGTGCACCTGGCGGATCGAGAGCAGCACCTTCTGGCGGAGTGGATCGGGCGCCACCTCGGAGCACGACCGCGACACCAGTGACTTGACGACCCGCTCGAGGTCGTACTCGCTCAGGCAGTCCGAGCAGCCGTCGATGTGCGACTGGATCTCGGCGCAGCTCGCGGTGTCGATCTCCTGGTCGATGAACAGGTAGAGGTTCTCGAGCGCCTTCTCGCAGTCGGGCCCCTCGCACGGATCCTGGGTCATGACTTGTCACCCGCTCCCGTGACGGCCATGCCGCGATCGCGCGCGTAGTCGGCCAGCATCTCGCGCAGCATGCGACGGCCGCGGTGCAGCCGCGACATCACGGTGCCGATCGGCGTGTCCATGATCTCGGCGATCTCCTTGTAGGGAAAACCTTCGACGTCGGCGAGGTAGACCGCGTAGCGGAAGTCGTCGGGCAACGCCTGCAGCGCGTCCTTGACGTCGCTGTCGGGGAGGTGCTCGAGCGCCTCCATCTCGGCCGACTTGAGGCCGCTGGACCCGTGCGACTCCGCGCGCGCGATCTGCCAGTCCTCGATCTCGTCCGTGACCTGCTGCGGCTGGCGCTGCTTCTTGCGGTAGGAGTTGATGTAGGTGTTGGTCAGGATGCGGTAGAGCCAAGCCTTGAGATTGGTGCCGGGCTTGAACTGGTGGAAGGCGCTGAACGCCTTGGCGTACGTCTCCTGGACCAGGTCCTCGGCATCGTGCGGGCTGCGGGTCATCCGCAGCGCGGCGGAATAGAGCTGGTCGAGGAACGGCAGCGCGTCGGCCTCGAAGCGCGCCTGCTGCTGCTCCGAGGTCTCGGTCTCGCGCGGGTCGGCGCTCTCAGGGGTCTCGCCGGTGACGGTCATCGCCCCCCAGCCTACTCCGGGCCCAACTGGCTTGCTGAGGGGCGTGATGGACCTCTCAAGCCCGTGATCTGCGTATGTCAGCATCGAACCTCCTGCGGTGTTCAACCGTCTGGAGGCACCCGCTATTCCGGGGGCAGCGGCTTGATCAGGTCCGGCCCGTTGTTGGCGACATTGTTGACCTCGGTCGAGACCGGGTAGGCGTCGAGGCGACCCGGAGCCGCGGGGATCAGCAGCTCGAGGAGCTGCTCGGGTGGCTTGGGCGCAGGATCGAGCCAGGCGTCGAAGGCGTCAGGCTCGAGGAACAACGGCATGCGGTCGTGGATGTGACCCATGTCGTCCTCGGCGCTCGTCGTGAGGATCGTGTAGCTCGTGACCCACTCGTCCGTCGCAGGGTCCTTCCAGAACTCGTAGAGCCCGGCCATCGCCAGCACCGAGTGATCCTTGGGGGTGATGTAGAACGGCTGCTTCTTGGGCTTGCGCTCACCCTCGCGGGGCTCACCGGCGTACCACTCGTAGTAGCCGTCGGCCGGCACGAGTCCGCGGCGCTTGCCGAATGCCTTCTTGAACGCGGGCTTCTCGGCTGCGGTCTCGGACCGGGCGTTGATCATGCGGTTGCCGATCGACGGGTCCTTGGCCCAGCTGGGGATGAGGCCCCATCGCGCGGTCATGAGCTCGCGCTGCGGCGGCGCGTCGGCTGCCAGCTCCTCGGGACGCCGCCCGATGATCAGCGGCGCGAGCTTGGTCGGCGCCATGTTGTAGTCGGCCTCGAGCTCCACGAAGGAGTTGGCGAGGTCGACCTCGAACGCCTGGTTGAGGGAGGACGAGGTCTGGGTCGTTGCGTATCGCCCGCACATACGACCAGCGTAGGTGGTGGCACCGACACCGTGGCCTACTCGGACAGACCGGCCAGCACCCGGGCGATCCCCTCGACCGACGGGGGCAGCTCCTCGACCCACAGGCGGGACTGGAGCGGGCCGCAGAACGCGCGCTCGAGGAGGATGCGCAGCAGGTTCATCGTCAGCGCATCGGTGCGCTCGCGGCCGACCAGTGCGACGAACCGGCGCGGCGAGGTCTGCGCCACGGTCTCGTCACCCGCGAACACCGCACGCATGGCTTCGGCGACGTCGAGGGCGCGAAGCGACTGCTCGAGGTCGTTGCCCGTGCGTTCACGAGGCAGCTCGACCACCACGATGGCAGCCCGCTCGGCGACCGGGTGGCCGTCCCGTTCGGCTCCGCGATAGATCTCCCCCAGCCGCGACCTGACGTACGGCGTGGTGGCCAGCGTGGTCAGCGGGTCCTCGCACGAGGTGTCCGCGTGCAGGACCAGCGCTTCGTCGGCCCACGCCAATACCGCCGCCCGCGTGACGGCGTACGACGGTTCGCGGCCGGCAAAGGCCCGCTCCACGTGGTCGACGACCTCATGGAGCGGGATGCCGAGCCGCGCTGCACTCGCTCCCACCTCGAGTGCAACATCGGCGATGTCCGGCCGGCCGTCTCGTACGGCTTCGGCGAGGAGCGCGTCATCCAATCCCGAGCTGAGCATGAAGAACCCCCTTCGCCGTCCGGACATGTGTGAGACGCGCCGGCCGCGTGGACATGACGCGGTTACGCGAGAGATTCGTGACCGCCTCGCGGGTGGGTCGTTGTGCTGGTCGGAAGGGACACCGTGTCAGACATCCGCACCACACGTTTCGAGGCCAGCGACGCGCAGCTCATCGCGGCTGTCCGCAGCGGCGACACCGACGCGTACGGCGAGCTCTTCGACCGGCATCGCGAGGCTGCGAGGCGGCTGGCCGCGCACCTCGTCCCCGGGCCCGACGCCGACGATCTGGTCGCCGAGTCGTTCACCAGGGTGCTGACGCTCCTGCAGGCCGGCAAGGGTCCGGACGAGTTCTTCCGTGCCTATCTCCTGACCTCGATCCGCAGGATCCACATCGACGGCACGCGCCGCAGGAAGCGCGTCAGGCCGACCAGCGACGAGTCCGAGCTCGACCGCACGGTCGCATTCGTCGACCCTGCCGAGATGCGCTTCGAGCAGGCTGCGGCAGCAGCGGCGTTCGGGGCTCTGCCCCAACGGTGGCAGCTCGTCCTGTGGCACCTCGACGTCGAGGGGCAGAAGCCGGCCGACATCGCGCCGCTGCTCGGGATGAGCCCCAACAGCGTCTCCGCTCTCGCCTATCGCGCACGTGAAGGGCTGCGTCAGGCGTACCTGCAGAATCACCTGGCACCGACCCTGCACGCGAGCTGCCGTACGACCACGAGCCTGCTCGGCTCGTACGTCCGCAAGGGCCTGTCCGCCCGCGACTCCGCTCGCGTCGAGGCGCACCTGGACGAGTGCAGCCGGTGCACGGGGCTCTACCTCGAGCTCGCCGAGATCAACTCCAACCTCTCCGGGATCCTTGGCCCGGCGCTGCTGGGCTCGGCGGCTGCCGGGTATGTGGGCGCCGGTGCGGCGCTGACCGGAATGGGTGCGGTCGTCGAAGCCGCCATGGCGCCGGTGAAGGCCGTCGGCAGTGCCGTCACGGGGGCCGGGACGCAAGGCGTCGTGGCGGCGGCCGTCGTCGCGGTCGCGACAGTCGGTGCCGTCGTGGTGGCGAACGAGCTCGGCACCACCGCCGATGACCGACCTCAGGCGGTCTCGCCTCGCGCCAGCACCCCGACGCCCCCGGCCCCGGCCCCGGCCCCGCAGGAGTCCTCGCCGGAGCCGTCGGCCAAGGCCCCCACCCCGACTCCCACCACGGCGCCGACACCCGCGCCCCGCGTCGTGGCGAAGAGCGACAAGCCCGCAGACCCGAAACCCTCCACCGACCCCGCGCCGAAGCCGACCACGCCGGCCGTTGAACCAATCGCGCGGACCGACTACGGCATCGCCGCGGTCAGGGTCACGAGCCAGCTGCTGCCCCTCCTCGAACGCCACATCTCGGTCGACATCGGCGCGACCACCACGGGGCGTCCAGGTCCCGAGCTCGTGACCGTGACCTTGGAGTTCCAGCGCGCCGTGCACTTCGGAGGCGTCATCAGCCCCGGATGGAGCTGCGGGAGCGCTGCGCCCAACCAGTCGCTCCGGACCCTGACGTGCGCGACCCGGCTCGCGGCGGGCGAGGGCACGACATTCGTCGCCAGCTCGCGCAATCTCATCCAGTCCGGCGGCACGATCGTCGTCTCCGCGCCCGGCGACCCCTCGCCCGGCAACGACTCCGCCTCGTTCGCGGCCGGGCTCTGGCCGCTGGGCTGACTCGGCGCTTGCCTCTGTCGTGCCTTCGGGTATGAATGAGGCATGACCCTCCTGCGCACAGTGGCCCGTCCCATGCTCGCCTCGATGTTCATCTACGGCGGTGCGACCGCACTCAAGGATCCCGGGCCGCGTGCCGCCAAGGCCCAGGCGACAGCGGACCGCATCAAGAAGTTCGCGCCGGAGCTACCCGTCAACGGGTCCAACCTGACCCGGATCAACGGCGCAGCGCAGCTGGCTGCCGGTCTTGCCCTCGCGACCGGCCGGTTCCCGCGGCTCGCCGCCCTCGGTCTCGCCGCGACGCTGCCGGCCACGACGATCGCCGGCCACCCCTACTGGAACGAGACCGATCCGGGAGCCCGCGCCAACCAGCGCATCCACTTCCTCAAGAACGTCTCGATGACCGGCGGGCTGCTCATGGCGACGCTCGACCCCGACCCGCACAAGAAGTTCATCGGCCGGCGCGCCAAGGACAAGGTCGTCGATGCCGCTGCGTCGGTGCACGACCAGATCGACCACCTGCGCAGCTGACGCCGATAGGCTGGGGGCGATGACTGCCCCGCTGCCCTGGCTCGCGCCCTACCGTGACACGCCCTTCGACGGCGAGGTGCTGGTCCCCGGCTCCAAGTCGCTGACCAACCGGGTCCTGATCCTCGCCGCGCTCGCCGACGGTCCGTCGGTGCTGACCCGGCCGCTCGGGTCCCGCGACACGACGCTGATGCTCGGGGCGCTCACGACGCTCGGCGCCACGATCGAGCGCGACGGCGTCACATGGACCATCACGCCCTCGGCGTGGGATCGCACCGAGCCCGCCGACATCGACTGCGGCCTCGCCGGCACCGTCATGCGCTTCGTCCCGCCGCTCGCGGCGCTCGGCAGGGCGCCGGTGACATTCGACGGTGACGAGCACGCCCGCGTACGCCCGATGGGCACGACGATCGCGACGCTCCGCGATCTCGGCATCCAGGTCGACGACGACGGCCGCGGCGCACTGCCGTTCACGGTCCACGGAGCCGGTCACGTCGCCGGCGGGGCACTCGAGGTCGACGCGTCGTCGTCCAGCCAGTTCGTCTCGGCTCTCCTGCTCGCCGGAGCGCGCTTCGACAAGGGCCTCGAGCTGCGGCACACCGGCGCCACGCTGCCGTCGATGCCGCACATCGACATGACGGTCGCCGAGCTGCGCCGCCGCGGCGTACGCGTCGACACCGACGAGCCCAACCGCTGGCACGTGCACCCCGGCCCGATCAGCGCCCTCGACGTCGAGATCGAGCCCGACCTGTCCAACGCCGGAGTCTTCATCGGCGCCGCCCTCGTCACCGGCGGCCGGGTCCGCATCCGCAACTGGCCCGCCGACACCGACCAGGCCGGCGACGCGTGGCGGACGATCGTCCCGGCATTCGGTGGCACCGTCGAGCAGGACGGCTCCGACCTCGTCTTCGCAGCCGGCCCGGTGCTCAACGGCGTCGAGCTCGACCTGCACGACGTCGGCGAGCTGACCCCGGTCGTGGCCGCCATCGCGGCCCTGGCCGAGCGCCCGTCGACCTTGGTCGGCGTCGCGCACCTGCGCGGGCACGAGACCGATCGGCTCAAGGCGCTCGTGACCGAGATCAACCGGCTCGGCGGCGATGCCGAGGAGCTCGACGACGGGCTCCTGATCCGTCCTCGACCGCTGCACGGCGAGACGTTCCAGACCTACAACGACCACCGCATGGCCCACGCCGGCGTGATCCTGGGCCTGCGCACGCCCGACCTCTACGTCGAGAACGTCGTGACGACGGTCAAGACGTACCCCAACTTCGCCCCGGTCTGGGAACGCCTGATGTCATGAGCGCGCGGACATGACGGACCTGACATGAGGGAGCAGGACGAGCACGCGCAGTTCGAGCGGCCGCGCCGGCACACCAAGCCGCGCACCAAGATCCGCCCCAACTACGACGACGCCGACACCGCCCGGGTCGTGACGATCGACCGCGGGCGCTACACCGTCACCCTCGACGACGACGGCAGGACCGTCACCGCGATGAAGTCGCGCAACCTCGGCCGCAAGGGTGTCGTCGTGGGCGACGAGGTCCGGGTCGTCGGAGATGTCACCGGCGCCGAGGGCTCACTCGCCCGCATCGTCGAGGTCAACCCGCGCCGCACGGTCCTGCGCCGCACCGCGGACGACGACGACCCGATCGAGCGCATCATCGTGGCCAACGCCGACCAGCTCGTGATCGTCGCCGCTCTCGCCGATCCCCCGCCCCGCGCCGGCCTGATCGACCGCTGCCTCGTGGCCGCGTTCGACGCGGGCATGGAGCCCTTGGTCTGCCTCACGAAGTCCGACCTCGGCTCCCCCGACGAGATCGTCGCGATGTTCGAGCCGCTGGGCGTACGCGTCGTGGTGACGCGTCGTGACGGCGACCTCGACGACATCCGCGAGGCGTTGCGCGACCGGGTCAGCGTCCTGGTCGGCCACAGCGGCGTCGGCAAGTCGACGCTGGTCAACGCGCTGGTGCCCGACGCCAACCGCTCCGTCAGCTACGTCAATGCGGTGACGGGGCGAGGACGGCACACGTCGACGTCGGCCATCAGCCTCGAGCTGCCGTTCGGCGGCTGGATCATCGACACCCCCGGCATCCGGTCGTTCGGCCTCGCCCACGTCGAGATCGACGACCTCATCAAGGCCTTCCCCGACCTCCAGGACGTCACCCGCGACTGCCCGCGAGGCTGCCTGCACTCGGCGACCGAGCCCGAGTGCGCCCTCGACATCGCGGTCGCCGACGGGACCTTGGCGCCCGAACGGGTCGAGTCGTTCCGGCGCATCCTCGCGAGCATGAACCAGAAGGACGACTACTAGGACTGGCCCTAAGACGTGCCGCGGGCGGTTTCGGCGCCGCAAAGCCGTACTCTGAGGGCCATGGCTCACTCGTACAACGACGATCTGCGCCTCGCTCACGTGCTCGCCGACAACGCCGACAACCTCTCGATGGACCGCTTCGGCGCGATCGATCTGCAGGTCGACACCAAGCCGGACATGACGTACGTGACCGAGTCCGACGAGGCTGTCGAAGCCGCGATCCGGCGCACCCTCAAGTCGGCGCGCACCCGCGACATCGTGCTCGGCGAGGAGAACGGCGAGGTCGAGGGCACGTCCGGTCCCGGCGGACGGCGCTGGATCATCGACCCGATCGACGGCACCTCCAACTTCGTCCGCGGCGTCCCCGTGTGGGCGACCCTCATCGCGCTCGAGGAGGACGGCGAGATCGTCGCCGGCTGCGTCTCGGCACCCGCACTCGGCCGTCGCTGGTGGGCCAGCAAGGGCACCGGCGCCTACACCGGCAAGTCGCTCATGGCATCGCGCGAGATCCGGGTCTCCCAGGTCTCCGACCTCGACAGCGCCTCGCTCTCGTACGCCTCGCTGGGCGGCTGGGACGCGATCGGCAAGGCCGACGCCTTCACTGCGTTCCTCCGGCGGTGCTGGCGCACCCGCGCATACGGCGACTTCTGGTCCTACATGCTGCTCGCCGAGGGCGCGATCGACATCGCCGCCGAGCCCGAGCTCAAGATCTGGGACATGGCGGCGCTCGACATCGTGGTGCGCGAGGCCGGCGGCACGTTCACGAGCCTCGCGGGCCAGCCCGGACCGTGGGGCGACAACGCCCTGGCGACCAACGGCCGGCTGCACGACGCCGCGATGGCCTACCTCGGGCACTTCCCCGATCAGGGCCCGCCCGACGAGTCGTGGACCGACGAGCCGGAACCCGATGAGGAACCCGAACCAGACAACGTACGCAGCTTCGACTTCACCCGGGAGCAGGTCGAGGACTCACCCTGATCGCCCGCAGAATCTCCCCGTTGGGGGCGAAGCGGGGCTACGCTGCGAGAAAGAGACTAGGAGTGTGTCCAGTATGCGCGTGAGCGATGTCCTGGCTTCCAAGGGAAGCGATGCTGTCTACACCATCACCCCCGACTCCACGGTGCGCGAGCTGCTCGACGTGCTCGCCGAGCTCAACGTCGGCGCCCTGATCGTGAGCGACGACGGCAAGGCGATGCTGGGCATCGTGTCCGAGCGCGACATCGTCCGCAAGCTCCGCACGGTCGAGAATGCCCGGGACATGACGGTCGCGGAGATCATGACCACCGACGTGCAGCTGTGCGCGCCGGACGACTCGTTCGGCGGGCTCATGACGATCATGACCGAGCACCGTGTCCGCCACATCCCGGTGATCGACGACGGCGCCATCGTCGGCGTCGTGAGCATCGGCGATGCGGTCAAGTACCGCATGGAGCAGCTCGAGTTCGAGCGCGACCAGCTCAACAACTACGTCGCCGGCGGCTGAGTCCGCCCGCAGTCGATGCCCGGTCTCCCCTCGGAGACCGGGCATTTTCACATTCCCCGGAACCCGCACTTGCATTCGATCCATTAGCGATATATCGTTTAGCTATCGACAACCGATCGGTAGTCGATCGAAAGACAGAAAGTGGGTCATCCCCATGCGAAGCAATGACTTCTCAGAACAGCGCCGCCCGGCCGATCGCCGGCGCGGCAGGCACAACCCCGAGCGCGACTTCGGTCGTGAGTTCGGTCCCGGCTTCGGCCGCGAGCTCGGCTTCGGCCCCGGCTTCGGCGGTCCCGGCCGCCCCCGTGGTCGCCGACGTGGCGGACGGGGCGGCGACGTCCGCGCCGCGGCACTCCTGCTCCTCAGCGAGCAGCCGCAGCACGGCTACCAGCTGATCCAGGAGATCGGCGAACGGTCGAACGGCAGCTGGAACCCCAGCCCCGGCTCGATCTACCCGGTGCTCCAGCAGCTCGAGGACGAAGGGCTCATCACGTTCGAGCGCGTCGAGGGTCGCAAGACCGCGACGCTGACCGACGAAGGCACGGCGTACGTCGAGGACAACCGTGAGCAGCTCGGCACGCCGTGGGAGGAAGCCAAGGGCGATCCTGCCCACGACATGCGCGACTTCGCCCACAGCCTCAAGGGATTCATCAACGCCTGGAAGCAGGTCGCTCAGGCCGGCACTCCAGAACAGCGCGAGAAGGCCACCGCGGTGGTCGAGGACGCCCGGAAGGCGATGTACCGCATACTTGCGGACGATGAGTCATAACGGACGCCTCTCCCTGCCCGAGAGCGAGCTGACCTGGCGGTTCTCTCGCTCCTCGGGCGCCGGCGGCCAGCACGTCAACACGACCGACACCCGCGTCGAGCTGATCTGGTCGCTGACCGACACCACCGCGCTCTCCCCCGCCCAGAAGGAGCTCGCCGCCCAGCGGTTGAGCAACCGGCTGGTCAACGGGACGATCACGGTGGTGTCGTCGCAGTACCGCTCGCAGCACCGCAACCGCGAAGCCGCGCGCGTACGCCTCGAGGACCTCGTGTCCCAGGCGATCGTGCCGCCCAAGCCGCGGCGCGCCACCCGGCCGAGCAGGGCTTCGAAGCAGCGCCGGCTCGACGCCAAGAAGCGCCGCAGCTCGATCAAGCAGGGCCGTTCGGGGTCGTGGGAATAGTTCCTACCTGACAATCGTTGTCATCTGTGTGGGATTGGCCCACACGGAAGGATCAGACATGAAGGTCCGCAACTCGCTCAGGTCGCTCAAGAACCAGCCCGGCTCGCAGGTCGTGCGGCGCCACGGCACCACGTTCGTGATCAACAAGAACAACCCCCGTCTCAAGGCCCGCCAGGGCTGATCAGCGCCGACCGGCGTCCTCCTCGGAGGGCGCCGGTTTCGCATGTCAGAGGTCCAGCCGCCAGGTCTGGAACTCCGCGACCACCCGCATGCCCAGCCGCTCGTACAACCCGAGCGCCCCGGTGCGCTCAGAGGTCGCCAGCTCGCCCGTCGCGCAACCGCGACTCCGACCCGCTTCGAACGCCTGCGCCAGCAGCTCCTGCGCGATCCCCTCACCGCGACGATCGGCTCGCACCGCGAGCTGCGGGATCCACGTCGTGCCGCCGCTGTCGTGCACGATCGCGGCACCGATGACCTCGCCGCCGGCCTTGGCGACCCTGAAGTGCCCCGGGTCGGCGCCCCCACGATCCAGCATCAGGATGCGCCAGTCCTCGTACGAGCGCCGGATGCGTCCCTCCCACTCCCCGAACGCGTCCTCGATGACGGCGTGCACCGCCTGCGCGTCGGACTCGTCGAACGGGCCGATCGTGACGTCCCCCGGCAGCTCGTGGTGCACCAGCTCGGCGTCTGCTGCCATCCGCAGGACCCAGTCCCGATCCGTCGGGACATAGCCGCGGCGGGTCAACAGCTCCCCGGCGTCCGCGTCGGAGACCGCCGTCTCCTGCTCGCCGTACGCAAGACCGCGCGTCCGCGCCCGGTGCTCGACCCAGTCCGCCAGCGCCGTGCCGAGGCCCAGGCCCAGATGGGACGGCAGGACCTCGACCACCAGGTGATGGCGGTCGTCGACCATCGCGCCGGCGATCAGGACCTCGCCCTCGAAGACCCCGATCGAGTCGACGGCGAGGTCGATGCCCGGGGTCGACCACATCCCGACGATGTCGCCCTCGTCGATGAACGTCTCACCGACGAAGTGCTGCTCGCACGCCTGGATGAGCTGCGTCGCGCCAGCGGCGTCGGACATGGTCAGCGGACGGGTGGTGAGGCCTTCGGGAAACATGCCGTCCATTCAACCAATCGCCCGTCTACGCTGACCGGCATGACTGTTCGCGGCGTCCGGATCATGCTCGTCATCGCCGTGGTGATCGACGTGGCGTACTGGAGCATCTGGTTCACCAACCGCTCGTGGATCGAGAGCGACACCTCCCAGGCATACGTCGAGTTCGAGAACGCCTTCCCGCTCGCGGATGCCTGGCTCGGGCTGACGTGCCTGCTGGCCCTCGTGGCGCTCAACCGGCGCTCCCCCACGGCGTTGCTCTGGCTCATCGCCGCGGGCTCCGCCGGGATGTACCTGTTCGGCATGGACGTCCTGTACGACCTCGAGAACGGCATCTACGCCACCGGCGCCGGCGGCATCATCGAGGCCGCGATCAACCTCATCACCCTCGCGTTCTCGGTCATCGCGTTGCGCTGGGCCTGGACCCGCCGCGACGCCTTGCTTTCCGGCACAGTGGCCTGACCGATCTGGAACGATGGTGCCGTGCTCGAGCCCCTCGTCGTGGTCCTGGTCGCGATCCTGGTCCTCGGCGCGCTCTGCCGGCGGTTCGGCCTGGTCGAGCCACCGATCCTGTTGCTCGGCGGGCTCGCGATCGGCCTCGTCCCGCACATCAAGGACGTCGAGCTCGCGCCCGAGCTGATCCTCACGATCGTCCTCCCCGCCCTGCTCTACTGGGAGGCGCTCACGACGTCGCTGCGCGAGGTGCGGGCCAACTTGCGGGTCATCGTGCTGCTCGCCGTGGGGCTCGTGCTGTTCACGACGCCGGTCGTCGCCTGGGCGCTGCACGAGTTCAACGACACGGACTGGCCGACGGCGTTCATCATCGGCGCGGTGCTGGCGCCGACCGATGCTGCCGCGGTGGCGGCGATCGCCTACATGCTGCCCCGCCGCTTCATGACGATGCTCCGTGCGGAGAGCCTGATCAACGACGGGACCGCCCTCGTGCTGGTCGCCGCCGCTGTCGATGTCGCGGTCGGTGGTGAGCGGGTGCACTGGGGCAGCATCTGGCTCGATCTCGTGCTCTCGTATGCCGGCGGCATCGCGATCGGGGTCGCCGTGGCGGGGGTCGTGATCCTCGTGCGGCGCTACCTCCACGACCCGATGCTGGGCACGGTGCTGAGCGTCGCGACGCCGTTCGTGGCGTTCCTGCCGGCGGAGGAGCTCCACGTGTCGGGCGTTCTGGCGGTGGTCGTCTGCGGCCTCACGGTGGCGCGCTACGCCCCGCGGCTCATCTCGGCCGAGAGCAGGTTGCGCACGTACTCGTTCTGGGGGCTCACGTCCTACCTGCTCAACGCCGCCCTGTTCGTGCTCGTCGGCATCGAGCTCCCCAAGGCCACCGAGGCCCTGGAGTCCCACACCCTGCGCGACGGGATCCTGGCGGTGGCAGTCGCGACGCTCGCCGTCGTGCTGAGCCGGATCATCTGGTCCTACACCTCCATGATCCTGATCCGCGCGATCGACCGACGCCCGTCGCAGCGTGCCCGCCGGGTCGACAACCGGCGCCGCGTTCCGACGATGTGGGCCGGCGTACGCGGCGGCATCTCACTCGCCGCAGCCCTCGCAGTGCCGTTGACGACCGACGCAGGTCAACCGTTCCTCGAGCGCGACTTCATCATCTTCGTGACCGGCGGGACCGTGCTGCTGACCCTCGTCGTCCAGGGCATGACGTTGCCACGCGTCATCCGCTGGGCCCGCTACGACCCCGACGACGCAGCCGCGCGCGAGCACGACCTCGCCCGTCACGCGCTGATCGCCGTCTCGTTGGACCGGCTCGGCGAGGCCTCGGCGGAGACGCCGCACCAGCAGAAGGTGATCGACAGCATCCGCCACTCCCTCGAGAAGCAGCGTGCGACGGTCCCGGCCCCCGACGACGAGGGCCGCGCCGCGACGGTGCGCGACTTCCTCGACTTCGAGACCGATCTCCGGCTCGACCTGCTCGCCGCGCAGCGCGACACCCTCACGACGCTGCGTGACGAGCAGCAGATCGACGGCGCGATCTACCTGCGCCTCGAGTCCGTGCTCGACAGCGAGGAGCGGAGCCTGCGGCTCGCCCGTGACGCACGCGACGGCGGCCTGCGCGGCCCCGAGTGACTCAGCCGGCGATCACGACGCGGGAGATGCGGTCACCGTCCAGCGTGAACGTCATCGAGCCGCCCCCGTTGTAGCCGTTGCCGGTCACCTGGATCGACACGACGTACGACCCGTCGCGCTGCTCGAACCCCGTCACGTCGATGTGGCTCGAGACGCCCATGTTGTCGGTCTCGTTCCAGCCCGCGATCGCGTCCCGGCCGGCATACACGTGGCCCCAGTCGTCGAGCACCGCGTCGTCGGAGAAGGCAGCGAGGAACCGGTCACGGTCGTCGGCATTGGTCGCCTCGAAGAAGTCGGCAACCGCCTGAGGCAGTCCATCGGTGGTCATGGTTGCTCCTTTCGTACGCCAGCAGGTTCATCGTGCCAGCGATTGGGGCGACCTGTCGCGGGTACGCCCTCGGCACACGGCCGACCAGGAGGAACCATGACCGTTGCCCCACCAGAACCCGCCCAGGAGCCGAACGGACCTGGCGAGGACGAGCCGAGCGAGCCGAAGGCCCCCGACCTGCCGGACCCGGCATTCCCCGAGGTGCTGCCCGGTGGCGATCCCGGACCTGGCGGTGCACCCGAGCCCGAGCCGGAGACCGAGCCGACCGACTAGTTGAGCTGTGAGCGCCAGTCGACCGGGACGGCTCCGGCCGGTCCCGGGACGGGCTGGTCGTCGGGGTGATGATGTGGCGGAGCGAGCTCCGGACCGTCAAGCGCCTCGCTGGTCCTGAAGTCCCAGAACCAGTCCTCGCCCGGTTCGTACGACTGCATGATCGGATGGCCGGTCGCCTGGAAGTGCTTGGTGCCGTGCTGCATCGGCGAGGTGTCGCAGCAGCCGATGTGCCCGCACGCGGCACACCGGCGCAGGTGCACCCACCAGCCGCCATCGGCCAGGCACTCGGCGCAGCCGTCACCCGACGGCGCCTGCGAGACGTTGACGTCTTCCATGCGGCCAGCCTACAAACCCTCAGCCGACGTGGAACTCGACCCACAGTGGGAAATGGTCCGAGATGCGCCACGAGAGCTCGTTCTTGGTCGGCCCGGAGAACACGTGCGGGACTTTTCGTAGGCTGCTGCCATGACCCTCGACACCGGTGAGCTCGAACGCCTCTACGCGTACCCCGACAGCGACCGGCCGTGGGTGCGTACGAACTTCGTGTCGACGCTCGACGGCGCCGCGACGGGCCAGGACGGCAAGTCGGGGACCCTCGGCGGCGATGCCGACACCCAGGTGTTCGCGCTGCTGCGATCGCTCGCCGACGTCATCGTGGTCGGCGCCGGCACCGCCCGCGACGAGGGCTACGAGGACTTCGGCGTCGACACCGAGCTGCGGGCGCGGCTCGGCCTGTCCCCCGTGCCGACCATGGTGCTGGTGAGCCGGAGCCTCGGCATCCCGCCGGCGCTCCTGCGACCCGGCATCGTCGTCGTGACGACGGCCGACGCCGAGCCCGATGCGGTCGCGACGCTCCGCGAGACCATCGAGGTCATCACCGCTGGTCATGGCGACATCGACTGGACCGCGGTGCTCGCCGAGTTCGCCGACCGCGGGTGGCGCCGGGTGCTGTGCGAGGGCGGGCCGAGCCTGCACGGCGAGCTCGTCAGGCTCGACCTCGTCGACGAGCTGTGCCTCACGATCGCCCCGATCCTCGCCGGTGGCGACGCGCCGCGGATCGCGCACGGCCATGACGCCGCGCACCACGCCATGACACTCGGCCACGCGATCGAGGGCGACGGCGGCCTGCTGACCAGGTGGGTCCGCGCTCGGCCCTAGGCTGTCCGACGCACGTACCCAAGGAGACCCATGAACGAGCTCGACGTCGCCGCTTTGATCCTCCGGCTCCCGCTGGGAGTCGTGCTGATGGCCCACGGCTGGAACCACGGATTCGGGCCAGGCGGGCTCGAGGGCACGACCGGCTGGTTCGCGAGCATCGGCCTGCGTCCCGCGAAGGTGCACGCAGCGGTCAGCTCATACCTCGAGCTCGCCGCGGGCGCCGCGCTGCTCGTGGGCTTCCTGGTGCCGTTCGCCGCAGCGGCGGGCATCGGCATCATGACCGTCGCGTTCGTGACGGTGCACCGCAAGAACGGCTTCTTCATCTTCCGCGAGGGCGAGGGCTACGAGTACGTCACGACGTTCGCCTTCGCGCTGACCGCCCTCGCGGTGCTCGGCGGCGGGCAGGCGTCGCTCGACCACGCACTCGACCTGGACCTCGACGGCGTTGCCATCGGCCTGGGCGCCGCGGCTGCGGGAGTCCTCGGCGCGGCCGGGATGCTCGTCACGAGCTGGCGCCCGTCCCGTACGTCCGACTGATCGGTGATGGCCCCCTTCTAGGGTCGCCATCGGTGGTTTCTCTTCCAGACCTCGGATCCGGGTGGCTGGTATTCGGGGTAGCCGTCGACCGGTGACATCCGGATCGCAGTTCCGGTGTCGTGGATGGTGCGGTGGTGGAACGGGCAGACCAGGACCCCGTCCTCGAGTCTGGTCTCGCCGCCGTCGGCCCACCGGGTGCGCCAGTGGTGCGCTTCGCACCATTCCGGCGGGCGGTCACAACCTGGGAAGGTGCAGCCGCCGTCGCGGTTCTCCAACGCCTGGCGTTGGGTCTTGGTGAACGTGCGCTGTTCGTGCCCGTGGTCCAACGGGAGGCTCTTGCCACCAAAGACTTGGGGGATGATGCCGAGCCGGCAGGCCATCTGCCGGACCTGCCCGGCCGAGATGCGGGTGCCGGTCGACAAGGTCGCGGCCTTGATGCCCTCGACCAGGGTGTCGTGGTCCAGACGGACCATCAGGGTGGCGCCGAGTCCGCCCTTGCCGGGGAGCTGGTCGGCGGGCAGGTGACCGCACAGCTCGGCGAATCCCATGCCGAGGCGGTGCCGGTGGGCCAGGTCGCGGTCGTAGTAGGACTCCGCAGCCGGCGAGTCATCGTGCAGGTGGTCGCGGCGCGGTGCGCTGATCGCCTCGACCGCGGTGCGCAACATGTCGGCCTGGGCGTCAGGGATCACGAACCCGCCACGGTGGGTGCCGTCCCGGTTGTCCACCATCCAGAACTCCGACGCGTCGCCACGCGTCCTTCTCCCGGCGCTCCAGAGACTCGTTCTCGATGGCGTCGACCTCAGGTGCTGGTTTGAACTGGTCGGTGATCCGCCTGGACCGGTTGCCGCAGGTCCTTCAACGATGAACCGCCCGGCGTCGCCGATCAACGTGTCCTCACACGCCTGCTTCTGCTCCGGCGTGGTGTCCTCGGGCAGCTCCGCGATCGCGCCAGCGATGATCGCCGCCTGCGACGGCCCGATCTCACCACGCGCCAGTGCGTCGCCGGTGGCGGGGGCACGGTCGAGCTCCTTGGCACGGTTGACCAAGCCGTCAGCGGCACGCCGGTCGCCGCCGAACGCACCGGCCAGCATCGCACCGGTCGACGAGGCGCCGGAGGCCTTCGCCAACCCGGTCTCGTCCAGTGCCCGGGTGACAGCCATCAGCTGCGCCTTGACCCGCGCCTCGACTCGCATCAACCGCTCGGCGGACTGCCGCAGCGTGCCAGGCTCCAGGCCCGACCACCCGGCAATGGGCATGCCGTCCAGCGCGCTCTCGATCTGCTCGACCGCACCCACCAAGGGGTGCGGGAGCGACACGACCGGAGCAACAGACACGACAAACCTCAAGCCAAAAGGACGGTCGCACGCTTGGCCACTGATCAGAGTGCGGCACACCCAAGCTCGATGCACCACGGGCCGGTCTCAGTCAGATCCAGTCACGTCGAGAGATTGCTGCGAAGACTTCACCCTCGATCCCACAACCATACCGCCAAACCCCGACATTGTCGAACACCTGTTCGAATAGTGAGACGAGCGCGTCAGCCAGGTCACGGTGCGGTCGGCGCGAGGTGCGCGTGCACCTGCGAGACCGCCGCCGCGCCCTCGCCGCTGGCTGACGCGACGCGCTTCATCGAGCCCGACCTGACGTCACCCGCAGCGAAGATGCCCGGTGTCGTGGTCTCGAGCGGCGCCGGTGGCCGGCCGTCGACCCAGCGGTCCATCGGGATCTCACGACCAGTGAGGACGAAACCGCGATCGTCCTGGACCACCTCGGACGGCAGCCAGCTGCAACCCGGATCAGCGCCCAGCAACAGGAACAGGCCCTCTGCCGGCACCCGGTCGATCGTCCCGTCGGAGGTCTCGAGGCAGATCCACTCCAGCCGTCCGTCACCACCACCGTCGACGACCCGTGCGCCGGTCCGTAGCGAGATGCGCTTGTGCGTCGCGATCTCGTTGATGAGGTACGCCGACATGGTCTCCTCGAGACTCGCGCGGCGTACGACGATCGTGACGCTGTTGGCGAACCGGGCGAGGTGAAGCGCGGCCTGTCCCGCGGAGTTGCCACCACCGACGATGTAGACGTCACGGCCCTGCATGTCGCGCGCAACGCTGGTCGCGGCGCCGTAGTGCACCCCGCGGCCCTCGAGCTCCTCGAGGGCCGGCACGCCGAGTCGCCGGTACGTCACGCCGCACGCCACGAGCACCGAGCGCGCCCGCAACGTGCCGCCGTCGAAGTCGATCTCGTGAACGTCCCCCACGCGCAGCGCCGTGACGGCACGACCGGTGTAGAGCCGCGCGCCGAAGCGTGTGGCCTGCACCCGCGCCCGCAGCGCCAGGCGCATGCCCGAGACGCCCCGCGGGAAGCCGAGGTAGTTGCGGATCATCGAGCTGGTCCCGGCCTGCCCACCGATCGCCTCGGACTCGAGCACGACCGTATCCAGCCCCTCCGACGCACCGTAGACCGCAGCGGCGAGCCCGGCCGGTCCGCCGCCGACGATCAGCAGGTCGGCGACGAAGTCGTCACCCAGGTCGGCCGGTGTGCCGTAGAACGCCGCAGCGACGGTGCGCTCGGTCGCGCCGTTCACGAGGCCCCGGTTGAACGTCTCGACGACCGGCAGCGCCGCTTCGCCGTCGACCGCCGCGATCAGCTCCCGGCCCACCTCACTGTCCGGATGGAAGCGCTCGTACGCGATGCCCATGCGATCGAGGAAGTCACGGATCGCCGGCACTGCGGCCTGTGAGCCGTCGTCGACGATCCGGACGCCGGCGACGACCGGGGCGGTGGAGGACCAGCTCCAGTCCGAGAGGTACTCCGAGATCGCGGTGTGGAACTCCTCGTCGCGCGCGCCCTGCGGGATGATCAGGTAGGTGTCGAGGCGGCCCTGCCCCAGTGCCGGCCTGAGCTCGTCGAGCGCGGCCGCGAACCCTGCCACCGGCACCAACGCCACCCGCCGGCTGGCCGGCGATGCCACGCGCAGCTTGTCGAGCATCGGCAGTGCACCGCCCTCGAGGGAGTGGTCGACCGCGATCAACGCGATCTGCCGGCCCTCGGTCATCAGGTAGTGCTTGAGCTCGTACGCCTCGGCGCCGCCCTGCACGACATGCAGGTCGTAGTCGCGGGCGTAGCGGCTGGCGAACTCGTCAGCCAGGGCAGCGTGGTGCTCAGAGGTGGCGACCACGAGGATCACCGGATTGCCTGGGGACTCCGTCATGGCGCGAAACTACCCGACCGGCCGAACTCTCGTCCTCCCGGTCAGACCGTCACGACGAGCTTGCCGCTGCCATGGCCGTTCTCGAGCGCCCGATGCGCCTCGACGATCTCGTCGAAGGCGTACGCCCGGTCGAGCGGGACCTGAGCGTCCCCCGCGGCGACGGCATCGAGGTAGTCCTGGAGCACAGCAGCCGGCAGGTCGCCCGCCTCACCTGAGTAGCCCGCGAGCCGCACGCCACGTGGGAGGTAGCCGATCGGGTAGAAGTCGCGGACGATCCACTCGTTCGACAACATGCCCGTGAAGCACACGATGCCGTGCACCCTGACGCTCCGCAGCGTGTCGGGCAGGGTCGGCGTGCCGACCAGCTCGAGCGCCGTGTCGACTCCGTCCGGCGCAATCGCACGCACCTGCGCGGCGACGTCTCCGTCGTCGACAATCACGTGATCGACGCCGATCGCGGTCAACGCCGCTGCGCGTGCCGGGTCGCGGGTTGTTGAGAACACCGTCATCCCGCGCTGCTTGGCCAGGATCGCCGTGGCCATCCCAACCGACGAGGTGCCGCCGCGGACAAGGATGCTCTGGCCGGGCTGCGCATCGAGCCCGACAGTCAGCGAGCCGTACGACGTCTGGAGCATCTCGGGCACCGCTCCGAGCGTGGCCCAGTCGAGCCCACTGTCGAACGCGATCACCTGCTCGACCGGTACGCAGGTGTATTCCGCATAGCCGCCATCGAACTGACGGCCCATGCCGCCCATCATCGTCACGACCTGTTGTCCAGGCTCGAGCTCGCCGCCGGGACAGGCAGCCACGACGCCCGTGGCCTCGATGCCCGAGGACTCTCGGGAACGTGACCCCCTCGGCCAGGCCGAGCCGGGTGTGCAGCTCTGAGCGGTTGAGGCCGAACGCCTTGACCTCGATCAGGACCCAGCCGGGCTGG
The DNA here is from genome assembly GCA_963806345.1 of uncultured Actinomycetota bacterium. Taxonomy (GTDB): domain Bacteria; phylum Actinomycetota; class Actinomycetes; order Propionibacteriales; family Nocardioidaceae; genus Aeromicrobium. The sequence continues at coordinate 56,613 of CAWDXV010000030.1, read as the reverse complement.
GGTGTCGGCACCGGCAGCTCGCGGATCGTGAGCGCCTCGGGCGGTCCAGGCGCGTCCAGGACGACCGCGCGCATCGTCTCAGGCATCGTCGCCGGCCTTGGCCGTGGCCGAGCGCAACGTCGAGAGCGTCGACGCCAGCCGGTCGAGCTCCTTGGCGGAGATCAACGATCCCAGCCGGACGTCGAGCTCGTCCTCGTACGTCACCGTGGCCTTCGCCAGCAGTCGGCTTCCAGCCGGAGTGAGCTCGATGATCGAGGACCTGCGGTCGCCCGGGTTGGCCGTGCGGCGGACGCGACCGGCCGCTTCAAGACGATCGACGAGCTTGCTGGTGCCGCCCACCGAGATGACCATTTCCTCGGCGATGTCGAACACCCGGCAGCCCGGCCGGGTCGCGATGATCTGCAGCGGCTCGAAGTGGCTGAGCTGCAGGTCGTGGTCGGCTCGAAGCCTCGCGTCGACAGCGTTCCACAGGCCGATCTGATAGCGGACGAGGTCCGTGAAGACCGTGTTGAGATCGGTCATGCCAATCCATCAACATTCCACGTAAGTAAATTCCTTGGAATCATGTTTGCTACGCTAGCACATACATTCCATGGAATCTATCTGCCGGAGGCACCATGAACCGACGCACGCTCGCCCAGCTCACCTTCGGCGCGGCACATCTCGACGTGTGCACCGCCCTGGCGTTCCAGGAGTCCCAGACTCCAGACGATTCGGTTGACCAGGACGACGACCGATAGGCTGTCTCGCGCGTCGCCGATGCCGTCAACGCCGCACACTCCCACTGTCAGCCTGTACGCCCGCGAGGAGCCCTCCCATGCGGATGAGCAAGATCCACAAGGTCGCCGTCACCGCCGTCGTCGCGACGATCGCGACCGCGACCGTGCTGACGTTCACCCGCGCCGACACCGCGCCCGCCGATCACGTCGCGTCCCTGCCTCAGGCCTCCGCCGACTCCCCCGTGGTCGCGCAAGGCCGACCGGAGGCCACCAAGAGGCCGAAGCCCACGCCGAGCGTCACCACGCCGGCGCCGCCCAAGGCTCCCGCCGCCAAGGTCGTCAAGCCGGTTGCGAAGGCCGACAAGCCGGCACCGACCACCAAGCCCGTGCCGACCACCGCGCAGCCATCACCGACTCCTACGCCGACCCCGAAGAATCTGCTCGAGATCCTGCTCGGTCAGTAGGCCATCAGCCGCGGAGCACCGGCGTCATGTGCGCCGCGTACCACTGGGGCCAGTCCGCGTCCTTCGCCCCGATCTCCTGCTCATGGGCGGCGTGTGCCGCTGCGGCGCCCTCCAGCGCAGCCTGCAACGCAGTCGCATCGACCGGGTGACCCACCTGCGCCAGGGTCCCGGCCATGTGCGCGGCGTACCAGCGCGGCCACTCCTGGTCGTACACGCCGCCGAGCTCCTCGGCCTCGTGCACCCCGTGCGCCGCCGCCGCTTGCTGGAGCGCAGCGAGCACGACGTCCTCGGTGAGCACGGCGCTCACCGGCCCGGAGCGCGGGTCGTGACCTGCTGGACGACCCACTCGTTGCCGTCCGGGTCGCTGAAGGACGCGAACGAGCCGTAGTCGGCCCGGTCGGGATGAGGTCCAGCCACTCGTCCTTCAGTGCCTGCGTGGTGGAACACGCCGCCGGCGTCGTGGAAGACCTCCGAGACGTCGACGCCCCGGCCGACCAGCTCGGCCCTCGCCGCGTCGATGTCGGACACCACCAGGTGCATCCCCCGCACAGATCCCGCGACCGCGGTCGTCAGCTTGTCGCCGAAGATCACCGAGGCCTCAGACCCCGGCGGTGTGAACTGCACGACCCGCAACCCGTCGTGGCGGAGAAGTCGGCATCCTCCCGCCAACCCAGCGCTCCATAGAACTCCTTGGCACGGTCCACATCGGAGACCGGCAGCACCACTACTTCGAGCTTCATGTCCATGATTCCTGCTCCTTGACCCTCTCGGGTCCCTCTGGCGGATTCCGTCCGTCACCGGTCTGACTGGTTACGACTCTGGCACCATCAGCGTCACCGGTCAAGGGGGTTTGTTGTTCCGTGCGTCACCTGTCAGACTGGTGACATGGACCATGCGTTCCCCTGCGGCAACCTCTCGCTCGACTTCATCGGGACCCTTCGCGCGCGTCGCGACGAGTCGCCGACCGAGATGCTGACATCGCCCTCACGGCTCGATTCGTGGTTCGACGAGTCCGGCATCGTCGACCAGGCGGCGCCCTCGCGCCAGACCGACGTCCGCTCCGCCGTCGAGCTGCGCGAGGCGATCTACGCGCTCGTCGTCGCGCGCATGGCGGGCCAGGCGTACGACCGGACCGCGATGACCCTCGTCAACGACGCGGCACGCAAGCCCTCCGTCGTCCCCCAGCTCACCCGCGACGGCCGACGCACCGATGCGACCGCGGCCCAGGCGCTGTCGACCGTGGCTCGCGACGCGATCAACATCCTCGGTGGCCCCGAGGCGGCACTGCTCAAGGAGTGCTCACGCCCGGGGTGCACGCAGGCCTACCTCGACACCTCACGTGGTGGTCGTCGAGAGTGGTGCGCCATGGAGACGTGCGGCAACAAGATGAAGGCCGCCGCCTACCGTGCCCGCAAGCGCAACGAGTCCCGCGTCGCGACCGCCGGCTGAGCGGGGTTACCTGCCGCCCGCGGCGGCCGGAACACGAGCATCGAGATCGCCAGGAGCCCCAGGCCCACGATGCCGTCGAGCCAGTAGTGGTTGCCGGTCACGACCACGACCAGGAGGATCGCGACGGCGTACGCAGGGGCGAGCCAACGCCAGCGCGTACGCAGGCACAGGATCACCGTGATCGAGATCAGCGCTGCCCACGCGACATGCATCGACGGCATGGCGGCCAGCTGATTGGTGAAGCCCGTGCCCGGCTTTCCGGCGTATGCGCTCTGGCCGAACTCGGTGCCGGTGTCGACCATCCCGAGCGCCGCCTCGAGGCGCGGCGGCGACAAGGGGTAGGCGATGTGACCGACCAGCGCGAGCCCTGTCGTCAGGATCAGCACGTTGCGGAACCAGACGTAGACCTCGCGGCGCCGGGCGTAGAGCAGCGCCAGGGTGCACACCATCACGGGAAAGTGCACGTACTGGTAGATCGCGTTGATGACGCGGACGGCGGTGTCCGAGCCGAGCACCCAGTCCTGCAGGCGCGCCTCGCTCGGCAGCCGCAGCGTACGTTCGAGCGACCAGACGTCGCCGGCGTGTGCTCGGGCCACGTGCTCCGAGCCCTCGAAGAGGTGCCGGCAGAGCAGGTAGGAGAACCAGAGCCCGACGACGAGGGCGACCTGCCCGGCGGTGGCGAGAGCCGCGCGCGCCATGAGACGTTCAGTCAGTCGGCGCACAGTCCTGGACCTCGACTGCGACCCACCACTTACCCGCTCCGTCCCTTCACCCCGCCAGACAGTGACAGCCTATCCAGCGCCCGGACCGAACTCATGGACGTACGGCTCCGTGCTCGCCCCAGGCGGTATGCCATGCGCGGCCAGCAGCAACGCTCCCTCCGCGGCCTGGCCCTGTGGCGGCTGAATGGTGGCACCGGGCGCCCGCGACAGCAGCTCCTCACGAAACGGTCGGAGCAGGAGCTCGCCGGCGTCGAACAACCGGCCACCCCAGGAGTACGTCTGCGGCAACCCCTGCGCCGCGGCGAAAGCCGACTCGGCGAGCAACCTGCCCGGCCTCGTCCCAGATCGCGTGCGCGACCGGGTCGCCCGCATGTGCTGCATCGGCGACGAGGGGCGCCAACGTGGCAGCCGAGTGGATGGGTGACGGCGAGTTGTAGATCGCCGCGAGCGCCGCCGGCACCCCTCCGAAGTGCTGCTCGACCTTGCGGAGCAACGGCTCCGAGCCGCCGTCGCGGCGGTCGTGGAAGCGCAGAGCGGCCTGGATGCCCCGGGCGCCGATCCAGCCGCCTCCACCCTCGTCGCCCAGCAGGTAGCCCCACCCGTCCGCCCGGTTCCACGTCGACCGGTGATCGGTGCCGAGGGAGATCGCGCCGGTGCCGGCCGAGACGACGCAGCCAGCCTCCCCACCGAGCGCCCCAAGGTGGGTCGTGACCGAGTCGCTCGCCACCACCACGGATCTTGTGTCAACGTGCACGCGCAGCTGCTCGGCGAGCTCGGCAGGTCTGACGAGACCCGGCATGCCGGTCAGCCCGACCGCGATCCGCTCGAAGACCGGCCGCTCGCCGGACTCCACGACGCTGGCGATCAGCTCGCCGATCCGGCCGCAGAGCCTCTTGCGTGTCGATCGCTCCGGCGATCCGGGGCACGGGCCCGCGGTCGCGCGCCTTGAGGCCAAGCTCGCCGGTCCGGAGCCGCACCCGGATGCCGCCGCCGCCGACATCCACGCCGGCGATCCAGCTCGTCGTCACCTGATCACCCCAGCATCCCGAGCGCCGCACGGACGCTCCCGCCGCCGGCGAGCGCCGCGCGGCTGTCGGCGGGAGAGCGGCCCGACAGCAGGTGGACGAGGGCCGTCGAGAGGTCCCCTTCGCACCGGTCGAGCGCCACGACGCAGACGTCGTGAGGCTGCGAGGTGGCCATCTCCAGCACGGACACGGCGCGGTGCCTGAGCTTGTCGTTCGTCGCGACGAGGCACACCATCAGGTTGGAGTACGCACGACCGGAACGGACCATCAGCGCAGTCGAGAACGCATTGAGGACGACCTTCGTCGCCGTGCCCGCCTTGAGCCGGGTCGAACCGGTCAATGCCTCCGCGCCGGTGTCCGGTGCGACCGTGACCTCAGCAACTCCTGCGAGAGTCGCGTGGGGGTTGGCACGTGATCAACACCGTCAGCGCGCCGGTCTCACGGGCGCGACGAAGTGCCCCTCGCACGTACGACGTGGAGCCCGAAGCGGTGATGCCGATGACGACGTCGGCCGCCGTGACCGCGGACGCATCGTCGTGGCCGAGCTGCTCGGCGTCCTCGAGATCGATCCGGGAGTCCATGAAGGCCTCTGTCCCGCCCGGGAAGTGGGCCGTGAAGAACCCCTGCGGCATACCGAATGTCGGCGTCGCCTCGGTCGCGTCGAGCACCGCGAGCCGACCGGACGCGCCGGCGCCGAAGTAGTGCACCCGCCCGCCCGCGCTCGTACGTTCATGCGCCCGATCCACCGCGGTTGCGAGATCGCCCGCTGCCAGCTGCGCGGCGCCGACCGCCACGGCGTCCTCCCGCATCAAGGCGTCGATGATCTCGCGGCTGGACCGCAGGTCGAGGTCGACGGTCGACGCGTTGCGCTGTTCGGTCGTCAGGAGCTCAGCCACGGTGCGTCACTCCCCCGCCGAGCCCGGCGAGCTCATCGCCGTAGGTCTCGAGCAACCGACTCGACTCATCGCAGCACGGAGCCCGGCAACGACGAGCTCCGGCCCCTCGGCGATGAAGGCCTCAGCCAGACCGCGAAGATCCTCGGCGAGCACGGCCTCGGCCGCCGGTCGAGTCCTTGAGCGCCTCCGGCAGCAGCTCGCACCACCGCGCCCAGCGACGCTTGTAGTACGCCGATCAGACCGCTCCAGAGTCGCGCGGCATAGCCGTCGAGGTGCTCGTCGTCGGCGCTGTTCCACACCGTGAGGATCCGGCGGGCGTCGTCACGCAGGACGGCGACGGACTCCGCATCGCTGCCCCAGCGGGCCGCCGACTGCTCCCACGAGTCGTAGCCGCGACTCAGGCCGCGTCGCCACGAGCCGCTCCAGGTCGTCGAAGGCCGACAGGAAGGACCGCCACGGTCTCCGTCGCCGTCCGTCCCGACTCGACGGCTTCGCGCAACAGTCCGCTGAGCCGGAAGTCGATGATCCGCACAAGCGCCGCGGCCCCGACCTGCACGAGGTCCGCGCCCAGTGGCCCGTCCACCAGGTCCGGTCGCTCTCGAGCCACGTCGGTGAGCGTACGCCAAGCGCGTCGCAGGATCTGTGGATCGAAGTAGAGCGCCGAGCGGATGTCGTCGTGGATCGTGGCGTCGGCGCCGAGCAACGACCCGAATCCCGGCTTGGTGACCGTCGCCGAGATGAAGAACTCCGGGAAGATCTGCGCACTGCTGCCATTGAAGACCGTGGCCGCCAGTTCCACCCACGCCGCCTCGAGAGCGTGGCGACTCGACGCCGTAGCGCTCGCGGGCGAACCTGCGAACCCAGCCGTCGAGCCGGCGTCGGCCGACCACGCACGGTCGGCGACGAGCTCGAAGAACACCGGATTGTTGTGGATCGCCTCCATCGTGAGGCCGAGGCCGACCGGCGGATGGTCGCGATTCGAGCGCCGACGTCGAGCCCGTCGACGGTCGATCGGAGATCGGCGACCGGCTCGCTGCGGCCACCGAAGTTGAGCAGCCCGTTCCACAGCCAACGCCGCCCGAAGAACCCGTCGAGGCGCTCCCACTGCGGACGCGCCTCGGCCCAAAGGTCCAGCATCAGCAGCCGGTCGACCGGGATCGCGTCGAGGAAGGCATGTACGCGCTCGGCGGTCCAGTAGTCGCTCTGGTACGCGAACGGCCACGACTGCAGCACCCACACGGCCTGAGGGTCGGCGTCCACCAGACCCCTCGACGATGGCCGCCGCGACGGCTGCGGGGTAGTCGGCCGAGGTGTCGGTGTCCTCAGGGATCATCTCGATGAACGGATCGCTGGCATACAGATGATCCGTGCCGAACAGCTCCCGCTGAGCCGTGACGATCTCGGACGTCACGCGGACGGAACAGCGGATCGCCCGGCGCCACCACCGTCGTCTCATGGCCCTGCCAGAGCCGGGTCTTCGCACCTTGCAGGCGCCAGCTCGCGCGGGATGTGTCCAGTGAAGGCCGGCAGCACCGGCGACATCCCGAGCGCACGCTGCCGCTGGAGGATGCGACGTCCCAGATCGAGATGCTCGTCGATCCAACCCTCGGGTAGTGGACCTGCGAACGAGTCGAGGTTGCCCATGTAGACCCACGGCAAGTGGGTCGGCCCACCCAGGAACGCCCGCACCTCGGCCTCGGACATGCCCAGTCGCCCGTAGGCGAGCCGCAGCGTCGCCTCGTGCCCGACGAGGGCCAGCGGCATCGTGACGCCGTGGAGGGCCATCCAGTCGATCTCCCGCTCCCACTCTTCCCAGCTCCAGAACGCGGTCGAGTAGCCGAACGTGCAGAAGTTCAGGTAGTACAGCTCGGGCACGATCGCCGATCCGGCAACCACCTCTGAGTCGCCGAGCTCCGTGATCGGGAGCGGCAGCACGCGTGTCCCACATGACGGCGACACCGCAGTGCCTGCGGAGGAACTGGTGGATCCCGACGCACGCGGCACCGGCGTCGGTCGCGCGTACGGTCAGCCGGCCGGACCGGCTCCGCGCCTCGTACGACCTGTCGGTCCGTCCTATGAGCAGCTCGACATCAAGCCCGTACATGCCACCGGTGACGCGCGCCCAGAGCGCCGCGACCTCGGCCACCCACGGCGCGGCTGCCTGCGTGCCGTCGGTCTCAGATGGAGTTGGCATCTCAGTCCTTAATTAGTTCCGTACGGTCCGTAAGTATGTTAGCGTACTCGAAATTCAGCGGAATGACGGAAGGTGCGGGTCCACATGGAGCCAGCGGTGGCAGTCGGTACGAAGTTCATGCAGGAAGTGAACTCCGCCGCGATCCTCGCCCAGCTGCGGGCCGCGGGACGCATCAGTGTCTCCTCGCTCGCCCAGCGGACGGGCCTCTCTCGCCAGGCGGTCACCCGCTCCCTCACGGTGCTCGAGAGCGCGGGGTATGCCGAGATCACGGGGCCGGATCGCGAGGCCAGCACCTCTGGGCGACCGCCCCAGATGGTCCGATTCCGCGCCGAGGCGGGCTACGCCGTAGGCATCGACGTCAATCCTCACGGCATCCGCGTGATCGTCGCCGATCTGGCCGGCGAGACCGTGGGTGACGCACGCTCCACCCTCGCACGGGGATCCGGCACGCCCGTCGGAACAGCGGTGCGCGACCTCGTCGCAGACACCCTCGCGGACATCGCGGTCACTCCCGACAAGGTCTGGCACGTCTCGGTCGCCACCCCCGGCATCGTCGACCCGGTCACCGGCGTCGTCACGCTGATCCCGAGCATGCCCGAGGCGGCCGGCAGTGCGCTCGTCGAGCGACCTCCGCGAGCTCGTCTCCTGCCCGATCTACCTCGACAACGACGTCAAGCTCGCGACCAAGGGCGAACGCTGGCGCGGTGAGCCTCGCAAGGAGGACGCCCTCGTGTTCATCGACTGGGGCGAGCGGATCGGCGCCGGCATCGTGCTGCACGGCGAGCTCTATCGTGGCGCGTCGAACGACGCCGGCGACATCGGCTACCTCGACCTCGTCGTCGACCCGGCCCATGGGACGGACGCCGACAGCGAGCTGGGGCCGTTCGAGCGGTGGACCGGGACCGGCGAGCTCCTGGCGATCGCTGCCGCCAACCGCATGGGCGACCACAAGGGCCGACTGACGCTTGACGAGCTCAACGACGCCGCGCAGCGCGGCGAGGACTGGGCGCTCTCGGCTGTCCGGACCGTGACCGCACGATTCGCCAAGGGCGTGGCGGCACTCCGCGCACTGCTCGACCCCGAAGTCGTCGTCATCGGTGGGGACATGGCCGCCCTCGGGCGCGATCATGCTCGACGCCCTCGAGGAGGCACTCAGCAACGGCCCGCTCCGCCCGCCGCGCCTCGAGATCTCGAGGCTCGGGTCGGAGGCCATCGCGCAGGGCGCCATCCGCCACTCGCTCACCGCCATCGAGCGGGAGCGGTTCGAGTCGCCCGTCAGTCCGAAGGGAGTAGCCGCACCCATCTTGCGAAACCCACCCCCTGTCCAGACCATTTCAGGAGAACCCATGAAGTCCTCATCGCGCACCTTCCGCGCCATGATCCCCGTGTCGGTGGCGGCGCTCGTCGTCCTCGCCGGTTGTGCCGGTGGCGGCTCGTCCGACTCGGACAAGCCCGATGACGTGTCGACCAAGGTGACGAGCAAGCCCGTCACGCTCAACCTGGCGTACACCGACGACCCGCCGACCAACGCGCTTGATCGACGCGTTCACGCAAGAAGTACCCCAACATCACGATCAAGGCCCAGCAGACTCCCTTCTCGGACTACGTGAAGTCGATCAAGCTCTCGATGGCGTCGTCGACTCCCCCGGACATCGCCGAGTACAACCCAGGCGCGATGCGCGCCCTCGTCCCGGCCGGGCTTGATCTACGACCTCGAGCCGTACGCCAAGGCGTACTCGTGGGAGCGACTCGTTCCCCGCCTCGAGCCTCGAGGTGCTGAGCTCGGACAAGAAGGCCAAGGAGTACGGCACCGGCGGCCTCTACGCGGTGCCGGGCGCCCTGTCGGTCCTCGGCGTCTACTACAACAAGGACCTCGTCTCGAAGGCCGGCATCTCGGAGACCCCGGCGACCCTCGACGAGTTCGAGGCGGACCTCGGCGAAGGTCAAGGACGCGGGGACGACGCCGTTCAGCCTCGGCGGGCTACAGGTTGGCGGCTTCCAGCTCTGGAACGCCCTGACCAACTCGCTCGGGCGATGTCGGCGCAGTACCGCGACTGGGTCTATGGCAAGTCAGGCTCGACGATCGAGACCGACGGCGCCAAGCAAGCCGCGCAGAAGGTGACGGACTGGGTCAAGGCCGGGTATGTCCCGAAGTCGGCCAACGCCACGGCCGACAGCGACGCCCAGGCGGACTTCGTCAACGGCAAGAGCGCCTACCTGATCACGGGCAACTGGGCCGCCTCGGCGATCCAGAAGGAGATGGGCGACAAGGTCGGCTTCTTCCTGTTCCCGCAGAAGTCGGCGGATGCCGACAAGATCGCGTCCGGCGCAAGCGTCGCGTTCTCGATCTCGTCCAAGACCAAGCACCCCAACGAGGCCGCCGCGTTCCTCGACTTCATGAGCTCGCCGGAGGCCGCGAAGGTCCAGGTCGACACCGGGTTCATGCCGGTCGACACCGAGACCGCGGTCGAGACGACGCGGTGTGCTCGCGGACATCTCCGAAGCGTTCAAGAGCGTCGTCGAGGACAACGGCATCGTGCCGTTCCCCGACTTCGCCGCACCGGACATGATCGACAAGCTGACCGCTGGCGTACAGGGTCTCCTCAGCGACAAGACGACAGCGCCGGACTACCTGGCCTCACTGCAGGAGTCGTGGACCTCATTCCATGAGTGATGACGTCACCCGTGTCGTGCCGGGACGGACCCAGGTCCGTCCCGGCACGACCACCGCCGTGACGCGGACCCGCAGACGTACGCGTGCCCGCGTCAAGGCGCTCCTCTACATCCTCCCGGCCGCTGCCATCTATCTCGGCTTCGCGATCTGGCCCGCGCTCAACACGGCATACCTGTCGTTCGTCGAGTGGGACGGCATCTCGCCGTCGACCTGGGTGGGCCTGGAGAACTACCGCACGATCTTCACGAGCCCGACCCTCGGGCCGGCCCTGTGGCACGGCCTCGTCCTCATCATCTTCTTCGCGATCATCCCGTGCGCATTCGGCCTGCTGCTGACGGCGCTGCTGCAAGGTGGCAACCGCCGCGGCATGACGACGTTCCGCGTGATCTACTTCCTCCCCCAGGTCCTGCCGCTTGTCGCCGTCGGCATCACGTGGCGCTGGCTCTACAGCTCCGACGGCCTGATCAACCAGGGCCTCGACCTCGTCGGCCTCGACGGCATCACCCGCGCGTGGCTCGGCGACTACGACTACGCGCTCATCGCGCTCGGCCTGATCGGCACCTGGGCCATGACGGGTCTGTGCATGGTCCTGTTCCTCGCCGGCGCCCAGAAGATCGACGTCTCGCTCTATGAGGCCGTCGCTCTCGACGGTGGCGGTGGCATCCGCAAGTTCTTCACCGTGACCCTGCCCGCCCTGCGAGGCGAGATCACGATCGCCAGCGTCATCACGACGATCGCCGCGCTCGCCAGCTTCGACCTCGTCTTCGTGACAACGAACGGCGGCCCGGCCAACCAGACGACTGTGCCGGGACTCCTGGTCTATCGACTGGCGTTCAACGAGGGCAACATCGGCGCCGCCAGCGCCCTGGCGGTGCTCCTGACACTCATGGTGCTCATCGTCATCACCCTGATCCGGCTGCTCGCGAGGGAGAAGTCATGAGACCCACTGCTACCGCGACCATCGGGTCGCTACCTCGTCATGACGCTGATGGCTGCGGCGGTGCTGCTGCCGTTCGTGAGCATCATCCTCGCGGCGTTCCAGCCCTCCGGTGCCCAGGTCAACGGTCTGAGCCTCCCGTCGAGCTGGACGTGGAGCAATTTCGCCGACGCGTGGGACAGCCGCGCACTTCAACGATCTGGTGACCTCGAGCCTCATCATCGCGTTCTGCGTCGTGCCGCTGTCGATCATCCTCGTGACGCTCGCGGCGTACTCGCTGGCCACGCTGGACCCGTTCGGCGGTCGACTGTTGTCGACCGGCTTCGTGGTCGGACTGACCCTGCCGATCGAGCTCGTCGTCGTGGCGCTCTACTACAACCTGCAGGACATCGGGCTCACCAACTCCTACGCCGGCGTGATCCTCGCCGAGGCCGCGTTGTTCATGCCATTTGGCGTCTACTGGATGCAGAACCACTTCGCCTCCGTGCCGCGCGAGCTCATCGAGGCGGCCCGCGTCGACGGCGCGAACGACCTTGTGGTGCTGTTCCGGATCCTCATGCCGATCTCCTGGCCGGCCGTGACGACGCTCGCGGTGCTGTACTTCATGTGGTCGTGGAACCAGTTCCTCCTCGTCATCATCTTGATGCAGGACCCCAGCAAGCGGACGGCGCCCGCTGGCCTCGGCTTCTTCGTCGGCCAGTACTCCACCAACATTCCGCTACTTTCTGCGGCGAGCCTGATCGTCATCGCACCGATCGTGATCGTCTACCTGATCTTCCAGCGCAGCTTCGTGAGCGGGCTGACCGAGGGCGCCGTCAAGGGTTGAGACTGGTCAGTCGAACTCGATCTCGGGCGTACGCGCGATCAGCAGCCTGCGGACCTTGCCGGCGACCGGGTCGAGCTGCGCCGAGACGTTGAACGCCGACTCGAACGCTCCGTCCCGCGTCGTCCTCCCCAGCGCGAGCTCGACGTCATCGACCCGCGCTCCGTGCGTCAGGTGATGCACGAGGACGCTGACCTCGCGCTGCTCGAGGTAGGCGACGAGCCCGGCCCGGTCGCCGAGGAACTCCGAGGCCTCGCCGGCACCCTTGGAGAACTGGATCGACATCTCGAAGTCGTCGGTGATCAGGCCGAGGACGCGCTCGGGCCGGTCGGAGTCCATGAACTCGAACCACGCGTCGAGGAACGGCGTCGCGCTCATGCCGTCTCCCCCGCCGACGGGACCACGACGAGCTCGAGGTCGAACGTCACCTGATAGGCACGGATCGCGCCGTCCTCGATGCGGGCGACCGCGGCGAAGCGTCCCGTCACGGTGTCGTTGTCGCTGACCGCGCCGTAGACGAACTCGGTGTCGCCGTCGACAGCGGTGCGCAGCAGGTGGTGCCGGCGCTGCACCGGCGGGCGCGACTCGAGGTAGTCCAGCATGTCCTGGCGCCGGGTCCCCCGCAGTACGCCGTTGGGCAGCACGATCGCGTAGGTGACCTCCTCGTGGAGGAGCGAGACCGCGTCGCGGATGCCGATGTCGTCGAGGGTCGCGTAGTAGCGCGCCAGCTGGAGGTCGTTCGAGGCCACAACATGAACCTAGTTCAGTTTCTGGCCGATGTCGAGTACGTTCGGGAGCGACCTCGACCCCGTTGGAGACCCGCGATGCCCATCCCCTCGTCGATGCGAGCCGTCCAGCTGATCGCCTGGCAGCGCGAGCCTGAGATCCGCGAGATCCCGGTCCCGCGGCCCGGACCCGGGCGAGCTCCTGCTCCGCGTCGACGCCGCAGGCCTGTGCCACTCGGACCTCCACGTCATGTCCTGCCCGCCCGGCACGCTGCCGTACGACCTGCCGATGACGCTGGGTCACGAGGTCGCCGGAACCGTCGTCGAGATCGGTGCCGGCGTCGCCGAGTCATGGCTCGGCCGCCTCGCCGTCGTGCACGGGATCTGGTCGTGCGGCGCCTGCCACAACTGCCGTCGCGGCCGGGAGAACCACTGCCTGCACCTGGAAGGGCGCGTCGGCTTCGGCCTCGGCCGTCCGGGCGGTCTCGCCGAGTACGTCCTGGTGCCCGCCGAGCGCCAGCTCGTGGCGGCGGACGGCATGGCCGCGACCGAGCTGGCGCCACTCGCCGACGCCGCGCTCACGGCGTTCCACGCGATCCGCCTCCACCGCGATGCCATCGAGGGCGGGACCGTGATGGTCATCGGGGCCGGCGGTCTGGGACATCTCGCCGTGCAGATCCTGAAGCAGACGACGGATGCCCACATCGTCGTCGTCGACACCCGTCCCGCGGCTGTCGAAGCGGCGCGCGAGCACGGCGCCCACACAGTCGGCGCCTCCGTCGCCGAGGCCGTCGACCAGCTGGATCGTGAGGCCTCGCTCGTCGACGTCGTACTCGACTTCGTCGGGGCCGACAGCACGCTCTCGGCCGGTGCCGGGGTGCTGGCCCCCGGCGGCCGGCTCGTCATGGTCGGCGGAGGCGGCGGCTCGATGACCGTCGCCAAGGGTCGCGACCTGCCGTTGGGCTGGCACGTCAACGCGCCGTTCTGGGGTCCGCGCGAGGACCTCGAGGCGGTCGTCGACCTCGCCCGGCGCGGCCTGATCGAGGCCGACGTCGAGATCGTCCGGTTCAGCGAGACGCTCGACGCCTACCGGCGGCTGCGCGACGGCGACGTGCGCGGTCGGATCGTCGTGGTGCCAGATCAGGCGGCGGTCCAGCCGCCGTCCGCATAGACCTCCGAGCCGGTCATGAACGTCGAGTCGTCGCTCACCAGGAACGCGACGACGGCCGCGATCTCGTCACCGCGGCCGAGCCGGCCCATGGGCGTACCGGCGAGCATCGCGGCGTGCCGCTCCGACCCTTCGTGCCGCTCGAGCAGCTGCTCGGTGCCGATGAAGCCCGGGTGCAGTGAATTGACCCGTACGCCCGACGCGGCCCAGTGGAGCGCGGCGTTCTTGGTCAACGTACGCACGGCGCCCTTCGCTGCGTGATAGGCCGCGCTGTTGCCGAAGCCGCCGACCGTGCCGAGGATCGACGACAGGTTGACGACCGAGCCGCCGCCGGCAGCCGCGATGAGCGGCCCGCAGTGCTTCATGCCGAGCCACACGCCGTTGACGCCGATCGCCATGACCTGGTTCCACTGCTCGACCTCCTCGTCCTCGACGGTGGCGATGCTGCCGATCGCCGCGTTGTTGACCAGCGCATCGAGCCGGCCGTACTCCCGGCCGACCGTGGCGGCAGCCTCGCGCCACTGGTCCTCGACCGCGACGTCGAGCGCCATCGCGGTGTGCCGCCCCGGGGTGTCGGCGAGACTCGCGACGAGCGCCTCGCAGGCGGCGGCGTCGAGATCGGTCAGCACGAGGTGGCCGCCCTCCTCGGCGATCCGGCGCGCTGTGGCCGCGCCGAGCCCGCCGGTCGCCCCGGTCAGGAGCACGACCTTGCCGTCGATCCTGGTGCTCATCATGGTCATGGGTTCACCCTTCAAGGCGTGTCGGCGATGTGGACGAGAGTCTTGCCGGTCGTCCGGCCGGCGATCATCTCGATGAGTGCATGGGGTGCACTCGCGAGGCCGTCGAAGACGGTCTCCCGCTGCTGCAAGCGCCCGTCGGCCAGCGCAGTGCCGAGCTCGACCTGCATGGTGTGCAGGAGGTCGAGGTTGCTGCTGCCCCTGAAGCCACGGATCGTCAGGTCCTTCGCGACGGCGAGGAACAGGTTGCGTGGGCCGGCCGGCTCAGACTCGTACTCCGAGATCGATCCGCAGATCGCCACCCGGCCACCGCGCCGCAGCCCGTCAAGCGCGGCCTCGAGGTGGTCACCGCCGACACAGTCGAAGTAGACGTCGATGCCCTCAGGTGCCGCGACCGCGAGGCCCTCACGGACTGGCCCGGACCGATAGCTGAACGCCGCATCGACCCCCAGGTCGTCGAGCAACCATCGGACCTTGTCGTCCGAGCCGGCGCTGGCGACCACCCGGTTGTCGTGCAGCTTCGCGATCTGGACGGCGAGACTGCCGACCGCTCCGGCGGCGGCCGAGACCCACACGGTCTCGCCACCCTTCAACGCGTCGACGACCGACAGCCCGGCGTACGCGGTGAGGCCCATCCCGCCGAGCGCGCCGAGATACCACTGCGGCTCGGCGATCGAGGTGTCGAGCGTACGCAAGGTGCCGAGGCCTCCGAGCTGAACCGCGGAGGCATCGACGACGGCGTAGTCGCGCCAGCCGAGCGCGTGCCACACCGTGTCGCCGACCGCGAAACCCTCGGCCCGCGACTCCACCACGACGCCGATCGTCATGATCCCGTCCATCGCGGCGTGCAGCGGAAACGCCACGAAGTAGCCCTCCGGCGCCGCCTCTCGGAGCCGCAGCCGCAGGCCGGGGTCGACCGACGTCCAGGTGTTGCGCACCAGCACCTGGCCCGGTCCGACCGGATCGACCGGTACGTCGACGACGGCGAAGTGCTCGGCCCCGACGGGACCGACGGGATAGGACGTGACCTGCACCTGGCGTCCGGTGAGGCTCACCTAGGACCGTCCAGCGAAGATCCACCACAATGCGTCATACTGAACTAATATCAGTTCTGGTGCTGCAGGCCTAGAGCGCGTTGAAATTGCCACACGCTTTCTCCCGTGGCACTGTACGAGTGAGCCGAGTTCAGGTCATGGCCGATGCCGGCCTCGAGAGTTGGGACATCGCACCGATGAGCACAGCCGACAACGCACAGCGCACCGAGAGCCCGCGGTCCAAGCGCGCGGTCATCATCGCCACCGCGATCGATCGGTTCGGCGAGGAAGGCTTCGAGCACACCAAGTGGGCCACGATCGCCGACGACGTCGGCATCGGGCAGACCGCGCTCTACCACTACTTCGAGTCCAAGGTGCACTGCCTGCTGACCATCATGCGGCTCGAGCTGAGCGACTCCGTCGAGCGCTTCAAGGCCGCCACGTCGGCGGCGCCCGACTCGGCCGCAGCGCTGGCCGCCGCGGTCGCGAGCGCATACGAGGCCTCGCCCCGCGACGCGTTGCAGCGACGCATCCTGCAGAACCACATGGACCTGCTCGCGACCCCTCGGCCCTCGAAGAAGGAGGAGGAAGAGCGGGTGCTGTGCCGCTCCCTCGTCCAGGAGATCGAGCACAACTGGACCGGCCTCGTCCAGAAGGGCATGGACGAAGGCGTCTTCCGCGTCACCGACGCGCTGCTGACCGCGCGCATGCTGCTCGCACTCGTGGTCGGCGTGTGGCGTTGGTACCGCCCCGGTGGCGAGATGACCCTGGACCAGATCACCGAGGTCATGGCCGAGGCCGCCGGCCGGCTCGTCGACTCCGAGGACGTACGCGTCTCCTCCTGAGATCCCCTTCCGCGTGATGCGGTCTGGCTTGTGCGTCGTCGCTGACATAAACTGAATTCGTCTCAGTTTGGTTAGCCACGACATCGAGGTCTCTCATGACGCCCATTGCCAGTCGTACGTACGACGTCTCCCCCAGCGCCGATCCGTCGATCCTCGCGCCGGTCGCCGAGCACGAGGACCTGCGGGACATCGTCCGCGCCATCGTGACGAAGTCGGACGACGTGTGGCACCGGCTGATGTCCGAGCTGGAGATCGGCTCACTGGCCGTGCCCGAGTCGCTGGGCGGTGCCGGCTTCGGGCTGCGAGAGCTCGGCATCGTGCTCGAGGAGACCGGCGGTGCGCTGCTCCCCGACCCGATCGTCACCTCGGCGGTCGTGGCAGTTCAAGCGTTGCTGGCGGCCGGCGAGCCGGCGCGAGAGCTCCTCGACGAGGTCTCCTCCGGACGGCAGATCAGCGACCGTCGCCTGGTCGAGCTCGAGTGACCTGAGGGCAGAGCCGTCCAACGGCTCGTGGCTCGTCGACGGGTCGGTCCACCACGTCCTCCAGGTCGCGGAGGCGAACCACGTCATCGTGCCCGCCTCGACCGACGCCGGCCCAGCCCTGTTCGCGCTCGAGCTGCCGCAGGAGGGTGTCGCCGTCCAGCCGCGACGGGTCCTGGACGAGACCCGACCAGTGGGCGACCTGATGATGACCAGCGCGACGGCAACGCTGCTCGTCGGGCCGGACGAGTTCGCCGAAGCGTGGAGCAGGGTCACGACCGCCGCGGCGATCGCCGTCGCGGCGGAGCACACCGGCATGGCCGCGCACCTGCTCGAGACCACCACGGCATACCTCCTCGAACGCCAGCAGTTCGGTCGCGCGATCGCGTCGTTCCAGGCCATCAAGCACCGGCTGGCCGACCTGCTCGTCGACCTCGAACGGGCCCGCTCCGCGTCGCGCTACGCCGCGGCGATCTTCGACCAGGACCCGACCGAGGCGATCCTCGCCGCCCGCGTGGCCGCGGCGGTCTGCCAGGACGCCGTGATCCGCGCGGCACACGAGAGCGTGCAGCTGCACGGCGGCATCGGCTTCACCTGGGAGCACCCGGCGCACCTGTACGTACGGCGCGCCCTGGGGGACGAGGGCCTGTTCGGCAGCTCCCTCGCCCACCGCGCCGCCGTCGCAGACCTCGTCGGGCTCTGAATCGCCATGCCCCTGTTGACCGCCGACCCATCGTCGCCCATACTGAAATGAATCCAGTTCATTTTGAAAGGACATGCCGTGATTGACACCGACCACATCGTGCTCGAGAAGGATGGCGAGGTCGCACGCGTGTGGCTCAACCGCCCGCACAAGAAGAACGCCGTCACCCTCGAGCTGCTCCACCGGCTCGACGAGATCATCGTCGAGGTCGACAACGACCCCGAGCTCAAGGTGCTGGTGCTCCGCGGACGCGGCAACACGTTCTGCTCCGGCTTCGACCTGGACGAGCTGCTGGCCAACTACGTCGGCACGACCACCGCGATGGAGGTCGCCGTCATCTCCGCGAAGGTGTGTGACCGCCTCTACTCGATGAACACGCCGTCCGTCGCCGTCCTCGAGGGCTATGTCACCGCCGGCGGCTTCGAGCTGATGATCTCCTGCGACTTCGCGATCGCCAGCGACGACGCCCTGATCGGCGACTTCCACATCCGCCGCGCCCTGTTCGGCGGCGCCGGGCCGATCTACCGCCTCCCCCGCATGATCGGCATCCGCAAGACCAAGGAGCTCATGCTGACCGGCAAGCTGCTGACCGGCCAGGAGGCCGTGGACTTCGACCTGATCAACGCGTCGGCCCCGGCCGACGAGCTCGACAAGACGGTTGCCGACTTCACCGCGCAGCTCACCGACAAGAGCCCGTTCATGATGCGACTGACCAAGATGACGATCGATCGCGGCCTCGACGCCGACATCCAGTCGCTCATGGTCATGGAGCACCTCGCGGTCGGCAACGCGCTGCAGTCCGAGGACGCCAAGGAAGGCGTCCAGGCATTCCTCGAGAAGCGCGAGCCCAAGTGGGTCGGTCGCTGACCTGACCTGCCGACGACCCGCCTGACGACGAGGAGATGACGTGAGCACGACCCAAGCAACGCCCAAGCTGCGCGGCAGCCGGTGCGACCACTGCGGCAATGTCGCGTTCCCGGTCGCCGACGGATGCCAGCGGTGCGGTCAGCAGGTCATGCAACCCGTCGAGCTGTCGGAGCACGGCACGGTGTGGGGCTTCACGGTGCAGCGGTTCGCGCCGAAGTCCCCGCCGTACGTGCCGCCGGCGGAGGGCTTCACACCGTTCGCCGTCGGGTACGTCGAGCTGTCCGATGGCGTCAAGGTCGAGGCGGTGCTCGACTGCGCCGATTTCGCCGATCTCGAGGGCCAGGCTCCCGTACGCCTGACCGCGACCGAGCCGGTCCCCCGGTTCGAGGTCATGCATGAGCGAGCGCCAGCGAGTGAATCATGAGGCACTCATGCCGCTGTCTCCGTATCGTGGGTTTTTGACGGAGGCTGCGGCATGACCGGGTGTCGATCGTCGGCGCGGGACTGTCCGCGTTCGGTCGCCAGCCCGGTGTCACCGGTCGCGAGATGGCGGTGCAGGCCATCCGCAGCGCGCTCGTCGACGCGGGTCTTGAGTGGTCCGACGTGCAGATCGCCTTCGGCGGCAGCGACGGGTCCGGACTCGCCGACACCCTGGTGGCCGAGCTCGGCCTCACCGGCATCCCGTTCACGAACGTCAAGAACGGCTGCGCGACCGGTGGCAGCGCCCTCGTCTCCGCGGTCAACGCCATCCGATCGGGCTCGGCCGAGATCGCGCTGGCGGTCGGCTTCGACAAGCACGGCCGCGGCGCGTTCGCCCCGTTGCCCGAGGAGTGGGGCCTTCCCGCGGGCTACGGCGAGGCCGGCCTGATGGTCACGACGCAGTTCTTCGGCATCAAGATCGCGCGCTACATGCGCGAGCACGGCATCACCGCCCCGACGCTCGCCAAGGTCGCCGAGAAGGCGTACGCCAACGGCACGCTCAACCCCAACGCGTGGCGTCGCACCCCGATGTCGGCCGAGGAGATCGCCTCGGCGGACATGGTCAACGACCCGCTGACGCGCTACATGTTCTGCTCGCCCGGCGAGGGCGGCGCCGCGATCATCGTCGCCAGCGAGGCCGTGGCGACCCGGCTCGGCGGCCGACCCGTGTCGCTGCTCTCGGCTGTCACGCGTACGCAGGGGCTTCGGCACGTTCGAGGTCTTCGCGCCGGCGATCCAGGGCTCCGGGGCGCCGACCAGCGTCAGCACGACGGCGGCCGCTGCGGCGTTCGACGCCGCCGGCGTACGCCCTGACGAGATCGACGTGCTGCAGCTGCAGGACACCGAGAGCGGCGCCGAGATCATGCACATGGCCGAGTGCGGCTTCTGCGAGCACGGCGAGCAGGAACAGCTGCTCGAGAAGGGCGCGACCCTGATCGACGGCAGCATGCCGGTCAACACCGACGGCGGCTGCATCGCCAACGGCGAGCCGATCGGCGCGTCGGGGCTGCGGCAGGTGCACGAGATCGTCACGCAGCTGCGCGGCGAGGCCGGCGAGCGTCAGGTCCCCGGCGGTCCGCGCCTCGGATTCACCCACGTGTACGGCGCACCGGGCATCAGCGCGTGCACCGTCCTGGCCGTCTGAGAGGCAGCGCCGTGCCCACAACCGACACCACCGCGTTCATCGCCGAGGCCCGCGCCTGGCTCGCCCAGCAGGCGCCGCCCCGGCAGTCCACCGCGTGGGGCGACGGCGACGACTCCGTCGCGGTGTTCGAGAACTGGACGGCTGCCGAGGAGCGCGCGGAGACCGACCGGATCCGGCGCTACGAGCAGGCCAAGTTCGATGCCGGCTGGGGCGCCCTGACCTGGCCCGCCGAGTACGGCGGCCGCGACCTGCCGCTGGCCCACGCCCTGGCGTTCCAGCGCGAGGAAGCCACCTTCGACGTACCGCGCCGGACCGAGATGTTCTCCGTGACGCAGCAGCTCGTGGCCCCGACGATCGCCCAGTGGGGCACCGAGGAGCAGAAGGCGACGTACGTACGCGCGATGCTGCGCACCGACCTCATCGCGTGCCAGCTGTTCTCCGAGACCGAGGCCGGGTCGGACCTGGCCGCCGTACGTACGAAGGCCGTCCAGCGCGACGGCTCGTGGGTCCTCGACGGCCACAAGGTGTGGACGTCGGGTGCGCGCATCGCCGATCTCGGCATCGCCGTGTGCCGCACCGACCCCGCGGCGGCCAAGCACGCCGGGTTGACCGTGTTCCTCGTGCCGCTGGACACTCCAGGCGTCGAGGTGCGACCGATCCGGCAGATGACCGGCGGCAGCAGCTTCAACGAGGTCTATCTCGACGGGGTGGTGCTGGACGACTCGCTCCGCCTGGGCCCGGTCGGCGAGGGCTGGAAGGTTGCGTTGACGGTGCTCGCCGCCGAGCGCCTCGACTCGGGCAACCTCGGCCTCGACAACGCCGACCGAGCCGTCGAGCTCGCCCGGCACCGCGGACCGCTCTCGGAGCTCGAGCGCGACGCGGTCGCCGACCTCGTCACCCGCAGCTACGTCCAGCGGATCACCGGCATGCGGGTCGCCGCGGCCGTCGTCGCGGGCGAGGCACCCGGACCCGAGGCGTCGGTCGGCAAGCTGCTCGCCACCGACACCATGGCGCGTACGTCCGAGGTCGTCCGCATGCTGCTCGGCAGCGATCTCACGATCGACTCCGGCGAGTGGGGCACCTGGGCGTGGACCGAGCACGTCCTCGGCGCGCCGGGCTACCGCATCGCGGGTGGCACCGACGAGATCCAGCACAACATCCTCGCCGAGCGCGTGCTCGGCCTGCCGCGGGAGCCGCGCGCATGAGCTTCGAAGCCGCACTGGGTGCCCGCGTCTCCGCCGCCCTCCGGGGGATCGAGCCGGGCCTCGAGGTCCATGAGCTCGAGCCGTTGCTCGGCGGCCACTCCGGGCTGACCTATCGCGTCCCGACCTCCAACGGCCCCGTCGTCGTCAAGGCGGTCCCCGAGGGGCAGCGGCCGGTCGGCCGGCACGACATGGTCCGCCAGGCGCGCATCATGCAGGCGCTCGCACCCTCAGACGTACCGGTGCCCGAGATCCTCGTCGTCGACGAGACCGAGACGGCGTGGTTCGCGATGGAGTTCGTCACCGGCGAGTCGCTCGAGCCGGTGCTCGACGATCCCGCCGTCGAGCCCGAGCTCGCCGCGGCACGCATGCGCCGCGCCGCCGAGATCCTCCCGGCGCTGCACGACGTGCCCCTCGACAAGATCCCGGTCGACGGCCCCGCCCTGAGCCCTGCCGACGAGCTGCAGCGCTGGGCGAAGACGATGGCGGCGGTTCCCCCGGAGCTCGTGCCCGGAGCGGCCGACCTCGAGGCGCGGCTCGCCGCATCAGTCCCGCCAGCCGTGACTCCCACGCTGGTGCACGGCGACTACCGCCTCGGCAACATCATCTCGACCGGCCTGGACCCCGCGGCGGTCATCGACTGGGAGATCTGGAGCGTCGGCGACCCGCGCGTCGAGCTCGGCTGGTTCCTGGTGTTCGCCGACGGCGCCAACTTCCCGGGCGTCGGGCGCGAGGTCCCCGGCCTGCCCAGCGAGGACGAGCTCGTACGGCTCTACGGCCGGCCGCTCGACGACCTCGCGTGGTTCAACGCGCTGGGCCGCTTCAAGATGGCCGCGATCATGGGCCACAACCTGCGCCGCCACCGCGAGGGCCGCCACGTCGACCCCGACCAGGAACGACTCCCCGACACCATCGTCACGCTCATCCGTACCGGCCGCGACCGGCTCGGCTGAGCACCGGACACCAGAGAGGGTTCCTCGTGGACTTCGACTACTCACCCCGCACCACGGCGCTGCTCGAGCGCCTCGACGCGTTCATGACCGAGCACGTCTACCCCGCCGAGGCGGTCTACGACGCGCAGGTCGAGGCCAACGACAACCCGCACGAGCAGCCCCAGGTCATGCGCGACCTGCAGGCGATCGCCCGCGAGCAGGGCCTCTGGAACCTCTTCATGACGCACGACGACCTCGGCGCCGGGCTGACCAATCTCGAGTACGCCCCGCTCGCCGAGCTCGTCGGCCGGTCGATCATCGGCAACGAGGCGATCAACTGCTCCGCGCCGGACACCGGCAACATGGAGATCCTCGCGATGTACGGCACCGACGCGCAGAAGGACGAGTGGCTCAAGCCGCTCCTGGAGTGCCAGATCCGCTCGGCGTTCGCGATGACCGAGCCCGACGTCGCGAGCTCCGACGCCACCAACATCACCTCGACGATCCGCCGCGACGGCAACGAGTACGTGCTCAACGGTCGCAAGTGGTACGCCTCGGGCGTCCTCGACCCCGACTGCAAGCTCGTGATCTTCATGGGCAAGTCCGACGTGGACGCGCCGTCGTACCGGCAGCAGAGCATGGTGCTCGTGCCGCTCGACACCCCCGGCATCGAGGTGCTGCGCGACCTGCCGATGTTCGGCTACCGCGACCGGCTCGGCCACGGCGAGGTGCAGTTCACCGACGTACGCGTGCCGGTGACCAACATCCTCGGCGAGGAGGGCGGCGGCTTCGCGATCGCCCAGGGCCGGCTCGGGCCCGGCCGCATGCACTACGCGATGCGGGCCATCGGGTTCGCCGAGCGCGCGCTGCAGCTCATGTGCCACCGTGCCGTCGCGCGAGAGGCGTTCGGCGGGCCGCTCGCCGACCGCGGCGTCGTACGCGAGTGGATCGCCCGCAGCCGCATGGAGATCGACCAGATCCGCCTGCTGACGCTCAAGGCGTCGTGGCTCATGGACACGGCCGGCAATGCCGCGGCGCGCTCGGAGGTCGCGGCGATCAAGGTCGCCGCGATGGAGACCGCGCACACCGTCGTCAACCGCGCCGTCCAGACGTACGGGGCGGCGGGCGTCAGCGACGACACGGTTCTCGCGCGGCTCTTCGCGATCACCCGGGCGCTGCAGATCGCCGACGGGCCGACCGAGGTGCACCTGCGGACGATCGCCCGGCTCGAGCTCAAGAAGCAGGCGGCCTCATGACCGGCGAGCTCGACGGCAAGGTCGCCCTCGTCACCGGTGCGACCCGCGGACTGGGCCGCGCGATCGCCCGCGGCCTCGCCCTCGAAGGTGCCACGGTCGTGGTGTCGAGCCGCAAGGCGGAGGCCTGCGACGAGACCGCGGCAGCCATCGCGGCCGAGACCGGCAGCATCGTCACGCCACTCCCCCTCCACGTCGGCCAGTGGGACGCGATCGAGCCCGCCGTCGACGCGGTCATCGCGCAGCACGGCAGCCTCGACATCGTCGTCAACAACGCCGGCATCGCACCCCTCAAGCCCTCGCTGCTCGAGGTGCCGGAGGGCCTGTTCGACAAGACGATCGAGGTCAACCTCAAGGGTCCCTTCCGCCTGATGGCCGTCGCCGGTGCCCGCATGGCCGCTGCCGGTGGTGGGTCGATCGTCAACATCTCGAGCATCGGCGCCGTCAGGCCCAGCCCCGCGGAGGCGATGTACTCCGCCTCCAAGATCGGCCTCAACGCGCTGACCATGGCGTACGCCCAGGAGTACGCCCCGACCGTGCGGGTCAACTGCGTCATGCCCGGCGCGTTCGAGACCGACATGGCGGCCGACTGGGACGACGAGTTCATCGGCCTGGTCGTCGACGGGCTGCCCGCGGGTCGCCTCGGCCAGCCCGACGAGATCGTCGGCATGGTCGTGCACCTGGCCGGGCCGCGTTCGGGCTACACGACCGGATCGGTGATCGCGGTCGACGGCGGACGTACGGCTGTCTACTGATGAGGAGCGACGTGAACGGATCCGCCTCGACGATGTTCGACCTCACGGGCCGCGCAGCCATCGTGACCGGCGCTTCATCGGGCCTCGGCCTGGGCTTCGCCCGTACGCTCGCGAGTGCCGGCGCCACGGTCTATGCCGCCGCCCGCAGGCTCGACCGGCTCGAGATCCTCGCCAAGGAGCACGACCGCATCGTCCCGGTACGATGCGACATCACCGACGCCGACGATCGCCAGTCACTCGTCGACCGGGTCGTGGCCGATCACGGCGGGGTCGACGTGCTGGTCAACAACGCCGGTCGGGCGGGTCCGCCCGAGGCGGAGACCGAGTCGCCGGCCGACTTCGCCGCCCTCCTCGACCTCAACCTGTCGGCGGGCTTCCACCTCGCGGTCGCCGTCGCGCAGACCGTCGGCGACGACCAGCAGGCGTCGATCATCAACGTCTCGTCTGTCGTCGGGATGGTGTCGACCGCGCCGATCGGCGGCGCCGGCTATGCCGCCTCGAAGTCCGGGGTCATCGGCCTCAGCCGTGAGCTCGCGGGCCAGTGGGGACGGCGGGGCATACGCGTCAACACCGTCGTACCGGGCTGGTTCGACACCGAGATGACCGACGGGCTCTTCACCAACGACGCCTCGGCCGGCTGGGTCCGCCGCAACACGATGCTCGGCCGCGGCGGGCACGAGGGCGAGGTCGACGGCGCGTTGCTCTTCCTCAGCTCCGACGCCTCGTCGTACGTCACCGGCCAGACCCTCGTCGTCGACGGAGGGTGGACGGCACGATGACTGCGAGCGCACGATTCAATCCTGATCACGCCGGCCGCTGCGGCACCGGCACGGAAGAGGTAGGTCCATGCAACAGCTGGTAGCCGAGTTCTCAGCGCGTGCCGCCGAGGCGCCCGACGCGGTCGCCGTGATCGATGCGTCCGGTCCGCACACCGCGGCCGAGGTCCTGCGCAGCGCCGAGGAGCTCGCCGGCGTCCTGGCCGAGATCGTCGACGGGGCACCCACGGTGCTGGTGCAGGCCGACAACACGTGGCGCACCCTGTCGGCGGCCCTCGCCGTGGGGATGCGGGGCGGCCTGATCGCCGTGGTCAGCCGCCACGCGACGCCGGGTGAGTTCGCGATCGCCTGCAGCGACCTGGTCCCCGACGTCGTCATCGCGTCCGGTCCGGTGCTCATCGGCTGGGAGGTCCCCGTCGACCACTTCGCTGCGCGCGACGAGGCCCTCGACGGCTGGACGGTCGTGGCTCGTCCGGGCGCGACCAGCGGTGTCGACCGCTGGCGCGGCGGCGTCGTCGTCGCGATGACGTCCGGGTCGACCGGCCGGCCCAAGTGCGTCGTCCAGTCCGAGGAGGCCCTGCGTTACGCCGGGACGTGCACGATCGACGCCGTCGGGCTGCAACCGGGAGATCCCGTCGGAGCCCTCGTCCCGTTGTCGTCGGTCGCGGCCTTCTGCTTCGGCATGTACCTGCCGGCGATGCTCGGCTCGCCCATGATCGCGCTCGACGGCTGGGCGCCTTCGGCGGCGCTGCACCTCATGGCGAAGCACGACGTGCGCTGGACGATGCTCGTCCCGACCATGGCGTTGCAGCTGTCGATCCTGCCCGACTCGGCCGGCAGCCTCTCGTCGTTGACGGCAATGACGGTGGGCGGCGGTCCGATGGACTCCGGAGCGCTCGGTCGCGCCGAACGTACGCTCGGCACGAAGTTCCTCCGCGTCTTCGGGATGTCGGAGTGCCTCGGCCACACGACTCCCCTGCCGACAGAGGACGAGGACGTACGCCTCGGCCGCGACGGCCGCCCCTTCCCCGGCACGACCGTGCGGGTCGTCGACGAGGCCGGCATCCCTCGCTCGACCGGCGAGGTCGGCCAGCTGCAGGTGCAGGGTCCGTCGTTCTTCGTCGGGTACGCCCGCAACGGCGCGCCCGAGACCCCCGCCCTGACCGAGGACGGGTTCTTCCCGACCGGCGACCTGGCCCGGATCAACCCCGACGGCACGCTCAACATCGTGGGCCGCGAGAAGCAGATCATCATCCGCGGCGGTCGCAACATCGACATCAACGAGGTCGAGGCCGCGATCGCGCAGATGCCCGACGTCGCCCAGGTCTGCGTCGTACCCGTCCCCGACGAGCTGCTCGGAGAACGTGCGGCGGCCCTCGTCGTCACGAGCGGCGCCGACATCGACCTGGACGCCGTGACCGCCCATCTCGAGGCGGTGGGATTCGCCAAGTTCAAGTGGCCCGAGTTCGTCCATCGCGTGCCCGCCCTGCCGCAGAACCGCGTCGGCAAGCTGTCGCGCGACGACGCCGTCAGGCTCGCCACCGACCTGAGCCGCGTACCGGCCGACCACCCCACGACCTAGGAGAACCATGTACAACCTGATCGTCCTCGCCGCTCGCCCGCGCGACTGGACGCACGAGCAGTTCATCGAGTGGTGGCGGGGCGAGCACGCCGACCCGACGTACGACCTGCCCGGCCTGCGGCGCTGGCACCACACCGAGATCCTCGACGCGATGGGCGAGAAGTCGGAGGGCTGGGACGGCCTCTCGGTGCTCAGCTTCGACTCCAAGGAGGCCATGGAGACCGCGTTGGCCAGCCAGGCGTGGCTCGACGCCGTCGCCAACGTCGGCGACATGCGCGGCCGCCGGATCGCCGTCATGGGCGAGGAGAAGGTCATGGTGGCTGACGAGTGACCACCACCTCGGGTGTCCCGACCTCGGCGTGGACCGATCCCGGCTGCTTCGAGGTCGCACCCGGGGTGCACCGCATCCCCCTCACGATGCCCAACGACGGGCTGCGCGCCATCAACGTCTACGCCATCGAGACCGCCCGGGGGCTGGCGCTGGTCGATGGTGGCTGGCGGGTGCCGTCGGCGCTGCGCGAGCTGACCGTCGCCCTCGCCGCGATCCGCCACACCCCCGCAGACGTCCACGATGTGTATGTCACGCACATCCACCGCGACCACTACACGTTCGCGGTCGAGCTGCGGCGGCTCTTCGGCACGCGGGTCCACCTCGGCCGGCAGGAAAAACCCGGGCTGCACGAGGTCATGGCGATCCGCACGAACGTACCCGTGAGCTCGATCCGCGACCTGGAGCGAGCCGGCGCTCCAGCCCTGGCCTCCGACATGATCGACCTCACCGCGGCCGAGCCGTTCGACGACGCGGCGTGGCAGCTGCCCGACTCGTGGCTCGATGCCGGCTCAATCGCCCTGGGCGGTCGGCAGCTCGAGGTCGTCCCGACACCGGGCCACACCAAGGGCCACGTCGTGTTCCACGACCACTCAGGCGAGCTGCTGTTCACCGGTGACCACGTCCTCCCGACGATCACCCCGTCGATCGGCTTCGAGCTCGGTGCCCGGGAGCTCCCGTTGCAGCACTACCTCGCGTCCCTCCGGCTGCTGCTCACGCGACCGGATGCCCGGCTGATGCCCGCCCACGGCTATCCGACTGAGAGCGTGCACGACCGGGTCCACGAGCTGCTCGGCCACCACGCGGAGCGATTCGACCAGGCCGAGCACGCCGTGGTCTCTCTCGGCAGCGGCACTGCCGCCGACGTCGCCGGCCGGCTGCTCTGGACCCGCCGCGGACGGCACATCGGCGAGCTCGATCCCTTCAACCAGATGATGGCGGTCTGCGAGACGCTCGCCCACCTCGACGTCATGGTCGAGGACGGCCGGATCGCCGCGACCGCGACACCTGTCGCCGTCTTCTCCGCAAGCTAGGCAGCCGGGACTCGTCTCGGGCCCGGGGCGAACACCTACACCTCTCTGGGAGGATGTGGCGATGCGCGCTCTAGTGGTCGCCGCTGCCGGCTCTCGACCCGACGTCCGCGACGTGCCGCGACCTGCGGCTCCGGCCGGTGGCGTCGTTGTCCGTGTCGTTGCCACTGGCATGTGTCGCAGCGACTGGCACGCCTGGGCAGGACATGACGAGGTCTCGTTCCCGCATGTGCCCGGCCACGAGCTGGCCGGTGAGCTCGTGGAGGTCGGCACGGGCGTGACGCGCTGGAGCGTCGGGGACCGGGTCACCGTTCCGTTCGTCTGCGGCTGCGGGCGGTGCGAATGGTGCCTGGGCGGGAACGCCCAGGTCTGTCCCGATCAGGAACAACCAGGATTCACCCACTGGGGTTCGTTCGCTGAGTACGTCGCTCTGCACGCCGCGGACACCAACCTGGTCGCCATTCCCGAGCGGGTGGACTTCGCGACCGCGGCCAGCCTCGGCTGCCGGTTCGCCACGGCGTACCGCGCTCTCGTGGGACGCGCGCGAGTCACCGAGGGTGAGTGGGTTGCGGTGATCGGTGCCGGCGGGGTCGGGCTGAGCGCGGTGATGATCGCCCGCGCACTCGGTGCCCGTGTGGTCGCCGTGGATCGCAACCGCGAGGCACTCGCAGTGGCCGCCGAGCTCGGTGCGGACCACACCCTCCTTGCCGACGGGACCGACCTCCCATCCGCGGTCGGTGACCTCACCGGCGGCGGCAGCCACGTAGCGATCGATGCCGTCGGGAGCGAGCAGACCTGTGCCGATGCCATCCTCAGCCTGCGCCGCCGGGGCCGACTCGTCCAGGTCGGGCTGCTTCCCCCCATCGACGGACACCCGAGGGTGCCGATGTCACGTGTGATCGGCTGGGAGCTCGACGTCCTCGGAAGCCACGGGATGGCCGCGACCGACTATCCCGGCATGCTCGCGCTGATCGAGGCGGGATCACTGCAACCGCAACGGCTGATCGAGCGAACCATCGGGCTCGACGAAGCCGCGGACCTGTTGCCGAGGTTCGACCAGGCCACGGTTGCCGGCATGACCATGATCGATCCCACCCGCTGAGCTCGGTCGACGCCCGCCCCGCCGCGTCAGTCGGGTATCCGTACGAGGCGTTGCGGGCCCGGCCCCTTGCCCGCGTACGAGCTGATCAGCACCGTGGAGCGATCCGGGCCGAGTGAGGTGAACGACGTGTTGTCCGGGAAGACCTTCACCTCCTTGGTGTCGAGGTCCACCAGGAACTCGCGACCCTGGCCGTCATCCGTCGTCACCGTGATGCCGGTCCACCGCCCCAGAGCGATGACATCGTGCGGGATGGGGAAGTTGGCTGACCCGACGTCGAATGGCGCGAACTTGGTGGTGCGGCCCGAGGCCTCCTTGATCGTGAGAATCGCCGGTTCGGCAGGCACGTCCTCGTGCAAGTCGCCGCCGATGCACCACGTCTCCCAGGCCTTGGTGACTTCCGCGCCGCAGAAGCCAGGATCGTCGGCATGCGCGCTGACCGGGACCGGCATCGTCATCCCGGTCGGAATGTCGTAGGTGAAGTACCTCGGCTGCTCCTTGTTCTTCGGGTTGCTCGCCGCATAGGTCAGCGTGTCACCGGAGATGCGTATGTCCTGGCCACCCTTCGCGATCATGGTGGGCTGCTTCGACCCGTCGACCGGGACCGCGTAGACGCCCTGCTGTCCCCTCTTCGCCGGGTAGGCGGCCGTGCTGAAGTACGCCGTGTCGCCGGCGAGAGCGAGATCGTGGTCGTAGACGAGCTGGCCATCGGGGTCGTTGAACGCGCCCAGAGTGGTGACCTGCCCCGTCCGTTGGTCGTACGAGTAGATCGTGAACTCGCTCGTGTCGATGCTGGTGCCGACCAGCTCGGCCCAGACCACGGTGTCCTCATCGCCGGACACATCGACGAGCTGTGTGGGCTCGGGACGGTCTCGGTCGTCGAGAAGGGTGAAGGTCTTGGTGTCGAGGTCGTACATGACGGGGTGCGACTGCGCGAGCGATTCCACACCCGGCGCGCCCTCGTCCAGCTCCGGTGTCGCTGAACCCACCAGGACGTTGCTTCCGACGAACGAGGAGAAGAGGACCCCGTCGCCGTTGTAGGTCTTGGGGAGGTCGGCGACGACTTCGAGGGTGTCGCCCAGCTTCAGCTTCGTCGCCTTCGCGGGGGTGATCTTCTGGATCTTGTCCTTCACGGGCTCGGCCGGACGCACGTGATCGGGCGGAAGCGAGTGCCTGGCCACCGCGACTCCAGCGATGAGCGCGACGGCGGCCGCAGCGACGAGCGCGGCACCCATCAGGCGTCCTCTGCGGTCCGTCGTGAACCTTCCTGAGCCCGCTCGACCCTCGGTGATCGCCCGGACCGTCTCGGCCTCCCAGACGGGGTCGATAACCGGAGGCTCGGGGCGCAGCGCGTCGATGATGTGGTTGTTCACGAGTTCTCCTGCGGATCGGTGTCGACAGTCGGAGCGACCTCGGCCACGTCGATCGCTGCCCGCGCTCTGCTGATGCGTTTGCGTACGGCGGCCGGGCTGACGCCGAGCAGGGTCGCGGCCTCCTCGGTGCTCAGTCCGTCCCATGCGGTCAGCAGCAGGGCTTCGCGCTCCTTCTCACCGAGCGCCGCCAGCCGCCGAACCGCCTCGAGGCGTGCATGGAAGTCGACGTGCGCCGCGCTGTGCGCGGTGATGGCCGTCAGCAGACGGACGCGGTCGTCCAGGCGCCGGCCACGCTGCAACGTACGCACGTGGTTGCTCACGACGTGACGCGCGACGCCCAGCAGCCACGCGAAGGGTGGCTCCGTGATGTCGTCCCACCGTCTCCACGCCACCGTGAACGTCTCAGCAGCCACGTCGTGGGCGTCCGAGGCGCCGACGTGGCGGGCGGCGTAGTTGAAGATGCGCGGCATCTCGTCTCGCCACACCCGTTCGAACGCCAGCTCTCGGTGCCGTACGTCTAGAAAGTTGCTCACAACCCGTAAGTGTCCAGCACCCCTGCCGGTGTGACATACCTGTGAGACAACTTTTCTGCGGACGCTGCAGGGGTCGGTTTTGTGAAGCCGTCTGAGGCTCCGCTGAACATCTCCTTTCTGAAGCCAGGCCGTGGGTGATCGTCAGGAGAATCGGTCTTTTTCTCGGCGTGGTGTCGGATCAGGGTTCCCCCGTTCGTGGTGATGACAGAGGCGCATCACGGTCGCGCCAACAAGAAGCGAATCAAGGAGGAACCATGTCACTCTCTGTGCTCGATATGTCGGTCTCGGTTGACGGCTTTGTCGCCGACGTCAATGACTACCTTGGTGGTGAGGATGGCGAGCGGCTCCACGCGTGGGCCGAGTCGCGGGATCCCTCGCGACCGGTCAAGCAGTTCGAGGACGAGTGGAACGCGGCCGGGGCGATCCTTGCCGGCCGCCGGACTGCGGAACTCATGGATCACTGGGGCGGTTCACACGGCGGGCTTCCGATCTTCGTGCCCAGCCATCGCCCGCCCCCTCCGGCTGCCCGCTGGGGCTACCCCTTGGTCACCTACGTCTCCGACGGCATCGAGAGCGCCATGGCGCAGGCGAAGGCTGCCGCCGGCGACAAGAATGTCCAGGTCCGCGGCGCAAACGTCGCACAACGAGCCCTTGAGGCCGGTGTTCTCGACGAGATCCAGATCCACCAGATCCCTGTCCTCCTGGGCGACGGCCGCCGCCTCTTCGACGTCTTGCCCGGGCTCATCGAACTCGAGATCCGCCACGTGATCGACACCCCCGAGGCGACCCACATCCGGTACAGCGTCCGCTGATGGGCGCTGGATCCGAGACGGTCGCTCCTCGACTCCCTGGGATGCCAGTCCTCACAGCTCCCTTGCGCCGAGCGCTTCCATGGTGAAGGCGCTCATCACCGCGGCAGTCCGGTTCGAGACGCCGAGACGGTCAAAGATGTTCTCGATGTGCTTGCGCACGGTGGCCGGTGACAGGAAGAGCGTCTCCGCGATCTGGGTGGTCGACCGGCCGGCGGCTACGAGCCGCAGCAGTTCGGTCTGGCGCGGCGTCAAGGTGGCCTTGGAGGCTTCAGCGATTGCGGACGACCTTGCTCGGGCGTGGAGCTCCGCGAGATGCGGCCGCAGCAACGCCATCACCATCCGGTCGCGCTCAGTGAAATCGGGGCCGGCGAGCCGGAAGAAGACAACGCGCCGTGATCGCGTCCCAGTCGTCGGCAGGCAGCACATCAGCTCGTGCTGTACGCCCTCACCAGCAACCGCCTCTGTGTACATCGGAGTCGCCTGCCACTCCCGCTGGCTGTAGAAGTCACTGAGCATCGTCACGGTGCGGTCGTCCCCGGTGCGGGTCGGATACGAGCAAAACGCAGTCGCCCAGTAGTGCTGCCAGAACGGGTCCATGTCGTCGCTGGACGTGCGCGTCGTCGTGACCAGCCGTCCGTCGCTCTCCTGGTCGACGTTCGGCGTGGCATGCGCGACGTCGAGGTCGAGAAACGATACGAGATCGCAGCGGACGAGGTCGGTGAGTCCGAGGAGCAGCGCGTCCGGAAGGCCGACTGGATCGGGCGGCTCGGAGTGCGCGAGCGAGAGCAGGTCGCTCATCCGTGTCAGGTCCTCGTAGCCCAGAGTGCCGACCATGTTGCCACCACCTTCACCAGACCTCGATCGTACGACGCATCCGACCCGTTGCGACCACCTGAACGGAAGATACGACACCTGACGTATGTCTTGGAAATGGCTGCAAGCCCAGGCTGAAGGTGCTCCCGAGCACCCGGCTCGGGCCCTCACAAGGAGGCTCTGATGTCTGTTTCAAAAACCATTCGAGGTGTCGCATTTCCAGCCCTGCCCAACGCGGCAACACGAACCGCTGCACGAGGCGCCCTCACCATTGCTGTGATCGTTGTATCGGTTGCCGGGCCCGCAGACGCCAGGCAGGACCCTGGGACCCCCAACCCCAGCGCGAGCACCATTCAACCGACACGTCACTGTCCACTGACACGGGTGGGAACCCAGTTTGTGCGGTGCGATGACCTCACCGGCGCAGGAGTGGCGGCATCTCCATGGGTGCCGGAGAGCTGAACAACCCGAAACCGCCGACGCCCTGACGACTTGCACGGTCACGCCGCGTCATTGTGGGCGCGCGGATGCGGCGAATTGACGCTCTCGAAGTCAGCGCTTTCTCGCCGCCCAAGCGAGGATTGTCGCCCGCGCGACGAAATCGTCTTTAGGGGCTCGCGTCGCTGAAAGACGAGTGGAGCAAGCTTGACGCGAGTAGGTTGGCGCTCGTGACAAGGACTCAGGGAACAAATGGCCACCGAGAGTCCGCCGTTGGCGAGGAACTTGTCGCTGCTGGCGGCACAAATTGGTCGGCGAAGCGCATCGTGATTGCCATGGTCGCCGGCCTGACGTTGGTGGCGCTGGGTTACGCGATGGGCGTCCGGTCGCCCTGGACGGCTCATCATCCTGCCGTCGTGAGCGGTACGGCTCAAAGGGCTCCCTGGGACGTGCCGTATGCGTACTTCGACCCTGACAACGGCGACAGAGTTGCGTTTCGGCTCGACGACGTCGTGTGGCGTTTCGAGGGACGGACCGATTCAGGAAGCATTCCACCCTGCCTGGAGAAAGTGGGCCATCGAGTTGACGTGCAAGTGGGGCTCATCGAGGTCTCCCGCCCATTCGGGTCGGGCTCCTACCAGCATGTTCTCTCTGTGACGTGCCCATCCCCCTGATTCGTGTCGGCACGTCTGTCCCGCCTCACAGGCGCACGTCATGAAGATGCCCGCTGCTAGTCACCGCTCCGCAAAAGGTTCGCCCTCCCTCCGCTAAGCGGCGGAATGAGGGCGGGCCTGGCCGAAAGCGCCACACGCAGCAACATTCGTGCGAGCCACCCACCCGTGGCTTTGGAGGTCTCCACCAGCACCGTTTGTAGGTGAGTGCTGACACCACCCGGACCAGGAGGGCACCCTAGTGTGGGTGGGAGTTGACACCACCCTGGCGGGCGCGCAAGCGGAGCGAGTCCGAGCAGATTGAGCGGAGGTGAGCGCATGTCGGCGACGAAGCTCCTGGTACTCGGTAGCGTGCACCTCTCCGGCGGCGCGCATGGCTACCAGGTGCGGTCCGAGCTGCAGAGCTGGCGTGCGGAGATGTGGGCCAAGATCAAGCCCGGCTCGATTTATCACGCGCTGAAGAAGGCGGCGGCTGATGGCCTCCTCACCGAACACGCCGAGCCGGGCAACTCCGGGCCGGAGCGCGTTCTGTACCGCGTGACAGCTCGGGGACGTGACGAGATAGTCGAACTGGTCCGCGACGGTCTGCGGCGCACCCATGACCCCACCATGCTCAACGCGTCGATCGCCATGTTGCCCATGCTGACCAGGACAGATGCCATCGCGCACGTCAACGAGCGGGTCGCGCGCCTGGAAGCGGAGCTCGTAGAGCAAGCCAAGTGGCGGGAGCACCCGAACCCCGACATTCCCGAACACGTCCGCGATCAGGCCGCACTGTGGGCGGGACATGCACGCACCGAACTGGAGTGGGCGAAGAGCCTGAGCAAACGACTGGCTGAGGGCGCCTACACCATGGCCGATGATCCGGGTTCGTGGCGAACGGTCACCTAATCAACCTTGACTAGACACTCCTCCTCGTTTACTTTGGCCGAGTAACCAAACTTGACTAGTCGGCCAGGCCCGGACGCGGCAAGGAGAGCCAAATGAGCACCATCCTCAAGAACAGCTCGAAAACCGTTGCGCACACGCCCGGGCGGGCGAGCAGCATCGGGGTCTGGATTCTGCAAGTCGTGCTGGCGGCGATCATCGCCGGCGGCGGAATCTCGAAGCTCGCCGGCGACCCGGTCATGGTGGACATGTTCGCCGACATCGGGGTTGGCCAGTGGCTCCGGTACCTGGTCGGAGCGCTGGAGGTCGCGGGAGGGGTTGGACTTCTGATCCCGGCTCTGGCGGGCATGGCCAGTCTCGGGTTGGCGGCATTGCTGACCGGTGCTGTCATCACCGATCAGTTCGTGCTCGAGCAGAGCCCTTGGCTGCCGCTCGCCCTTCTCGTCGTGGCGGCCGTGATCGCAAGGGTGCGGTGGTCGCGCACCGAGGCCGTCGTCGGCACGCTGCTCAGGCGCTGAGACAAACCTCTCGAACGGAGATGTGAGATGAACGAGATGGCCTTTCGCGTGACTTCAAACGATGGCACCACCATCGCCTACGACCGGAAGGGAAGCGGCCCGGCTGTCGTCCTGGTAGGCGGCGCACAGGACGACGGAGCCGAGAACGCTCCCTTGATACCTGCTCTCGCCGAGCACTTCACGGTTTACAACTATGCCCGTCGGGGACGCGGCGCGAGCGGCTTCACCGAGCCCTACGCCGTGGAAAGGGAGATCGAGGACCTGGATGCGTTGATCGCGGAGGCGGGCGGTTCGGCACACCTGTTCGGGGCGTCCTCTGGTGGCGCTCTGGCGCTGGAAGCCGCCGCGGCCGGGTCAACCATCGACACGATCGCCGTGTGGGAGGTGCCCTACGCGGTCGGGGACGACATACGCCCGCAATTCGAGGAGTACGTCGCGGACACCCGACGCGCCTTCGACGCCGGGCGAGACGAGGAGGTTCTCGAACTGTTCATGCGCATGACCGGCGCCTCCGACGACAACATCGCGGCCAGGAAAGCGGCAGGCAAGCAGACGGCGCATTGGGCGGATTCGGTCGCCCTCGCGCCCACGCTGGTCCACGACAGCCTCTTCCTCAACCACTACCAATTGCCGGCCGATCGACTGGCAACGGTCACCCAACCGGTCCTGGTCACCACCGGAGGACCGATCACGGTCCCCTACATGGCAGGCCTGCCCTCGGACTTCTTCGACCGCGCAGCCGACGAGCTTGCAGACCTCCTACCCCACGCTCAACGGGAGACCCTCGAGGGGCCGGATCACGTCGTCGACCCACAGATCGTCGGCCCGCTGTTGCTACGGTTCTTCAGCAGCGAACACTGAGGGGCCCGCGAGGTGATGCGGGAAGACCGATTAGGCACCGCGCAAGCAGATCTTCGTCGCGCCAGGGACACGGGGCGGACAGGTAGTGTCGAGGTTGATGTCGTCGGCGGCTGGAACGCCGAGGAGCCGGCGGCGCGTGCCCTAGAAGCCTGGCGGACGCTTACCGCGACTGTTCAAAACCTCGACGTAGGTCGCGGAGCCCTCGAACCAAAGCACGATCGCGTCGGTTCGGTGGCGAACGTGGATCTCGCCGTCCTCCCTCGAGCTCACAGTCACTCTCAGCCAGTCTTGGCCCCGCAGTTGGTATTCCATGCCCCACGGCTCGAAAGTCACCATGCACGATGCCCCTTCATCACTCTGAAGAAGGAGGGTCGGCGTGGAGGGTTCTGGCCCCCCTTGAAACGCATTGGTTCATCATCGCCTAGGCCGCACGGCGGCGGCTGGTGATCGACAAATGCGCTGGACATTTTGACCTGTGTCGACCGCAAGTGGAATGCCTATGCGCCATCCAAACGCGGCGGAATGACGCATCTCCAGCAATGGCGAAATTCGGTGACCGGTCAGGTCCTCAGTGGCATTAGCTCAATCGGCGACGAGGGCAGGCATGCCCCAGGTGGATCACGAGTTGGTCGATGGGGAGTCGTGTTGCTGACTTTTGTAGCGGCGCCAATTTCGGACCCACCGCAGAATTTCGGCAACGCTCAGGGCAAGAAGAAGCCCAGCCAAGACGTAGCGCCAGGTTGCCTCGTTCGATGCAGAGATAGTCCAGCGATACGCGACAAACGCCACGATGGCGACCGGCCAAACCAATTCCTGAGG
Organism: uncultured Actinomycetota bacterium; assembly: GCA_963806345.1. GTDB lineage: Bacteria > Actinomycetota > Actinomycetes > Propionibacteriales > Nocardioidaceae > Aeromicrobium. The sequence goes on along the minus strand of CAWDXV010000030.1, from coordinate 19,844 downwards.
TCGCGGCTTCTTTGCCATCCTTGAACCCATACCGAAGATGCTAGGTGGGTGTCTGGTCCTTCGCCTGCCGGTCTCCGCACGGCTGATGTGCCGAAGCAAGGTCTCAGCTGCGAAGCCTTTCCGTCATGAGCCCGGCACGCGGCGGAATGATGCAGATCCGAGAAACGGCCGTCATGCAGAATGGGCCGGGTGACGGCGATGAAGGTGGGCGACTGGGTTGCCCTGGACTTCCGGTTCACTCCGGGTTGGCCGTGGCCAGAGCGCTCCTTTGGACTGGACCCGATGTACGGGGAGGACGGGTGGTGCCACGAGTGCGGCACACCCGTTCGTCAGCAGATCGGACCGCTCACCATCCAGGGCTCGGGATTCCCTGCGGCCGACGTTTGGATCCCTAACTGGCGATACGACTCCGTCTGCGTCAGCGGAAAACTCGCTGAGCAGTTACGAGACCACTTCAACGTCAAGATGCGGGAGGTGCACAAGCCGCGGCACGGGCCGACCGGGGTGCAACAGCTCGTTCCCTCGATCAGCGAACGGCCGTGGTACGCAACAGCCGCCCTCTCCGAATCCGTTCGAAAGCGACACCCGGAGGACGTGCAGGCGGGAACGCACTGCGCGACGTGCGGCACGTTCAAGTGGTTCCCGGCGAATGAAGGCGACGTTGCCATTAGCGCCGAATCGCTAGAGACCGCAGCACCAGTGGTGGCCTCTGCGGAGTTGTTTGGTGACGGAAGGAAGTCGTTCCGGCATCTGCTATTCCGACGCCGCCTGGCTGACCTGCTCGCGGAGGCGAATCCCCGAACGTTCAGCGTCAAGGAAGTCGAGGTGCGTGGGTGAAGATCCGGTCGTTGATTACTCCAGAGGGCCGGCTTGCGCGAATAGCAGTGCCATAGGGCAAGGGAACTCGCGGCGCTATGACGCGGGTTCGACGCCCCGCTTGACGGTGCTAGGAGCGGACGTTTCAGTCGTCGCGGAGGTACCCGGTGTCAGGATCAACCTCCGCGAGAACTGCACGGATCTGTCGATCCATTTCGTCTGTGCTCATCGCGGCGCCGGTTGACGACTGAGAAGTGAATTCGTAACCGGCGTTTTGCCCTGACGTCCATTTGAAGAAGTAGAGGCCAGGCTTGGCTCCCTGGCGGACCACCCATGTTTCACCGTCGATAGTGGTCTCGTAGTAGTGCGGCGGATCGCCAAAGGTGCGGCTCATGACGAGAGCATGTCACGGCCACTAAGTGGTCTCGTGAGCAACGGAGATCGCGGCGGAATGACGCCGCCTCAACGACCGCACAATCGCGACGTGAGGCAACCGCTCTCGCGGGGTGCGCTGACACACTTGCGGCATGAGGTCAGTCCAGCTCTTTCCCGCCATGCGCACCCAGCAGCTCACGTCCATGCTCGACGACATGGGTGAGCGCGCAGATTCGGAGTGGTTTGGGATCGCCGACGCTCGACTTGAGGTCAAGGTGGAGGAACACGACTCGATCGAGGACCTCCTTCGAGCGGTACGCGATGAGGGCTCTTGGTCCGCGTCCGAGATCGACGCGCTGCAACAGGCGGGGAATGAGTTAGGTGGGTCGTGGGTCGAAGTCCGCGTTTCGGGCCAGGTCGATGGCCAGGAAGAGATGCGAAATTTGGTTCTTCGTCTGCTCGCCGAGGGCGGCTACGGGTTCGACGATCACTCCGACCGCGCATGGTCTCTCGAAGAGATCCGTGACGGACTTCCGACCGGCGAATCATTCACGGCCTGATGGTCAGGCGCACGTCAACAAGCGCCAGGCCGTTCGCGGCGGAATGACGCAGTCAACTTGCCGCCTTCGGCGGTCGCCGCGATAGTCAGTGCATGCGTGCGGCTATCTACGTGGGCCTGATTGTGCTGGCTGGCATCTTGATCATCATCGACGTTTCACGTCGGAAGAGTGGGGAAGCCGAGAGCATCGATCTGAAGGCATACTTTTCGTGGCGTTTCGGAATTGCGGCCATCGTACTTATCGTGCTGGTCGTCGCCGCGGTGTTCTCCTGAATTGATCGTCCACTGCCTTCTAAAGCGTGTCGGCTCTAGCGGCGAAATGACGCGGACCTCGGCTGTTGATCACAGCAGCTGAGGCGACAGTTCAGGGGCACGTTGCCTCGGGCAGCCAATCTGGAGCGAGGCACTTCGTCAGCGTCCATTTCTGATCGGAGTACTGATCATCAGAACTGTCCTCGTAAAGAGCTAGCTTGCCGCTGGGCATGAGCCGGTAGTGGCTGCGTATCAAGTCTCCTTCTACGGTGGGCGCTGCGACTGACAGCTCAGCGCCTTCGCCCGTATTCAGGGCGTCACGGACACACCGGATTTCTGTTTGCGCTACTTCTTCGAAGATGGCGCCCTGGTTGAGCTCGACAGATCCACAACTCGAATACTTGTCCCGTGCCTCCCACTGAGATTTGACCGCATCAGATTCGCTGCAGCCTGCCAGGCAGACCATGAGCGTCATCGCGACCAACGCTTTCGCGAGTACGCTGCGTGCGGCCGGAGAGTGCATGACCGTCACTATGACCCGTCTTGGCTGGATTTGTCGCGGCAATAGCGTTGATTAAGGAACCAATCCCAATTCTCCGGCTCCAGCTCCAGGCGATCCGATCTTGTGAAGGTGGTCGCTGGGGCCGCGCTTGGTCGCGGCGGAATGACGCGGCCGTTGACCGCGATGAGTCTGTGGGTCTGCACAACAGAGCCGCACAGGATTGGAGGCCGGCTTTAGATGACGCTCGGTCGCGTCGGGTCAATGAAGTCGACCGCGGCATCCTCGAGCTTTTGCTCTAGTGCTTCGATTCCATGCGCTGCCTTGAATTCACGCTCACTTGCAGAGATGGGCATCAAAGTGAGGAGGCGGGCATGCCCTTTCGACCATTGACAGGTCTCGAAATCAGGCCCGTATGCATATGGTGTCGCGACCAGGAAGTGATCTAGCTGGCCGCCTCGCCACGGTCGGCCAATTGGAACGGTGTGCCCCCAATCCAAGCGTTGTGACTCGGGCCCCGCGTTGTAGTAGGCGAGCATCGACAGAGCCTCAACGTTCGCGGCATCTTGAGCATTGGACGAAAGAACGAACTCAAGTCCATGTCCGTTGTGCGCGGTGGTTGCCCAGCAACCGACGGTGACGTAAGTCCATCCCGGGAACCTCGGGCCGGGCCCAATCTCGGCTACCTCGAAATCAGGCACTCGCTCACCAATAGGCCCCTGGTCCCAAGTCCTATGTTCGAGCTCATGTCCTTTGAAGAAGGAGCGCAGATGAGCGTGCACGGCTCTTTGAGGATTCCTGATCGCCATCCCATTTCGGCGGAGCATGCTCCGAAGGTACAGGTCTGAACTTGTGCACTCAGGCGGCGGAAAGACGCAGGAGGGGAGCGGCGCCTTGAGAGGCGCCTCAATAGACCGATAGTGCGATCAAGAAGATGCCGAACGGCAGGGCTAAACCGATCAAGGCCGCCAACGCGAATGAGAAAGTCCATGATCGGCGTGTCATCTTGAGTGCAAGGAGCGCTCCGGTCGCTCCAACAGACCCCACAACTGCTAAGAGTGGCGAGTACGTCGCGCTGTCGTGGGTGACCCAGATCGTCACAAACAGCCAACCCGAGACGGCAGTAACGAACATCAGCGCTCGCCAAAACCAAACAGCCTGTTGCCAAAACGTTGCGCCGTCGCTTGGTGTTTCGGCCATCACTAGACGCTTTCATCAATGACTCAACGGTGTGGGCAGGCGAAGCAGCTCAAGCGTACGGCTGACGCGGCGGAATGACGCAGGCATTGTCCATTCTGCCTATCGAAGATCGAGTCGAACGTTGATGTCGGTTTCGAACTCGTTCGGTCCGTGGCTGCGAATGATTTCAACGAGCCAATCGAACAAAGTTGACCCACGGTGAAGCCGAGCGAGAATGAGTCGCCTTCGGAGGCTTCGTCGGTGGCTCGGTCAGACTCACGAAGGCGTTCCGAGAGCCAGTGAATAGTTGCTTCCCAGCCCAGAGCCTTGCGCGAGGCGTCGGAGTGCTGCCATTCAAGGACAAATCCGCCTTCGGGGGTGCCGAACCCGCCGTGGAGAATGTCGTTGAAGGCGTCGAGATTCCCCGTCCACGAGTAGTCAGACAGGTGGGTGTTGAACTCGCGTATGAAGCCTTCGAAGTCGTCAAATTTGTGACCGTCGATGACGACGATCGGCAGCTTGGTCTCGTCTCCGGATGAGAGTCGCCTGACTGCATTTGTCGATCTTAAGGCCGCCCATAGCATCCAGAGGTCACAGCGTGGGTGACTCTGCGGCGACACGCGATGCCGGCTGACCCCGGCATTCGCGCGGTGCCAGCGAGCACATGATTCGCGACGCACGCGGCGGAATGACGTGAATTTATGACCGGATTTGATCCCGTGATCTCTGAGCCTCGTACCGCTCCTTCCCGCGAATCACTCAGATGTCACGGGTATTCCCCTACTGAGCCCTCTTCGCCCGCGTTGCCTTCTTAGCAGCCGGCTTTCTCGGCGCTCTAAGTTTCGCCCTCGCGTTTGCCTTGTAGGCGCTGTTCGATATGTCGTCAGCCATTGCGGCAAGGATGGTAGGCAATCGCCATTCTCGAACAACCTCTTCGTACATGCGTCCTACGTTCACGGCCTTGTTCGTAGCTACTTCGAGGTCATTGATGAACGATTCCACGACGTTGCGCGGCTGCCAGTCAGCCATCGCATGCAGCCTCGCGAACAGATCATTGTATAGACCGCCCAACTCCAAGAGTGGCGCCCAATAACCAGTCCCTGCCGGCTCCCAAATGTCGAGTCTGGTTGTCTCGGATAAGAAGACATCCAGCATGCTTACGAGGTGCTCGCTCAAGCGAGCAACTTTGTGCTCCTCATCCACAAACACGGGAGTCGACTCAACAGCCATCGAGAGCTCTATCCGCTGATATACGAAGGTGTTGAAGGCGGAATAGAGCTTGCCCCGGCGAGCCAGTTGATGGATATAGGTGAACGCCTCGTCGTCACGATCGAGGACATTCCACGCCGGAATATGAAGGGTCACCTCCTGCTGCTCCGCGTAGTTGGGGTTATTCGGAATCAGGACCTTCGATATGTAGTCGTTCAGACAGACGTAGTACACCCTCTTCGTGGTCATGTCTGCCACGCACAGAATGACTGGCACCGCATGCCCATCGCCTCAACGGTCAATAGTTCGCCGACTTCGAGTGAGCATTCGACCACCGGAATGACGAACGCATCTCCGTCGCTCGTGGTTGGACGAGACTTGGCGACGTTAGCGCGCGAACGCACTGTCCTCTGCTTCACTGGCGTAGCCCGCTGAGACTTCACTTGGATGTAGAAGTGCTCGCCTCGCGTCTCGGCATGTTCTGGAGCATCTGGGACCTTATCGAACACCTCGATGTGCCAATCAAGCCCGTAATCGGGTGACACCTTCCTCTTGACCCAATGAGCGGGAAGGCGGCTCTTGACCAGTTCCTCGCCCTCATCGCCTTGCTGTTGATTGACGTCGTACCGCTTTCTATGGGCGGGGGGAGGTGGTTTCTTGGAAGCATTCTTGCGGGGCATATCCCAACTCGCATCGGTTGCAGAGGTAGTGCCTCCAACTTAGGCTCTTCGACTTCGAGCAATGTCTAGTTGGCCGAAACGCATACGCGCGCCCTCGCGCCCGGGGCAAGTAACGTTTCACACGCACCTCAGCCGGGCGGGACATCAGTCTGGTGTTCAGGGCGCGTCAGCAACCTGTAGGTGCCACATGAGATCGGCGTTACTATCGCCCACCCTGTCGGGTGAAGGGAGTTGAATACCTGTTGTGAGAGCGTCCAAACAGGAACAGACCGGCACCGCCGGATCGAGCGAGGTTACCGCGCGCTTCGAGAAGATCCATTGGGGCGTTGCAGAAAACGCCCGCCACGATCTCGGCACCGACCTATTCCTGATGGCTCGCGACGAGCGACTCTTCGATCTCGGTCTCATGGTCGGCGCGCAAGTCAAGACTGGCCCGAGCTACTTCAAGGAGCCCCTTCTCGATTCCGAGTCAGGCGAGATCGAGGGATGGTGGTTCCGCGAGTCCAGGCATGATCACTTCAATGCGTGGATAGCGCATCAACTCCCGCATCTGGTAATCCTCCACGATCTGGAATCGTCGGAGTCCTACTGGGCGCATGTGACTCTTGAAGACGTCCAATTCTTGCCCGTCGGGGCGAAACTGTTCGTGCCGAGGGGCAACAGAATCGATGCCACAAACATTGACCGCCTGTTGGCTGTGGCCGCGAGTAAGCCGAGGGCTTCTTCATGGGAAGGGTCAGCCTGGAGTGGGGTGCAGGATGTAGCACCACGTGACCAGTTGCGACATGCTCTCATCGCTCCCCGCCTTGTCGCACCTCACGGAAACTTGGGACACACGCTTGATCTATCTGCAGCACAGGCCGTCGCTCTGCTGATTCAAGGTCGTGATCGTGATCTGTCCGAGATCGTTAAGGCAAATCAATCTGTGCCAGACCTTCATGATCTTTCCGACCAAGCGCCATGGGCTTGGAAGTTCGCCTCGGCCATCGCTGATTTTCTGCGCTCTGGCGAGCCGGACACCCTTCGAGGAGTCACCGCTTCTGCTGTCGATCTCGCAGATAAGGCAGCATCAGTCGCCGCCTACGCAGGTGCTCTGCTTGAGGACAACAGAGCAGCCGACGCGATAGCCCTCTCAAACCGCAATCGAGCGCGACGACCTTGAGGTAGTCGATCATGCATGGATCTCGCTTCAAGCCGCCAGGGCGAACCGAGAGTTGGGCCACTTAGACCAGGCACGAGAGAGGGCCACAGCAGTTGCAGAAATCGGCTCCCACGCACCGACCGACCTAACCGCCACGGCGATTGCAGGTGCAGCCACGAGCATGATCTTTTCAATGGCAGACTGGGGAGCTCGTGATTTGGGGAAGGCAATTGCCGCGACTGACAACACCATCGCTTGGTGGCGACAGCAGTCCATCTCGTGGGGCCTAGGGGCGCAAACCGAGGGCGCGTTCAAACAGTGGGCTAAGGACACATCTGTCACCTTCGGCGGATCTGACAAGACTTGGCGACACCTACGCGAAGTCATGCTGACTTCGGGACTTCTCGGTGATCAAGCCGCTTGGCGTCGCTCGTCTTCCCAGCTCGCCAAGTACATCCTGCTCAACCGCGACTACGCGTCGGTGCCTGCGATCTCAATGGCATTGACGACGCTCAGGCGGGCGGGAGATCATGCAGCTCTGAAGCTCGCCCTGAAACGGGTCATTTCGAACGGCCCCTATGCAGCGGCAAAGATTGCCGTCGAGCAAGTCGACTTGTCCACGAGCTCCGCCACTTCCGTTCATGCGGACCTGGTCATGATCACGGAGGCTGGCGCCTTTCTGACCCCCGACGGTGCAGCGAACCACGCCCGTTGGGCGATGGATGTGCTCACCGACCCTACCGACTTCGAACTCAAATCCTCCCAAGGATTCATCACCCGCGCGGTTGTCATTGAGTCACTTACCCGAGTCATCGAGGTGCTCGAGCCGCCCGATCTACGGAGAGTCGCCGAATTCCTCATCAGTTTTCCGGACGAACTCGATCAGTACATCTCGGATAAGGTCGCACGAATCCTAGAGCGAATGCCACGAAGGGCGTGGACACCGGCTCTCGTCGCGCTCGCAGCAGCTCGACCGCCCGGAGAGCAATGGAGCCTCCGATACGTCCTCCTTGGAATCGCCGCGACGGCGCCGGGACCAGCCCGTGAGGGACTACTCGAGGAAGCGTCCGCGGGCTCCTTGCCGGCACTCGATGCTCTCGGAGACGTGACTCAATTGGATGCTCTGTCGACCAGTCGAATCATCGCTGCGCTGGGAGATAGCGTCGATGGCTTGTTGTCCGATGCTGTCGAGGGGAAGTTCGGAATGGGTGGCCATGACGTAGGTCGCGCCTTGGCAATGCTCAACGTCTGGCACCCTGCAATGGCGGACTGGGAAACTCTTCTGGAACTTCTCGAGTCATCATCGTTCGGCGATCACGTTGACGGCGCACTGCACATCTTGACGTTTAAGCCCGAATCAGTCCCCGAAGAGTTGCGCGATCGCGTTCAGACCGCTGCCGAACGGATCGCCACCTTGCCCGAAAGCCCGATCGAATTCTTTCCTGCCTCTGACCCAAGACCCAACGCACGGCGGCTAGTAACGGTAATGGAGCGACTGCGTGGAAGAGCACTCCAGGTCAGTGGGCTGCTTTGGCCCGCGGAGGTGTCGATGACAAATGTGCTGCCGCGGCGCTCGGCAGAGACCCCGATGATCCGTCGACCTTGGGGATGCTCTTCGACCCTTGTCGGAGATTCGGAGCCTAACCGTTCGAGCCTCAGCGGCCGCGTCCTTGACTTTCCGCGCAGCCCGTGGAGATCGTGAAGCAACGCACTGTGCCGTCAACATGCTCGATGACGAAGGCGCCCTGGTCAGCCTTGCCATCGCGCATGTGTTAGCCGAGGAACCGGATCTCCTCGCTACTGGCCAGTTCGACCCGCTTGGCCAGCACCCGTCTGCCGAAGTCAGAAGGGCTCTTCGCGGAGAGTGAGGATTCCGTGCCTCCACGTCTGCGATAGTGGCTGGTCATGTGATTGAAGTGGTTTCGCAAGGTCTATCTGGGCGCTACCACCTACGTCTATCTGGGCGCTACGCACCTGCGTCTAAGTGGGCGAAATGGGGCATCAGTCCGCCGGCCTTGGCGATCCGGCATTCGGTCTCTCGCGACCTGATCAGGCGGTGACCGGGGTCGTGCGGCCGGCTGCTGTGCCGCCGTCGATCACGAGCTCGGTGCCGGTCACGTACGCGCTGTCGTCGGATGCGAGGAACAGCGCGGCGCGGGCCACCTCCTCAGCAGTCCCCCGTCGCGCGAGCGGGATGCTGGCGACGTACGCCGACCAGTCGGTGCCGTCGAAGTCCGGTCGGTCGGTGATCGGCGTCGCGATGCTACCGGGGCAGATCGTGTTGACCCGGATCCCACGACCGGCGACCTCGAGCGCAGCCACACGGGCCATCAGCGTCACGGCAGCCTTCGAGGCGCCGTACGCGCCGAGCTCCGCCGTCGCCTCGATGCCACGCAGCGAACCGATCGTGACGATCGACGCTCCCGGTCCGGTCATCGATCGCGCGGCCGCCCGCACGCCCAGGAACGTACCGATGACGTTGAGGTCAAGCAGCCGGCGCAGCTCGTCGACAGACGTGTCGGCGAGCGGGGAACGCAGCGCCGCCCCTGCCGAGGTCACGAGCGTCGTCCAGTCACCCAGGATCTCCAGCTCGCCGACGACCGACGCCCAGCCCTCCTCCGACGTCACGTCGAGATGCCGGTACGTCGCGCGGTCCCCCAGCCGCTGCGCCAGCGCCTCACCGGCTTCGTCGGCGACGTCGGTCAGCATGATCGTCGCGCCCTCGGCGTGGAACAGCTCGGCGACAGCCGCACCGATCCCGCTCGCGGCTCCGGTGATAAGCGCGGAGCGGCCAACCATCCGTCCCGTCATCGAGACGACGCCACCAGGCTGCCGATGTTCGACGCCCAGTCGGCGAGGCGGTCCCACAGCAACGCACGGGTGCCGGCGAAGTTGTGGCAGTGGGCACTCCGTGGGAGCACCATGAGCGTCACGTCGCCGCTCGAGCGGTAGTAGCCGATGTCGTCGTGCGGGTGCTCCGGCACGTCGTGCTCACCGAACGCGACGAACACCGGCGACGAGACGTCCGCCGCGTACGACGCGGAGTGCCCCGCAAGGAGCGCACCGACGTACGACTGGCGCGGCCACGGCGATGCCTGCCGATCGTCCTCTGCGATCACATCGGCCGGCACATCCGGATCGTGCAGCCACGCGTGGTTGGGCTCACGCGGCGCGAGGGCGTAGCCGTCGTCCCACAGCCCACCGAAGAAGGCCTTCGCATGCTCCACGGCGACTGCGGCTGCTTCAGGCCCAGGCCCTTCGGACTCGGGCGAGTGGATGGGCTTGGCGCCATGCGTGAACCCCAGGTTCGCGACGGCCTCATAGCTGCCGTGCCGCGCCTGCTCCACGAGGGAGAGGCAACCACCCAGCGAGTGACCGACTGCGATGACGGGGACGCCTTGCGGAGCCAGGCGCTCACGCAGCTGACGCACCGCCTCGGCGGCCGCGTCGGTCATGCTCTCGAGCGTGACCCGGTCGACGTCGTCGGGGCGTGAGCTGTCGCCGACGCCCAGCGGATCGACCGCGACGACGCTGAAGCCCCAGTCCACCATGTGCTCGGCAAAGCTGTAGCGCTCATGCCCGTCGACGTGGACGTCCCAGTACGCGCGGCTGTAGGAGCCGCCGGGCCAGCAGACGAGCACGGCCAGAGGGCGCTCGACCGCCCACACCGTCGCACGCAGGGTGGTGACGGACGAGACGAACGGCAGTGCGGCCGTCACGTCGAGGTCGAGATCGTACGGTTCGGTGCGTGAGTCATCCATGGGGTCTCCTCCAGAGGTGGAAGGCATCCGGCACCGGCGCATGGAGGGAGCGCCGATGCCGGATGCTGGTTCAGCCGAGGCTCACGAGACGCCCCAGAGCTTGGCCCACTGCGCCTGGTAGTCCTCGACCACCGGGAACGGCTTGGACGTGTCCTTCGGGACGGTGTCCTTCGTGATCAGCCAGTACGGCGGGCCCGCGTCGTTGACCGGCACACCGGCCCAGTGACGGGCGAGCGCGTCGAGCATCAGGTAGTCGTACGAGAACAGGTCCGCCGGGACGAGGGCCTCGATCGAGCCCGCCTTCATGTCGGTGAAGTTCTGCGTGCCGCCACCCTGGCCCACGATCGTGACCTTGTCGCCGAGCCCGGCAGCCTTGAGGGCCGCGGGCAGGCCCGTGCCGAGAGCGTCCGCCACCGACAGGGCGACGTAGTTCACCTTGGGGTGGCTGCGCAGGTAGGAGATGATCCGGTCCGGCGCATCCTTGCCCAACGAGGTGAGCGGGATGTCCAGGTTGTCGACCGAGCAGCTCGAGCAGTACTTCTTCATGCCTGTGTCGAACGTGTCACCGACCTGCTTGAGGATCTGGAACGCCGAGATGTTGACGTAGAGCGCGTTGGCCTTGCCCTTGCTGTCCGAGACCACCTGGGCAGCGAGGTAGTCGCCGATCGGCCCGTTCTGCTTGTCGGTCGCGGTGTTGTAGAGCAGCCCGTCACCTGCGGTGGCGAGCGAGCAGCACGTCACGAACTGGACGCCGGCCTTCTTGGCGTCGGCGATCTGCTTGGAGTACGCGTCGCGGTCGGCCGCGTTGAGGATGACGGCGTCGGCGCCGTTGCGGATCGCCGCGTCGATGGCGCCCTGCACCTTCTCGGCCGACCCGTCGGTGGCGACCTGGTCGACCGTCCAGCCCAGCGACTTGGCGCCGGCCGCGAGGATCGGGCCCTGGAGCGCGCACGCCTCGACGCCACAGCTGACGAACGTGAGCTTCTTGCCCTTGGGGATCGGCTTGCCGACCGGATCGGTGACCGGGATCGTGGTCGGTCGCTCGGACGCCTTGGCCACGGTGGCCTCAGCTGCCTTCAGCCCCGCCGAGTCGACGTCTGACGACGAGCCGGATGAGTCACTCTTGCCGCAGGCCGAGGCCATGACGAGAAGTGCTGCGAGCACGATTGCCAGCGCACCGCCCTTGGCACGGCCGCGGAAGCTGCCAGGTTGCTTGGACATTTTTCTCACTTTCTGTGTGGACATAACGCCCCGAGAGTTGGGTGGACCGGCCGGGACCGGCGGGTGATTCAGGCCGGCTGGGGCTCGGCCTCGTCGATGGCCGGCGCACGCGCCGACAACGTGGTCCGTCGTTGCAGGCCGGTGACCATCAGCGCGGCGATCAGGACGATGCCGACGAACAGTGCGCCCGACCACTGCGGCGCATTCGCAAGGCCGAGGCCCGTGGTGCCGGTGCCGAGCAGCAGGACCGCGATGATCGTGCCGCCGGCGTTGAAGCGGCCGTTCTTGAGCTGCGTCGCGCCGAGGAAGACCGCGGCGAAGCCGGGCAGCAGGTACGGGGTGCCGGCGGTCGGCGAACCACCGCCGAGGATCGAGGCCAGCACGATGCCGGTCGCACCGGACAGCACGCCGGAGGTCACGAGGGTCATGAACTGCAGGCGCGCGACGCTGACACCGGCCAGCCTGGCCGCGTCGGGGTTGAACCCCGTGGCATACAGGCGCCGGCCGGTCGCGGTGTGCTCGAGGAGGTACCAGATCGCCACCGCGACAGCGGCGAAGTAGAGCACCGGCAGCGTGATGCCGCCGACCGTGGTCTGGCCGATCTTGGAGAACCCGCCCGACAGCTTCGCATCGCTGATCGGGGTGTCGTTGGTGACCAGGGTGATGAGGGCCTGGATCAGCGAGCCGGTCGCGAGGGTCGCGATGAACGAGTCGATCTTCATCACGACCACGACCGTCGCGTTGATCAGGCCGACCAGCAGGCCGATGAGCACGCCGATCGTCAGCGCCAATGCCAACGGGACGCCGTCGACCACGAAGTGCGCCACCGCGACGCCGCACAGCGTCATGTTGAGCGCGAACGACAGGTCGAACACGCGGGCTGCCAGTGGGATCGTCACCGCGAGTGCGGCCAGGCCCGTGATCGCGTTGGAGTTGAGGATCTGCTTGGCCGTCGTGATGTTGGGGAACGTGTCGGGCGCCCAGAACGAGAACACCACGACGATCGCGATCCAGACGTAGATCGCGCCGATCTTGTCGAATGCCAGCAGGTTGACCCATCGCGATGGCCCACCGGACGTGGGCTCTGCCTTGGTCACGCTCGGTGCTGCCACTGTCTTCTCCTCGACCTTGATGCTCACTGTCCTGCTCCTTCGATGGCTCGGATGAGCGCGTTCTTGGTGAGCCCGTCCGTCGCGAGCTCTTCTGCGACGACCCCGTGCCGCAGCACGAGGATCCGGGTGGAGAGCGCCAACAGGTCGCCCTCGTCCGACGACGCCACGATGACCGTCAGGCCGGCGGCGGCGAGGTCGGCGATGATGCGATAGATCGCCACCCGCGTACCGATGTCCACGCCTGCTGTCGGCTCGCACAGCACCAGGACATCCGGTGAGATCGCGAGACAGCGGGCGAGGACGACCTTCTGCTGGTTGCCGCCACTGAGCGTCGAGATGGGGGCCGAAGGGCCGGCGGTGACGACGCCGAGCCGGTCGCTCCACTGCTCGACCAAGGCGCGTTCCCGTCCGGCGGACAGGTGACCCGTCCGGCCGAGGCCGCGCAACGACGACAACGAGAGGTTCTCGCCGACGGAGAACTCCGCGATGACGCCTTCGGTCTGCCGGTCCGACGGCACGAGTGGGATGCCGAGCTGACCGGCATTGCGTACGTCGTGCCAGTCCGCCGAGCGCCCCGGCAGTCGCACCTCGCCGCTCGCGAGCGGGCCGCCCTGGCCCGCCAGGACGTACGGGAGCTCGAGCGTGCCGGCACCGGCAAGACCGGCGATGCCGAGGATCTCGCCCGCCCGTGCCTCGAGGTCGACGCCGCGGAGCCACTTGCCGCACACGTTGCGAGCCTCGAGGGTCACGGGAGTGTCGGTGCGGGCGACGACGTCGGCGCGGAAGTCCGGGTCGACGTCGTTGCCGACCATCAGGGTCGCGAGCGCGCGGCTGTCGAGGCTGTCGATGTCGTACGTCCCGACGCGCCGGCCGCCGCGCAGCACGGTGACCCGGTCGGCGAGGGTGAAGATCTCGTCCATGCGGTGCGAGACGTAGAGGACGCTCGTGCCGCGCTCGCGCACCTGGGTCACGACGTCGAACAGTCGCTGGACCTCGTCGTGCGGGAGGACCGCGGTCGGCTCGTCGAGCACGAGGACGCCGTCGCCGTCCCAGCCCTGCAGCGCGGCCGCGATGGCGACCACGGTGCGCTCGACCGGAGTCGCGGCGGCCAGGGGACGGTGGATGTCGAGGTCGACGTCGAACGCGGCCAGGATGCGACGGGTCTCGGCCTCCTGCTGGCGCCAGAGCACGCGGCCGCCGAAGCCGCGGGCGAAACCGCCGCGGAGGGCCAGGTTGTCCTGGGCACTGAGCTCGAGGATCAGGCCGAGGTCCTGGTGCACGAAGCGCAGGCCGTGCGGGACGGTCCTGCCGATCTCGAACTCGGCGCCGTCCATCTCGGCAACGGCGCCGGGATCCGCCGAGTGGTATGCCGCCAGGAGCTTGATCAGCGTCGACTTGCCGGAGCCGTTCTGCCCCATCAGGGCGTGGATCTCGCCGGGCGCGATCTCGATGCTCACGTCGTCGAGCGCCCGGGTGCCGGGGAAGGTCTTCGAGAGGCCCTCGACCCGCAGCACGGTGCCGCTCTGAGCAGGCGCCAGGGAAGTCCCGCCTGCGCCTACGGCATTCTCCGAAACGCTCATTCGCTGGCTCCTCTCGTTGTGACTCCGGTCACGTGAACTGACTTCAGTTAGGGACTGTACAGATGCGTCTCACCCTTGGCAAGGGTTCGTCCGGGATCGGGTCTGCGGCCGCTCGGCGACCTCAGCGCCTCATGAGATCGGCGCAGCGTTCGGCGATCATCATGGTCGTGAAGTTGGTCGGCACCGACGGGATGACCGGCATGATCGAGGCATCCACGACCCGCAGGCCCTGTGTCCCGTGCACGGATCCGTCCTGCCCGACGACGGCCCACGGCAGGCCGGGATCGCCCATGCTGCAGGTGCTGACCATGTGGACGTACGTGTTCTTGGCCTCCAGCACCGCGCGACTGATGTCGCCACGATCGACGACATCGGGACCTGGCCACAGCTCCGCGCCGACGTACTTCTCGAGGCTCGGTGACGCGATGATCTCCCGGACGTGCGCGACGCCGGCGACGAGTCGCTTCAGGTCGTCGGGGTGGTGCATCAGGTTGAGCAGGATCCGCGGCTGCTCCAGCGGGTCGCGTGACCGGATCGTGACGCTGCCCATCGACAGTGGGCGCACCAGTCCCACGGCGACGATCATCAGGCCCGGCTCGAGCGTGAAGGGGATCGCGTGGAGGTCGGGCTCGAGGTCGGAGTCCGGTCCGCCCGAGCTGAACACCAGCATCGTCTGCAGGGGCGGCAGCAGCTCACCGATCGCATCGGGATCGGCCTCGTACGTCATGTAGACCAGCGGGTGGTCACCGAGCTTCTGTCCCACCCCGTCGAGCTCCGAGACGACGTCGATGCCCAGGTCGTCGAGCACCTGCCTCGGGCCCACGCCGGACCTCATGAGGATCGCGGGACTGCCGATGCTGCCGGCGGACAGCACGACCTCGTCGGCGAGCAGCTCCTCGCCGGAGACCAGCACGATGCCGGTCGCGCGGGTGCCGTCGAACAGGATGCGGTCGACCTGCTGGTCGTCCATCACGGTCAGGTTCGGACGCCCACGAGCCGCCTTCAGGTACGTCACCGCAGAGCTCTGCCGCACGCCGTCGCGCTGGTTGAGGGGCACCGGGCCCGCCCCGCGCTGCGAGTCGCCGTTGAGGTCGGCGGTGACCGGATGCCCCTGCTCGGCGCATGCATCGACGAATGCCTGCATGAACGGCCGCAACCCGTTGTCGGCGGTCCACCGATGAACCGGGACGTAGCCATCGCTCCCGTGCCGCTCGCCACCAAGGGGATCGTTCTCGATCTTCTGCAGGTAGGGCAGGACCTCGTCCCACGTCCAGTCGGTCGCCCCGAGCCCGACCCAGCGATCCATGTCGAGCTTGGTGGGCTGCAGTGCGTTGGTCGCGTTGACCGACGACCCACCGCCCGTCACCTTGCCGGCGAACACCGGGAGGACACCTTGCTCGACGATCGCGAAATCCGGCGTGTTGGTCGACTCGGGGATGTGGTCGTCCGACACGTAGCCCCAGTCATGGCTCGTGAAGCCGAACAGCCAGGCGTTGCGCACATTGGCAGCGCCGGGGTCGTCGAAGTCCTCGTAGTCCGGGCCCGCCTCGACCAGCACGACGTCGGTCGAGGGCTCCTCGGAGAGCCTGGATGCCATCACGCAGCCGGCGGAGCCACCGCCGACGACGATGACGCGGCGGGTTGTGCCGCGCTGGGCGGAGTTCGGGGTGGTCGTCATGTCGATCCTCGTTCGTCGTGCCGATGATAGTGCCCCGAATCTAACTCAGTTCAGGAAGTACGGCAATGGCTCTTGTGGCCTGCACCACATGGGGATACCGTTCTCTAAACCGAATTCACCTCATCTTGTTAGGCCACCCCATGGACATGCGCGATCACGACTCCTTCTTCATCGACGGCGACTGGCACAAGGCGCAGGGCACCGACGTCCTCGACGTGGTGTCCCCTCGTTCGGAGGAGCGCATCGGCCGGGTCCCTGCAGCGACGCGCGCCGACATCGATGCCGCCGTCGCCGCCGCGCGCAAGGCGTTCGACGCCGGACCGTGGCCTCGCCTGACGCCGGCCGAGCGCGCGACCTATCTCGAGGCGCTCGCGAGCGGGCTCGAGTCACGTACCAAAGAGCTGTCCGAGCTGATCACCGAGGAGTCCGGCTGCACGCTGTTCCTCTCGCAGGTCTACCAGGCCGTCGCGCCGGTCATGAGCCTCAACTACAACGCCGAGCTCGGCCGCTCGCTGCAGATGTCCGAGGTGCGGATCAGCGACCTGTCCCCGCTGGCGGGCAAGTCCGAGGGCGGCAGCATCATCCCCATGGCCGGCAAGAGCCTCGTCCTCCGCGAGGCGGTCGGCGTCGTCGCGTCGTTCCCCGCGTACAACTTCGCCCTCGCCGCCATCGGGCAGAAGGTGGCACCCGCGCTGATCGCCGGCTGCACCGTGGTCATCAAGGTCACCGAGCCCAACCCCCTCGCCTCCTTCGTCGTCGGTGAGGTGTGCCGCGAGATCGGTCTCCCGCCCGGCGTCGTCAACATCGTCTCGGCACGCGCGGACGAGTCGGCATACCTGGTCGCCCATCCGGGCGTCGACATGGTGAGCTTCACCGGGTCCGCCGCGGTCGGCAGCCGGATCGCCGCCGCCTGCGGCCAGCTGATCAAGCCGGTCGTGCTCGAGCTCGGCGGCAAGTCCGCCGCCATCGTCCTGGAGGACGCGCGCCTCGAGGACGTCCTGCCGATCCTCGTCGGCTCCAGCGTCGGCGTGAACGCCGGCCAGAACTGCGCCGCCCAGACCCGCATCGTCGTGCCCGAGTCGCAGTACTCGGCATACGCAGACGCCCTCGCCGACGCGTTCTCCTCACTCAAGGTCGGCGACCCCATGGAGCTCGACACGGTCGTCAGCCCGCTCATCACCGCCGCGCATCGCGACCGGGTGGAGCAGTACGTCGCGGGTGCCCGCGCGGAGGGCGCCACGGTCAAGGTCGGTGGCCGCCGGCCCGCGCACCTCGACCGCGGCTGGTACTACGAGCCGACGCTCCTCACCGACGCGACGAACCAGATGACCGCCTCGCGCGAGGAGATCTTCGGGCCCGTCGTCTCGCTCATCGCGCACCAGGGCGAGGACGACGCCGTCTCGATCGCGAACGACAGCGAGTACGGACTGGCCGGCTCGGTCTTCACCGCCGACGACGCGCATGGCTTCGACGTGGCGCGACGCGTGCGCGCCGGGACGTACTCGGTCAACACCATGGCCGCCGACCTGGGCTCGCCGTTCGGCGGCTTCAAGCACTCCGGCATCGGTCGCGAGCACGGCGTGACCGCGGTCCAGGAGTACCTCACCTCGCGGACGATCTCGATCGACCCGTCGCAGGAGCTCCCGGCGTCCGTCGTCGCCGGCGTCCCGGTCGGCACCGGCCCGGGCACGACCGCCTGACGTCGACGCAAGGCGCGACGCCCTAGGCTCGCAGGCATGGCCACAGTCATCCTGGTGCGGCACGGGCGTACCACCGCGAACGCGAGCGGCATCCTTGCGGGACGGGCAGCCGGCGTCACGCTCGACGAGACCGGCCGCGACCAGTCCGTACGCATGGGCGAACGTCTCGCGCAGCTGCCGCTGGTCGGCGTCGTGTCCAGTCCGCTGGAGCGCTGCCGGCAGACGGCCGCGGCGATCCTCGACCGCCAGGCCGGCTCGCCGGCCGAGCAGGTCGACGAGGGCATCACCGAGTGCGACTACGGCGACTGGCAGGGCCGGGCGCTCGGCGATCTCGCCAAGGAGGACCTGTGGTCGGTCGTGCAGACCCAGCCGTCGGCCGCGGAGTTCCCCGGCGGGGAGTCGCTCGCGACGATGCAGGCCAGGGCCGTCGCCGCGATCCGTCGGCACGACGCCGCCTTCACCGCAGAGCACGGGCCGGAAGCGGTGTGGGTGGCGGTGAGCCACGGCGACATCATCAAGTCGATCCTGGCGGACGCCCTCGGGATGCACCTCGACCTGTTCCAGCGCATCAACGTCAATCCGGCGTCGGCATCGGTCGTGCGCTACTCCCCCGCCCGGCCCGATGTCGTGGCCGTCAACACCGATGCCGGCGACCTCTCGTGGCTCAGCTCCAAGCCCAGCACGGACGACGCACCGGTGGGCGGCGGAGCAGGCCCTGAGGTGCCCCCTTCGCCTCGCTCCTAACATGGCTACATGCCTCCCATCGTCCACGGTTTCGACTGGCCCGACCGTTTCGTGATCGGCACGGTGGGGCAACCCGGGTCGCGTACGTTCTTCATGCAGGCCCGCACCGGGTCGAACATCGTCAGCGTCTCGCTCGAGAAGGACCAGTCGGCGGCGCTCGCCGAGCGCATCGAGGAGGTCCTCGACGAGCTCATGGGCGAGGACGGCAATCCGTACAGCGTGCCGGCCCTGACCCCCGAGGGCCTGGTCGACAACGACCCGCTGGAGCTGCCGATCGAGGAGCAGTTCCGCGCCGGCGTCATGAGCCTCGGCTGGGACCCGACGACGGCCCAGGTCGTCATCGAGGCATTCCCCATCATCGAGGTCGACGTCGACGAGCTCGACGACGTCGAGGTCATCGAGGTGGAACCCGAGGAGGCGTTCATCGTCCGGATCCCGGTCGGCACCGCCCGGGCGTTCGCCAAGCGCACCCGCGAGATCGTGGGTGCGGGCCGGCCGATCTGCCCGCTGTGCCGGCTGCCGATGGACTCCGACGACCACATCTGCGAGCTGCCCGACGGGTTCCGGTGACGATCGCCGCCGAGCTCGACGAGGGTGACCTCGAGCTGTCGAGCCGGATCCTGTCGGCGTCGAACGCGACGTTCCTGGCGCACATCGGCGAGGTGGAGGTCGTCTACAAGCCGATCGCCGGGGAGCGGCCGCTGTGGGACTTCCCCGACGGCAACCTCGCGCACCGGGAGGTCGCGGCGTACGCGGTCTCGGAGGTGCTCGGCTGGAACATCGCCCCGCCGACGTGGCTGCGCGACGGGCCACTCGGCCCCGGCATGGTGCAGCTGTGGCAGGAGACCGACCCGACTCAGCAGGCCGTCACCCTCGTCGCTGCCGACGGCATGCCCGACGAGGGTTGGTGCCACGTCTTCGACGGGCTCGACGAGCGCGACCGGCCCGTGTCGTTGATCCACGAGGACTCGCCGACCCTGAGACGGATGGCAGTCTTCGACATCGTCGTCAACAACGCCGATCGCAAGGGCGGCCACGTCCTCGAGATGGCCGACGGACACCGCCACGGTGTGGATCACGGGCTCACCTTCCACACCGACCACAAGCTGCGCACGGTCCTGTGGGGCTGGCTCGGCCTCGATCTCACGGCCGAGGAGCTCGACGGCGTCGAGCGCGTACGGTCAGCGTTGACCGCCGACCTGGGCGACACCCTCGCCGGGCTGCTCACCGAGGTTGAGATCGCCGTGCTGGCCACGCGCTGCGAGCGACTCCTCCGCAAGGCTCGGTTCCCGGCTCCGCGTGGCGACATGCCCGCGATCCCGTGGCCGCCGTTCTGAG
>CAWDXV010000029.1:0-36632 GCA_963806345.1 uncultured Actinomycetota bacterium | reverse complement strand
GGTCTCGACGGACTGAGCGAGGACAGACGGTTCCTCATCGCGCGTGATTCGTCCACCGGTGAAAGATTTCGGATCCCGCTGATCACCGCCTCGCTTCCCTGATCGGCACACCGTCCCACTCTGGGAACACCTCCGGCCAGTTGGAGATCCGCATGGAAAGCTCACTCAGCCCGCGCGACATCCAGACCCGCATACGCCGCGGTGAGACCCGCAGGCAGTCGCTGACTCGGCCGGTGTCCCGGTCGAGCAGATCCTCGGTTTCGCCGGCCCAGTGCTCGCTGAGCGCGAGTACATGTGCGAGCAGGCCCGCAAGACCTCGATCCGTCGCAAGCACGTCGGCGGTGCCGGCGTGCTGCTCGGCACCCTCGTCACCGAGAACATCGCCGCCAACGGCGGTGTGCCCGAGTCCGCCGCCTGGGACTCCTGGCGGCGCGAGGACGGCCGCTGGAACGTCCAGGTCACCCCCGAGGGCGCCGCACACCCGGCCAGCTTCCTGTTCGACGTCAAGAGTCGCTACGTCGTACCGGCCGACGAGTTCGCCCACGACCTGGTCGGCGACGTCGCCCTGCCCGACTCGGCCGACATGGCCATCGCGGACGCCGTGCGTACGCCGACCCGTCCCGAGGCACCCGAGCCGGTTGCGCCGCTCGAGGTGATCGACGAGCTCGACCTGCCCGCCCCCCTGCAGGAGGGCCCGCAGATCGGCGTGGCATCCCTCAAGGAGGCCCGCGATCGCAAGGCGCTCGAGCAGCTGACGATCAGCGAGCCCGAGGTCGCCGAGCCGGCCGCCGAGGTCGAGCACGAGGTCGACGACTTCGAGGACTCCCTCGAGCACGACGTCGCAGTGCCCGACACGATGGGCCCCCGCAAGAAGCGTCACGAACGTCGGCGCGTCCCCAGCTGGGACGAGATCATGTTCGGGGACAATAAGTCCGATTGAGCGAGCCCTGCGAGCGAACGTCGGACTTAGGTTGAGCGATCACGCCGAAGGCGTCAGATGACGAAACCTCGCGAGCTGGCCTCCCGACGCTGGAACGCGCAGCGGCGGAAACGTCCTTTCGACAAGCTCAAGGACCGGAGACTCGCTCAACCAAACGGCAAGACATCAGGCGACATGGCCGCGGCTTGCGCCGTCGCGGCGGTCATTCTCCGGCGATGGTGCCTGCGGCAGAGCACCTCGTAGCCGACGACGCGATCGTCCTCGTCGGGTGTCAGCTCGTGGTCGACGTCGCCCACGACGATGACATCGCCCTCCGTGACCATGATGCCGTCCTCCGTGCGCGCGTTGTGGGTCGCGCGCTCGCCGCACCAGCACAGCGCCTCGACCTGCAGCGTGTGCACCCGGTCGGCGAGCTCGATGAGCCGCGCCGATCCCGGGAACAGCTGCGTACGGAAGTCGGTCAGGATGCCGAACGCGAAGACGTCGATCGACAGCTCGTCGGTGATCTTGGCGAGCTGATCGATCTGGTCGGCGGTGTAGAACTGGGCCTCGTCGCACACGAAGTAGTCGATGCGGCCGCCCTGCGTCAGCTCGTCGACCGTGAACTGCCAGAAGTGGAACTCGTCGTCGACCTCGATCGCCGGGACGGCCAGGCCCAGACGGCTGGACAGCGTCGCGGTGCCGGCGCGGTCGTGCGACGTGAAGACCCGGCCGACGCGCCCGCGGGCCCGGTGGTTGTGGTCCATCTGCAGCGCGAGCGTGCTCTTGCCGCAGTCCATCGTCCCCGAGTAGAAGTTCAGCTCTGCCACGGGCACCATCCTGCCAGCCGGCTCATGGTGCGACGAGGACCGGGATGCGCAGCTCAGCCTCGCTGATCGAGCCATGGAAGCCGGTCATCTTGAACTCGATGCCGAACTCCCGCGACGAGAACACCGCGAAGTCACCGAGTGCCGCCACGAGCACGTCGCCGATGCGGCCTCGCACGTCTGGCGCGATCGGGCCGAACCAGTCCTCAATGCCGTCCTGCGTACGTACGAGGACGCGGTGGCCGAGCTCGGCCTGCCACTTCGCGGCGACGTCGGCCGCCGCTCCGGCGCGCGTGTAGACGTGCCGGAAGCGTGCCTCGCCGGCCAGCAGCGTGACGTCGTCGAGCAGGTGCGCCGACGAGTCGACGTCGAACCTGTCGGCCTTGGGCAGGTCGATCATGCCGTGGTCGGCGGTCACCAGCAGGACCGTGTCTCGCGGCAGCTCCTCGCGCAGGTCGGCCAGCTCCGCATCGATCGTCGTGAGCATCGTGCGCCACTCCTCGGACGCGCAGCCCTTGCCGTGGCCCGTGTGGTCGAGCCGCGACTCATACGCATACGTCATGGCCCGTGTCGAGGACTCGACGACCTCGACGACGACGTCGAGGCGCTCCCAGATCGAGTTGATCCCGTGGAACGGCACGCCCCGCTGGCTGCACAGCGTCAGCCCCGAGTCGGCGAACTTGGCATCGTTGACCGACGAGGCGGCGATGCCGGCGTCCTGCATGCGCTCGAGCACCGTGCGGTGGGGCTGCCACAGCAGCGGATCGACCGGTTGGTCCCACTTGAGCGAGTTGAGCCGCTGGCCGCTGCCGGGCACGCGCGACGTGTAGCCGACCATGCCGTGCGCACCGGGCTGCAGACCGGTGCCGAGCGACGTCAGGCTCGTGGCGGTCGTCGACGGGATCCCGCAGACGACGTCGTCGACACTCTTGAGCGAGCTGAGGAACGGTGCCGCGTCGGCGTGCTCGCGCAGCAGGTCGAGGCCCAGCCCGTCTACGAGGAACACGACATAGCGCGGCGCGTCCGGGAGACCCAGCGAGTTGGTGAAGTCCGGAGCACCCAGCGCGGCAGCGACCGAGGGCAGGACCTGGTCGATCGTCGCGCGGCCCCCGAGTCCGGCCAGGGTCATGCCGTGCGGCCGGCGGTGGCGGCCGACAACGTACGCGCGAAGCCGAGCAGGCGCTCGACCGCCGAACCGCCATCTGCCGCCGCCGCGAGCCGCAGGGAGAAGTCGTCGCCCGTCAGGCTGCCGGTGTAGCCGTGATCGGCCTCGCAATCGGGATCGGAGCAGCGCGCCGGCTCCAGCTCGACCCGCGACACCGCGCCCCAGCCGACCGTCAGCACGGCCTCCTCGAGCTGCTTGGACTTCGACGTCACCATGCGGGTCACCAGGACCGAGCGCACCTGGCCGAGGGCGACCGCCTCGGACGTCGTCGACGTGTAGGGCTTGGGCAGCAGGTCGTCGCCGGGGTGCTCGTCGGTGTGCACCAGCACGAGGCGGCTCGGCGTCAGCGCGAGCACCGTCATGTGACGGCGGATCTCGTCGTGGTCGAACGTCGGTTCGTGGTGCAGGACGTAGGCGGCAACGGGTTCGTCGGCGAGGGCGTCACGCAGGCCCTCTGCGACGATCTCGGGGTAGTAGCCGCTCGTGGAGACCTCGTCGAACAAGGACTTCGTGTCGTCGGTGGTCATCACGCCAGCGTATCTCCCATCGAGGCAGGCTGACTGAGGCGGCGTACGTACCACTCGCCGCGGCGATCCGCCGACGGGACGACCTTGGCACGTGCGCTCAGCGCGGTGTATCCCTTGCCGTGCACGAGCACCGGCTCGAGGTCGAGCTCGGCGATCTCGGGCAGGTCGTCCTTCATCGCGGCGAGCCGCACGATGATGTCCTGCAGGGCATCGACGTCGACGGTGTCGGACCCGCGATAGCCGTAGAGCAACGGGGCGGACCGCAGGTCGCGAATCATCGCCTCGGCGTCGAGGTCGGTCAGCGGCGGGATGCCGTAGGACCGGTCGCCCAGCAGCTCACTGGGCGCGCCGGCGAGGCCGAACGAGACCAGCGGGCCGAACAACGGGTCCTCGGTGACGCTGAACGACACCGGGATGCCGTCCGCTGCGGCACGCTGGACGAAGAACTTGGTGTCCTTGCGCATGCCCTTCCACGTCGTGAGCTCGTCCCACGCCTCGCCCATCTCCTCGGCGCTGCGGATGTTGCGCCAGACGTGCGCGAGGTCGGGGCGGGTGCGGAGGTGCTCGCTGCCGGCCTTGAGGACGACGTCCCAGCCGAGCTTCTCCCCCGCCTCGAGCGCCTCTTCGCGCGAGTGCACGTTGATCCAGGTCCACAGGTCGATGCCGTAGCAGGCCAGCAGCGCATGGACCTGGTCCGTCGAGAGGATGGCGCCCCGCGGAGCGGCGGACAGCACCTGGCGCACGAGCGCCCGTGCGTCACCCGTGCGGTGGTCGAGCGCGATGTGGAATTCGCCGTGATCCTTGGCGGCCCACTCTGCGTAGTTGACGACCCGGGCGAGCGCGCGGACCGCCGACTCGGGGGCGGCGTACGACGGCACGGAGCCGCGGCCGGCCGAGCCGCCGAGCAGGTCGGGCACGCGGAGCAGCACCGGCACGCCTTCGCTGCCGAGGAACGTCGACACGATGGGCTTGTCGGACTGCTCACCCACGGCGGCGAGCACGTTGGCCACCTCCTCGCCGCTGGTGTTGAGCGGCGGGACGTAGACCGCGACGAGCGCGTCGGTGTCGGGGCTCGCGATCGCGTGCTCGATGGCCGCCTCGAAGTCGTCGGCGTTGGCGTCGGCACCGAGCGACACCGGATCGGTGACCTGCAGCCCGGCCGCCGACGCGGCGTCGGCGACGATCAGGGCCACGGCGTCGGAGTTTCCCACGATCGAGATGCGGTTGCCACGCGGCAGCGGCTGGTGCGCCAACAGCTGCGCGACGTCGAACATCTCGTCAAGCGTGTCGACCTGGATCACGCCGGCCTGGCGGAACATCGCGTCGACCGCCGACTGCGGCGCCGACGTGCGCTTGACGGTATGACCGACCGGCACACCCTGCGTGGAACGGCCCGATTTCACCGCCACGATCGGCTTGGTGCGCGACACCCGCCGGGCGATGCGCGAGAACTTGCGCGGGTTACCGATCGACTCCAGGTAGAGCAGGATGACCTCCGTCGAGTCGTCCTCCTGCCAGTACTGGAGCAGGTCGTTGCCCGACACGTCGGCACGGTTGCCGGCCGACACGAACGTCGACAGGCCGAGACCACGGCGCGACACCGACTCGAGGATCGCCGTGCCGAGTGCGCCGGACTGGCAGAAGAAGCCGACGCGGCCCTGCGGCGGCATCGACGGCGACAGGGACGCATTGAGCTGCAGGTCAGGGGCCGTGTTGATGAAGCCCAGGCAGTTGGGACCGATCAGCCGCAGCCCGTACGACCGGCTGAGCCCCAGCAGGGTGCGCTGGCGCTGGCGCCCCTCGGGACCCTCCTCGGCGAAGCCGGCGGAGATCACGACGAGGCCGTGGACCCCCTTGGCGGCGCAGTCGAGCACGACGTCGCTGACCGAGTCCGCCGGCACCGCGACGATCGCGACATCGACCTCCCCCGGGATGTCCTGGACGGTCTTGTAGGCGGGCAGGCCCGAGACCGCCTCGGCCTGGGAGTTGACGGCGTAGACGCTGCCACTGAAGTCACCGAGCACGAGGTTGCGGACCATCGCCTGGCCGATCGAGTCCTGCCGGCGGCTGGCGCCGATGACGGCGATGCTGCGGGCGCGGAAGATGCGCTCGATCGAGGCCGCCTCGGCCCGCTGCTCGCGGGCGCGCATCACGCCGACGGCGAGATCGGTGGGCTCGATCTGGAACGTCAGCCGGGTGACGCCGCCGTCGACCATGCCGTCGACCTGATAACCCATCTCGCGGAAGATCTGCTGCATGCGGGAGTTGGAGGGCAGCACGTCGGCGACGAACGTACGGATGCCTCGTTCGCGACCCGCCTGCGCCAGGTGCTCGAGGAGCAGCTGACCGACCCCACGCCCCTGGTGGGCGTCCTCGACGAGGAAGGCGACCTCGGCCTCGTCGTCGCCGACCGCGTCATAGCGTCCGACACCGATGATCGTGGAGTGCAGCGTGACGACGAACGCGACCCGGCGGTCGTTGTCGACCGTCGTGAAGCGCGTGACATCCTTGTCGGAGAGCGTCGGGTAGGGCGCGAAGAAGCGGAAGTACTTGGACTGCTCGGAGACTCGTGAATAGAACTCCACGAGGCGTTCGGCATCGGCCTCGAGGATCGGCCTCAGCTGCGCCACCCGACCGTCCTTGAGCAGGACATCGGCTTCCCAATGCTCGACTGGAGACACCTCGCTGGTCACCGGTCCAACCTATCGGGTGGCCCACGGCGTGGCGCGGGAAGTCCGCAGGTCAGACCCGCGAAAATGGATCACTGAGCACCGCACGACAGGCAGCACAGGAGAGAAGGCATGGCGCGCAGCAGCAAGCAAGCTCCCGAGGAGGACTTCGAGGAGCACATCGTCGACACCGACGTGAGCGACGAGATGCGATCGAGCTTCCTCGAGTACGCCTACTCGGTGATCTACGCCCGGGCCCTGCCCGACGCGCGCGACGGGCTCAAGCCCGTCCAGCGGCGCATCCTCTACACGATGGACGACATGGGCCTGCGGAGCGACCGCGGGCACGCCAAGAGCGCGCGGCCCGTCGGTGAGGTCATGGGTCGCCTCCACCCGCACGGCGACAGCGCGATCTACGACGCCCTCGTACGCCTCGTGCAGCCCTGGTCGCTGCGGCTGCCGCTGCTCGACGGGCACGGCAACTTCGGCTCGCAGGACGATCCGCCCGCGGCAATGCGCTACACCGAGGTCCGCATGGACCAGCCCGCCGAGGCGATGACGGCATCGATCAACGAGGACACGGTCGACTTCAAGCCCAACTACGACGGTCGTGAGACCGAGCCCGTCGTGCTGCCGGCCGCCCTGCCCAACCTGCTGGTCAACGGTGCCAGTGGCATCGCCGTCGGCATGGCGACCAACATCGCGCCGCACAACCTCATCGAGGTCGTCCAGGCGCTGCGCCACCTCATCAGCCATCCGTCGGCCGACCTCGACGACCTCATGCGGTTCATCCCCGGCCCCGACCTGCCCACCGGTGGCAAGATCGTCGGGCTCGAGGGCATCCGCGACGCGTACGCCGCCGGCAACGGCTCGTTCCGCATGCGGGCCTCGGCACGCGTCGAGAGCGTCACGCCGCGACGCAAGGGCATCGTCGTCACCGAGCTGCCCTACAACGTCGGCCCCGAGAAGGTCATCGAGGCGATCAAGAAGCTCGTCCAGGCCAAGAAGCTCCAGGGCATCTCCGACATCAAGAACCTCAGCGACCGCCACAAGGGGCTCAACCTCGTCATCGAGATCAAGAACGGGTTCATCCCCGAGACGATCCTCGAGCAGCTCTACAAGAGCACGCCGATGGAGAGCTCGTTCGGCATCAATGCCGTGGCGCTGGTCGACGGCCAACCCCGCACCCTGGGACTCAAGCAGATGCTCGAGGTCTACCTCGAGCACCGCATCGATGTCGTCCGGCGCCGTACGCAGTTCCGCCGCGGCAAGGCTGCGGACCGGCTGCACCTGCTGGACGGCCTGATGCTGGCCCTGGTCGACATCGACGAGGTCATCCAGCTGGTCCGCGCGAGCGAGAACCGCAGGCGAGGCCAAGGAACGCCTGATGTCGGTGTTCGACCTGTCGGAGATCCAGGCGACCTACATCCTCGACCTGACGCTCGGCCGGCTCACCAAGTACGACCGCATCGAGGTCGAGCGCGAGATCGCCGAGCTCCGCAAGCTCATCGACGAGCTCGACGCGATCCTTGCCGACGACCAGCTGCTCCGCCGGGTCGTCGGCGACGAGCTCAACGAGATGGCCCAGAAGTTCGGCACGCCGCGGCGCACCGTGCTGCTCGAGTCGTCGGGGCAGACCGCGACAGCCGCCTCGCCCCTCGAGGTCGCCGACGATCCGTGCTGGGCGCTGCTGTCGGCGACCGGGCTCCTCGCCCGTACGTCCGACGACTCCCCGCTCGGTGACGTCGACCGCCGGGTCAAGCACGACACGATCGTCTCGGCCGTACGCACGACAGCCCGCGGCGAGATCGGCGTCGTCATGTCCGACGGCCGCATCCAGCGCATCTCGGTCCTCGAGCTGCCGGCCCTGCCGCCGACGGCCCAGTCCCCCAACCTCCAGGGCGGCATGCCGCTGCGGGAGATCCCCGGGCTCGAGGGCACGGTCCTCGCACTGACCCGGCTGGACGACTCCGGTGCAGGCCTCGCGCTCGGCACCCGCGCAGGTGTCGTCAAGCGGGTCAAGCCCGAGCAGCTGTCCCGCGACTCCTGGGACATCATCTCGCTCGACGACGGCGATGTCCTCGTCGGCGCGGTCGAGCTGGCGACCGGCGACGAAGAGCTCGTGTTCGTCACGTCAGACGCCCAGCTGCTGCACTTCTCAGCCTCTGTCGTACGCCCGCAGGGTCGCGCCGGTGGCGGCGTCGCGGGCATCAAGCTGTCCCCCGGTGCGCGCGCCGTGTCGTTCGGCGCCGTCCGCGACATCGACTCGGCGCACGTCGTGACGATCGCGGGTTCCGGCGACGCCCTGCCCGGCACGCAGAACGGCGCCGTCAAGGTCAGCCCCATGGCGATCTACCCCGCCAAGGGCCGGGCCACGGGCGGCGTCCGCTGCCAGCGCCTGCTCAAGGGCGAGGACGGGCTGCTGCTGGCCTGGGTCGGCGACGGACAGCCGATGGCCTGCGCCACGAGCGGCTCGCCGGTCGACCTGCCCGAGCCCACGGACCGTCGCGATGGCTCCGGCGTGCCTGCGGCCCAGCCGATCCTGGCCGTGTCGGGACCGGCCGGTTCCCTCGCGGTCTAGGAGCACTCCACCGTGCAAGACTGAGCCGTGCGCACCAGACACCTGATCCTCACGCTCGCTGCGTCGACCCTGCTCGTCACCGGCTGCACGGGTTCTTCGGGCGGTGACAAGGGCGACCCGGCCAAGCTCCAGGCGCGCCTGTCCGAGGCCAAGAAGACCCTCGACGGTGCTGAGACCATCACGATCTCGCTGGCCACCGAGAAGCTGCCGTCCGGCGTGACCGGGCTGCTGTCGGCCAAGGGCAAGGGCAATCACTCCCCTGCGTTCGAAGGCAAGGTCAAGGTCGTCACCGGCGGCTCGAGCGTCGATGCCGACGTCATCGCGGTCAAGGGAAAGGTCTGGGCCAAGACGAGCTTCGCACCGATCTTCCTGACGATCGACCCGGCCTCGCTCAAGGCACCCGACCCGGCCTCGCTGCTCGACAGCGACACGGGGATCACGCAGATCCTGGTCAAGACCAAGAAGGTGTCCGAGGGTGGCAAGTCGCGTGACGGATCCGACGTGCTGACGACGATCAAGGGCACGCTGCCCGGCAGCCTGGTCAGGGACATCATCCCGTCGGCCGCCGCGGACGAGTCGTTCGACGTCACCTACCGAATCGACGACGACAACGTGCTGCGCGACGCCAAGCTCAAGGGACCGTTCTACCCCAACGGTGGCGACGTCACCTACACCGTCAAGCTCACCACCTCCGACACCGCTGTGACCATCGAGCCGCCGACCCGCGTCGGTCGATGACCTCACGGGAGGGGATCAGTCCCGCCTCGAGAGTTCTCCTGGGGTTGGCGGCTGTCGCCATCTCGTTCGCGGCCGCCGACACGTACGTCGTGGTGCTCGCGCTGCCCGACATGATGACCTCGACCGGGCTGGACCTCGACGAGCTGCAGCGCGCCGCGCCGATCGTCTCGGGGTTCCTGCTCGGCTATGTCGGGGTGCTCCCGCTCATCGGGCGCATCTCCGACCTGCGCGGCCGCGTGCCGGTCCTGCTGGGCTCGCTCGTCGTGTTCGCGGCCGGCTCGCTGATCACCGCTGCGGCGTACAACCTCGAGAGCATCGTGCTCGGGCGGCTGATCCAGGGCATCGGCGGCGGCGGACTCATCCCGCCGACGCTCGCCCTCGTCGCCGACCTGTGGCCCCCTCAGCGCCGCGGCCTGCCGCTGGGCATCGTCGGGGCCGTGCAGGAGCTCGGCAGCGTCCTCGGGCCGCTCTACGGCGCCGTCGTGCTGGCGTTCGGCGACTGGCGGCTGATCTTCTGGCTCAACTGCGCGATCGGGCTCGTGCTGGCGGCCGCCATGCTGCGCCTTCGCGCCTCCACCCCGCCGCACGACGCTTCGACGGGCTCAGCGAACCGGCGACGCCCGGACATCATCGGCGCCGGCCTGGCGGTGCTCACGCTGGCCGGGACTGCCCTCGTGATGGCCGAACCGGACCGGCTGACGGAGGGGGTCACGAGTGGCCTGGCCTTCCTGCCGGTCACCGGCGACTCGCGATGGCTGACGCCCCTGGCCCTCACGACGTACGGCCTGGCGGCCCTCTTCCTGCTGCGCCAGGCCACCGCGCGTACGCCGCTCATCGGCTGGCGGCAGTGGCCGGCGCTGGCCCGCGACACCGACATCGGCGGCGCACTGCTGCTGACGACGGGGCTCGGTGCGGTCATCGTCACGTTCGCATCGGCCGAGCCCGAGAGCGCCGCGATCTCCGACCAGGCGCCCTGGCTCGTGCCGATCGCCATCGCTGCGTTCGTGGGCTTCGCGATGCGTCAACGGCGTGCGGTTCGCCCGCTGATCCCCCGGGGCGCTCTGGGCGCCACACCGGCCTGGGGAGCCCTCGTCGTGTCGTTCTTCGTCGGCGCCGCCTTGATCGCGGCGCTCGTCGACATCCCATTCTTCGCCAGGCTCACGGTCGACCGCGACTCGCAGCTCGACGCGGCCCTGGTCCTCGTACGCTTCCTGATCGCGCTCCCGATCGGCGCCGTGCTCGGCGGATGGCTGCTCCGCAAGGTCCCCGCCTCGGTGCTCACGTGCGTCGCGATGCTGATGAGCGCTGCCGCGTTCTGGCACATGTCGACCTGGGATGCGCACTCCCTCGATCACCAGGTCGAGACGCTGTCGCTGGTCCTCGGTGGCCTCGGATTCGGGCTGGCGATCGCCCCCGTCAACGCAGCCCTGCTGGCCCACACCGCTGACGCCGTGCACGGGGTCGCGTCGGCGCTGCTGATCGTCGCACGCATGGTCGGCATGCTGCTGGGCATCTCGGCGCTCACGACGATCGGCCTGCGCGCGTTCTATCACGCATCGGCCAAGATCCCGCCCGCTGCCGAGCTCTGCGACGGCAAGGCGACGCTCTGCCGGGCATACAAGGATGCCGTCCGCGACGCGGGCATCACGCAGCTGCACGCGGTCTTCATCGGCGCTGCGGTGTGCGCCCTCACAGCCGCCGTCCTCGCACTGCTGGTGCTCCGTGACAAGGACGAAACAGCCACCCGATAATCTGTCGCCCATGCCTGACTTCGACGACTTGCTCACCGCCAATCGCGAGTATGCCGAGGACTTTGGACTATCCGGGTTCGACGGCATCGCGCACGCCGGGATCGCGATGGTGACCTGCATGGACTCCCGCATCGACCCGCTTCGCATGATCGGCCTCAAGGCCGGCGACGCCAAGATCCTCCGCAATCCCGGAGGCCGGGTCACGGACCAGGCGCTCGTCGCGCTGGTGCTGGGCGTCAACCTCCTGCAGGTCCGCCGCATCCTCGTCGTCGAGCACACCCGCTGCGCCATGGCGTCCTCGACCGAGGACGAGCTCAAGGCCAGGGTGGCCGAGTCCGCGGGCACGGATGCGTCGTGGATGAGCCTGGGCGCGATCGTCGACCAGGAGCAGACCGTGCGCGCCGACGTCATGCGCGTGCGCAGTCACCCGCTCATCAGCGACGACATCCTCGTCGGCGGATTCATCTATGACGTCGACACGGGGCTGCTCGAACCAGTGAGCTGACTCCCTGCAAAAGCAGACAAAAAGCGCTTTACGGGTCCATCATGAAGATGTGGGGGGCAACCGCAAGGGGCCGACATGCGAAAGACATACCGAATCCTCGCCGACATCATCGCGATCGAGGTCGTCATCCAGGCGATGGTCATGGTGTTCGCCATCGCAGGACTCTTCAAGTGGATCAGCGACGGAGCGACGCTCGACCAGTCCGTGATCGACGGGTGGGAGGACGACCCGCCGACGTGGACCGGCTCGATCGGCCATTTCATCCACGTCATGAACGGCCAGTTCCTGATCCCGCTGCTGGGCCTCGCCCTGCTGATCGTGTCGTTCTTCGCGGCCATCAACGGCGGCGTCAAGTGGGCCGCGATCATCTTCGTGTCGATCGTGGTGCAGGTCGCCGCCGGGCTGACCGCTGAGGACTGGCCCTATCTCGGCCTGGTCCACGGCCTCAACGCGTTCATCCTGTTCGGCGCAGCACTGGCGGCAGCAAAGGCCGCAAGACCCGAACCGGTGACGGCGACGGCGACGCCGTCCACGCTCTGATGCCTTGAAGCGTCGCCGACTTCTCATCGCGTCGGCGGCGACGTTGGTCGTGCTGGCGCCCCTCACATGGATGTGGCATGCGAGCCTGGTGCCGACGACCTACTCCGTGATGGACATGGGGTACGTCGACGCCGGGGGCGGCAGCACCTCCCACCACGGCGGCCATCACGGCATGCACATGACGAGCGTGCGGGATCTTGTCGAGGATCCGGCGCGTCCGGCGGACGTGAAGGTCGAGCTCACGGCGCGCCGCGGCAAGGTCATGCTCGCTTCCGGACAGTCGATCGATGGCTACACCCTCAACGGCCGTTCTCCCGGGCCGACGATCACCGCCACCGTCGGACAGCTCGTCGAGGTGCACGTCACGAACGACAACGTGCCTGACGGCATCGCCCTGCACTGGCACGGGGTCGACGTGCCCAACGCGGAGGACGGCGTCGCCGGCGTGACGCAGGACGCCATCGGGCCGGGCGAGGACCACACCTACCGCTTCGTCGTCGACCGCGTGGGCAGCTACTGGTACCACTCGCACCAGGTGTCGCACGTGCAGGTCACGCGCGGCCTCTTCGGCCCGCTCATCGTCCGGCCGGCTGACGGCGTCGCGCAGGACCACGACGTCACCGCCATCGCCCACACGTATCGCGGCATCCGGACGCTCAACGCCGTCCGTGGCGACGTGCCGGTCGAGGCAGCCGACGGCGAGACCGTACGGGTGCGGGCCATCAACACCGACAACGGGCCGATGCAGGTCTGGACGGCCTCCGACTACCGGGTCGTCGCGATCGACGGCACCGAGGTCAACCGGCCCACAGCGGTCTCAGGCCGGTACGTCACGGTGACAGCCGGCGGTCGCGTCGACCTCACCGTGACCGCACCTGCGCGCGTGCAGGTCGGCGGCGCGACGGCGCTCGTGATCGGACCCAAGGGCGGTTCCCCGCCATCACGAGCGCCGGTGCCGAAGCAGCCGCTCGACCTGCTGTCGTACGGCCAGCCGACCGCGACCGGACTCGACGCGTCGGACCCGGACCGCGAGTTCACCTACTCTGTCGGCCGCAAGCCCGGCTTCATCGACGGGGTCCCGGGCATGTGGTGGTCGATCAACGGCCACCTGTTCCCCGACGTCCCGATGTTCCTGGTCGCCGAGGGCGACGTCGTCGTGATGCACATCGAGAACCACACCGGCGACGTCCACCCGATGCACCTGCACGGCCATCATGCGCTGGTCCTGAGCCGAGACGGCAAGGCGGCGACCGGCAGCCCGTGGTGGACCGACTCGCTCAACGTCAGGAGCAACGAGCGCTACGACATCGCGTTCGTCGCCGACAACCCCGGCGTCTGGATGGACCACTGCCACAACCTCACGCACGCCGCGGACGGGCTCGTCGCCCATTTGATGTACGAAGGGGTCAGTACGCCGTACAAGGTCGGCGGCGGCGCCGACAACGAGCCTGAGTGACGCTCAGGCGTCGATGCGGTCGGCATCGATCTCGTAGGCACCTTGCACGATGAACTCCTTGCGCGGCGGCACCTCGTTGCCCATCAGCAGCTCGAAGACCGACGAGGCCTCCTCGCCGTCGTCGACCGTCAGGCGGCGCAACGTGCGGTGGCGCGGATCCATGGTCGTCTCGGCCAGCTGGCTGGCGTCCATCTCACCCAGACCCTTGTAGCGCTGGACCGGGTCCTTCCACTTGACGTTCTTGCGCTGCAGCTCGGCAAGCTTGCGCTGCAGCTCGGCGTCGGAATAGGTGTAGACGTACTTGTCCTGGCCCTTCTTGGGGTTGGACAGCTCGATGCGGTGCAGCGGCGGGACCGCGGTGTAGACCCGGCCGGCGTCGACGAGCTCGCGCATGTAGCGGAAGAACAGCGTCGCCAGCAGGCAGCGGATGTGCGCACCGTCAGAGTCGGCGTCGGCCATGAAGATGATGCGACCGTAGCGCGCGGCGTCGACGTCGAACGTACGCCCGGAACCCGCACCGACGACCTGGATGATCGACGAGCACTCGGCGTTCTTGAGCATGTCGCCGATGCTGGCCTTCTGGACGTTGAGGATCTTGCCGCGGATCGGCAACAGGGCCTGGAACTCGGAGTCGCGTGCCGACTTGGCGGTGCCGAGCGCCGAGTCACCCTCGACGATGAACAGCTCGGACCGCTCGACGTCGTTGCTGCGGCAGTCGGCGAGCTTGGCCGGCAATGCGCTGGACTCGAGCGCGTTCTTGCGGCGCTGCGTGTCGCGCTGCTGGCGGGCCGCCAGACGGGTGCGGGACGCATCGACGACCTTCTGCATCACGAGCCGCGCCTTGGCCTTCTCTGCGGCCTTGGTCGACGTCAGGAACTGCTTGAGCTCGCGTGTGACGACCTGGTTGACGATCTTGGTGACCGCGGGCGTGCCGAGGACCTCCTTGGTCTGACCCTCGAACTGCGGCTCGGCCAGGCGTACGGTCACGACCGCCGTCATGCCTTCGAGGACGTCGTCCTTGATGACATCGGGGTCACCGGACTTGAGCAGGCGGGTCGTCTTGAGGACGTCGTTGAACGTCTTGGTGATGCCCCGCTCGAAGCCGTTGAGGTGGGTGCCGCCCTTGGGCGTCGCGATGATGTTGACGAACGACTGCAGCTGGGTCTCGTAGCCGGTGCCCCATCGGACGGCGATGTCGACACCGAGCGTGCGCTCGATGTCCTGCGGCGTCATGTGGCCCTTGCTGTCGAGCAGCGGGACGGTCTCGGTGAACACGTCCTCGCCCTGGAGGCGCAGCACCTCGGTGACCGGTTCGTCGGACGCGAGGAAGTCGCAGAACTCGGCGATGCCGCCGTCGTGGCGAAACTTCTCCTCGTGCGGCTCGTCGCCGCGATGGTCGCTGATGACGATCTCGAGGCCCGGCACGAGGAACGACGTCTGGCGGGCGCGGGTCACGAGCTCTTCGTAGGCGAACCTGGCGCCCTTGATGAAGATCTGCGGATCGGCCCAGTAGCGCACCCGCGTGCCGGTCTTGGCCTTGGCGACCTTGCCGATCTTGCGGAGCTCGTTGGTCGGCGTGAAGTCCGCGTCGGGCCCGTCGCCGGCGAACACCCCCGGCTCACCACGACGGAAGGACATCGCCCAGGTGGCACCGCCCTTGTCGACCTCGACGTCGAGGCGCGACGACAAGGCATTGACCACCGAGGCGCCGACGCCGTGCAGGCCGCCCGTGGCGACATAGGAGCCGCCGCCGAACTTCCCGCCCGCGTGCAGCTTGGTGTAGACGACCTCGACGCCGGTCAGTCCGGTCTTCTTCTCGATGTCGACCGGGACGCCGCGGCCGTCGTCCTGGACCTCGACCGAGCCGTCGTCGTTGAGCGCGACCCTGATGTGGGTGCCGAACCCTCCCAGCGCCTCGTCGACGGAGTTGTCGATGATCTCCCAGAGGCAGTGCATGAGCCCGCGGGTGTCAGTCGATCCGACGTACATGCCGGGGCGCTTGCGGACGGCTTCGAGCCCCTCGAGGACGAGGAGGTTGCGGGCGTCGTACGTCGTTTCGATTTCTGTGCCTCTCGGGATCGCGGTGTGGTTCAAGGATATCGAGCCGGTGTGACGGGCCGCGTCGTGACACGCGATTCACAGCGCGCCTGCGTCGATTTGTCCCGCTCGGGGAGTATGTATGTCGTAGGTCACGAACGACCACGCGGAATAGCACCACGTGATTGGATGTTGATCTGGTCAGATCCGCCGAATGCTCAGAGAGAAGGTCACCGTGACAACACTGACAGCCCCCATGCTGAGCTCCCTCGACCGCTGCGACCGCTGCGGCGCTCAGGCATACGTACGCGTGACGCTCGGCGGCGGTGGTGAGCTGATGTTCTGCGCTCACCACGCACGGCAGCACGAGGACAAGCTCCGCGAGATGTCAGCCCACATCCATGACGAGAGCGAGCGACTCGCGGCCACGCCGTCGACGTTCGCCGACGAAGAGGCATAACCACTTCGTCACCCAGACAGACGCGAAGGGCCGGCCAGATCATCTGGCCGGCCCTTCGCGTTGCTGCGGGTCAGTACGGGAAGTTGTGGATCTCGTGCGACTTCCAGATGGCCTTCCAGTGCTGGAGGTAGTCGTCGTAGACGCCGGGGTCGGTGGTCTCCGTCGTGATCTCGTCGCTGACGATCAGGTTGGAGCCGGTCAGCGCCGCCGAGCCGGCGAGCACGAGCTTGGTCGGCACCGCGTCCGCGTCATCCGTCGGGTAGAGCTTGCCGTCCAGGGTCCGCTCCTCGGGGTTGAGGTAGCTGCGGACCATCTTGGCCTCGACCATGATCGTCTTGTCGTGCGGCTTGGCCCACGCCGCCTCGATGCGGTTGTTGGCGTTCTTGAGCGTGTCGAGGATCGGGCGGCAGACACGGATGTACTGCTGGCAGTGCGCCACCCGGTTGACCTTGAGGTCGTCCTCGAACGACACGATCGAGACCTTGCAGCCGTCGTTGGCCAGCTCGACGAGTTTCTGAGCCACGGCGATGCGGCGGTACTTGAAGCGGTTCTCCTGCAGCCGGATGCGGCACTGGTTGTCCGGCACGATGCGCTTGAGCATCACCATGACGGGGTCGCGGTTGTTGGTCGGCGATGCGGCGATCGGCGTCGGGTAGATCGTGACGTTGGCCAGGTTGGAGTAGAACATGCCGCGGTCGGCGTAGCTGCTGGTGTAGCCGTCCGCCGTCGCGTTGGGGTAGCCGTAGCGGCCGGCGCCCTCGTGGCTGGCGACGTACTTGAGGTAGTCGATGCCGACGTAGCGCTCGGCATACATGTCGGACCAGAGGTCCTTGCTCTGCTCCCACAGCTTCTCATCGTTGTAGATCGTCAGACCGTTGTTGTACGTGCGCTCGCCGCTGGGCCCACCGAGGTTGGCCGAACCGGACCAGATGGCACCCTTGGCCGGCTTCTTGTCGCGGGTGAAGGTGCTGTTGATCAGCAGGATCTTGCTGTGCATGATCGCGCCGTTGGCGCTCGACAGGCAGGCAAGGCTCTTGCCCTTCTGGCAGATCTTGAAGTGCGCGTCACGCATCGAGCTCTTGTTGAGTGCACTCTGCAGCGCGCGAGACTCCTTGGACTGCGACGCCTTGCCGTGGATGACGCGGACCTTGACGCCCTTCTTGGCGGCGCGGATCAGCTCACGTCCGACGCGGTGCGAGTTCTCCATGCGCGAGATCGAGAGGAAGACGTAGTTGGACTTGATCGCGCTCGACGCGCGGTAGTGGCCGGTACGCGGGTCGATGTAGGTGCCGCGGATCAGCCGTTCGAGGTCGTTGAGCAACGAGAAGTCGCTGTTGGCCGAGCTCGAGATCGCCTTGTAGGGACGCGAGAAGTTGGTCTCCAGCGTCACCGGGAAGTCAGCACCCCACGGGGACCCCGTCGCCGACGCGGTCACGCCTTCGCGGTCGCCCGGCACCTCGGCCGGCGGGGTGTCCGAGTTGGCTGCGGCCGGAGTCTCAGCCTCGGGCACCGTCGGCGTCGGCGTCGTCGGGGTGTCGTCGGCGCCAGAGGCGGTCGACTGAAGTCCGAGGACCAGGGAACCGAGGAGGACGCCCACCCCGAGGGCGCGCATCAAGCGCGTGGATCGGCCGGTTTTTCGCACAGGTCTGTTCTCCGAGGCGCTGGTCGTGGTCGTGACAGGTCGTGACAGTCTAACTCAATAGTTCGCCGGCGCTGTCGTACCCCGAAACCCGGGTGTCGACGGTGCCGGAGGCTGCCGGCACGCCCGGCAGCAACGATCAGTCGAGGTAGTCGCGCAGGACCTGCGAGCGCGACGGGTGCCGCAGCTTGCTCATGGTCTTGGACTCGATCTGGCGGATGCGCTCGCGCGTGACGCCGTAGACCTTGCCGATCTCGTCGAGCGTCTTGGGCTGACCGTCGGTCAGGCCGAAACGCATCGAGACGACGCCGGACTCACGCTCCGAGAGCGTGTCGAGCACGGCGTGCAGCTGCTCCTGGAGAAGCGTGAACGAGACCGCGTCGGCCGGGACGATGGCCTCGGAGTCCTCGATCAGGTCGCCGAACTCCGAGTCGCCGTCCTCGCCCAGCGGGGTGTGGAGGCTGATCGGCTCGCGACCGTACTTCTGGACCTCGACGACCTTCTCGGGCGTCATGTCGAGCTCGATCGCGAGCTCCTCGGGGGTGGGCTCGCGACCGAGGTCCTGAAGCATCTGGCGCTGGACACGGGCGAGCTTGTTGATGACCTCGACCATGTGGACCGGGATGCGGATCGTGCGGGCCTGGTCGGCCATCGCGCGGGTGATCGCCTGGCGGATCCACCACGTCGCGTACGTCGAGAACTTGAAGCCCTTGGTGTAGTCGAACTTCTCGACGGCGCGGATCAGGCCGAGGTTGCCCTCCTGGATCAGGTCGAGGAACAGCATGCCGCGACCTGTGTAGCGCTTGGCCAGCGAGACCACGAGGCGCAGGTTGGCCTCGAGCAGGTGGTTCTTGGCGCGGCGGCCGTCGATCGTGATCCACTCGAGCTCTTCGAGCATCTTGGCCGAGATGCGTCCGCCCTTGGCGAGCTTCTCCTCGGCGAAGAGCCCGGCCTCGATGCGCTTGGCGAGCTCGACCTCCTGGCCGGCCGTCAGCAGCGAGACCTTGCCGATCTGCTTGAGGTAGTCCTTGACCGGATCCGCGGTGGCGCCGGCGACCATGACCTGCTGGACCGGCTCGTCGCTCTCGTCGGCCGCCGAGATCGTGAAGGACGACTGCTCGTCCTCCTTGAGCGTCGGGTCCGTCGCGAGGTCCTTCTCGAACTCCTCGTCGGGGATGTCCGGCAGGATCTTCTTGCCCTGCGCGTCGACCATCACCGTGCCGTCAGCGACCGGCGGCACCTCGAGGGCGTCGGCCAGGTCGATGCTCGCGGGGATCTTCGACTCCTCGTCGTGAGGCTCGCCGCCCTTCGCGGGGGCTGCCTTCTTGGCCGGAGCCTTCTTGGCGGGAGCCTTCTTCGCGGCGGTCTTCTTGGCGGTGGCGCTTGATGCGGTCTTGGTCACTGTCACTTCTGTCTTGGCCGGGGAACGGGACGGTGTCGTGGCCTTCTTGGCCGGGGTCTTGGTGGCGGTCTTCTTGACCGCCGTCTTGCGTTCTGCAGTTGTCTTGCCCGGGGTCTTCTTGGCCGGGGCCTGCGTGGGCTTGGTCCACAGGCTCTTCCTTGGCCCCTCCGAGAAGCTTCTTGACGGCTCGGATCGGTGATCCTGCTGCGGGATTCACCGGCACGTCAACCTCACAAGCGGTAGATGGGCGCAACAATGAGGCCTGTGGTCAACCTCTGGCTCCAGTGTGCCACGTCCTGCCAACCACCGGCATCTCAGGGTCCTCTCAGGAGCGTGTCGGCCAGGTGTGCACCGGATCACCCTCGTGCATGTGCTCCTCGTACGTCCGGGTCGTGGCCCGCATCGCGGTCGCGCGGTCGGGCGACTGGGCCAGCTGATGGGCGAACTCGTCGATCAGCCAGGTCGCCCCGTTGCGACCCGTGATGCAGCGCTGCTCGATGATCCCCAGCAGGCGTTCCCTGACGGAAGTGTCGACGTCCATCTCCTCGAGGCCGGCGTGCGCCAGGGGCAACAGCTGGCGCAGCACGAGCTCACGCGCCGAGACCGTGCCGACGGCCGGCCAGTAGAGCTCGGTCTCGATGCCGGCGCGTGCCGCCTGGTGAAAGTTGTCCTCGGCGGCGCGGAACGACAGCGCCGACCAGACCGGCCGGTCGCTCGTGCCGAGGACCTTGACGAGTCCGTAGAACAGCGCGGCGTTGGCCATCGTGTCGACGACGGTCGGCCCCGCGGGGAGCAGGCGATTCTCGATGCGCAGGTGGGGCCTGCCGTCCGCGACGTCATAGATGGGCCGGTTCCAGCGATAGATCGTGCCGTTGTGCAGCCGAAGCTCAGGCAGGTTGGGCACCCGCCCGGCCTCGAGCTCCGCCAGTGGGTCCTCGTCGTCGACGATCGGGAGCAGCGCCGGGAAGTAGCGGACGTTCTCCTCGAACAGGTCGAAGACCGAGGTGATCCAGCGCTCGCCGAAGAACACTCGTGGGCGTACGCCCTGCGCCTTGAGCTCCTCGCTGCGGGTGTCGGTGGCCTGCTCGAACAGTGCGATGCGGGTCTCGTGCCACAGCTGCTGGCCCAGCAGGAACGGGGAGTTGGCGCCGACGGCCACCTGCACGGCGGCGATGGCCTGCGCGGCATTCCACATCGGCGCGAACTCGTCCGGCTCGACCTGCAGGTGCAGCTGTGTGCTGGTGCAGGCGGCCTCCGGGATGATCGTGTCCGCGGTGGTGTCGAGCCGGTCGACCCCGTCGATGACGATCTCGATGTCCTCGCCGCGGGCGTTGAGGATCTGCTCGGACAGCAGGTGATAGCGCGGGTTGGCCGAGATCGACTCGCGGCTGAAGTGTCCTTCCTGCAGCGTCGGGAGGATGCCGATCATCAGCAGGTGTGCGCCGACCTCGGACGCCTTGGACTGCGCGAAGTTGAGGTCGTCGCGGAGCGCGGCCTGGAGGGTGTCCAGCCCCTTCCCCGAGATCCGGGCCGGGGGCACGTTGATCTCGATGTTGAACAGGCCGAGCTCGGTCTGGAAGTCCTCGTCGGCGATCGCCTCGAGCGCCTCGGCGTTCTTGAGG
This sequence comes from uncultured Actinomycetota bacterium, assembly GCA_963806345.1. Taxonomy (GTDB): domain Bacteria; phylum Actinomycetota; class Actinomycetes; order Propionibacteriales; family Nocardioidaceae; genus Aeromicrobium. The sequence goes on along the minus strand of CAWDXV010000029.1, from coordinate 15,794 downwards.
GCGGGATCGCCTTGATCGTCGACCAGGTTGAACTCGATCTCGATGCCCACGTGGGTGTGCTCGAACGACAGGTCGTGCTCGCTCAGCATCCGTGCGAAGACATCGAGGCACCGGCGCACCTTCGCGCGGTAGCGGGTGCGGTCCTCGCGGCTGAACTCGCGTGCGTCGACGTCCTGTCCCATGCAGACAGCCTAGGGCGACACGGGCTTTGCGGCTTGGAGAGCGGACCAGTGGGACGGCGCGATCCCACCCTCGAGCATCTGGAGCATCAACCGGGCCATCGAGTACGTCTGGTCGGCGCGCAGCGCGCGCTCGACGGCGATGAGTGACTGGGCCCCGTCGCCGGTGAGCCAGGCGGCGAATGCCGTCAGGCTCAGGACGGCTGGCTCGAACGGCGGCACGACGCTGCGAGAGACGAGGGTGAGGAGACGCAGCATGTCATCGGCCGTCTCGGCGGTGATCTGGCCCCACACCTCGTCTCGTACCGGCACCGTCGACATCCAGACCGAGAACCGCGTCACCTCCTCGTCGGTGAGCCGCTCCCCCGCCAGGCCGCGGTCGAGGATCGGCTGCACCTGTCGCATCCCGAGCGCCGTGATGTCGCCTTCGGGCGTGCGGACGAGCAACGGGACGACCTGGCGAAGCACCTCGTCGGCCGCCCGCTCCAGCCACCCGCGCCGCGGCTGGGTCACCGCAGCGAATCGGTCGACGAGCGCCTGCCGGTCCGGCAGGATCTGCTGTCCCGCGGCGATCGCCTGGACCACGGCGAGGTGATGGTCCGACGTCTCGTACGGGATGCCGTCGGGCGGGAACCCCGGCTCGTCGGACCAGTAACGCTCTCCGTCGGCGCGCACGGCGACGATCAGGTCGATCGGCGGGAGCCGGGCCTCGATCGCGGCGAGCAGGTCACGCGCGACTGCCTGCTGCTGCGTCACTGCCAAGAAGATCGCGCCCTCGGCGCCGTGCCGATCCAGGTGACCCACGACGATCTCGGCCAGCTCGTCGACGTCCTCAGGGTGTGGGATGTCGACACGCAGCCTGAAGCCGAATCGGCGTCGGGGCCCTCGGGTCGACACTGCGACCAAGGACTCCTCGGGCCGGAAGCCGAAGAGTGTGGGCAGGGTGTTGAGCAGGTCCGGGATGTCGTGGGCCGTGTAGACCGAGGGCGTCTGTGTCATGGCTCCACGCTCGTGGCCGACCGCGGTGGTCGTCCACGGGCCGCGACGAGGCCTGTGCGCAGAAACACGCTGGTCCTCGGCCTGTGGACGGGCCTATCGTTGACGGTGTCCGGCCGACCGGCCGGGCAGACGTTCTCAGGGCGGGGTGGAAGTCCCCACCGGCGGTGAGGGCGGCGAGAGCCGTCCGCAGCCCGCGAGCGCCTCCTCAGGGAGGGTCAGCAGACCCGGTGCGACTCCGGGGCCGACGGTCACAGTCCGGATGAGAGAGAACGATCGGTCGTCGTACGACGTCCGATCAGCCCTGATTCAGCTCGAAGGAGAGCCATGAATCAGCCCACCACCCACCGCATCGCCGTCGTCCGTGCCCAATGGCACGACAACCTGGTCGGCGCCTGCGAGCGCGCGTTCCACGACGAGCTCCACCGCCTCGTCCCGGAGTCGGGCAGCGTCGAGACGTTCCACGTCCCCGGAGCCGTCGAGATCCCGCTGCACGCCCGGCGACTGGCGTCGACCGGCCGTTTCGATGCCGTCGTCGCGATGGCGCTCGTCGTCGACGGCGGAATCTTCCGGCACGAGTTCGTGGCGGACGCCGTGGTCTCAGCGCTTGTCGAGGTCGGACTCACCACTGATGTGCCTGTCCTGTCCGCCGTGCTGACCCCTCACGAGTTCCGTGAGGAGGGTCCGATCGCGGAGTTCTTCGAGACCCACATGGCGCTCAAGGGCACCGAGGCAGCGCGCGCCTGCGTCGCGACGATCGACTCGCTCGGGCGGATCGCGGTGCTCGCCGGCTGACTCGCGCGCCGCGGACCGCATGTCGGTGGGTCAGGACAGAATGGCCGCATGCGGTCCGTGGCGTCGATCATGCACCTCGATCTGGATGCGTTCTTCGCCTCGGTCGAGCAGCGCGACAAGCCCTCGCTGCGCGGCCGGCCGGTCATCGTCGGCGGCATCGGCCCGCGCGGCGTCGTGGCGACGGCGTCGTACGAAGCGAGGGTGCACGGCGTGCGTTCCGCGATGCGTACGGCCGAGGCCCGCGCCAGGTGCCCGCACGCCGCCTTCCTCGGCGGGCGGTTCGACGCCTATCGCGAGGCCAGTCGGATCGTGATGGAGCGGCTGCGCGAGGAGACCGAGGTCATCGAGCCGCTGTCGCTCGACGAGGCCTTCGTCGACCTCGGCGCCGGACCGAGCTTCGACCCCGACCGGGTCGAGGACATCGTCGCCGCGATCCGTGCCGACATCGCCGACCTCACGGGTGGACTCACCGCGTCGGTAGGTGTCGCCTCGTCCAAGCTGATGGCCAAGATCGCGAGCGAGATCAACAAGCCCGACGGCGTCTTCGTCGTCGAGCCCGGCACCGAGGCCGACGTGCTGGGCCCGATGCAGGCCACCGTGATCCCCGGTGTCGGGCCGGCGACCGCCGAGCGCCTCCGGCGGGTCGGCATCCTGACCGTCGAGGACCTGCGCTCCCCCAGCGAGGCCGAGCTCGTACGCCTGCTCGGTCAGTCGTCGGGCCGGTCCCTGCACCGGATGGCCCGGGCCGACGACGACCGGCCCGTCATGGCCTCACGCGAGACCAAGTCGGTCAGCGTCGAGGACACGTTCGAGCAGGACATCTCCGACCGGCTCCAGCTCGAGACGATCATCGAGCGGATGGCCCGCTCGGTCTCCGGCCGGCTGCGCAAGAACGGCCTCTCGGGCCGCACCGTGACGCTCAAGATGCGCCATCACGACTTCGAGACCCACACCCGGTCCTCCACCCTGTCCAACCCGACCGACAACGCCCGCATCCTCGCCACGACCGCTCGTGGCCTGTTGGCCGGCGAGGACATCAGCAACGGCCTGCGCCTGCTGGGCGTCGGGGTCAGCGGACTCGCCGACTGGGTCCAGGACGACCTGTTCGCATCCGAGGAGGACGACGACGTCGACGACGAGCCCGAGGAGGAGGTCGTGGCCCGTCCCACGCGCTGGTATCCCGGCATGGACGTGCACCACGCCGACCACGGCGACGGGTGGGTCTGGGGCTCCGGGCTGGGCCGCGTCACGGTCCGCTTCGAGACCCGCTGGACGCCACCCGGCCCGGTCCACACGTTCCTGACCGACGACCCCGCACTGGGCGCAGGGCACACCGGTACGTTCGACGTATGACTGTCCCGCCTCCACCCACCGCCGAGCGTCGGCCCATCGTCCGCAGCCACCACGGAGACGACTTCGTCGACGACTATGAGTGGCTGCGCGACAAGGAGGACCCGGCGACGCTGGCCTACCTCGAGGCCGAGAACGCCTACACCGACGCGACGACGGCGCACCTCGAGCCGCTGCGTCAGCAGATCTTCGACGAGATCAAGGCCCGCACCCTCGAGACCGACCTCTCGGTCCCGGTCCGCCGCGGCGCCTGGTGGTACTACGCCCGTACGGTCGAGGGCCAGCAGTACGCGATCCGGTGCCGCTGCCCGATCGATGACGCCGACGACTGGCACCCGCCGGTCCTCGAGGTCGGGGCCGAGATCGCCGGCGAGGAGGTCCTGCTCGACTCCAACGTCGAGGCCGAGGGCCACGAGTTCTTCTCGCTCGGCGCCTTCAGCATCAGCGATGACGAGAGCCTGTTGGCGTGGTCGGTCGACACCCAGGGCGACGAGCGCTACACGATCCGGGTCAAGGACCTGCGCACCGGCGAGGTGCTGCCCGACGAGATCACCGCGACCAGCGGCGGCGCGACCTGGTCAGCCGGCGGGACGCACCTCTTCTACACGACGGTCGACGACGCGTGGCGGCCTCACCGGGTGTGGCGCCATCGCCTGGGCTCCGCCGGCGAGGACACCTTGGTGCTCGAGGAGCCTGACGAGCGCTACTTCATCGGCGTCGGCCGCACCCAGTCCGAGCGCTTCCTCGTCATCGGGCTCTCCTCCAAGGTCACGAGCGAGGTGCGCGTCCTCGACGCAGCCGATCCCGAGGGCGAGTTCCGCGTGGTGCTCCCTCGGCGCGACGGCGTCGAGTACTCCCTCGAGCACGCCGTCATCGGCGGCGAGGACCACTTCCTGATCCTGCACAACGACGGTGCGCTCAACTTCGAGCTCGCCGCCATCCGAGTCGACGACCCGAGCGCGCGCACCGTGATCATCCCCGGCAGCGAGTCCACCCGGCTCGAGGACGTCGACGTGTTCGCCAAGCAGATCGTCGTGTCCTACCGCCGCGACGCGCTGTCCCGCATCGGCATCATGCACCTGGGAGCTGACGGCGTCGGACCCCTCACCGAGATCGACTTCGGCGAGGAGCTGTTCACGAGCGGCGTCGGCGCCAACGCCGAGTGGGACCAGCCGCTCATCCGCGTCGGTGTCGGCTCGTTCATCACGCCGGCGTCGATCTACGACTATGTCGTCGAGACCGGCGAGCTGATCCTGCGCAAGCAGGCACCCGTGCTCGGCGGCTACGACCCGCAGGAGTACGAGCAGCACCGCACCTGGGCGCTCGCCGATGACGGCGTACGCGTGCCGGTCTCGGTCGTGTGCCGCAAGGACACCCCGCGCGACGGCACCGCACCCGCGCTGATCTACGGCTACGGCGCGTACGAAGCCAGCATGGATCCCGGCTTCTCCGTCATGCGCCTGTCGCTGCTCGACCGCGGGTTCGTCTTCGCGATCGCGCACGTACGTGGAGGTGGCGAGCTCGGTCGGCACTGGTACGACGACGGCAAGATGCTGCACAAGCGCAACACGTTCACCGACTTCGTCGCGAGCGCCCGGCACCTCGTCAGCGAAGGCTGGACCTCAGCGGACCGCTTGATCGCCGAGGGCGGCAGCGCGGGCGGCCTGCTCATGGGCGCTGTCGCCAACCTCGCGCCGGATGCCTTCGCCGGCATCGTCGCGAGCGTGCCGTTCGTCGACGCCCTCACGACGATCCTCGACCCGAGCCTGCCGCTGACGGTCATCGAGTGGGACGAGTGGGGCAATCCGCTGGAGGACGCCGACGTCTACGCCTACATGAAGTCGTACACGCCCTATGAGAACGTCGGCGCGCACCCCTACCCGGCGATCCTCGCCGTCACGAGCCTGCACGACACCCGGGTCATGTACGTCGAGCCCGCCAAGTGGGTCGCCAAGCTGCGCGCGACAGCCACGGGCGAAGCCCCGATCCTGCTCAAGACCGAGATGCACGCCGGTCACGGTGGCGTCAGCGGCCGCTACGCGTCGTGGAAGGAACGGGCCTGGGAGCTCGCCTGGATCATCGACCGGGTCGGTGCCGCGACGGGCTGAAGTCCGGAGCGAGCTCCCCACCTCACCCACCGGTACGTGGCCTTTACCACGCATGACCTAAGAAGCCACTGAGAGCGGAATCCTTGGGGTACCAAAAGCGTTCTGATCAGTACAGACACTGATGGGAGGCGCACGGTGAGCGCACGAAATGGGAACACCAACATCGAGGGCAAGGACAGCGTCGGCATGTACCTTGCCGAGATTGCCCGCACTCCCCTGCTCGACGCGGAACGCGAGGTCGAGCTGAGCAAGACCGTGGAGGCCGGGCTGCTGGCCCGACATCTCCTCGAAGAGGGCCGCGTGGGCCGTCGCAAGGGCGGCGCGCCGAAGTTCGCGACCGAGGAAGAGCTGCAGTGGCTCGCAGACGAGGGCGACCGGGCTGTCCAGGAGTTCATCCAGGCCAACCTGCGACTCGTCGTCTCGATCGCCCGCAAGTACGGGCGCTCGGCGATGCCGATGCTCGACCTGGTCCAGGAGGGCAACACCGGCCTCATCCGCGCGGTCGAGAAGTTCGACTACGCCAAGGGATTCAAGTTCTCGACGTACGCCACCTGGTGGGTGCGTCAGGCCATCACCCGCGGCATCGCGCAGCAGGCACGCGTCGTACGCCTTCCGGTGCACGTCGTCGAGGAGCTCAACCAGGTGACGGCCGCCCGCCGCAACCTGGAGCGCCAGCTCGGCTACGACCCGGAGCCGCAGGAGATCGCGCTGGAGCTCGGCATGGACATCGACCGCGTCATCGACCTCATGTCGTGGGGACGTGACCACGTCAGCCTCGACTCACCGGTCGACGAGGACGGCGACACGTCGCTGGGTGACCTGATCGCCCGCGAGACGCAGCCCGGCCCCGACTTCGCGGTGCTCGACGACGAGTCGCGGCACCTGATCTCGACGCTGGTCGATCATCTCGGTGAGCGTGAGGCCGACATCGTGCGAGCGCGCTACGGCCTGCTCGACGGGCGTCAGCAGAAGCTCGCCGACATCGGCAAGCGACATGGCATCTCGGCCGAGCGCGTACGTCAGCTCGAACGTGAGGCGTTGGCGACGCTGAGGCGCATCGCCGATCCGGACCTCGCCGCCTAGGCGGAGGCCGCCCTGGACACGAGCTCGTCCCATGTTCCCCCGACGATGAGGGTGAGCTCGTCCATCGGACCGGTGTTGTCGATCACCAGATCGGCGGCACCGGTCCTTTGTCGTCTGGATGCCTGCGCGGCGATCCGCGACCGGGCCTCGTCCTCGGACATCCCGCGCGAGCTGACGAGGCGGGCCACCTGGACGTCCTCGGGGACGTCGACGACCACGACGACGTCGCAGTGCTTCGCGGCCCCCATCTCGACGAGCAGCGGGTTGTCGTGCACGACGATCGCGTCGGGGCCGGCAGCGCGCTCACGAGCGGCGGCAAGCTCCCAGATCGCCGGGTGCGTGATGGCGTTGAGATCCGTCAGCGCTGCCGGGTCGGCGAACACGATCGCCGCGAGCGCCGGGCGATCGAGCGTCCCGTCGGCGGCAATGACGCCGCTGCCGAATCGTTCGGCGATCGCCTCGAGGCCGGGGCTGCCCGGCTCGACGGCCTCGCGGGCCAGCAGGTCGTAGTCGATGACGACCGCACCGTGGGCCGCCAGCAGGGCACTCACGGTGCTCTTGCCCGAGCCGATCCCGCCGGTGAGCCCGACCCTCAGCACGTACGACCTAGCCTGCGGCGTTGCCGTAGGTGGTGACGTGCACGTGGTCCATGTGGTTGGCCGTCGCACCGCCCCGGTCGGACATGCTGCGCCAGGCGCCTGAGGTCGCGGGCCGCCAGATGTGCTGGTGCCAGATGAGGTACTCGATGCCGAGCTCGGCACGGTGCTCCTGCAGGAACGCCGCGATGTCGTAGCCGATCGGGTTGCCGGCGCCGACCATGATGTCGAGGGCCTGGCCGGTGGCGTGCTCGCCACGACCGGCGACGCCGCCGTAGCGGACGATCGAGGGGAACTTCGCGCAGACCGCGCGGTGGACCTTGATCGTGTCGGGCTGCAGGCCACGCTCAGCGCCGGAGCCGGAGGCGCACGGCGAGGTGCCGAGCGGCATCTCCTTGACCAAGGCCTTGGCCTTGACCCAGCGCGGAAGGCCCTTGTGGATGATCTGGGCCCACTCGCCCTTGGTGACGCCCGTGATGTCGACGGTCTTGCCGGACGCGACGTTGGCCAGGACCGGCGACGAGCTCTCTGCGGCGGCGTGGACCTCGAGGTCCGACACGGCGAAGCGGGTGCCCTTGACCTTGGCCTCGGCATCAGCCTCGTTCGTCAGCGGGGCGCGGTCAGCGCTGCGGCTGATGTCGTTCGTCTTCTCCGCCGACACGGCGAACAGGTCCTGCTTGGGCTGGGCAGCGGCTTCGACGGGGCTCGGCGGATCGTGTGCGACCACGAGAGCGCCTGCTGTGGCGAGGGTCAGCAGACCCGCTGTGGGCAGGATCGCCCGCGAGATGTTCAGCCGACGGGGCGCCTTGCGTGCATGCCTGTGGCGAGAATCTGCCACGGATGGACCACCTAGTGCATAGACAAAAGTCTGACTCAGCGTTCGAGTCAAGCATACTTTGTGCATCGGTTCACATCTGATGCGCACATCCTCGCTGGCCGGAGTGACCGATGTCTCACGATGTGGAAGGTTTCGGATGCCCGACGTCCTCACTGCCGTTGACAGCGAGCGGACGCAGGCCCGCATCGCCGGCGCGCTGCACGCACACCGGATCCGCCCCGGCGACCGGGTCGTGCTGTGCGTGCCAGGCACCTCGGCGTACGTCAGCGTCGTGCTCGCGGCTACGCGCTCCGGTGTGGTGCCGGTGCCACTCGACCCGAGGCTGACGCCGTACGAACGCGACGCGATCATCCGTGACGTCGAGCCGGCACTCATCATCGACGACCCCGCGGCGCTCGAGGCGCTGTCAGACGGCGAACCCATGGCGCTCGACGACTGGCCGCGTTGCCGTCCCATGCACTTCACCTCCGGCACGACCGGACGCCCCAAGGGCGTGTGGTCGGGACTGCTGGCACCCGGTCACGCTGCCTCCCTCGTGCAGGAGGAGCGGGAGCTCTGGGGCTTCGACGCCGCCGACCTCGACCTGGTGGTCTCCCCGATCTACCACTCCGCGCCGCTGCGATTCGCGATGGGCACGCTGCTGGCCGGTGGATCGATCGCGGTGCTGCCGGCGTTCGAGCCCCAGACCTTTGTCGAGACGGTGACCGAGCTCCGCCCGACGTCGATGTTCTGCGTGCCGGCGCACCTCCAGCGGCTGTTCGCCTGGCTCGACGAGCACGACATGGCGTTCGATGCATCGAGCTTCCGGCTCGTCGCCCACGCCGGTGCTCCGTGCCCCGAGCCCATCCGTCGTCGGGCGCACGAGACGTTCGGCACCGACGTGGTGTGGGAGTTCTACGGGTCGACCGAGGGACAGTTCACCGCCTGTCCGGCGCCCGAATGGATCGCCCACCCCGGCACCGTGGGCCGGGCGAGGCCGGGCCGGACCGTCACGACCGACGCCGACGGGCAGCTGTGGTGTGCCGTGCCGGAGTGGGCCCGCTTCACGTACTGGAACGCGCCGGACAAGACCCGCACGACCTGGAAGGAGACTCCCGATGGGCCCGCCTTCACCGTCGGCGACCTCGGCCGGGTCGAGGACGGCTACGTCTACCTCGACTCCCGTCGCGAGGACCTGATCATCTCCGGTGGCGTCAACGTCTATCCGGCGGAGGTGGAGGCCGCTCTCGAGGGTGCCGAGGGGCTCGTCGACCTCGCGGTGTTCGGCCGCGACGACCCGCAGTGGGGACAACGGGTGTGCGCGGCGTACGTCGGCCAGGTCGACGAACAGACGCTGCGCGCGCTCGCGACCGAGCGACTCACCCCGCCCAAGCGACCCAAGACGTACGAGCGGGTCGCGTCACTGCCTCGCACTGCGACTGGCAAGGTCCGCCGCGCTGAGCTCTGACAGCTCCGCCTCGGGGACCTGGTCCGGCGCGGCGAACTTCTCGCCGACCCACGCGCCCACGAAGCCCAGCAACAGTCCGGCGAGCACGTCGGAGACGTAGTGCCAGCCGAAGTAGACCGTGGCGACCATGGTGATGACGAGGAACGCCCGCAGCGCCCACACGAACGCCCGGTGGAGTCCGGCACGCTGCGCGACGAGGCACGCGGTCGTGGCGATGGCGACGTGGAGCGAGGCGAACGCCGCGATGTTCTGGACCGTGTTGGTGTGCGCGGGGTCGGCGAGCACCTGCAGGCGCTCGGTCCACATCGACTGCTGGAGGGCCGTCGTCGAGGTATGACTGAGGGCAGCGAAGTCGCCGGGGCGGTCGTAGATCGGGCCGAGCGTCGGCAGCGCGTAGTTGAGGGCGACACCGATGACCCAGTCGATCGAGACCGCGGTGACCCACCACGAGCTGACCCGGTCACGCCGCGCCCAGACCAGCGCGACGGCGAGCGACGCCGGCAGCGCGACGATCCACACGATGTAGAAGAACGACAGCACCTGGGCCGCGACCGTCGTGCCGAGCAGGTCGTGCAGGACGACAGCCGGCGACCGACCGCCGAACATCGCGAAGTCGATGCGGGAGAGGTCGCGGTCATAGAGCTGATGGTTGGCGAACGGCACGAAACCCTTGAGGTTGCGGACCGATGCATACGTCACGTACCAGCCGATCAACCCCACGACCATGAACCTGAGGTTGGCCGCGGTCCAGCGCTCACGCCAGACCTCTGCGGTTGCGGCCCTGGCGGATCGCCACGACTTCGCCCGGAGGGCCGCCCGCGGCACGACGTCGAGGACCAGGGCCAACAGCACGATCAACGGCAGCAGCACGAACGTCGGACCGATCGATCCGTCGGGGTCGTGGAAGCCGAGGCCCAGTGACTCGGCCATCACGAGCGCGGCGATGAGCGTGGCCACCGCAAGCGCGGAGCTGAACTCCAAACCGGATCTGCGCACGGTCAGACTGTATCTCCCGCCGAGGACCGCAGCAGGAATTGGACGGCTAGACAGCCTCATCGACGCACGTGAACGTCTTGCGATACTGCTGCGGCGTGGTGCCCCGCGCGGTCGCGAAGTGGTGACGCAGTGTCGCGGCGTTGCCGAAGCCCACCCGGGTCGCGATCTGCTCGACGGCGAGCGAGGAGTTCTCGAGCAGCTCCTCCGCGTTGGCGAGGCGCTGACTGGTGAGCCACTGGAGCGGCGTCGTGCCGGTCTCGTCACGGAAGCGGCGAGCGAACGTACGCGGTGACATGTGCGCCTGCGCCGCGAGCTTCTCGACCGACAGCGGCTCGTCGAGGTGGTCGCTGGCCCACGCCAGCAGCGGCGCGAGCGTGTCGGCCTCGGTCTGCCCCATCGGTGTGCGGATGAACTGGGCCTGTCCCCCGTCGCGGTGCGGCGGGACCACGATGCGCCGGGCGGTCGTCGTCGCGACCTTGGCGCCGTACATCTGACGCATCAGGTGCAACGAGGCGTCGATGCCGGCTGCGGAGCCGGCGCCCGTCATGATGTTGTCCTCCTGGACGTAGAGCACGTCAGGGCGGACGATCGCCTTCGGGTACCTGCGCGCCATGCGATCGGTGTAGCGCCAGTGGGTCGTGCACTCGCGGCCGTCGAGCAGGCCCGCCTCGGCGAGGATGAACGCCGCCGAGCAATGCGCGTAGACCAGGGCACCGCGTTCGTACGTCGCCCGTGCCGCGTCGAGCACGAGCGGATCGAAGTCGAGGTATTCGTGCTTGGGCGAGAAGCAGACCAGGTCGGCGTCCTCGAGCGCTTCGAGACCGTGCTCGACGTGGAGGTCGAAGCCGGCTCGGCCGCGCACCCTGCCGGGCCGAGGCGTGCACACACGGAAGTCGAACACGGGATTGTCGTCCTCGGGGTGATAGGGCTCGGCCCACACCTCACAGATCGATCCGAGGCCGAAGGGCTCGGCACCGTCCTGCACGACGACTGCAACGGTCTTCATGACACGAGCATCGCAGACAGATGGCAGTAAATCAATGCAGAGTGGCATTACTGCCACTGGTGGCAGTATCTTGGCTCAGCAAGAATTACTGCCATGTTCATCTTCTTGATCGCCCTCCTGGTCATCGCCGCCGGGGTCGCACTGACCGTGCTGATCCCCAAAGACGGGTACGGAGCCCGTCCCGGTCCGCGCAGTCATGCGGACTCCTTCCCGCCCAACAGCTTCGTGTGAACCCCGCAACGCGAAGAACCCCCGGTCCGTGTGGACCGGGGGTTCTTTGCGTGGGGCGGAAGGTTACTCGCCGCCCGTGAGCTTCTCGCGGAGCGCCTGCAGCGCCTCGTCAGAGGCGAGCGAGCCCTCCTGCTGCGGAGCGTCCTCACCGGCTGCGGTGTCCGATGAGTAGTTGGCCGCTTCAGAAGCCTCGATGCCGGCCTTCTCGGCCTCCTCGATCTGCTTCTTGTGCGCCTCCCAGCGCTCGTGCGCCTCGGCGTACTGCTTCTCCCACGTGGCGCGGGCTTCGTCGAAGCCTTCCTGCCACTCGCCGGTCTCGGGATCGAAACCTTCGGGGTAGATGTAGTTGCCATCGGCGTCGTAGGACGACGTCATGCCGTAGAGCGTCGGGTCGAAGTCATCGCTGACTGCGGCCTCGGTCTCGTTGGCCTGCTTGAGCGACAGCGAGATGCGGCGACGCTCGAGGTCGATGTCGATGATCTTGACCATGACGCTGTCGCCGATCTGGACGACCTGCTCGGGGATCTCGACGTGACGCTCGGCGAGCTCGGAGATGTGCACCAGGCCCTCGATGCCCTCCTCGACGCGGACGAACGCACCGAAGGGGACCAGCTTGGTCGCCTTGCCCGGCACGATCTGGCCGATCTGGTGCGTACGTGCGAAGTGCTGCCAAGGATCTTCCTGCGTGGCCTTGAGCGACAGCGAGACGCGCTCGCGGTCCATGTCGACGTCGAGCACCTCGACGGTGACCTCGTCGCCGACCTGGACGACCTCGTTGGGGTGATCGATGTGCTTCCACGACAGCTCGGACACGTGGACGAGACCGTCGACGCCGCCGAGGTCCACGAACGCACCGAAGTTGACGATCGAGGAGATGACGCCCTTGCGGACCTGCCCCTTCTGGAGCTCGGTGAGGAAGTTCTGGCGAACGGCCGACTGGGTCTGCTCGAGCCAGGCACGGCGCGACAGGACCACGTTGTTGCGGTTCTTGTCGAGCTCGATGATCTTGGCCTCGATCTTCTGACCGATGTACGGGTCGAGGTCGCGCACGCGGCGCATCTCGACCAGCGATGCCGGCAGGAAGCCGCGCAGACCGATGTCCATGATCAGGCCGCCCTTGACGACCTCGATGACGGTGCCCTCGACCACGCCGTCCTCGGCCTTGATCTTCTCGATGTCGCCCCACGCGCGCTCGTACTGCGCACGCTTCTTGGACAGGATGAGGCGGCCTTCCTTGTCCTCCTTCTGGAGGACGAGGGCTTCGACGTTGTCGCCGACGGAGACGACCTCGTTGGGGTCGACATCGTGCTTGATGGAAAGTTCGCGGGAGGGGATGACGCCCTCGGTCTTGTAGCCGATGTCGAGGAGGACCTCGTCACGGTCCACCTTGACGATGACACCTTCGACGATGTCGCCGTCGTTGAAGTACTTGATGGTGAGGTCAATTGCGGCGAGGAAGTCTTCCTCAGAGCCGATGTCGTTGACGGCGACCTGTGGTGCTACGTGGGGTGTGGCGAGACTGCTTGACATAGAGGAGTTGCTCCGATGGATGGGTGGAATTGTCGGGCACGTCTGACAGCCCTTGGATCGTGAATGAGTCGAGGAGATTCGCCCGACACGGCGCACGAGCACGGGCCTGCTCTGTCCGAGGTACGTACAGGCCGTCAGCGCAATCACAATCGTACGCGACAGGCGTCCCCGCGGGAAGCCGGGTCAGGCCGGTGACGAGAAAGGCTGACAGCGCACGGGCGTACGTGTCGACGTCCGCGGCACCCATGAGCTCTCGCGCCGAGTGCATCGCCAGCTGGGGGGCGCCCACGTCGACCGTCAGCATGCCCGTGCGCGCGGCGCTGAGCGGTCCGATCGTCGAGCCGCACGGCAGGTCGGCGCGGTGCTCGTAGCGCTGCAGCGGCACGCCGGCCTGCTCGCAGGCGACGGCGAACATCGCGGCGCCGGGTGCGTCCGTCGCGTAGCGGAGGTTGACGTTGACCTTGAGCACCGGTCCCCCGCCGATCGCGATGTGGTGGAGCGGTTCGTGCCGCTCGGCGTAGTTGGGGTGCGTCGCGTGAGCCATGTCGCCCGAGGCGCAGACCGATGCGGCGATCGCGCGGTGGTAGTCGTCGCGCGTGCCGCCGGCGCCGAGCACGATGCGTTCGAGGACCGTGGCGAGCAGGTCGGACTGGGCGCCGCGCTCAGAGGTGCTGCCGACCTCTTCGTGGTCGAACAGCGCGAGCACCGGGCGGACTCCGGCGACGGGTGACGCGTCGAGCAGCGCCCGCAGCGCCGGCGAAGCAGGTCACCTGGTTGTCGAGCCGCGGCGCCGAGACCAGCTCGGCACGCGCGCCGGTCAGGCCGCTCGGCGTGACGTCGTGGGTCATGAGCTCGAAGCCCAGGATGTCGCCTCGCGCCACGCCGGCCTCCCCCGCCACGAACTCGAGGAACTCACCCTGCGAGACCGACCAGATGCCGTTGAGGTGTCGCTGCGGGTCGGGCTCGACGCCCTTGCGCTCGGCGGACAGGTGGATCGCGAGCTGGGGCACCCGGAGCACCGGGTCGTCGATGTGCACCAGTGTCTCGCTGCCGTCGCGCAGGGCCAGCCGGCCGGCGAGGCCGAGGTCGCGGTCGAGCCAGGAGTTGAGCCACGCTCCCCCGTAGGGCTCCAGGGCGACGACGCCGAGGCCTTCCGGTGCGATGTCGTGGTGCTGCTTGAGGCGCAGGTTGGGGCTGTCGGTGTGGCCGCCAACGACGCGGAACGGATCGCTCGGCAGCTCGCTCGTCTCGGTCGACCACGCCACGAGCGACCCACCACGAACGACGTAGTGGCGGCCCGGCTCGGTCGGCCAGGGATCCTGCTCGCCCACGCGTACGTATCCCGCGGCGTCGAGCTCGGCGGCGACGGTGCCGCACACGTGGAACGGGGTCGGCGAACGGTCGACGAAGGTGCACAGGTCGGCGGCGGAGGCGATGATCATGGAACTCACCCTAGAACACCGCACCGGCGCAGAATCAGCGACGCCGCGACCCCTTAAGGAGGTCGCGGCGTCGCTCGCGTGCAAGGCAGGTCAGTGCGTGACCAGCTCGCGTGTCTCAGCCGTGTGCGCCCCGGAGTCCCTTCCGCGACGCGTGAACAGGCCGATGCCGATCAGGATGAGACCGAGGGCCCCACCGCCGTAAGGCACGTACGTCTTGACGGCCTTGAGCAGCAGCGACTTGGACTTGAACTCGTTGACGGTGTCCGTGACGTTCGCGTCTGTGTAGCTGAGCGTCGCCTTGGTCGTCGTCAGCACCCGTTCGCCGTCGAGCTCGAGGTAGCTGTCCTGGCCGTCTGACCCCAGAGGATGACCCGGTGACCGGCTCGACCTTGTAGGTGCTGACGCTGGAGTAGATCCGGTCAGCAGTGACGGTCGCCTCGTCCGAGCCGACGAGCGTGCCGGGCACGTCGATCGTGCCGGTCTTGATCGGCTCGATCGTCTGCTTGTACTCGTAGGTCTTCATGCCCTTGACCTTGCCCTCGCCGACGAACTTCGCCGGAGTGGCCTCCGCAGCGTGCCGTCCCAGAACGGGTACGTCTTCTTCTGCGAGTCGAAGGGGAACTTGAAGTAGAGACCCTTGAACTTGCCCGGCTCGATGACCTCGCCGTCGACGTCCGACCGGGCGCCCTTCCAGTCCACTGCCAGGCCGGTGGTGCGGTCGAACGCGACCCGGTCGTCAGTGGCGCTCAGCGCGACCTTGCCTGAGCCACAGTTGAAGGTCGGCTTGTCGGTGCAGTCGTAGATGTCCCAGACCGCGACATCGCGATCGAGTGCCTTGCTCGCCTTCTTGCCTTCCTTGACGTTGCCGACGATGACCTTGGTGTTCTTCAAGGGCCCGGTCGTGGGCTTCAGCCCGGCTGCGACGTCGAGGTAGTCGGCGTCGGCTCCGCCGCCGTCGTCGAGACACTGGTGGCCTCGTGGTTGAGCGGCACGACGGCCACCTGGTCGTACATGTAGAACTTGGACAAGCCGGCCAATGCCAGCAAAAACGCGCCCAGGAACAGCGCGACTGTTCCCAATTTCTTACTCACTGTGGGCTCCCTCCACTTTATTAACGCTTGACCGTAGCACCCGAGAGGGTCAGATCCGGCGAGCCTCACACCGCGACGTTTGGGACGTTTGCACCCGTCGCGGCCC
>CAWDXV010000028.1:0-11500 GCA_963806345.1 uncultured Actinomycetota bacterium | reverse complement strand
CGCAGAGCAGCAGGAACGCCGTCACGTTGGAGAGGTTTGCCGACGACTTGCTGTCGGGATCCTGGGTCACGTACAGGATGAGTCCGAGTGCGAGGAGGGTCGAGAACGCGATGCTGACGTACGGTGTGCGGCGGCTCGGCAGGATTGCACCGAGTGGCTTGGGCAGGACGCCCTGACGGGACATGCCGTAGAGCAGGCGGCTGGCCATCATCATGTTGATCAGTGCCGAGTTGGCGACGGCGAACATGGAGATGAACGGCAAGATGTTGTCGGCCGGGAAGTCCGGGGCGGCCGTGGACGACCTGGACCAGGGGCGGCCTTGTCGGCGGTCGAGCGCGCCGACCGCACGAGCGACCGAGATCGAGACCAGCATGTAGATCATGCCGGTGATGCCAAGACCGGTCAGCATCATCCGGGGGAAGATCCTGCTGCGGCTCGTGGCACTCCTCGGCCATGTTGACCGAGTCCTCGAAGCCCACCATCGCGAAGAACGCCAACGACGTGGCCGTCGTGACGGCCAGGAAGACGTTCTTGTCGTCAGGGGTGTCGAATGCCACGACCCGCGACAGTCGCCGTCGCCGCCGCCATGGCGTAGAAACCGAGGAGGATCACGAGGACCAGGCCGGACAGCTCGACGAGGGTCAGGACGACGTTGGCCTTGACGCTCTCGCTGGCTCCGCGCAGTTGACCGCCGCGACCAGCACCATGAAGCCCATCGCCATGAGCATGATCTCGGTGTCCTGGCCGCCTCACTCCAGCCTTGGCCACGCCGCCGGCGAAGTTGTCCGCGAGCGTCTTGGAGGCGGTCGAGGCCCAGGTGATCCCCGAGCACATGACGGCGAACGCGACGATGAACGTGAAGAAGTGGACGCCGAAGGCCTTGTGGACGTACAAGGCGGCGCCTGCGGCCTGCGGATACTTCGTGACGAGCTCGAGATAGGAGAACGCCGTCAGGGAGCGACGATGAACGCCACGAGGAATGGCAGCCAGGCCGCGCCGCCGACCTCGGCGCCACCTGGCCGGTCAGCGCGTAGACGCCGGTGCCGAGGATGTCGCCGACGATGAAGAGCAACAGCAGCTTGGGCCCCATGACCCTTCGAAGCTCGGTGTCCTGTCCCTGTCTGACGTGTCGGCACTCATGTGGCCCCCTTGTGTCGCCCCGGGTCAGGCACGACTTGGGTCTCACCTTCCACCGAGTGGCCCACAGCCGCAACCGGGCAGTGTAGTTTCGACCCGTGGTTGATGTGAGGGCGAAAGTCTCCGGCTGGGTCGGCAAGCTGGTCGTGCGACGCATCCAGAAGAAGGGCATCGACCTTTCACGCATCTCGTTCATCCCGGAGCCGACGAAGGTTCCGCTGCAGCGCAACGGCATGGATCCGGTGCCGCGGATCGCCGAGATCCGCGCGACCGAGCCGATGCACAAGCTCGATCTGCCGTTCAACTTCCGGGCATACCTGGTGACGGGCTACGAGGAGTCGCGCCACATCCTGACGGACCGCGACTCGTACTCCAACGACATCCGCCACATGTTCCACGGCGACGGCCCGGCCACCTCCGACGACATCGGCGGCCTGGGGTTCACCGACCCGCCGCTGCACACGCGCCTGCGCAAGATCGTCACGCCCGAGTTCACGATGCGCCGGCTCGCCCGGCTCGAGCCGATGATCAGCGAGATCGTCGACCGTCAGCTCGACAAGCTCGCGGCCGAGGGCTCGGGCGCCGACCTGGCCAAGCACGTGGCGTTCCCGGTGCCGTTCCAGACGATCTGCGCGCTGCTGGGCCTCGACTACGAGGACCGTGACGCGTTCGAGAAGCTCGGCAGTGCCCGCTTCGACGCGACCAACGGTGGCGCGGCGGCATTCGGCGCCGTCTCCGAGCAGCGCGAGTTCCTCTTCGAGGCCGTCGCCAAGCAGCGCAAGGAGCCCGGACCCGGCCTGATCGGGCAGATCCTGCGCGACGAGGGCGACCTGATCTCCGACGTCGACCTGGCGGGACTGGCCGACGGCGTCTTCACGGGTGGCTTCGAGACGACGGCAGGCATGATCGCGCTCGGCACGATCGTCCTGCTGCGCGACCCGGCGTACGCCGACCTGATCCGCAAGGGCGATCCCGAGGACGTCGACCGGATCGTCGAGGAGCTCCTGCGCTACCTGGCCGTCGTGCAGGTCGCATTCCCGCGGTTCGCCAAGCAGGACATGATGCTGTTCGGCAAGCAGCTCAAGGCCGGTGACGTCGTCCTGGCCTCGTTGAGCGGCGCCAACCGCGACCCGAGCTCGGCGGGGAGCGGCCCGACGAGTTCGACCCCTATCGCGTCCCGGCCAGCGGCCACCTGGCGTTCGGTCACGGCATCCATCGCTGCATCGGCGCCGAGCTCGCCCGCATGGAGCTGCGCATCGCGCTGCCCAAGCTGTTCCAGCGGTTCCCCGACCTCGCGCTCGCGAAGCCGCAGGAAGAGCTGAGCTTCCGGCAGCTGTCCTTCGTGTACGGCGTCGACGAGCTGCCCGTCACCTTCTGACGTGCCCAGCACCCACGCGCAGACGGCCGCGGAGATCGAGGACTGGTTCGACGACCACGGACTGCCCTACTTCTCCGGCGATCATGCCGACCGGATCGAGAAGTGGCTGTCGAGGAAGCGGATCACCGCCGTCATCGTGCTGATCGTGGCGACGTCGATCGCCGTCGGCGTCGCGTGGGTCGTGTTCGCGACGGACCCCATGGGGGCCGGTCGCCGGGATCGCGATGCTGCTGGCGTCCCTCGGCCTGTTCGCCGGGCGGCTCCTGCGCATGGGCACGATGTTCCGCTGGGCCGTACGTCGTACGTTCGGGTCGCTCGGCCTGATGTTCCCGTTGCTGACCCGCGCCCTGCCGCTGCTCCTGCTCGCGGTGACGTTCCTGTTCATCAACGCCGAGGTGTGGCAGGTCGCTGCGCTGATGTCGCGCAACGTGCTGTGGTCGGCGGTGGCGTTCTTCGCCGTGATCGCGACGGTGTTCCTGCTCGTACGCCTGCCCGAAGAGGTGCGTCGCGTCGAGCGCGAGGTGGCCGGCGAGCGACTGGCCGACTGCTGCGTCGGCACGCCGGCAGCCGAGGCAGCGCGACAGATCTCTGCCGCTCCGGCCGACCTGCCGCGGTTCGCGCGCGCCAACCTGGTCCTGGTGCTGCTGTTCAACCAGGCGATCCAGGTGCTGTTGCTGAGCCTTGGCCTGTTCGTCTTCTTCGTGGTCTTCGGACACCTCACGATCTCCAATGACACGGTCCTGGCCTGGACGCAGCAGACCATGTGACCGACCTGCCGTCGCGGTTCGGCAAGCACCTGCCGCTGACCAACGAGCTGTTCCAGGTCGCGGTCTTCCTCGCGTCGTTCGCGGGGCTCTACTTCACGGTCTACGCGGTGACCGACGAGACGTACCGCTCGCAGTTCTTCGCGGGACTGTCGACCGAGCTCGAGCAGGCCGTCGCCGTCAACGCCGTGTACGTCTCGCTGCCCCGCGACGAGTAGTCCCTCGCTCTTGCATCGAGCCCGGACTGAGCGCACGATGAAGGCATGGCGCGGAGGAAGATCACGCTCCACGAGCATCACCGTCGGTGGGGCATGTACACCGCACTCGTCGTGTTCATCGCGGCGGGCGCGGCGATCGTCATCGGGTTCGCGCGGGGCGGTGACGTCGACCGCGAGCCGTGGGGCTACATCGCAGTGGCCGTCGCGATCCTGGCGGCCGTGACCGGCCTGCTGCTCGCGTTCGCCCAGGCGGCGTTCGAGAGCCAGGGCCACCACCGCTGAGGGTGGCGCCGGACTGACGATGAGCGTTGTGGTCGCTTGGGCTACCGCAAGCCCTGATTGTTGGCGCGTGGGGGCGGGATACGGCCACGAGATTCGGCGCGCGGCTCCGCGCACCTGACCTACCAGCCGCGCTCGCGCCACTCGGCGAGGTGCGGTCGCTCGGCGCCGAGGGTCGTGTCGTTGCCGTGGCCGGGGTAGACGTGGGTGTCGTCGGCGATAGGCGCCGAAGATCTTGGTCTCGACCTCGTCGATCAGGCGTGGCGAAGGCATCCGCATCGCCGAAGGTGTTGCCGACGCCGCCCGGGAACAGTGAGTCGCCGGTGAACAGGTGCACGATGCCGTCGGGATCGTCGTACGCCAGCACGATCGAGCCGGGCGTGTGACCGACGACCTCGATGACCTCGAGCTCGCAGGAGCCGACGCGTACGCGGGCTCCCGTACGTACGCGGGTCGTGACGGGCACGGGAAGCTCGTCGGCGTCGTCCTCGCCGGCGACGGTCTCCGCGCCGGTGCGCTCGACGATCGCGGCGAGCGCCTGCCAGTGGTCGCCGTGCCGATGAGTCGTGATGACCCGCGCCAGGCCGTCGCTGCCGATGAGACCGAGCAGCGTGCTCGTGCTCGTTGGCCGCGTCGATCAGGGCTTGCTCGCCGGTGAGGACGCAGCGCAAGAGGTAGGCGTTGTTGTTCATCTCGCCGACCGCGACCTTGGTGATCATCAGGTCGCCGGCCACCTGCACGTCCGCCGGACCGCCGACCTCGACCTCTCCTGTGTACGTCATGCGCTCAGCCTGCCAGACCCGTCCGGGGCGGTGACCTGGTCGCCCATCAGATGGTCCGAAAGACGACCAGTCACCGCCCAGACGGGATGGGCGACAAGTCACCGCCCGAGGGGCAGAGGACGCTGTGAGCGAACGTACGGTCGCTCGGCGGGTTTCTGTCGGACCCGCTCCATACAATGGAGTGGGCCAGGATTCTGCCCGCAACCACCAATCATTTCAGGGGAGCCAGTGACCGACCGCCTCGTCATCCGCGGCGCACGAGAGCACAATCTCAAGGACGTCTCACTCGACCTCCCGCGAGACTCGCTGATCGTGTTCACGGGGCTCTCGGGCTCGGGCAAGTCGTCCTTGGCGTTCGACACGATCTTCGCCGAGGGCCAGCGCCGCTACGTCGAGTCGCTGTCGGCGTACGCCCGGCAGTTCCTCGGCCAGATGGACAAGCCCGACGTCGACTTCATCGAGGGCCTGTCGCCCGCGGTCTCGATCGACCAGAAGTCCACGAGTCGCAACCCCCGGTCGACCGTCGGCACGATCACCGAGGTCTACGACTACCTCCGCCTGCTCTACGCCCGCGCCGGCCGGCCGCACTGCCCGGTGTGCGGCGAGCCGATCGCCCGCCAGACCCCGCAGCAGATCGTCGACCGCATCATGGCCGGCGACGAGGGCACCCGCTTCCAGGTGCTCGCGCCGATCATCCGCGGTCGCAAGGGCGAGTACGGCGAGCTGTTCCGCCAGCTGCAGTCGCAGGGCTTCAGCCGCACGATCGTCGACGGCGAGACCCACATGCTCGCCGACGAGCCGCCCAAGCTCGAGAAGCAGAAGAAGCACACGATCGACGTCGTGGTCGACCGCCTGCAGGTCAAGGGCAGCCAGAAGCAGCGCCTGACCGAGTCGGTCGAGACCGCGCTGGGCCTGGCCGACGGCCTCGTCATCATCGACTACGTCGACCTGCCCGAGGACGACGAGCACCGCACGCGCCGCTTCTCCGAGAAGCTCGCGTGCCCCAACGACCACCCGCTCGAGGTCGACGAGCTCGAGCCGCGGTCGTTCTCGTTCAACGCACCGTTCGGCGCCTGCCCCGAGTGCCACGGCCTCGGCACCCGCATGGAGGTCGACCCCGAGCTGGTCGTCCCCGACGACGCCAAGTCGCTCAACGAGGGTGCCGTCGCACCGTGGTCGTCGGCGCACGTCGCCGACTACTTCTCCCGGCTGATCGGCGCGCTCGCCGACGAGCTGGGGTTCAGCGCCGACACGCCGTGGGGCGACCTGCCCGAGGACGTACGCGAGGCGATCCTGCGCGGGCACCCGACCAAGGTGCACGTGCGCTACAAGAACCGTTACGGCCGCGAGCGGTCCTACTACACCGAGTTCGAGGGCGCGATCACCTACCTCGAGCGCCGCCACGACGAGACCGACTCCGAGACCAACCGCGAGCGCCTCGAGGGCTTCATGCGTGAGGTCCCGTGCCGGGTCTGCAACGGCACCCGCCTCAAGCCGGTCATCCTGGCGGTGACGCTCGAGTCCGAGAAGTTCGGCGCCAAGAACATCGCCGAGGTCTGCGCGCTGTCGATCAGCGAGGCGTCCGAATACCTCCAGACGCTCGAGATGAGCGACCGCGAGCGCCAGATCGGCGAGCGCGTCCTCAAGGAGATCAACGAGCGCCTGCGGTTCCTGCTCGACGTCGGCCTCGACTACCTCGCGCTCGACCGGGCCGCCGGCTCACTGTCCGGCGGCGAGGCGCAGCGCATCCGCCTGGCCACGCAGATCGGCGCGGGCCTCGTCGGCGTGCTCTACGTCCTCGACGAGCCGTCGATCGGCCTGCACCAGCGCGACAACCACCGCCTGATCGAGACCCTGCTGCGCCTGCGCGACCTCGGCAACACGCTGATCGTCGTCGAGCACGACGAGGACACGATCCGGGCCGCCGACTGGGCCGTCGACATCGGTCCGGGCGCCGGCGAGCACGGGGGACAGGTCATCGTCTCCGGCCCGGTCGACGAGCTCTACGCCAGCGACGACTCGCTGACCGGCCAATACCTGTCGGGCCGCAAGTCGATCCCGCTGCCCGACAAGCGCCGCAAGCGGGTCAAGGGTCGCGAGCTCACGGTGCACGGCGCCAAGGAGCACAACCTCCGCGACATCGACGTGACGTTCCCGCTCGGCATGTTCGTCGCGGTCACCGGCGTGTCCGGCTCGGGCAAGTCGACCCTGGTCAACGACATCCTCTACACGCAGCTCGCCCGCACGGTCTACGGCGCGCGCACGATCCCCGGCCGGCACCGCACCATCACGGGGCTCGACGAGGTCGACAAGGTCATCCACGTCGACCAGTCGCCGATCGGCCGTACGCCGCGCTCCAACCCGGCGACCTACACCGGCGTCTTCGACCACGTACGCAAGCTGTTCGCGCAGACGCCCGAGGCCAAGATGCGCGGCTACCAGCAGGGCCGCTTCTCGTTCAACGTCAAGGGCGGCCGCTGCGAGGCGTGCTCCGGCGACGGCACGATCAAGATCGAGATGAACTTCCTGCCCGACGTCTACGTCGCCTGCGAGGTCTGCCACGGCGCCCGCTACAACCGCGAGACGCTCGAGGTGCACTACAAGGGCAAGACGATCGCCGAGGTGCTCGAGATGCCGATCGAGGAGGCCGTCGAGTTCTTCGAGGCCATCCCGGCGATCGCGCGTCACCTGCGCACCCTCGTCGACGTCGGCCTCGGCTACGTACGCCTGGGCCAGTCCGCGCCGACGCTGTCCGGCGGCGAGGCGCAGCGCGTCAAGCTCTCGGCGGAGCTGCAGAAGCGGTCGACCGGCCGCACGGTCTATGTCCTCGACGAGCCGACGACCGGCCTGCACTTCGAGGACATCCGCAAGCTCCTCGGCGTGCTGCAGCGCATCGTCGACACCGGCAACTCGGTCATCGTCATCGAGCACAACCTCGACGTCATCAAGACCGCCGACTGGGTCATCGACATGGGCCCCGAGGGTGGCAGCGGCGGCGGTCTGCTGATCGCCGAGGGCACGCCCGAGGACATCGCCAACAGCCCCGACAGCCACACCGGCACGTTCCTCAAGCCGCTGCTCGTCACCTCGTAGGCTGGGTCGGTGGCAGATCCCGCAAGCTATCGGCCGGCACCCGGTGAGATCCCCGTCGAGCCGGGCGTCTATCGGTTCCGCGACGCCGAGCGCCGGGTCATCTACGTCGGCAAGGCCAAGTCGCTGCGACCGCGCCTGAGCTCGTACTTCCAGGACATCTCCGGGCTGCACCAGCGCACCCAGCAGATGGTGCTGACCGCCAGCTCGGTCGAGTGGACCGTCGTCAGCACCGAGGTCGAGGCACTGGCGCTGGAGTACTCCTGGATCAAGGAGTTCGACCCGCGCTTCAACGTCAAGTACCGCGACGACAAGTCATACCCGTGGCTCGCGGTCACGGTCAGCGAGGAGTTCCCGCGCGTCACGGTCATGCGCGGCGCGCAGCGCAAGGGCGTCCGCTACTTCGGCCCGTACGGCCACGCGTGGGCGATCCGCGACACCGTCGACACCCTGCTGCGGGTGTTCCCGATGCGGTCGTGCTCGGCCGGCGTGTTCCGCCGCTCCAAGGCGATCGGCCGCCCGTGCCTGCTCGGCGACATCGGCAAGTGCGCCGCGCCGTGCGTCGGCCGGGTCGACGCCGATGAGCACCGCGAGATCGTCAACGACTTCCTGGCGTTCATGGGCGGGCAGACCGCGGGCTTCACCAAGCGCATCGAGCAGCGCATGCAGGAGGCCTCCGACAACGAGGAGTACGAGCTCGCCGCCAAGCTCCGCGACGACCTCGGCGCCTTGCGCCGGGTGCTCGAGAAGCAGACCGTCGTGCTTCGGCGACGGCACCGACGCCGACGTGCTGGGCTTCGTCGACGACCCGCTCGAGGTCGCCGTGCAGATCTTCTCCGTGCGCGGCGGACGCATCCGCGGTCAGCGCGGCTGGGTCGCCGAGAAGGCCGACGAAGCGCCTTTCCCCGAGCTCGTGCAGAGCGCGCTCATGACCCTCTACGAGGACTCCGCACCCTCAGCGATCCCGCGTGAGGTGCTCGTGCCGACGCTGCCGGCCGACGCCGCGACGGTCACCGAGCTGCTCAGCGAGCGCCGGGAGGGCCCGGTCACGATCCGGGTGCCCAAGCGGGGCGACAAGCGGGCGCTCATGGAGACCGTCGAGCAGAACGCCAAGCAGTCCCTCATGCGGCACAAGATGAAGCGATCCTCCGACCTCACGGCCAGGAGCCTCGCGCTCGAGGAGATCCAGGCGGCGCTCGATCTCGAGACCGCGCCGCTGCGCATCGAGTGCTACGACATCTCCAACCTCGGGGCCACCGAGACCGTGGCGTCGATGGTGGTGTTCGAGGACGGCCTGCCGCGCAAGTCCGAGTACCGCCGCTTCACGATCCGCAACGAGGGGCAGAGCGACGTCGCGGCGATGCACGAGGTCATCACCCGACGGTTCAAGCAGCTGCTCAAGGCGCGCGAGGGCAACGACGAAGAAGGCCCGGGCATCGACCCTGAGACCGGCAAGCCGCGCCGTTTCGCCTACACACCGGCACTCGTGGTCGTCGACGGTGGACCGCCGCAGGTCGCCGCGGCGCATGCCGCGATGCAGGAGCTCGGCATCAAGGACATCGCCCTGGTGGGCCTGGCCAAGCGCCTCGAGGAGGTATGGCTGCCCGACGACGAGGACCCCGTGATCCTGCCGCGCACGAGCGAGGGCCTCTACCTCCTGCAGCGCCTGCGCGACGAGGCGCACCGCTTCGCGATCACGCACCACCGCGGCCGGCGCAGCAAGTCGATGATCGAGAGCGTGCTCGACCCGGTCGCCGGCCTGGGCCCCGCGCGGCGCAAGGCGTTGCTCAAGACGTTCGGCTCGGTCAAGAAGCTGCGAGCAGCGACAGCAGAAGAGATCGCAACCGTGCCCGGCATCGGCGCGGCTACGGCACAATCCATCGTGGAGGCGCTCGCGACCGGCGAGCAGGCACCAGCCGTCAACACGGCAACCGGCGAGATCCTGGAGGACAGTTGACCACCTTGACGCAGTTCGTGCTCGTCACCGGCATGACCGGAGCAGGGCGAGGCTCAGCGGCCAAGGTGCTCGAGAAGCTCGGCTACTACGTCATCGACAACCTGCCGCCGGGCCTGCTTCCAAAGCGGTCGCGACGGTGCAGGAGTCCAAGGACATCGATCGGCTCGCGGTCGTCGTCGACGCCCGCTCGCGGCAGTTCTTCGGCGGGCTGGTCGAGGCGCTCGAGGAGCTGCGCGACGACGGCGTCCACACCAAGATCCTCTATCTCGAGGCGGCCGACGAGGTCCTCGTACGCCGTCAGGAGGCCGCGCGCCGTCCGCACCCCCTGAGCCTCGAGGGCCGGCTCGTGGACGGCCTGGAGCGCGAACGCGAGCTGCTCAACCGCATCCGTGGCCGGGCCGACATCGTGGTCGACACGTCCAACCTCAACGTGCACCAGCTGGGCCAGCGGGTCCGTGCGGCGTTCGAGGATCCCGACTCCGGTGGCCTGCGCGCCTCGGTGATGTCGTTCGGGTTCAAGTACGGCCTGCCGATCGACGCCGACATGGTCGCCGACCTGCGCTTCCTGCCCAACCCGTTCTGGGTCGACGAGCTGCGGCCGATGAGCGGGCTCGACGAGCCCGTACGCGACTACGTCCTGCGCCAACCCCGGTCGTCGGAGTTCCTCGAGCAGTACGAAGGGCTCGTCGCGCTCCTGACCGACGGCTTCCTCCGCGAGGACAAGCACTTCCTGACGATCGCGATCGGCTGCACCGGCGGTCGCCACCGCAGCGTCGCGATGTCCGAGGCATTCGCCGAGCGACTGCGCGCCCATGGCGTACGCACCTTGGTCGTCCACCGCGACCTGGGGCGCGAATGAGCGCGGCGCGACCCGCGCACGTGGCCGGCGCGCCGAGGGCGACCTCAAGGTCGTCTCGCTCGGTGGCGGGCACGGCCTCGCCGCGAGCCTGTCGGCGCTGCGCCGCCTGACGACCGACCTCACGGGAGTCGTGACGGTCGCCGACAACGGTGGATCGTCCGGCCGCATTCGCGCCGAGCTCGGCGGACTGCCACCGGGCGACCTCCGCATGGCGCTCGCCGCGCTCTGTGGCGACGACGAATGGGGCCGCACCTGGGCGGCAGTCTGCAGCACCGGTTCTCCGGCAACGGCCCGCTCAAGGACCACGCCGTCGGCAACCTGCTGATCGCCGCGATCTGGGACCAGGTCGGCGACCACGTGGCCGGCCTCGACCTGGTCGGCGAGCTGCTCGGCGCGCAGGGCCGCGTGCTGCCGATGGCGGCGGTGCCCCTCGACATCGAGGCCGACGTGCACCTGCGGTCGGCTCCCGACCGGCTGACGCTCGTACGCGGTCAGGTCGAGGTCTCGTCGACCGACGGCCAGGTCGTCAGCGTCCGCCTCGACCCCGCACGACCCGCCGGCCTGCCCTGAAGCCGTGGCAGCCGTCGAGGCCGCCGACTGGGTCGTCGTCGGCCCGGGTTCGTGGTTCACGAGTGTCATGCCGACGTTGCTCGTCCCGGGCCTGCGCGACGCGCTCACCAAGACCAAGGCCAAGCGCATCCTGGTGCTCAACCTGCGCGAGCAGGAGGGCGAGACCGAAGGGCTCACGCCGACAGATCATCTTGAGGTTCTGGCCGCGCACGCGCCCGAGCTCGGGTTGGATGCTGTCATCGCCGACACCAGCCTCGTTGACACCCGTGGCACGCTGGAGTCGACGGCCCGGTCGCTCGGTGCGGGTTGTCGTCGCGGATGTCGCGGCCAGCCCAGGATCCGACCAGCACGACCCAGGACGGCTCGCAGCCGCCTTCGGCCGGGTCATGAGACGGCATAGAGTGACACTCTTCTCCCAGAAAAGACACAGACAGGGGTTCGGCCGCATGGCAATGACGGCTCAGGT
>CAWDXV010000027.1:0-20898 GCA_963806345.1 uncultured Actinomycetota bacterium | reverse complement strand
CGCCTCGGCCAGTGGGCCGACGACGCCGCCGGCTACGTCGTGCACGTGCCGCACTACCTCGCGCAGATCGACTACCCGACTGCCTGCTCGCGCTGATCGACGCGCTGGTCGACCGCACGGGCCTAGCATCGACGTGAGTCGCTCAAGGCCCGCCAGGAGGCCGCGCTGGTCGAGATCGAGCAGCAGATCGAGGAGCAGGGCGGGCAGAGCCTGCTGGGTGGCCTCGAGGAGCAGTCCGACGCGTTCACCCGCGGCGCTGCCCAGTCGCTGCTGGCCAGCGACGAGGACCTCCCGAGCGGCGACGAGCTCGCCGACCAGTTCGAGCAATTCCTCGCACGCCAGAGGAAAAACGAACAAGGCTGACTCTCCGCACCTAGCCCGAAGTCGCAGATTCCAGAAGACCTTCGGCCGATGTGCCAGCCCGACCCCCGACCGTACGTTCAGGGCGTGACCACCGCACCCGAGAGCCCGCCAGCCGGCCCGTCGCGACGTCCGACCGCGCACTCGGACCAGATCTCGCGCGCGGCTTCATGCTGCTGTTCATCGCGCTGGCCAACTCGCACTACTTCCTGAGCGGGAGCAGCGTCCGGGGCGGCTTCCCGATGGACGGCAGCAAGCTCGACTCCGCCGTGACCTGGCTGATCGCGACCTTCGTCGACGGTCGCGCGTTCCCGATGTTCGGCCTGCTGTTCGGCTACGGCGTCGCCATGATCGTCCGCCGGCAGGCTGCGCTCGGCCCCAAGGGAGTGCGGCGGCTGTTGTGGCGCCGCGCGGTGTTCCTCATCGTGGTCGGCTTCCTGCACGCGATGCTGCTGTACGTCGGCGACATCCTCGCCGCGTACGGAGTGCTGCTGCTCGTCGGCGCCTGGACGGTGAGGTGGAAGGATCGCTGGCTGCTGGCCGTGGCGGCGGTGATCTTCACGCTCGGCATCTTCCCGTCGGGTGACTCCATGTCGATCGTCACCGATCCGCCGGACCCGTCGATGCTGCCGCCCGACCTGCTGACGATGCTGTCGGACCGGATCGTCGCGCAGCCGTTCATCATGCTGTTGGGACCGATCGGCTTCGCCTGCCCGTTCCTGGTCGGGCTGTGGGCAGGTCGTCGCAGGATCCTGGAGGAGCCGGAGCATCACCGTCGACTCCTCGCGGTGACGGCGATCGTCGGGATCAGCGTCGCGGTGCTGGTGGCCCAGCCGGTGTCCCTCATCCTCGCCGGCGTGACGGATGTGCCGAGCCACGGCACGCTCGAGCTGATCGGGCCCTGGCACGACGCGTCGGGTGTCCTCGGCGGATTCGGCTACGCCGCCGCCATCACCCTGCTGGCCAGCCGGCTCGGCCGAAACCGGGGGAGGGTCGTCGAGGCCATTGCCGCCACGGGGCAGCGCTCCATGACGTTCTATCTCGCCCAGTCGGTCGTCTGGACGATCGCCTTCACCCCGTTCCTGCTCGACCTGTCCGGACGCCTGAGCGTCGCCGGCACGGCCCTGCTCGCGGCGGCGACCTGGGTGTCGACCGTCGTGATCGCCGACCGGATGCGCCGCGCGGGCTATCGCGGGCCGTTCGAGCTGCTGGTGCGTCGCGTCACCTACAGGCGCTAGCCGGGCGCGCTCCCCGGTACGATCGGCGCGTGCCTGCATCCCTTGACGACGTCCTCGGCCTACTCGATCTCGAGCAGCTGGAGGTGGGGCTCTACCGGGGCTCGCAGCCCGCGGAATCGGAGCTGCCACGCGTGTTCGGGGGACAGGTCGCCGCGCAGGCGCTCATGGCCGCACAGCTCACCGTGCCGGACGAGCGACACGTGCACTCGCTGCACCTCTACTTCATCCTCGGTGGCGATCCGAGCATCCCGATCGTCTACGACGTCGAGAACGTGCGCGACGGCGGATCGTTCACGACGCGTCGTGTTGCGGCTCGCCAGCACGGCGAGATCATCTTCTACATGACGGCGTCGTTCCAGGTCATCGAGGACGGCTGGGACCACCAGGACGCGATGCCCGACGTCCCGTCACCCGACGAGTCGATCCCGCTGACCGACATCATCGGCGGCCGCGGCTCCGAGGCGGCGGACTTCTGGGACCGCGAGTGGTCCTCGTTCGACATGCGCTACATCGGTGACAACCGCGCGGAGGACGACCCGCAGCGCCAGCTCGTCCCGGTCGTGCAGCGGCTGTGGTTCCGGGCGGACGGCACGCTGCCCGACTCGCAGATCGTGCACAACGCGGCGTTCACCTACATCAGCGACCTGAGCCTGCTCGGAGCGAGCCTCGTGCCGCACAGCTCGTTCATCGGGGCGCCGGACGTACAGGCCGCGTCGCTCGATCACGTCATCTGGTTCCACCGGCCGATCGTGGCCGATCAGTGGCTCCTGTACGACCAGACGTCCCCGTCGGCCTCGGGTGCGCGCGGGCTGAGCATGGCGCGGGTCTTCACCGAGGACGGCACGCTCGTCGCGACCGTCGCCCAGGAAGGCCTGATCCGCCGCGTCAAGCCCCGCAGCTGACCCTCGCGCCCGGGGAGCGGTGACCTAGGGCCCACCGCGTGACGCGTCTTGGGCCCTAGGTCACCGCCACAACGGGTGAACGGCACTACTGGACAGTCGGGAGGGTTCCGACGCTCGGGAAGTTGATCGTCGACGGGTACGTCGGCGAATTGTGGATCTTCACGACCGTCAGCGTGCCCAACAGCTGTGGCAAGGTCGGCAGCAGGTGCGGGACGTCGAACGTCTGCACCGCGATGCGCAGCTTGTGACCCGGCAGGATCTTGGCTCGTGTCGGGAACACCTCGACGTCGATCGGGGCGACCTCGCCAGCAGCCAGTGGCTTCTGCGCCGCCCGGGTGAACGGGTGGAACGGCTGGATCAGCACCCCGTCGAGATAGCGCGACTTGCTCGTGTCGAGCGCCCGGTGCGAGATGACCTGCCATCCGCCGGTCAGGCGCTTGACCGTGCCGTCGGGCGCCTCGTCCTCCAGCGCGACCGACAGCATCCCGTCGCCACCGAGGCTCGAGGCGTACAGGTGCGCGTTGATCGGGCCCTGGATCGTGACCGCGCTGGTCAGCGGCTTGGTGGAGAAGACGGCGCCGGTCTTGTCGTTGAGCTGGTTGTCCTTGAAGCAGGGCAGGTCCGCGAGCACGAGGTTGGGCAGCCCGGCGGTCCACTGGTTGGCCGAGCGGGTGCACAGGCCGGCCACCGGGACCGGGTAGAGGCTCGAGGTACCGGCGGTCGGCGTGCCCGAGGTGAGTCCGCCGGGCGCTCCGAGGGGTGCCGACGACCCGGACAGCTTGAGCGTCGCGCCCTTGAGGGACGAGGGGATCCACGACGAGCTCTTCTGCCACGCCCCGGTGCCCTGCTCGTAGTAGGTCAGGTTCGCGATGTCGCTGTCGAGGGTCTGATCGCTCGCATCCTTGAGGTAGTGGTCGAACCAGCGCAGCTGCAGCTCCTGCAGCGAGCCGTACCCGGCGTCGCCGATCCCGGCCCCGCTCGAGGCCTGCAGGTGGTCCCACGGGCCCACGATCATCTTGGTCGGGATGCCGCGCTTGTTGAGGTTCTCGAACAGCAGGGGAGTGCCGCGCTGGAACAGGTCGTACTCGCCGGACACGAAGAATGCCGGCACCTTGACCTTGTCGATCACGTTGATCGCCGAGCGCTCCTTGTAGAACGCACCGTCGTACGCCGGATCGCCGCCCAGGAGTGCGCTGAGCAGCAGCGGGACGGTGAAGGTGCCGGCGCCCGTCAGGTGGTCCAGGAGCTCCTTGATGGCCGACTCGGGGCTGCTGGCCAGGACAGCCGGCGGAATGAGGCCCGTCGTCGTCACGAGACCGAGCCACAGCGGGATGAAGCCGACGTCGAGCTGACCGCCCGAGGCGACGACGTCGCGGTAGACGTCCGCGCCGGGCACCTGGGGGAAGATCGCCTTGAGTCCTGGCGGCTGCGCTGCGGCGGCCCACAGCTGGCTGATGCCCATGTATGACGGGCCGGTCATGCCGGTGATGCCGTTGCTCCACGGGCGCTCCGACGAGTGCGCCCACGTCATGACCTCGCCGCCGTCCTTGTTCTCGCGAGCGTCGA
This sequence comes from uncultured Actinomycetota bacterium, assembly GCA_963806345.1. Taxonomy (GTDB): domain Bacteria; phylum Actinomycetota; class Actinomycetes; order Propionibacteriales; family Nocardioidaceae; genus Aeromicrobium. The sequence goes on along the minus strand of CAWDXV010000027.1, from coordinate 16,832 downwards.
ACGCCCGCCAGATGCCCTCGGAGCTGCCGGTGCCGCGCGCATCGACCGTGAGCTGCACGTACCCCCGCTTGACGAGGTAGGCCGAGTCGCCGCCGAGCAGGCCGCCCGACGAAGCCGTGACGGTCTTGTTGTACGCCGTGATCGTCACGATGACGGGGAACCGCCTGTCGATCGCCTTGCCGTCCGCGTCTGCCGGGCGCACGACGTCGCCGCGCAGGATCGTGCCGTCGGACATCGGGATCGCCGCGTCCCGCTCGGTCACCGTGTTGGGGTAGTCCTCGGCGCGGGGCTGCCACGTCATGGCTGCCGTCGCGGTGGAGAGTGAGGTCGAGAAGCCCATCACGCTGAGTGTCAGCGCGAGGACGGTCAGCAGACGGATCATGACGTGGCGAGTACGCACGAATGCCCTCCAGGGTCAGTGAGTGCTCGACAGCGTAACTCAGAGTTACGGTTTTGTCGTGACCCGTCCGACGAGGTGCGTGACGGGCTTCTTGGCGCCCTTGACGCCGAACACGATGTCGGCGCCCTCGGTCTCCGACCCGAACACGACCGTGCCGGGCAGCAGGATCGGCTTGCGGAACTCGACGTCGACCGCGAACGCGTCGGGCAGCTTGTTCTGCAGCGCCGAGAGGCTGCGGGCCAGGGTCCACATGCCGTGCGCGATGTTGGTCGGGAAGCCGAACGCCTTGGCCGTCAGCGGATAGAGGTGGATCGGGTTGCGGTCGCCCGACACCGAGCCGTAGCGGCGGCCGAGGTCGCCGGCGAGCTTCCAGTGCACGACGCCGTTGGGGGCCTCGACACCGCCGAGCAGAGGCTTCGAGGTCTCGGGTGAGCCTCCCTTGTGGCGCGAGAACAGGGTCGTGACCTCGTCCCAGACGAGCTCGCCCGCGACCGACACCTCGGTGATGAGGTCGACCAGCGATCCCTTGGGGTGCGGGCGCAGGTCTGCGGCACGTACGGACACGTCGAACGCCTCGGCGACACCGAGCGGTCGGTGCTGGCGGATCGTGTTGCGCAGGTGCACCAGGCCCATCGGCGCGAACGGGAACGCCGTGTCGGTCATCAGCGCCATGTGCAGACCGAACGCCGCCATGTGCGGATAGGTCGCCGGGAGGTGATCGCCGAGCGGGAACCCGCACACCTCGTTGTACGCCTCGAGGTGCTTGACGTCGGTCACGACACCCTTGCGCTCGAGCACCATGTCGGGGACGGACCCCTTGGCATGCTTGATGCCGGGCAGCCCGCCGATCACGGGGAGTGCCGGCAGGACCGCCTTGAGCATCAGTGGCGCGGTCGACGGCGCCTTGCCGAACGTACGGGTCGCCATGTCAGGCTCCGATCAGGGCCTGGCCGCAGACCCGCACGACGTTGCCGGAGATCGCGGACGATCCCGGGTTGGCGTACCAGGCAATGGCCTCGGCGACGTCGATGGGCTGGCCGCCCTGCGACAGCGAGCTGAGCCGGCGACCAGCCTCGCGGATACCGAGCGGCATGGTCTTGACCATGTCGGTCTCGATGAATCCCGGAGCGATCGCGTTGACCGTGATGCCGTCCTTGGCGACCCGCTTGGACAGGTCGTTGACGAACCCGATGACGCCGGCCTTGGCCGTGCCGTAGCTCGTCTGGCCGTTGTTGCCCGCGATGCCGGCGATCGAGGAGATGCCGATGACGCGGCCGCCGGGACGGATGAGCTTCTGCTTGAGCAGCTCCGCGGTGATGCGCTGCGGGGCGCCCACGCTGATGTCGATCACGAGGTTCCAGTTCTCGGTCTTCATGTTCTTGAGCCGTTTGTCACGGGTGATGCCGGCGTTGTGCACGACGATGTCGACGCCACCGTGCGCCTTCTTGAGTGCGGCGGCGATGACCTTGGGGGCCTCGGGCGAGGTGATGTCCTCGGCGATCGCGGTGCCGCCGAGCTCGGCCATGACGGCCTCCAGCTCACCGGACAGCTGCGGCACGTCGAGGCCGACGATCTGGGCGCCGTCGCGGTGGAGCGTACGAGCCATGGCCTCGCCGAGGCCGCGCGAGGCGCCCGTGATCAGGGCGACCTTGCCGGCGAGCGGCTTGGCCGGGTCGGCCACCTTGTCGGCGTCGACGAGCTCAGTGAGGCCGAGGCGGATGACCTGGCCGTCGACGAACGCGGACTTGGGGGAGAGCAGGAACTCCAGCGTCGAGCCGAGCGCGTCCTCCGCGCCTGCGCCGACATAGACGAGGTTGGCCGTGCTGCCGTTGCCGCCGACCTCCTTGCCTGCGGAGCGTACGAAGCCTTCGAGGGCGCGCTGGGCGATCGCCGCGGTCTCGGACCCGGCCTGCTCGGGAAGCGTGCCGATGACGACGAGGCGTCCCGAGCGAGCGAGGCTGCGCAGGGCAGGGGTGAAGAACTGCTGCATGTCGGCCAGGCCGGCCGTGTCGCTGATGCCGGTCGCGTCGAACACGAGGCCCTTGTACGTCTTGCCGTCAGCGCGTACGCCCACCGACGTGATGCCGCTCGACTTCAGCGTCGCGTTGAGCTTCTTGCCAAGGGTGCCACCGGCGGCGGCGCCGATCAGGACCGTGCCCTTGACCAGCGGATCGCCCTCGTTCCAACGCTCGAGCACCGGGGGATTGGGCAGGCCAAGGTTCTTGACGATGAACTTGCCGATCGGGTTGTGAGCGAGGGACTGATAGCGATCTGCCATGACTTGGGTGTGTCCTATCTCTCGGATACCATTGGTATCTGGAATGCTCCTGAAACTGTAACCTCATGAATCAGTGCCAGTCCACCACGGTGGATGCGGCGCTCATCACGTTCAGAACCACCATCGTTCACGAAGATCGAGGAGACCGCCATGGCGGACACGACCCCAGCCAAGAAGGCCCCCGCGAAGAAGGCACCGGCCAAGAAGGCACCGGCCAAGAAGGCACCCGCGGCCAAGTCGGCCGCGACCAAGGCTGCCGAGACCGTGTCGAGCGTTGCCGCTGCCGCGACCGGCGCCCAGACCGTGCGCCGCGTCGCCGTCATCGGCGGCAACCGCATCCCGTTCGCGCGCTCCAACACCGTCTACACCAACGCGTCCAACCAGGACATGCTCACCGCAGCCCTCAACGGCCTCGTCGACCGGTTCGGCCTCGAGGGTGAGCGGGTCGGTGAGTTCGCCGCCGGCGCCGTCCTCAAGCACAGCCGCGACTTCAACCTCGCGCGCGAGACCGTGCTTGGCTCCAAGCTGTCGCCCGACACGCCCGCGTACGACGTGCAGCAGGCCTGTGACACCGGCATCCAGGCGGCCGTGCTGGTCGCCAACAAGATCGCGCTCGGCAAGATCGAGTCCGGCATCGCCGGTGGCGCCGACACCACGTCGGACGCACCGCTCGCGGTCGGCGAGAAGCTCCGCAAGATCCTGCTCGAGGCCAACCGCGCCAAGGACAACAAGGGCCGCCTCGCCGCGCTCGCCAAGATCCGCCCGGCCTACCTCGCGCCCGACCAGCCCCGCAACTCCGAGCCCCGCACCGGGCTGTCGATGGGTGACAGCCAGGCCATCACGACCAAGGAGTGGGGCATCACGCGCGAGGCACAAGACGAGCTTGCCGTCGCCTCGCACCACAACCTGGCCAAGTCGTACGACGAGGGCTGGCAGGACGACCTCATCACGCCGTTCCTCGGCGTCACCAAGGACAACAACCTGCGTCCCGACTCGTCACTGGACAAGCTCGCCAAGCTCAAGCCGGTCTTCGGCAAGGGCGAAGGCGCCACGATGACGGCGGCCAACTCCACGCCGCTGTCCGACGGTGCCTCGACGGTGCTGCTGGCGTCGGAGGACGAGGCCGAGAAGCACGGCTGGACCCCGTTGGCCTACTTCGTCGACTACGAGACCGCAGCCGTCGACTACGTGTCGGGCGCCGAGGGCCTGCTGATGGCTCCCGCGTACGCCGTGCCGCGCATGCTCGCCCGTCAGGGCCTCACGCTGCAGGACTTCGACTTCTACGAGATCCACGAGGCGTTCGCCAGCCAGGTGCTGACGACGCTCGCCGCGTGGGAGGACCCCAACTTCTGCAAGGAGAAGCTGGGCCTTGACGCGCCGCTGGGCTCGATCGACCGCAGCAAGCTCAACGTCAAGGGCTCCTCGCTCGCCACGGCACACCCGTTCGCGGCGACGGGCGGGCGCATCGTCGCCAACCTCGCCAAGCTGCTGCACGAGAAGGGCTCGGGCCGCGGCCTGATCTCAATCTGCGCCGCCGGCGGCCAGGGCGTCGTCGCGATCCTCGAGGCCTGAGCGCGGCTGCTCCTTGAGCCTGTCGAAAGGACGCCACTCACCCCACGGGGTGGGTGGCGTCCTCCTTTTCCGGGCTTGCGGTGGAGCGCGCTCCAGCACCTAGCGTCGACGACATGACGACATCAACGAGTCCACAACAGCCCCTTCCCTCGGGATTCGACGCCACGACGACGACCGACGACGTGCTCAAGGGCATTGATCTCACCGGCCAGGTCGCACTGGTGACCGGTGGCTATTCCGGGATCGGGATCGAGACCACCCGTGCGCTCGTCGCTGCCGGCGCCGAGGTCATCGTGCCGGCTCGCCGGATCGAGACTGCCCGAGAGCAGCTCGACGGTGTTGATCGCGTGACGGTCGATGAGCTCGACCTGGGCGAGCTCGAGAGCGTACGCGCGTTCGCCGACCGGTTCCTCGCGACCGACCGCACGCTCGACATCGTGATCGACAGCGCCGGGATCATGGCGGCGCCCGAGGTCCGGGTGGGCCCCGGCTGGGAGTCGCAGCTCGCCACGAACCACCTCGGCCACTTCGCGCTCGTCAACCGGCTGTGGCCGGCGATCGAGCCGGGTGGCGCGCGAGTCGTCTCGGTGAGCTCACGAGGCCATCACTTCTCGCCCATTCGATGGGACGATCCGCACTTCGAGCAGGGATACGACAAGTGGCTGGCGTACGGGCAGTCCAAGACGGCCAACTCGCTGTTCGCCGTCCAGCTCGACGCGCTGGGCCGGGACGCGGGCGTACGGGCGTACGCGGTGCATCCCGGCGCGATTCTCACCGCGCTCGTGCGTCACATGTCGATGGCCGAGCAGATCGAGGCCGGCTACCTCGACGAGCAGGGCAACCTGATCGATCCGCGGTTCAAGTCGCCCGCGGCCGGTGCCGCGACCCAGGTGTGGGCGGCGACCTCGCCGCAGCTCGACGGCATCGGAGGCGTCTACCTGGAGGACGTCGACGTCGCTGTGCCCTGGACCGACGATCAGGTCTACACCGGCGTGAAGGACTGGGCGATCGATCCCTTCGAGGCGGAGCGGCTGTGGGCGTTCTCGGCCGAGCTGACCGGAGTCGACGCCTTCGCGTGACAGCCCTCTGCCGCTCCTTGACCCGCGCAACTCTCATGGGCACGATGGGGCCAATCACGAGGGAGCCGGCACATGACGGCACGCAGCACGACATACGACGAGTCACTGGCCAAGGCGTATGAGCATGTACGCCGTTGGCTGGGGTCGATCGACGAGCGCCCGGTCGGGCCACGAGTCACGGCGACCGAGCTGCTCGAGGACGTCGGCGGACCGCTGCCTGACGGTGGCATGGATCCCGCCGAGGTCGTCGACGAGCTCGCGGCCAAGGCCGATCCCGGGCTCATGGCGATCGGTTCGGGACGGTTCTTCGGCTGGGTCATGGGCGGCACGTTGCCGGCCGGGCTCGCGGCTGACTGGATGGTCAGCGGCTGGGACCAGAACGCCGGCATGCGCTACTCGACTCCGGCGACCGCGGCCCTCGAGGAGGCGGCGGCGCGCTGGCTCCTGGAGCTGTTGCACCTGCCGTCGACGGCCGACGTCGGCTTCGTCACCGGCGCGACGATGTCCAACTTCACCTGCCTCGCGGCCGCCCGCCATGCCGTGCTGGCGACCGCAGGATGGGACGTCGAGCGCGACGGGCTCACCGGCGCACCCAAGGTCCACGTGCTGGTCGGCGCCGAACGGCACGACACGATCGACCTCGCGCTGCGCTACCTCGGCCTCGGGCAGCCCGAGCCCGTTGCCTCCGACGAACAGGGCCGCATCCGCATCGAAGCACTGGCCGAGGCGCTCGCGGCGATACCGCAGGGCGAGCCCGTCGTAGTCTGCCTGCAGGCCGGCAACGTCCATTCAGGCGCCTTCGACCCGTTCGCCGAGGCGATCAACCTGGCTCACGAGCGCGGGGCCTGGGTGCACGTCGACGGGGCGTTCGGCCTCTGGGCTGCCGCATCGCCGGCGTTGAGCGACCTCGTCGAAGGATTGTCCAGCGCCGACTCCTGGACCACCGACGCCCACAAGACGCTCAACGTGCCGTACGACTGCGGGCTGGCCATCGTCGCTGACTCGGCCGCGATGCGGGGTGCGATGGGTGTGCACGCGAGCTATCTGGTGCCCGACGAGACCGGGCCCGGCGATCCGTACGAGAAGGTCCCGGAGCTGTCGCGTCGCGCGCGCGGCGTGCCGGTGTGGGCCGTCCTCCGCTCCTTGGGACGTCAGGGGGTGATCGGCCTCGTCGACGGCCTCGTGGCCAATGCCGGTGAGATCGCGAACGGCCTGGCCGCGATCGACGGCGTCGAGGTGCTCAACGACGTCGCCTATACCCAGGTGTGCGTGGCGTTCGGCAGCGATGAACGTACGCGGGAGGTCACCGCGCGACTGATCGCCGACGGCACGACCTGGATGTCGGGCTCGCGCTGGCGCGGTCGCGACGTCCTGCGCATCTCGGTCAGCAACTGGTCCACCGACGCCCGGGACGTACGCCTGTCGGTCGACGCCGTGCGCGCCGCCATGGCCTGAGGGAAAGGGTCAGGTTGAGGTGCCGCGCGCCATCGCCACGGCAGCTTGCTGGAGGTAGGCCTTGACCTCCTCGAACGGCACGGCGTCGACCGCCGGCAGCCCGGGATTCTGCTCGCGCACGGACAGCTGCAGCGTCGTGAGGTTCATGACGCCGAGCGCCAATGTGTAGAGGACGTTGGCCAGCAGGTAGGGATCGCGTACGTGGAACTCGCCGGTCTTGACGCCTGCCTCGAGCACGTCGACGACATGGTGGAGGCACGAGGCCATGGCGCGTCCGAGGTCGAACATGACGCGCTCGCTGACCTCTTCCATCAGCTCGTCGCCGCGCCGGCGCAGCAGTGCCTGCGCGCAGTCGACGAACGCGGGATAGGCCGAGCCGAAGTCGAGGAACACCACGACCAGGGCCTCGAGCCGGTCGACCGGCTCACCGGAGTGGTCGTCGGCTGCGGTCAGCGTCTTGTCGAGCTCGTCGAGATAGCCGACGAGGGTCTCGGCGAAGAGCTCCTCCTTGCCGGAGAAGTGCCGGTAGATGATCGCCCGGTTGATGCCGACGGCTCGCGCGATGTCCTCGATCTGCGCATCGCGTACGCCTCGCTCGTCGAACAGCGCGCGCGTGGCGTCGAGGATCTCCCTCTTGCGCTCTGCGCGGCGTTCCGAGACGGGCATGACAGCCACTTTAGAGGGCTTTGTCGGTGGCGAGACGTAGGCTCGTCGTATGCGTTCAGTGTCAGAGCTCCAGCGCCAGGTGGCGCCCATCGAGGTCGTCTCCGACTACCAGCCCGCCGGCGACCAGCCGGCGGCGATCGACGAGCTCGAACGCCGCATCAACGCCGGCATCAAGGACAACGTGCTGCTGGGTGCCACCGGCACCGGCAAGACCGCCACGACGGCCTGGCTGGCGGAGCGGCTGCAGCGCCCGATGCTCGTGATGATGCCCAACAAGCTGCTGGCGGCCCAGTTCGCCAACGAGCTGCGCGAGCTGTTGCCCAACAACGCGGTCGAGTACTTCGTCTCCTACTACGACTACTACCAACCCGAGGCCTACATCGCGCAGAGCGACACCTACATCGAGAAGGACTCGTCGGTCAACGAAGAGGTCGAGCGCCTGCGCCACTCCGCGACCTGGTCACTGCTGACCCGGCGCGACGTGATCGTCGTCGCCACGGTGTCGTGCATCTACGGCCTCGGCTCGGCGCAGGAATACCTCGAGCGGATGATCGGCTTCAAGGTCGGCGAGGAGCTGCCGCGTGAGCAGCTGCTGCGCACCCTCGTGCAGGCCCAATACGTACGCAACGACGTCGCGTCGACCCGCGGCACGTTCCGGGTCAAGGGCGACACGGTCGAGATCTTCCCGGTCTACCAGGAGCACGCCGTGCGGGTGGAGTTCTTCGGTGACGAGATCGAGCGCCTCATGACGCTGCATCCGTTGACCGGCGAGGTGCTGAGCGACGACCAGGAGCTCTACGTCGGCGCGGCGACGCACTATGCCGCCGGCCAGGAGACCATGAACCGCGCGATGCGCACGATCGAGGTCGAGCTCGAGGAGCGACTCGCCGAGCTCGAGGGCGAGGGCAAGCTGCTCGAGGCGCAGCGGCTGCGCATGCGCACGACGTACGACCTCGAGATGATGCAGCAGGTCGGCACGTGCGCCGGCATCGAGAACTACTCGCGCCACATGGACGGCCGCGGCCCGGGCACGCCGGGTCACTGCCTGCTCGACTACTTCCCCGACGACTTCGTCCTGGTCGTCGACGAGTCGCACGTGACGATCCCGCAGATCGGTGCGATGTACGAAGGCGACATGTCGCGCAAGCGCTCGCTGGTCGAGCACGGCTTCCGGCTGCCCAGCGCGATGGACAACCGGCCGCTCAAGTGGGCCGAGTTCCTCGAGCGCATCGGCCAGACGGTCTACCTGTCGGCCACGCCGGGCAATTACGAGATGGAGAAGGTCCAGGGCGACGTCGTCGAGCAGATCATCCGCCCGACCGGCCTGATCGACCCCGAGGTCATCGTCAAGCCCACCAAGGGCCAGATCGACGACCTGATCACCCAGATCCGCACGCGCACCGATCGCGAGGAGCGCGTGCTCGTCACGACGCTGACCAAGAAGATGTCCGAGGATCTCACCGACTACCTCCTCGAGGCCGGCATCCGCACGCGCTACCTGCACAGCGAGGTCGACACGTTGCGGCGCGTCGAGCTGCTCCGCGAGCTGCGGATGGGGGAGTACGACGTCCTCGTCGGCATCAACCTGCTCCGTGAGGGTCTCGACCTGCCAGAGGTGAGCCTTGTGGCGATCCTCGACGCCGACAAGGAAGGCTTCCTGCGCTCCGGCCGATCGCTGATCCAGACGATCGGCCGCGCGGCCCGCAACGTCTCGGGCCAGGTCATCATGTACGCCGACACGATCACCGACTCGATGGGCTGGGCGATCGAGGAGACCAACCGCCGTCGCGAGAAGCAGGTCGCCTACAACCTCGCCAACGGCATCGACCCGACCCCGCTGCGCAAGAAGATCGGCGACATCACCGACATGCTCGCGCGCGAGGATGCCGACACGGCAAACCTGCTGGCGGCCACGGGCGACAAGCGACGCAAGGGTGCGCCGGTGCCGCTGGGTCACACGGCCGATCTCGCCAACCTGCCGTCGGGTGAGCTCGCGGATCTCATCGAGCAGCTCAGCGAGCAGATGCGAGCCGCCGCCGCGGAGCTGCAGTTCGAGGTGGCCGCGCGCCTGCGCGACGAGATCGGTGACCTCAAGAAGGAGCTGCGCAGCATGCTCCAAGCCGGGGTCTAGGCCACACCGGTCCTTGAGCTTGTCGAAAGGACGAAACCACCAGCGGGCATGATGCTCTCGTGACCGATGTCCTGCACAACGACCGCGTCCGCGCCGTCATCGACCCGACCCGTGGAGCCCGGCTCATCAGCCTGACGATCGACGGGCACGAGATCCTCGCCGCGTCGAGCCAGCCGGGGATCGATCCGGCCATCGCGGACGGCTGCTTCCCGATGGTCCCGTGGGCCGGCCGCATACGAGACGGACGGCTCAACCTCGACGGCCAGACGTACCAGCTGCCGCAGACCGACGGCGAGCACGCGTTGCACGGCCTGGGCCACGTCGCGGCATGGGAGAGCGTGGGTGATGGCGTGTACGAGCTGGCGATCGACGAGCCATGGCCGACGGAAGGCGTCGCCACCCTGACGTACGAGCTCATGGACGACGGCCTGCGGATCGAGCTGTCGTGGGACGACGACGCCGAGGCACCGTGCTCGATCGGCCTGCACCCGTGGTTCAGGCGGCGGCTCGACAGCGGAGCGGAGCTGGTGGCATCGCTCGAGCCCACCGTCATGGTCGAGCGCGGGCCCGACGGGCTGCCAACCGGCCGGCTCGTCGAACCGACACCTGGACCGTGGGACGACTGCTTCCAGCTCGCCGCGGCGCCCGTGCTGACCTGGCCCGGGGCGCTCGAGGTCACCCTCGCGTCGTCAGCGCCGTGGTGGGTCGTCTACGACGAGCCCGTCGACACCGTGTGCGTGGAGCCGCAGACCGCGCCACCGGACGCGTTCGACCACCCGAACCTGCAGCCCGACGGTCCGTGGCCCCACGGGGTCTGGCTCGAGCTGCAGCGCCCGTACGGCCTGACGTACGGCGCCCGATACGAGGGTTCGGTGCCTCTCCTGCAAGAATGGACGCAGGAGGGGAGTATTCCCCGATCGCAACGTCGTCATCACGGAGACTCCCAGCAGTCTCCCGGTGTTGCGGGCCGCATGACGCGGCGGAAGAGACCTCCGGCGTCCTGACGACCGGAGGTACCTACTGTGATCCTGCCCCTTGCCGAGAGCTCTGCCGACACCGTCGGCATGTCGGTGTCCCAGACCGAGTGGTTCGTGACGATCGGCGTGACCGTCGCCGTGCTGCTGTTCGACGTCATCGTCGTGGCGCGCAAGCCGCACGAGCCGACGCTCAAGGAGTGCGCGATCTACCTCGCCGGCTACATCGGCATGGCCGTCGCGTTCGGCATCTGGGTCGCGGTCCATCACGACGTCCCGGAGAAGGGCGGCGACTTCGGTCTGCAGTTCTTCGCCGGCTGGCTGACCGAGTACAGCCTGTCGATCGACAACCTGTTCATCTTCCTGATCATCATGGCGAGCTTCAAGGTGCCCAGGAAGCTTCAGCAGGAGGCGCTGCTCGTCGGCATCATCATCGCGCTGGTCTTCCGCGGCATCTTCATCGCGCTCGGCGCCGTCGCGATCGAGAACTTCTCCTGGATCTTCTACATCTTCGGCGCCTTCCTGCTGTGGACCGCCTACACCCTGATGAAGGACACCGAGCACGACGACGACGGCGAGAACGGCGTCGTACGTTTCGCCCGCCGGTTCTTCAACACCAAGAACGAGTGGCACGGTCTCAAGCTGTTCATCAAGGAGAACGGCAAGACGTTCATCACGCCGATGTTCCTGGTCATCCTCTCGCTCGGCACGACGGACCTGCTGTTCGCGCTCGACTCGATCCCGGCGATCTACGGCCTCACCAAGGAGCCGTACCTCGTCTTCACCGCCAACGTGTTCGCCCTGATGGGTCTGCGCCAGCTGTACTTCCTGCTCGGCGACCTGCTCAAGCGCCTGATCTACCTGTCGCAGGGCCTCGCGATCCTGCTGGCGTTCATCGGCGTCAAGCTCGTGCTGCACGCACTGCACACCAACGAGCTGCCGTTCATCAACGGCGGCGAGCACTTCGACGTCCCCGAGATCCCGACGCTGCTGAGCCTCGGTGTGATCGTCAGCATCCTGTCGATCACCGCGGTGGTCAGCCTGACGGTCTCGTCGCGACGAGAGCGTCAGGGCTGACCGACCGCTACGGCAGCTCGTGGGGCGGGATGTCCTCGGGATCGGTGATCTCGAGGTCCTCGCCCTGCGCGCGGCGGAACAGGTAGATCGGCACCGACAGCACGAGACCGATGCCGAGCAGGATGCCGGCCACCTCGTACTGCTCGCTGTCGCGACCCGACAGCGGCGTCACGAGGTAGAGGCAGGACACCGCGCCCGCGACGGCGATCGCGGTGTGGGTGCGGAAGTGCGGACGGTCGACCCGGTCGTGCCGCAGCACGAGCACTGCCACGTTGACGATCGCGAAGACCCCGAGCAGCAGCAATGCCGTCGTGCCGCCGAGCACCGCGATCGCATCGTCGCTCGCGTTCGAGACGTACGCGATGAGTCCGAATGCCAGCGCAGTGGTGAACATGATCGATGCCCACGGCGTCCGGTTCTTGGCGTGCACCTTGGACAGCGACTTCGGGATGACGCCCTGCTTGGACATGCCGTAGAGCAGTCGGCTGGCCATCATCATGTTGATCAGTGCCGAGTTGGCGACCGCGAACATCGAGATGAACGGCAGGATCTTGTCCATCGGGAAGTCGGGCGCTCCGGCCTTGACGACCTCGATGAGCGGCGTGTCGCTGCTGGCGAGCGTGCCCACCGGCACGAGTGCGACGGCGCAGATCGAGATCAGGATGTAGATCGTGCCGGTGATGCCCAGTCCGGTCAGCATCATCCGCGGGAAGATCTTGTGCGGCTCGTGGCACTCCTCGGCCATGTTGACCGAGTCCTCGAACCCGACCATGGCGAAGAACGCCAGCGAGGTCGCCGTCGTGACGGCCAGGAAGACGTTCTTGTCGTCTGGCGTGTCGAATGCCACGACCCGGCCGAAGTCGGCGTCGCCGCCGGCGATGGCATAGCAACCGATGAGGATCACGATGACCAGGCCGGACAGCTCCACGAGGGTCAGCACGACATTCGCCTTGACGCTCTCGCTGACACCTCGCAGGTTGACCGCCATGACCAAGGCCATGAAGGCGAGGGCGATCAGCATGATCTCGGTGTTGCTGGCCTCCCACTCGACGCCTGTGGCGAGGTTGGCGGCAAAGGCGCGGGATGCGGTGGACGCGGACGTGATGCCCGAGCACATGACCGCGAACGCCACGATGAAGGTGAAGAAGTGGACGCCGAAGGCCTTGTGGACGTACAGGGCGGCACCTGCGGCCTGCGGATACTTCGTCACGAGCTCGAGGTAGGAGAACGCCGTCAGGGTGGCGACGATGAACGCCACGAGGAATGGCAGCCAGGCCGCGCCGCCCACCTCGGCGGCGACCTGTCCGGTCAGCGCGTAGACGCCGGTGCCGAGGATGTCGCCGACGATGAAGAGCAACAGCAGCTTGGGCCCCATGACCCTTCGAAGCTCGGTCTGTTGGCCCTGATCTGACGTGTCGGTACTCATGGTGGCCCCCTTGTGTGCGTGCCGTGATCAGGCACAACTTGCGTCTCACCATCCCCCGAGTGGCTCCCAGCCGCAACCGGGCAGTGTAGTTTCGACCCGTGGTTGACGTGAGGGCAAAGATCTCCGGCTGGGTCGGCAAGCTGGTCGTCCGACGCATCCAGAAGAAGGGCATCGACCTTTCACGCATCTCGTTCATCCCGGAGCCGACGAAGGTTCCGCTGCAGCGCAACGGCATGGATCCGGTGCCGCGGATCGCCGAGATCCGTGCGACCGAACCGATGCACAAGCTCGATCTGCCGTTCAACTTCCGGGCGTACCTGGTGACGGGCTACGAGGAGTCGCGGCAGATCCTGACGGACCGTGACTCGTACTCCAACGACATCCGCCACATGTTCCACGGCGACGGCCCGGCCACGTCCGACGACATCGGCGGCCTGGGGTTCACGGACCCGCCGCTGCACACACGCCTGCGCAAGATCGTCACGCCGGAGTTCACGATGCGCCGGCTCGCGCGGCTCGAGCCGATGATCGGCGAGATCGTCGACCGTCAGCTCGACAAGCTCGCTGCGGAGGGCTCGGGCGCCGACATGGCCAAGCACCTGGCCTTCCCGGTGCCGTTCCAGACGATCTGTGCGCTGCTGGGCCTCGACTACGAGGATCGTGACGCGTTCGAGAAGCTCGGCAGTGCCCGCTTCGACGCGACCAACGGTGGCGCGGCGGCATTCGGCGCCGTCTCCGAGCAGCGTGAATTCCTCTTCGAGGCCGTCGCGAAGCAGCGCAAGGAGCCCGGACCCGGCCTGATCGGGCAGATCCTGCGCGACGAGGGCGACCTGATCTCCGACGTCGACCTTGCGGGACTGGCTGACGGCGTCTTCACGGGTGGGTTCGAGACGACGGCAGGCATGATCGCGCTCGGCACGATCGTCCTGCTGCGGGACCCCGCGTACGCCGACCTGATCCGCAAGGGCGATCCCGAGGACGTCGACCGGATCGTCGAGGAGCTCCTGCGCTACCTGGCCGTCGTGCAGGTCGCATTCCCGCGGTTCGCCAAGCAGGACATGATGCTGTTCGGCAAGCAGCTCAAGGCCGGTGACGTCGTCCTGGCCTCGTTGAGCGGCGCCAACCGCGACCCGAGCTCGGCAGGGGAGCGGCCCGACGAGTTCGACCCCTATCGCGTCCCGGCCAGCGGCCACCTGGCGTTCGGCCACGGCATCCATCGCTGCATCGGAGCCGAGCTCGCCCGCATGGAGCTGCGCATCGCGCTGCCCAAGCTGTTCCAGCGGTTCCCCGACCTCGCGCTCGCGAAGCCGCAGGAAGAGCTGAGCTTCCGGCAGCTGTCCTTCGTGTACGGCGTCGACGAGCTGCCCGTCACCTTCTGACGTGCCCAGCACCCACGCGCAGACGGCCGCGGAGATCGAGGACTGGTTCGACGACCACGGACTGCCGTATTTCTCCGGCGATCATGCTGACCGGATCGAGAAGTGGCTGTCGAGGAAGCGGATCACCGCCGTCATCGTGCTGATCGTGGCGACGTCGATCGCCGTCGGCGTGGCGGTGGGCGTGTTCGCGACGGACCCCAAGTGGGGGCCGGTCGCCGGGATTGCGATGCTGCTGGCGTCCCTCGGCCTGTTCGCGGGGCGGCTCCTGCGCATGGGCACGATGTTCCGCTGGGCCGTACGTCGTACGTTCGGGTCGCTCGGCCTGATGTTCCCGTTGCTGACGCGCGCCCTGCCGCTGCTCCTGCTCGCGGTGACGTTCCTGTTCATCAACGCCGAGGTGTGGCAGGTCGCTGCGCTGATGTCGCGCAACGTGCTGTGGTCGGCGGTGGCGTTCTTCGCCGTGATCGCGACGGTGTTCCTGCTCGTACGCCTGCCCGAAGAGGTGCGTCGCGTCGAGCGCGAGGTGGCCGGTGAGCGACTGGCCGACTGCTGCGTCGGCACCCCGGCAGCCGAGGCGGCGCGACAGATCTCTGCAGCTCCGGCCGACCTGCCGCGGTTCGCGCGCGCCAACCTGGTCCTGGTGCTGCTGTTCAACCAGGCGATCCAGGTGCTGTTGCTGAGCCTTGGCCTGTTCGTCTTCTTCGTGGTCTTCGGACACCTCACGATCTCCAATGACACGGTCCTGTCGTGGACGCAGCAAGACCATGTGACCGACCTGCCGTCGCGGTTCGGCAAGCACCTGCCACTGACGAACGAGCTGTTCCAGGTCGCGGTCTTCCTCGCGTCGTTCGCGGGGCTGTACTTCACGGTCTACGCGGTGACCGACGAGACGTACCGCTCGCAGTTCTTCGCGGGACTGTCGACCGAGCTCGAGCAGGCCGTCGCCGTCAACGCCGTCTACGTCTCGCTGCCCCGCGACGAGTAGCCCCTCGCTCTTGCATCGACCCGGGACTGAGCGCACGATGAAGGCATGGCGCGGAGGAAGATCACGCTCCACGAGCATCACCGTCGGTGGGGCATGTACACCGCACTCGTCGTGTTCATCGCGGCGGGCGCGGCGATCGTCATCGGGTTCGCGCGGGGCGGTGACGTCGACCGCGAGCCGTGGGGCTACATCGCGGTGGCCGTCGCGATCCTGGCGGCCGTGACCGGCCTGCTGCTCGCGTTCGCCCAGGCGGCGTTCGAGAGCCAGGGCCACCACCGCTGAGGGTGGCTACGATCCGGGTGCTGCTCGCATCCGGGACGTGTGCAGCGGCTGGGGTGCGTACGCTGCTTGCATGCTCACCGCCGCGATCATCGTTGTCATCCTGATCGTCGTGTTCGCCTTTGGCGTGCCGTTCGTCGCCGGCCGAGCGGAGCACAACTCAGCCACGGGTGCGTCAGGAGCGGCCGGCGCGTTCGGGGTCATGCAGGAGATCTTTCACCCCGCCGCGCACGACGCGAACGTCGTCAAGATGGAGATTCAGCGCAAGAAGGAAGTCGCCGAGAGCGGTGACGGCGACAACCCCGGGCCTGACGCCGAACCCAAGCAGTAGGAACCGGCGCACCCGGGTCAGTCACCAGCCGCGCTCGCGCCACTCCTGCAGGTGCGGTCGCTCGGCGCCAAGTGTCGTGTCGTTGCCGTGGCCGGGGTAGACGTGCGTGTCGTCGGGATAGGCGCCGAAGATCTTGGTCTCGACCTCGTCGATCAGGGTGGCGAAGGCATCCGCATCGCCGAAGGTGTTGCCGACGCCGCCGGGGAACAGTGAGTCGCCGGTGAACAGGTGCACGATGCCGTCTGGATCGTCGTACGCGAGCACGATCGAGCCGGGCGTGTGACCGACGACCTCGATGACCTCGAGCTCGCACGAGCCGACGCGCACGCGGGCTCCCGTACGTACGCGGGTCGTGACGGGCACCGGCAGCTCGTCGGCGTCATCCTCGCCGGCGACCGTCTCCGCGCCGGTGCGCTCGACGATCGCGGCAAGCGCCTGCCAGTGGTCGCCGTGCCGATGAGTCGTGATGACCCGCGCCAGGCCGTCGCTGCCGATGAGACCGAGCAGTGTCTCGCGCTCGTTGGCGGCGTCGATCAGGGCTTGCTCGCCGGTGAGGACGCAGCGCAAGAGGTACGCGTTGTTGTTCATCTCGCCGACCGCGACCTTGGTGATCATCAGGTCGCCGGCCACCTGCACGTCCGCCGGACCACCGACCTCGACCTCTCCTGTGTACGTCATGCGCTCAGCCTGCCAGACCGGTCCCGGAGCGGTGACCTGGTCGCCCATCAGATGGTCCGAAAGACAACCAGGTCACCGCCCGAGACGAGGATGGGCGACTAAGTCACCGCCCGGAGGGGAAG
>CAWDXV010000026.1:0-191397 GCA_963806345.1 uncultured Actinomycetota bacterium | reverse complement strand
GAGTGCGGGTACGTATGCGCTGGCGGAAACGAATCAGGCCGGTTACACGGCCGGTGCGTGGAGTTGCGATGCGGGCACGCTGACGGGCAGTTCGCTGGTGCTGCCAACGGCCAGAGCGCGACCTGCACGATCGTCAATGACGACCAGGCGGCGACGCTGACGCTGGTCAAGTCGGTGGTCAACGACAACGGCGGCACGTTGGTGGCGGCGGACTTCCCGCTGACGGCCAACGGCGCGGCGTACGTGTCGGGCGTGTCGCAGAGCGTGAGTGCGGGTACGTATGCGCTGGCGGAAACGAATCAGGCCGGTTACACGGCCGGTGCGTGGAGTTGCGATGCGGGCACGCTGACGGGCAGTTCGCTGGTGCTGGCCAACGGCCAGAGCGCGACCTGCACGATCGTCAATGACGACCAGGCGGCGACGCTGACGCTGGTCAAGTCGGTGGTCAACGACAACGGCGGCACGTTGGTGGCGGCGGACTTCCCGCTGACGGCCAACGGCGCGGCGTACGTGTCGGGCGTGTCGCAGAGCGTGAGTGCGGGTACGTATGCGCTGGCGGAAACGAATCAGGCCGGTTACACGGCCGGTGCGTGGAGTTGCGATGCGGGCACGCTGACGGGCAGTTCGCTGGTGCTGGCCAACGGCCAGAGCGCGACCTGCACGATCGTCAATGACGACCAGGCGGCGACGCTGACGCTGGTCAAGTCGGTGGTCAACGACAACGGCGGCACGTTGGTGGCGGCGGACTTCCCGCTGACGGCCAACGGCGCGGCGTACGTGTCGGGCGTGTCGCAGAGCGTGAGTGCGGGTACGTATGCGCTGGCGGAAACGAATCAGGCCGGTTACACGGCCGGTGCGTGGAGTTGCGATGCGGGCACGCTGACGGGCAGTTCGCTGGTGCTGGCCAACGGCCAGAGCGCGACCTGCACGATCGTCAATGACGACCAGGCGGCGACGCTGACGCTGGTCAAGTCGGTGGTCAACGACAACGGCGGCACGTTGGTGGCGGCGGACTTCCCGCTGACGGCCAACGGCGCGGCGTACGTGTCGGGCGTGTCGCAGAGCGTGAGTGCGGGTACGTATGCGCTGGCGGAAACGAATCAGGCCGGTTACACGGCCGGTGCGTGGAGTTGCGATGCGGGCACGCTGACGGGCAGTTCGCTGGTGCTGGCCAACGGCAGAGCGCGACCTGCACGATCGTCAATGACGACCAGGCGGCGACGCTGACGCTGGTCAAGTCGGTGGTCAACGACAACGGCGGCACGTTGGTGGCGGCGGACTTCCCGCTGACGGCCAACGGCGCGGCGTACGTGTCGGGCGTGTCGCAGAGCGTGAGTGCGGGTACGTATGCGCTGGCGGAAACGAATCAGGCCGGTTACACGGCCGGTGCGTGGAGTTGCGATGCGGGCACGCTGACGGGCAGTTCGCTGGTGCTGGCCAACGGCCAGAGCGCGACCTGCACGATCGTCAATGACGACCAGGCGGCGACGCTGACGCTGGTCAAGTCGGTGGTCAACGACAACGGCGGCACGTTGGTGGCGGCGGACTTCCCGCTGACGGCCAACGGCGCGGCGTACGTGTCGGGCGTGTCGCAGAGCGTGAGTGCGGGTACGTATGCGCTGGCGGAAACGAATCAGGCCGGTTACACGGCCGGTGCGTGGAGTTGCGATGCGGGCACGCTGACGGGCAGTTCGCTGGTGCTGGCCAACGGCCAGAGCGCGACCTGCACGATCGTCAATGACGACCAGGCGGCGACGCTGACGCTGGTCAAGTCGGTCGATAATACTGGCGGCGGCACTGCAGTTGCCACTGATTGGACGTTGATTGCCTCCGGGCCCACTCCCTTGAGCGGAGCTGGTGGGGTTGCGGCCACGCCGGTGAATGCCGGAACTTATACGCTTACAGAATCGGCCGGGCCTGCAGACTACCTCGCCGGTACTTGGAGCTGCACTGCAGGCACGCTGACCGGAAATAATCTCGTCATCACGAATGGGATTAGCTCGGTCTGCTCCCTTACCAATACGTTCCAATCCGCGCCGGCGCAGACGCTGATCAAGGCGGTGACCAACGACAGCACCGGCGGTACAGCGGCGGTGGGCGACGTGCTGGAATACACGATCACCCTGACCAACACCGGCAACACGACGTTGACCGGCGTGGTGGTGAACGACTCGAAGATCAGCCCGAACAGCATCACCTGCGCCAGCGTGGCGCCGGGTGGCACCTGCGTGTTGGTGGGTACCTACACGGTGCTCCAGTCCGACGCGGATGCGGGCACGATCCAGAACGTGGCCACGGTGACCAGTCCGCTGTGTCCGGCCGGTGGCGTGGGCGTGTGCACGGTGACGGTGGATACGCCGGTGTTCCAAACCTCAACTAGCGTAGCCAAGTCCGTCAATATGGCGGGCCCAGTGAATCCTGGCGATACGTTGACGTACACGCTAACAGTAGCGGTGAACGACTCGGCCACGCTTGAACGATCACCCTGACCGATACGCTAGGCGCAGGCCTAACCTTCGGCGCAGTGACGGCGCCGGGCGCTTACACCTGCAGCGGCGGGGTGGTGTGCACGCTACCTGCCGGCACGGTGCCGGGCACCTATGCGGTCAGCTATACGGCCACGGTGGATGCCGATGCCACGGGCAGCGTGACCAATGCGGTGGTGGCTTCGACGCCGCCGGGCGGCGATCCGGATCCGGATTGCACCACGTGTACGACGACCACGCTGGTCACTGCCACTTCCGCGACAGTCAGCAAGACGGTCGATCCTGCTCGGGCACCGAAGTGCGTCCGGGCCAGACCCTGACCTATACGCTGACCACAGTAGTGGCGAACTCGGCCACCACCGAGGCGATTGCCCTGACCGACACGTTGGGCACGGGCCTGACCTTCGGTGCGGTGACCGATGCCGGTGCCTACACCTGCACGGGTAGTCTGCTCTGCACCCTGCCGGCGGGCACGCTGCCGGGTAGTTATGCGATGACCTACACCGCGACCGTGGACAACAATGCCACGGGCAGCGTGGGCAACAACGTAATGGCCTCGACGCCGCCTGGCGGCGATCCGGATCCGGTGTGCACGACGTGCACCACCGAGAATCCGGTAACGGAGTCGGCCTCGACCGTCAGCAAGAGCGTGGACGCTAACCGCGCCGGTCACTCCGGGCCAGACCCTGACCTACACGCTGACCACCGTCGTGACCGGTTCTGCGACCACGGACGTGATCACCCTGACCGACACGCTGGGCACGGGCCTGACCTTCGGTGCGGTGACCAATGCCGGCGTCTACACCTGCACGGGTAGTGTGGTGTGCACACTGCCTGCGGGCACGCTGCCGGGCAGCTATGCGGTCAGCTACACGGCCACGGTCAACGCCGGCGCCACCGGCACCGTGAACAATGCGGTGGTCGCCACGACACCCGGCGTCGTCGATCCGGAACCGGTCTGCTCGACTTGCGCCACGGTCACGCCAGTGGCGCCGCCGGTGGTCACGGTGGCCAAGGTCTCCAATCCGGCCTCGGGCGCTTCGGTTTCGCCGGGCGACACCATCGGCTACACGCTGACGGTGACTGTGGCCAACTCGGCGACGACCGAGTGCGGTCACTCTGACCGACACCCTGAGCGGCGACCAGACCTTGACCGGCACGCTGCCCGCGGGCTGCGCGTCTAACGCGGGCGGCCTGGTCTGCACGCTGGCGGCGGGCACCCTGCCGGGCAGCTACACCTTCGCCTACTCGACGATGGTGGATGCCGATGCGACCGGCACGTCGGCAATGTGGTGGTGCCCAGCGGCAGCGACAGCCCGACCTGCGACGCTGGCCTGCGCACCCAGCATCCGGTGGTGTCCGACTTCGCAGCTGCGCATCCTCAAGACCGCCAGCGTGCGGGAAGTGAAGATCGGCGATCTGGTGCGCTACACCTTGACCGTCGAGAACGTGGGCGACAGCGCGCTGATCAACGGCAGTCATCGTGGACACGCCGCCGCCGGGCTTCAGCTACGTCGAAGGCTCGCTGTGCGGTGATCGACGGCGACAACGCAGGCCACGGCCGTGGGCCAGTCCCCGCTGCGCTTCGAGGGCCTGGATATCGCCGCCGGCCAGACCGCGACCTTGATGTACTGCGATGCGCGTAGGCGCGGGCGTACGCCCGGGCGTGCACATCAACCAGGCGCAGGCGTTCACCCAGACCGGCACGCCGATCTCCAACATCAGCCACGGCCGACGTGCATGCTGGTGGCCGATGCGATGGTCGACGACAGTCTGCTGATCGGCACGGTCTTCGACGATCGCGATGGCGACGGCTGGCAGGACCGCGCGGACCTGAGTGGCGTGCGTGTGCAGGGCGGCTTCGCGCCCGGCTGCCTACGTGCCCAACTCGACCACGGTGGATCGTGGCGCGGGTCCGCAACCGGAGCCGACGCCAGTTCGCCGATGCTGCACGGCATCGCGGTGGGCGCCATCAGCGCACGCCAGTCGGTGGCCGATCCGGTCGCACGACCACCAGGTCGTGATCCGCCAGCGTCTGAACGAGCTCGTCCTTCACCAATGACTTCGTGCTGACCAGCGCGCAGGGCGTCACCGTACGCATGGATGCCGCCGGCGACACCACGGTGGAGAAGAGCGGCGAAGCGGCCAAGGGCCTGAACGCTGCCGAGCCGAAGGTGGAGCGTCGCGTCGCCCAAGGCGAAGGCGGTTACGTGGTCGATTACGTGATCAGCAATCTGCGGCATCGACGAACGCGGCATCCCGGGCGTGCGTATCGCTTCGGTGGAAGGCCTGCTGATCGAGACCGACCAGTTCGGCCGCTATCACCTGGAAGGCATCGCACGGCGGCGACGTGGGCCGCGGCCGCAACTTCATCCTCAAGGTCGATCCGTCGACGCTGGCGCCGGGTACGGTGTTCACCACCGACAATCCGCTGGTACGCCGCATCACCCCGGACGTGCCGGTGCGCTTCGACTTCGGCGTCAAGCTGCCGGTGAGGAAGATGCAGGGCGGCGAACAGCAGGTGGAGCTGGAACTGGGCGAAGTGATCTTCGCTCCGGGCAGCGCCGAGGTGCGCAGCGAATACCTGCCGGTGATCGAACAGATCGCGGCCAAGGTGGTCGAGTACCGCGGCGGCGAAGTGCTGATCAGCGCCAACGGCGACACCGAGGCCCTCGCCTTCGATCGCGCCACCGCGGTGAAGAACGCGTTGCTGCAGCAACTGCCGCGCCGACATCGCCAAGGCGCTGACCGTCAGCGTGCGCGCCGACCTGGACGATCCGTCGTCGCTGGTGGTGGGCATGGCCGAAGGCGGCCCGCTGCTGGGCACGGTGCTGTTCGATACCGACAAGTCCGTGGTCAAGCCGCAGTTCCTGCCGATGCTGGACAAGGTCGCCGCCTATCTCGACGAGTTGGGCGGCGGCGTCCATCGCCATCGTCGGCCACACCGATCCGCGTGCATCCGATGCCTACAACGCTGGCGCTGGGCATGCGCCGCGCCAAAGCGGTGTACGAAGCGTTCGCGGCCAAGCTCAGCCCGGAAGTGCGCGCCAAGGTGCGCGTCGAGTCCAGCAACGATCCGGCAGCCCCTGCCGGCACCGAGCAAGTAAGGGGCTGGATCATGAAGATGAAGATGAAACTACTCGATTACACCCTGATCAGCCTGCTGGCGGGCATGGCCCCGCTGGCGGTTGCGCAGAGTCCGACCCAGGCCGCCGACCGACAAGACCGAAGGCACGGTGCAATCCCGGCAGTGGATTGCACCGACAACGGTTGCAGTTCCGCAGGACGGCCTGCTGTTCCGGCTGCGCACGCGCGGCGAACGCAAGCCGGTGGTCAGACGCAGGCGAGAACGCGTCCTCGGAAACGCTGCAGCCCGATCGCCGCGTCACCGTGGCCCTGGAGCAACCCGGCAAGGCCGTGGCCAAAGGCAAATTCTCGGTGCAGCTGGCCAATGGCGGCGTGATCTGGGCCACCGAAGATCCCACCCTCGGGCCAGCCCGAGCTGTCGATCTCCGCGCCGGGCATCGTGGCCGTTCGACGGCACGGCGCATCACCAAGCCGGTGCAATTCTACTCGCGCAGCAACTACTCCGCGTTCGTGAAGCGCTACGAGCTGACGCTCTACCGCGCCAGCGACGGCGACCTGATCGATCCGATCGCCACGCTGCCGATGGACGTGGCCAACGTCGTCTCGCAGCCGAATGGGACGGCGCGCTGCCGGCGAAGTACCGCTTCCGCGCCGGCGACGAGCTGGTCTACGTGCTGCGCGCTTACGATGCCGAACGGCAACTTCGACGAAACCTATCCCCAGCAAGCTGCAGCTGGTCACGCCGGAAGAAGCCGAGCGTGGCGGCCAGGCCTGCGCGACACGCGCCGAAAGTAGTCTCGGCACCGCGCTCAGCACTCGACCAGGCGCAGACGCAGAGCCTGATCGACGACGTCGTTCGCCGAGAACGGCCTGCGCCAGCAGAACATCCCGATCTACGGCTCGCGCATCCGCATCCAGGGCCGCAACCTGCCCGCAGGGCTACGGCGCTGAAGATCAACGGCGAAAACTATCCGGTCGATCTGGAACGCAAGTTCGCGGCCGAGTATCTGGTGCCGGTCGGGCAGCATGCGTTCGACATCGAGTTCGGGTGGTGCGCGCGCCTGGACGGCGCGCCGACAGCACCGCAAGCTCGACCGTCAGCACACGCTCGACGTCGATGTCACCGGCCAGCTATTTCTTCGGCGTCGGCCTGGCCGATGTGACCATCTGCCAGAACAAGATCAGCGGCTCGGTCGAGCCTTCGCAGGTCGACGGCCGCTACGACGACGATGTGATCAGCGATGGCCGCCTGGCGTTCTACGGCAAGGCCAAGTTGCAAGGGCAAATACCTGATCACGGCGCAGGCCGACACCACCGAGCGCGATCTGGAGCACCTGTTCGACGGCTTCACCAGCGCCGATCCGCAGGACATCTTCCGCCGCCTGGATCCGGATCTGTACTACCCGGTCTACGGCGACGACTCCACGACCTATCGCGACGTGGACACCATGGGCCGCTTCTACCTGCGCGTGGACTGGGACAAGAACCAGGCGCTTGTGGGGCAACTTCTACACCGGCTTCACCGGCACCGAGTACGCGCAATACGTGCGCTCGCTGTACGGCGCCGCGCTCAACTGGCGCTCGCGCGGCGACCAATGCCTGGGGCGATCCGGGCACCGAAGCTGCGCGCGTTCGGCTCCGAGGCGCAGACCGCGCCGGGCCACAGCGAGTTCATCGGCACCGGCGGCAGCCTGTATTACCTGCAAGCACACCGACGTGCTGCCGGGTTCGGACATCGTGGTGCTGGAAATACGCGACCTGACCACCGGCCGGGTCGAAAACCGCATCCCGATGACGCGCGGCGCCGATTACGAGATCGACGAACTGCAGGGCCGCATCCTGCTGACCCGCCCGCTGCTGCAGATCACCCGCGAGAACATTCCCACGCTCACCCGCGACACGCCGCTGGATGGCTTCGAGCAGCGCCTGCTGGTGGACTACGAATGGGTGCCGTCCGGCTTCGATCGCCGACGACATCACCGCCGGCGTGCGCGGCAAGCACTGGTTCGGCGACCATCTCGGCGTCGGCGTGACCTATGTCGACGAAAACCGCGCGGGCGAGGACTACACCCTGGCGGGCGGCGACCTCACGCTGCAGGCGGGCAAGGGCACCTACCTCAAGGTCGAATACGCCGCAGACCGAATCGTTCAGCGCGCCGGTGTTCTTCTCCGACAACGGCGGCTTCACCTTCACCCAGCTCAATGCCGTCGGGCCGCGCGAAGGCGAGGCCAAGTCGGTCGAGGCCCGCGCCAACTTCAAGGAACTGGGCTGGACCGAGCAGGACTGGAGCGCGGGCGCTTGGTGGCGCGATGTCGGCGCCGGCTATTCGATCAGCCGCTACGACACCGGCCTGGACGTCACCGAAGTACGGTGCGGAAATGCTGGGCCAGTTCACGCCGACGCTCGGCATCGTATGCCCGCTACAGCAGGGCCGAGCGCGGCGCCGAGCGCTCGACCCAGGCCCAGCTCACCGCCGAATGGCGCATCGACGACGCACAACACGCTCAGCGGCGAAATCCGCCGCGTCGAGCAGACGAGCGCGCTCGGCGGATGCGCCGGCACGCTGGGCGCAGTCAAGTACACGCACCGCTTCGGCACCTCGTTGGATCTGTACGGCACTCGCGCAATCACGCTGGACGACGACGGCGGCCAGTACGCCGACAACGATGCCTTCACTCTGGGCGGCAAGTATCTGTTCGGCGACCTCTCCACGGTCGGCGCCGAAGTCACCACCGGCGATCGCGGCGATGCGGCCAGGTCAATGCCGAGTACCGCCTGAGCCCGGAGCATACCGTCTACGGCGGCTACACCTACTCCACCGACAGCACCGCAATACGACTCGCTGTTCAACCCGAACCGCGCAGAACGGCTGGACGCTGGGGCAGCGCTGGCGCCTGTCGAACCAGGTCAACCTGTTCAACGAAAGCCAGTTCCTGAAAGAGCCGACCGCATCCGGCCTGGCGCACACCTTCGGCATGGATTTCTATCCGGCGCAGGGCTGGACCCCCGGCTTCACTCTGCAGTCGGGCGAGCTGACCGACGCGCACGGCGGCCGTCGATCGTCGCGCGGTCAGCGTCAGTGGCGGCCGCACTTCGCCGGATACCGATTGGCACAGCAAGCTCGAATGGCGGCACGACACGCGGCGCCGAGCAGCGCGAGCAGTGGGTCAGCACCAACCGCCTCACCCACAAGTTCAACGAGAGCTGGCGTATCGCCGCGCGGTTGAACTATTCGGACACCGACGACGAGCTGAATCCGCGGCGCGGCGCGAAGTTCATCGAAGGCAACGTCGGCTTCGCCTGGCGTCCGTGGAACAGCACGCGCTGGGGCGTGTTCGGCCGCTATACCTATCTCTACGATCTGTCCACGCTGGGTCAGGTCGGCGGCGCGCAATACGACCAGCGTTCGCAGGTGTTCTCGCTCGAAGGCGTCTACAAGTCCGACCAGCACTGGGAATACGCGGCCAAGCTGGCGCGCCGCGAAGGCGAAGTGCGCTTCGGCCGCGGCACCGGCGCGTGGTTCGATTCGGCCACCACCTTCGCCGCCGGCCAGATCCGCTACGAGCTGCGCGACGCAGTGGCATGCGCTGGCTGAATATCGCTGGCTGGATGTCGAAAGACGGCGGCACCCGCAGGGCTTCCTGGTCGGCGTGGACCGCGACATCAGCAAGAACTTCCGCATCGGCGTCGGCTACAACTTCACCGAGTTCAGCGACGACCTCACCAACTTCGATTACGACCACGCGGCTGCTTCGTCAACCTGGTGGGCAGCTATTGAGGACTCTAGGGATGGCGTATGAACTGTGCCGCTTCGCGCGGCACGGCGACGCATTATGCAGAGAGAAAAAAGACTATGTTCAAACGAATTCGGACGACAAGACGACACCCCTCTTGCGCGGCAGCAGCTCTGATGCTGTGCACCTCGGCGGCACGCGCAAACCATCCAGCGCGGCACCCTCAACACCAGCTTCGAGACGCCGCAAATCGGCGATCCCGTCGGCATCGGGGTCTGTCAGGGCTATATCTATGCCAGCCGGGTTCCGGGTTGGCAGACGACGGATGCGCCGGTGACCTCTCCGACCGCGGATTTCGACATCCCGCCCGGCTGCAACAACAATCCCGAGCCAGTGGTGGGCAGTACGCGCGTGTTCGAGTACTTCACCACCGGTGCGACCGACAACCTGGAGACCGGCTTGGACATGGCGGCAGCCGACGGGCGCAATTTCGCCGAACTCAACGCCCAGAGCGCGTCCCGGCTTTACCAGAATATCTGCGTGATCCCGGGCGAAACCGTCCGCTACAGTTTCAGCCATCTGGGCCGCGGACGCGACCGTTTTCGATACGGCGCGGATGGAAATCGGCGGCACCACATTATGGGCCCGGGAACGACGATCCTGACCGTTTCGGATAGCAATGACGGCAATCCGGGTTTCGCTGTCCCCGGGATAAGCACTGGATGCCACCCGCGTCCAGGGCCGCTGAGCGGCCCCGCCGTCAGCAATCGTTTCTGGGGCAATTACGGCGGCAGCTTTATCGTGCCGGCTCGCCTGACGGGGTTCAGCAGATCGCTTTTGAGGCGGTGTGTTCCGCCAGTCCTTGGTCCGGACGCTCGGCGTCACCGTCTCGACGCTGATACGCACTTTGTGCAACTTCCTGGACAATGTCGTGATCACGCTCAATCCGTGATCGAACTGTCATCGGGAACCTATACCAGCGTCGAGTCCAATGGCTCGCCGCCGCCGATCCAGATTCGCGTGGTGGGCGTGGTGCCGGCGGGCGGACTCCGGTGTCGCTAGCCGTCACGGGCGGCACCGCGACCTCGGCAGCGACTACACCCTCAATGGCGGCAACGCGACCACTTTCACCTTACCGTGCCGGCTGGCGATTACGGCGCCGGGCAAATGTTCGATATTCCCGTGGTCCTGATCAACGACGCGTGCCGGAAAGATTCCGAAACTTCACGGCCGCCATCGATGCTTCGCCGAATTATTCCGAGCTCACCTCCACTTGGTCGCGGCAATGCGGCCATCGCCACCCGTTTACACCATCACCGACGACGATGCGTTGGTGAAGGTGCAGAAGACCACCGCCAACGCGGTGGGCGGTCCGTTCGCGTTCACCGGCAGCAATGTCATCGGGATCTTCGCCGATATCACCACCACGACGGCCAATCAGGCCACGCCGGCGGCGCCCGTGGGGCTTCCGGTGACGGCTCTGGGGACGGCCGTGACCTTCAACGAATCGCCGCCTATCGGCTGGGCGTTCGTCTCCGCTACCTGCACCGATGCCAACGCCAGCATCACCGGCAACGGTACGGCCATCGTGTCGAACGCTTGCCCGTCGCTATTCCTGCGGCCAATGTTAAGGCAGGCGCGGACTACACCTGCGTGTTCAACAACCGGCATATCCAGTCCGACCTGAGGATCACCAAGACCAACGCGCCCTGCAATCCGCTCCGCCTAACGACATGGCCGACGACACGGTGACCCGTGGCATCAGCACGCCCTACACGTCGTGGTGACCAACAACGGCCCCGACCCGGTGACGGGCGCGGTGGTGCGGGATCCGGCGGCCAGCCGCACCGGGCTGACTTGTCCCGGCCCGGCAAACTGCATCGGTACGGCCTGTTCCTCGCCGACTTTGACCATTGCACAGTTGGAGGCGGGAGTAGCATTGGGGAACGCTTACGGCGACCGCACCGGACAACAGCGCGACGGTGACCCTGGCCTGCACCGTGCAGTAGGCGCAACGAGGCTGATCCCGCTATGTCGATAAAAGTATTCCGCCGCTGTTGCCACAATGTCCTGGCTGCGTTGACGTTCATGTTTCTGATCGCGCCGTTGCCAACGCGCAGGTCGCCACGACCATGACCAAGAAGGTCTACGACGCCAACGGCGTAGAGATCACCACCTCGGTCCAGTCCGGCGACATCATCACCTACGTCATCACGCCTTCGCTGCCGCTGACCACGGCCGGGCCGGCCGCGGCCGTGGAGCTGCGCGACACCATGCAGGGCGCGCAGACCTATGTGGCCGGTAGCCTGAACCGGCGCTTGGCCTGGACCCTGCCCGTCACCGACCCCAGCGGCACCTTCAGCAACACCCTGATCGGCACCTGGACGCCGCCGACCATCCCCGGCACCACCGGCAGCACCATGACCCAGGTGTATGGCGGCAACGGTTTCGAGGCGCGCATGCCGGTGGTGGCCAATTTCAGCATCACCACGCCGGCAGGCCCGGCGACGGCTACACCCCGTTCACCTTCACCTTGGGCAACGGCCATCTGGCGGCGATGACGGTGAATCACCATATTGCCGGCGCGAGCATCGTCTGCGTGGACATCACCCTGGGCGGCGGCGTCAGTTGCTCCGGTGGCGCCGTGCAGGGAGGCATCTTCACCAGCAATGCCTGGGAATTCGTGCAGGTGGGCAGCAAGATTTTCTATGCCACCGCGTCGAGCCTGAGCGGTGGGTGAACCTGGGCATCGGCTGTCTGAGCGTTGGCGCCAGCAGCGTGCAGGACTGCCCCACCTCACTCACCCTGTTCCCCGAACCGCATTCGGGCTTCCATGGCAATGTGCTGGGGGTGGTGCTTACCGCCCGGGAAGGTCTGCGCCGCCTACAAACGTGCAACTACCGGCGCGGAAGTCAACCAGCTGCAGGTCACCTGCATCGATCCGGCCACCCAGGCGGTGGTGAGCAATCAAACCATCGCCACTACGTGGGCGGCCTGGATAGCCAGTACGAGAATTTCGTCTGGCTGGGCGGCGACAAATGGGTGGTCGGCTATGGCAGTACCACGGGGGCGCCGAGCTTCGTGTGCCTGGACATGATCCGGTGCGGCCGCGACGACGGACTTGCCGGCGGCGTGCCGGTGGTGCGCACGATTGGCGCCGCCGGCACCGCCGCCGGCGTGCTTGCGCTACCGCGCCTGGGGGCGGGCGGCACGATCAACGGCTTCTGCATGATTTCGCGGAACAACTCCGCGATCCGGCCGTGCTACGACCTCAACGCCGCGCTCTCGGTACGGCCCCGGCGGCGCTGGTGTTTCCGGGGGAGTATTCCTGGTACTACGCGATCCCCAACACCCAAATGCTGTTGACCTTCGGCTTCAACAATACGGTCCCTGGCGCTGGCACTGGCGGCATGCGCTGCTTCAACTGGAGTACCGGGGCTGCCTGCGCGACGCCGCAGATCCCGTTGGGCAACGGCAACAACCTGATCAATGCCCCCTACGGCGCAGACCAGCTGTTTCCCGACACCGGCAGCGGCGGTTGCTACATCACGTATGGCGACACGGCGGTCTGGGAACTGTGGACGATCACCAGCAACGGCACCATCACGGAAGGCTGCGTCAACAACAGCACCGTACCCTTCGTGGCCGACCGTGCCCAATCCCAGCAGCAACGTCTGCGGACCGGGCACTCAGATCACTGCCTGGAACCAGGTGATCTTGAGCGGCCTGCCGATCCAGTCCGGCAGCACGCTTGAGTTCCTGGATGCGTCCAACAACTGCTCGCCACGGTGGCCATCCCAGCCACCGCCACGGCCAACAGTTCGGTGACCATCGCGATTCCGGCATCGGTGCCCGCGCCCACCAGCTTCAACCTGCGGGTGAATTTGCAAAACGTGAATTCGCCGACTGCGGTCACTCCGCTGATCCGCACCACTTACACCACCAACGACGCTTCCAGCCCGCAGATATGCTTCAACGCTCTGGTGACCACGTGCAGCACCGGCAACCTCGACAATCTTGGCCGTGCTCAGCAGCGGCGGTAGCCGGAACGGCTTCGGTCAACGGCGCCGGTGCTCTGCATGTGTGGTCAACGCCGACTTGGCGATCACCAAGACCAACGCGACACCCTTCAATCCGCTCGCGCCTAATGACGTGCCCGGCAACACAGTGTCCCGCGGCACTACCACGACCTACACCCTCGTAGTGGCCAACAACGGTCCCGATGCAGTGACCGGCGCGGTAGTGCGGATCCGGCGCAGGCCGACCTGATCTGCGACGACCCGGTGCCTTGCACGGGCAGTGGCTGCCCGTCGGCCACCGTACCGTTGTTGAGCCTGCAGGATAGCGGCGGGGTGGTGCTGGGCACGGTGGCCAGTGGCGGTACGGTGACCTTCACGCTGACCTGCACCGTGCAGTAGGAATTGGAGCGTGCCATGAGCCTCGATAACTCATTATTCCGTTCGTGGTGAGCCTGTCGAACCACGCTCTTGGCGAGGTCTTTCTGTACACGTATAGCCAAGTCCGCGAAAAGCGTGGTTCGACAGGCTCACCACGAACGGAGTTTTTGACAGAGCCTGCCCCGGACTCGATACGGGGGCGGGCAGTGCCCGCCCTACAACTTTGATCTTGTTTTAAGTACGTCGGGACGTAACGGGGGCGCGGCACTAGGACTTCAAATACGCAATCAACAAGGTTGCGAGGAATGGCCGCCGACACGGATCGGATCTCACAATACCTGGGCGCAGGACAGCCGCTCGACAACTGTGAGTGGAGCAACATTTAGGCGTAGGCTTAGCCACGGAACAAACCTGACTGATTTGACAGCGGAATGCCGAGAACAAGAGTAATGAAACTTACGGTACCGCTTAATTAGGAATAAAGATTCAGGTCTCGCACTAACGATTTTGTGTGGATTACGTCACATAATATGAAGAGTAGGACGCACGAATCCAGGAATAGGCAAGCGGCTCATCTAGAGGGGGATACCGCATGCAGCACACAGGCGTCCGCAAGACGTTTCCACAAGCAGTCCGGCACCGGTGGTGCGCTCGCCTGCTCGGGCGGCTTCGCTGTTCGCGCGGTCTGGCCGCATCCTGATGGCGTTAGCGCGGATCTTCCTGATCGCGCCGCGCCTCACGGGCAAACCGTTGTCCAAGCGGTCATGCATGCACAAAACCATCCGCGACCGCTTAAAAATTCCGACACGAGTCCTATGCAGCTTAAAAAATATGTGGTGCCCGCCGTCGTTGCGATGGTGACGGCACTGGCCGCTCTTTCCGTGCCGGATGTGGAGGCCCAGGTGTCAGCGACGCCCGCGCCCAACCTGACCACGCTGTACGGCAGCAACACCGTCTTGGTACGGCAGCAATACGACTACACCGGCGCGCAGGTCACCATTACCGCGCCGGCCAATGCGGTGGGCGTGTACTTCAAAATATGGGGGGCGGGGGGCGGTCATGAAGCCGTCGTCGACGCATCCAAGGCGGGGGTGGCTATACCGGCGCGGTATTCAACACTAGCCCCGGCACCCTGTATTCGCTGATCGTAGGTGGCGGCGGCAACCGCGGTGCCCAGCCGCCGGGGGCATTGTTGGGAACAGCGTGTTTGGCTTTGGCGGCACGGGCTATCAGACGAGGGCGGCGGCCTGTCCGGCGTATTCACCGAGACGACCCGCGGAACCACCATCCTCTACACCGCGCGCGCGCGCGCGCGTGGCCATCGCCGGCGGCGGCGGCGGCGCGGACAATGACGGTGTTGCCAATCGCGCAGGCGGCACCAACGGCAATGGCGCCGATTCAGGCTATGGCGCATCCCCGGTACCTTGTGGTGGAACTATACCCCCCCCGGTCGCCCGGCGACCCGATCAACAGCCCTGCCAGCATGCAGGGCAGCAATGATGGCATTACTCCGCCTACCAATACCCTGCCTCTCATGAACTCGTGCGGCGGCAACAACGATTACCCGGCGAACTGGCAGAGCGCCGGCGGCGGTGGTTACGAAGGGGGCGCCCACCATTTATACGCAGGCTCGTGCCGGGGAACGTCCTAGTTCCGTTCCCTTGCGGTCAGGACAACGCACATTCGGGCCGGGGTGGTTCCGGCTTCGTGGTTGCGGGCAATCGTTTCCAGTCGATCGAGTCCACGGCCGAAATCGCGGGTACCAACGACGCCCTGGTGAACGTGCCGCCGCGCACCAGCGGCGATACCGATTACACGGCAGGCGCACCCAGCGTCCCGATCGGCCGTGCCGGCAATCAATCCGGGGGGTTCAATCCCAATACCAACGGCGGCGGCCACGGCCGCATCGTGGTGTATTGGGTCGTGCTCACCGCCCACTGGCCATCACCAAAACCGACGGCCAGGGCAGCTATATCCCGGGTCAGGCGTTGACCTATACGATCGTGGCGACCAATAACGGCCCGGGGAACCGCCAACAATGCGGTGTTCACCGACCCGGCCGTCGCCGGTCTGACGGTTAATTCCGTCACCTGCGGCAGCGCGACGGGCGGGGCGGTGTGCCCCACCGCGGGCAATACCACTGTGGCACTGATGCAAGGCAGTGGCATCGTCATTCCCACCTTGCCCACAGGCGGCACGGTCACCTTTACCGTGACCGCCGCCCCCAATCCCGGCACCAGCGGCAGCTTGACCAACACCGGCAATCGCCCCGCCCGCCGGGGTCACCGATGGCACCCCGGGCAACAACACCGCCAGCGACACCAACACGCTCAACCTGCCGCCAATCGGTGATCCGCGGGCACGTTGTATTCGATCAACGGCGGAGTCGGAGTCACGCCGCAGCCGATTTATTCGGTCAACACCACGACGGGGGCCACGACGCTAGTGACCTCGCTGCCGCCGCCTGCGTCGGGTGCTGTCTACAACGGCTTCGGCATGACACTGGACGGGGCGTTATACCGCCGCTTCCGCCGACACGGCGGGGTCGACCATCACCATCGCCCGGCGCGATCCGATCACCGGCGTGGTCACCCAATACAGCGGGGGTAGCGTGGTCAACGCGATTTCTTCGCCCTCGACCGGTAGTTGGGCGCGCGTGGTCTGAACCCGGCGACCGGCATTTTCTACTACTCAGGCGCCAAAGCGGCCAGGTCATCCAGGACATCTACGCGTTCGATACCAACACCAACACCGCGATCGGCCTGGTCGGCTGGTATACCGCCAACTTCGCAGGCCGTAGCGGCGATCTGGCGTTCGACGCGCAAGGCACACTGTTCGTAATGTCCAGCGGCACCACCTCGCAGACCCAACTGGTGGTCATTGCCAATGTGCCGACCACGGCCGGTGCGGTCAGCCTGACCGGTGAAGTGCTCACGAACCTGACTACTCAAAACGGCGCCATCGCCTTCGACGCCAATGGTGGGCTGTACGTGGCCTCCGGCACCACGCTGACCGAGATCAACCCCAACAGCGGCGCGGTGATCGGTAGCGTCACCATGACGAACGGTGCCAGCGCGACCTGGCCAGCTGCCAGGTGCCGGGCTCACTGACTTTGGTCAAGAAGAACGTGACCAGCCGGGTGGCGGCCACCGACCAGTTCGCCGTCACCCTGACCGGCAATGGCGCCAACAACACGAGCACCACCACCGGCACCGACACCGGTCCGCAAACCGGTGTGCTGGAAACCGCCGGCCCGTATCGTCGGCGTCGCCGGCGCCAGCTACACCTTCAGCGAAGTCGGCGCGGGCACGCCGGCGGCGAATCTGGCCAACTACGTCACTTCGTATTCGTGCACCAACGGCGCCACCGGCACCACCACTAGCGGCAGCCTGACCTTCCCCGCAGCCAGCGGCAGCAGCGGCGCCAATGTCACCTGCACGTTCACCAATGCGGTCAGGACAGCGGATCTGTCGATCACCAAACCAACACCCCAGCGGCAGGCCCGAGCGACCAAGCCAGCGACACGGTGACGCCGCGGCACCACCACCACCTACACCCTCGTAGTGACCAATAACGGCCCCGATACGGTGACCGGCGCGGTGGTGCGGGATCCGGCGCAAACCGGCTTGATCTGCACCGACCCGGTGGCTTGCACGGGCGACGGTTGCCCGTCGGCCACGGTGCCGTTGACGAGCCTGCAGAGCACCAGCGGAGTGGTGCTGGGCACGATCGCCAATGGCGACACGGTGACCTTCACTTTGAGTTGCGCGGTGCAGTAGTACGGATTGGAGTCGTAACTCCGACCAACTCCCGTCATTCCCGCCTTCGCGGGGTTTTAACCGGGGCTGTATGACGAGTTGGTCAGAGGTTCCTTAGCCGTCCGGTCAGGGTCCGATGAGGCTTTCCGCCGGGATTCCCAGGTTCCGGTGCAGATTCCGGATCATGTCAATGGTGAGGCTGCGCTTGCGATTCAATACTTCGTAGACGCGATTGGGCTGACCGATGGAGGGCACCAGTCCTTCACCGTCAGGCCGCCTTGCTCCATGCGAAAGCGGATCGCCTCAATGGGATCAGGGGCTTCGATGGGAAAGCGCTTGTCCTCGTAGGCCTCGACCAGCGTGGCGAGGATCTCGAAACGGTCACCCTCCTCGGTGTCCGGCTCCGGTTCGCTATTGAAGTACGCGGACAACTCGCGCAAGAGCAGGTGCGGCCGATCGCCATGGCCTCGCCGACCGACTTCATGTGGGTCGTGAGGGTCGCGTCGGCGGCCGGGAACTTCTCGAACGCGAACCGCGGCACCTTGACGACCACGTAGTCGAGCGTCGGCTCGAACGAGGCGGGCGTCTCCTGCGTGATGTCGTTGGGGATCTCGTCGAGCGTGTAGCCGATCGCGACCTTGGCGGCGATCTTGGCGATCGGGAAGCCCGTCGCCTTGGACGCCAGCGCGGACGAGCGGGACACGCGCGGGTTCATCTCGATGACGATGATGCGGCCGTCCTCGGGGTTGACCGCGAACTGGATGTTGCAGCCACCGGTGTCGACGCCGACCTCGCGGATGATGCCGATCGAGATGTCACGGAGCCGCTGGTACTCGACGTCGGTCAGCGTCATCGCCGGGGCGACGGTGATCGAGTCGCCGGTGTGGACGCCCATCGGGTCGAGGTTCTCGATCGAGCAGACGATCACGACGTTGTCGGCCGTGTCGCGCATGACCTCGAGCTCGTACTCCTTCCAGCCGAGGATCGACTCCTCGAGGAGCACCTCGGTGGTCGGGCTCAGCGCGAGGCCCGAGCCGGCGATCCGGTGCAGGTCCTCCTCGTTGTAGGCCAGGCCGGAGCCCGACCCGCCCATCGTGAACGACGGGCGTACGACGACGGGATAGCCGCCGAGCCCTTCGACACCGTCGAGGCACTCCTGCATCGTGTGGCAGATGACCGACTTGGCCGACTCGGCGCCCCACTCCTTGGGCAGCGTCTCGACGACGGCCTTGAACGACTCGCGGTTCTCGCCCTTCTGGATAGCGTCGATCGACGCGCCGATGAGCTCGACGCCGTACTTCTCGAGCACGCCGGCCTCGTGCATCTGGATCGCGGCGTTGAGCGCCGTCTGGCCACCGAGGGTTGCGAGGAGCGCGTCGGGGCGCTCCTGGGCGATGACCTTCTCGACGAACTCCGGCGTGATCGGCTCGATGTAGGTCGCGTCGGCGAACTCCGGGTCGGTCATGATCGTCGCCGGGTTGGAGTTGATCAAGATCACGCGGATGCCCTCCTCGCGGAGGACGCGGCACGCCTGGGTGCCGGAGTAGTCGAACTCGCAGGCTTGTCCGATGACGATCGGCCCCGAGCCGATGACCAGGATGCTCTGAATGTCGGTGCGTTTTGGCATTAGACGGCCTTCCGACTGGCGTTGTCATTTTGCTGGCCGAGGTTGGGTTCAACGTTTCCCGTGCGCGAGGGAGACGGCTGATCAGCCCTGTCACCTCCTGGCGAACCGGTCATGAGGTCCACGAAACGATCGAAGAGGTAGGCCGCATCGTGCGGGCCGGCCGCGGCCTCCGGGTGGTACTGGACGCTGAAGGCCGGCTGGTCGAGCAGCGCGAGGCCCTCGACGACGTTGTCGTTGAGGCACACGTGGGTCACGCGCCCCGGACCGTACGGCGTCTCGAACGTGCCCTCGACCGGCGCGTCCACCGCGAAGCCGTGGTTGTGGGCCGTGATCTCGACCTTGCCGGTCGTCAGGTCCTGGACCGGCTGGTTGATGCCGCGGTGGCCGTAGACGAGCTTGTAGGTGCCGAGATCGAGCGCGCGGCCGAACACCTGGTTGCCGAGGCAGATGCCGAAGTAGGGGATGCGCGCCGCCAGCACCTGCTTGAGCACCGCCGTGACGTGGTCCGTCGTCGCCGGGTCCCCCGGGCCGTTGGACATGAACACGCCGTCGGGGCTGATCGCGGTGATCTCCTCGTACGTCGTGGTGGCCGGCATGACGTGCACCTCGATGCCGCGCTCGGCCATGCGGCGCGGGGTCATGCCCTTGATGCCGAGATCGATCGCCGCGACGGTGAGCCGCTTGTCGCCGACGGCCGGCACGACGTACGTCTCGTCGGTCGTCACGTCGGCGAGGAAGTTGGCGCCCTTCATGCCCGGCGCCGCGGTGACCTTGGCCAGCAGGGCGTCGACATCGGTCGTCACCGAGCTGATGCCGCCGCGCATGGCGCCGCGCTCGCGCAAGTGTCGTGTCAGTGCTCGCGTGTCGATGCCGGAGATGCCCACGACGTCCTGAGCGGCCAGCTCGTCGTCGAGCGACCGGTTGGAGCGCCAGTTGGAGCGCACGCGTGCGGGGTCGCGGACGATGTAACCGTCGACCCAGATGCGCCGCGACTCGAAGTCCTCGTCGTTGACGCCGGTGTTGCCGATGTGTGGCGCGGTCATGGCGACGATCTGGCCCTTGTAGGACGGGTCGGTCAGCGTCTCCTGGTAGCCGGTCATGCCGGTGGAGAACACGATCTCGCCGATCGTCTCGCCGACGGCGCCGAACGACTCGCCGCGGAACACCCGCCCGTCCTCGAGCACGAGGATCGCTTCGGCGGTCATACGGTCACTCCTTCGACGAGCGCGCGGTCGCGGACGGTCGGTCTGCCGCGGAGGAACGTCGCGACGACCTCACCGGGCAGCGTCAGCCCGGCGTACGGGTTGTTGCGGGACAGCGAGGCGGTGTCGCGGGCGTCGATGACGCGCGTCGCCGCCGGGTCGATCAGCACGATGTTGGCCGGCTCCCCCACCTCCAGCGGGCGCCCCTGGTCGCGTACGCGGCCGATCGAGGCAGGCTTCGCCGACATCTTGTCGGCGACCTGCGCCCACGTCAGCAGGCCGGTGTCGACCATGGTCTGCTGCACGACTGACAGCGCGGTCTCGAGGCCGAGCATGCCGAACGCGGCAGCCGACCACTCGCACTCCTTGTCCTCCATCGGGTGCGGAGCGTGATCCGTGGCCACGATGTCGATCGTGCCATCGGCCAGGCCCTCGCGCACGGCCGCGACGTCGTCGTTGGAGCGCAGCGGCGGGTTGACCTTGTAGATCGGGTCGTAGCTGCGGACGAGGTCGTCGCTCAGCAGCAGGTGGTGCGGCGTGACCTCGGCGGTGACGTCGATGCCGCGACCCTTGGCCCAGCGGATGATCTCGACCGAGCCGCGGGTCGACAGGTGGCACACGTGCAGGCGCGAGCCGACGTGCTCGGCGAGCAGGACGTCGCGGGCGATGATCGCCTCCTCGGCGACCGCGGGCCAGCCGGTGAGGCCGAGCTCGCCGGACAGCGGTCCCTCGTTCATCTGCGCGCCCTCGGTGAGGCGGGGCTCCTGGGCGTGCTGCGCGATGACGCCGTCGAACGCCTTGACGTACTCCAGCGCCCTGCGCATGATCACGGCGTCCGAGACGCACTTGCCGTCGTCGGAGAACACCCGGACGCCGGCCGCGGAGTCGGCCATCGCGCCGAGCTCGGCCAGGCGGGAGCCGCCGAGGCCGATCGTCACGGCGCCGACGGGCTGCACGTCGCAGTAGCCGCCTTCGCGGCCCAGGCGCCAGACCTGCTCGACCACGCCTGCGGTGTCGGCGACCGGGTCGGTGTTGGCCATCGCGTGCACGCAGGTGAATCCCCCGCGCGCCGCGGCCTTGGAGCCGGTCAGGACGGTCTCGGCGTCCTCTCGGCCCGGCTCGCGTACGTGGGTGTGCAGGTCGACGAGACCAGGCAGCGCGACCAGGCCGGTCGCGTCGATCGACTCGTCGCCGTCGAGCCCGGTGCCGATCGCGGTGATGACGCCGTCCTCGATCGCGATGTCGTTGACGGTCTCGCCGAGGATGTTCGCTCCCCGGATGACGTACGAGGTCATTCAGTTCCTTCTTCGCTGGTGGGTTCCCCGGCCGCGCCGCCGAGGAGGAGGTAGAGGACGGCCATGCGTACGGCCACGCCGTTGGTGACCTGTTCGACGATGACCGAGCGCACGTGGTCGGCGACGTCGGCGGTGATCTCCATGCCGCGGTTCATCGGGCCCGGGTGCATGACGATCGCGTGGTCGGGCAGCCGGTTGAGCCTCGGCGTGTCGAGGCCGTAGCGGCGGCTGTACTCGCGGGCGCTGGGGAAGAACGCGGCGTTCATGCGCTCCTGCTGCACGCGGAGCATCATGACCGCGTCGGCCTTCTCGAGCGACGAGTCGAGGTCGTACGACGTGTCGACCGGCCACTTCTCGACGCCGACCGGCAGCAACGTCGGCGGCGCGACGAGCGTGACGTTGGCCCCGAGCGTGTCGAGCAGCAGCGCGTTGGAGCGGGCGACGCGGCTGTGCAGGACATCACCGACGATCGTGATGTTCTTGCCCTCGAGGTCGCCCAGGTGCCGGCGCATCGTGAACGCGTCGAGCAGCGCCTGCGTCGGGTGCTCGTGGGTGCCGTCGCCGGCATTGATGACCGCGCCGTTGGTCCACTTGGCCTTGGCCAGCCGGTGTGGGGCGCCGGAGTGCTGGTGGCGCACGACGACCGCGTCAGCCCCCATGGCCTGCAGGGTCAGTGCGGTGTCCTTGAGGCTCTCGCCCTTGGAGACGCTCGAGCCCTTGGCGGAGAAGTTGATGACGTCGGCGCTGAGTCGCTTGGCCGCGGCCTCGAACGAGATGCGGGTGCGGGTCGAGTCCTCGAAGAACAGGTTGACGACGGTGCGGCCGCGCAGCGTCGGCAGCTTCTTGATCGGCCGGCTCGCCACGCCGAGGAGCTCCTCGGCGGTGTCGAGGATGCGGATCGCGTCCGTGCGGTCGAGGTCGCCCGCGCTGAGCAGGTGCGTGAAAGTCATGCCGCTCCCCCTCGGAGAAACAATGATGAGGGAGCAGCGGCATGACCGCACTGATGGTTCGCTCGCTGCGCTCGCTCATGCCGCTCCCCGTTGTTCCCTTGGATGTCGACGGCGTCGCGCTCGTCGGACTCGGTGAGTGCGACCTTGACCTTCTCGACCAGCGAGGTCGGCAGGTTCTTGCCGACGAAGTCGGCGCGGATCGGCAGCTCGCGGTGACCACGGTCGATCAGCACGGCGAGCTGCACGGCCTTGGGCCGGCCGAGCTCGTTGAGTGCGTCGAGCGCGGCCCGGATCGTGCGGCCGGAGAACAGCACGTCGTCGACCAGCACGACGATCTTGCCGTCGATGTCGTCGGGGATCTCGGTGTGCTCGAGAGCGCGAGCCGGCTTGAGCCGCAGGTCGTCGCGATACATCGTGATGTCGAGCGCACCGGCGGTGATGGGCCGGCCCTCGACGTCGGACATGCGCTTCGCGATGCGCCGGGCCAGGTGCACCCCGCGGGTCGGGATGCCCAGCAGCACGATGTCGGAGGCGTCGCGGTTGCGCTCGAGGATCTCGTGGGTGATGCGCGTCAACGCGCGGGAGATGTCCTTGTCGTCCAGGACGGTTCGAGCGGGTGCAGGCACCGCTTCGGGGATGTGCGCGTTGTCAGCACGGGGGGCGTCATCAGACGCGACCATGTCTGACCTCCTTCTCCGCCTCTCGGGACGGCCGTTAAAGGATGTCGATGTTCGTCGGTCAGCCTAGCAGCGCGTCACGGCCGATCCGGACGCGGCTCGGCGAGCCGTCTGATTGCGGATCGGGCTCTCGGGGTAGTCAGCAGGACCAGGAGGCATCATGCGCATCGGAACCGTGGTCGTACTCATCTGGCTCGTGATCGGGGTGCTCGCGGCAGCCCAACGGGACTACTTCACATCGTCCGGTGACGCGGACTGCGCCAAGGTGGGCGACACCGTGCTGACGATCCTCGCGGGCCCGCTCAACTATGTCGGGGTCAACCCCAAGGTCGACTGCAAGACGCCTGAGCCCTCGAAGTGAGTCTCGTCAGAACGGGTCAAAATGGCGTGACGCCGAGGGCGGGAGTTACGGGAGGGAGTAGGCCCCCGACGCCACGGTATGTGGGGTGGCTCAGACGCGGCTGCGGCGCAGGTAGCTCGGCAGGATGACCTTGAGGAACACCGGCAGGCACTCGATGAAGTAGCGCCGGAACAGCCGGCGCGGCTCCTGGGCCAGGCGGTAGAACCACTCGAGCTTGGTGGCCCGCACCCAGTGCGGGGCCATCGTGGCGTTGCCGGTGACCATGTTGACGGCGCCGCCGACGTTGAGCACGACGCCGTGGAATCCGGCGCGGCGGACCTCTTCGCCGATCATGTCGCCGAACGGCGGGGTGACGGCGACGATCAGGAGGTCGACGCCGTACTTCTGCAGCTTCTTGGCGAGGCGCTTGGGCTTCCAGTCGCCGCGCTGCCCGTGGTCACGGAACGCGACCTCGAGACCGGAGTCGTGCAGCTGGCCGCGGAAGTCGTAGCCGGCGTGGCGGTCGGCGCCGAGGATCGCCGCCTTCTTGCCGTGGAACTGGCGCCCCGCGAGCATCCGCTCGATGAACTCCGAACCCGTGACCCGGGCCGGGTCGATGCCGCGCGACCTCATCAGCGAGACGATCGGCCAGCCGTCAGCCGTGATGAAGTCCGCCTCGTCGATGGTCTTGGCGAAGTCCTTCGACTTCGAGGCGAGTGCCAGGTGGTGCAGGTTGACGGTCTGAATGCGCTTCGGCCGCAGATCGAGCACAGCTGCGTCGAAGTCGTCGTCGTTCAGGATGCACTTTTCCGCCATGCGATCGATGAGTTCGTCGGTGATCACACATTCCCCTGTCTCCACGACGAGGCCTGTAGGCCTCGAATCCCCGATGAGACCTGTGGGCCTCACACATGGAGAGAGTTGTCTGTCAGGAATATGACGTTCGAGACTACTTATTTTTCAACTAGTTTGCGCCGAGCGCGCGAATCTACGAGGTCAGCGTCGGTTTGAGCTCGACGATCCTGCTCAGCAGCCCGTTGACGAATGACGGCGACTCGTCGGTCGACAGGTCGCTCGCGAGGCTCACGGCTTCGCTGACGGCGACCGCGTCGGGGACGTCGTCGACGTAGAGGATCTCGTACGCGCCGATGCGCAGCAGGTTGCGGTCGACGGCCGGCATGCGGTCGAGCGTCCAGTCCTTGGCGTTCTCGGTGATGATCTCGTCGAGGCGGTCACGGTGCGTGACGACGCCTTCGATCAGCAGCACGGCGTAGTCGTTGACGGGGTACTCGGTGTCGGCTCGACGGTCCTCGAGGGTGCCTCCGGGCGGCAGGCTCTGCGCCTCGGACTCGAAGAGGATGTCGAGGGCGCGCTTGCGGGACTTGGTGCGCGCAGACATCAGCTCTGCACGCGACCGAGGTAGCTGCCGTCGCGGGTGTCGACCTTGATCTTCTCGCCGTTGACGATGAACAGCGGGACCTGGATCTCCTTGCCGGTCTCGAGGCGCGCCGGCTTGGTGCCGCCGCTCGAGCGGTCGCCCTGGAGGCCCGGCTCGGTGTACTCGACGAGCAGCTCGACCGACGCCGGGAGCTCGATGTAGAGCGGCACACCCTCGTGCATCGCGACCATCGCGTCCTGGTTGTCGAGCATGTAGTCCTTGGCGTCGCCGACGACGGCCTCGGAGATGTTGACCTGGTCGTACGTCGTCTTGTCCATGAAGACGTACGAGTCGCCGTCGTGGTAGAGGTACTGGAAGTCGCGCTTGTCGACGTTGGCGGTCTCGATCTTGAGGCCGGCGTTGAAGGTCTTGTCGACGGTCTTGCCACTCATGACGTTCTTGAGGGTCGTCTTGACCATCGCCCCGCCCTTGCCGGGCTTGTGGTGCTGGAACCACACGACGGACCAGAGCTGTCCGTCGAGGTCGAGGACCATGCCGTTCTTGATGTCGTTCGTGGTGGCCATCAGCCAATCTCCAGGAGGTCTTTGGTCATCGTGGTGAGCACCTCGGGGCTGCCCGTGGTCACGAGGACGGTGTCTTCGATACGCACTCCCCCACGACCCGGGACGTAGATGCCCGGCTCCATCGTGAGGACAGTGCGACTAGCCAGTTTACCTGCCTGCGAAGGCCCGATGAACGGGTCCTCGTGGATCTCGAGCCCGACCCCGTGCCCGAGGCCCGTCGTGAACGCGTGGAGCCACCCCGATGCCTCCAGCGCGGACGTCGCCGCGGCGTACGAATCGGCGACCGCGACGCCCTCGCGGAGGGCCTCGAGACCGGCGGCCTGCGACTCCTTGACGGCCGCGTGGATCTCGCGCTGCCAGTCGTCGGCCGTGCCGAGCACGAACGTACGGGTGCAGTCGGCGTGATAGCCGTCGACGCGGGCGCCGAAGTCGATCTTGACCAGGTCGCCGTCGGCGAGGACGCGATCGGTCGGGCTGTGGTGCGGGATCGCGGAGTTCTCGCCGGCGGCGAGGATCGTCTCGAACGCGATCGCCTCGGCGCCGAGGTCGAGCATCCGGTTCTCCAGGTCGCGGGCGACGGCCCGCTCGGTGCGTCCGACCAGCGGTCCCTGCGAGCAGCGAGTCCAGCGCCTGGGTCGAGATGTCGCACGCACGCCGCAGCGCCGCGATCTCGGCCTCGTCCTTGACCTGGCGCAACGACTCGACGACGCGGTCGGCGGGTACGAGCGACGCGCCGGTCGCCAGCTCGCCGAGCCGGGCGTGGGAGTCGACGCTGAGCAGTGTGCGTCTCGACCGCCCAGGTGCCGTCGGTGACGAGCTCTGCGGCAGCGCCGAGCAGGTCGCGGCCGATGCGGTGCTCGACGTCGGGCAGCTCGGCCG
The DNA here is from genome assembly GCA_963806345.1 of uncultured Actinomycetota bacterium. Taxonomy (GTDB): domain Bacteria; phylum Actinomycetota; class Actinomycetes; order Propionibacteriales; family Nocardioidaceae; genus Aeromicrobium. The sequence goes on along the minus strand of CAWDXV010000026.1, from coordinate 165,002 downwards.
CCGCCTGGTCGCGATAGCGCCCGTCGGTCAGGAACACCGCAGCACCGTCACGAGGCACGACGAGTGCACCGTTGGAGCCGGTGAACCCGGTCAGGTAGCGGACGTTGACCAGCGTCGTGACGACGATCCCGTCGAGCTCGCGCTCGGCGAGCAGGGCGGTGAGGCGCTCGCGGCGCGCGGCGGCGCTCACGACGAGATGGCCCGGTAGGCGTCCAGGATCAGCTGCTCGTCGGGACCGGCCAGGATCGTGGGCCTGGCGAGGCCGTCGAGCACGACGAACCGCAGCTGGTCGCCGCGAGTCTTCTTGTCGAGGCGCATCGTGGCCGAGAGCGCCTCCCAGATGCCGGGCCGGTACGTCATCGGGAGCCCCAGCGTGCCGAGGATCGAGCGATGGCGGTCCAGCAGGTCCTGGTCGATCCGGCCGGCCCGGTGCGCCACCTCGGCGACGAAGACCATGCCGATCGAGACCGCCTCGCCGTGCCGGATGCGGTAGTGCTCGAACCGCTCGACGGCGTGGCCGAACGTATGACCGTAGTTGAGCGCCTCGCGTCCGATCTGCCCGTCCTCGCCCGTCTCGCGCAGGTCTCCGGCGACCGCGCGCGCCTTGACGGTGATGCCCTTGGCGATCAGCTCCGCGACGATCGGCGACGATGCCTCGGTGACGGCCTCCGGCGCTGCCTCGATCAGGTCGAGGATCGTCGGGTCGGCGATGAAGCCGCACTTGGCGACCTCGGCGAGGCCGCTGCGCAGCTCGGCCGGAGGCAGGCTCTGGAGGACGTCCAGGTCGCACAGCACGCCGACGGGCTCGTGGAACGCGCCGACGAGGTTCTTGCCCTCAGCGGTGTTGACGCCGGTCTTGCCGCCGACCGCGGCGTCGACCATGCCGAGCACCGTCGTCGGGACGTTGACGAAGCGCACGCCGCGCAGCCAGGTCGCCGCCACGAACCCTGCGAGGTCGGTCGTGGCGCCGCCGCCCAGGCCGACGATGACGTCGGAGCGGGTGAACCCGGTCTCGCCGAGCACCTTCCAGCAGAACGCCAGCACGTCGGAGGTCTTGGCCTGCTCCCCGTCGGGAACCTCGATCAGGTGCACCTCGAGCGCGTCCGACACGAGCGGCTCACGCAGGACTTCGGCCTGCTTGGCCATCGTCGGGGAGTGGATGATCGCGACCCGCAGCACCCCGAGGCCGAATCCGACGAGGCCGCGCAGCTGCTCGTGCACACCGTTGCCGATCACCACGTCGTACGGTCGATCGGTCGGCACGGTCAGGCGCGTCGTCATGCGGGGTCCCTACGGTGTTGTTCGGCGGAGGAGCGAAGCGGGGGAGGCGAAGAACGCCGTGGGGTGCTCATCGGTCCTCCTTGATCAGTGCGAGGGCGCGGTCGGTGACCTGCGCGGCGTCGAGATCGTCCGTGACGATCGTGAAGCGCGCCACCTCGCTGTAGAGCGGGCGACGCTGGTCCAACAAGTTCTTCATCTGCGCTCGCACGTTGCCGAGCAGCAGCGGCCGGTTGCCGTTCATGCCGACGCGCGCCACCGCGGCGGGGAGGCTGACGTCGAGGAACAGCACCCGGTGCTGCGCGAGCTGCTCACGCGTCGCCGCGCTGAGCACGGCACCACCGCCGAGAGCCAGCACGCCGTCGTGATCCGCGAGGGCTGCCGCGACGGCCTTCTCCTCGAGGGTGCGGAAGTGCGCCTCGCCGTGGTCGACGAAGATGTCCTGCACCGACGTACCCTCGCGCGCCTCGATGTCCTGGTCGGTGTCGCGGAAGCTCACACCGAGCTGGTCGGCCAACGCCTGGGCCACCGTGGTCTTGCCCGCACCGGGCGGACCGACGAGGACGACAACGGGACTCAACGGTGCCTCAGGTTCGCGAGGTAGCCCTCGACGTTCCGGCGGGTCTCCTCGACCGCGTCGCCGGCGAACTTCTCGAGGATCGCATCGGCGACGACGAGCGCCACCATGGCCTCGGCGACGATGCCGGCGGCCGGCACGGCGCACACGTCGGAACGCTGGTGGTGGGCGCGCGCCTCCTCGCCGGTCTCGACATCGACCGTGCGCAGGGCACGCGGCACGGTCGCGATGGGCTTCATCGCCGCACGTACGCGGAGGATCTCCCCCGTCGTCATGCCGCCCTCGGTGCCGCCCGCACGTCCCGAGACACGGCGGATGCCGTCGGCGGTGGGCACGATCTCGTCGTGCGCCAGGGAGCCGCGCGTACGGGCCAGCTCGAAGCCGTCGCCGAGCTCGACGCCCTTGATCGCCTGGATGCCCATCAGCGCGGCGGCGAGCCGGCCGTCGAGCCGCTTGTCCCAGTGCGTGTGCGAGCCGAGACCCGGTGGCAGGCCCTCGACGACGACCTCGACGACGCCGCCGAGCGTGTCGCCGTCCTTGTGCGCCTGGTCGATCTCGGCGACCATCGCGGCGCTCGTGTCGGGGTCGAAGCAACGTACGGGGTCGGCGTCGAGCGCCTCGACGTCACCGTGGCCCGGGATCACGCCCGCCGGTGCACGTACGGTGCCGAGCTCGACGACGTGCGACACGATCGTCGCGCCGGTCGTCTGCTGGATGAACTGTGCGGCGATCTCGCCCAGCGCGACGCGAGCAGCGGTCTCACGCGCACTCGCTCGCTCGAGGATCGGGCGGGCCTCGTCGAAGCCGTACTTCTGCATGCCGGCCAGGTCGGCGTGACCCGGGCGGGGACGCGTCAGCGGCGCGTTGCGCTTGAGCCCGTCGAGCACGTCGGCGTCGACGGGGTCGGCGGCCATGACCTGCTCCCACTTGGGCCACTCGCTGTTGCCGATGCGCAGCGCGATCGGGCTGCCCATCGTCGATCCGTGGCGGAGCCCGCCGACGATCTCGAGCTCATCCTGCTCGAACGCCATGCGCGCACCGCGGCCGTATCCGAGCCGGCGCCGGGCCAGCGCTGCCTGGATGTCCTTGCTGGTCACCTGCACTCCGGCGGGCAATCCCTCGAGCACGGCGACAAGAGCGGGGCCGTGCGACTCACCTGCGGTCAACCAACGAAGCATGGGAGCAATTCTCCCACGCCCCATGCGCAACCCGGGACGGCGTCCGCCCCGAGCTCAGAAGCTGTAGAGCGAGGGTCCCCACGCTGCGCCGATGACCGCGCCGACGACCATGTAGGGCCCGAAGGCGTACGACTTGGGGTCGACGAGCTTGAGCCTCGAGAGCACCACGCCGAAGACGGCACCGAGGATGAATCCGGCGTACATGCCGACCAGCACCTCGTTGGTGCCGAGCGCGCCGAGCGCCGGGGCCAGCACGCCCGCCAGGCGTACGTCACCGAAGCCGAACGCCCCGCGCGCGATCGCATGAAGGACTCGGTAGATGACGTAGACCACCACGTTGGCCACCAGCGCGTCGACGAAGACGTGCACGTCACGCAGCAGCAGCGCGCCGAGACCGACCAGCAGCAAGGTGGCGAGATAGGCCGGCGCCACGATGACATACGGCAGCAGGCGGGTACGCCAGTCGATGAAGACCAGCCACGAGCCCACCCCGGTGACCAACACCCAGACCGGCACCAGCTCGGCGTGTTCGATGCGCCACGCCACGACGCCCGCCATGACCGCAGCCCCGAGCGCGAGCCCGATCGTCAGGCCCTTGGTGTGCGACAGCGCCTCGTAGGTCACCTTGTCCTCGTCGGGCCCGGGAGGCTCGGGGATCCTTCGCATCACGTAGGGCCCGGCAGCGCCGAGGAGAGCCGCCGCGAGCGCGGCGATGGCGATGGTCACGCGAGCGAACCTAGCGGGTCGAGAGCTCGGCGAGTGCAGCTCTGCGCAGCAGCTGTGGAGAAACCTGGCTGCCGGTCATGAGCTCGACCTGGAGCGCGGCCTGGTGCGCCAGCAGGTCGAGGCCCGACACCACGCGTACGTCGGCCTGCTCAGCAGCCTTGGCCAGCGGCGTGGGCCAGGGGTCGTAGACCACGTCGAACACCGCGCGCGAGGACTCCACGAACTCGTGCGAACGCGATCCGACGACATCGCCGGGGACCGTCGAGATCAGCAGGTCGAGCTTGTCGATCAGGGGCTCGTCGACGGTGTGGATCGTCACCTCGAGGCCGGCCGACTTCGCGACCTGCGCCGCCGCCGAGGCGCGGGACGGCTCGCGCACGACGAACTCGACGCGTTCGGCACCCATGATCGAGACGGCGTACGCCATGGAGGCCGCGGTCGCCCCGCCGCCGAGGATGCGCGCCGAGCCGGCTCGCTCGACCCCCCGCTCGAGCAGTGCCGCGATGGCCCCCGGCACGTCGGTGTTGTCGGAGCGGAGCCCGGTGTCCTCGACCACGATCGTGTTGGCCACGCCGAGCCGGCCGACGATCTCGGTCGCCTCGCCCACCAGCTCAGCCGTACGCCGTTTGAGCGGTGCGGTGACCGAGAAGCCGCGGACGTCATCGCCCAGGGCCGACAGGAACGTCTCGAGGGCGTCCTCCTCGAGCTCGACGGCGTCGTACGTCCAGTCGAGCCCGAGCTCGGCATAAGCCGCCCGATGCATGGCAGGCGAGAGCGAGTGGGCGATCGGCGAGCCCAGGACGGCGCAGCGCATCAGCAGATCTTGTCGTCGGCGGTCTGGCAGTAGGCCTCGAGCTTCTTGACGGCCGCGTCGTGCTCGGCCTTGGTGTTGGAGAACACCGTCTCGCCGGTCTCGAGGTTGACCGCCACGAAGTAGAGCCACGCTCCGTCCGCGGGGTTGAGCGCCGCCTCGATCGTCTTCGCGCCGGGCGAGCCGATCGGTCCCGGCGGCAGGCCCGGGGCCTTGTACGTGTTGTAGGGCGAGTCCGAGTTGCGCTCGGCCTCGGTCGTGAACACGTCGCCCTCGCGACCGCTGGCGTACGAGACGGTCGAGTCGAGCTGCAGCAGCATGCCGTCCTTGAGCCGGTTGTAGAGCACGCGAGCGACCTTGGGGTAGTCCGAGGACTTCCTGGCCTCGTACTCGATGATGCTGGCGACCGTGAGCACCTGCTCGCCGTCGAGACCGAGCGCGCGGGCGCGGGTGCCGATGTCGAGGTCCTTGGCCACCGAGAGCGTCTTGGCGACCATCTGCTTGAGCAGCTCGACCGCCGTCGTCTTGGCGCCGACCGAGTACGTCGCCGGGAAGAGATAGCCCTCGGGGTTGCCCTTGGCCACCGCCGGCAGGCCGATCGCATCGGGATCGGCGAGTGCCTTCTTGACGTCCGCAGCGGAGATCTTGGTCTTGGCGGCGATGATCTTGGTGATGTTCTTGATGCGCGAGCCCTCAGGGATCGTCACCCGCGACTCCCCCGGCGCGCCGACGATGTTGCGCTTGTCGACCAAGGCCTTCATCGCGGCCTCGGCGGACATCTGCTTCTTGAGCTTGTAGAAGCCGGCCTGGATCGCCTGGAACCGGGTGTCCTTGAGGGCGAGCTGGTAGAACGCCTCGGCGCTCTTGACGACGTCCTTCTTGGCGAGGATGTCCGCCATCTGCTGGCCGTTGGAGTTCCTGGGGATCTCGACGACCACGCTGCCGGTGCCGCTGCCGGAGTAGTCGGCGGGTCCGCTGATGTAGCCCGAGACCTTGGTCCAGACGAAGTAGCCGCCGAACACGAGCGCCAGGATGACCAACAGGGTCACGATCCGGCGTCCCCAGGGCTTGCTGGGCGGCGAGTCCGCACGCCTGCGCCCGGGGCCTGAGGACCCGCCCGTCATCAGGTCCAGTCCGCTGTCACTCATCGATCCCTCACACGCTCTCTCCGGGAGCAGACCCTCGGGTCCGTTCTGTGTCCAGTGCTGTCTGCAGGATCACCGTAGCGGCAGCCTGGTCGATCACGGTGCGCTTGGACGCTCCGGACCTGTTGCTGTGTCGCAGCTGACCTGCCGCGGTCATGGTCGACATGCGCTCGTCGAACAGCCGGATCGGCACGGGGTCGATCGCCGGCAGCAGCTCGGCGCAGAACGTACGCACCTTGGCCGCAGCCGGGCCCTCGCGCCCCGACAGGCCGACCGGCAGCCCGACGACGCACTCGAGCGCGTCGTACTCCCGGACGAGCTCGGCGAGCCGGCCGATCGCGTCCGGGCCGGCCGGCACGGTCTCGACCGGCGTCGCCAGGATGCCGTCCGGATCGCTCACGGCGACCCCGATGCGTACGTCGCCGACATCGACACCGACCCGCCGCCCACGACGCATCGTCACGCTGACAGTGCCGCCTCGACCGCTGCGAGGGCCGCCGGGATCGCCGAGACGTCGGTGCCGCCGCCCTGCGCCACGTCGGCCTTGCCGCCGCCGCGTCCGCCGATCTTGTCTCCGACCACGCCGATGAGCTGGCTGGCCGACAGTCCGCGCTCCTGGGCCGCATCGTTGAGCGCGACGACGGCTGCGGGCTTGTCGCCGGCATCGCCGATCACCACCACGACCGCGGGGCGATCGCGCAGGCGTCCGCGGATGTCGAGCGCCAGGGTGCGTACGTCTCCCCCGCCGGCGCCGGCCGCATGGTGGCCGACGTAGGCCACGCCGCCGATGTCCTTGGCCTTGGCTGCGATGTCACCAGCGGCACCCACGAGCTGCGCCGCCTTCATGCGCTCGGCGACCTTCTCGGCAGCCTTGAGCCGCTCGACCAGGTCCTTGACGCGCGCCGGGACCTCGTCGGGCTGGGTCTTGAGGATGTCGGTGAGCTGACGCACGACGTCGCGCTCGCGGGCGAGGTACTCGAAGCCCTCGATGCCGGTCAGCGCCTCGATGCGCCGGTTGCCGGCGCCGACCGAGCCGTCGGACGTGACGACGAGCGTGCCGATCTGCGACGACCGCTCGACGTGGGTGCCACCGCACAGCTCGCGCGACCACGGGCCGCCGATCTCGACGACGCGGACGTCCTCGCCGTACGTCTCGCCGAACAGCGCGAGCGCGCCGAACTCACGTGCCTCGGGCAGCGACATGATCTGGGCCCGAACCGGGAGGTCCGCCCGCAGCGCGCGGTTGGACGCCTCCTCGACCTGGTGCAGCTGCTCAGGCGAGAGTGCGCCGTTCCAGCCGAAGTCGAGTCGCAGGTAGCCGGGCCGGTTGTAGGAGCCGGACTGCAGCGCCGTGGGACCGAGCACCTCGCGCAGCGCGGCGTGCACGACGTGCGTGCCGGAGTGGGCCTGACGGGCGCCGAGCCGCCATTCGGGGTCCACCGCTGCCTCGACCTGCCGGTCGAGCGTGAGCTCACCCTCGAGCACGCGGACCTGGTGCACGACGAGACCGCGTACGGGGCGCTGGACGTCGAGCACCTCGGCGCGGCCGCCGTCCCAGGTCAGGACGCCGGCGTCGGCGTGCTGGCCGCCAGACTCGGCGTAGAACGGGGTGCGGTCGAGCACGACCTCGCCGATCGCCCCGGCGGAGATCGCAGGGACGCTGTCGCCGCCGGCAATCAGCGCGATGACGCGCGACTCGGTCGTCAGGTCTGTGTAGGCCCGCCAGTCGGTCGGACCGTTGGCGTCGAGCGCCGCGCGATAGACCGTGGTGTCGGCGTGTGCGCCCTTCTTGGACTTCGCATCGGCCTTGGCGCGCGAGCGCTGCTCGGCCATGAGCGCCCGGAAGCCCTCCTCGTCGACCGCGAGGCCCTGCTCGGACGCCATCTCCAGCGTCAGGTCGATCGGGAAGCCGTAGGTGTCGTGCAGGGCGAACGCCTGCTCGCCGGGCAACGTCGTGCCGCCGCCGTCCTTGACCGCGATGGCCGCGCTCTCGAAGATCTGCGTGCCCTTGCCGAGGGTCTGGCGGAACGCGTCCTCCTCGGCGTACGCGATCTGGGAGATGCGTGGGAAGTCGGCCTCCAGCTCGGGGTAGGACGCCTTCATGCGGTCGAGGCTCACCGGGAGCAGCTCGGGCAGCGCCGGGTCGTCGTAGCCCAGCAGACGCATCGAGCGCACGGCCCGGCGCAGCAGGCGGCGCAGGACGTAGCCGCGGGCCTCGTTGCCCGGCGTGACGCCGTCGCCCATCAGCATCAGCCCGCTGCGGACGTGGTCGGCGACGACGCGGAAGCGTACGTCGTCGGCGTGGTCCTTGCCGTAGGTGCGGCCGGAGATCTCCGAGGCCTTCTCGATGACGGGATAGACCTCGTCGATCTCGTAGAGGTTGCCCTTGCCCTGCAGCAGGTAGGCGACGCGCTCCAGGCCCATGCCGGTGTCGATGTTCTTGTTGGGCAGGTCGCCGAGGACGTCGAACTGGTCCTTGGCGCGGACGTTGGTGATCTCCTCCTGCATGAACACGAGGTTCCAGATCTCGAGGAAGCGGTCCTCGTCGACGACCGGGCCGCCGTCGGGGCCGAACTCGGGGCCGCGGTCGACGTAGATCTCGCTCGCGGGACCGCCGGGGCCGGCGACGCCCATGTGCCAGTAGTTGTCGAGCAGGCCGCGGCTCTGGATGCGCTCGTCGGGCAGGCCGGCGATCTCCTTCCAGAGGCTGCGCGCCTCGTCGTCGGAGTGCAGCACCGTGACCCAGATCGTCTCGGGGTCGAAGCCGAGGCCGCCGTCAGCGACCGAGCTGGTGATGAGGGTCCAGGCGTGCGTGATCGCACCGGCCTTGAAGTAGTCGCCGAACGAGAAGTTGCCGTTCATCTGGAAGAACGTGCCGTGGCGGGTGGTCTTGCCGACCTCCTCGATGTCCTGCGTGCGTACGCACTTCTGGACGCTCGTGGCGGTGTCCCACGGCGGGGTCTCCTGGCCAAGGAAGTAGGGCTTGAACGGCACCATGCCGGCGTTGACGAACAGCAGGTTGGGGTCGTCGAACAGCAACGGCGCCGAGGGCACGACGGTGTGGCCGGCGTTCTCGAAGTGCGCGAGGAATCGGCGGCGGATCTCCGCGGTCTGCATCAGGTCTGGTCCTTCTGGGTGTGCTCGGCCTCGAGGCGGAGCAGGTCGGTGTGGTCATCGGGGGCGCCGGACAGCTCGCGCGCGATGTCGCGCTGACGAGTCTCCATGCCGTCTCGCAGCTCTGAGCTGAACGCTCGCCAGCCGAGCCCGAGGGCTGCGGCCTGGTCGACGAGACCCGGCGTGGAGAGCCGGTAGGCGGCTCGACGCGCCTTGACCGAGGCGTAGAGGCCGGCCGCGGAGCCGGCCACGAACCAGACGACTCTCGATTTCATGAGGACCCCCCAGCCATTCCTCAGAGGGCGGGGTGGGACGGCCTGCGCGTACGGCGCGACGTCCGGCCTGGAGGCGTTCGCGGCGGCGGCGGCGATATTCGCGACGCATCAGCGCTGTGATGCGGTCGCGGCTCTCGGGCCGCAACGCGTGGGCCAGCCCGTGGGCAAGGATCGAGAGGCGTACGCCGGGACGTCCCAGCGCGGTGTTGACGACCTGTTGCTGGGTCGGCGGCACGACGAGTCGGCCCTCCACGACGTGGGGCTCCAGCTCTGCGCTCAGCGCGGCCGGTTCGTCCGTGGTGGCCTCGGGCACCGGCAGGCGGTCGAGGCGTACGAGCTCCTGGGACGGCGGCACCGTCAGGCGGTCGGGTGCGATCTGCTGGAACCGTGCGGTGCGACGGGCCGCGCGTACGGCAATCAGGGCAGCACCGATCGCCACGACCACCAGGACAGCGGTCGCGACGAGGATCCAGAGCTCCGCCGACATGCCCACGAGCCTATCTCGTCAGCGGTCGCGCAGGATGGCCCGGATCACGGCAAGACGCTCACCCAGCCGTGCCTCGAATCCGTGCTCGGTGGGCTCGTAGTAGGTCGCCCCGTCGACGTCGTCGGGTGCGTACTGCTGTCCGACCACCCCGCGGACGTCGTTGTGGGGGTACGTGTAGTCGTGGCCGTGGCCGAGCTTCTTGGCGCCGGAGTAGTGCGCGTCGCGGAGCGCGGGTGGAACGGCGCCGATCTTGCCGGCGTGCACGTCGGCCTGCGCACGGTTGATCGCCTCGACGACGGCATTCGACTTCGGCGCCGACGCGAGGTGGATCACGGCCTGGGCCAACGGGATGCGTGCCTCGGGGAACCCGATCATCGCGACGGCCTGCGCCGTGGCCGTGGCCAGGGGCAGAGCGGTCGGGTCGGCCATGCCGATGTCCTCGCTCGCGTGGATCATCAGCCGGCGGGCGATGAACCGTGGGTCCTCCCCCGCCTCGATCATGCGCGCGAGGTAGTGCAGGGACGCGTCGACATCCGAGCCGCGGATCGACTTGATGAACGCGCTGATGACGTCGTAGTGCTGATCACCCTGCCGGTCGTAGCGCACCGCGGCCTTGTCGACGGCCAGGGCGGCGTCATCGACGTCGATCTCGGTCTTGCCCTGGCTCGTCGCGGCACCGGCGGCGGCTTCGAGGTAGGTCAGCACGCGTCGGCCGTCGCCGCCGGCAAGGCGTACGAGGTGGCTCTTGGCCTCGTCGGTCAGCGTGACGGTGCCGCCCAGGCCACGTTCGTCCGTGAGCGCACGGTCGACGAGCACGCCGATGTCGTCGTCGGTCAGGGACTCGAGCGTGAGGAGCAGGCTGCGGCTCAGCAGCGGCGAGATGACGCTGAAGTGCGGGTTCTCGGTCGTGGCCGCGACGAGCGACACCCAGCGGTTCTCGACGCCGGGCAGCAGGGCGTCCTGCTGCGACTTGCTGAACCGGTGGACCTCGTCCACGAACAGGACGGTCTCGACCCCGCTCTGCGCCAGCGCACGCCGCGCACCGGCGATGGTCTCGCGGACCTCCTTGACGCCTGCCGAGACCGCGGAGACCTCGACGAATCGGCGTTGCGTATGGGCGCTGAGCAGGCTCGCGATCGTGGTCTTGCCGGTGCCGGGTGGACCCCAGAGCAGGATCGTCAGCGGCTGGTTGCCCTCGATCATCTGTCGCAGCGGCGAGCCAGGTGCCAGCAGGTGCTGCTGGCCGACGAGCTCGTCGAGCGACTGCGGCCGCATGCGTACGGCCAACGGCGCCGACGCATGGGTGTTGCCCGAGAGGCTCCCGCCACCTGTGCCGGTCGACGGGGGCGCTTCAGGAAGATCGAACAGCCCGTCGTCGCTCATGTGGCGAGCCTAGTTGCCGGTGCTGACGCCTGCCCGGTCCGCCCTCACGCGATCAATGTGCCGCCCGAGCCAACCTTTTGCAGCGCTCGCGGCATCTACTGTGCATGGAAGCCACGATCACGCTGAACGGGGAGCAGGTGCACGTGAACGCTGACACGGAGTTTGCCGAGTTCTTCCGGCGCAGTTGGGCCCCGCTGTTCCGCACGACGTACGCCATAGCGGGTGATGCTGGGTCGGCCGAGGACGCCTTGCAGTCTGCCTACGCCAAGGCGTACGCCGCGTGGCGCAAGGTGCGGGCGGCCGACGACCCAGAAGCGTACGTCCGGCGTATGGCGATCAACGAGCTGTTGGGCGTCAGACGGCGTTCGTGGTGGAAGTCTGAACGCAGCGTTGCCGAGCCACCCCCGACCACATCCATCGGATCGCACGAACCCGGCGTGGTCCAGCGTGACGAGCTGTGGCGCATCGTCCTCACGCTGCCGGTGCGTCAGCGCGCCGTGATCGTGCTGCGCTACTACGAGGACCTCTCAGAGCAGCAGATCGCCGACGCCCTCGGGTGCAGCCGGGGCACCGTCAAGTCCCAGGCGTCAGCCGCCCTCACGACCCTTCGGGCCCGCGACGTCGGGCCGTCTACGCACTCGGTGGCACCCAGAACAGGAGAACCCACATGAGCACCGACCTCCGCGAGATCCTCGCATCACACCTCGACGACATCGTGCCCCCTGCCGGTGACCTGGCTGCCGCCACCCGGCGGGGACGTACGATCCGCCGTCGCCGGCGCGGTGGGCTGCTGGCCGCATCCGCATTGACGGTCGCTGCCGTGGCGCTGATGGCGGTCCAGGTCGTCCACGACGACGGAACGCCCGGTCGGTCGGATCCGACCGGTCCGGCCTACCGCACTGTGGCGGCGTTCGACGTCGCCAACGGGCTGCGCGCCTTCGCCGATCCCGCGCCGGACGGACTCATCAACCTCGGCGACAAGTCGTACACGAAGAAGGACATGGACTACCTCGACACCGACGCGTCGGCGACCCCCTACGGGATGGTGTTCTTCGACAAGGACCAAAAGCCGAGGATGCTGGGGCACGACGGCAAGGTCGTGGAGCTGGGTGATGGACCACCGACGCCGGTCAAGGGCTTTCATCCATCGTCCAAGATCGACTCGCAACGCCCATGGGTCACGTGGACCGAGAACCACGGCACGTTCGTGCGGGTCGTGGTCTACGACCTCTCTGGGCGGTCCGTGGTGTCGACCCGCGAGCTGGCGTGCACGGGCAAGACCTGCGCGACGTTCAAGGTCGACGGGCTCGACGGTGGCGACGCCTTCGTCCGTACGCCCGAGGGCACCTTCATCTGGCAGGTCGACGACAACGTCTGGACGCAGCTCGGTGGTCCCAAGCTGCGCGTCGCCGACGTCCGGCACGGCACGATCCTGTGGGCCGACGCCGCGCCGACCATGGCACCCAGCGGCTGGCGCTACGTCAAAGGTGCGATCGATGCCCAACTGACATACGACGGCAAGAACATCCTCTACTGGTCGAACCGGCTCGAGCCGATTGCGCCGGGCGGCCGAGCCATTCAGCTCGACGCCGGCAGCAGGACGGACGGCTGGTACACGATCGACACCGACGGGTCGGTGCTGGTCGCGGTCACGACCAAGAAACAAACGATGACCAACCCTGTGCTCAAGGCCGACGTCTTCGACTGCGAGATCCCGTCAGGCGCGTGCACCAAAATCGGCGCAATCGCCACCGAGAGTGGCGACCCGATGTTCATCGGCGACGACATGTAGCAGGTGGGTCAGCCTGCGGGGTCAGCCTTGCGGCTCGGCCTTCTTGGGCTCCGGAGCGGGCACTCCGCCGTTGGGCGCCTTCTTCGGCTCGGGAGTCCAGTCCACGCCGGCGTCCTTGCGCTGCTCCGGCGTGATGGGCGCGGGTGCCGCAGTCAGCGGGTCGAAGCCGCCGCCCGACTTCGGGAACGCGATGACCTCGCGGATCGAGTCCGATCCGGTCAGCAGCGAGACGATCCGGTCCCAGCCGAACGCGATGCCGCCGTGCGGGGGCGCGCCGAACTTGAAGGCCTCGAGCAGGAAGCCGAACTTCTCGTTCGCCTCCTCCTCCTCGAGTCCCATGATCGCGAAGACGCGCTTCTGGATGTCCTCACGGTGGATACGGATCGACCCGCCGCCGATCTCGTTGCCGTTGCAGACGATGTCGTACGCCCAGGCGATCGCGTTGCCGGGATCGGTGTCGAACGTGTCGAGGTCCTTGGGTGACGTGAACGCGTGGTGCACGGCAGTCCAGGCACCGCTGCCGACAGCAACGTCGCCAGCGGCAGTCGCATCGTCTGCAGGCTCGAACAGGGGCGCGTCGACGATCCAGACGAACTTCCAGGCCGACTCGTCGATGAGCCCGGCGCGACGGCCGATCTCGAGGCGCGCGGCCCCCAGCAGCGCTCGTGAGGACTTGACCGCGCCGGCGCCGAAGAAGATGCAGTCGCCGGGCTTGGCACCGACGTGATCGGCCAGGCCGGCACGCTCGGCGTCGGTGAGGTTCTTGGCGACCGGGCCGCCGAGCTCACCGTCCTCGCCGACGAGGACGTAGGCCAGTCCCTTGGCGCCGCGCTGCTTGGCCCATTCCTGCCAGGCGTCGAGCTGGCGACGGGGCTGCGACGCGCCGCCGGGCATGACCACGGCGCCGACGTACGGGGCCTGGAACACGCGGAACGTGGTGTCCTTGAAGAACTCGGTGCAGTCGATCAGCTCGGTCTCGATGCGCAGGTCGGGCTTGTCCGAGCCATAACGAGCCATCGCGTCGGCATACGTCATGCGCGGGATGGGGGTGCTGATGTCGTGGCCGATCAGCTTCCACAGCGCGACCAGGATCTCCTCGGCGAGCGCCAGGACGTCGTCCTGCTCGACGAAGCTCATCTCGACATCGAGCTGGGTGAACTCGGGCTGGCGGTCGGCGCGGAAGTCCTCGTCGCGGTAGCAGCGCGCGATCTGGAAGTAGCGCTCCATGCCGCCGACCATCAGCAGCTGCTTGAACAGCTGCGGACTCTGCGGCAGGGCGTACCAGCTGCCGGGCTTGAGCCGGGCCGGCACCAGGAAGTCGCGAGCGCCCTCGGGCGTCGAACGCGTCAGCGTCGGGGTCTCGATCTCGACGAAGTCGTGCTGGTCGAGGACCTCGCGAGCGGCCCGGTTGACCTTGCTGCGCAGCCGGATGGCGTGGGCGGGTGCCGCGCGGCGCAGGTCGAGGTAGCGGTACTTGAGGCGCGCCTCCTCGCCGACGTCGACGTGGTCGTCGATCGGGAACGGCAGCGGTGCCGCGGCGCTGAGGATCTCCACGTCGTCGGCGATGACCTCGATGTCACCGGTGGGGATGCCGGCGTTCTCGTTGCCTTCGGGGCGCTTCTGCACCGTCCCGACGATCTTGAGGCAGAACTCGGCCCGCAGCTGGTGCGCGACCTCCTCGCGTACGACCACCTGGACGACGCCGGAGGCCTCGCGGAGGTCGATGAACGCGACGCCGCCGTGATCTCGACGACGGGCCACCCATCCGGCGAGGGTGACCTGCTGGCCGATGTCTTCGGCGCGCAGGCTTCCGGCGTCGTGGGTGCGGATCACGTGTTCTGCTCCTTGCTAGGTGTGCTCAGGATGTGAGGCTTGAGGTCTTCGGCGGGCGGTGCCCAGGTCGTCAGGTCGGCGTCGGTCTGCTCGCCGACGCGGATGTCCCTGACCTGGTGCGGTTGGTCGCCGTTCGCGGGGAACCAGACAAACGGTATGCCCCGGCGTTCCGCGTAGCGAATCTGCTTGCCGAACTTCTGCGCGCTGGCCGCCACTTCGGTCGGGATGCCGCGCGCGCGGAGGGCCGAAGCGACCTCGACGCTGGCCGGGCGCGACTCCTCGTCGACCAGTGCGACGAGGACCGTGCTGGGCACCGAGCGGTCGGCGGTGAGGCCGTCGGCGACGAGCGGGACGAGCAGGCGCGAGACGCCCAGCGAGATGCCGACGCCGGGATAGGTGTTCTTGCCGTCGCTGCGCGAGCTGGTCGTAGCGACCGCCGGAGCAGATCGAGCCGAGGTGCTCATAGCCGGCCATCCGGGTCTCGAACACCGTGCCGGTGTAGTAGTCGAGCCCGCGCGCGATGCGCAGGTCCGCGACGATGCTGACGCCGTCGGCGCCGGCGGCACCGACGACGACCTGGCGGAGCTCCTCGAGCCCCTCGTCGAGCAGCGGGTGGCTGACGCCCAGGGCGCGTACCTCATCGACGAACGACGCGTCGGTCGTGCGTACGTCCGCCAGTGCCAGGCACTGCGCGGCCTGCTCGGCGGTGAGGCCCGCATCGGTCTGCAGCAGCTCGGCGATCTTGTCGGCCGGCACCTTGTCGAGCTTGTCGACGATCGGCATGACCGCGGTGGGCTCGGCGATGCCGAGGCCGAGGTAGAACCCCTCGAGGACCTTGCGGTTGCTGACCTGCAGCGTCAGCTGCGGCACCGGCAGGCCCGACAGCGCCTCGGCCATGACCTGCGCGATCTCGACGTCGAAGTGGAACGGCAGCGCGTCCTTGGCGATGATGTCGATGTCGGCCTGCGTGAACTCGCGGAACCGGCCCTGCTGGGGACGCTCGCCGCGCCACACCTTCTGGATCTGGTAGCGGCGGAACGGGAACTCGAGCTTGCCGGCGTTCTCCAGGACGTACCGGGCGAACGGCACCGTGAGGTCGAAGTGCAGTCCCATCCCGGAGTCGCTGTCGCCCTCACCGGCCTGCAGGCGGCGCAGGACGTACACCTCTTTGTCGATCTCGCCCTTGCGGAGCAGCTGGTCCATCGTCTCGACCGCGCGGGTCTCGATCGACGCGAAGCCGTGCAGCTCGAAGACCGTGCGCAGGTGGTCGAGCACGATGAGCTCGACGTTGCGCTCCGCCGGCAGGAACTCCGGGAAGCCGCTGAGCTTGCTCACCTTGCCGCCGCTCATGCGATCAGCTCCGCGAGGAACGGGTTGGTCGCGCGCTCGCGGCCGATCGACGTCTGGCCACCGTGGCCAGGCAGCACGACGATGTCGTCATCGAGCGGCAGCACGCGGTCGCGCAGGCTGTCCTGCATCTGCGGGTGCGATCCGCCGGTGAGGTCCGTACGCCCGATCGAGCCGGCGAACAGGAAGTCGCCGGAGAACATGACCTGCGAGACGTCCTCGGGTCCGTCGTAGTCGACGCGATAGAACACCGTGCCGGGCGTGTGGCCGGGGACGTGGTCGACGAGGAACGTCAGGCCGTCGACCTCGATGCGCGCGCCGTCGACCGCATCGCGTACGTCGGCCGGCTCGGTGAACTCGGGCAGGTCGGTCATGCCGAGCTGACTGCGCAGCATGGCAGCCGACTCGCCCGAGATCGCGGCCATCGGGTCGGCCAGCAGGTGCTTGTCGGCCGGGTGGATCCAGACCGGGCAGCCGTACTCGCTCGCGACGTCCTGGGCGCACCACATGTGGTCGAAGTGGCCGTGCGTGATGAGCACCGCCGTGGGCGTCAGGTTGTGCTCGGCGACGACCGCGTGGACCCCTTCCATGGCGTCCATTCCGGGGTCGACGATGGCGCAGCCCGTGCCGGGTCCGCGCGAGACGAAGTAGCAGTTGGCCTGCAGCGGACCAGCCGGAAATGACGTGAGAAGCACGTGCGACAGGGTACGCGAGACGCACTGGCAACCGACCGACCCGGCTGACGCCTACACTGTCGGCCATGAGTTCTGCGCCCACGAACCCTTGGGGTCGTGTCGACGACGAAGGCAATGTCTACGTCAAGACCACTGACGGTGAACGACTGATCGGCCAGTGGCCCGGCGGTGACCCCGCTGAGGCGATGTCGTTGTACGTGCGCCGCTACGAAGGACTCGAGGTCGAGGTCGACCTGCTGGAGAAGCGCCTCGAAGGCGGTGCGCTCTCCCCTGACGACGCGGCCAAGGCCGTCACCAAGGTGCGCGCACAGATCGTCGACGCCCAGGCGCTCGGCGATCTCGACTCGTTGCTGAAGCGGCTCGACGCCCTGCAGCCGGCGATCGACAAGCAGCGCGAGGTCCGAAAGGTCGAGCGGGCCGCCAAGGTTGCCGAGGCGCAGACCGAGAAGACCCGCATCGCCGACGAGGCCGAGAAGATCGCGGCGGGCAGCGACTGGAAGGCCGGCGCCGACAAGCTCCGTGCCCTGCTCGATGAGTGGAAGGCGCTCCCCCGGCTCAGCAAGTCCGCCGATGACGAGCTGTGGCACCGCTTCAGCACGGCCCGTACGGCGTACACGCGCCGTCGCAAGACCCACTTCGGCGAGCAGTCGACGCTGCGCGAGCACGCCAAGACGATCAAGGAGAAGCTGATCGTCGAGGCCGAGGCGCTCTCGACGTCGACCGAGTGGGGGCCGACCGCCGGCAAGTACCGCGACCTGATGACGGAGTGGAAGAAGGCCGGCTCCGCACCCCGCAACGTCGAGGACAAGCTCTGGAAGAGGTTCCGGGCGGCGCAGGACGCGTTCTTCACGGCGCGCGACGAGGCCAATGCCAAGCTCGACGCCGAGTACGAGGTCAACGCCGAGAAGAAGCTCGAGATCCTGGCCGAGGCCGAGAAGCTCCTCCCGATCAAGGACATCGACGCCGCCCGCAAGGCGTGGCTCGACATCGCCGATCGCTGGGAGGACGCAGGCAAGGTCCCGCGGGCCAAGATCGGCGAGTTCGAGGCGCGCATCCGCAAGGTCGAGCAGGCCGTGCGCGAGGCGACCGAGAGCAAGTGGAAGAAGACCGATCCGGAGAAGTCCGCTCGCGCCGACGACATGATCGGCAAGCTCCAGCGCGCGATCGACGAGGTCGGCGAGAAGATCGCCGCCGCCGAGGCCAAGGGCGACAAGAAGAAGGTCAAGGACCTCGAGGCCGACAAGGCGTCCAAGGAAGCCTTCCTCGACATGGCCAAGAAGGCCCAGGCCGACTACTCCTGACTTCCGCTCACCGCGACCGGTGAGCCTGTCGCAGCCTCGTCTCGCCACGCCCAAGAGCCGGGGTGCTGCCTGCGGTGCCGTCCAGCGCAGTGCCAAGGCGTTCGCCATCTCGTCAGCCATGTCGGCAGCCCGCGAACCGCCGGAGTCAGAGCCGGATCCGGATCCTCCGCACCCCGCCAGCACGCCGATCGACAACGCCACGACCGCCAGTCGTCCTGCTGTCCCCCGAACTCGCATCCCGCGACCTTAGCGGGACCCAACGCTGACGCGTCACTTCCGCACGCTGACGCGTCACGTTCCGCCCGCCGACGCGTCACTTTTCGCCCGGACGGGTCACTTTCACCCTGACGCGTCGGTTCTCACCCGCCGACGCGTCACTTTTCGACGCCTGTGGACGCGCGGATCGACGTTGACGACACATACGGCTTTGATCCCTGCATGTCCTCCCTGATCCACGACGGATTTCCATTCACCTCGCAGATGGCACTGGATCTCGGCCTCGCACCGGAGGCCCTTCGAGTCCACCTCAAGCTCGGACTCGTGCGTCGGGAGTTTCGCAACGTCTACGTCGACGCTCGCGTGCCGGACTCCCGCAGCGGGCGGCTGCGTGCGATCACCCTGGTCACCCCGCCGAACGCCGTGGTCTGCGACGAGACGGCGGCGTGGGTGCGCGGCCTCGACGTCTTCGCGCCCGGTCGTCGGCACGACTTCGAGCCGGCGTTGGTCGTGCGGCACGGGGTGCGCCGCGTCCCGCACCCTGGCAGTCGCGCGCGGCAGGCGATCATCTGGAGCGAGGACATCCAGTTCGTCGACGGCGTGCACCTCACGACGCCGGTTCGGACCGTCTCCGACCTGCTCCGCAAGATGTATCGACCGTACGCCTTGGCAGCCGCCGACGCCTTCGCCCATGCCGGACTCGATCGATGTCGACGCGGTCATCGAGTACGTCGCTCGACTCAAGGGATATCGCGGGATCGTCCAGGCGCGAAGCCTCGCCGTGATCATCGAGCCGAGGACGCAGTCACCCGGTGAATCCTGGCAACGACTCCGGATGCTTGACGCCGGACTTTCCGCCGCCGGAGCCCCAGTTCGAGGTCGTTGACGACTTCGGCAGGTCGTTCTTCCTCGACCTGCCCTATCCCGAGCTCCTGATCGGATCGGAGTATGACGGCAGCGAGTTTCATACCGCGACGCCTCACCGCATGCCACGACCGCGAGCGCCGCGACTACCTCAGACAGATGTACGGATGGCGGTGGGTCATCGGCACCCGCTCAGCGAATCTTCGGCGCCGACACCTCTTTCGAGGACGAGCTCGGTGACCTTCTGGGCATCAAGCCCATGGCCCGGTGGTGGGGCACTCGCCCGACCAGCCCGTCACCCAACCCACGGCCAGCACGCCTCATGGCCGAAAACTGACCCGTCAGCGGGCCAAAACTGACGCGTCAGCGGGCCAAAAGTGACCCGCGCGGTCAGCGTTATTGGGTGAGGCGGTAGACGTCGAAGACGCCTTCGACGGTGCGTACGGCCGAGAGGACGTGGCCCAGGTGCTTGGGGTCGGCCATCTCGAACGTGAACTTCGACTTGGCCACGCGGTCGCGGCCGGTCGACAGCGACGCCGACAAGATGTTGACGTGCTGGTCGGAGATGACCCGGGTGATGTCGCTCAGCAGCCGCGGACGGTCGAGCCCTTCGACCTGCACCGCCACCAGGAACGTGCTCTTGCCGGTCGGCGCCCAGTGCACCGAGACCAGCCGCTCGGGCTGGCTGCGCAGCGACAGCAGGTTGACGCAGTCCGTGCGGTGCACCGAGACCCCGGCCGTACGCGTCACGAACCCCTCGATCGCGTCACCGGGTACGGGGGTGCAGCACCGGGCCAGCTTGATCATGATGTCGCCGTCGAGCCCTTCGACGACGACGCCGGCATCGCGACTCTCCGTGCGGGGGCGACGCGTCCCGACGCCGGGCAGCGAGGTCGCCTCTGCGAGGTCCTCCTCGGCGCCTTCGCGACCACCGGCGAGGTCGATGACCCGCTCGACGACGTTCTGCGCGCCGACGTTGCCCTCACCGACCGACGCGTAGAGCGTCGACACGTCGGCGAGGTGCAGCTCCTTGGCGACGGTGTCGAGGGTCTCGTGCCGGAACAGCCGGTGCAGCGGCAGACCCTCCTTGCGCATCTGCTTGGCGATCAGGTCCTTGCCGCGCTCGATCGCCTCGTCGCGGCGCTCCTTGGTGAACCACTGGCGGATCTTGTTGCGGGCTCGCGGGCTGGCGACGAACTCGAGCCAGTCACGACTCGGCCCGGCATCTGGCGACTTGGAGGTGAAGACCTCGACGACGTCGCCGCTCTCGAGCTCGGACTCCAGCGACACGAGCCGGCCGTTGACGCGGGCGCCGATGCAGGCGTGCCCGACCTCGGTGTGCACGGCGTACGCGAAGTCGACCGGCGTGGCCTTGGCCGGCAGCTGGATCAGGTCGCCGCGTGGCGTGTAGGCGTAGACACCGGCGTTGTTGATCTCGAACCGCAGCGAGTCGAGGAAGTCGACGGAGTCGGACGTCTCGGACTGCCAGTCGAGCAGCTCGCGCAGCCACAGCATGTCGTCCTTGTCGGGACCCTTGCCGGACTTGCCCGCGGTGGCGTCCTCCTTGTACTTCCAGTGCGCCGCGACACCGTACTCGGCGCGGCGGTGCATCGCGTTGGTACGGATCTGCAGCTCCACCGGCTTGCCCTGAGGACCGATCACCGTGGTGTGCAGCGACTGGTACATGTTGAACTTCGGGACCGAGATGTAGTCCTTGAACCGCCCGGGAATCGGGTTCCACCGGGCGTGCAGCACGCCGAGCACGCCGTAACAGTCGGCGACGGTGTCGACGAGGATGCGTACGCCGACGAGGTCGAAGATGTCGGAGAACTCGCGGCCGCCGACGAGCATCTTCTGGTAGATCGAGTAGTAGTGCTTGGGCCGGCTGGAGACCTTGGCCTTGAGCTTGACGTGCCGCAGGTCGGACTCGACGTCGTTGACGACCCGCTCGAGGAACTGCTCGCGGGACGGCGCCCGGTCGGCGACGAGTCGCACGATCTCGTCGTAGACCTTGGGGTGCAGGGTCGCGAACGCGAGATCCTCGAGCTCCCACTTGATCGTGTTCATGCCGAGCCGGTGCGCCAGGGGCGCGAAGATCTCGATGGTCTCGCGCGCGATGCGCTCCTGCTTGTCCTGCCGCAGGTAGCGGAGCGTGCGCATGTTGTGCAGCCGGTCGGCGAGCTTGATGACCAGCACGCGGATGTCGCGGCTCATCGCCACGACCATCTTGCGGATCGTCTCGGACTGCGCCGAGTCGCCGTACTTGACCTTGTCGAGCTTGGTGACGCCGTCGACGAGCTGCCGGACCTCGTCGCCGAAGTCGGCGCTCAGCTCCGCGAGCGTGTAGTCGGTGTCCTCGACGGTGTCGTGCAGCAGCGCCGCGCACAGGGTCGGCGCCGTCATGCCGAGCTCGGCGAGGATCGTCGCCACCGCGAGCGGGTGCGTGATGTAGGGATCGCCGCTCTTGCGGGTCTGCCCCTCGTGCATCCGCTCGGCGATCTCGTACGCCTTCTGGATCGACGTGACGTCGCCCTTGGGATGGGTCGTCCGATAGACCTTGATCAGCGGGTCGAGCACCGCGTCGGAGGATCCCGACTTGCCGCCGATGCGGGCCAGCCGGTTGCGCACACGCGCAGAAGCCGGTGCCGAGTCGGAATTCTTCGACTCGACCGGCGGCGCCTCGGTGCGTTCAGCCATCGCGATCCTCACTGTGTCTTTCCATCGTATGTCAGTGGGTCACGCTCAGAGAACGGTCAGGTCAGCTCAGGAGACCGTCGATCAGCGTGGCCGCAGCGGCCAGCACGAGCACGGTGACGAGGATGAGGGCGACGACGCGGACCTGGTGGGGGTTCATGGGTCTCGATTCTGGGATGGGGGCCTAGTACGTACGCAGGCTCGCACAGCCGAGCGGGGCCAGTCGCTCCTGGCCGCCGAGTGCGAGCAGCTCGATCAGGACGAGGTTGCCGGCAACCGTGCCGCCGGCCTGGCGGACGAGGTCCGCAGCCGCCAGCATCGTGCCGCCGGTCGCGAGGACGTCGTCGACGACGAGCACCCGCGCACCTGGGTGGAGTGCGTCGACGTGCATCTCGAGGACGGCCGACCCGTACTCCAGGTCGTACGAGGTGGACAGCGACGTCGCCGGCAGCTTGCCGGCCTTGCGGACCGGCACGAAGCCGGCGCCGAGCCGCAGGGCGATGCTGGGCCCGAACAGGAAGCCGCGCGCCTCGATGCCGAGCACCGCGTCGATCGGCCCGACCTGCTCGGCGAGCTCGACCATCCCGTCGATCACGGCCGCCAGGGCGACCGGGTCGGCGAGCAGGGGCGTGATGTCACGGAACGTGACGCCGGGCTCGGGCCAGTCCTCGATCGGACGGACGAGGCGATCGATCGTCTCGGTCAGGTCGCTCATGTTCTCCCTCTGGGTGGCGAATGACAGCAGGTCCCGCGGGCGGATGCCCACGAGACCTGCCGTCAACGTGACTTACGAACCGTTGAGGTCGACCTTGCAGGTCTTCTTCGCGTGCGTCTCGATGGCCTTGGACGCCTTGGTGAAGTCCGAGCTGCTGAGCTTGGACATCTCGGTCGCCAGTCCCTGGAGCTTCGACGGGTCGACGTTCTCGGGGATCTTGCCCTGCTGGACCTCGGCGAGGTCGGAGAACTTCAGGCCGGCGTCCTTGAGGGCCTTCTCGACCGTGTTGAGCGCGGTGTCGAGCTTCTTCCAGTCGGCGTCGATGTCGCTCGGCGCCTCGTCAGCCAGCTTGTGGAACGTCTTGAACGCGGCGTCGAGGTCACCGAGGTCGCCCGACGAGAAGTCGCCGAAGGACGCCTGGGCCTTCTTGAGGTCCTTGCAGTAGTCGCTGCCCGAACCCCCGCTGCCGCCGTCGCCGCCGCCACACGCAGCCAGCGTGCCGGCCAGCAGCACGGCACTCGCAATGGCCATAGGGATCTTCATGGGTTTCTCCTCCAAGATGCGGCGTAGCCCGGACTATCCCCGTGCCACTGAATCAGTTGGTACAGCATGGCACGGGGCAGCCAGGACTAGTGACCCTTGCCCCGCTTGGAGCGCGGCTGCCGGGACGGCTGCGTACGCTTCGAGGCCCCCGAGGACGCCACGGGGCGATGAACCGTGGCCGGCGCGGCGGCCTCGACCGGTGCGTCGCCCTGCTTGGCGCGCTTGGCCATGACACGAGCCGCCTGGGCCTTGATCGCCGGCTCCCTCTCCTTGAGCTGCGACGCGAACGGGGTCGCGATGAAGATCGAGGAGTAGGTACCGGCGAGCATGCCGACGAACAACGCGAGCGCGAGGTCCTTGAGCGGACCGGTGCCCAGGATCGCGGCGCCGGCGAACAGGAGCGCACCCACGGGCAGCAAGCGCCGTGATCGAGGTGTTGATCGAGCGTACGAGCGTCTGGTTGAGCGCCAGGTTGGCCTGCTCGGCGTACGTCTTGGACGTCGACTTGAGGATGCCCCTGGTGTTCTCGCGCACCTTGTCGAAGACCACCACGGTGTCGTAGAGCGAGTAGCCGAGGATCGTCAGCAAGCCGGTCACCGTCGCTGGGGTGACCTCGAATCCCGACAGCGCATAGACGCCGCCGGTGATGATGAGGTCGTGCGCCAGCGCGACGATGCCCGCGACGGACATTCGCCACTCGCGGAAGTACGCCCAGATGAACAGCACCACGATGATCAGGAAGACGATCAGGCCCTTGAGCGCCTTGTTGGCGACCTGTTTGCCGTACGTCGGCCCGATCAGGTTCTGGCTGACCTCGGTGGCCCCTGCCTTGAGCATGGACTCCTTGATCGGTCGTCGCCTGGTCCTGCGACAGCGCGCGGGTCTGCATGCGGATCTGCTTGCTCGCCCGACGTCTGGACCGTCGGGTCACCGGCGTCCGAGACGCCCGAGTCCTCGACGGCCTGAGCCATGTCGTCGGACGTCGCCGAGTTGGCGGTCTTGACCGTCGCGGTGAACTCGACGCCGCCCTTGAACTCCACGCCGTAGTTGAACCCGCGGAGCACGAATGCCGAGGTCGCGCACGATCACGATGATGGCCGAGATCGAGTACCAGAGCTTGCGGCGACCGACGAAGTCGAACGAGATGCGCCCTTCGTAGAGGTGCTGTCCGAATGTGCTGATGCGGCCCATCAGTTGACCTCTCCAGTGGTGCGGGCTTCTGCCGAACGGGCGATCTGCGAGACCTTGCGCCCCTTGATGCCAAGGTGAGCGGCGTCGAGCCCGGAGAGCTTGTGCCCCTGGCCGAAGAACTTCGTCCGGGCCAGCAGCGAGACCACCGGCTTGGTGAACAAGAACACGACGAACACGTCGATCAGGGTCGTGAGACCCAGCGCGAAGGCGAAGCCCCGGACGACACCGATCGCGAAGATGAACAGCGTCAGCGCCGCGAGGATCGACACGGCGTCGGCCGCCAGGATCGTGCTCCGCGCGCGGACCCAGCCGGCCTCGACGGCGAGGCGCAGGGACTTGCCGTCGCGCACCTCGTCTCGTATGCGCTCGAAGAACACGATGAACGAGTCCGCCGTGATGCCGATCGCCACGATCAGGCCGGCGATGCCCGGCAGCGTCAGCGTGAAGCCCATGCCCTTGCCGAGCAGCAGCACCAGCACGAACGTGAGCGCTGCCGCCACCAGCAGCGAGCCGATGATCACGAGCCCGAGACCGCGGTAGTAGAAGAGGCAGTAGACCACGACCAGGATCAGGCCGATCACGCCGGCGAGGAGGCCCGCGTGGAGCTGGGTGCCGGCCAGCGACGGTCCGATCTCCTCGCTGCCGTTGAGGCTCAGCGTCAGGGGCAGGGCGCCGAACTTGAGCTGGTTGGCCAGCGTCTTGGACGACGACGCGGTGAAGCTGCCGCTGATCTGCGAGACCCCGTTGGTGATCAAGGCCTGTGAGGACGGCGCCGTGATGATCTCGCCGTCGAGCACGATGGCGAAGCGGTTCTGCTGCGGTGTGAGGGCCTGGGTGACGGTCTTGAAGACGCCGGTCCCCTTGCCCTTGAGCTTGACCTCGACGAGCCACTGGGCCTTCTGCGAGTCGTACGCCTGGTTGGCGCTCTTGACGTCGGTGCCCTCGATGACCGCCGGGCTGAGGATCTGGACCTCACCGGTCTTGGTGTCGCACGTGACCAGCGGCTTGTTCGAGACGTCCTCGACCTGCACGCCACCCTTGGTGCACACGAAGCCGGCCGCCTGCTTCTGCAGCGCGGCAATGCCCGGCTGAACGTCCTTGGGCAGTGACTCGATGCCCGGTCGTCTCGGCCTTGATCATCTGGTCGAGCGAGAGCTTGCTCCAGTCGATCCCGTCGATGATCTTCTGCTCGGCGCTCGTGTCGACCGCCTTGGCCGCGCTCGAGAGGTTCTGGGTCCAGACCAGCCGGAATCGCATCTGGGCGGTCTTGCCGACCTGGTCGACGATGCCGGCTTTGCGCTGTCCGGGGATCTCGACGATGATCTGGTTGCCGCTTTGGGTCGTCACCTCGGCCTCGCTCACGCCGGTGGCGTTGACGCGCTGGTCGATGATGTCGCGTGCCTGGTCGAGCTTGGGCTTGTCGACCTTGCCCTTGGTGGCCTTGGCCTCGAACGTGATGCGGGTGCCGCCCTCGAGGTCGAGCCCGAGCTTGGGCTGCCACGCGCTGTCGCTCGCCCTTCTTGTGGTTGAGGTCGATCAGGGCGACGAGGCCGTACAACGCGATGATCGCCGCGAGGAAGAGCACGAGGGTGCGCCGCGGGCGGGGCAGGTTGCTGGCAGCCTTGGAGCCCCGGTTCTTGGGATTGGTCGCCATCAGTCCTCAGTGCTCGTCTCGGTCTCGGGCGTCGCGTCCGGGATGACGTGGGCGACGGCCTGGCGCTTGACGGTGATGACCGTGTCGGGCGCGATGCGCAGCTCGATCGTCTCGTCGCCGACGGACACGATCTCGCCGAAGATGCCACTCGCGATCATGACGCGCGCGCCGGGGGCCAGCTCACTCTGCACCTTGAGGAACGCCTGCTGACGCGCCCGGGCCGGGCGCAGGACCAGGAAGAAGAACGCAAGGACGATGAGGATGAGGGGCAGGAGTACGCCCAGGTCTTTCACGCTTTGATGCTCCCGTACGAGTATGAGGTTGCCGCTGTTGGGCAGGGATGACCGTAGGCCATCGGGAAGTTTAGCCTCTCCGCGCCAGCATCGTGACCTGGCTCATGCCACAACGCTTATCGCGGGTCGTCGTCGAGCGGCAATTGGTCGAGCGTCGGCCGGGACAGGGAGTCCCAAATGCCGCCAGGCGCGCGGCGTGGCGACGCGTCCGCGAGGCGTGCGGGCCAGGAACCCCAGGCGTACGAGGAAGGGTTCGGCGAGCTCCTCGACGGTCTCGCGCTCCTCGCCGACGGCGACCGCGAGCGTCGAGACGCCGACCGGTCCCCCGCCGAAGCTGCGGCACAGCGCGTCGAGCACGGCCCGGTCGAGGCGGTCGAGGCCGAGCTCGTCGACCTCGTAGAGCGCCAGCGCGTCGCGCGCCACGTCGTGGTCGACGACTCCCCCGGCCCGCACCTCGGCGAAGTCGCGCACGCGCCGCAGCAGCCGGTTGGCGATGCGTGGTGTGCCGCGGGACCGCGAGGCGATCTCGCGGCCGCCCTCGTCGGTCACCTCGAGGTCGAGCAGGCCGGACGAGCGGTCGACGATGCGGTGCAGCTCGTCGGCGGCGTAGTAGTCGAGCTGTGCGGTGAACCCGAACCGGTCGCGCAACGGGCTCGGCAGCAGCCCGGCCCGGGTCGTCGCACCGACGACCGTGAACGGCGGGATCTCGAGCGGGATGGCGGTCGCGCCGGGCCCCTTGCCGACGATGACGTCGACGCGGAAGTCCTCCATCGCCATGTAGAGGAGCTCTTCGGCCGGCCTCGACATGCGGTGGATCTCGTCGATGAACAGGACGTCGCCCTCGTTGACCCCCGAGAGGATCGCGGCGAGGTCTCCCGCGTGCTGGATCGCCGGACCGCTCGTGATGCGCAGCGGTGCCGCGAGCTGGTGGGCGATGATCATCGCGATCGTGGTCTTGCCGAGCCCGGGCGGGCCGGACAGCAGCACGTGGTCGGGCGTACGTCCGCGAGCCACCGCCGCCTCGAGCATCAGGGAGAGCTGTTCGCGTACGCGCTCCTGGCCGATCAGCTCGTCGAGCGTGCGGGGACGAAGCGCCGCCTCGAACGCGCGATCCTCGGGTCCGGCCTCGGCGACGATCGCCTCGAACTCTTCGCGTTCGTCCATCAGCGTGCCTTCGACAGGGTGCGGAGCGCGTCGCGCAGGACGGTGGAGACGTCGGGGGTCGCCCCGGGCTCGAGGTCAGCGGCCACCCGCTCGAGGGCGGCGTCGGCGTCACGCGCCGACCAGCCGAGCCCGAGCAGCGCCTCGTGGACCTGGTCACGCCACGCCGGCGCACCGGTCGCCGCAATGGTGGCGACACCGACGCGGTCCTTGAGCTCGACGACGATGCGCTCGGCACCCTTGCGGCCGATGCCGGGCACCGAGGTCAGGGTCGCGAGGTCGCCCTGACCGATCGCCTGGCGGAGCCGATCGGGGTCGAGCACGGCCAGCATCGCCTGCGCGACCTTGGGGCCGACGCCGCTCGCGGTCTGGACGAGCTCGAACATGTCGCGCTCGTCGGTGCTGGCGAAGCCGAAGATCGTCAGCGAGTCCTCTCGGACCACCATCGAGGTCGAGAGCTGCACCTCGTGGCCGATGCGCAGCGACGCGATCGTGCTCGGCGTGCACATGACCTGCATGCCGACTCCCCCGACGTCGATGACGGCCGAGGTCAGGGTCACGGCGGCGACCGGGCCGCGTACGTGGGCGATCATCGGGCTACCGTGCCGGAGGCGCGTGATGACTGAGCCTCGACGGCGGCCTGGAGCCGGGTCTGCGCTCCCCCGCGCCAGATGTGGCAGATCGCCAGCGCAAGGGCGTCCGCGGCGTCGGCCGGGGTCGGCGCCGTGGTGAGCCGCAGCAGTCGCGTGACCATCTGCGTCACCTGCGCCTTGTCGGCGCGTCCGCTGCCGGTCACCGCGGCCTTGACCTCGCTGGGAGTGTGCAGCTGGACGGGTATGCCGTGGCGTGCGGCGACGACCATCGCGATGCCGCTGGCCTGGGCGGTGCCCATCACGGTGCGGACGTTGTGCTGGCTGAAGACGCGCTCGACCGCGACGACGTCGGGGCGGTGCTCGAGGATGCTCGCCTCGACCTGCTGCTCCAGCTGGTGGAGGCGGCGGGCGATGTCGAGGTCGGCCGGCGTGCGGAACACGCCGACGTGGACCATCGTCAGGGCGCGGCCGACCGAGCCGTCGACGACACCGACGCCACACCGGGTGAGACCGGGGTCGATGCCCAGAACCCTCATGCCTGCACCACGCATACCGAACGCATGTTCGACAGCCTAGACGGCGCTCGCCGTCAGCACGAGGGCGACGCGCCGGGCTTGGCAGATCGCCCCTCCGGATGCCATCCCCGATCTCGAGCATCCGGAGGCCGGAGTCGCTGCAACCACGAACAGCCTCCTCGTGCACCAGGTCCGATCCACGAAAGACCTCGATGGGCCATCGCCCGATGAAGATCGAGCGCCCCAAGGTCAGCGCCGAGACCAGTAGCAAGGCCAAGGCAATCTCAGCCACGAACACTGCCAGAAGCACGGCAACCGGTATGAGCACCAGACCGACCAGGAACAACAGCACGGGTGCACCGTCTGCTGCGTCGGTCATCTGCACGCCGAGGTCGAGCGCCCGGCCGCGCAGCCGTGGACGCCATGGCAGCCAGCGGCGGCGCACCCGCCATGTCTGCCCCTGCGGGTCCTGGACCTTCACGCTGGTTACTGGACCTGCGCCATGACCTCGTCGGAGGCGTCGTAGTTGGCGAACACGTTCTGGACGTCGTCGCTGTCCTCGAGCGCATCGATCAGGCGAATGACCTTGGTCGCCGCGTCGACGTCGACCTCGACCGTGACCGTGGGCACGAACGACGCGTCGGCCGAGTCGTAGTCGAGCCCCGCGTCCTGCAGCGCCGTGCGTACGGCCACCAGGTCGGTCGGCTCGCAGACGACCTCGAACGAGCCGTCGAGGTCGTTGACCTCCTCGGCGCCTGCGTCGAGCACCGCCATCAGGACGTCGTCCTCGTTGGTCTCGCCACCCTCCTGCTCGGCCGGCACGATGATGACGCCCTTGCGGTGGAACATGTAGGACACCGAGCCCGGGTCGGCCATCGTGCCGCCGTTGCGGGTCATCGCGGTGCGCACCTCCATCGCGGCGCGGTTGCGGTTGTCGGTCAGGCACTCCACGAGCAGCGCGACGCCGCCGGGGGCATAGCCCTCGTACATGATCGTGATGTAGTCGACCGCGTCGTCGCCGACGCCGCCGCCGCGCTTGACGGCGCGGTCGATGTGGTCCTTGGGGACCGAGGACTTCTTGGCCTTCTGGATCGCGTCATAGAGCGTGGGGTTGCCGTCGGGGTCGGGGCCGCCGACGCGGGCGGCCACCTCGATGTTCTTGACCATCTTGGCGAACATCTTGCCGCGCTTGGCGTCGACGATGGCCTTCTTGTGCTTGGTCGTCGCCCACTTGGAGTGGCCTGACATGAGCTGCCCTTTCTACGACTGCTTGACGAGGTCGACGAAGTAACGATGGATGCGATCGTCACTCCCGACTTCGGGGTGGAACGAGGTCGCCATCAGGTTGCCCTGCCGAACGGCGACGATTCTACCGGCGGCCTCCCCCGATGGGATCGTCGCGAGGGTCTCGACCTCTGGGCCGAGCTTCTCGACCCACGGTGCGCGGATGAACACGGCGTGCACGGGCTCACCGAACCCGTCGAACTCGATGTCGCCCTCGAACGAGTCGACCTGGCGGCCGAACGCGTTGCGACGCACCGTGATGTCGAGCCCGCCGAGGGTCTCCTGTCCGGCGATGCCGTCCTCGATGTGGTCGGCCAGCATGATCATCCCGGCGCACGTGCCGAAGGCCGGCATGCCACCGCGAAGTCGCTCGACCAGCGGCTCGAACAGCTCGAACGACCGCGCCAGCTTGTACATCGTCGTCGACTCACCACCCGGCAGCACCAGGGCGTCGCAGCGCTCGAGCTCCTCGGGCCGGCGCACCGTGAATGCAGGCACGCCGAGGTCACCCAGGACGCGTACGTGCTCGCGTACGTCGCCCTGGAGGGCGAAGACACCGATCGACGGGGAAGTTGGCACCGGTCAAGCCTATTCGGGTCGGTTCAACCGAACACCCGGTGGGCGAGGCTGGACGGCGGCGGCGGTGTCAGAGACGAATCTCCAGGGGATACACCACCGCCGCCGCGCTCCCTCTCGGAATCCCTCCCGATCGGGTTCAGCGGAGGCAAGCAGATCGCCGACGACAAACGTCAACGCGACCTCGGCTCCCTCTCAATCACCGCCACCTGTGAGGCACTCCCATACCTCGTGACGGCGATGGCCAAATCCTACTCCGGTCGCGCAGAAAATCGAATCGTAGGAGTTCAGCCGTCGGCGCGTCGTGTCCCGCGGAGCCGTCGGCGCGGCACGAACGCCACGATCACCAGGCAGCCGATGAACACTCCCCCGATGACGAGCGCGAGCAGTCCGTCGGCGGGCGCGAACAGCCAGCCGAGCCATGGAAGCGTCAGCACGACGCGCTTGACCTCGGTGACGTCGTACGTCTCAGCGTCCGGAGCGGGATTGGCGTCGGCCTTCAGGGTCAGGCGGATGCTGCTGCCATAGGGCTCCACCGCGGCGACGCGATGCGTCACGCGTCTGCCCTGCCGGTCGTTCACGCTCACGATGTCGCCCTCGGAGACGTCCCCGGCGGAGACCTTCTTCACCAGCACGAGGTCGCTGGTGGACACAGCCGGCGCCATCGAGTCCGTGCGGAGCACGATCGGGCTCACCTTCATGAGCCCACAGACCGCAGCACTCACCAGGCACAGCACGCCGAGCGCTGCGCCGATGTTGAGCAGCGCCAAGCGCCAGAAGCCACTGGTGCTCGGACCGGACCTGGCCCTGCGTCGTCCGCCTTGCGGCATCGGCGTCCCTTCGGGTCTCCCACCCGGCGAAGATCCTAGCGGCGGTGTCAGGTACAGCTCGACGCGAGCCCGACGAATGCGATCGACACCAGTTTCCCCGTTGCGGTGATCGTGGTGCTACTCGTCCACGAAGGCGTGGCCGTGAGGCGCGGACGCACCCGCACCGTGAGCGTTGCCGGTATTCCGAAGAACCCGTTCAGCAGCGTGAACCCGTACGTGATGCTCTGGTTGGAGGAGGTGCTGCCCGTGTTGTCGACGACGTCAGTCCGCACCACGGTGCCGGATGAATTCTCGAGCGTGACGACATATTGGTAGCGCACATCGGTGTTGGGCCAGGTGTAGGTCAGGCTGGAGAGCAGCCCACCGCCGCTGCAGACCAGTGAGGCGGGAGGGACCACGGTGTGGGTCGAATAGCTCGTGCCGGTCACGAGCACCGCGTCCGTCCACGCCGCGGCCGCTGGCGAAGCGATGGCCAGGACACCAATGGAGGCAACCGAGACGGCGCAGCGGGCGACGGATCGAGACGTGGTGGACGCTCTGCGCCGCGCTCCCCCGCGGCGCCGCCCGTCGCCCGAGCCCGGGCCGCCGCGCCGGTCGTCTCTTGGGTGGCGCAGGATCACGGCGACCATCGATGCGACGAACACGCCGAGGACGAAGACTCCACCTGGACTCGCCGCGGCGTTCACGACGTAGCCGGCCCTCGGGACGTCGAACAGCACCTTCTGAGCACGGGTTGCGGTGTACACCTCGGCGTCGGCCGTCTTGTTCGCGTCGCCCTTGAGGACGAGCTGCGTCGCCCCGTCACGTTCGGTTGACGCGACCAAACGGTGCGTGACCCGCGATCCGGCGGCATTGACCACCGAGACGATGTCCCCACGCTCGAGTTGTGACGCGTCGACCTCACGGGCGATGGCCAGGTCCCCGGTGCTGATGGCAGGCGACATCGACCCGGAGCGGAAGACCAACGGCTTCACACCGAACACCGCCGAGGCGGTGGTGGCCAGGATGCACACGACACCCAGCACCGCGCCGAGGGTCAGCAACACGTCCCGCGCGCTACGCCCATGCCGTGCCCGGATCGTCATGAGAGGTCCGAGGTCCCGGTGAACGTGAAGCCGACGCTGGTGGACCCGCCCTGCACCGTCGTTGGCGCTGCGGCATCGAGCGTCACCTGGACGCAGATCTGCTCCTCCGTGCTGGGCGCCAGGAGACGCCCCGGTGTGAGGAACGTGGCTCCCGTGAACGAGGTGGCGAAGCCGGTGATCGCCGTCCCCCCACACGTTGCGGTCGGAAATGTGCCCGTCACGGTCGTCGCCGCGGTGACCTTGACCGTCAAGAACCCGCGTACGTTCTTGCCGTCGGCGTTCGACGCCGTCGTCGTGGCTGTGTACTTCAGCGGTGCCGAACCCTGGTTCCTGATGGTCAGGACGCCGGCGATCGTGTTGCCGGGCACGGCGTTGCTCATGTTGAGGGTCGTGTAGGACGGCAAGGAGTCTGCGCCGTTGACGCGGAGGTCGATCGTGCCTGCCGTGAAGGTCGTCCCACTGATGACCACGTCGTCCGTCCAGAACGCGAACGTGCCGACAGAGCCGATGCCGAGCGCGATGCCGAGGCTCAGCAGCGCGCGCACGCGAACCGAGGTGAACCAGCCACGGCGCGTACGAGACGTGGCGCGATGATCAGACATGAGCGTCTTCTCTCTTTG
The DNA here is from genome assembly GCA_963806345.1 of uncultured Actinomycetota bacterium. GTDB lineage: Bacteria > Actinomycetota > Actinomycetes > Propionibacteriales > Nocardioidaceae > Aeromicrobium. The sequence goes on along the minus strand of CAWDXV010000026.1, from coordinate 132,226 downwards.
TACGACGTGACGTCGCGATGATTCCGCCGGCGACGAGCGCGATCCCGAGAAGCAGGTCCCACGGTCCCGGCGCGCCGGTGTCCGGGAGGCCGCCGCTGTCCGGGCCGAGGGCCGAGCCCTGCGTCAAGGTGAGACGGAACCGGAGGTCGAGCTGCCGACGCATCGACTCGTTCGACGATTCCGGCGCAAAGGCCACGGTGACGTCGATCGGCGTGCTGGCGCCCGGTGGCACGGCCACGTCGGACACCAGCCGATGCGTGTCGGGCCGCGACGTCGCACGCCAGTCGATCTCGTCCCCGCGGGCCGAGACCGTCAGGTCACCCGTGTCGAGCAGGGAGTGCAGCGCGGTGCCGAGCACGTCGACGGACAGGGTCGCCGGGTCGCCGGACTGGTTTCGCACATAGAACGTGGCGCTGCGGGTGTCACCCGGCACCCAGTGGAGGTCCGGGTCGAACAGTGGCGCCGTCAGGCTCGGGGCCCACGTGGCGCCGTCGACGCTCAGCCCGATCTCGGTGTCTGCCGCCGCGGGCGACGCAGCGCCGATGACGAGCACCGTCAGCGCCACGACGTGCCAGCCGGGCCGGGTCATGACACCGCTCCCATCCGTGTCGACTTCCTGCGTCGGTCACGGCCGGCGGCGAGGAACATCGCAGCGGCGTAGCCGAACAACCCGATGGCGATGACCGTCACCGCCGATTGCCGTTGGGCGGACGTCAACGCGTTCGAGACGTGGCCGAGGTACGGAATCGCGTACCAGCGCTCGCCCTTGACCTGCACGGGCCTGACCGGCTCGGGATCGGGCGCGTTGTTGGCATCCCCCTGCGTGCGGAACACGCGTTCGCCGTCCCCGTCGAAGCCGATGCCGACGACCCGGTGGGTCACGACGGCCCGCTCGCCGGATTCGAGCTGGTACGTGATGACGGTGCCGATGGAGATGTCGGATGCGTCGACCGGCTTGACCACGACGAGCGTTCCCGGCGGCAGGCCAGGCCTCATCGAGCCGGTGAGGACCGTGTAGGGCGTGGCTCCCGCCAGCCGCGGAACCAGCACCGAGATGACCAGCACCAGCAGGAATGCGGACATGACGAACCAGGAGATGGCCTGCACCAGCCATCCCCGAGCACGTCGTGTGGTGCGATGTGTCGACATCGTGGGTCCCCGAACCGGCCCGCCCCCTGGCGGCGGACCGGGTCAGATCAGCTGTGGACCTGCTGGGCGGTGATCGTGACCGCGTTGAGCGTTGCCGACAGGGTCTGCGTGGCGTTGAGCGGATGCCGCGTCGAACGTCACGGCGATCGTCGCGGTCACGGTGTCGCCACCGTTGGCCTCGGTGATCTCGGCCGGGATGTCGACGCTGTCGATCTGGTAGGTCGCGTCGATGTCGAGATCCGCAGTCAGCGCATTCGCCGCAGCGAATCCCCCACCGGTGACGTCGAGCGTCGCTCGCAGGTGGTCGCCCACGGCCGTGATGTCGAACGTGCAGACCTTGGTGATGACGTCGCCCGGGACGACCTTGTCGCCCGGCTCGTACGGATCGTTGGGCGTCGCCTCGCCGTCATCGAGCAGCCAGCCCGTGCCGCAGTCCGGCGTCGACAGCTTCAGCTCTCCGGCGGCGATGACGCCTCCAGGAACGTTGACAGTGGCGTTCCAGAACGCCAACGACCCGGCTCCGCCGAGCAGCAGGATCCCTGCTGCAGACGCCGCCAGGGCGCCCTTGGTAGACCTCTTCATGAACTGCTCCCTCTTCCATCGCTGCGCGCCGTGTGCGGTCGCGCAGTCGAACTCCCACCACGAGCGTGCGCCCTCGACGAGGAAAAAGTGGCGGAATCGCCGAAAATGGCCCAAAAGCCCTACGCGACGGGACCTCCGTCACAACGGCAAAACGGCCGGGACCCAAAGGTCCCGACCGTTTCAGAGGTGAGGGCGAAGCGCTACCCGCCCATAACGACGAGCGAAGCGAGGAGAGGCGCCCGTGCGGAGCACGGCAGCGGCGAGGTACGAGCCGCTGGAACGGCTAGCTTGCGAGCCGTGCGTCCTACCAACCGCGTTCGGCCAACCGGTGCGGCTCGGGGATGTCGTCGACGTTGATGCCGACCATGGCCTCGCCGAGACCGCGCGAGACCTTGGCGATGACGTCGGGGTCGTCGAAGAACGTCGTGGCCTTGACGATGGCCTCGGCGCGCTGGGCGGGGTTGCCGGACTTGAAGATGCCCGAGCCGACGAACACGCCCTCGGCACCGAGCTGCATCATCATCGCGGCGTCGGCCGGGGTGGCGATGCCACCGGCGGTGAACAGCACGACCGGCAGCTTGCCGTTCTCGGCGACTTCCTTGACCAGGTCGTAGGGCGCCTGCAGCTCCTTGGCCGCGACGAACAGCTCGTCCTCGGACAGCGAGCCGAGACGGCGGATCTGCGCGCGGATCTGGCGCATGTGGGTCGTCGCGTTGGACACGTCACCCGTGCCGGCCTCGCCCTTGGAGCGGATCATCGCCGCACCCTCGGTCAGCCGCCGCAGCGCCTCACCCAGGTTGGTCGCACCGCAGACGAACGGCACCGTGAACTGCCACTTGTCGATGTGGTTGGCGTAGTCGGCCGGGGTCAGCACCTCGGACTCGTCGATGTAGTCGACGCCGAGCGACTGCAGCACCTGCGCCTCGACGAAGTGACCGATGCGGGCCTTGGCCATCACCGGGATCGAGACGGCCTCGATGATGCCGTCGATCAGGTCGGGGTCGGACATGCGGGCCACGCCGCCCTGCGAGCGGATGTCAGCAGGTACGCGCTCGAGTGCCATGACGGCGACCGCGCCGGCGTCCTCGGCGATCTTGGCCTGCTCGGCGTTGACGACGTCCATGATGACGCCGCCCTTGAGCATTTCTGCCATGCCGCGCTTGACCCGCGACGTACCGACCGTGGTTGCCTCGTTGCTCACTGCTGTGTCCTTTGATGTGCCCAGATGATCGCCTTCAGTCTACTCGGGGCCGGCTCTCGCCCATCCGGCGGACGGATCCACGAGATGCGCCGTGACGCCGGGCCAGATCGCGCCAGGTCGTACGCGGCTGGTGCGCACTGTCGGCGACCTTGAGGAGCTCGGTGACATCGGTGAGCTTGCGCCGGGTTCGTCCCTGCCGGGCGCCGTCGAGTCGTTCGGCGCTGTCGATCGCCCGCCAGCCATGCAGGTCGACGTGCTCCGGCACTCGTGATCGTACGAACGCGGCGAACGCACCGCGGCGTGCGTCCCGGTTCGCGGGAGCAGACCGGCGTTGAAGTCGGCCAGCAGGTGCTCGACGGTCTCCTGGGCGCAGGTCTTGTTGGTGCCGATGAATCCCGTGGGCCCTCGCTTGATCCAGCCCACGGCGTATGTCCGCGGTGTCGCGTCGACACGGCCACCGGTGTTGGGGATCACGCCGGCCGCCTCGTCGAACGGGACTCCTGCGACGGCGACTCCGCGATAGCCGATCGAGCGCAGCACGAGCCCGGTCTCGAGCGTCGAGGTCTCGTCGGTCGGCACGGGGCGTACGACGCCACCGATCGTGACCAGCTGGTTGCGACGGAGCCGCACACCGGCGACCTGCTCGCCGCCGAGAACCTCGACCGGCGAGGTCGTGAAGCGGAACACGATGCGCCGGTTGCCCTCGCGTCGAGGTCGGGCGGCGGCCGCGCGGAGCGCCGACAGCTTCTGCCCGACCATGACGTCATCGACGGGCTGGGTCAGGTCGGCGCCCTCGACGTCGATGTCGATGTCGCCGCGACTGAGCAGCCCGATGAGCTCCGGCAGCGTGAACGCCGCCTCGGCCGCACCGCGCCGGCCGAGCAGGACGATCTCGCGGACGGCGCTCTCGCGCAGGGCCTGCAGAGCGTGGTCGGCGATGTCGGTGGCCGCGAGGCGGGTGGGGTGCGTCGCCAGGATCCGGGCAACGTCGAGGGCGACATTGCCGTTGCCCACGATCACGGCCCGCTCGCCGCTCAGGTCGAACGTGTCATCCGCATGCTCCGGGTGGCCGTTGTACCAAGCGACGAAGTCGGTCGCCGTGGCGCTGCCCGGCAGCTGCTCCCCCGGTATGCCGAGCGTACGGTCCTGCGCGGCGCCGGTCGCGTAGACGACCGCATGGTGGTGCTCGAGCAGCTCGTCGTGCGTGAGCTGCGTGCCGACGTCCACGTTGAGGAAGTAGCCGAAACCGGGTTGGTCCTCGATCTGCCGGAACAGCCCGTCGATCGACTTCGTGGCCTGGTGATCGGGCGCGACCCCTGCACGTACGAGGCCGTGCGGCGTGGGCAGCCGGTCGATCATGTCGACCTCGACGCCCGGCCGTTTCAGCAGCTCGTCAGCCGCATACAGGGCTGCCGGCCCCGAGCCGACGATCGCGACCCGCAGGACTCCCCCGGCGGGATCCTTCGCCACGACCGGCATGACCGGCGCCTGCGGCGGATAGGTACGCCCGGCGCTGTGGAACAGCGCGTTGACCTCGACGAACGGCAGCTGCGCCTCCTGCAGCTTGGTGTCCGGCACGATCGCCCCGACCGGGCAGGCACCCACGCAGGCACCGCAGTCGACGCACGAGACGGGATCGATGTAGAGCATCTCGGCCAGGCCGAAGTCGGCCTCGTCGGGCGTCGGATGGATCGCGTTGACCGGGCAGGCGAAGACGCACGAGGCGTCGCCGCAGCACGCCTGGGTGACGACGTGGGCCATGCTCTCAGCCCTGGGCGAAGGCGACGGGCGGCTCGCTGCGGTAGCGCGACGGGCGACCGTCGATGCGGCACAGCTTCCACATCCAGCGAGCCAGGCGGTTCTCCCGCAGCCCCGACTGGTCGGCCAGCATGCGTACGTCACCGAACAGCTCCTGCAGGCGTTCACGCGACTCCGGTGCCCGCCAGTAGAGGTCCTTCATGACCTTGCGCGGGATGCCGAACTCCTTGCGGAACGCCTTGGACGGCACCATGATCACGTCGCACAGCACCCGCATGATGACCGGGAAGAGCAGCGAGATGACGAACTTCTCGACGCGGCCGAGCTTCGGAGCGTTGCGCCGGATGTAGTGGTGCGCGAACGAGATGTGGCGCGCCTCCTCGGCGACGTGGATCTCCATGATCCGCGACAGCACCGGCGGGAGCTCCTTGCCGCTGCGCAGGATGCCCTTCTGCGTGTGGTCGATCGGTTCCTCGCCCGCGAGCACCCCGATGAAGAACGCGAACGGCACCGCCGAGCCGGCCCACGGCAGGACGGTGGCGATCTTGCGCATGAGCCACGGCATGCCCGCGACGTCGACCCCGATGCGGTTGACGGTCTGCTGGAACATCTGCGTGTGGTGGCACTCCTCGGTCGCCTCGTGGGTGAGGTAGCGGTACTCCGGCGAGCCGTTGGGGAGCGTGAAGACGTACTGCATGATGCCGCGGATCAGGATGTTCTCGAACTGCAGGCCGACCTTGAGGATGTTGGCCTGGCGCCACTGCCCGATCTCGATCTGCCGGGCCAGCGGCTGTGCCTGGTACCACGGGTGGGCGCCGAGCGGGTCGACGTCGGTGGGCAGCACCCACCGCGGATCGTCGTGCCGCACCTGGAAGTCCGGGTCGTCCCAGGGCACGTCGACGAACGCGTCGAAGTGCCGGTCGACCGACGCCTGCGACAGCCCCTCGAGGATGTCCGCGTACTGCTCGGGCGTCACGTCGACCGGGATGTCGGGCAGTTCGGCTTCGTGGTGGTCGAGCGTCTGGGACATCGTTGGCTCCTCGTGATCGGTGAACTTTCGCCAGCATGCGCCATACCGTCGGTATGTGTCAATGCCAATGTTACATAGTTCGTGTCACGTAGTCGCGAGACGCTGCAACGACGGTGAAGGGCCCCGCACCCCTGGACGGTGCGAGGCCCTTCTGTCGGTGCGGATCAGGCGTTGCTGCCCGTACGCCTGCGAGCCGCGAACGCGACACCCGAGGCGGTGACGGCGAGGCCGCCGGCGAACAGCCAGGCGAGGTCGAGACCGCCGTCGTCCTGCTGCTCGGAGGCCAGGCCGGCGTCGACGCGGTTCGGCAGCGCGACGGTGTCGACGACCTCGTCGACGGAGTTGCGCTCCTCGCCACCGTTGCCGTCGGTGCCGTTGTCACCGTTGGGCTCGTCCTTGTCCGGCGTGCAGTCGACACCGTGCGTCGGGCAGGGCTTCGGGGCGGTGATGTCGCCGGGGCCCTTGGGACCGTTCGGCTTGGGCGCGTCGGAGATGTCGCCGGGACCCTGAGGACCCTTCGGCTTCGGCGCGTCGGACAGGTCACCCGGGCCCTTGGGCTTGGTGGGCTTGGGCGCCGGAGCGAGGTCGCCCGGGCCCTTCGGCTTCGTCGGCTTCGGTGCCGGCGCGATGTCGAGGTCGGGCTGGGGATCGGTGTGCGGCGGGACGATGATGACCGGGCCGGGCTCGGTCGCCATGGCTGCGGCGGGAACCATCGTCAGGGCGGCGGTGGCCAGCGGGGCGGCGATCATCAGGTTGCGGATCGTGGTGTTCATGTCATGTTCTCCTCTTGGTTGGTGGTGCTGCTGTCGTGTTGGTGTCTGGGGTTGTTGCTTGCTCGGATGTAGGAGTGCGAGCCCCGTCGAGTCCTTGCAACTTTTCTGAAGCTTTTTCCGGAAAAGTTCGTGCGCGGGGCAAAACCGCAGGTCAGCGGCGCCAGGCGGGCGTAGACGATCGTGTTGTCCGGATACATCCGGGTCACCGGGTCCGGTGTGCCGCCGCACGTGATCAGGCGCAGCACGGGGCGGTCGGTGTCGTTCCAGATCCGGTCGTACGGCAGCGCGGTCTTGCCGGCCTGCTCCACGGACTCGACGACGAATGTCGACCTGCCGTCCGTACGCCTGACCGTCACCCGGTCCCCCGGCTCGAGCTCCTTGAGGCGGGCGAAGACGTCATCGCCTGCAGGTCCGTGAACGTGTGCCACAAGGACGGCCGGTCCTGGCGCGCCCGGGCGTGGCCCGCGGTCGTACCAGCCGGCGTCGCCGAAGTCTGGTGTCTGCATCGCGCCGTCAGCCTTGAGACCGACCGGGTGCAGGCGCTCGCTGACCCCGATGGCCGGGATCGCCAGCCGCGTCCGGCCTGCCGACCGGGCGAGCCTTCTCGTGGGTCACGGTGACCGGCGGTGGTGCCTGCGTCGGCGCCGGCGCCGGGGCCGCAGCCTCGGGATCGTGGTGCCCGCAGCCGGCGAGCCCCGACAGGGCTCCCCACGCCGCGAGGGTGACGACGGTCGTGCGAATGATGCGGTTCATGCCAGGTGCCTCCGGCTCTCGTGTGCCTACACGAGTGGGAGCACCGGCACGGCCCGGTTCTTACAACTTTGTGCCGCTCAGCTGGCTATCCCGGGCAGGGATTGACGTTGACCGTGCGCGACGCGGATGCGGAGTTGCCGCGCTTGTCGGTCGCCGTGACCCGCAAGGTCACGGAGCCGCCGGAGTTGAACTGGCCCATGTCGGCGGTCCAGACCCCTCCGGACCGCGACATCGACCTGCTGCCCGAGCCTGCCCCGCTCCAGCGCAGCACGACAGAGGAAAGCCCGCTCTCGTCCGACACGCTGACGCGTACGGGGTTGCTCGTGCAGGTCGAGCTGGAGCCGAGGCTGGGCCGGCCGACGTTGGGGTCGTGCTCCTCGACCAGCGAGACCTTGACCCCCGCGCTGCCGGTCGCCCAGGAGACGCCGATCGTCCCCGATGACGACCCCTCGCCCCGGCCGCCGCGATTCGCGCGTACGGTCACCCGCGTCGACGAGCCGGCAGCGACCCGGCCGGTCGACGGCGACGCCGACAGCCAGCCGGCATTCGACGTCAATCGGTAGTCGACCGGGAGACCACCGGAGTTGGTGAGCGTGAACGTCGACGTGCTCCCGCTGCGACCCAGGGAGATCGACGTCGTCGAGACCGCGAGCACACCCGGTGCTGCCTTCGTCTTGGTGGGCTTCGGCGTCGGCTTCGTGGTGGGCGTCGGGTCGGCGGTTGCGTCGGCGGTCGGCGTCGCTGACGGCTGCGTCGTGGGGGTCGCCACGATGTCGTCCTTGGGTGCCGTGTCGTCGTTGCCGGCCCAGAGCACGGCGGCGACTCCGGACAGCACGATGACGACCGCCGCCGCGACGGCGGTGACGGCGACCCGGGGCTTGCGCGTGCGAGCCAGCGTCGATGTCGCCGCCAGCGGCTCCCCGGTGGGTGTCGTGTACGCCACGAGCTGGGTGTCCGCCACGACCCGGTCGCGCAGGGTCAGCGGTGCCGCGAAGATCGGCACGGACGCCAGCAGCATCCACGGGCTGAGGATCTTCTTGCGGCGCTTGGAGCACACGTCGCAGTCGTCGACGTGGCGCGAGACCCGCTTGCGGATGAGCGGCGAGAACGTGCCGTCCCAGTCGGCGAGCAGGTCGTCGAGGTCGTCGCAGTCGTCGCGGCCGAGCCGGGCGATCAGCAACGCGCCGAGAGAACGGTCGACCTGGGCGCGCAGGCGGTTGAGCATGACGTACGCGTTGGAGGCCGAGACGCCCATCGCCTCACCGAGCTCCGCACCTTCGAGGCCCTGCCGCAGGTGCAGGTCGAGGAGGGCGCGGTCGCGGTCGGCGAGGCCGGCCGAGGCGTCCCAGACGATCTTCTGCATCGCCGCGCGCTCGGCTTCCTGGTCGGGGGTCAGCGCGTCGTCAGCCATCTGAACCAGCTGCTCCTCGCCGCCGAACGCGACGCGTTTGCGCGCTCGCAGCTTGCGCAGGCACTCGCTGCGCACGATGGCGTACAGCCAAGGACGGAGTCGCTCCGGGTCGCGCAGCTGGCTGAGTCGCTCGGCGACCAGCACGAACGAGTCCGCGACGGCGTCCGCCGCATCCTCCCGCTGCCGCAGCATCGAGTAGGCGAAGTCGTAGAGCTTGGTGCCGTAGCGGTCGTAGACCGCCGCGAACGCATCGCGGTCGGCCGCCAGCACCCCCGCGACGAGCTGGGCATCCGAGGGTCCGGTCTCGTCGGTCACGGTCGCATCCTATGGAGGAATCGCGCGACATACCGGCAACCCACGACATCGGTCAGCCCTCTTCTCCTGGCGGTCATTTCACCTGTAGGAGTCGCGGGCGGCCGGAGTCTTACAACTTTTGCCTGCTCAGCTTTCGAGGCCCGGGTCGGCCACGGCCTGCTTGCGCACCATCAGCATCCGCTGGATCACCGTGATCGTGCTGGCCACGGCCAGCGCCCAGAGCGTGATCTCGCGCAGGAACGGCGCGTCGAACATGCCGGAGAACCCGGTCATGACCAGGATCGCCACGAGCCGGTCCGAGCGCTCGGCGATGCCGCCCTTGGCCGTCATGCCGAGGCTCTCGGCGCGCGCCCGGGCGTACGAGGTCAGCGATCCGAGCACGAGGCACGCGAGGCTCAGGTAGAGGTACGTCTCGGGGTTGCCGAGGTCGACCTCCGCGTCGGAGGTCGTGTAGTAGAGCAGCAGGCCGCCGAAGATCGCGGCGTCGCCGACCCGGTCGAGCGTCGAGTCGAGGAAGGCGCCCCACTTGGACGACTGGCCGGACTTGCGGGCCATGTAGCCGTCGATGATGTCGCTGAACACGAACGCCGTGATGACCAGGACGCCGATGAGGAACTCGCCGCGCGGGAAGAAGATCAGCGCGCCGGCGCTGACGCCGATCGTGCCGACCCAGGTGACCCAGTCGGGCTTGACGCCGAGCCGCAGCAGCAGGTCGCCGACCGGCGCCCACACGTTGGACCAGAACTGGCGGAAACGTTCGAGCATGGGACTACTCCTTGGGCCAGGCGGCCGCGAGCATGTCGCGGGTGTCGCCGAGCAGTTGCGGCATGGTCTTGGTCTGGCCGATGACGGGCAGGAAGTTCGAGTCGCCACCCCATCGCGGCACGACGTGCTGGTGCAGGTGCGCGGCGATGCCGGCGCCGGCGACATTGCCCTGGTTCATGCCGAGGTTGAACCCCTGCGGGCTCGTCACCTCGCGCATCGTGCGCATCGCGGTCTTGGTCATCTCGGCGACCTCGAGGGTCTCCTCGTCGGTCAGGTCGGTGTAGTCCGCGACGTGCCGGAAGGGGCACACGAGCAGGTGACCGGCGTTGTAGGGATAGAGGTTGAGCACGGCGTACGCGTGCTCGCCGCGGTGCACGATCAGGCCCTCGACGTCGTCCATCAGCGGGATGCGGCAGAACGGGCAGTCGGCCTCGGCGGCAGTCGTCGGCTTGCCCTCACCCTTGATGTAGACGATGCGGTGCGGGGTCCACAGCCGCTCGAACGCGTCGGGCTCCCCCACCCCGTCCTGGTGGCCGGTGTCCTGGTCCGTCATACCTGCACTCGCGTCTCGACCGCCTCGACGATGCGGGCGATGGCGTCGTCGATCGCGATGCCGTTCTCCTGCTCGCCGCTGCGATAGCGGAACGACACGGCGCCGGCCTCGACGTCGTTGTCACCCGCGATCACCATGAACGGGACCTTCTGGGTCTGCGCGTTGCGGATCTTCTTCTGCATGCGCTCGTCGGAGTCGTCGACCTCGACACGGATGCCCTTGGCCTTGAGCTTGGCCGCGAGCTCGTAGAGGTAGTCGGCGTGCCGTTCGGCGACCGGGATGCCGACGACCTGCACGGGCGCCAGCCAGGGCGGGAACGCGCCGGCGTAGTGCTCGACGAGCACGCCCATGAAGCGCTCGATCGAGCCGAACTTCGCCGAGTGGATCATGACGGGCTGCTGGCGGCGAGCCGTCGGCGGCGACGTACTCGAGGTTGAAGCGCTCAGGCGACGGCTGGTTGAAGTCGTACTGGATCGTGCCGAGCTGCCAGGTGCGGCCGATCGCGTCGCGCGCCTGCACCGAGACCTTGGGGCCGTAGTAGGCCGCGCCGCCCGGGTCGGGCACGAGCTCGAGGCCGCTGCTCGATGCAGACGTCCTCGAGCACCTTGGTCGCGACCGCCCACTCCTCGTCGGACTGCCGATGAACTTGTCGGGCTTGGAGTCGTCGCGGGTCGACAGCTCGAGGTAGAAGTCGTCGATGCCCGAAGTCACGCGAGCAGGCTGAGGCATGAAGTCGAGCAGGTGCCGGATCTCGTCGGGCGCCTGCTCCGGGGTGACGTACGAGTGCGAGTCGTCCTGGGCGAATCCGCGTACGCGGGTCAGGCCGTGGATCGACGCCGGACTTCTCGTGGCGGTAGACGTGCCCGAACTCGAACAGCCGCAGCGGGCAGCTCACGGTATGACCGACCGCGCGACCGGAAGATCAGGTTGTGCATCGGGCAGTTCATGGCCTTGAGCCGGTAGTCGTTGCCGTCGAGGTCGAGCGCCGGGAACATGCCCTCGCCGTAGTAGGGCAGGTGCCCGGAGGTGTAGAACAGCCCCTCCTTGGCGATGTGCGGCGTGCCGACGTACTCGAAGCCCTCCTCGATGTGGCGCCGGCGGACGTAGTCCTCCATCTCGCGCTTGATGACGCCACCCTTGGGGTGGAACACCGGCAGGCCGGAGCCGATCTCGTCGGGGAAGCTGTAGAGGTCGAGCTCGGTGCCGAGCCGGCGGTGGTCGCGGCGCTGCGCCTCCTCGATGCGGTGCAGATGCTCGTCCGAGCGCTTCCTTGGTCTCCCAGGCGGTGCCGTAGATGCGCTGCAGCTGCTTGTTCTTCTCGTCGCCGCGCCAGTAGGCGGCGGCGCTGCGCATGAGCTTGAACGCCGGGATGCGCTTGGTGGTCGGCAGGTGCGGGCCGCGGCACAGGTCCTTCCAGGCCAGCGATCCGTCGCGCTTGAGGTTGTCGTAGATCGTCAGGCCGCCCTCGCCGACCTCGACGCTCGCGCCCTCGGCCGCGTCACCTGCGGTCGACTTGAGGCCGATCAGCTCGAGCTTGTAGGGCTCGTCGGACAGCTCCGTGCGGGCGTCGTCGTCGGAGATCTCACGGCGATCGAACTTCTGCCCCTCCTTGACGATCTTGCGCATCCGCGACTCGATCTTGTCGAGGTCCTCGGGCACGAACGGCTCGGGCACGTCGAAGTCGTAGTAGAAGCCGTCGGTGATCGGCGGACCGATGCCGAGCTTGGCCTCGGGGAACAGCTCCTGCACGGCCTGGGCCATGACGTGGGCCGTCGAGTGGCGCAGGATGTCGCGGCCGTCGGGTGAGTCGATCGCGACGCCCTCGACCTCGTCACCGTCGGCCAGCTCGTACGCGAGGTCCTTGAGCTCACCGCCGACGCGGGCCGCGATGATGTCGGGCGCCTCGGCGAACAGCTGCCACGCCTTGGTGCCCTTCTCGACGCTGCGAGGCCCGCCGTCCTCTGTGCCGTGGATGCGTTCAGGACGACCTGGATGTCGGACATACGTGACCCTCTGTTCGGAATGACGCGCCCTACGAATGGCGCGTGCTGCTTCCTTCCACCCTAGGCCAGTGCGCGTGTGGGCAGAGAGGTGGTCGCAGCGGTCGCGAAAACCGTCTGCGGGGGCCATAGTGGCGAGCATGGGGAACAACACTCCGAGCGTCGTCCTCATCGACGACTCCGTCGAAGTGCGGGAGCTCCTCAGGACCCAGTTCAGGCTGTCCGGGCTGCTCACGGTCGTGGCGGACGGTGGCAACGGCGTCGAGGCGATCGGGCTGGCCCATGCACACCGGCCCGACCTGATGCTGCTCGACATGTCGATGCCGTCGATGGACGGGCTCGACGCACTCCACGGCGTACTGACGGTCTCCCCCGAGACGCGCGTGGTGATGTACACGGGATTCGAGAGCAACGGGCTCGCGGAGCGCGCCCTCGAGCTGGGCGCCACGGCGTTCCTCGAGAAGTCGGTGCCCGTCGAGCTCATCGCGGCCAAGCTGCTCGACATCTGGAACGGCACGGCAGAGGCCGACCGGCCCAGGCTGGAGGCCGTACGGGAGCGCGCCGACGAGCACGCCGGCGACGACCAGAGCGTCCTCGACGAGCATCTGGAGCGGTTTCGCGAGGTCTTCGAGCAGGCCGCCATCGGCATGGCGACCCTCACCCTGACCGGCACCGTCGTGCGCGCCAACCGCGCACTCGGCGAGATCGTGCTCCGCAAGCACGAGGACCTCGTCGGTGTCGACTACGCGACGCTGACGGCCGGCGCCGCCGAAGACCTGACCGCGACGCTCGACGAGATCCTGATCGGCGCCGCTGACCTGGTGCATCTGGAGCACGGTGTCAGCGGCTCGACGGAGCCCCGGCGCGTACGCGCGTCGATCGCAGCCATCCGTGACGACGCACGCCAGCCGCTCTATCTGTTCCTGCAGCTCCAGGACGTGACGGCCCAGCGCGCCGCCGAGGACAAGCTGCGGCTCAGCGAGGAGCGATTCCGGCTCCTGGTCGACGCCGTCGAGGAGTACGCCATCTTCATGCTCGACACCGACGGTCACATCGTCAGCTGGAACGCCGGCGCTCAGCGCAGCAAGGGATATCGCGCCGACGAGATCATCGGGCAGCACTTCCGTACGTTCTATCCGCCCGAGCTGCAAGAAGCCCGACACCCTGAGTACGAGCTCGAGCGCGCCCTGATCGACGGCCACTACTCCGAGGAAGGCTGGCGCATCCGCAAGGACGGCTCCCGGTTCTGGGCGCACGTGCTCATCACGGCAGTCTTCGACGACGCGGGTCAGCACTTGGGGTTCGCCAAGGTCACTCGCGACATCACCGCCAACCGTGAGGCGGAGGAGTCCCTGCGGCAGAGCGAGGAGCGATTCCGGCTCCTGGTGGAGGCCGTCGGCGACTACGCGATCTTCATGCTCGATCCCGACGGTCACGTCGCCAGCTGGAACACCGGCGCGCAGCGGAGCACGGGCTACTCCAGCCGCGAGATCATCGGGCAGCACTTCCGCATCTTCTACTCCGTCGAGAGCCAGACCGAGCGGCACCCGGAGAAGGAGCTGGAGATCGCCGTACGCGAGGGCCGCTACGAGGAGGAGGGCTGGCGGTATCGCAAGGACGGCTCGCGCTACTGGGCCAACGTCGTCATCACCGCCGTCCACAACGACGTCGGCGAGCACGTCGGATTCGCCAAGGTCACCCGCGACCGCACCGAGAAGCGCCGGGCAGAGGACGAACGCGAGCAGACGACGTTGGCGCTTGCCGCCTTGAACGAACGCCTTCAGCAGGCCGCCGCCGACCAGTCGCAGTTCCTCGCTGTCACCGCGCACGAGCTGCGTACGCCAACCGCTGTCCTGGGTGGCTCGGCCGGAACCCTGTCGCGCCACTGGGAGGAGCTCGGCGAGCAGGAGCGTGCCGGGCTGCTCGAAGGCATGACGGCCAGCGCCGATCGGCTCGGACGCCTGCTCAACGACCTGCTGACCGCCTCCAAGCTCGACGCTGACGCCCTGCACCTCCGCCCTGTGCCGATCTCGATCAGGACCTTGGTCGAGTCGGCTGCCCAGACCGCCCAGGCGGCACGCCCCGGCCTCGAGGTCATCGTCGAGCCCGGGGACGACGCGGAGATCCTGGCCGATCCGGGTCGCATCAGCCAGGCGATCGACAACCTCATCGGCAACGCCGTCACACACGGCGAACCGCCAGTGACCGTCGGCATCGCGGTCTCTGGCGGGCAGACGCAGGTCAAGGTCACGCGACGCAGGTGACGGAGTCGACGCCGACGTGCTGCCGCGCCTGTTCGAACGCTTCGCGACCGGCGACAGCATCGGCGGCAGCGGACTCGGGCTGTTCATCGTCCGCGAGCTCGCCCGCGCCTCGGGCGGAGACGCGCACTACGAGCCGAGCTCGTCGGAGCAGCCTTCCGGGACGTTCGTGTTGAGCCTTCCGTTGGCCTGACTCAGAGGTGCTTCGCGACCTCTGCAGCAGCGCGCTCGCCTGCGCGTACGGCGCCGTCCATGTAGCCGGCCCAGTAGGTCGATGTCTCGGTGCCGGCCCAGTGGACTCGCCCGTACGGCTGCCGGATCGTTGATCCGTACGCCACGGTGGCCCCTGGTTGCACCGACGCCACCGGGCTGCCCATCGTCCAGCGTTCGTGGGTCCAGTCGTGCTCGACGTACTCGATCGGGTTGAGCGCCTCGGGCCCCACCGACCTTGGCGAATGCCGCCAGCACGAGCTTGCGGCGCTCGGCCAGCGGGAGCATCGCGCACTGCTGCCACGACGAGCCGCCGATGAACGCCAGCAGCACGCCGACCTTGGCGTCGGCCGGGCAGTTGTCGAACATGGTCCGCACGACTCCGTTGTCGAAGGTCGCCGAGCCCGACAGCCCCTTGGCCCGCCAGAACGGCTTGGCGTACACCGCGTCGACCTTCATCAGCGTGCCCATCGGCATGTGCTGCAGGAGCTGCAGGCGCCGGGGCGGCAGCAACGGCGACCAGTCGATGCCGAGCGCGAGCGGCGGCGGAACCGCGACGATGACCCGCTTGGCCTTGACGGTGCCGCGGTCGCTGACGACGGTCACGCCGGTGCTCGTCTGCTTGATCTTGCGCACCGGGGCGTTGAGCGCGACCCGCGAGCCCAGCGCCGAGGCGATGCGCAGCGGAAGCAGGCCGGAGCCGCCGACGAACCGCGAGTCCTGCGCGGCATCGGCGGTGCCGGAGGCGCGCTCGAACGTGCCCGGGATGGGTCTCGTCGCCGGCCGTGGCCATGTACCAGAGGAAGAACAGCATCGAGATGCCCTCGGCGTCGGTGCCGAACGCGGCCTGGAAGAACGCCTTGAGGACCTCGCGCACTTGTGGGATCAACGTGTTCTGCCGCAGCCAGGAGTCCACCGTCGTCGCGTCGAGGTTCGCAGCGTCGGGCGCGGTCCACGGGGCGTCGACCGGCACCTTCGACGCCATGTCGTCGATGCGCAGCTGCAGGATCGCGGCGTCGGCCAGGATCAGCGGGTCGGGTGGCACCGTGCCGGTGTACTTCAATGTGCCGAGGGTCTTGGAGACGTAGACGTTGTCGCCCGTCACGTACTCCTTGAACGTCGTGACCTTGAGCTCCTTGGCCAGCGCGAGGACGTGGTTCTGCGTCGGCCCGACGAACGCGCCGCCCGACTCGATGACCGACCCGCCCTTCAACGTGTGGTTGAGCAGTCGCCCGCCGACCCGGTTGCGGGCCTCGAGCACCAGGACCCGATGGCCGCTCCTGACCAGGTTGCGCGCCGCCACGAGACCGGAGAGTCCGCCGCCCACGACCACGGCGTCGACGCTCGTGGGCAGGCTCCCTGAGGTGGTGGCCGCCTCCGCGGCCTCACCGAGGCCTCCGATGGCGAGGATCGCGCCCCCGGCGGCAGCGCCGCTCAGCAGTCCGCGTCGTGACAGTCCGTGCTCAGCCATGGGGAGCCCTCTCGTTTTGCAGAGTCAACGAGAGTTACGGCAAAAAGAGACGGTGTCGCGGGCGATCCGACCGTGACAGTATGTGTGTCAGCATCGGCCGGTCGGCCCGATCTGCGAAGGAGTGCACGTGACCTCAGTGGGCATCATCGGTTCCGGATTCGGCGCGCTGGCCGTCGCCCTCGAGCTCAAGCGCGCGGGCCACACCGATCTCCG
The DNA here is from genome assembly GCA_963806345.1 of uncultured Actinomycetota bacterium. Taxonomy (GTDB): domain Bacteria; phylum Actinomycetota; class Actinomycetes; order Propionibacteriales; family Nocardioidaceae; genus Aeromicrobium. The sequence goes on along the minus strand of CAWDXV010000026.1, from coordinate 115,781 downwards.
GCTGTGGGAACGGTCGGACGATCTCGGCGGGGTGTGGCGCGACAACACCTACCCCGGCGCCGGCTGCGACGTGCCGTCGCCGCTCTACTCGTTCTCGTTCGAGCCCAACCCGCGCTGGACCCGCCGGTACGCGCTGCAGGAGGAGATCCACACCTACATCCGGTCGGTCGCCGACAAGCACGGGATCACGCCGCTCGTACGTTTCGGCAGCGAGGTCGTCGCCGCGACCTGGAACGAGCACTCCTCGACCTGGACCGTGAGCTTCGCCGACCCTTCGACAGGCTCAGGGACCAAGGAGGGCTCAGGACCGGGAGGAGACCGTCGACATCCTGGTCAGCGCGGTCGGCCAGCTCTCGCGGCCGAGGCTCCCCGCGATCGAGGGCGTCGACTCGTTCGCCGGCACGTCGTTCCACTCGGCGGAGTGGGACCACTCGTTCGACCCGGCCGGCAAGACCATCGCGGTCGTCGGCTCGGGCGCCAGCGCCGTGCAGTTCATCCCGCACCTGGCCCGTGACGCCGCCAAGGTCATCGTGTTCCAGCGCTCCCCCAACTACCTGATGCCGAAGCCCGACAAGCCCTACAAGGCCTTCCACAAGTCGCTGTTCCGCATCCTGCCGGCCAGCCAGCGGCTCGAGCGCGGCGTCATCTGGACCTTCATGGAGCAGTTCGCGCGTGGCCTCGACGACGAGTCGAGGGTCGGGCGGGTCAACAAGTCCGTCGCGATGTGGCACCTGCGCAAGCAGGTCAAGGATCCCGACCTCCGGGCCAAGCTGACGCCCGACTACCCGATCGGCTGCAAGCGGATCCTGTTCTCCAACGAGTTCTATCCCGCGCTCGCGCAGGACAACGTCGACGTCGTCACGCACGCCATCACCAAGGTCACCCCCAAGGGCGTCGTCGACTCGGTCGGCGTCGAGCACGAGGTCGACGCGATCGTCTATGCGACCGGGTTCGACAGCCAGGACTTCCTCCAGTCGATCGACATCACCGGCACCGCACGGCCAGAAGCTGGCGACCCAGTGGGCCGACGGCGCACATGCGTACCTCGGCATGTACGTCCCCAACTTCCCCAACCTGTTCGTCACGTACGGCCCCAACACCAACCTCGGCGGCGGCTCGATCATCTACATGCTCGAGGCGCAGGCCCGCCACATGCGGCAGGCGCTCGACCGGTTCGAGGCCGGCGACTACGAGACGATCGAGGTCACGCAGGAGGCCGAGGAGGCGTACGACCGCGACGTCGTCGCCAAGCTCGAGCACTCCGCGTGGGCGCACTGCGACAACTGGTACCGCCACCGCTCCGGCCGCATCACCTCCAACTGGCCCGGCGCGACCCTGCCGTTCGCCAAGGCCACCAAGGTGCTCGAGCCGAGCGCCTTCCGGTGGGCATGAGCGACTATCCCGGCGGAGCCGTGGGACCTGCACGGTCACGCGTACGTCGGCGTGTGGCTGCTCCCCCGGGACCTCGCGCCCGCGCCCAGCGCTCCGGGGACCAGGACCGTCACTCTCCTGGGCCGAGCGGTCGTCTGCGCGGCGTTCTTCGTCTACGAGGAGCCCAGCCCACTGACGTACGACGAGATCATGGCCACCGTGCTCGTACGCGAGGGATGGCGACCCCGCGTGTCGATCACGCACATCTGGGTCAACAGCGTGGCGTCGCGAGACGGCGGCCGTCGGCTCTGGGCGATCCCCAAGGACCTGGCGGACTTCGACGTCGCTCGCCACTCCTCGTACGCCGCACAGGGCATCGGGTCGCTCGCCGTCCGCCGCTCGCGCCGACTGCCATGGCGCCTGCCGGTCGGCTTCCGCATCGCGCAGGACCGGGCAGGCACGTTGCTGGTCTCACCCGTGTCGGGTCGCATCCGCCTCGGCCTCGCCACGGTCCAGTGGTCGCTGGCTGGCGACGGGCCGCTGGCCTTCCTCAACGGCCGCCGGCCACTGCTGACCCTTGCCTGCCGCCCGTTCCACCTGCTCTTCGGGCGGCGGGCCACGTAGCCCACCCTGCCGTTAGGGTCGGATCATGCCTCGCCTCGCGATCCTGACCTTGACCGCCCTGCTCCTCCTCGCCGGCTGCACCTCGTCAGACGGCAAGAGCGACGGCCAGGGTGACAAGGACTCGTCGAAGCCATCGGCCGGCAAGACCACCTCAGCGCCGAAGGGCCCGGACTGCGCCGACATCTGGAAGAGCGGCGCGACCCTCCCTGACGACTACACGCAGTGCGTCGAGGACGGCGCGTACGGCACGCAGGAGGTCACCAAGTGCCAGGACGGCACCAAGCTCGTGGCCTTCGCCGACGCGTACTACGCGGTCACCGGCGGGCGCATCAGCAAGCCCGACGTCGCACCGATGCAGGACACCGAGGAGTACGGCAAGGTCTACAGCGCCTGCACGGGCGAGTAGCCCTCAGTCCGTCTGTGGTCCCAGTGCGGGCTCCCCGGAGGAGGATCCCGACTCCTTGAGCTCGATGAACATCACGTGCGTCTCGGAGGTCCCGATGTTCTCGCCCGCGTGGGTCTGCGCCGGCAGCCACGCGGCGAGGCCGGGTTGGAGCGACACCTCGCGGACCTGGTCGCCGACAGTCAGGCGCCGGTCGAATCCGCTCATCGTCACCATGACGCTGTCGGGATGCGTGTGTGGTGTCGTCCGGTCCCCCGGCGCGTCGCGGTACTCCAGCACCCGGACTCGTTCGTTCTCGAAGACGACCTTGTAGTGCGACGGGTTGGACTCGACCGGATCTGCCATCCGTCGAGTGTGGTCCTGCGTGCAATGCCGGTCAAGAAGTTTGCGAAAAGGTCCAGAACCAGTGTTTGCTGCCAGACCTTTGGGGTATATGCCAGACCTCGACCGGCAGTCGAGATATCGGGCGGGCTGGAGGCCTTACGCAGACTCTCCAGCCCGCCGATCTCATTTCCGGAGCCGGTGAGGAAGGGAGAACACCATGAGCGAGTCACCCATCGAGCCCGGCGCGGATCCCGAAGCCCGGCCGACCGAGGACCCGGAGATCACGCCCTCGTCGAATCCCGACGGCGGCTCCACCGTCATACCGGAGCCGGGAGTCACCAATCCGGACGCCGACGGTGGCGACGGATCCGGAGCCGACGAATGACCGTCGATCCGAGCGACCCGGTCCGCCGCCAGGACCCGGACCTCGATCCCGGTCTCGCCCCGGACCCCGAGCACGAGGTCGACGAGAACCCACCCGAAGGCGACAGACCGGCCGAGCCGGACTGAACGACATACGGACGCCCTGCAGCTCACGTGAGCTGCAGGGCGTCCGCCTGTGTTGCTAGGCGTCCTCGACCGGGTCCGGCGAGACGAGAGCCGGATCTCCCTCGACATCCGGCTCGGTGACGGGCCGGCCCTCCTGCGAGCCGATGCCGGGCTCTTCGGGATCCTCTTCACTGGGAACGACGTCCGGCTCGTCCTCAGGTGTCGGCTCTGGCCGCTCCTCGGGTGCAGCGCTCATCATGGCTCCTCTCACTGGATCCTCTCCATACCCGTGGAGGGGGCGCCGAAGCGGGTTCGAGCGACGGGTCGTGATCACGGAAGTCGGGCGACGAGGCGCCTGGCGTCTCCGAGGCCGAGTCCCGTGCGCTGCCGCAGAAGCTTGACGGCGTGAGCTGGCTTGCGCTGATCCTTCAACGCCATGACTTCGGCGAGAGTCGAGTCGTCGGGGACCGCCTTGCCGGGGAGCAGCCCGGTAGCGACGGAGCCGGCAACCTCGAGCCGTGCCGGACTCACCTCGACCGGTGCCGCGCTCGACGCGGCCGGTGACGTCCTCCCTGGACCCAGGACACGGAACGTGACGATCAAGGCCACGATGATCAGCGGTGGACCCAGCATCAGCGAAAGCCCGAGCTCATTCGACATACGGACAGCCTATCTGCGGTCAGCCCTTGGCCCGGCCCGCGTCGGTCGTCGACACCCAGTCCGGAGATCTGACATTTCGCGCCCACGCGAAAGGCCCCTGACCAAGCATGTGCTGGTCAGGGGCCTTGTTTCACGGGTGGGCGATACTGGGTTCGAACCAGTGACCTCTTCGGTGTGAACGAAGCGCGCTACCACTGCGCCAATCGCCCGCGTGCGTCAGAAACCTTAACCCATGGGCGGTGCGGGTTCCGAATGAGGCTGGCTCACGGGTCGACGTCCTTGGCTGCTTCGCGCGCCCAGATCTCCTGAGCCTTGCGCGTGACGGGCCCGGGCGCGGGGAGCTCGCGTTCGTCGACGCGCGAGATGCCCTGCACGTCGCGGGTCGTGCCGACCAGGATCACCTCGTCCGCCGTCTGGAGCACGTCGATCGGTGCGTCGCGCTCCACCACGTCGAGCTCGTCAGCGCACCACTCGAGCACCAGCGCACGGGTGACACCCGCCAGCGGGCCGGCCTCGAGCGTCGGGGTGATGAGCTGCTCGCCGACGACGTAGAAGATGTTGGACCCGGTGCCCTCGCACAGCAGGCCCGCGGTGTTGGGCATGACGGCCTCTGAGGCGCCGCGTGCGATCGCGTGCTCGACCATCAAGGCGTTCTCGGCGTACGACGTCGTCTTGAGGCCGGCGAGCGCTCCACGCTCGTTCCTGGGCCAAGGGACGGTCGCGATGGCGCTGACCGACGGCGGACGCTCGCACGGCTCTGTGATGACGACGTGCGTCAGGCCAGCACTCCCCCGCGGTGAGCCCAGCGGGCCGGGACCGGACGTCACGGTCACCCGGATGCGGCCGAACGGCAGGTCCTGTCCCTCGATCGTCGCGGCGATGCCCTCGCGGACCGCTGAGACGTCCGGCTTGCCGATCCCGAGGCCTTCGGCGGAGCGCACCAGACGGTCGAGGTGACGCGTCAGCGCGAACGGCTGACCACCCTCGATCTTGACCGTTTCGAACACGCCGTCGCCCACGATGATCCCGTGGTCGAGGGCACTGATGGCCGGTGCTTCCGGGGATTGCAGGAGGTCGCCGTTCAGCCATGTCTTCATGCCGCCACGCTAGCCGACCCCGGTTTGGATTCGTCTGCCCGAATCGGCTAAAGTCTCGTGTCGCCTCAATTTGAGGCAGTGCGGACATAGCTCAGTGGTAGAGCATCACCTTGCCAAGGTGAGGGTCGCGAGTTCGAATCTCGTTGTCCGCTCGGAGAGGGTCACCATACCCATCCTGCGGTGGGTTGGCCGAGAGGCGAGGCAACGGACTGCAAATCCGTTTACACGGGTTCAAATCCCGTACCCACCTCCACGATCACAACTCCACAAGCACGGGCGATTGGCGCAGTCTGGTAGCGCGCTTCCCTGACACGGAAGAGGTCACAGGTTCAAGTCCTGTATCGCCCACCATCGAGAACCTCCGAGAAACCGGGGGTCTTCTTGTTTCTGGGCCTCGTCGTAGTCGGCACATGTCGCGCCGCTCCGGATTGCGTCCTACGGTCGGAGGATGCGCACCACTGTCACGTCCTTGAGTGAGGCTCCCGAAGGCATCAGCCGGCAGATCGTGGCCGCTGACGAGTCCCTCCGCAAGAGCTTCGCCGGTCTGCCGGTCGACGACATCGTTCCCGAGGTCGAGCGCTCCCTCACCGAGATCGGCATCGATGTGGCCGAGGCCCAGGTGCGCGACTACGCCCAACACATCTCTGATCGCGCCGACTACGAGTTCGTGCTGCCCTGAGAGCTGCCCGGCAGCACAGAAGACCCCCGGCATCACCAGAGGTCTTCTGCAGGTGGCCGAGCTCAGCTCGTGGGCGGCTGCGGGGCCTCGGGGCCGGTCGCCGGGGCACCTTCCTGAACCGGGTCGACGGGGTCGCCCTGGCCTGAGTCCAGGCCAGGCGCCGGGTTGGTCGGATCGGGATTCTCACCGGGGTTCGGCGCGGGATTGGTGTCCGGATCCTCGGGGGTCGAGTTCGGATCGGCAGGTGGGATGGGTGACTCGGTCATGACGTTTCTCCTCCAATGTCGGTGGCCGGAGACGTACCCATCGCGGGCGCGCCGAACCGTCCGTTGACCTGCACGAACATGGTCGCCAAGGGGACTTGAAAATCGGACCAAACCACCCTAATCTCTGCTTCGAAATCTCTGTGATGTGACGATTATGGGGAGGTCGGGACCGTGGCACGGCAGCGCAAGGACACAGGGTACGAATCGCCGATTCCGAACGACGAACTGGCGGCGCGAATGAGCTCGACGGCAGGTCGCAAGCTCGAGGACAGGCTCCAATCGATGGGGTGGACGACGGACCGACATCCGGACTCCGAGCTCGAGACCGACGACGTCTGACGCGTACGCGCGCAGGTCAGGCCTCTGTGTGGCCCAGCTCCGGTGCTGACACGAAGGACACCTCACGCGCCGTGGTGGCCTGCAGCTCGAACAGGATGATCTCGTTGCCGGTCTGGTGCAGCACGGGTCCCGGGATGTAGAGCGTGCGCTGCGGCCCGCGGGACCAGTAGCGGCCGAGACAGAAGCCGTTGACCCAGGCGACGCCCTTGCCCCACGTGGCGGTGTCGAGGTAGAGGTCACCGGAACCCGGGTGGTCGAAGGACGCGTTGACGAACGCCGGGCCGGCGACGAACGAGAGCCAACCGCTCGACTCCAGAGCCTGCGCCGCGGGTGTGATGTCGTTGAGCTCCAACGGCAGGACCGACCATGAGCGCAGGGGTCTGCCGTTGATGCTGGCCTCGCCGATCAGGCCCTTGGCCTCGCCGATGCGAGGGCCGTAGTCGACCCGGCCCTGGTCCTCGACGAGCAGGTCGAGCCTGCCCTTGGCCGCAGCCGGCAGGGAGATCGTGGTGTCGTGGTGGTCGCGCGCCAGCACGCCGAGGCTGTCCTCGTTGAGGAACAGCTGCGCCCGGTCGCGCACCTCGTCGACGTGGAGCACCGCAGGACCGGTGACGTCGATCGTGGTGCGGTAGACGGCGAAGCCCTCGAAGTGGCTCAGCGAGTCCATCGTCGGGGGGTCCTCGTGCGTGGTCCACGAGCCGATGACGTCGAGCATGTCCCACAGCGGCAGGATGCGACGGATCGGGGCGGTGAAGGCGGGCGGCGCCGGGGCAGGTTGTGGCTTCTCGTCACCGACCGGCGCGTACTTGGCGATCACGTCGCGCATCGCCCAGTACTTCTCGGTCGGGTTGCCCGCCTCGTCGAGCGGCGCGTCGTAGTCGTAGCTCGTGACGATCGGGAGATACGTCCCCTTGTCGTTCGCGCCGTTGGTGAACCCGAAGTTCGTGCCGCCGTGGAACATGTAGATGTTGACCGAGGCACCGCGTTCGAGCAGCTCGTCGAGGCTGCGCGCCGTGTCCTCGACCGACGTCAGGTGATGGTGGCTCCCCCAGTCGTCGAACCAGCCGTCCCAGAACTCCGAGCACATGAGCGGGCCGGTCGGCTGGTGCCGGCGCAGGGTGTCGAGGCGTTCCGGTGAGCGGGAACCGAACGATCCGGTCCGGTGCAGTTCGGGGATGCTCCCGTTCTCGAGCATGTCGTCGGTCGGCTGGTCGACCGACGTCAGCGGCACCGTGATGCCGATCCGCCGGTTCACCGCGACGAGCTTGCGAAGGTACGTCTTGTCGGCGCCGTACGCGCCGTACTCGTTCTCGACCTGCACGAGGATGATCGGTCCGCCGCTGATCGATCTGCCGCGGCACCAGCACTGGTGCGAGCTGCTCGAGGAAGTGGTGACGGCCGACATGTAGCGCGGCTCGTCCTGCCGCACCCCGGTCGTGCTGTCGCTGAACAGCCACGCGGGCAGGCCTCCGTTGGTCCACTCCGCGCAGATGTAGGGTCCGGGCCGCACGATCGCGTACATGCCCTCCGCGGCCACCGCGTCGAGGAACGCCCCGAGGTCGAGGCCGCCCGAGAGATCGAACTCGTCCTCCCGGGGTGCGTGGGCGTTCCAGGCGACGTACGTCTCGATGGTGTTCAGACCCATCTGGCGGGCCTTGCGGATCCGGTCCGCCCAGAGATCCGGATGGACGCGGAAGTAGTGGATCGAGCCGGACAGGATCCGGAACGGCTCGCCGTGCAGCAGGAAGTCGTGCTCGCCGATCGCGAATGTCATGCCGGTTCCTTCGTGGGGTGAGAGCAGTGGCGTGGTCCGACGGGGTGGTGAGGGCCTCTGATCGAGAGGCCCTCACCATCCGCGTACGTACGGCGGTCAGTTGACGGTGAAGCCTTGCTGGTCCCCGTAGGAGGCCGACTTCTTCTGCCAGTCCTGCAGGCCGTCGGCGAGCGTCGTCTTGGACACGTACGCCTTGCCGACCGTGTCGTTGAAGATGCTGTTGGCATAGACCTGGAACGGCAGGTAGGACCAGCCCTTCACGACGTCCTCGGCCGAGGCCGCGAGGACCTTGTTGATCTCCTGGCCACCGAAGTAGTCGGACTTCTTGTTGACGAAGTCCGGCGAGTTGAGCTGCTTGGTCGTCGCCGGGAAAGCACCCGCGTCGACCCGCGTCTGGGCGCCCTTGCCTGCGGTCGCGTAGTCGGCGAAGGCGTACGCCAGCGCCTTGTTCTTGCCGGCGGTCGGGATGGCCAGCGAGCTGCCACCGTTCTCCGACGTGGCGTTGGCACCGGCCTCCCACTGCGGCATCGGGGCGACGCGCCACTTGCCCGCGCCGGCCTTGACGCCCGACTCGAGGTTGGCCGGCATCCATGCGCCGATCGTCAGCGTGGCGATCGTGCCGTCACCGAGGCCCTTGTACCAACCGTCGCTCCACGACGGCGTCGGTGTGAGCAGCTTCTTGTCGAGCAGCTTCTGCCACGTGTCCGCGAAGCGCTTCGAGCCGGCATCGCCGAGGTTGATCGAGACCTTCTCGCCGTCGACCTTGAACGGCTGGCCACCGGCCTGCCAGATCATGCTGGTCGTGAACCCGGCGTCACCGCTGTCGTTCGCGATGTATGCCTTGGGGTTGGCGGCGTGGATCTTTTCGGCAGCGGTGACGTACTCGTCCCACGTCTTGGGGACCGCGACCTTGTACTTGTCGAAGACCTCCTTGTTGTAGAACAGCGCCATCGGGCCCGAGTCCATCGGCAGGCCGTAGATGCCGTTGTTCTGCTTGACCGACGCCCATGGGCCGGGGGTGAACGTCGAGTCGAGGCCGGATGCTCCGAACGAGCTGATGTCGGCGACGGACTTGGCCAGGGAGAACTGCGGGAGTGCGTAGTACTCGATCTGCGCGACGTCGGGGACACCCTTGCCGGCCTTGACCGCGTTCTGCAGCGCCGTGTACTGGTCGTTGCCGGTGCCGGCGTTGACCAGCTTGACCTTGACGTTGGGGTGCTCGGACTCGAAGTCCTTGGCGACGGCCTTCAGCGTCGGCTCCCAGGCCCAGACCGTGATGGTCCCGCCCTTCTTGAGCGCCGCTGCAACGTCCTTGGCCCCGCCGGTGTTGCTGGACTTGTCGTCGTCGGAACCGCCGCCGCAGGCCGACAGGGCGAGCGCCGCCACGGCTGTGACGGCAGCTGCGCGGAGCAGCCGGCGTCGTGGAGTGGTGATCATGTGTTTCCTCTCGTTGGTTCGAAACTTCGGGGGGTGCGCCGGCGTCATTCCTTGACGCTGCCTGCCGACAGCCCGGACTGCCAGTAGCGCTGCAGGAGCAGGAACGCCGCGATGAGCGGCACGATCGTCAGGAGCGATCCGGTGATGACGAGGTTGAAGATGACGTCTCCACCCGCGGTGAGGGCCTGCTGGCTCCAGGAGTTGAGGCCGACCGTCAGCGGGTACCAGTCGGGGTCCTTCAGCATGATCAGCGGCAGGAAGTAGTTGTTCCACGTCGCGACCATCGAGAACAGCAGCACCGTGACGATGCCGGGAGCCAGGAGTGGCAGCGACACCTGCACGAACGTGCGGAACTCGGAGGCGCCGTCCATCTTGGCCGCTTCCATCAGCTCGTTGGGGATCGCGTCGGTGGCGAACGTCCACATCAGGTAGAGCCCGAACGGGGAGATGAGGGATGGGATGATCACGGCCCACGGCGTGTCGGTGATGCCCATCTTGCTGAACATCAGGAACGTCGGGACGGCCAGAGCCGTGCCAGGGACCGCGACGGCGCCGAGGACTACGGCGAAGATGCCCTTCTTGCCCGGGAAGTCGAACTTGGCCAGCGCATAGCCGCCCATCACGGCCAGCACCGTCGCTCCCCCGGCGCCCACCACGACGTACAGGAGCGTGTTGGCGAACCAGCGGACGAAGATGCCGTCGTCGTACGTGAACGTGTCCTTGATGTTGGTGAAGAACGAGAACCCGTCGCCGAACCAGAGCCCGAACGACGACAGCAGGTCCTCCTGCGACTTGGTCGAGTTGATCAGCAGCCAGGCGAGCGGGATCAAGCTGTAGATCAGGATGATCCCGGTCAGGACCGTGAGGAGCACGCTGCGGCGCGGCTTGGCGAACGAGTGCGACGTGTGCCGGCGCTCCCGGGAACGGAGGGTCGTGACGGCCATGTCAGAGGGCCTTTCGCATGCCGCGGAGCTGGACCGTGTAGGCGATGACCATCGTCAGCAGCCCCATGATGATCGCGATCGTGGCGGAGTAGTTGTACTGCTGGCCCGAGAACGACAGCGAGTACGCGTACATGTTGGGCGTGTACTGGGTGTTGATGGCGTTCTTGGCGACGTAGTGCAGGATGTTGGGCTCGTTGAAGAGCTGGAAGCTGCCGATGATCGAGAAGATCGTCGCGATCACCAGCGCTCCCCTGATCGCCGGCAGCTTGATGGCGCGGATGATGCGGAACTCGCTCGCGCCGTCGATCGCGGCCGCCTCGTAGAGCGACACCGGTATGACCCGGAGCGCGGCGTAGAAGATCAGCATGTTGTAGCCGACGAACTCCCAGGTGACGATGTTGCCGATCGAGGCGAGCACCAGGCCGGGGCCGAGCGGGTCCGGCAGGGAGATCCCGAACGTGTCGTTGATGCTGCCGACCAGGCCGAACTGCTTGCCGTACATGAAGCCCCACATCAGCGTCGCGACGACGGCCGGCACGGCGTACGGCAGGAAGATCGAGATCCGGAACAGCGCCGCGCCGTACAGGCGGCCGCCGTCGATCGCCAGCGCCGCCAGCAGGGCGAGGAAGAGCATGATCGGGACCTGGATGACCAGGAACAGGCCGACCCGGCGGACCGAGTCCCAGAACAGCGGATCGGTCAGCGCCTGCTGGTAGTTGTCGAAGCCGACGAAGCTGTTGCCGCCGATGAGCTTGTCCTGGTAGACGCTCAGGTAGATCGAGTACGCGATCGGCGCCAGGAAGACCAGCGCGAAGATCACCGCGAACGGAGCCAGGAATCCCCAGCCGGCCCATGACCGGCGGTAGTGACTGGATGACGACGCGGCCTTTTCGAGCCGGGGCGACAACCGATCCCGTGGCAACCATCAGTGCGGTCCTTTCGTGGCCCTTGTGGCCGATTCGCTTCACAACAAGCGGGAAACCGCCTATGTTTACGTAAACATCGTTGTGACGCGCGTTACGTTACACCCCTGGAAAGGAACGTCAAGACCTGTGAGCGAATTAGAACCCGTCTCGAATGGCGCACCCCGGCAACGGCGTGTGTCGATGGCGGACGTGGCCAAGCGGGCGGGTGTCTCGTCGCAAACGGTGTCCCGCGTGTCCAACGGACACCCCGGTGTCATACCGGCCACCCGCGAGGTCGTGCAGGCCGCGATGCGGGAGCTGGGCTACCGGCCCAACAGTGCGGCGCGGGCCCTCAAGTGGGGCAGCTTCCGCACGATCGGCGTCATCCTCTTCTCGCTCGCCAACGTCGGAAACAGCAAGACGTTGGAGGGCATCGCTGCTGAGGCCACGGCCCGCGGCTATGGCATCACGTTGATCCCGGTGGCCATGCCGACCGAGGCAGCGGTCATCGGCGCCTTCGGCCGGCTCGAGGAGCTGGCGGTCGACGCGGTGATCGTGATCATGGAGATCCACCTGCTCGACGCCGCGACGGTGGGACTGCCGCCCGGCGCGCCCGTCGTCGTCGTCGACTCCAACGCCGGCGACCGCTATCCCGTCGTGGACACCGACCAGTCCACGGGCGGCCGGCTGGCGGTCGAGCACCTGCTCTCGCTCGGCCACGAGACCGTGTGGCACGTCGCGGGACCTGAGGAGTCGTTCGCGAGCGAGCGCCGCCTGGCCGCGTGGCGCGAGGCCCTCACCGCTGCCGGCAAGGACATACCTCGGGTGCTTCGGGGCGACTGGTCTGCCGAGAGCGGGTATGCCGCCGGGAAGCAGCTCCTGGCGGAGGAGTCCGTCACCGCGGTGTTCGTCGCGAACGACCAGATGGCCCTCGGTCTGATGAACGCCTTGCACGAAGGGGGCCGGCGGGTCCCCGAGGACGTGTCGGTGGTCGGGTTCGATGACCTGCCGGACTCCGCGGCATACCTGCCGCCCCTGACCACGATCCACCAGGACTTCGCCGAGGTGGGCCGGCTCTGCGTCGATGGTGCACTCGACCAGGTGGACAACGGCGCCAGCCAGCCCGGCGTGACGCTGGTGCCCACCCGCCTCGTCGTACGCGCGAGCACCGGGTCTCCCCCGCGTCGGGACTGAAACGAGAGGCGATATCGGGGACAGTGGACCTGCTCTGGGTCTACCGTTCGCACTATGGCCATCGACGAGCCGATCCACCAAGAGGAGAGCCTGCTGCTCGACGAGCTGAGCTCGCGGCTCGACTCGCTAAGGCTCTTCCGCGAGCACGATGAAGCCGAGGCCAACGCCGTCCTCGAGCACTTCGGCAGCTCCGGCGTCATCGAGGACCAGATGCTCAAGGAGCTGAGCAGCCGGCTGCCGCTGAAGTATCCGGCCCGGTTCGACGAGGCGCACCGCCGGGCCATGCGTGCCCTTGAGGTCTTCGACCGCAACGGCGCTCGGCAGCCGTCGGCGCTCAAGGTGCCGCGACTGATCAAGCCGATCGCCAACAAGGTCGTCCAGCTGCTCATCACGGCGATCGTGCGCAGCCACCAGAAGCGTCTCGTCCGGGACCTGCGTCAGCTGTACGCCCTTCGGGAGGCCAACAGCCCGGTCGGCTCCGACGACTATCAGCTGCTGGCAACCGCCCGCATCCAGGTCGACGCGATCACGAACGACCTCAACAAGTCGTCGCTCCCCCTGCCGGCCTTCCTCGTCGGTGGTGCGGCGGTCTCGGGGCTGCTTTCGATCGTCAAGAACAGCCTCACCGGCGACGCCTGGGAGCAATACACGTTCTCGGCGGCGTTCTTCGTCATCGGCCTGGGCATGTTCTGGTGCATCCTCCGCGCGGCCGGCATCGCTCGCAGCCGTACGCGGATCGCCCTCGACGCGTCCTTCAAGGCGTTGTGGGAGGTGATCGGCGATGCCGGCAATCCCCCGCGAGACCGGGCGAAGCTGTTCGCCACGATCGCCTCGATCCTGCTGGTGCTCGTGTGGATCATCGTGCCGACCGTGATCGCCTGGGCGGCGATCAACCCGCTCGACAAGCTCTGAGCCGCAGGGCGGTGACCTGGTCGCCCATGCACCGAGGCAGGCGGTGAGTCTCTCGCCCTTCAGGACATCTGAAGGCGACCCAGCCACCGCTCCCTGGCGGGAAGGGCGACTAAGTCACCGCTCCCAGGTCTGACGGGCGGCCCTAGGCGGGTTCGGGGGGCAGGGCGGGTCGGCGGTGTCCCCACCAACCCATCTCCTCGAGGCCTTCCTCGACGGCGGCGTTGATCGCTGCTCCGATCAGGACGGCGATCGACAGGACGTACAGCCACAGGAGCACGGCGATCGGCGCTGCCAGCGGGCCGTAGATCGAGGTGCCGCCGGTCGAGAAGCCGAGCGCCCAACGTACGAAGTAGCTGCCGAAGATCCACAGCAGCAGGGTGAACACGGCACCGGGCAGGCCGTGGCGCCACCGTTTCCGCACCGGCACGGCCAGGTGATAGAGCGTCGTCAGGAAGCCGACCGACAGCAGCAGGACGGCCGGCCAGTAGACGAAACGCAGGAACGACCAACGATCCGACAAGCTGTCGGCGGCCACCTGCGGACCGGCCAGCACGAGCGGCACCAGGACGATCCCGACCAGCAACGCGACGATGTAGAGCGCGAACGACAACGCACGGGTCTTGACGATGCCTCGGTGTCCGCCGAGTCCGTAGATGATCGAGATCGTGTCGATGAAGACGTTGAGCGCCCGCGATCCCGACCACAGGGCGAGGACGAAGCCGATCGAGATCACGTCGATGCGTCCGCCGTCGAGCACGTCGTTGAGGGTCGGGGTGATGACTTCCTTGACCGTGCCGGGCGTCAGCGCCTGCGAGGCGAGGTCGATGACCCGGTCCTTGAGCACCTCGACCTTGGCCACCTCGAAGCGCTCCGCGATGAATCCGATCGTGCCGGCGAGCCCGAACACCAGCGGCGGGAGCGAGAGGATCGCGAAGAACGCGGCCTCGGCGGCGAGGCCCGTCACGCGGTAGCGAAAGCAGCTGCTGACCGTGCGGGCGACCAGCTTCTTGCCTGCTTCGGGGACACCCGGTCGGTCTACCGGTTCGCCCACCATGGCTCTACCGTAGCGACATGGATCCCCTGCAGCGTGCACCTTCGAATCAGGCGACCCCGCTGGTCGGATACAACATCGCCACCGCTGACCACGCGCTGATGGACGGCGTGGCCGCGTTCGGCGGGGACCACCGAGCCGAGATCGTCGATGCGCTGACCCCGCTGGGCGCGCTCGCCGGCTCGGCCGAGGCACGCGAGCACTGGCACCTGGCCAACGAGAACGAGCCGGTCCTGCGTACGGCCGACCGCTACGGCAACCGCATCGACGAGGTCGAGTTCCACCCGTCGTGGCACTGGCTGATGACGCAGGGCGTCGGCTTCGGCCTGACCGCCGAGCCGTGGGTCTCGCAGAGCCCGGTCGCCCACCTCAAGCGAGCCGCCGGCTTCTTCGCCTGGGGGCAGACCGAGCAGGGCCACATGTGCCCCATCACCATGACGTACGCCGTCGTGCCCGCCCTGCGCGCCGACGACGCCCTCGCGAAGCAGTGGACGACCGGGCTCGCCTCGCGGACGTACGACTTCGGGCTGCGGCCGCCCGAGCAGAAGGCCGGCCTGCTGGCCGGCATGGGCATGACCGAGAAGCAGGGCGGCTCGGACCTGCGCACCAACACCACGGTCGCCGCGCCGACCGAGACCCATGGCGAGTACCTCATCACCGGCCACAAGTGGTTCACGTCGGCGCCGATGAACGACGTGTTCCTCGTGCTGGCCCAGGCGCCCGAAGGCATGACGTGCTTCGTGGTGCCCCGCGTGCGCCCCGACGGCAGCCGCAACGCGCTGTCGATCGTGCGGCTCAAGGACAAGCTCGGCAACCGGTCCAACGCCTCGAGCGAGCTGGAGTTCAACGACGCCCACGCCGTACGCCTCGGCGACGAGGGCCGCGGCATCCGCACGATCATCGAGATGGTCTCCGCGACGCGGATGGACTGCATCCTCGGATCGGCCGGCATCATGCGCAAGGCGCTCGCCGAGGCCGCCTGGCACACGTCGCAGCGTGCGGCGTTCGGCGCGACGCTCGCCGACCAGCCCGCCATGACCAACGTGCTGGCCGACCTCGCGGTCGAGAGCGAGGCCGCCACCCTGGTCGCGCTGCGACTGGCCAGCGCGGTCGATCACCTCAACGACCCGCACGAGCAGGCCCTGCGCCGCATCGGCCTCGCGCTCGAGAAGTTCTGGGTCTGCAAGCGCACCCCGTTCATGGTCGCCGAGGCGCTGGAGTGCCTGGGCGGCAACGGGTACGTCGAGGAGTCCGGCATGCCGCTGCTGTTCCGCGAGTCGCCGCTCAACTCGATCTGGGAGGGCAGCGGCAACGTCAACGCGCTCGACGTGCTGCGCGCGCTGGGTCGCGAGCCGGAGAGCCTCGACGCCTGGATCACCGAGGTCGGCTCCGTACGCGGCGAGGACGCGCGGCTCGACGCCGTCGTCGACGAGGTCCTCACCGAGCTCGCCGACCTGAGCGACGTCGAGGTGCGCGCCCGGCGCATCGCCGGCCGCATGGCGGTCGCCCTGCAGGGCACGGTCCTCCTCAAGCACGGCGACCCTGCGGTCGCCGACGCGTTCTGCGCCTCACGCCTGGCCGGCGACTGGGGAGGTACGTTCGGCACGCTGCCTCGCGGGCTCGATCTCGCGGGCATCGTCGCCCGTGCCACCCCTCACCTGGAGAACTGAATGCGACTTCTGTCGATGGCGGCCTTGCTGTCCGCCCTGATCACCCTTGTCTCGGCGCTGGCGCTGAGGGCGGCCGACGCGACGCTCGCCGTCGCCGCGGTGGCTGCCGTCGCGATCCTGTTCACCTGGTACGCCCAGCTGCACTCGAGCGAGCAGCGCTCGACGCTCGGCCTCGCCAACCCGGCGGCCGTGCTCACGCTCGCCGTCGTCGGCCGCCGCCCTTGGGCGACGATCCTGCCCGCGCTGGCGGCCCACACCGTCGGCGCCGTGCTCGGCGGGCTCGCTGCCCTGGGACTCGACGACCGGCTCGGCGACACGTTGGTCTTCACCCAGCCCGGGCTCGTGGTCACGGCCGTGGGCGCGGCGATCGTCGGCGTGATCGGCGCGTGGACGACGCTGAGCATCGACGGTGGCGGCCCCGACGCACTCGCGGGCATACCGGCCGTCGTGGGCGGAGCGGTCCTGCCCCTGGGTCTGCTCACGGTGTTCCACCCGGCGGCCGTGATCGGCCTCGCGACCGCGGGTCTGGTGCCGTGGGACGTCGCGCTCGTGGCCGCCGGCAGCGCACTCGCGGCGTCGATCGTCGGGGCGTACGCCGTCACGCTGCTCGTGCCGCACGAGTGACCCAGCCCACAAAGGACACCGATTTCCCGCGTGGATCCCGCGCGCCATCTCATACTTTGGATGCCCGTCCCACATACTGGGACCGCTGCTTGTCGGGAGCATCGGCCCGCCCGCAGACTGTTTCCCATGCTTAGTGCGCAGACCCTCTGGCTCGTGGGACGACTTCACGTCGACCTCGGTCGCGCCCGCAACATGATGTGTCGCTGATACACGCACGACCTCTGCACTGATTTCGATCAATCCAGGCGTGCGGCGACCACCATCGTGACGCAATCGTCCTGATCGCCGTGTGCCCTGCCTCCAAGGGAAGTTCATGGCCTCAGCACCCGGCACCGACACACCAGCCCGTCGACCGCGCCCCAAGCGCGGCGAGGGCCAGTGGGCGTTGGGCTACCGCGAGCCGCTGAACGCCAACGAGCAGTCCAAGAAGGACGACAACCCGCTCAACGTCCGCGCCCGCATCGAGAACATCTACGCGCACCGCGGCTTCGAGTCGATCGATCCCGGCGACATGCGCGGCCGGTTCCGTTGGTGGGGCCTCTACACGCAGCGCAAGCCCGGCATCGACGGCGGCAAGACCGCGACCCTCGAGCCCGAAGAGCTCGACGACAAGTACTTCATGCTCCGCGTACGCATCGACGGCGGCCAGCTCAACCTCGAGCAGCTGCGCACCGTCGCGGACCTGTCGGTCGAGTACGGCCGCGACTCCGCGGACCTCACCGACCGGCAGAACGTCCAGTACCACTGGATCGACATCCGCGACGTCCCCACGATCTGGAACCGCCTCGAGGCCGTCGGCCTGTCGACGCAGGAAGCGTGCGGCGACTGCCCCCGCGTCATCCTCGGCAGCCCGGTCGCCGGCGTCTCCGAGGACGAGATCATCGACGGCACGCTCGGCGATCGAGCGCGATCGAGAGCCAGTTCATCGGCGACAAGGAGTTCTCGAACCTCCCCCGCAAGTACAAGACCGCGATCAGCGGCCACCCCGGCCACGACGTCGTGCCGCAGATCAACGACATCGCGTTCGCCGGTGCGGTGCACCCCGAGCACGGCCCGGGCTTCGACCTCTGGGTCGGCGGCGGGCTGTCGACCAACCCGATGCTGGCGCAGCGCCTCGGCGTCTGGGTCCCGCTCGACGAGGTGCCCGAGGTCTGGAAGGGCGTCACCAGCATCTTCCGCGACTACGGCTACCGCCGCCTGCGCACCCGTGCACGCCTGAAGTTCCTGATCGCCGACTGGGGCGTCGAGAAGTTCCGCGAGGTGCTCGAGACGGAGTACCTCGGACGTACGCTGATCGATCTCGACGCAGCCCGAGGCTCCCGAGACGCCCGCCGACCACGTCGGCGTGTTCCGCCAGAAGGACGGCAAGTTCTTCGTCGGCGCCGCCGCAACCGTGGGCCGCATCTCCGGCACCCTCCTGCACCAGGTCGCCGACATCGTCGAGGCGCACGGCAGCGACCGCGTACGCACGACTCCGATGCAGAAGCTGCTGGTGCTCGACGTCGACGAGGACAAGGTCGAGTCGCTCGTGGCCGCGCTCGCCGAGATCGGCCTCAACGCGCGTCCGTCGCAGTGGCGTCGCAACACGATGGCGTGCACCGGCATCGAGTTCTGCAAGCTCGCGATCGTCAACACCAAGGACCGCGCCAAGGACCTCATCGGCGAGCTCGAGCAGCGCGTGCCCGAGCTCGACACGCCGATCACGGTCAACGTCAACGGCTGCCCCAACTCGTGCGCCCGCATCCAGACCGCCGACATCGGCCTCAAGGGCATGCTCGTGATGGACGAGGACGGCAACCAGGTCGAGGGATTCCAGGTGCACCTCGGTGGCGCGCTGGGGCTCGAGGCCGGCTTCGGTCGCAAGCTGCGCGCCCACAAGGTCATCGGCGACCACCTGCCCGACTACATCGAGAAGCTCTCGCGGACGTACCTCGAGCAGCGTGAGGACGCCGAGTCCTTCGCCCGCTGGGTCGCCCGTGCCGACGAGGAGGTGCTCCGATGACGACCCGCGCCGTTCCCGTTCCACTGCCCGTACTGCGCCGACGAGGACCTGCGTCCCCACGGCGACACGCACGGCGAGTGGGAGTGCCGATCGTGCCTGCGGGCGTTCCGCCTCGGCTTCATCGGCCAGCTCTCCCCCAGCAACCTGACCACCCACGATTCCCCCGCAACATCAACCCAAGCACCACCTCGGAAGGAGGATGCATCATGACCGCACCAGCACTCATTGCTCTTGCGCACGGCAGCCGCGACCCGCGTTCTGCCAAGACCATCTCAGCCCTTACGGAGTTGGTCGCATGCATGCGTCCCGACCTCCGGGTGGAGCCTGCGTTCCTCGACCTCGCCGATCCCGACTTCGACCGGGTCGTCGACCAGCTGGTGGCCGAGGGCTTCCAGGAGATCGTGGTCGTCCCGCTGCTGCTGACCGAGGCGTTCCACGCCAACGTCGACGTGCCGCAGGTCATCAAGGCCGCGCTCAAGCGCCACGACGGCATCAAGATCGAGGCGACCAAGGTCCTCGGCATCGAGAACGCGTTCTTCCACGTGCTCGACAAGCGGCTGCGCGAGGCGCTGTCCAAGAACCGGGTGCGTGAGCTCGACGCACTCGTCCTGGCCGGTGCCGGCTCGTCCGACCCGATCGCCAACGCCGCGATCTCGCGGGCTGCCCGTGCCTGGGGCGCGCACCACAAGCTGCCGACGATCGCCGCGTTCGCCTCGGCGGTCCCGCCGGCCGCGGGCGAGGCCGTACGCACGCACCGTGCTGACGGTCGGCGCCACATCGCCGTCGGCCAGCTCTTCCTCGCGCCGGGCGTCCTGCCCGACCGGGTGGCCGAGCTGGCGTACGAGGCCGGTGCGGTCGCCGTGGCCGAGCCGCTGGGCGTCGACGTCGAGGTGGCCCGGGTCATCCTGGCCCGCTACGCCGTGGGCGCGGTCGACCTGGTCCCGTTCGAGGCACTGTTCGCCTGAGTGGTACCTGAGGCGGAGGCAGCCGGTCCCAGCAGTCACGGGATCGGCGCCTCCGGCTGATCCGCCGCCGGGCGCTCCACTCGTACGTTCGGGGCATGCCGGATCGCGACGCCCTGACACCCAGCCGCCATCGCGAGACCTGGCCCGACGTCGCCAAGGGTGTCTGCATCATCCTGGTCGTGCTCTGGCACGTCGTCACGAAGCACTATCAGCGGGTCGACTGGGACACCTCCCTGCCGTTCTCCGCCGGG
Source organism: uncultured Actinomycetota bacterium (assembly GCA_963806345.1). Classification (GTDB taxonomy): domain Bacteria; phylum Actinomycetota; class Actinomycetes; order Propionibacteriales; family Nocardioidaceae; genus Aeromicrobium. The sequence continues at coordinate 95,800 of CAWDXV010000026.1, read as the reverse complement.
TGGGGCGCGCTGGGCGAGCAGCTGCTGCCGCTGCGCATGCCGCTCTTCTTCACGATCTCGGGCCTGTTCGCGATCGGTGCCGTCAACCGCCCGTGGCCGACCTTGGTCCGCACCCGGGTCGGGAAGTTCGCGTGCCTGTATGCCATGTGGTTGCTGATCCACACCGCGATCATGTGGTTCACCCCCGGCTTCGACACCGCTCGTGCTCGCGGCCCACTGCAGCTGGTCGAGCAGCTCACGATCACGCCGACCAACCTCTGGTACCTGTACGCCCTGGCGCTCTACTTCCTCGTCGCGCGCGTCACGGCCAAGGTGCCGACAGTCTGGCTGCTCACGGCGGCATTCCTGCTCTCGGCGGTCGCGGCGGCCCACCTGTTGCCGGTGCCGAGCAACCGCGGGCAGGCGTACCAGAATGCGTTCTTCTTCCTTGCGGGCCTGCGGCTGGGGCCGACCGTCACGGCGTACGTGGCGAAGGTGGATCGGCGTCGCCTGGTCACGGCTGCCGCGGCATACGCGTCGGGGCTCGCGCTGATGGCCGTGCTCGGTGCGCAGCAGTGGTTCGGGGTGTGGCCGGCCGTCTCGATCCTCGCGACCTGGTTCGGGGTCACGGCTGCCGTCGTGCTCAGCCGGCGCCTGCCGCGCCCCGCGGGCCTGCTGAGCCGGCTGGGAGTCCGTACGTTGCCGATCTACGTGATGCACCTGCCACTGCTGGCCGTCGTCGACCGTCTGTTGCGCGGGCCGCTGACGGTGCTCGAGCCGCGTACACCTGTGCTGGCAGCCATCGAACCCGTGGTCCTCACAGGCCTGCTGATCGCGGCCTGCCTGGCCCTGCATCGCGGGTTGCTGGCGTGCGGCCTCGGCCGGCTGTTCGAACCGTTCCCTGACCGGAGGCTCGCTGCGTCACATCGTGGCTAGGCGGGCCTTCTCGGCCTCGACGTCGAAGTCCGCCTTGGGCCACTCGAGATCCAGCGCGCGCAGCCGCTCGATGAGCAGCGTCGCGACAGCCCAGTTGCGGTACCACTTGCGGCCGCTGGGCACGAGGTGCCACGGCGCGTCATCGGTCGAGCAGCGCTCGAGCGCCAAGGCGTACGCGTGCTGGTAGTCGGCCCAGAGCATCCGCTCGTCGAGGTCACCGGGGTTGTACTTCCAGTGCTTCGTCGGATCGTCGAGCCGCGCCACGAGACGTTCCTTCTGGTCGTCCGTCGTGATGTGCAGGAAGCACTTGATCAGGATGCCGCCGGAGTCGGTGAACGCCTTCTCGAAGTCGTTGATCGCGCCATAGCGTCGCTCGATCTCCTCCGCCGGGGCCAGCTGACGCACCCGGCCGATCAGCACGTCCTCGTAGTGCGACCGGTCGAACACGCCGATGAGTCCGGCCTCGGGCAACCTCCGCTCGACCCGCCAGAGGAAGTCGTGCTCGAGCTCCTCAGGGGTCGGCTTCTTGAACGACGTGATCGCGAGGCCCTGCGGGTCGACGAGGCCGGCGACGTGGCGGATGATGCCACCCTTGCCCGACGTGTCCATGCCCTGCAGCACGAGCAGCACACGGGTGGGGCTCGCGCCGGATCGACCACCGGCGAAGAGCTTCTCCTGCAGGTCGCTGAGCTCCTCGCCCATCGCCGCCAGCTGCTTCTCGGCGTCGGCCTTCTTGCCGTCGAACCCGGTCGTGGCGCGCGAGTCGTACGCCGAGAGGTCGACCGGGCTGGTCACGGTGAGTGCAGGGCTGAGGAGGTTGGCCATCCCCGAAGTATGCCCCGTCGGGGCTTCGCAGGTCGTCCTCGCGGCGACGGATCCAATACCAGCGGGTGGCGGTTCGGTACTTGAGGTGGAGGCCGCCGGCGCCCGCCGTTCGTAGCGTCGATGTCATGACGATTCTCATCGGCGACCCGCGCGTCGCCTCGATCCCGGTCAGGGACCACGGCGATCCCCTGGTCAGCCTGGGAGACCTCGCACCGACCGCCGTGGGCGCAGGCCGACTGGTACGTCGCCCGCTGGCGCTGCGTCTGCAGGCGGCGGACGACCTGCTGCCGGCCGGGATCCACCTCCGGGTCGTGGAGGGATGTCGTACCGCGGCTGACCAGCTGGCGATCATCGGCGACTACTCCCGCCAGCTCCGCGAGGAGCGGCCCGAGCTCGGACAGGCCGAGCTCGAGCGGTTGGTCACCCGCTATGTCGCCCCGCTGGAGAACGCGCCGCATGTCGCGGGCGCCGCAGTCGACCTGACCCTCGTGGACGCCGACGGAGCCGAGCTGTGGATGGGCTCGGCCCTGGACGCCACGCCTGAGGAGAGCAACGGCGCCTGCTTCACGGCAGCGCAGGGACTCGATGCTCTCGCACAGGCGCACCGAGCGCTGCTCGTCGCCACCCTCGAGTCGGTCGGGCTCGTCAACTACCCCACCGAGTGGTGGCACTGGAGCTATGGCGACCGCTACTGGGCTCACGTCACCCGTGCCCCGTACGCCCTGTACGGAGCGCTGACCGGGACGGCCGCGGCATGAGCGCCGACATCGCGACCCAGACACTGCTGCGCCACCAAAGCGGGCCCGTGCTCGAGATCGACCTCGAAGCGGTCGCCAGCGAACACGCGCCTGCTCGCCGAGCGGGCGACCGGCGAGCTCATGGCGGTCGTCAAGGCCGACGGGTTCGGGCACGGAGCGGAGGCCGTGGCGCGCACCGCCCTGGCGAACGGCGCGACCTCCCTCGGTGTCACCTCGATCCAGGAGGCGATGGCTCTGCGGGACGCCGGCCTGACCGCCCCCATGCTGAGCTGGCTCAACACGCCGGAGGCTGACTTCGCGACGGCGATCCGCCGCGACATCGACCTCGCCGTGCCGACGGCCGACCACCTCGCGGCGATCGCCGGAGCCGCCGCTCGTACGGGACGGGTCGCCGCGATCCACCTGCACGCCGACACCGGCATGGCCCGGGACGGCGCGGCGCCGGCCGACTGGCTCCGGCTCTGCGTGCTCGCACGTGAGGCGCAGAATCGCGGACACGTACGCGTCGTGGGCCTCATGGGTCACCTCAGCTCGGCCGATGACCCGGCCGACCCTGCGAACGTCGCGGGCCGGCGGGCGTTCGCACGGTTCAGCCGCATCGCTCGCGCCAGCGGGCTGCGCCCGACCACCCGGCACCTCGCGGCGACCGCGGCGACCCTCACCGACCCCAGGAGCCACCACCAGCTCTGCCGCGTCGGCGCCGGGCTCGTGGGCATCGACCCCAGCGGCACGACCGCCTTGCGGGGCGCCATGACGCTCACGGCTCCCGTGGTGAACGTCCGCCGCGTGCCCGCTGGCACGCCCGTTGGGTACGGGCACACGTACGTGACGGACGGCCCGGCCAGCCTCGCGCTGCTGCCGGTCGGATACGCCGACGGCATGCCACGGGCCGCGTCCGGACGGGCCGAGGTGCTGGTCCGCGGCCGTCGCCGCCCCGTCGTCGGCCTGATCTCGATGGACCAGATGGTCGTCGACGTGACCGGCGTCCGCGTCGGGGCCGGTGAGCTCGTGACGATCCTGGGGCCCGGCGAGCGAGGAGAGCCCACGATGGCCGACTGGGCCACCTGGTCCGGCACCCTGCCGCACGAGATCGTGACGGGGCTCGGCTCACGCCTGACCCGTTCGGTGCTCCCCACGGCGCCCCACCTCAGGAGCCTGCCGTGAAGCGCCTCGTGGTGGCCGTGGTCGGCGGCGGAGCGAACTGTGAGCATGCCGTGTCGTTGGCCTCGGCGGCCTCCGTTGCCGCTGCGCTGGACCCGGCGCTGCACGACGTCAGGTCCCTCACGATCGGCCAGGACGGCATCTGGTCCGACGTCTCCGGGCCGCTCGGCGGCTCTGCGGCCGAGAGCCTCGCAGCTGCCCTCGCGTGCATCGCGGGCTGCGACGTGGTGCTGCCGATCGTGCACGGGCCGCGTGGCGAGGACGGCACCCTGGCCGCGCTCTGCGAGCTCGCCGGCGTCCCGTACGTCGGGAGCGGTGTGCGCGGCGGCGCCATCGCGATGGACAAGTGGGCCACCAAGCTCGTCGCCGACGAGCTGGGGATCGGTACGGCGAGCGGTGTCCTGCTGACGGCACGCGACGCCCGCACCGTCGGCTTCCACTCCCCCGTCGTGGTCAAGCCGGTCGCCGCCGGATCGAGCCACGGCGTGACGCTGGTGCACGACGCAGCCGAGCTCGACCCGGCCATCGACGCGGCGCTCGCGCTGGACGACCGGGTGCTCGTCGAGGAGCTGGTCGTGGGCCGCGAGGTCGACATCGCCGTCCTCGAGCGCGCCGACGGCAGCCGACTCGTGGGTCCGGCGCTGGAGATCGTCGTGGCGCCCGACTCCGTGTTCGACCTGGCGACCAAGTACGACGGCAGCGCCGACTTCCGGCTGCCGGCCGATCTCGAGGAGGTCGAGCTCAAGGGCCTCGCCGATGCTGCGCTGGCGCTGTTCGATGCTCTCGGCTGCGCCGGAGTCGCCCGGTTCGACTTCTTCGTCACCGCCGAGGGCCTCGTGCTCAACGAGGTCAACACGATGCCGGGCATGACGGCGGAGTCCCAGGTCCCGCGGATGTTCGCCGCGATCGGTCTGCCGTACGCCGACCTGCTCGCCGAGCTCGTCCAGGCGGCGCTCGGCACGTCCCGACGCCGATGACGTCGTGCTCAGCACTGCGACCGCCGGGTGTCTCACCGTGATTTCATGGTGTGAGCACCTGCTGGATCACCTGCTCGGAGGCACTCCCATCGCACGGCAACGCACCGGACCACGATGACCACGTCCATGTCTGGTTTCGCGACCCCGGAAGCCCGCCGCGAGTGGTGGCCGGACGCCACGCTCGGTGGTGCCGTCGCCTTCGTCGGTCTCGCCGAGCAGAGCTCGGGATTCCAGTTCCTCGACGAGTTCACCCGTGACTCGTTGATCCTGATCCTCGGCTTCAGTGTCGCGGCCGGACTGTCGCGCCGGATCCCGGGTGCCGCGCTGGTCATCGTCTGGCTGACCTGCACGGTCCAGGTGCTGTCCGGGACGCACCTGATGATCGTCGAGCTCGCGGTCGGCATCGTCGCCTTCGGCACGGCACGCTACGGCAGCACGCTGGTCGTCTGGCTCAGTGGCCTGTCCATCCCGGTCGGCACGCTGGCGGCGGTCGTCGTCGTGCACGAGGTGGGATCCGGGTTCCTGATGCGGCTCTACAACCCGGTGAGGACGATCTACGCCGACGGCTCGGTCGGGCCGGCCACGATGGCGGTCTTCGGCCTGGGCGTGCTCGCGGTCCCCTGGCTGCTGGGCCTGCTTGGTCCGCAGCCGGGCGCAGACCGAGGTGTCCCGCGCCGATCGCGATGTCGCCGAGTCACTGCGCGAGGAGGCCGAGGCCGGACGGGCGCAGGCGCAGGAGATCGCCGACCTCCGGGCCGAGCAGGCCCGGCTCGCGCATGACGTGCACGACGTCGTCGGGCCACTCCTTGGCCGTGATCCTGGCCCAGGCCGAGTCGGCCCAGTTCCTCTCGGACGACGACATCGATCGCATCCGGCAGACGCTCGAGAACGTCGCGGTCTCGGCGCGACGGTCACTGCAGGACGTACGCACCGTGCTCGCGGGTGAGGACGCAGTCGGGACGGCCACGGCGAGTCTCGACAGCCTGGTCGACAGCCTGCGGATCGCCGGCAACGACCTGCGTTCGTCGGTCATCGGCGAACCGCGGCCCCTGCCGCCCGAGCTCGAGGTCGTCGCGTACCGCGTCCTCCAGGAGATGCTGACCAACGCGCTCAAGCACGGCCGCCGAGGCGAGCCGGTGTGGGTCGAACGGCACTGGGAGGGCGACCTGCGGATCGAGGTTCGCAACCTGGTCGACGCGTCCGACGAGCCCGACTGGCCGATCGAGGCTGCCGCCCCGGGCACGACGCCAGGCATCGGCATCGACGGCATGCGCCAACGGGTCGAGTCGGTCGGCGGGCACCTCGACGTACGCCGCCGGCACGACGACGAGCACGGCACGACGTTCACCACCACGGCGTGGGTGCCGTTCCGCACAGCGACGGCCGACGCATGAGCGACGACATCCGGGTCGTGCTGGTCGACGACCAAGAGCTGTTCCGCGCCGGCGTGTCGGTGATCGTCGACGCGCAGCCCGGGATGGAGGTCGTCGGCGAGGCGGCCGATGGGCGCGATGGGGTGCGACTGGTCGACGAGCTCGAGCCCGACGTCGTGCTGATGGACATCCGCATGCCGGAGCTCGACGGGGTCGAGGCGACGCGACTGATCTTCTCGCCCGACCGGATCGCCCGACGAAGCTCCCCCGTGCGCGTCATCGTGCTCACGACGTTCAACCTCGACGACCGGGCTGCGACGGCGATCCGTCACGGTGCGAGTGGCTTCCTGCTCAAGGACGCGACGCCGGTCATGCTGCGCGACGCCATCCGTACGGTGCATGCCGGCAACGCCGTCCTCGCGCCCGACGACCTGACCTCCCTGCTTGAGGGCACGTTCCGCACACGCCGACCGGTCCCCTCGGGCTTCGAGCACCTCACGCAGAAGGAACGGGACGTCCTCAGCGCCGTGGCTCGAGGCCTCAGCAACGCCGAGGTCGCGCAGGAATCCTTCACCAGCGAGTCGACCGTCAAGACCCACGTCGGCGCGATCCTGCGCAAGCTCAACCTGCGCGATCGCGTGCAGATCGTGGTGTTCGCTCACGAGCACGGACTGGTCGGCGGAGGCTGACGTGCGGGCGATGCGCCCGCCCGTAGGATGATCCACATGTATGACGTTGCCCTCCTCATCGAACGCCAGCTCAACGCCCTCGACGCCGACCAGATCATCGCGCTGCACGAAGGGCTCGAGGACACCGTCCGCTACCACCTGTTGCTGCCGGTCGAGAACTCCAACGCGATCCTGACCTCGTCCATGAGCGCGCTCGGCTCGGGCCAGATCGTGCCGATCGGTGAGCCCGACGCCATCGAGGACGTGCAGGAGGAGATCGCCAAGGCAGGGCAGTCCGAGCTCGACGCCAGCGCCGACCTGATCCGCGCCCGCGGCCAGCAGGTCACCGCGACGCTCACCGAGGACGACCCGATCGACGCCCTCGTCCAGCTCGTCAAGGACACCGGCTCGTCCGAGGCCATCATCCTCACCGAGCCGCACATCGTGCAGGAGTTCCTGCGGATCGACTGGACCGCACGGGCACAGCGCAAGCTCGAGGTCCCCAGCGTCCACCTGCTCGAGCACGTCCCCTTCGACGCGCAGCGCTGATCCGGCGTCACCGCTTCGTCACGGCTCAGCCTTATGTCCGCGCGTACGCTGGACACATGACGTACGACGTGGAGAAGACCGAGGAAGAGTGGAAGGCCGAGCTCAGCCCCGAGGAGTACCAGGTCCTGCGCAAGCAGGGCACCGAGCGGCCGTTCAGCTCGTCGTACGAGACCGATCCGACGATCGGGGTCTACGCGTGTCGCGCCTGCGGGGCTGAGCTGTTCCGCAGCGAGACCAAGTTCGACGCGCACTGTGGCTGGCCCGCGTTCTATGCGCCGCTCGCTGAGGACCGCGTCCAGTACATCGAGGACCGCTCCCTCTTCGGCGGCGTACGCACCGAGGTCCGGTGCTCGCGCTGCGGCTCGCACCTGGGGCACGTGTTCGAGGGCGAAGGCTTCCCGACGCCCACGGATCAGCGCTTCTGCATCAACGGCGTCGCTTTGCAGCTACAGCCCGACGCCTGAGAGTCACCCCGCTGAGAGTGACGTTTCGGTCGGGGTCGCACGGCGTGTCGCGACCCAAACGTCACTCCCAGCGGGTCTTCCTGTCAGCGTCCGTCGCTAGCGTGGACGCATGACCCTCGCACTCGGCATGATCACGGTGGACACGACTGACGCGATGCCGCTCGCGCGCTGGTGGGCGGAGCAGCTCGGCGGGACGATCGAGCAGGAGAACGACGGCTGGTACGTCATCGTCGGCCTGCCCGGTCTGGGGCAGAAGATCTCATTCCAGAAGGTTCCCGACCCGTCGCCGGGCAAGAACCGGCTGCACCTCGACCTGACGGCGCCCGACCTCGAGGCCGAGACCGAACGCCTCCTCGGCGCCGGCGCCGGGCTGGTCGAGCGACGGGAGCTGCAGGGCTTCCACTGGAACGTCCTCACGGATCCTGACGGCAACCAGTTCTGCGTGTCCCAAGCCGACCCAGCCTGATGATGCCTACGGCCAGAGCTCGGTGAGCTCGGTGACCGTGTGGGCACGGCCGGTGTAGAACGGGACTTCCTCGCGCACGTGGCGGCGGGCGCGGCTCGCGCGGAGCTCGCGCATCAGGTCGACGATGCGGTGCAGCTCGTCGGCCTCGAACGCGAGGATCCACTCGTAGTCGCCGAGCGCGAACGACGCGACGGTGTTGGCGCGTACGTCGGGATAGTCGCGGGCCTGCATGCCGTGCTCGCGCAGCATGTCGCGGCGCTCCTCGTCCGGCAGGAGGTACCACTCGTACGACCGGACGAACGGATAGACGCAGACGTACGGGTGCGTCTCCTCCTCGGCCATGAACGCCGGGATGTGCGAGCGGTTGAACTCGGCCGGCCGGTGCAGCGCGAGCTGGGACCAGACCGGCGCCAGGTGCGAGCCGAGCTCGGTGCGGCGGAAGGCGTTGTAGGCGGCCTGGAGCGCGTCGCTCGTCGGCGCGTGCCACCAGACCATCAGGTCGGCGTCGGCTCGCAGGCCACTCACGTCGTACGTCCCGCGCACCACGACGTCGTCGGCGGCGAGCTTGGCGATCAGCTCGTCGACCTCCGCGGCGATCGCGGCGCGGGGTGCGTCGCCGAGCACGCGCTCGAGGCGGAAGACCGACCACATCGTGTAGCGGATCGTGTCGTTGATCTCCTTGGCCAGCTTGCCCTTGTTCTCCACGCGCTCGGTCATGCCTCGATTGTCCCAGCGTCGAGGATGCGCCGCGCAGCCGCCCGACCCGAGGCGATGACCGCGGGTATGCCGACGCCGTTGTAGGCGGCGCCGCAGACCTCGAGGCCCGGCACCGTCGCGATCGAGCGCTCGACGATCGCGACGCGGTCGAGGTGTCCGACGTCGTACTGCGGCAGTCCGCCGCCCCACCGCTGCACGACCTGGTCGACCGGCTCGGGCAAGCCGCCGAACGCCGTGCGCAGGTCGGCAAGCGCGCGGTCGGCGATGTCGCCGTCATCGTGCTGCAGCAGCGTGGCCTCACCGGCCCTGCCGACCGAGGCGCGGATGACCGTGCGACCGGTGTCGGCGACCCACTGCCACTTGTTGGACGAGACCGTGGCGGCCTTGATGAACGTGTGGTCGACCGGCGGCACGAGGAAGCCGGAACCGTCGAACGCCGGAGGCTCGTCGAACACATACGTGACGATCGCCATGCTCGCGTACTCGATCGCGGCCAGAGCGAACGCCGCGTCGGGTGCGTCCTCGGCGATCAGCCGCGCGGCGGCCGGCGCCGGCGCTGCCACGACGACCGCGTCGACGTCGAGGTGCTCGACATCGGTGGTCGGACCGACCGACAGCCGCCAGCCTTCGGACGTACGCGTGATGGCACGCACCGTCGACTCGAGGCGTACGTCGATGCCGTCGGTCGCGGCGACGGCTGCGGGCAGCTGGCCCACTCCCCCGACCAGGCCTGCGAACACCGGCCCGGTCGCGTTGGCGGCAGCCCGGGCAGTCGTCGCGCCTGCCAGGAGGTCGGGGCCCAGCGCTGCGATCTGTGGAGTCGTCGCCCGCAGCGAGAGCGAGTCGGTATGTCCGGCATAGACCCCGCCGAGCAACGGCTCGACGAGGCGATCCAGCACGTCCCGGCCCAGTCGCTCGGTCACGAAGGACGCAACCGACACGTCCTCGTCGGGCACCGGTACGACGTGCGGGTCGACCGTCGCGATGCCGGAGGCCGACAGCGCCGCCACGTCGGCGGGTATGCCCATGACAGTCGGCGGCATCGGACGCAGCGAGCCGTGCGTCCAGATCGACGCGGTGATCGTGTGGGGGTTGACCACGTGATCGTCGAGGCCGACGGCGTGCACCAGCTCGAGCGCCTCGGGCCGGCGAGCCAGCATCGACTCCGCGCCGAGGTCGAGCGTCAGGTCGCCGACCGAGCCGAGCTTGAGCTTGCCGCCGAGGCGGTCCGAGCCCTCCAGCACGATGACGTCAGCTCCGCCGGTGGCCAGCTCGTACGCGGCGGCGAGGCCGGACATGCCACCACCGACGACCGCTACGCGCATGTCAGCGAGAAACCGGCTCGTAGCCGTGGACGAACTCGACGAGTCGCGTGAGCGCGTCGGGATCCATCGCCGGCGTCACGCCGTGCCCGAGGTTGAAGATGTGGCCCTCCGCGGCACGTCCGGCCTCGATGACCTCCGCCGCGCGGGCGTGCAGGAACTCGGTCGGCGCGAAGACCGCTGCCGGGTCGAGGTTGCCCTGCACCGCCTTGCCGGGGCCGATGCGGCGTACGGCCTCGTCGAGCGGCACGCGCCAGTCGACGCCGACGACGTCAGCGCCGGCTTCGCCCATCGCGTGCAGCAGCTCGCCCGTGCCGACACCGAAGTGGATGCGCGGGACGCCGAGGTCGGCCACCGACGCGAGCACCGCGGCGGAGTGCGGCTTGACGTATGTCTCGTAGTCGGCGAGCGACAGCGCGCCGGCCCACGAGTCGAACAGCTGGATCGCCGAGGCGCCGGCCTGGACCTGCAGGCGCAGGAACTGCCCCGCGATCGCCGCGATGCGGCCCAGCAGCGCGTGCCACAGCTCGGGCTCGGAGTACATCAGCTGCTTGGTCAGCCGGTGGTCGCGCGAGGGTCCGCCCTCGACGAGGTAGGACGCGAGCGTGAACGGCGCACCGGCGAACCCGATGAGCGGCGTGGCCCCGAGCTCGCCGACCAGTGCTGTGACGGCGTCGGTGATCGGGGTGACGTCGTCGGGCTCGAGGTCACGGAGCTGGTCGAGCTGGGCGAGCGAGCGGATGGGCTCGGCGACGACCGGTCCCGTGCCCGGCACGATGTCGAGGTCGACGCCGATCGCCTTGAGCGGCACCACGATGTCGGAGTAGAAGACCGCGGCGTCGACGCCGTAACGGCGTACGGGCTGCATCGTGATCTCGACGACCATGTCGGTGCGGAAGCACGACTCGAGCATCGGGACGCCCTCGCGGATCGCAAGGTACTCAGGCAGCGCGCGACCGGCCTGGCGCATGAACCACACCGGCGTGTGGGCTGGGCGGTCGCCACGGGCTGCTTGCAGGAAGGCACTGTCAGTGAGGGTCGCGGTCACACTGCATTCTCTCAGGTGGGCAAATGCCTCAGAAGGGCAGTGACCCGGCTCGTGCGGAGTGTCGGGACCCGACCTGACCCCGGCACGCCTACGATCACAGTGTGGGAGCCCGAAGCGACATCGACCGCACCCCCGCGCAGTTCACCTCTGCGGTGGAGCACATACGGCAAGCCGTCCTTCGACCCGAGGTCGTGGTCGACGAGATGCCAGCGCCCCAACGCATCGCACCGCACGCCTTCGCCATCAGCGGCGATGTGCTCGTGGGTGAGGACGAGCTCGCCACCGGGCGATTCATCCTGCTGCACGACCCTGCCGGAAACGACGCATGGGGCGGTACGTTCCGTTGTGTGACGTTCGCACGCGCTGACATCGAGGCCGACATGGCAGCAGATCCCGTGCTGCCCAGCGTCGGCTGGAGCTGGCTGACCGAGGCCCTCGAGGCGTACGGCAGCGGCTACACGGCCGGCAGCGGCAGCGTCACGGTCGTACGCTCTGAGGGCTTCGGCGAGATGGAGGCCGACGGCTCGGACGCGCAGATCGAGGTGCGGGCGTCGTGGACACCGCTGACCGATCCGCCGACCCCGGGCATGGACTCCCACGCGGCAGCCTGGTCCAACTTGTTGTGCGCGATCGCCGGCCTGCCCCCCTTGGCACCCGGCGTCATCCCCCTACCCCGCAGGCGTGGTGTCCGTTGACCCAGTCCGACCCCACCACTCCCGACGAGACCCCGACCGACGCCATCGCCCAAGAGACGGCGGAGCCGGTCACACCCCAGGCGCCTCGCCTCGAGCTCCGCGACCCGCTGCCGCCGGTCGTCAACACCCCTGAGCTGCTGCGCGACACGTGTGAGCGCATCGCCGCAGGCACCGGGCCGATCGCCCTCGACGCCGAGCGAGCCTCGGGCTACCGCTACTCCCAGCGCGCCTACCTCGTCCAGGTACGCCGTGAGGGTTCCGGCACGCACCTCATCGACCCCACTGCGTTCGACAGCCTCGTGCCGCTCGACACCGCGTTCGACGGCAACGAGTGGATCCTGCACGCCGCGACACAGGACCTCATGTGCCTCGCCGAGGTCGGCCTCTACCCCGAGTCGCTGTTCGACACCGAGCTCGCCGGCCGGCTGCTCAACCTGCCCCGCGTCGGGCTCGCCGCGCTGGTCGAGCACTATCTCGGACTGAGCCTGGCCAAGGAGTTCTCCGCCGCCGACTGGTCGACCCGCCCGCTGCCCGAGCCGTGGCTCGTCTACGCCGCCCTCGACGTCGAGGTGCTGGTCGAGCTCCGCGACCTGATCGACGCCGATCTCCAGAAGGCCGGCAAGCGCGAGTGGGCGGCCGAGGAGTTCGAGTCGCTGCTGACCTTCCAGGGACCTCCCGAGCGCAAGGAGCCGTGGCGCCGTACGTCGGGCCTCCACAAGGCTCGTGGCCGCCGTGCACTGGGCCTGGTCCGCGAGATCTGGGAGACCCGTGACGCGATCGCCGAGGCGCGCGACACGACGCCGGGGCGCATCCTGCCCGACACCTCGATCCTCGAGATCGCGGTCAACCCGCCGAAGGACGAGAACGCGCTCAAGTCGATGCGCATCATGAAGAACCGCGGCCCTCGGCGGTTCGTCAGCGAGTGGTACGACGCGGTCGAACGCGGCCTGACCCTCGACGAGGCCGAGCTGCCGACGACCGGCCAACGTACGGACGGCCCGCCGCCGCCTCGCGCCTGGGCCGACAAGAACCCCGAAGCCGCCGGCCGCCTCGCCCGTGCCCGGGAGGTCGTCGTCGAGCTCGCCGAGAAGCACGACCTGCCGACCGAGAACCTCATCAGCCCCCAGCTCGTCCGCAACCTGGCCTGGGAGCCGCCGACCCCGATCACGGTCGACTCGGTCACCGCGGCCCTGCTCGCCGACGGTGCGCGGGCGTGGCAGATCGGCCTGATCGTCGATCCCCTCACGGCAGCGCTCGCTGCTGACGCCGTGTGACGTAGTTCTTAGGTTCTCGATGGTTTAGGTAAGCACCACCTAAGTTACGATCGAGGATGTGTTCGCCAACCTCCTGATCGGTCTCCGCGAGGGCCTCGAAGCCAGCCTGATCGTCAGCATCCTCATCGCCTATCTCGTCAAGACCAAGCGTCGGCACGAGATCCGCTACGTCTGGGCGGGCGTCGCGGCCGCGCTGGGGCTCGTCATCGCGGTGTTCACGTTCGTCACGATCGCGTTCGAGCAGCTGTCGTTCAAGGCCCAGGAAGGCGTCGGCGGCACCCTGTCGATCCTGGCTGCCGCACTCGTGACCTGGATGATCTTCTGGATGCGCCGCACCGCGCGCGGCCTCAAGAGGGAGCTCGAGGGCGAGATGGCCTCCGCGGTGGCCCTCGGCAACGGCGCGATCGCGCTGGTCGCGTTCCTCACGGTCGGCCGCGAAGGGCTCGAGACCGCCGCCATCATGTGGAGCACGATCGCCAACGCGTACTCGCCGCAACCGTTCATCGGCGCGACCCTCGGCATCATCATCGCGGTCCTGCTGGGCATCGGCATCTACCGCGGCGCGATCAAGGTCAACCTCGGCAAGTTCTTCACGATCACCGGGTTCCTGCTGATCATCGTGGCCGCCGGCGTGCTGGCATACGGCGTGTACGACCTGCAGGAGGCGGGCTTCCTGCCGCGCCTGACCGGCAACGTCGGTGGCATCGCCGACCTCGGCAACCAGATCTTCAACATCGAGTCGACCATCCCCAAGGACAGCTGGTACGGCACGCTGCTCAAGGGCACCGTCAACTTCCAGCCGGACCCGTCCTGGCTGCAGGGCGTGTGCTGGGCTGCGTACCTCGGCGTGATCCTGCCGCTCTACCTGCGCAAGCCCAAGGTCGTCGCGACACCCGCGGAAAACAAGGTCGTCCAGAGCGCCTGATCTTGGGTGCCCGCGGTTACGGTTGTCGCATGACCGGAGGGACCGTGACGACATGACCGAGTTCAAACGACCGTCGTTGCCGGGCTCTGCGCTGTTCGAGGCCCAGGCCGACGGCGCCGATCCGGCCGAGATGGCCGCCGCCGGTCACCGCATCGCCAACCTGCTGGTCCGTGGCCCGCGCTCGGGCGACGACCAGGGCTTGGTCGACCGGGTCCTGCACCTCGCGGACGAAGAAGGCCTCGGCGTCATCGCCGACCTGTGGTCGCACGCCGCGGCCGACAGCCTCGCCGGTGCGCTGTGGCGGCTCTACCTGTTGCGCACGTGGGTCTACCGGCAGCCCGAGCAGGCGGCCCGCGAGTTCGCCGCCGGCAAGGCGTACGCACCGGTGCACGAGGTGCTCGCCGGCGTCGTCGACCCGCCGGGGCCCGAGGAAGTCATCGCCCTCGTCGACACCGTCGTACGCGGGATCGTGGGTGCCGACTTCGACGTGACGCTCGACCGCGCAGCCGCGTTCGCGCACATCGTGGGGGTCGGCCGGGCCCAGCTGGAGACCGGCGATCCGCAGAGCGCAGCCAAGCTCGTCGACACCGCCGTGCACCTGCGCCGGGCCGCCGAGCTCGAGCGCTCAGACCGCCTGCACTGACGCTCGGTTGATCTGAGTCACACACGTCGTTCACGGTGCTTGAGTTGCGCCCGTGCTCGGTTAGGCTGGTGCACGCGTCGGGCTGTGGTAGCCCCGGGTCCCAAAATTAGCCGCTTCGAGCGGCCACGCGCCGTGAGGCGCTTCCCAGCCCGGCGCGACCCTCATATCCGCGGCTCAGCGCCGCGGCGCGAACGTCGTGTACGACTGCGCCGGGCGGCCGAGCTCCGCGAGCTCGTCGAGGTCCTCAGCGGTCGGCGTCCACTCGCCTGCAGCCGCGTTGGCGGCGACCTGCTCCGGCTTGGTGGCGCCGGCGATGACGCTCGTGACGGCAGGCTGAGCCGCGAGCCCGCCAATTGCGAGGTCGAGGATCGAGATGTTGCGCGCTGCGGCGAACGACTCCAAAGCCTCGATGCGGTCCCAGTCGGCGCTCTCGAGGCGGCCCCGCTGCACCGCGAGACGGGTGCCCTCTGGGGCGTCCTCACCCCGGGTGTACTTGCCGGTCAGCAGGCCGTACGCGAGCGGGAAGTACGGGAGCACGCCGACGCCCAGCGCGAGGCAGGCGGGGATGAGCTCGGTCTCGGCGGTGCGGTTGTAGAGCGAGTACTCGTTCTGCGCCGTCACGAACGACTCGAGGCCGCTGGTCCGGGACGTCCAGTCGGCGTCGACGACCTGCCAGGCCTGCAGGTTGGAGCTGCCGATCGCGCGGACCTTGCCCTCCTTGACGAGCTCGGTCATCGCGCCGAGCGTCTCCTCGATCGGCGTCGAGGGATCGGGGGTGTGCAGCTGGTAGAGGTCGACATGGTCGGTGCCGAGCCGCTTGAGGCTCGCCTCGACGGCCGTACGCACGTAGGTCGCAGTGCCACGCCGGCCGCCGTCGTCTCCGTTGACGCCCTGCATGTCCATGCCGAACTTCGTCGCGATGACCACGTCGTCGCGGCGTCCCTTGAGTGCATCGCCGAGCAGCTGCTCGCTCTGGCCCGTGCCGTAGACGTCGGCGGTGTCGAAGAAGTCGATGCCGTGCTCGAACGCGGCATCGACGACGGCCTTCGTCTGGTCCGCGTCGATGCGGGTGCCGAAGGCGTTGCACCCGACGCCGACGGTCGAGACGGTGATGTCGCTGGTTCCGAGGCTGCGGCGGGAGATCGTCATGCCTCCAGCCTAGGCAGGCGATCGGTGCGGCCGGCAACCGTCTCACCTCACGTACACTCGCCAGATGTTCTCGAGGCACGCAGCGCGCAGGATCGCCGCTGCCCTGACGGCGGCGCTGGTCGCCGTCCTGCTCGTGACGTTCGGCGGGCCCGCCCGGGCGAGCGCCCACCGCACCACCGTGGGCAACCCCAGCCACGCCGGATCCGCCGCCAAGGCAGCACGGACGCCCCAGGCCCACCTGGCGGCGCACCACCAACAGACCCCGCAGCACCTCGACCTTGCGTCGACCCCGCCGTCCGCGACCCCGGACGTACGTCCGACCGTCGCCGTCGCGACCCCCGAGACCCTCGTCGTACGAACCGGGAGTGACCGCGTCACCCCGACCGGACGGGCGCCGCCGGCTCTTTGAGCCCGCGCCATCCACCCGTCCTCCCACGCTTACGCGTGTCGTTCGAAAGCTGACCCATGTCTCGTGCCCCATTGTGGCGCGCCGTCGCCGCATTCGCCGTCGTCGCCATCTCCCTGATCCTTGCCCTGACCAGCACCGCCAACCTCGGCCTCGACCTCAAGGGCGGCACCCAGATCGTCCTGCAGGCCAAGGACTCCGACCGCGCCAAGGCCAACGCCGAGTCGACCGATCGCGCCCTCGGGGTGCTGCGCGGCCGCGTCGACGCGCTCGGCGTCGCCGAGCCGACCCTGGCGCGCTCCGGCGACACCCGCATCATCGTCGAGCTGCCCGGCGTGCAGGACCCGCGGGAAGCTGCGAAGGTCATCGGCCAGACCGCGCAGCTGTCGTTCCACGAGGTGCTGCGCGTCCCCGCGGCCAACGAGAAGGCGGCCAAGGGCGAGCAGGTGCTCAACGACGAGAGCGGCGCCCCCGTCGTCATCGGCAAGGCCCTCCTCGACGGGACCGGGGTCAAGAACGCCACCGCCGAGACCGAGCAGCAGGGACTCGGCGAATGGGTCGTCGGCGTCCAGTTCAACGGCTCCGGCAGCGGCGGGTGGAAGGAGCTCGTGGGCGACGCGTGCGCCAACACCGCGGCCGGCAACCGGGTCGCGATCGTGCTCGACGACAAGGTCATCTCCTCCCCCGGCGTCGTCCCCGAGCTCTGCAGCTCCGGCGGCGGCAACAGCACGCAGATCCAGGGCAGCTTCACGCAGGAGTCGGCCAAGGACCTGGCGGTCCTGATCAAGGGCGGCGCCCTGCCGGTCGAGGTCGAGATCGTCGAGCAGAGGACCGTCGGCCCCACGCTCGGCAAGGTCGCGATCGACGCCTCGATCGAGGCCGCGATCATCGGCATCGTCCTCACGGGGCTGTTCATCATGTTCGTCTACCGGCTCGTCGGCCTGCTCGCGACGATCGCCCTCGGTGCGTACGCCCTGATCTCGTACGGCCTGCTCGTGTGGCTCGGTGCGACCCTCACGTTGCCCGGTCTCGCCGGTTTCGTCCTCGCCATCGGCCTCGCGATCGACGCCAACGTGCTGGTGTTCGAACGAGCGCGCGAGGAGTACGCCGAGCGCAGATCCGGCGGCCTGTCCCCCGCGCTCAACACCGGCTTCAACAAGGCGTGGTCGGCGATCATCGACTCCAACGTGACGACCCTGCTGGCGGCGGCGCTGTTGTTCTTCTTCGCGTCCGGGCCCGTCAAGGGGTTCGGCGTGACGCTGTCCATCGGTGTCGTGGCGTCGATGGTGTCGGCGCTGGTCGTCGCGCGAGTGCTGAGCGAGTGGGCGATGCGTCGGGCGTACGTCCGCAAGCGTCCGGGCATCAGCGGCATCGCCGGCACCGGCCGCATCCGCGCGTGGCTCACCGAGAGCGGCCCCGACCTCATGAAGCGCAGCGGCACGTGGATCGCCGTCACGCTGGTCGTCGCGGTGCTCTCGATCGGCGGCATCGCGCTGCGTGGCCTCAACCTCGGCGTCGAGTTCACCGGCGGGCGACTGCTGGAGTACTCCTCGTCGCAGTCTGTCGACGTCGACGATGCTCGTGACGCCGTGGGCGAGGCCGGCTTCCCCAAGGCCGTCGTGCAGTCGTCGTCCGGTGAAGGCGGCAAGGAGAACATCACGGTGCGCGTCGACGACATCACCAACGACGAGGCGTTCGAGATCGAGAAGGCCCTCACGGGAGTCGCCGGCGACGTCGAGAAGGAGCGCGATGAGCTTGTGGGGCCGAGCCTCGGCAAGGAGCTGCGTGACAAGGCGCTGATCGCGTTCGGCATCGCGATCGCCGCGCAGATGATCTATCTCGCGTGGCGGTTCCGTTGGACGTACGCTGCCGCGGCGGTGCTCTCGATGTCGTCGGTCGTGCTGACGGTGGTCGGCGTGTTCGCGTGGTGGGGCAAGCCGATCGACGGCGTGTTCCTCGCGGCTGTGCTGTCGATCATCGGCCTGGCGGTCAACGACACGATCGTCGTGTTCGACCGCATCCGCGAGCACACCCGCGAGAACCGCAAGCGGCCGCTGCGGGAGGTCGTCAACGAGGCGATCCTGCAGACGATCCCCCGCACGATCAACACGGGGCTGGGCGCGATGTTCATCCTCGCCGCGCTGGCGGTGCTGGGCGGCGACTCGCTGACCGACTTCGCGATCGCGTTGCTGCTGGGGCTGTCCGTGGGCATCCTGTCGACGATCTTCACGGCGTCGGCGTTGGCGGTCGTGCTCGAGGAGCGGTGGCCGTACGACCCGACGGAGCCCGGTTCGCGGGTCATCGACCCGTACGCGAACGTCGATGACGGCAGGTCGACGGGCGCGGTGGTGTGAGGCGGGCCGGGCGGACCCATAGGGTGTGGGCATGACGTCGACCCCGCCGGAACCGCCCGAGTCCGACCCCACCGAGCCGACTGTCCCGCTCGAGGGCGGCGAGCCCGACTACGGCCGGGCCAACCAGCCGCCGCCGGGCGGTCAGGCTCCGCCGCCGCCTCCGGGCTATGGTCCCCCGCCGGGCTACCAGCCGCCTCCCGGTGGCTATCCGCCTCCGCCCGGCTACGTGTACGGCGCGCACGCCGGCGCGCCGTGGGGCGTGCACCCGGTGACGGGCGTGCCGTACTCGGACAAGCAGAAGCTCATCGCCGGGCTGCTCAACATCCTGCTGCCGTTCGGCATCGGGCGGTTCTACATCGGCGACACCGGCACCGGCGTCGCGCAGCTGCTCGTCTCGATCTTCACCTGCGGCATCGGCGGAATCTGGTCGCTGATCGACGGCATCCTGATGCTCACGGGTGACCCGAACGACTCGCAGGGCCGTCCACTCCGTCCCTGATCGCCCCTGCGTCATGGCTTCTGTGGCTCCTGAGCCTCAGAAGCTATGACGTAACTCGTTTGTCCACAGACTCATGACGGGGGCTGACAGAACCGCGCGTGTTTCGGTAGTTTCTCGGGCATGCGATTCGGGGGAATTGTTCTGGCCGTCCTGCTGACCCTTGGCGCGTGCTCGTCGGATCCAGCGCCCAAGGAGCCGAAGCGCACGACCACCTCCGCGTCGCCGACCGCTACCCCGCCGACCATGCCGGCGCAAGCCAAGGAAGACACACCCGAAGGCGCCGCCGCGTTCGTCAAGCACTACATCGACGTCTTCAACTACGCCGCGAGCACTGGCGACGTCGAACGAGTTGATCGCGCCTGTCGTCGCCGAAGTGCGATGCCTGCCAGAGCTACATCAAGCTCTACCGCGACACCTACGAAAGCCGGCGGCTACTTCAAGGACGCCGATTGGACCACTAAGAAGATTCGCCTCGAAGTTTCTGCGAAGCGGAACTCGACGCGACAGTCGACGTCGAGTGCGCACTGAAGAAGCGTCAACCAGTCACTTACACGCTCGGAACTTCGAACGACTTCTCGGACAAGCACCATTCGTTGTTCGAGAACATCGTGCAGTTGCGAGGACAAATGAGGGCCGCTGATCGGCACCGCTTTGGCGCTAGCGTGCTCTCGGAGTGTCCGTCGGTTGCCGCTATGCCGACGTTGAAGTCGACCCGGACCCGAAGCCGAAGCCGCGACTGTCATATCGAAGGTCGTTAAACGGACGAGCAATGCCGGTCCAGACGTGCCCGCAAGTCCCGTACGCCACAGCCCTAACGAGAAGCCACAAATCGAGTGCCTGCGAGTGCGATCCGACTAGAGCAGCGGCTGTCAATGCGAGCCAGCGACTCGGGGCGCCGACGCGGATTCGGCCTGAGGACATCACCGACGGGGACGTCTTGCGGGCGGTGCGGGAGATCGGGTTGCCGAGCCTCAAGGTCAGGATCCAGCCCGGCGAGGAGACTCTCGTCAACATCGAGACCATCTTCTACACGCGGCCGCAGCCCTTCGAGCGCAGCATCACGCTGCTGGGCTTCGACATCGATCTCGTCGCCGAGCCGGTCCGCTACACCTGGGTCCACGGCGACCGCACCGTCAAGACCACCAGCCGGCCCGGCAAGCCGTACCCGGCGATGGATGTCACCCACCGCTACCGCGAGCCGGCCGACAACGTGCGTCCGCGCGTCGACGTGACCTACCAAGTGCGCTACCGCGTCGATGGCGGCGGATGGCAGACCATCGGGCAGACGCTGCAGGCATCCGGGCCGGCCGCCGACCTCGACGTCCGCGAGGCCGCACCCGTGCTCACCAAGCCCTGACGACGTGAAGATCCTGCCGATCCGACGAGTGCAAGAATGGCCGCATGCCCATTGCAAACCACATCGTTGAGCTGATCGGCAACACCCCGCTGGTCCGTCTCAACTCGGTCACCTCCGCGGGATCCGCGACCGTGGCCGCCAAGATCGAGTACCTCAACCCCGGTGGCAGCGCCAAGGACCGCATCGCAGTCAAGATGGTCGACGCCGCCGAAGCCTCAGGGGCCCTCAAGCCCGGCGGCACGATCGTCGAACCGACCTCCGGCAACACCGGGATCGGCCTCGCGCTGGTCGCCCAGCAGCGCGGCTATCACTGCATCTTCGTGTGCCCCGACAAGGTCGGCGAGGAGAAGCGCAACGCCATGCGGGCGTACGGCGCCGAGGTCGTGGTGTGCCCGACCGCCGTCCCGCCGGATCATCCCGACAGCTACTACAACGTCTCCGACCGCCTCGTGCGCGACACCGAAGGCGCCTGGAAGCCCGACCAGTACTCCAACCCCGCCGGTCCTGAGAGCCACTACGAGACCACTGGACCCGAGATCTGGGCCGACACTGACGGCAAGGTGACCCACTTTGTCGCCGGCGTCGGCACCGGCGGCACGATCACCGGCGTCGGCCGCTACCTCAAGGAGGTGTCCGGCGGCAAGGTCAAGGTCATCGGCGCCGATCCCGAAGGCTCCGTCTACTCCGGCGGCACCGGCCGGCCCTACCTCGTCGAAGGCGTCGGCGAGGACTTCTGGCCCAGCGCGTACGACCCGTCGATCCCCGACCAGATCATCGCCGTCAGCGATGCCGACTCGTTCGAGATGACCCGCCGGCTCGCTCGCGAGGAAGGCCTCCTGGTCGGCGGATCGTGCGGCATGGCGACCGTCGCGGCTCTGCAGGTTGCCGAAGAGGCCGGACCGGACGCACTCGTGGTGGTCCTGCTGCCCGACGGCGGCCGCGGCTACCTCGCGAAGATCTTCAACGACGAGTGGATGTCGTCCTACGGCTTCCTCAGCGAGCCGCTTGACGGTCACACCCACCACGTCACGGTCGGCGAGCTGCTGCGCAGCAAGTCCGGCGGCATGCCGGCCCTGGTCCACACGCACCCGTCCGAGACGATCCGCGACGCGATCGAGATCCTGCGCGAGTACAACGTCTCGCAGATGCCCGTGGTCGGCGCCGAGCCGCCGGTCGTCATCGGTGAGGTCGCCGGCAGCGTCAGCGAGCGCGCGCTGATCAGCGCCGTGTTCGAGGGTCGCGCCCACCTCACCGACGCGGTCTCCGCAGCACATGGAGCCCGCCGCTCCCGCTCATCGGCTGCCAGGAGACCTCGACGACCGCCCTCAAGGCGCTCAGCGCCAGCGACGCCGTCATGGTCGTCGAGGACGGCAAGCCGCTCGGTGTCCTGACCCGCCACGATCTCTTGGGAGTGCATGTATGAGCGAGCGCCAGCGAGCGAACATGAGACAGCACTCACGCCGACATCTCCGTATCGTGGGTTTTCAACGGGGGTGGCGGCATGAGCGAGAAGAAGAGCAGCCAGGACGAGGGCGCGTGGCAGGGGTTTGCGACCCGGGCGATTCACGCGGGCTATGAGCCCAACGCCGAGAACGGCGCGGTCAACGTGCCGATCTACGCCTCGTCGACGTTCGCCCAGGACGGCGTCGGAGGCATGCGCGGCGGCTACGAGTACGCCCGCACCGGCAACCCCACGCGTACGGCACTCGAGGCCAACCTCGCCGCGCTCGAGGGCGGCGCCCACGGCCGGGCGTTCAGCTCCGGCATGGCCGCCACCGACTGCGCGCTGCGTTCGCTCCTGCGGCCCGGTGACCACCTGGTCATCCCCGACGACGCGTACGGCGGAACGTTCCGGCTGATCGACAAGGTGTTCACCCAGTGGGGCATCACCTACACCGTCGCCGCGGTCAACGACCTCGACGCGATCCGGGCCGCTATCAGGCCCGAGACCAAGGCCGTGTGGATCGAGACGCCGACCAATCCCCTGCTGAACGTCGGCGACATCGCCGCGATCAGCGAGATCGCCCACGCCGCCAACGCCAAGCTCGTCATCGACAACACCTTCGCGTCGCCCTATCTGCAGCAGCCGCTCGCGCTGGGCGCCGACATCGTGCTGCACTCGACGACGAAGTATCTCGGCGGTCACTCCGATGTCGTCGGTGGAGCGCTCGTCACCGATGACGACGAGCTCGACACCGCGTTCGCGTTCCTGCAGAACGGAGCCGGCGGCGTGCCGGGTCCGTTCGACGCGTTCCTGACGATGCGCGGGGCCAAGACGCTCGCCGTCCGCATGGACAAGCACTGCGACAACGCCGAGGCGATCGTGGAGTTCCTGCAAGGGCACTCGGCCATCTCGTCGATCCTCTATCCGGGGCTGCCCGAGCACCCGGGCCACGAGGTCGCGGCCAAGCAGATGCGGCGGTTCGGCGGCATGATCTCGGTGCGTCTCGCCGGCGGCAAGCAGGCTGCGCTCGACTTCTGCGCCCGCACCGAGCTGTTCACCCTGGCCGAGAGCCTCGGCGGCATCGAGTCGCTGATCGAGCATCCCGGCGCGATGACGCACGCCTCGACCGCGGGCTCGCTGCTCGAGGTCCCGGACGACCTCGTACGCCTGTCCGTCGGCATCGAGGACATCGGCGACCTGATCGGCGACCTGGAGCACGCATTGCGACCGTAAGCCGCTCAAGGCTGGGCCCACGACGCGTGGGCCTGGGCAGGGCCGCTTGGACGCTGCAACCGCTCTACGTCGTCACCGAGGTCGTCGTCGGGCTGCACGCGTCCCGGGACTACAGCTTCGCCGATTCCACGATCAGCGACCTCGGCAACACCTCGTGCCGGACGATCCGCGGGGATGTGCTGTGCTCGCCATGGCACGCGACGATGAACGTCGGGTTCATCTGGTTCGGCGTCACCCTCGCGCTCGGCGCGCTCCTGCTCGGCGCCCGGATCCTGCCGGGGCGAGTCGGCACAGCGGCCGTGGCGATGTGGTGCGTCTCCGGCCTCGGGTCAGTCGCTGTCGGGCTGGTGCCGGTCAACGAGAACGGCGGGCTGCACGGACTCGTCGCTCTACCGGTCTTCCTGGCCCAGCCCACCGCGCTGCTGCTCACGGCGCTCAGCCTGTGGGCCGCACGTCCCGGGCTCGCACGGGCCACCGTCGCGGTCGCTGTGGTGTCGGCAGTCGGCGTCCTCGGCTTCGCGGCGCTGCTGGCGGGTGACGGATCAACCGCGCTCGGCGCACTCGAACGCCTCGCCCTGTGGCCGGGCTACGTCTGGGTCGGCGTCATCGCAGTGCTCAGCCGCCCGCGCTGGGAGTGACGTTTGCGTCGGGGTCGCGCGGCGATTCGCGACCCGAACGTCACTCCCAGCGAGCCTTGGGATCAGGCGGTGCGCTCGTCGTCGTCGGCGACGCCGGGCAGGCCGACCTGCTCGAAGTCGATCTCCGGGCGGGCGATGCCGGTCTCGTCGAGCACCGTGAACTCGCTGGCCGTGAGCCGGCGCGTGTCACCCTCGATCTGCTTGACCTCGCCGAGCATCCGCGCCTCGTCGATGCCGTCGAGCTTGCGGGCCGTCACCAGCACGCGGCCCTCGAGCGAGCCGGCGAAGTCGTTGTAGGACCGGACCGTCGTCTCGATGGAGCGACCGAGCTTGGACACGTGGTCGGACAGCTTGCCGAGCCGCTTGTAGAGCTCGCGGCCGAGGTCGACCAGCTCCTGGGCGTTCTCGGCCAGATCCTCCTGCTTCCAGGTCAGCGCGACGGTCTTGAGCGTGGCCCACAGGTTGACCGGTGTCGCCAGCACGATGCCCCGGCTGAAGGCGTACTCCAGCAGGGTCGGATCGGCGTCGAGGGCGGTGTTGAGGATCGCCTCGCTCGGGATGAACGCGATCGTGTACTCGGGGCTCGACCGGCAGTCCGGTCCAGTACTCCTTGCCGGCCAGGGCGTCGACGTGCCCGCGCACCTGCTTGGCGTGCTGCGTCTGCAGCGTCTTGCGCTCGGCCTCGCTGATGTCCTCGCGGAACGAGTCGATGAACGCGCTGAACGGCACCTTGGAGTCGATCGCGACCTGCTTGCGGCCGGGCAGCTTGATCACCATGTCGGGGCGACGAGCGCCGGAGTCGGCCGAGATCGACTCCTGCACGGAGTAGTCGATGCGGTTGAGCAGTCCTGCGGACTCGACCAGCGTCTTGAGCTGGAGCTCACCGTAGGCACCGCGCACCGAGTTGTTGCGCAGCGCGGCCGACAGCGTCTCGGCGGCCATCTTGGACTGCTCGGCGCTCTGCCGGGTCGCACGGATCTGCGCCGCAAGGTCGCCGTGCTGCTCGCTGCGCTGCTTCTCGAGGTCGAGCACCTTCTGCTGCATGTCCTTGAGCTGAGCGGCGACCGGCGCGAGCTTCTGCAGCACCTTGCTCTCGGTCTGCGTGGCGGCCTCGCGCTGGCGGGTCTCCTGGCGGTGCGCCTCGACCGTCTGGCGGTGCTGCTCCTGCGCCTGCACGAGCTGCTCACGCAGGCCCTGGACCGACGCCTGGGCGGCCGCGAGCTGCTGCTCGACCTCCGCGCGTACGACGGCCTCGTCGTGACGGACCTGCGAGATCGCGGCCGCGTGACGGGCCTCGATCACCTGCGGGTCGATCGATGCCGTGGACTCGCCGGCAACGCCCGCACGCCCGAACAACCAGCCTCCGACGAGGCCGAGGGCGAGTCCGACGAGAAGCACGATGACGAGTTCCATGTCGTCAGTGTCGCAACCGGGACCGACACATTCGTGGAGGAAGGCCGCTGACACGCCCGATCGGCCCCACGAGACCCCCGGGACTGCCAGAATCGTCAACCATGTCGACCGTGATGCTCCTGCTGGCCCACCCGCGAGCCACGAGCTATTGCCACGCCATCGCCGAACGGATCGGTGAGAGCCTGCTCAACCTCGGCCACGAGGTGCGGTCGCACGACCTGTACGCCGAGCTGTTCGACCCCGTGCTCACCGCCGAGGAGTCGCACACCAGCGGCGGGGCGATCGAGTCGGTCCTCGCCCGCGAGAACGACCCGCTCGTGGCGCTGCACCGCGAGGAGCTGCGCGTGGCCGACGGCCTCATCGCCGTGCACCCCAACTGGTGGGGCATGCCGCCGGCGATCCTCACGGGCTGGATCAACCGCGTGGTCGTGCCCGGCGTCGCCTACCGCCTCGCCGAGGCCACCGGCTACCCCGAGCCGCTCGCCCCGATCACCGAGCTGTTCGTGGTCAACACGTCCGACACGACAGATGAGCGGGAGCGCGACCTCTACAAGGATCCGCTCGAGTCGATCTGGGGTCGTTGCGTCGCGCCCTACCTCGGCGGCCCACGGGTGACCCGACGGGTGCTCCGCCCGGTCGGCGACTCGACGGACGAGCAGCGAAAAGCCTGGCTCGACGAGGTCGACGCGCTGGCAGCGCAGACATTCGGCACCGCCCTTTAGGGCATCTCTCCCAATTCGATGACCGGCTCGCGTGGCCCCGCATCCCATCTGGCGGCGTTCTCCTCCTTCGCCGCACAACCCCGGTGCGCCTCAGTCGGCCCCCTACTCGCTGCGCTCGGGGGGACCCCCAGGCCTTGCCAGTCGGGCGCGGATGCCACGCTCCCTGATCGGCCACCAATTGGGAGACACGCCCTAGTCTGGTATGTCTGAACGTCGGGGATTCCTGGGTGAGGTGTCCTGGTTCCAGGTCGCCGCGAGCGTCCTTGCGGCCGTGACCGCCGCGTGGATCGCGTCGTCGCTGGGCGTCGCCGGCACCCTCGTCGGCGCCGCGGTCGGCAGTGCGGTCGTCACGCTCACGTCGGCGTTCTACGCGCGTACGCTCGACAAGGGCCGCACCCTGCTCGTGACGACGGCCAGCGGCACGGTCATCCAGCGCCGGGTCGACGAGGACGGTGAGATCGCCGAGACGATCGACCAGGCCGCCGAGGACGCACCCGTCGAGCGCGCCGAGTTCGTCCCCGACGAGGCAGCGCCGCGACTGCACTGGAAGACCATCATCGCGACGACCGTCGTCGTGCTGGTCCTGGCGCTTGCGGCCATCACGACGTACGAGCTGGTGGCCGACCGTACGCTCGACGGCTCCAAGGGCACCACGATCGGCGACACCTTCGGCGGACACAAGGGCGACTCGAAGCCGAGCGAAAGCCGACCGATCCGACCACGAAACCGACCGAGACCGACCCCACGACAACACCTACGCCGACAGCCACCACGCCGACGCCGAGCGCCACGGCGACGACACCGAGTCCGACGCCCACCGACACGACCGAGCCGACGGAATGAACCCCGTCATGGCGGCGTTGACCCGGCCGACGCCCTGGAAGGAGGCTTCATGACCATCTACCTGACCCCGAACATCAGCGACGAGAAGATCGCCGAGCTCGACCTGTTCGACGCCTACCGATACGGCGAGGACCTGCTCGACTCGCGCTTCCCGCGCGACGCCGCACGCGTGCTGCGCAAGGTGGTCGAAGCCGAGCCCGACAACTCCGCAGGATGGGAGCTGCTCGGCCGGGCGCACTTCGCGGCCGCCCAGCTGTCGCCCGCCGAGGACGCGTTCCGGCGACTCATCGAGCTGGAGCCCACCAGCATGTGGGCGCAGACCGCACTCGGGCTGACCCTCGACCGGCAGAGCCGTCACCGCGAGGGCGCCGTGCATCACCGCGTCGCCGCGGCGATGGGCGCGTCCGAGCGCGACGCCACGCGCGTCGAGCTCGTCGACCGACAGACCGGCTGAGCGTCCTGGACACGCAGCAGGCTGCCGTCGCGACCGCCCTCGCGCTGGTCCTCATCCCGACCGTGTGGCGGACGACCAGGCATCTCGTGACGCTGGTGCACGAGGCCGGGCACGCGGTCGTCGCGGTGCTGACCGGGCGGCGACTCAACGGCATACGGCTGCACAGCGACACCTCGGGGCTGACCGTCTCCAGCGGGAAGCCCCGGGGTGCCGGCATGATCGCGACGGCGGCGGCCGGCTACCTCGCACCGGCAGCGCTCGGCCTCGGCTCGGTGCTGCTCGTCGAGCGGCGGGCACACGCCGTGGGCGCTGTACGCCGGCCTGGCCACCCTGGCGCTGATGCTGCTGTACATCCGCAACTGGTTCGGCCTCGTCGTGGTCGGGCTCAGCGGGGTCGCCGTCGGGCTGCTGATCTGGAAGGCGCCAGAGCGTGTGCAGGACTTCGCCGCGCTGGCATTCGCCTGGTTCCTGCTCGTCGCGGCACCTCGTATGACGCTCGACCTCTGGGCGCACCGCCGGCGGGTCCGTACGCGTACGACCGACGCCGACATCCTCGCCCGCCTCACGATCCTGCCTGCAGCGGTGTGGAACACGCTCTTCCTGCTGCTGACGCTCGCCGCGCTCGCCGGAGCGGTACGCATCACCGACCTGCTCACCTGATTGACTGGCGCACGTGTTCACCGTCGGCAAGGAGCTCCCAGGCGCGCTCGGGCGCAGCGGCACGATCTCGACTCCGCACGGTGAGATCCGCACCCCGGCGTTCATCCCCGTCGGCACGCGCGCCACGGTCAAGGCGGTGCTGCCCGAGGCGATGGCCGACCTCGGCGCGCAGGCGCTGCTCGCCAACGCGTACCACCTCTATCTGCAGCCGGGCGCCGACATCATCGACGAGGCGGGCGGCCTCGGCACGTTCATGAACTGGCCCGGGCCGACGTTCACCGACTCCGGCGGGTTCCAGGTGCTGTCGCTCGGGGCCGGCTTCAAGAAGACGCTCTCGATGGACGCCAAGGGCGCCGAGGCCGACGACGTCATCGCCGAGGGCAAGGACCGTCTCGCGATCGTCGACGACGACGGCGTGACGTTCAAGAGTCACCTCGACGGCTCGAAGCACCGCTTCACCCCCGAGGTGTCGATGCAGATCCAGCACCAGCTCGGCGCCGACATCATGTTCGCGTTCGACGAGCTCACGACGCTGATGAACACGCGCAGCTACCAGGAGGAGTCGATCAAGCGCACGCAGGCGTGGGCCGAGCGTTGCGTCGTCGAGCACCAGCGGCTCTCGGCCGAGCGGGCGCACAAGCCGCGGCAGGCGCTGTTCGGCGTCGTGCAGGGCGCGCAGCACGAGGACCTGCGCCGCGCGGCCGCCCGCGGGCTCGTCGCCTTGGACTTCGACGGATACGGCGTCGGCGGCGCGATCGAGAAGGAGAACCTCGGCACGATCGTGGGCTGGGTCAACGAGGAGCTGCCCGACGACAAGCCGCGGCACCTGCTGGGCATCAGCGAGCCCGACGACCTGTTCACCGCCGTCGAGAACGGTTGCGACACGTTCGACTGCGTCTCGCCCTCGCGGGTCGCCCGATCGTCGCGCGTGTATGCCATGACCGGTCGCTACAACCTCAACGTCGCGGCGTCACGGCGCGACTTCGGCCCGATCGACGCGGAGTGCGACTGCTACACGTGTGCGCACTACTCCAAGGCGTACCTGCACCACATGTTCAAGACCAAGGAGTACGTCGCCGCGACGCTCGCGACGATCCACAACGAGCGGTTCACGGTGCGCCTTGTCGACGACATGCGTACGCACGTCGAAGCCGGCACGTTCCCGGAGTTCAAGGCCGACTTCCTGGCCCGGTTCTATGGTCCTCCCGCACCCTAGCGAGGGCGCTCAGCGCCCGAGCGGGAGCGAGCGAGGAACGAGCGAGCGAAGGGCAGTGCCGTGACCTCCCAGCGCAAGCATTGACCGTGCGCCCCTTCGGTCGCTGGCGCTCCCTCCCAGGCCCCCTACTCGCTGCGCTCGTGGGGGGACCCCCAGGCCGCGGGCGGCCTCCGCACCTCAACCAGCGGCAACCGTCACACCCAGTAGGACGGTTCGCGGTCCTTGAGCAGGCGGATGACGAGCATCGTGACCGGCATGACGATCAGCTCGACGGCGCACTTGAAGACGAACCCGACGACGAAGTAGTTGACGAACTGGCCACCCGTCGAGATGCCGATCGCCGACGCGGCGATGGCGCAGAAGATCAGCGTGTCCGCCGCCTCACCCACACCGGTCGACCCCGCGAGCCGGCGGAACAGGCCGGGCTCGGCGCTACGGGCCTTCATGCGTACGAGCACCCACGAGTTGAGGAACTGACCCGTGAGGTACGCGATCATCGACGCCGCCACGATCTGCAGGCCCGACCAGACGACGCTCTCGAACGCCTCCTGGTTCTCGTAGAAGCTCGCTCCCGGCAGCTTCATGACGATCAGGAACGTCGCGAACGTCATGATCGCCGTGCCGAAGCCCACCAGGATCGCCCGCCGCGCGGCCTTGAAGCCGTAGACCTCGGACATGACGTCGCCGAGGATGTAGGCCAGCGGGAACAGCACGGCTCCCCCGTCGGAGATGATCGGCCAGATCTGGACCGGTCCCAGCGACAGGTCTCCCGAGCCGAACTCGGTCGCCTTGGTCGCCGCGATGTTGGACACGACGAGCACGACGCAGAACACCGCGAGGATGACGTCGTAGTAGGACGATCCGCGGGACGCGTAGTGGATCTCGCGGTCGGGCTGAGCAGCGGTTTCCTGCGATGTCATGGGCCCATCCTGCCAGTCTGGGCACCTCTGGGAGAATCGAGTCATGACCGCCGAGCTGCCGACACGTACCGACGTGCTCGTCGTCGGCGCCGGACCCGCCGGCTCGGCAGCCGCCGCCTGGACCTCACGCTTCGGCATGCAGACCGTCCTGGCCGATGCGGCCACGTTCCCGCGCGACAAGACCTGCGGCGACGGCCTCACGCCCCGCGCGATCGCCGAGCTGCAGCGACTCGGCCTCGAGGACTGGGTACGCGGTCACGGCACCAACCGAGGGCTCCGCGCGTCGGGCTTCGGCCAGGAGCTCCTGCTGCCCTGGCCCGGTGGCTCGCTGCCCGACTGGGGTTCCGCGGTCCCGCGCACCGAGCTCGACGACAAGATCTTCCGCGTCGCGGTCGAGTCCGGCGCCACGCCGCTCGAGGGCGCCCGCGCCGTCGACGCCGAGCGCGACGCCTCCGGCAAGGTCATCTCGGTGACGTTCCACCTCGGCAAGGAGCGCACGCCGCACACGATCCAGTGCGACCGGCTCGTGATCGCCGACGGCGTACGTTCGCCGCTGGGTCGCGTCCTCGGCCGCGAGTGGCACCGCGACACCGCTTACGGCGTGGCCGGCCGCTCGTACGTGAAGTCCGGCCGCAGCGACGACCCGTGGATCTCCTCGCACCTCGAGCTCCGCGGTGAGGATGACGAGCTGCTGCCCGGCTACGGCTGGATCTTCCCGCTCAGCGACGGCGAGGTGAACCTCGGCGTCGGCGCGCTCGCCACGGCCAAGCGGCCCGCCGACCTGCAGATCCGGCCGCTGATGGAGTACTACGCCGGGCTCCGGCGCGAGGAGTGGGACCTCAGCGGTGAGCTCCGTATGCCCACCAGCGCGCTGCTGCCGATGGGTGGAGCGGTTTCGGGCGTGGCCGGCCCCAACTGGATCCTCGTCGGCGACGCCGCCGGCTGCGTCAACCCGCTCAACGGCGAAGGCATCGACTACGGCCTCGAGACCGGCCGCGTCGGTGCCGAGCTCATGCGCACGCACACCGACCTGCAGCACGCCTGGCCCACGCTCCTCACGACGCACTACGGCGAGGCGTTCTCGATCGCGCGCCGCCTCGCGGGGCTCATCACGGTGCCGCGCCTGCTGCCCACCGCAGGACCCGTCGGCATGCGGTCGCACCGCCTCATGACGTTCGCCCTGCGGGTCATGGGCAACCTCGTGACCGACGAGGATCGCGACTTCACCGCTCGCCTCTGGCGCTGGGCCGGTCGCCAGTCCGTACGCCTCGACGATCGCCCGCCGTTCTCTTCCTGACGTATTGCCTGCGAAGGCGACAACCGGCCGCTAATCTCTGGCCATGACCGAACCGCCTCCGGGTCAACCGCCGTACAACCCGCCGCCACCCGGATACGGCCCACCGCCATCCGGGTACGGCCCACCGCCGCCGGGCTACTACCCGCCACCACCCGGCTACTACGGTCCGCCGCGCTTCGAGGTCGGCAACGCGTTCGGCTGGGCATGGACCAAGTTCAAGGCCAACACCGCGACCCTGCTCACCGGTGGCGTCATCATGCTGCTGGCGACGATCGCCATGTATGCGGTCGCGATCCTCGTCGTGTTCGCCGTGGTGCCCCATCCGACGCTGACACTGACCGATTCCGACACCGGCGAGCTCGATGGTGTCGGCCGCTACTTCGCCACTCTCGGCGTCGGCTATGGCGCGTTCTTCCTATTGTCGATCCCTCTCGCGGTGGTGTCGGCGGGCCTGATCCGCACGGGCCTACGGATCGCGGACGGTGAGTCGCCCGGTGTCGGCGCCCTCTTCTCGTACCGCAACGCTCCACGCATCATGCTGACGTCGTTGATCATGTCCGTGGTGACGCTGATCGGGCTGATCCTCTGTTACGTGCCCGGTCTCGCCTTCGGGCTGTTCGCGGGGTTCACGCTCTACTTCGTGGTCGACCAGCGTCAGGGGCCCATCACTGCCATCAAGTCGAGCTTCGCGGTCGTGAAGGCCAATTTCGGCAACGCACTGGTCGCGACGCTGCTGGCCGGGCTCGTGGCGTCGGGAGGAGTCATCGCGTGCTTCGTCGGCATGATCTTCACCGTGCCGCTCGCCATGCTCGTGCACGTGTACACCTACCGGTTCCTCAGCGGCGGCACCGTCGCGCCCTGACAGCTTGTGCACATACGAAAGGCCCGGCCGAAGCCGGGCCTTTCGTCGTTCAGTGGATCACGCAGCAGGCGGAGCCGGCGGCGTGTCGTTCTTCTTGTTGAGATCTGGCATCTTCTCGCCCGACGCCTTGAAGAGAAGGAACGTGAAGACCGTCAAGGCGATCGTCGTGATGAACAGCACCCATCCCGACCAGCCCGGTCCGACGTCGACCGAGCTGAGCCCGCCGTCGTCGTACGTGAACGCGCGCAGGATCAGAAGCAACGTCCCGAGGCCCGCAGCACCCAGCGCGATCAGGCTCCAGGGAACCCCGTCCGGAAGGTTCTCCTTGGCGAAGGCCTTGATCGCGATGATCGCGGTAGCGACGATCACGAGCAGGATGCCGAGGGTCGCGTAGCTGTCCCACGCACTTGTTCCTGCAGAAACGGGTCCGGCATCGACCGTCACGTAGCTGCCGAAGAACGACAGGATGATCGACAGCCCGCCTGCGATGAGTGCGCCTTGTTCGAACTTGCCCAAAGACTTGAAGTCAGCGGCCATAGTTATTTTCTCCCAACGATGAATGTTAGGGCTGAATCTAGTCCCCTGAGCGTCCTATACGACAGCAATTTCACCGGCTATTCACCCCGTGTCGTGCGCGGCCGGAATGTGGTAAACGTCTGGATCTTCACGCCCGGGAGGACGCCGCAGACGTCGTTGGAGCGGTCGGCCGGTCCGCCAGCATCGCACCGACGAGGCCGGCCACCATGCCGACTGCGAGCAAGCCGAACACGACGAAGGCGGACCAGCCGAAGCCGAGCTTCAAGCCGTTCAGGTTCTCGATCGCCACGTTCGTCTCAACGGCGCGGTAGAGCACGAACATCGCGATGGCCAGGACACAGGCCACGCTGGTCAGCCCCGACACCAAGCGGCGTCCCACCGACAGCTGCGTGGGCAGGACCGCTGCCACGGCCGCGAGGACGAGAGCACCGGCAACCACGAAGCAGCCGAGGAGGCCGAAGGTGCCGCGCCACGGCGACGCTGCCGCGGAGGTTGCCGCGAGACCCTGGATGTCGATCGTCATCACGAGGAACTTCGGGATGAACGTCGCCCCGAGGGCGGCCAACACTGCCACCGCCGCCACGATCCGTGCTGCCAGTCCGAGAGGATTCATCGCCGAAAGCGTATCCGCGCATCGGGCAGCGCACAGCCAGACACCCAGGTACGACACAATCTGCGTCATGGATGCTGATGTCATCGTCGTCGGAGCGGGCCTCGCAGGCCTTGTCGCCACCGCAGAGCTCGTCGAAGCCGGCCGCAAGGTCATCCTCGTGGACCAGGAGGGCGAGCAGGGCATCGGCGGCCAGGCGTTCTGGTCGTTCGGCGGCCTGTTCCTCGTCGACTCGCCCCAGCAGCGCCGCATGGGCATCAAGGACTCGGTCGACCTGGCGATGCAGGACTGGCTGGGCAGCGCCCAGTTCGACCGCGACGAGGACAACTGGCCACGACAGTGGGCCGAGGCGTACGTCAACTTCGCCGCCGGCGAGAAGCGGGCCTGGCTCAAGGAGCGTGGCCACAGCCTGTTCCCCGTCGTCGGCTGGGCCGAACGCGGCGGTGGGCTCGCGAGCGGCCACGGCAACTCCGTCCCCCGGTTCCACATCACCTGGGGCACCGGTCCCGGCATCGTCGAGCCGTTCGAGAAGCTCGTCCGCGCGGGCCACGACCAAGGACTCGTGCAGTTCGCGTTCCGCCACCAGGTCGACGAGCTGATCGTCAGCGACGGCGCCGTCACCGGCGTACGCGGGCAGGTCCTCGAGCCCAGCGACGCCGAACGCGCGGCACCCACCTCGCGTACGTCGATCGGTGAGTTCACGATGACCGCCCAGGCCGTCATCGTGACGTCCGGGGGCATCGGCGGCAACCACGACCTCGTCCGCGCCAACTGGCCCGAACGACTCGGCACTCCCCCGCAGCACATGATCTCCGGCGTCCCGGCACACGTCGACGGCCGCATGCTCGGCATCGCCGAGTCGGCCGGCGCGAGCCACATCAACCGCGATCGCATGTGGCACTACGTCGAGGGCATCAAGAACTGGGACCCGATCTGGCCCAACCACGGCATCCGCATCCTCCCCGGACCGTCGTCGATCTGGCTCGACGGCGCCGGCAAGCGCCTGCCGATCCCGGGACTGCCCGGATACGACACCCTCGGCACGCTCAAGCTGCTCCGCCAGAGCGGCCACGACCATTCGTGGTTCGTGCTGACGCAGGCGATCATCGAGAAGGAGTTCGCCCTCTCCGGCCAGGAGCAGAACCCCGACCTGACCGGCAAGAGCGTGCGCGAGCTGCTCAAGCAGCGCCTCGCCAAGGGCGCGACCGGGCCCGTCGAGGCGTTCAAGTCCAAGGGCGAGGACTTCATCGTGGCCGACACGATCGAGGAGCTCGTCGCCGGCATGAACGCCCTGACGCCCGAAGCACCGGTCGACGTCGACGACGTACGCCGACAGGTCGCCGACCGCGACCGCGAGCTCGACAACGCGTTCACCAAGGACCTGCAGATCGCCGCGCTCAAGCAGGCCCGCAGCTATCGCGGCGACAAGCTCATCCGCGTCGCGTCTCCGCACAAGATCCTCGACCCCAAGAAGGGCCCGCTGATCGCCGTACGTCTGCACGTCCTGACCCGCAAGTCGCTCGGCGGTCTCGAGACCGACCTCGACTCGCAGGTCCTCGGCACCGACGGGTCGCCGCTCGACGGGTTGTATGCCGCGGGTGAGGTCGCCGGCTTCGGCGGCGGCGGCGTGCACGGCTACAACTCGCTCGAGGGCACGTTCCTCGGCGGCTGCATCTTCAGCGGGCGCGCCGCCGGCCGAGCCGCCGCAAAGCAAGTGGGCTGACCACGGTCCTTGAGCTTGTCGAAAGGACGCTCCAGCGTAGGTTTGGACGCATGGACACCGCACCTCTGCTGGAGCTCAACGACGGACGTCAGATGCCGGTCCTCGGCTTCGGGACGTACTCGATCAAGGACCCCCAGGTCTTCGTCGAGGCGATCGACACCGGCTACCGCCTGCTCGACACGGCCACCCGCTACGAGAACGAGACCGAGGTCGGCCGCGGCATCGCCGACTCGCCGATGTCGCGCGACGAGCTGTTCGTCACGACCAAGCTGCCCGGCAACGCCCACGGCTCGCAGGGTCCGCGCATCGAGCTGACCGCCTCCCTCGAGAGGCTCGGGCTCGATCACGTCGACCTCTTCCTGATCCACTGGCCGCTGCCTCGCATCGACAAGTACGTCGAGACCTGGCAAGCGATGATCGAGCTCCGCGACGAAGGACTGGCGGCCTCGATCGGCGTCTCCAACTTCCTCCCGGAGCACCTCACCCGCCTCGTCGCGGAGACCGGCGTGGCGCCCGCCGTCAACCAGGTCGAGCTGCACCCCTACTTCCCGCAGGTCGAGCAGCGTGCTGCCGACGAGGGCTACGACATCGTCACGCAGAGCTGGACGCCGCTGGGTCGGGGCAGCGACCTGCTCGACAATCCCGTGCTCGCCGAGATCGGCGACCGGCACGGCAAGTCGCCGGCACAGGTGGTGCTCCGGTGGCACACCCAGATCGGTGCCGCCCCGATCCCCAAGTCGGCGACGCCCGAGCGGTTCCGCAGCAACCTCGACATCTTCGACTTCGAGCTCGACCAGGACGACCTCGACCGCATCGCCGGGCTCGACAGGGGCCAGCGCATCGGCGGCGATCCGCGTACGCACGAGGAGTTCTGAGCGCCGAACCGCTAGGTTCCTTGCATGACCGCTCTCGCGCTGATCTTCGCCGGCGTCGCCGCACTGCTCCACGTGCTGTTCTTCAAGCTGGAGTCGCTCGACTGGCGCAAGCCCAAGACGTGGAAGACGTTCGGGCTCGAGTCGCAGGCCGATGCCGACACGACCGCCTCGTTGGCGTTCAACCAGGGCTTCTACAACCTGTTCCTGGCGATCGGCACGGCTGTGGGCATCGGGCTCATCGCGTTCTCCGACGACCACGACGCGACCGCCTGGGCCCTGATCGTGTTCGCGTGCGGCAGCATGCTCGCCGCGGCGGTCGTGCTGATCTCGCACGGCGGCAAGGCGTACGCCCGGGCGGCCACGATCCAGGGCCTGCCGGCGTTGCTCGCCGTCGTCACGAGCCTCATCGCCGCCAACTGACCGCCCCCGGAACCGTCGGGGCCGCGGACTAGGGTGGCACCCGTGCTTCGTATCGCCACCGTCAACGTCAACGGCATCCGCGCCGCCCACAACAAGACCCGGGGCCAGACCCTCGGATTCGGCGACTGGCTCGCCGACCGGGGCGCCGACATCGTCACCCTGCAGGAGGTCCGCGCACCCGACGAGATCGTGCGCGAGCTGACCGCCGACGCGGGCTACCACGTCGTCCACGCCGAGGCCGCCGCCAAGGGCCGCGCCGGTGTCGCGGTGCTCAGCCTCGCCGAGCCCAAGGAGGTTCGCGTCGGCAACGGCGACGACTACTTCCACGACTCCGGGCGCTGGATCGAGTCCGACATCCCACTGTCCGACGGCTCGATCCTGACGACGGTCTCGGCATACGTCCACTCCGGCGAGGCCGGCACGCCGCGCCAGGACGACAAGTACCGATTCCTCGAGCAGATGGCCACTCGCCTGGCCGAGATCCGCGCCACGGGCAACCACGGCGTCGTCACGGGTGACCTCAACGTCGGCCACACCGAGCGCGACATCCGCAACTGGAAGGGCAACGTCAAGAAGGCCGGGTTCCTGCCCGAGGAGCGCGCCTACTTCGACCGCTACTTCGGCGAGCTCGGCTGGGTCGACGTGCACCGCACCCTCGCCGGCGACGTCGACGGCCCCTACACGTGGTGGTCGATGCGCGGGCAGGCCTACGACACCGACACCGGCTGGCGCATCGACTACCAGATCGCGACCCCCGAGCTGGCCGCCACCGCGCGTGAGGCGGTCGTCGATCGGGCGCCCAGCTGGGCCGAGCGCTGGTCCGACCACGCACCGCTGGTCATCGACTACGACCTCTGACATGACCGTCCCGCTCGATCGACGCCTCGGGCTCGTCGGCTCGGTCGCCGTCGGCATGAGCGCGATGATCGGTGCGGGGCTGTTCGTGGTGTTCCCGCCCGCCGTCTCAGCGGCCGGCGACGGGCTGCTCATCGCCTTGGGGCTCGCGGCGGTCGTCGCAGCGTGCAATGCGATCTCGT
This sequence comes from uncultured Actinomycetota bacterium, assembly GCA_963806345.1. GTDB lineage: Bacteria > Actinomycetota > Actinomycetes > Propionibacteriales > Nocardioidaceae > Aeromicrobium. Next base: position 58,351 of record CAWDXV010000026.1, on the reverse strand, counting down.
CGGCCCGCCTCGCCCGGCGGCACCCGGTCGCGGGTGGCACGTACGTCTACGGCCGTGAGCGTCTCGGTCCGTTGTGGGGCTACCTCGCCGGCTGGTCGTTCGTCGCCGGCAAGGTCGCGTCGTGCGCTGCGATGGCGTTCGCGCTGGGCAGCTACCTGTGGCCCGGCCATGCGCGACTCGGTGCGGTCGCCGCCGTCGTGGTCTTCACCGCGGTCAACCTGGCCGGAGTCGAGAAGTCCGCGGCGGTGAGTCTCCCGCTGGTCGTCGGCGTTGTCGTGATCGTCAGCGCCGCCTTGATCGCCATGCTCGCGGGTTCGTCCGCCTCGAGCCCGGACCTGCCCACCTCGTCGGGTGGGGTGCTCGAGGCCGCTGGCCTGCTGTTCTTCGCGTTCGCCGGCTATGCGCGTCTTGCGACGCTCGGCGAGGAGGTACGCGAGCCGGCTCGCACCATCCCGATGGCCATCGCCGTGACGTTCGTGCTCGTCCTCGCGCTCTATGCCGCCGCGGCCCTCGCGCTCCTGCACGCACTCGGCGCTTCCGACCTCTCCCAGGCCGCGCGCCCGTTCGTCGCCGGCGTCGACGCGGCCGATGCGCATGGCCTCGTGCCACTGGTCCTCGTCGCCGCTGCTCTCGCTGCCGGAGGAGCGCTCCTGTCCCTGATGCTGGGCGTGTCCCGCACGGCCCTCGCGATGGCGCGAGACGGGCACCTCCCGCACAGCCTGGCCGCGGTCAGCCGGCGCACCCGGGTCCCTCACGTCGCCGAGATCGCCGTGGGCGTGGTCGTCGCTGCTCTCGTCTGCTTCGGCGACCTCGTCACCAGCGTGGCGTTCTCGTCGTTCTGCGTGCTGATCTACTACGCGATCGCCAACGCGTCGGCGTGGACGTTGAGCACGGCGATCGTGCCGCGGCTCGTGGCCGCGCTGGGACTGGCCGGCTGCGTCGTGCTGGCGTTGAGCCTGCCACCCTCGACGATCCTCGCGGGTGCGATCGTGGTCGCCGTCGGCGGCGCCCTCTACGCCCTGCGGCGCGGGCGCGTCACGAGAAGATGAGCCGGTCCCGCGCCTTCCGGCCGTTCGTGTAGTCCTCCAGCCACCAAGGAGACTCGCCCGGATCGCTGGGCGGCCTCTGGAGCACCAGCTTCTTCACGCCGGTCTTGGCCTGCTCCTGCCTGAGCCGGAACTCGTAGTGATCGAAGAGCCGCACGGCCTCGATCGCGTACGACACCGCAATCCGCCGATCGCGAATCACCAGGAGATTCTCCCCGTTCTCCCGGTCGGCCGCCTTCGAGAAGTTGTACGACCCGAGATACACCCGCGCCGTCGGCAGGTCGAAGTCGACGACCACGAACTTGTGGTGCATCCGGATGCCACCACCCCCGGTCGGCTCGGACTTGAACGGCTCAGGGACGTGCGCCGACAGCGCAGCCGGGCTGACCGGGGCCACGTTGCCGTCCGGCTTCTGCAGGTCGATGCCACCCACAGCCCGATCGGCGATGCCATAGACGAAGACCTGATCGCCCTCAGTGACCTCTTTCACGGCCTGGCGGATCGAACCCTTGGTCTGGGCCAGGAACGCGAAGGAGTAGAGCAGGCTCGACGTCGCCCCTTCGCGGATGTCGCCGGCGATCGTGGCCAGCTGGGCATTGGCCGTCGAGTGCGGCGAGAAGGACACCTGCGCCTCGATCCCGTCGAACCCGAGATCCGCCCACTCGGCGGCAGGCAGGGCGCCGAACTCGGCCGCTTCGTCGGTGCGCCAGTAGGAGTCGAACGCGTCCACGAACGGCTGGATCGCCCGGCGACCCGTCAGGACCACCGCGTTGTTGCTCTGGACGAAGAACCCCCGCCAGCTGAAGTTCGTCGATCCGCAGACCGCCTGGTGCAGGTCGGGCCCGGTCACGACGATGCACTTGTTGTGCTGCAGGCCGCCCATGTGCTGCCGCCTGACATTCGCGGTCCCCGCGGAGGTGCGGAGCCGCCGGGCGGCCTCGGTCTCTGCCGATCCCGCCGCGCCGTGCGCGTCCGAGTCGTCGATGATGATCGTCAAGCGTGACCCCAGCTGCTCGAGCCGGTCCACGACGTCTGCTTCGCTCAGGTCGTACACCACGACCTTCACCGCCGTGGTCTCGTCCGCGACGGCGGCATCAAGGACATCCAGGACAGCTCGTCGTGCCTCGAAGCCCATCCAGTCGAGCGCCTCGTCAGCATCCGGGTGGGTCGGGACGAAGTCCAGGCCGTCGTCGGCCTTCGCGGGCAGCAGCGTCGAGATGGCCCCGTGTCGCTCGAACCGATCGACGAATGCCTGCGAGGAGACGAATCCGCGGGTGAAGCACACATTGATCCTGCCCGGGTATGTCTCACCCGCGAGCTCGATCTCCGCCTCCTGGGCCTCGCCGTAGCTGAGCACCCCGTCCGCCGCCATGAAGACCGGAGTGACCCGATAGCGGAATCCACCCGGGCGCTCCGCCCTGAACGGAAAGTGCACCCACCGGAACTTCTGGATCGGCGACCGCAGCGACGATCGGACGTCTCCCTCTGCCGGCGCGCCGAACGGCTCGAACGTCAGCCGGTTCCTGACGGACAGGAATCTGTCGGCGCCGGGTTCGCGGTACTGAATCGCAAACCCGACGAAATCGTCCGGCGGTCGTCCCTCTCGCCAATTCATGCCAAGCAGCGCCATGCCCTCGCCGCGGTGAACCTTCAGTGTGAAGTCCGCCGCGTCGTTGTCACCGACAACCTCGAAATCACCGCTCATGCTGCACCTCGGTCCCGACCCAGCCCACCAGTTCGACGCTCTGGGCTCAGTGAATCCCTGGAGGCGAGCCATGGCAACCCTTGGCGTCACGCCAAGTTGAATGTTGCATAACCCTGTCATACACTTGGTTGCATGCCGCAACCTGATCTCGATCATCTCGCCCGGGGGCTCCGCGAGTTCGCGGGTGCGCTCCTGCGCTCGACCCGCACGGACTCCCTGAGCCGTACGGCCGCGTCGACCCTCTCCTGGCTGTCCCGGGAGGGCGCCCTGAGGATCACGACGCTGGCCGAGCGCGAGATCGTGACGCAGCCGGCCATGACCGGGCTCGTACAGCGTCTCGAGGCAGCCGGGCTGGTGACCCGCAAGGCCGATGCCCGCGACGGCCGCGTCGCCCTGATCGACATCACCCCTCTGGGTCGCGAGACCTTGGAGCGGAGACGCGCGTCGCAGGACGCCATCATTCTCGACCGGCTCGCCGGGTTGTCCCCTGACGAGCTCGCCGCCCTCGAGGCGGCACTTCCCGCCCTCTACAACGTCACGGAGCTCCATGTCGTCTGACAACGCCACCTTGTTCAAGCAACCCAAGGCCGTCTACGCGGTCGCCTTCGCCTGCGTCATCTCGTTCATGGGCATCGGTCTCGTGGACCCGATCCTGCCGGCCCTCAAGACCCAGCTCGACGCCACCGAGAGCCAGGTGACCCTGCTCTTCACCAGCTACCTGGTCGTGACGGCGGTCGCGATGCTCGTCACCAACTGGGTGTCCAGCCGCCTGGGCGCGAAGCGGACGCTGCTCACCGGCCTGGTCATCATCGTCGCCTTCGCCGCCCTCGCCGGGTCGACCGACACCATCTCGGGCATCGTCGCGTTCCGCGCCGGCTGGGGCCTCGGCAACGCGCTGTTCATCGCGACCTCGCTCGCCGCGATCGTCGCGAGCGCCCGAGGCGGCTTCGCCGGCGCGATCATCCTGTACGAGGCCGCACTCGGGCTGGGCATTGCCGCCGGCCCCCTCGTCGGCAGCGTGCTCGGCAACATCAGCTGGCGCGGTCCGTTCTACGGCGTCTCGGCCCTCATGGCGATCGCCCTCGTCGCGACGTTCTTCCTGCTCCCGGCCACACCGAAGCCGGAGCACCGTACGTCGCTCAGCGCACCTCTGCGAGCTCTCGGGCACCGCGGCCTGCTCACGATGAGCGTCACCGCCCTGCTCTACAACTGGGGATTCTTCACGATGCTGGGCTATGCGCCGTTCCCGATGGGCCTGTCGATCACGGCGCTCGGCTGGGTGTTCTTCTGCTGGGGCGTCCTCGTCGCGTTCTTCTCGGTCATCGGCGCACCGTGGCTGCAGGCGCGGTTCGGCACCGCCGCCTCGCTCTACGGCTCGTTGGGCCTGTTCGCGATCGACCTCGCCGTGATGGCGATCAGCCCGACCAACCAGGTGCTGATGATCGGCTGCGTCATCGCCGCGGGCATCTTCATCGGCATCAACAACACCCTGATGACCCAGGCCGTCATGACCGTCTCGCCCGTCGAGCGGCCCGTCGCCTCCGCGGCGTACGGGTTCGTGCGATTCATCGGCGGTGGCCTCGCCCCGTTCGCCGCAGGCAAGCTCGTCGAGCACTTCAACGTGCACGTGCCGTTCGCGATCGGCGCCATCACGGTGCTCGTCGCGATCGGAGTCCTCGCCTCCGGCCGCAAGCTCCTCGCCGAAGCCGATCGCAGCCTCGCCGGTCACGGCGACGACGACGTGAGCGGCGAGGTGGCCGACGAGTTCGGCGGCGCCTCAGGCGCGATCGACGAGGTCGTGAGAGCTCGCTGACCCCTCAAGCCGCCGCGGCGTCCCACTTCCCAGGTCAGAAAGGGCGCCGCGGCTCCACACAAAAGCCCGGGTGTGCAACGCATGACTGCGCTGCACACCCGGGCCTTCTCCCTGGCCCGGGGGCCATGCATCCCCTGAAGCATGGTCCCGGGCTCGGGTTCTAGATCAGTTGAACCTGACCTTCAGTGAGGTGCCGCTCTCGTCGAGGACCCGCACCTTGACACCAGCAGCCGGCAGCTTGACGCCATGGTTCGGCAGCTCGGCGTACCAGTACTTCTTGGTGTCATCGAACAACGGCTTCGCGTTCTGGCCGCGGATGTAGCTGGCGACACCGTTGGTGTGCAGCGTCATCGAGTCGGCCTTGTGCAGCGAGAACGGCGCGTCGTACATCTGGATCCGCGCGCGCCACGGTGCACCCGTTGCGATGTTGATGATCGGCTCCGGGTTGGCGTCGATCGGCAGGTTGCGACCCGATCCCGCGTGCTCGGACGTGTTGTTGTCGCCGACCGAGGTGTCCCAGTAGGAGATCAACAGGCCGTGACCGTACTTGTAGTGCTCGACCCAGTCCGGCTTCGTGTTGGTGAAGCCGAAGTTGTACGGGCCGGTCAACAGGTACTTGTCGTAGCTCACGTAGGAGCGGTGACCCATGACGTAGTAGTTGTCGAACTGCTGCGTCGTCGTGGCACCCACTCGCGAGAACCCGTCGAGCACGAACACGGTTGCGCCGTCCTCGGCACCGTCGGTGAGCACGGGCTGACCGTCAGCCTTGACCGTCACGTTGTCGGCGTAGAGACCAGCCTTGGCCAGACCACCATCGGTCTTGTAGTAGACCCGCAGCTTGATCTTCTGACCCGCGTACGCGTTGAGCGGCACGGCGAGATCGGCCCACGTGGCCTGGGTCCCGTCGATGCCGGGACGACCAGACGTGTCGTCCCCGATTGCCGTGCCGTTGATCGTGCCATCCAACGACGTCCAGTTGGCGCCGCCGTCGGTCGAGGCCTGGACGTACGCGTAGTCGTAGCCTTCCTCGATGTCGTAACGGACCTTGGCCGACAGTGACGCGCTGGTCTTGCCCGTGAGGTCGACGTCGACCGTCATGGAGTTGGCCAGGTCGTCACCGGAGCCCGAGAAGAACTGCTTGGCCCCGGCAAACGGAGCGCCGTTGTTCTTCGTCACGTTCTTCTTCGGCAGCACCACGACGGCGCCTTGCGCCTTCTTGGTGTTGTACTCCTGCGGGCCGAGATTGATCGTCTTCTTCTGGTGCGTGCTGAGTGCCTCGTAGTCGAGCCAGCCGAGCTGCAGCTTCTCCCACGCGCCGATGTCGCCGGGACGCGTGCCGAGAGGCTCGCCCTTGGCGTTGAGCCGGCTCTGGGCCATGAGGGTCCAGTACTCGTTGGAGTTGTCGCCGCCACCACTGGTGTCGTACGCGTCCGGCAGACCGAGGTCGTGGCCGTACTCGTGGACGAACACCGACAGGCCGCCGTTCTCGGGCTGCACCGTGTAGTCGGAGATCCAGATGCCGGTGTCGCCGATCTGGGTGCCGCCGAGACGGTTGTAGTCCGGGCCGGTGACGCCGGCATCGGTCAGGAAGGCGTTCCAGCGGTGCGACCAGATGGCGTCCTCACCCTGCTGCGGATCGCCGTCGGCCTCGTCGCCGCCGGCGTGCACGATCTGGAAGTGATCGATGTAGCCGTCGGGCTCGTTGAAGTCGCCGTCACCGTCGTAGTCGTAGCGGTCGTACTTGTCGTACGCCTGCAGCGCCGTCTTGATCTGGGCGTCGGTCTGGCCGGCCGCCTTCTGCTGCGCGATCCATGCGGTGACCGCGTCCTGGATGAGGTACCAGGTGCCGGAGTCCTCGCGGCCGTAGCGAGCCTCGTTGTAGGGCACCTTGACCCAGTCCGAGACCGTGCCGTCGACGGAGTAGCGACCTGACGACTGCGTGTTGTAGTACGTCTTGAGCGACTCGGCGTTCTTCTTGAAGTAGAGGTCCTGGTAGTGCTTGCGGTTGAAGTCCGCCTGCCACACCGTCGAGTTGTCCTTGGTGCGATCGGGCTCAGGGATCTTGTTGTGCAGCGGGCCCTCGAAGGTCGTGGGTCCGGGGGTGTCCGGGTCGGTGTCGACGTCCGGGTAGTCAGGGTGACGCTGGTTGCCGAACTCAGCGAGGATCACGAAGATCTTGTCGGCACGCTCCTGCGAGAGCTCGACGTACTGGTCCTGCTGCTTGGCGCCGGCGCGAGCCTTGAAGTTCTTGCGGAACTTCTTGTTGCCTGCGCGGGCGGCGTCCGCGGGGCTGGTGCCGCGTCCGACCTTGACGACGGTGCTGCCGTCCTTCTCGACCGGCTTGAGGTCACCGTTGAGCACGCCGGTGATGGCCGACTCGCGCAGCGCGCGTCGCTTGTCCTCCATCGGGCTCTTGAGCTCGTCCTGCTTGTTGGTGACCCGGTCGCTGCCGGAGATCGGTGGTGCTGCGGATGCGGAACTCGGCGCGGCATATGCCGTACCGAATGAGGCCGCGAGTGCAAGGCCGACGAGGCCTGAGGTCACACGCTTCACTGTTCCCCCTGTTTCCCATTTCGAATGAGCAGCCGGGCGGATTTGCCCGGCCTGCTGGTGCGCACCCCCTCGTGAGGCGTGCACGGCACAACGAAGTCAACTTAGGTAACTTTCAGGTAGAACGGCAGTCTTGACATTTGGACAGCATGGCTATAGGTGACTAGTCCCTTGTGACTAGTCACCGACCGCACAAGCCGCCGAATTCGCCGCCTCCTTTACTGTCGTGTCCTATCGTGTACGGCGGGAGGGAGAACCCAATGAAGAAAATACTGAACCCGCGCGCGCTCGCGGGAGGTGTGATGATCGTGCTGATCCTCACGTTCACGCCGGCATCGGCGCTGACCTCGGCCACGTACGAGTCCGAGACCATCCGATGGACCAACGTCAAACGAGAGGCCAACGACAAGCATCCGGTCAAGGCCCAGTCGTGCGCCGACCGGTACGCCGAGAAGCAGGCGGCCTGGCTCGCGAGTCACCGCACGCTCAAGCACCAGAACCTCGGCACCGTCCTCGACGCGTGTGACTTCACGAGCGTCTCGGAGAACATCGCGTACGGCTACTCGACCGGCCGCGCGGTTGTCACCGCCTGGATGAAATCACCGGGACACCGGGCCAACCTGCTCAAGGGCAGCATGCGGTGGATCGGCGTCGGCGCGGTACAGGACAAGAACGGCGTCTGGTGGGTGTCGCAGGTGTTCGGCACCAGGTAGCGGAGTTTCCGGGTCGTGAATTTTTCGATTCACGACCCGGAACACTTCCCATCGGGGGTTGCCTGTGCCCTAGGCTTGTCGGCAGTTGCACGACGTTGGGCCGCAAGAATGAATAAGAGTTCCTCTCGGGGTGTCTGTTCTTCACGAAGGTTGGATGTACGTCGCGACAGTCATTCGCGAAAGTCGTGAGTGAACTCGCCAAGAGGAGTAGGACATGGCAACAGGAACCGTCAAGTGGTTCAACGCTGACAAGGGCTTTGGATTCATCGCCCCCGACGACGGCAGCGAAGACGTCTTCGCGCACTTCAGCGCGATCCAGTCGAGCGGCTACCGCTCGCTGAACGAGAACCAGAAGGTCGAGTTCGACGTCGAGCAGGGCCAGAAGGGCCTGCAGGCCGCGAACATCCGCCCCCTGTAGGTAGGTCAAAGAGCTCGCGAGAGCTTGGGGGCGGCTTGCCGCCCCCTGTAAGCATCAGCTGAACAGCAGAACGCCACGACCTTCGGGTCGTGGCGTTCTGTCGTCCTGGGGATGACTCAGAGGTGTCCGCCCTCGTCCCACGCGTGGCGGCCGAACTCGGCGCTAGCTGCGGTCTCGAGATAGGTCACGTCGGTGTCGGGCTTCGCGTGCCGCGGGGCAAGCCGATGAGCCGGGAACCGGGCCGAGGTCTCGGCAACCTGCTCCGAATCGATCTCGAACGTGGACTCGTCCATGGGGCTCTCCTCTGCTCACGGGCGTTGACATGAGGATAACCTCATGTTTGCCGCGGCATAACCCTTACCTATCGGTAGGTTCAGAGCGTGACGCGCAGGATCCGGTCGTCCTTGGCGCGCAGGTCGCCCCGACCGTCGGTGTTGCTCGTGGTGATCCACAGCGCCCCGTCGGGCGACGCGGTCACGCTGCGGATCCGCCCGTGGTCGCCGCCGAAGTACGCCTTGGGCTTGCCGGCCTTCTTCCCGTCGAGCGGCACGGCGAACACGCACTCGCCCTGCAGGGCTCCCAGGAACGCCGTGGACCGGGTGATCGCCAGGCCGGCCGGCGAGCACTCGTCGGTGCCCCACGTGACCTTGGGGTCGACGAGGTCGTCGTCGTCCGACTTGCCCTCGACGCCGGGCCAGCCGTAGTTGCCGCCGCGCTCGATGAGGTTGAGCTCGTCTGCAGCCTTGTCGCCGAACTCCGTGGCCCACAACCGGCCGTCCGCGTCGTACGCGAGACCCTCGATGTTGCGATGTCCGTAGGACCACGTGCGGTTGCCGAACGGGTTGCCCCGCGCCGCCTTGCCGTCGCGGGTGATGCGCAGGACCTTGCCGTTGAGCGAGTCCTTGTCCTGCGCGAGTGGGCCGTTGCCGGCGTCACCGGTCGACACGAAGAGGGCGCCGTCGCCGTCGAACAGGAGGCGTCCGCCGTGGTGGCGGGACCCGATGGCGATGCCGGTGAGGATCGGCTTCTGCGACCTGATCGAGTCGCCGCCGAGGGTCAGGCGTACGACCCGGTCGTCCGACCTGGTCGAGACGTACGCGTAGAGCGTCGACTCGTCGTCGGGTGCCAGGGCCAACCCGAGCAGGCCACCCTCTCCCCCGGCCCCACCGGATGCCCCGTCGACGTCGCCGACCTTGGTGACCTTGCCGTCGGTCGCGATGCGGACGATCGACCCCTCGTCACGCTGCGACACCAGGGCGTCGCCGCTCTCGAGGAACACGATGTCCCACGGCACGTTGAGGCCCGTGGCGATCGTCGAGGCGATCTTCGGTTCGACACTCGTGGGTGTCTGCGTGGTCGTGGCGGTCGTGGTCGGAGCCTTCGACGGCGTGCGCGTGGGACGCGGCTTGTCGTCGTCGCTGCCGCACCCCACCAGGGCCGCAGCCCCGATCGCTGCGAAGCCGGTCAACAGGTTTCGGCGCTCCATGGAACGATCATGCCCTCCGCGGCTGCGATGCGACAGTGCGTCCGCTCCGCTCGACATGAGAAGTCGCGGATCCGCCCCTAATCTTGAGGGATGCCCTCCCTGCTCAGCGGTCGCTACCGCCTCGACAAGCTCATCGGCGGCGGCGGCATGGGCGAGGTCTGGCAGGGGCACGACGAGGTCCTCGATCGCACGGTCGCGATCAAGATCATCCGTCCCCACCTGGCCGACGACGAGAACATCCGCGCACGTCTGCGGGTCGAGGCGCAGCTGGCCGGAAAGCTGCACCACCCGGGCATCGTCAATGTCTTCGACTACGGCGAGGACGAGGAGGACGGCAAGCCCGTCCCCTACCTCGTCATGCCGTTGATCGACGGCGCCCCGTTGTCCGCGTTGCTGGCCGAGCGCGGCTCGCTGTCGACCGGCGAGACCATGGCGATCGTCTCCGAGATCGCGGCCGCGCTGCAGATCGCCCACGAGGCCGGGATCGTCCACCGCGACCTCAAGCCCGGCAACATCCTCGTCACGCCTGATGGGCGGGTCATGCTCGTCGACTTCGGCATCGCCCATGCGGCCGGCGGTGAGCCCTTGACCCAGACCGGTGCCCTCGTCGGCACCGCGGACTACCTGAGCCCCGAGCAGGCCGCCGGCCGCACGGCCACTCCTGCATCGGATCTCTACTCCCTCGGCGTCGTGGCCTACATCTGCCTGAGCGGCAACCTGCCGTTCCATCGCGACAGCGACATCGCGACCGCCCTCGCGCACCTCCAGGACGAGGCGCCCGCCCTGCCGGACAACGTGCCGGCCGACGCCACCGCCCTGGTCAACGGGATGCTCGCCAAGGAGCCGAGCGCTCGTCCCTCATCAGGCATCGTCGTCGCGAACCAGGCGGCCGCGCTGGCGACCTCGATCCCGGCTCCTCCGGGCCATGCCCCGGCCACCACCGGAGAGCCGACCATGCCGGATGCCGCGGCGATGCCCGGCAACACGCTGCCGGGCATCGTCGAGCGGCCCGTCGATGTCGGCGCCGACGACGACGCGGGACCGGCAACGCTCGTGGGCGCCCCGGTCGGTAGCGCTGTCGCTGCCGAGCACGCGCGACGCAGGCGCTCGCGCCGGCCCATGGTGCTGCTCAGCTCGGTCCTGCTCGTCCTTGCCGCTGCGGGCCTCGGCTGGATGCTGCTCGGTGGTGGCGGCGACACCGTGACCGTGCCGAACGTCGAGGGCAAATCCGTGGGCGCCGCGAAGACCACACTGAAGGCGGCCGGCCTCGAGCCCAAGGTGCGCGAGGTCGACGTCGCGAACGCCAAGGCCGGCGAGGTCGTACGCCAAACACCCACGCCAGGCACCGAGGTCGACGAGGACAGCACCGTGACGCTCTTCGTCGCGACCGGTCGGGTACGCATACCGGTCGACAAGCTCGTCGGAGCGACGTACGACGAGGCGGCGGCGGTGCTCACCAAGCTGGGACTGACGCCAGCGGCGTCCTTTGCGCCTTCGGACGAGGCCGCCGGCACCGTGATCGCGGTCGACCCTGACACCACCGCCAAGGCCGGCGCCACGGTGACCCTCACGGTGGCCAACGGTGTACCGGCGCCACCAGACGACGCCAAGGACAAGGACAAGGACAAGGGCAAGGGCAAGAAGGAGCCCGACAAGAAGGACACCGGCAAGAAGGGCGGGAAGACCGGACCGGCGAAACCCGGGAAGACGAGTCCCTCACCGGCGCCCACGACCACCTCGCCGACCACGGCGGAGCCGGCCAACCCGTGAGCACCCCTCGGCGCGGCGCCCGGGAATGCCCAGCGCGGTCGTACCGTTGAACAGTGCGTACGGAGTTTTCCTATGAGAGGCAGTCATGAGCACCGTCACCCTGACCAAGGACACCATCGACGACGTCATCGGCGCTGAGGGCATCACCCTCGTCGACTGGTGGGCCGAGTGGTGTGGTCCGTGCAAGCAGTTCGGCCCGGTCTTCGAGGCCGCGAGCGAGCAGCACACCGACGTCGTCTTCGGCAAGATCGACACCGAGGACCAGCGCGAGCTGGCCGCCGCAGCGCAGATCACCTCGATCCCGACGCTGATGGCATTCCGCGACGGCGTCCTGGTGTTCTCACAGCCCGGCGCCCTCCCGGCAGCCGGACTCGAGCAGATCATCACGGCGGTCAAGGACCTCGACATGGACGACGTACGTCGTCAGATCGCCGCCCAAGAGGCCGAGGCTCCCGAGGCGCGCCAGGCCTGAGTCGACCACTCACGCGGTGACGACTGCGGAGCCGCCTGGGTCGACCCACGTGACGCGGTCGGCGTAGGGCGAGCCGGCCAGCACCTGCTCGGCGCCGTCCCGGCCCTGCTGGAAGTGCGTCCAGCCTTCGTAGTGCACCGGCACGACGGCTGACGGCTTGACGATGTCGAGCAGCTCGGCGCCTTCCCGGGCGTCCATCGTGTAGCGGAACCATCCGGTGAGGTAGCGGAAGCGCACGGCTCCCAGGTGCATCAGCATCGTGCCGACATCGAGACGTGAGGCGACATCACGCAGCCCGCGAAACAGGACGGTGTCGCCGGTCATCCAGAACGCACCGTGCTCCTGCCCCTCCCACGCGAGGGCGAAGCCGACCACCGGACCGGTGATCGGGTTGAGTGCCACCGGCCCGTGCTGGCACGGGGTTGCGGTGACCGTGATCGTGGGCTTGCCCGGCGCCTCGAGCATCCAGGTGTCCCATGCGGCGAGCCCGATGGCTCCGCCGCCGAGCTTGGTCGCCGCCTTCTTGGTCGTCAGCACCGTGCCGAGCTGCGGCAGCATCGAGACGCCGGTGGGGTCGAGGTTGTCGGCGTGATGGTGATGGCTGATCAGCACGGCATCGATTGGACCGAGCTCGGCAGGGACGATCGACGGGCCCACGACCTTGCTCGACATCGTGCCCCACCCGAAGAAGTAGCGCTTGCCCGCCGGATCGAACGTCGGATCGGTCAGGATCCGCCATCCGTCGAACTCGATCAGCGCTGTCGGGCCGCCGATGTGGGTGATGGTCACAGCAGTCATGTCGGCTCCTTGGGTGCCCAAGAGCATACGGGCCGCCCACCATCCTGAGATGGTGAACGGCCCGTACGTCGGACAGTGCTCAGGCGGTCGCGCCCTGCGACTTCCAGTACTCGTTGAGCGCACCGTTGGTCTTCACGAACCAGATGATCGCACCGGCGATCGGCAGGAGGATCCACAGACCCGTCACGCCGGAGACCGGGGCCGCGCGGCCGGCGCGCTTGTAGAGGTTGCCCACCTCGCTGGCCATCGTGAACGGAAGGACGAAGCCGACAAAGATGGCCAGGACCAGGGCGATGGCTCCACCGAGGCCCTCGCCGGAGTGCCGCTTCATCTCATCGTGCGTCTTGTAGTAGTAGACGAAGCCGTAGATGCTCAGCGTCACGATGTACAGCAGGATCGAGATGCCGGTGGGGCGAATCTGGCCCACGGGACCGGCGGCCGGGGGCGGCGCGTAGGCCGGCGGAGGCGGCGGTGATGCGGGTTGATCGAAGTTGGACACGAGAGTTCCTCTGACTTGGCGGATCGAACGCCAAACCGTAGCGCGTTGGGAGTCGCGGCCGCGTCGTTTTGCCACAAGTTGACGCCTTCGTCATCAGACCGAGATGAACGACCTCATGCTGATGGCGCCCATGTCGATCTCGTCGTTGAAGAACTCGATCTCCTCGCCGTCCTCGAGCAGGCTCAACGCCGCGACCATCGGCCGGTAGTGGTCGTCGGTCGGCACCGCGATGCGCGCCTCGGACCACGTGGCATAGGGGTTGACCAGCTTGCCGATCTCGCGGTCGCGGAGCGCCACGGCGGTGTCGGCGTCGAACTGCTCGGCCCAGTCCCAGGCGCTGCCGCCGTCCCACTTGACGCGGTTGAGGGCGTGGACGATGTTGCCGCTGCCGATGAACACGACGCCGCGCCGTCGCATCGCACGCAGGCGACCGTAGAGCTGGAAGAGCTCGGGCAGCGGCATCGCGTAGTCGATGCTGATCTGCAGGACCGGCACCTCCGGGGCGGGCGCGAGGTGCTTGAGCACGCTCCACGTGCCGTGGTCGAGGCCCCACTGCTTGTCGAGCTCGGCTTCGTACTCGACGAGCTGCTTGGCCAGCAGCCTGGCGACGTCCTCGTCGCCGACGGTGTCGTACTGCACCCGGTAGAGCTCGTCGGGGAATCCGCCGAAGTCGTAGATGATCTTGTTGCGGGGCGCGTCGGTGATGTGGGTCTGACCCGGCGTCAGCCAGTGCGCGCTGACCACCACGATGGCTTGCGCGTCGGGCAGGCCCTGACCGACCTGGGCCCACTTCTGCGTGTAGGAGTTGTCGGCGATGGCGTGCATCGGGTTGCCGTGGCCGACGAAGAGCACAGGCATCAGCGGGCTGGGGGTCAGCCGGTTGTCGAGGTCTGAGATCGAGTAGGTCGCCATGGTGCCGCTCCTGTATTAGTTGATGCTTCAACTATAGCATCACCACTGCGGACCTGGCTCCTGCCTGAAACGTTCGGGGATCCGTTCCGCCCACTCGTCGGGCTCGCGCCTCGCCGAGCGGCTCTCGAGATCGACACGCGCCTGCTTGACCGCGGCCTCGGCCTCCCAATAGGCGCATCGCACGACCGAGAGATCGATCAACCGCTTGCGGCTCAAATGACTGAGCAGGCGCGAGACGAGGCTGATCTGTGTGCGCGCCTCGCCCAAGCCTTCGGGCGTCCATGGCTCCTGCAGGAATCCCGGCAGCGCACAGACCAGCTCGTCTGCGCCGAACAGCTGCCAGAACGCTCCGCTCTCATGGAACTCGCGCTCCGCCGAGAGCAACGTCGCCGGCTCGCTGCCGAGCCATGGGCTCATGTCACCGGTGTCGAGGAACCGCGTCAGCCGGTCGCGCACGCGGACGTAGCGGCGCACGGTGGCCTCGGCGCGCCCTGACGCCTCCTTGGCGAAGAAGTCGTCGAGCAGCTGCCATCCGGGTTCGTCGGGTTCCATACCTCGACCCAAGCACCGAGGTCTGACACTCAGATGGGCCAGGAGTTCTCGCCGAGCAGCTCGTCCAAGGCGCGTACGGAGGTCCAGCTCTCCTGCTCGAGCATGGGCCGCGCATAGAACGCGTCGACGGGTCCGAGGCACAGGATCGCGACCGGCTCGGCGCCCTCTGGCGCACCGATCAACCCGGCGACGTCGGCCGGCACGAACAGCGACACCCACCCCATGCCGAGGCCTTCGGCGCGGGCCGCCAGCCACAGGTTCTGGATCGCGCACGACACCGACGCGAGGTCCATGTGCGGCATGGTCCGCCGGCCGAAGACATGGCGGTCGCGGTCGTCGCCCAGGGCCACCACCAGGACCTCGGCGCAGTCGAGGATGCCCTGCACCTTGAGCCGCATGAACTCGTCGGCGCGCTCCCCCATCGCCTCCGCGGTGTGCCGGCGCTCGACCTCGACGTGGTCGTGGAGCGCCTGGCGCAGCTGCGGATCGGTCACACGCACGATCCGCCACGGCTGCATGAGGCCGACGCTCGGCGCCTGGTGCGCCGCCGACAGCAGCCGGGCGAGCACGTCCTCGTCGACCGTGCCACCCGCGAAGTGCCGCATGTCGCGCCGCTCGGCGATGACCCGGTAGACCGCCTCGCGGTCCTCCTTGTCGTACGCGTGATCGGTCACTCGGCGCCCAGACCTTCGAGAACGCCGCTCGTGAAGCCGTCGAACGTCAGGTCGTCCGGGCTCGCTGGTCGGGCACCCAGGCGTACGGCGACAACACCCTCTGAGGGCACGACGGCCACGTACTGGTCGCCGTAGCCGTACGCCCAGAACGCGTCGTCGGGCACGTTCGGCGCGAGCCGGCCCTCGTACGGCGCCTTGTCGGTCGCGTAGCCGGCCTGCCGGAGGACCTCGACGACCCGCCCCTCGCCGTTGACCCACCAGAGCAGCCCGTAGGCGGCGTTGAGGTCGGACGATGGCCGCGTCGCCTGCTGGACGAAGTCGGCCGAGACGACTCGCTTGCCGTCCCACGAGCCGCGGTTGAGCATGAGGTGGCCGACACGGGCGAGATCGAGGCACGTCGACTCGACACCGGAGAACGTCAGCGCGTTGCCGGCCTGGTCGCGGGACCAGGCCGTGTCGCGCATGCCGAGCGGATCGAGCAGGCGGTCCTTGGCGATGTCGGCCACGTCGTCGGTCTCGTCGAGATCGTCGAGCACCGACTCCAAGGCCTGCGCGGCCGAGTTGTCGTAGACCCATTTCGTGCCGGGCGCGTGATCCTGCGGCAGGTTCACGGCGTACGTCGTCTTGTCCGCCTCGTCACGGATCATCCGGTTGTCGGCTGCTTCGTCCCAGTGCCGCCCCGACGTCATCGAGAGCAGGTCGCGAACGGAGACCTCGGTGGCTGACCCGATGCGCCATTCGTCGATCTCCTCCGACGCGGTGTCGTCGAGCGTCAGTCAAGCCCTCGTCCGCGGCCATGCCGATCAGCAGCGCGGTCAACGACTTGGTGATCGAGTAGACCCGGTGCGGCCCGTGCTCGCTGCCACCGTTCCAGTACGCGTCGTGGACCAGCTCGCCGTCCTTGATCACCGCCACGCAGGTCGAACCCGTACGTTCGAGGGTCGCGTCGAGCTTCGACCAGCTGCCCTGCTCGTTGCGCTGCCAGCTCTTCCCCGGGAACGCGTCCGGCTCCGCCGTCACCGTCGGCAGCGTCACAGGCGTCACGCTGACCTCGTCGTCCGGGTCCTCGCCGGTGCACGCCGCGACCACGAGCATCGCCCCCACAGCCAGAACTCGCCCGATCAGCACTCCCCCACGATGCCAGATCACCCGTTCCCTAAGGAGGCCGCCCGCGGCCGACTGGGAGCGAGCTCTGCGAGCGAGGGGCAGTGACCCGGGGCTCGGGCGAGCATGTCACCTCACCGCCCTTCGGTCGCTCGTTCCTCGCTCCCTCCCGCTCGGCCGCGGGCGGCCTCACCAGGGAGCGGTGTTGTTCGCCTGGCGCTCATCTCGACGCCACTTCGCGTCCAGCCTTGCTGGTTAACGTCTCGCGCGTGACCACACCTGCGCGCCCCTTCGCGGCCCTCGCCCTGATCGTCGTCCCCGCCCTGATCGCCTCCCAGGCGTCCGCCCACCCGCGACCGAGCGACCACCTCGTGTCCGTGACGGCGAAGACCGAGACGCCCGGGGTGCATGACGACGACGCCGGCCACAACGGCGACGCCGACGACCCGGCGATCTGGGTCAACCGCCACGACAAGGCGCGCAGCGTCGTGATCGGCACGGCCAAGAACGCCGGCCTCAACGTGTACGACCTCAAGGGCAAGCTCGTGCAGAGCATCGCGGCACCGGCGGCACCCGGGCCCGACGACGAGTCCGGCCGGTTCAACAACGTCGACATCGTGCACGGGTTCAAGCTCGGCGGACGGGCCGTCGACCTGGCCGTGACGAGCGACCGCGGACGCGACCAGATCCGGTCGTACGTCATCGACTCGCGCACCGGCAAGCTCACCGATGCGACAGCTGCCAATGTGCCGCTCGCCTTCTCCAGCAACCAGGCGCAGGTCAACGACCAGGAGACGATCTACGGCCTCACCACGTTCGAGGACCGCGGCACGACGTATGTCGTGGGGACCCGGCGTCACCAGACCGACGTCGGCCTGTTCGAGCTGATCCCAGCCGGCGGCAAGGTGACCTACAAGAAGGTCGACACGCTCGACTTCCCCTCGTCGTTCCGGCTGCCGAACGACACCACGTGGTCGCCGTGCGAGGAGCCCGGCGAGGGGCCGCAGCTCGAGGGCGTCGTCGTCGACGAGGCCGCCGGCACCCTCTACGCCGCTCAGGAGGACATCGGGTTGTGGCGGGTCCAGCTGAAGCACGGGAAGTTCCAGGGCCAGCCGAGGGCTGTCGAGCGTACGAAGGAGTTCGGCGTCCCCGCGACGTACGACGAGAAGACCGAGGAGTGCGTGCCCTCGGGCGTCGACCCCGGATTCGGCGGTCGCATCGCGGCCGACACCGAAGGCCTCACGATCTACAAGACCGGCAAGCGCAGCGGCACGCTGCTGGTGTCGAGCCAGGGCGACAACACCTTCTACACGTACGACCGTCAGACCAACCGGCCGCTCAAGCACTTCGCGGTCGCGGATGGTCCCGCAGCCGACGGATCGCAGGACTGCGACGGCGCCGACACCGTCAGCACTCCCCTGCCGGGCTACCCGCACGGCCTCCTCGTGGTGCAGGACGGTGACAACACGCCGGTCGAGCTGGGCGACGACGGCGAGGCGCGGGTCAACACCAACTTCAAGTTCCTCGACGCGAAGATCCTGACCCGCTGAGTCGAGCTCCTTTCGACAAGCTCAAGGAACGGTGGTCGGTCACGCCAGCCATCGGTCCTTGAGCTTGTCGAAAGGACTCGAACCGGGTGGCCGCATGACCGCTTGTTGGAGCGGTGAGCGACAATGGAGGGATGCCTACGTCCACGGATCTGCGCCGGCTTCTGCGCTTCCCCGTGGAGTTCGTCGCAGCCGAGGATCCCGCTGATTCGCGCTTCGTGTTCCACGCCACCGACGGCGATCACGAGGCCACGGCCAACGAGTCGATCGGCGCGTTGAGCCAGGGCATCCGCGTCATGTCGGCCGATCCATCGGTACGTGCGTGGGCGACTCCCGCGATCCTCGCGCTGCGCATCATGGCGCGTGGCGCGCTGGGCTCACCGGACTCGACCGAGCTCAACCAGCTGCAGAACGCCGCGACCGCGATCGACAGCAACGCCGGGCGTGGCCAGGCGACGATCAACGCGTTCCTCAAGGCGCTCGCCGTCGACGCGCCCGCCGCGGCGTCGACACCGCAGCGGCAGCCGTACGTGTCACCGCGGGCGCAGCAGCCCCGGCAGCGCGAGACGACGTTCTCGTGGACCTTGATGGTGTCGTTCCTCGAGCAGCCGACGGCAGAGCAGGCCGCCGTCGTACGCCTGAGGGTGCAGCCGCGCTCAGGGCTCGTGGGCCGCGTTCGACGCCGGCGACATGTTCGCCGGCTCGACGACGCATCCGCTCGGCCAGGACGCCAAGGAGCCGACCGCGGCGATGCTGCGCCGGCTCGAGCCGTGGTGGTCCCCCGCCGAGCGTCTGCGTGACCCGCACACCCGCGGTGCGGCGACGGTCAGCCCCGACGAGCTCGCCCGGCTCGGCGACCGCTCGCTCGCGCCGACGCTGATGGCCAACCGCATCGAGATCCGCTGGCCGCCTGAGCTCGTACGCGAGCTGTCGACGTCCGCGGTCGTACGCCGTGACGAGACGCCGCGATCCGACCGACCGTCGGCGTTCACCCAGGGCCAGCTGTTCTCGTTCGACTGGCAGGTGGCGCTCGGCGACGACGTGCTGTCGGCCGCCGAGCTCGACCAGCTCGCGCAGTCACAGACCGGGCTGCTGCGGCTGCGTGACCGTTGGGTCTTCGTCGACAAGGCACGGCTGCAACGTGTGCTCGAACGGCGTACGCGCGAGATCTCCCCGCTCGAGGCGCTGAGGGCCGCCGTCACCGGCGAGCTCGAGGTCGACGGCCGGATGACCGAGGTCGACACGGTCGGCTGGCTCGAGGACGTACGCAAGCGACTCGCGGTGCAGGACCGCGACATCGCCCCCGCGGTGCAGCCGGACGGGCTCGACGGCACCCTGCGCGACTACCAGCTGCAGGGCCTGCGCTGGATGACGCAGCTCGTCGACCTGCAGCTCGGCGGCATCCTCGCCGACGACATGGGCCTCGGCAAGACCGTCATGCTGATCGCCCTGCACCTGCAGCGCACCGCGATCTCCTCGTCGCCGACGCTCGTGGTGTGCCCCGCCTCCGTGCTGGGCAACTGGGAGCGCGAGATCAAGCGATTCGCCCCCGGCGTCAACGTCCGCCGCTATCACGGGCCCAAGCGGCGCCTCGACGGCGTCAACGACGGGTTCCTCGTCACGACGTACGCCACGATGCGGTCCGACGCGATCGAGCTGTCCGAGCACCAGCCCGGCTGGGGCCTGGTCGTCGCCGACGAGGCGCAGAACATCAAGAACCCGCACGCCCGCACCGCTCAGGCCATCCGCGGCATCCCCGCCCAGGCGCGGCTGGCGCTGACCGGTACGCCGGTCGAGAACAACCTCGGCGAGCTGTGGGCGATCCTCGACTGGACCACGCCGGGGCTCCTCGGGACCTACCAGCAGTTCCGCAACACCTGGTCGCGCGCGATCGAGTCGCGCCGCGACTCGGGCAAGGCGACCGGGCTGTCACAGCTCATCCGCCCGTTCGTGCTGCGCCGGCGCAAGTCCGATCCCGGCATCGCCCCGGAGCTGCCGCCCAAGATCGAGACCGATCACCGCATCAACCTCACCCGTGAGCAGGTCGGGCTCTACGAGGCGGTCGTCCGCAGCACGATGGCGCAGATCGAGAACGCGCAGGGCATCCAGCGCCGCGGCCTCGTGGTCAAGCTGCTCACCCAGCTCAAGCAGATCTGCAACCACCCCGCCCAGTTCCTCCGCGAGCCCGACGGCCGGATCACCGGGCGCTCGGGCAAGCTCGGCGTCTTCGACGAGCTGGTCGAGGAGATCGTCGCCGAGGACGGCGCGACGCTGGTGTTCACCCAGTACGCCCAGATGGGCAAGCTGCTGACGCGGCACCTGGAGGAGAAGAAGATCGGTCACCAGTTCCTGCACGGCGCCACGACCGTACGCGCGCGGGAGAAGATGGTGCACAAGTTCCAGGGCGGCGAGATCCCGGTCTTCGTGCTGTCGCTCAAGGCGGCCGGCGTCGGGCTCAACCTGACCAAGGCCGACCACGTGATCCACTACGACCGCTGGTGGAACCCCGCCGTCGAGGACCAGGCAACCGACCGGGCGCACCGCATCGGCCAGACCAAGAACGTCCAGGTGCACCGGCTCATCAGCGAGGGCACGATCGAGGAGTCGATCGCCGAGCTGATCCGGTCCAAGCGCTCACTCGCCGATGCGGTGGTCAACGGCGGCGAGGGCGCGCTCACCGAGCTCTCGGACGCCGCGCTCGCCGACCTCGTCCGCCTGCGCAAGTAGCGACCTAGCCGCTCACGGCCAGGTGGATCTTGGCATAGAGCTCGTGGTTGTCGAGGTTGAGCTCGTCATCGACGGTGAAGGTGCTGTCGAGCAGCTTGGTGACCCACACGCGTGACAGGTCGAAGGACCGCCAGGACGGCTCCGTCAGGCCGGTCGACGAGAACCCGGCAACCTGCACCGCGTGGAGCGACAGCGCGCCGGTCGACGCCGTGAACACGACATGCGGGTTGATGACCCGGAGTCCACGCGACTGCGGCCCCAGGACGTACCTGATCTCAAGCTGCTGTCGGTGCTCGATCGCGTACGCCAACCGCTGGTCGATCGTCACGTCAGTCATGGGTCAGAGCAGGCAGTTCTTGAGGGCCGAGACGCGGTAGAAGTACGGGGCGACGGTCGACTGGGCGCACGAGCTGTGCAGCTTGACCGGCTGCTCGTTGTAGCGGATCGTCACCAGCACCGCACCCGTCGAGTTGCGATAGGCGGCCCACTCGATGTTGCCCGCCATGCGCCCAGCGACGTAGCCGCGCCACGGGTTGTTTCCGTACGAGTACGGGGTGCCGGTCGTGGCCTGCTTGGTGCTGCCGGGCATCTTGCTCAGAGCGGCGAACGGCATCGTGGTCTCGCCGTGCGCGAGCCGGAACACCGCCGCCGTGTGGCCGCCCTTGAGTCGCTTGTCGAGCTGGGAGAAGAAGTCGTCAAGCACCGGCTGCGCCTGCCGGTACGAGCTCGTCTGTCCCTTGACGCCGGGACCGTAGCGGTAGAAGTTCTGCGCGTCCTTGGCGAAGCCCAGCAGGTGTGCGTCGGCGACCGCGACGTATCGGCTGAACGTCACCGGGGTCTCGGTCCGCATGCTCGGCGCGATCGCATAGAGCCCGTAGATGTCGAGCGCCTTGCCGACCGGGTCGCTGAGGCTGTCGACGAACTTCGCGGTGTAGAGCCGGCGCAGCACGTGCCGGGCGGCCGTACGTACGTCGGAACGGCGCAGCACGCTGGCGATCCCCGCCCGGCCCGCGCTGGTCGAACCGATCGGTGATGCGCATCCGGTCGTCGACCGAGGCTGCCTTGAGGTCGAGACCGGGGACCGCGGTTTTGAGTGCCGTGAGCAGCGAGGCAGCACTCTGCTTGGTGCGGGTGACGCTCGTCGTCCTGAATGCGATGTCGTCGCCGGTGGTCGCCGCCTTGGTGAGGAAGTCGTGGTAGTTCGCCGCCGTACGCCGGCCGATCCCGGCCCATTGCGCCTTGCCGAGGGCGCTGAGCTTGCCGTAACCGATCGCCGACTCGGCCTTCTGGAACGCCTTGAGGTCGTCGTCGAACTGCTTGCCCGCCGTGGTCAGCTGGCCTTTGCCGGAGGCGGACTTCCAGACTGCGTACGCTCGCTGCTCGCCGTCGGTGCTGGTCTGGCTGCGTGAGCCATGGCGTCCCACGTTCTCCAGGAACACCAGCTGGTAGCCGGGCGGCGGCGCCTTGATCGAGGTGCTTGCCGGGTCGCCGTACGGCGTCTGGTTGGCGTACGCATGGTCGTCACTGACGATGTCGGCCTCGGCGGGTCCGATCAGGGCAGCGAGCAGGGAGACGATGATGCTGATGATCTTGAGCATGGTCTCCCCGTGGTTGGCGCTGCTCAGTCTAGGGCGACGCCGCGCCGGTCAGGCGAGTTTGGTCCGGTTGGCCGGGTGCGATCCGTTGTCGGACGGAGTGGTGTCGTTGTAGATGTTCATCGCCCGGTCCTCGACCCTCACCACGATCTCCTTGATCCGCGGGTGGTGCGTGGCCCGCTCCCATGCTCGTCGGATCTCCTCGTACCGTTCGCGTCCCGCCTTCGCGCCCAGCACGTATCCCGTCGCGAAGACTCCTGCGGTCACCAGCTTGCTCATGCCACGGGCATACCCCACAACCTGCGCGGCAACCTCCACACGTGCGAGGGACCCCGACCAGCAGGCCGGGGTCCCTCGTGTCGTGCTGTCTAGATGCGGGTCTTGCTGCGACCGGTCACGGTCGACGCGATGATCACGAGCACCGCAGCGGTGACGATCGCGACGAGCCAACGGACCCAGTCGACGCCATCGCTGCCGTCGCCACCGAAGGCGCCATAGATGAGACGGCCGATCAGCACGCCGCCCACGCCACACACGATCGTGAGCCAGATCGGGATGTTGTCCTTGTCACCGGGAGCGATGAACTTGCCGAGCAGGCCGATGATGATGCCGGCCACGATCAGACCGATGATCTCCATGAGAGTCCTCTTTCGTGTTGCTTGGTGCGACGGGTGCGCCACAGGCCGTGGATACCCAGGAATGTGCATCCGATGCATGCCGGCATGGCTCAGAGCGCGAGCGGGTATGCCACGAAGAGCACCGCGGCAAGACCCGCTGCGGCCAGGTGCATCATGGCCATCAGCAGCGAGCCGAACCGGAGCCTGAGCCGTGAGATCCCGCGTACGACCAGCAGCGCCGCGGCGGCAGGCATCAGCACCCACGCGAGACCCCAGGTCGTGCCGAACACGTCGTCCGGCCACGCCACGTCGGCAGCCTTGGCGAACCCGGCGACCAGCAGGACGTACCACGGGAACAGCATCGGCAACGAGCCGCGCGCAGCCGCTCCCGCTGCGAGCCCGAGTCCGCTCCGCATCGACCGGTCGACCACGCGTTGTGGCGCGGGTTGCCCGACGGCCGGCCCGCCGATCAACCCGAGGAAGCCCTGCCTGCGCGTCAGCAGGAAGACGCCGGCGATCGCGACCGCGAGCAGCCACCAGCCGAACGAGCTGGATTCCCGCATCGCCTGCGGACGGTAGTCGTCGGAGACGAACGCGGTGCTCAGCCACACGAGCCCGGGCAGCAGCGCCACGATGAACGCGCTCAGTGCCCACCCGACGGCGTACGTCTTGAGCCTGCTCCACCGCGTGACGACCGGCCCGAGCTGCTCGTTCCTTGAGCCGGTGTCGCTCCTTGAGCTTGTCGAAAGGACATCGCTCCTCGAGCTGGTCGGAAGGACCTCCGCAGGACTCAGGTCGGCCGCCGCAAGCGCCGCGAGCATCTCGGCCACGCCCTGGTAGCGCGCGGACGGATCGATCGCCATCGCCCGCATGACCACCGCGGCCAGCGACGCGCTCACCTGTGGTGCCAGCTGCCGTGGATCGGGGCGCGGCCGGTTGCGGTGGGCCATGACCTGGGCGGCCATCGTGCCCTCGAACGGCGGCTGGCCCGTCAGGCACTCGTACAACAGGCAGCCGACGGAGTAGATGTCGCTGCGCTCGTCGGCCCTGCCGTCGAACTGCTCCGGCGCCATGTAGTGCGGCGTGCCGGCCACCGTCGCGGTCGTGTCGGAGGCCGCTCGCGCGATGCCGAAGTCGACGATCTTGATGCCCCCGCGCGTCGTCACCAGGATGTTGGCGGGCTTGATGTCGAGGTGCAGGATGTCGGCCTGGTGGCAGGCGGCGAGTCCTTCGAGCACGCCGCGCACCGCGGTGACCGAGCGCAGGCTCGGGCCGCGCGTGGCCAGCAGGTCGCGCAGCGAGGTGCCCTCGACGAGCTCCATCACGAGGTGCGGCGTGACCTCGCCGTCGCCGTCCGGCATGTGCACGAGGTCGTGCACCGTCACGACGTTCGGGTGTGACACGCGGGCCAGCGCCGCCACCTCGCGGGTGATGCGGCGCATCGCGCGTGGGTCGTCAGCGAGGAAGTGCGAGAACCGCTTGATCGCGACCTCGCGCTGCAGCTGGCTGTCGCGGGCGCGGAACACCACGCCGTGGTTGCCGGCGCCGATGCGGCCCAGCAGCTCGAAGCGCTGCTCGACCGGCACGGTGCTGGGCGGGGTCGCCGGGGTCGCAAGAGGATCTGGCATCGGGCTGATCCTCCTGCTCCACATCGGCAACACGCTCACCTACGACCGTACGTCGGCAGCTCCATTGTCCCTAGTGACTCGTCAATCCCTGCAGATGCACGGTTCCCGCCGTGTCCATCGCCGCCACGACGCTGACCCCGGCGAGCGCGATGACCGATCCGGGACGCAGTGCGGTCCACTCGTCGATGCGCTGGCCGTCGACCGTCGTGCCGTTGGTGCTGCCGAGATCCTTCACCTCCCACCGGGTGCCGTGCAGGCGGATCGCAGCGTGACGGTAGGACACCTGCGGCTCCTCGAATCGCATCGGGCTCTCCGGCAGGCGACCCAGCACGGCGCCGTCCATCGGGATCGACGCGGCGTGACCGTTGCGCTCCAGGCGCAGCCCGCTCGCGACATTCATGGTCGGCGCGGTGTCCTCGAGATCGGGCACCAGGGCCGGGAAGTTCATCGTCGCCGCCGGGTCCGGTGCCGGTGTTGGAGGAGCGACACCACTCTGTGGTTGAGGAGCGACGAGGGACGAGGAGCGCCTCGAAACCACATCATCCGACCCATCCGCCACGTCCTCCCACCCCAGTCCCGTACGTTCGGGGATGCGCCTGGCCGGATCAGCGCGGCCGCTGCCCCGCGCCGGCGGGATCCAGCCCGACCGCAGCCCCGGGTCCACCTCCACGATCACCGTGACCTCCGGCGGCACCGCCCAGCCGGCCCGCTCAGCGTGCGTGACGTAGAGCTGAGCCCCGTCGTCACCCAGCCGCTCCAGGTCGCCGTCCGGGTCGAGCCGCTCCAGGTCCTCCGGAGCCACCCGCACGGTGAGCTCCGCGAACGCGAGCCGCTCACCGCTGGGCATCACGACGTGCTGCGCGGTCAGCGCGCGTACGAATCGGCGGCGCAGCACCGCGGCGGACCCCGTCGGGTACGACACGAGCTTGGCCCCGACCTCCGCGGCGGCCGCTCGCTTGGAGCTGACCCCGAAGATGCTCTGCGCGATCCGCAGACCGACCCACACGACGGCGACGAAGATGACGAGGATCAGCAGGTTGGAGGCGAGCCCCGAGACAGTTCCATACATGGCATCATCGTGGGGGTCATCCGGGGCTGAGGTCGAGCCGCGGCGGAACGCATTCCACGAAGGAGCACCGGTGCTGCACATCGCCTGGTCAGCCGGCGAGCAGCACTCGGGCGAGGCGTCGATCGAACCCGGTTCGGCGTTCGTGCTCGCCCGGCGGATGAACCTGCCCGAGCAGCAGCCCCTCGTCGCCGAGCAGATCTCCGGTTCGGCGTACGTCTTCGTGCGCCTCCCCTACGTCAGCGACCCGGCGCTGGTCATCTCGGCGACCGCAGCGCACCCGGTCGTCCATCGCGGGCAGCGCGCCAACGGTGCGATCGTCGAGCTCACCGCGCCGTCCGGCGAGGCGACCACGCCCGCACCGGGCCAGAAGATCTCCTTGACCCACAGCGGCACTCGCATCGAGCTGCGCTATCCCGACCTGACGTTCACCGCGGTCGTGGAGTTCGACCTGCCGGAGGCGCAACCGATGGACTCGGGCACGGTGCAGCTGGGCGTCGACGCACTGCAGCACGACGACGCCTGGCTCGTGGCGGCGATCGCCGTCGCCCTCTCGCCGGAGCACGGCGTGGTCGCGCACGGCGACCTCAAGCGGGCCTTCGCCGCGTGGCGCGGCACCGAGGTCCACAGCGACGGCGCCTTCGACCGCAACATGCTCCGCCCGGCGCTGGCGTCGCGTGGGCTCGAGATGCCGGGGCCGCGGCTCAACAAGATCGTCTATCTCGTCGAGCGGTGCCGGCGTACGTCGGAGTTCCCGGCCCGCCTGCTCGACGACATCCGCGCGAGGTTGCGGGCCGCCGGCATCGACGCCTGAGCCCGGTGGCCGAGGCTGCACCTCGGCCACCGGATGGCTCAGCTCGAGGTGATCTCGTCAGGCACGACGTCGAGCTTCACGCTCTTGACGACCTTGCCCGACGGGATGTCGACGACGTGCACCGTCGAGGTGGCCGGCTCGGTCACCCACGCCGTGTCACCGCTGACGTGCAGCGTCGGCCGCGGCTGCATCCAGTCGACCGGCTCGGACCACGGCTTGACGACCTTGATCGTCGAGAGCGTGCTGCCGTCCTTCGCGTCGAGCACGTGCAGTGCGCCGTCGGTGCCGAGGATGATCGCCTCGCCCGCGGCCCCACGCCCCAGCGAGCGGAACGAGTAGCTCGTGCCCAGGTCGACGATCTTGAGCTTCTTGGTCTCGGTGTTGATGAGCGTGATGCGCTCGGGACGCTCGAGCTCGGCATCCTTGTCGACCTTGTAGTCGCCCAGCACGATCGGCGACGACGGCGACCCGGCCTGGTTGCCGATGCGCCCGTACGCGTCAGGGCTGTCGAGCTTGGTGAACGTCCCGTTCTCGTACAGCTCGACGCCGTTCTCGCAGCCGATCACCGCCACGCCGTTGCCGGCCGTCGCCTCGCCGTGGACGCCGGGGCAGCTCTTCGTGCTGGCGACCTCCTTGCCGAGCCGTACGACCTTGGCTCCGGTGCGCTTGTCGACCGTGCCGTCGGTGACCAGCAGCCCGTCGTCGAGCTGCACCGCGACGCCGTGGTGCGGGCTGGCCGCCTTGTAGGTGCCGACGACCTTGGTCGGCCTGGCGGAGTCGAGGATCTGCGCCGTGCCGGTTCCGTCGCTCCACAGCACCGTCTTGCCGTCGTGGATCGTGACGTGTCCGGGCTCCTGCGCCTCGAAGGATCCGGCGAGGGCCGGCTTGCCGTCCGGGAGGTAGTGCGAGTGATCGCCGTGCGACTCGACCTTGACCGCGGTGTCGAGCAGGCGGAATCCCTCGGTCTCGGTCGACACGAGGACATGCCGTTCGTCGCCCGCGCGGTTGACCCGCAGGTAGCCGGTCATCGGGAAGTCGGCCACCGTCTTGAGCGTGTCGCGCTCGAGGACACGGACTCCCCCGTCGTACGTCATGACGAGTCTCGGCCCGGTCAGCTGGCCGGCCGGCTCGTCGCCGGAGGACACGTTGACGGCGTCGTCCTGCGTGCCGCCCCCGCAGGCTGCGGTGGTGAGGGCGAGCGTCGAGATGATGACCGCAAGGGCCACCCGAGATCGTCGTACGAGGTGCATGAGCGTCGCTTTCCTTAATGGGAATGATTTTCATTCACATTAAGGGTTTGGATGAGGGCATGGCAAGCCGGCCCCGCGTACGGGGCCGCAGTGCCGGTCTCAGGACTCGGCGCCACCGAGGCTGCGCCGCAGCCATCCCTCGATCCCCGCGACGTGGGTCAGGGCGCACGCTGCCGCGACGCTCGGCTGCCGCTCGGAGATCGCCAGCGCGATCGCGCGATGCTCGCGACGCGTCTGCTCGAACGAGTCCTCCTGCGTCACGCCCCGCCAGACCCGTGCCTGATGGGTGCGGGCGGCGACGCTGTCGGCCAGCAGGCACAGCACGGAGTTGTCGGCGGCGAGCGCGATCCGGTGGTGGAACTCGATGTCGTTCGCGACCCACGCCTCGACCGCGTCGTCGGCGCGGACCGAGTCCACGAGCGCGAGCAGGCCGGCGGCATCGTCAGCGGGCATCAGCCGGGCTGCCTTCTCCGCAGCCATCGGCTCCAGCGCGCGGCGCACCTCGAACAGGTCGAGGACGTCGGAGTCCTGGTGGAAGTCGATGACGAACGTCAGCGTCTCCAGCAACAGCTCGGGCTCGAGGCTCGTCACGTACGTGCCGTCGCCACGGCGTACGTCGAGGATGCGGATCATCGACAGCGCCCTGACCGCTTCGCGCAGGGAGCCACGGGAGATGCCGAGCTGCTCGGCGAGGTCGGCCTCACGCGGCAGCCGGTCGCCGGGCTTGAGCCGGCCGTCGAGGATCATGTTCTTGATCTTCGAGATCGCCTCGTCCGTCAGCGCCATCTCACTCCCCTCCGGCGGGCCGGGTTCGCAAGCCTGCCATGCCGCCGTCCACCGCGAGGGAAGTCCCGGTGGTCGAGCCTGCGAGCGGGCTGGCAAGGTACGCCACGGCGTGCGCGACCTCCTCAGGGCTGACCAGCCGGCCGTGCGGCTGGCGCGCCGTCATCGCCGCGCGTTCGGCGACCGGGTCTTCGGCCTTCTCCAGCAGCAGGGTGACGAAATGGGTCTCCACCGTCCCCGGGTTGACGCTGTTGACCCGGATGCCGTCGCGTACGTGGTCAGCGGCCATGGCCAGTGTGAGGGCGTGCACGGCGCCCTTGGTGGCTGAGTACAGCGCGCGCTCGGGCAGCCCTGCGGTCGCGGCGATCGAGGAGACGTTGACGATCGCGGGGCTCGGCGAGAGCCGCAGATGCGGGAGGGCGGCACGGGTCGTGCGCACGACGCCGAACACGTTGACGTCGAACACCCGCTGCCACTCCGCGTCGGAGTTGTCCTCGACCGTGCCCTTGGCGCCGATGCCCGCGTTGTTGACGACGACGTCGATGCGGCCCAGGGTGCTCGCCACGGTCTCGATCGCCGCGCGGACACTGTCGTCGGAGGAGACATCCGCCTCGACCGCGAGGGTTCCCTCAGGAGCGCTGCTCGGATCCAGGTCGAGGACCGCGACCGACGCTCCCCGGTCGCGGAGCTCCGATGCGATGGCGGCGCCGATGCCGCTGGCGCCACCGGTGACGATCGCGACCAGGCCGTCGAGCTCGGGCGCGCTCATCGTGTCGCCTCGTACGCGACGACGTCCTGACGCTGCCGGCCAAGACCGTCGATCTCGAGCTCGACGACGTCACCGGGCTGCAAGTAGGGGAACCGGCCCGACAGCGCGACACCCTCGGGCGTACCGGTCAGGACCACGTCGCCCGGATCGAGCACCATGTACTGGCTCAGGTGATGAATGATGTGCGCCACGTCGAAGATCAGGTCCGCCGTCGACGAGTCCTGGCGCGGCTCGCCGTTGACCCAGCTGCGCAGCCGGAGCTTCTCGTGGTCGACCTCGTCGGGGGTGACGACCCACGGGCCGAGCGGGCTGAAACCGGGCGCGATCTTGCCCTTGCTCCACTGCCCGCCGGACTCCTCGAGCTGGAACGCCCGCTCCGACAGGTCGTTGGCCAGGACGAATCCGGCGACGTGGTCGAGGCTCTGCTCGACGGAGTCGAGGTAGGACGCCCGGCGGCCGATCACGATGCCGAGCTCGACCTCCCAGTCGGTCTTCTCACTGCCGCGCGGGAGCGTGACGGTGTCGTTGGGGCCGGCGATCGTGTTGGCGGCCTTGAAGAACAGCACGGGCACGCTCGGCGGCTCGGACCCGGACTCCGCAGCGTGGGCGGCGTAGTTCATGCCGATGCAGACGATCGTGCCGGGCTTGGCGATCGGCGCACCGACCCGCAGCGTCTCGGCATCGGCCAGGACGGGCAGCGTGCCGTCAGCCAGGGCGGCGCTGACCTTCGTCGACGCCGCCGGACTCCCAGAACGACGCATCGATGTCGTCGGTGATCGAGGAGAGGTCGAAGACGCGGTCCTCGACCTGGACAACGGGGATCTCGTGACCCAACGGGCCGAGCCGACCAAGCTTCATCAGATTCCTTCACAGACGTTCGATCTTTGATACGCCAGGCAATGCGCCTGAGCGGCAGTTCCATATCTTGACGGATCAAACATCAGATGTCTAGGCTCGGACTTCGTGGCCACGTACATCGACACACATCTGCACTGCTGGGACCGCCGACTGTTCTCGTACGCGTGGCTCGAGGGGACGCCGTTCCCCGAGCGGTTCACTCCCGCCGACCTGGCGGACCAGAGCCCGAGCTCCCTGGGAGCGGTCTTCGTCGAAGCCGATCGGACCGCTGCCGAGGGTCCGGCGGAGGCGGCATGGGCATCGCAGCTGCACGAAGGCGGCCCCGCCATCGCCGCGGTCGTGGCCTTCGCCCCCATCGAGCGCGGCGACGCCGTGGCCTCCGACCTCGACGTGTTGCGCGACATCGACAAGGTCACCGGCATTCGCCGGTTGCTGCAGGACGAGCCGGTCGAGCTCTTCGACGACCCGGCGGTCGGCGCGGGTCTGGCGGCCGTCGGCGACGCCGGGCTGACGTTCGACGCGTGCGTCCGGGCCCACCAGCTGCCCGCCCTGACGCGCCTGAGCCGGCGCGCTCCCCAGACCACGGTCGTGCTCGACCACCTCGGCAAGCCCGCGATCGACGACGAGTGGGGCAGCCCGTCGGCGACCCAGTGGCTGGACGGTCTCCGAGCACTCGCCAACGAGCCGAACACCCGCATCAAGCTGTCGGGCCAGGGATCGGCGACCGACCCTGCGCATACGTTCGACCGTGCCCGCCCGTTCGTCAACGCAGCTCTGGAGACGTTCGGACCAGGCCGCTGCCTGGTCGGCAGCGACTGGCCGGTCTCCCGACGCGACGGCGAACCGTACGAGGCATGGTTCGACCACGTCGCCACCTCGTACGGCCTGTCGGACGCCGAGCAGGAGCTCGTGCTGGTGACCAACGCCGCCACGACGTACGGGATCGAGCTCGGCTAGCCGCGCGAGAGGTGCCAGGCCAGCGTGAGGTCGCGCCACGGGCCGCCCGGCCGACCCGGTTCGGGGTCCAGCTGGCACGGGTCCGTCAGCGCCAACCACCGCTGCATGTCCGGGATCGTCGTCGAGCACCGCGAGGTCGGCAGCCAGGTCGTCGCCGACGTACTCGAAGTAGGCGACGAGGGTGTCGCCGCGCACGAAGATCGAGTAGTTCTCGATGTGCGCAGCGCGGATCCCGGCCTCGACGGTGTCCCAGACCGCGGAGTGGAGCTCGAGATAGCGCTCCCGCATCTCCGGACGGAGCTGGGTCGTCTGGCAGACCCGCAGCGGCTCGGTCATGCTCCGAGCCACGCGGCGTCACCGGAGTCCCCCGGCACCATGCGCAGCCCGGCTCGCT
This sequence comes from uncultured Actinomycetota bacterium, assembly GCA_963806345.1. Classification (GTDB taxonomy): domain Bacteria; phylum Actinomycetota; class Actinomycetes; order Propionibacteriales; family Nocardioidaceae; genus Aeromicrobium. Next base: position 26,834 of record CAWDXV010000026.1, on the reverse strand, counting down.
CCGGGCGTACGTGGGGTCCCGCCGGCGTGGCCCAGCCCTGGCCGACCGGCAGCTGCTCGATCATCGCCTCGTCGATCGTGATGCCCGCGCCCGGGGCGTTGCCCAGCACGATGCCGCCGTCGGCGATCTCCTGGTCGATGTGCACCCCGATGGGCTGGCCGAGATCCTGGACCTCGGTCGTCAGATGGTTCGGCATGGTGCTCGCAGCGTGCGCGATGATCGGCGTGAACCCGATCGGGCTGACCGGCAGGTCGTGCGCGTGTGCCGCGATCGCGACCCGCAAGGCGTTCGTGGTGCCCCAGCCGCTGTTGAACTGCACCACGTCGACGGCGTCGGCGTCGAACAGCGGGCGATACTGCTCGAGCCCGGTCAGGTTCTCGCCCGTCGCCACCCCGGTCTTGACGCTGCGGCGCACCTCCGCCAGCCCGTGGGCGTCCCACCGGCGTACGGGCTCCTCGATCCAGGTCAGGTCGACCTCGGCCTCGATGCGCTGGATGTGCCGAACCGCCTGGGAGCGGTGCCAGGACTCGTTGGCGTCGAACATCATGGCCGGCTGCGCGGAGTTGCTGGTCAGCACGTCGCGCACCAGGCGGAGCCGGCGTACGTCGTCGTCGACGTTGCGGCCGCCCTTGAGCTTGGCCTGGGCGAAACCGGCGTCGGCGAACCGCTGGTAGAGCGTGTGGACCTCGTCGTCGGAGAGCCCGAACTCGAGGCCGGAGGCATAGCCGGGCACGAACCGCGTACGGCCGCCGAGCATCCGCCACAGGGGCTCGCCGGCCATCTTGGCCTTGAGGTCCCAGAGCGCGTCGTCGATCGCACCGATCGACGCGAAGACGCTGCCGGTGTGTCCGGTCTTGAAGACGTACGCCAGCATGCGGTCGTACAGCGCCGTGACGCTGCGCGGATCCTCGCCCTCGATCGCCGGGAAGACGCGTGCGAGGTCTCCGCGGCTCGACGGGCCGACGCTGATGCCCTCATAGCCCTCGTCCGTGGTGAGGATCAGGACGTGCACATCGGTGCGCGTCCCCACGCTGACCCCGTTGACGTCGCCGACGGGGCGATGCCACTCGTGCTGGGTGAAGAGCTCGCGATAACCGGTGATCTTCATTCCTTGACTCCCCCGGCCGTCATGCCCGCCACCAGGAAGCGCTGCGAGAACAGGAACAGGATCAGCACCGGCAGCATCGACAGGATGGTCGCCATCGCGAGGGCAGGCAGGTGCATCGACTCCGATCCCACGGCGCTGGGGTTGAACGCCGGCGTCGACGAGAGCAGCGTCGAGAGCCCGACCTGCATGGGATAGCTGTCGCTCGACGGCAGCATCACGAACGGCAGGAAGTAGTTGTTCCAGTTCTGCACGAAGCTGAAGAACGCCACGAGGGCCACCACGGGCGCGGCCAGCGGGAGCGCGATCCGGGTGAACACCTGCACCTCGTTGCAGCCGTCGAGACGGGCCGCGGCGAGCAGGTTCTTGGGGATGCTCGTCGAGAAGTAGATGTAGGTCAGGTAGACGCCGAACGGGTAGAACGAGAACGGCAGGATCACCGACAACGGCTGGCCGACGAGCCCCACCTTGTTCATCTCGAGGAACACCGGCAGCACGAGTGCCGTGTTGGGCATCAGCATCACGACCAGCGTCGTGACCATCAGCACCCGGCGGAAGCGGAACTCGGTCAGCGCCAGGGCGTACCCCGCCGGCACCGAGATCGCGAGCGTGATGATGAGCGCGCCGATGGAGTAGAACGCGGAGTTGCGCATCCAGCCGACGACGGCGCCGGACTGGAAGTCGAAGAGCTGCCGCACGTTGGAGGTGAACGTGTCCCAGGAGCCGATCGCGAACGGCGAGCGTACGGCCAGCTCGTGCTCGGTCTTGGTCGCCGCGATGAGCAGCCAGATCAGCGGAATGATGAAGAACATCGTCGCGACGACCAGCATCAGCCCGATGATCGACCGGCCGCTCCAGCCCGTGAGTCGGTTCGTGCGCGGGTCGGCTGTTGCCGTACTCATACATCCTCGGTATCGAACAGGCCGCCCTTGGCGACGAAGACTGCGGACAGCAGCAGCGCGACGACCAGCAGCATCACGGAGATCGCCGCGGAGCCGTTGAAGTCGTTCAGGTCGAACGCGTACTGGTAGGCCAGCTGGTTGAGCGAGTAGTCATTCGGTACGACCGCGTTGCTCGCCTGCGACAACAGCGACGGCTCGATGAACAGCTGCGTGCCGGCCGCGAGCGACAGGACCGCCATGTAGGCGATCCACTTGCGCAGCAGCGGCAGCTGGATGTGGAGCGCGATCTGCACCGGGTTCGCGCCGTCGATGCGGGCCGCCTCCATGATCTCGGTCGAGATGTTGTTGAGCGCGCCGTACATGACGATGATCCAGCCTCCGGCGCCGGTCCAGAACGCGATGATGGCGAAGATCAGCGGCAGGTGGCTGGGCTGGATGACGTTGGTGAAGGTGTCCCAGCCCAGGGCGCGCAGCAGCGGGCCGGCGGGACTGGCGACGGGGTCGAGCACGAAGAGCCACAGCATGACGCTCGAGGCGCCGGCCAGGGCTCCGGGGAGGTAGAAGAACAGGCGCGCGCTCGCGCTGAGCCAGCGGGCCCGGATGGCATGGACGACGATCGCGAGGAAGACGACCAGCACGAGCAGGGCGCCCAGCCAGATCACGAGGAAGAACGCGACGTGACGCGCCGCGGCGAAGAACCTGAAGTCGTCGATGACCTTCGAGAAGTTGGCGGTCGGCGCGAACCCGCCGTTGGCGTCGGTCAGCGCCAGATAGATCGCGTAGAGCGCCGGCATCACGCCGAACGCCAGCATGAACACCGCGTACGGTGCCACGAACACGGCGCCGATCGACCGTTTCCTGCGCTTGCGATCGCGGTTCATGCCCACGGCCTCCTTGGGGATTCCGTTGTCGTCGGTGGCCGCCGGCCGGCTCGGGGTCTCCGAGCCGGCCGACTGCACGGTGGTCATCTCAGTCATTGACCTGGTAACCGTTGACCTTCGCCTGGTTCTTGATGGCGGTTCCCCAGGTGCCAAGATTCTCCTCGATCGACTTGCCCGAGGACACCAGCGGAGTGATGGTCTTGGCCCAGATCGCTTCCTGGCTGAACGAGGGGAATCCCCAGCCGTCCCACACCTGGCCGCCGGCGGCCGTCAGGCCGGACAGGTCCGTGGCGTAGTAGCCGGAGCTCTCCTGCTTGGCGACCCACTTGTCGGCAGCTGCCGAGAACGCGGGGTATCCGGGAGCGAGGTTGACCTGGTACGCATCGTCCGTCGTGACGAACTCGGCGAACTTGGCGGAGTTGGCCAGGTTCTTGGAGTGGCTCGAGATGAACCACGTGCCACCACCGACGTTGCCTGCGACAGCCGAGTCGCCGTCCCACGCGAGCGGTGCCGCGACGCCCAGTCGGCCCTTGGGCACGTTGAGCGACTCCTTGTTGTTGAAGATCGCACCCGCGAACCACGCCGGTCCGGGCATCAGCAGGACCTTGCCGGTGTAGGTCTTCACGAAGTCCGGCGTGAACACGCTGAGCTTGGTCAACGACTTGTTCGGCCACGAGGGTGTCGAGCATCGACGCGGCGCGCTTGCACTCGGTGGAGTCGGTCTTGACGGTCACCGTGCGGATGTCGGTCACGTCGTTGGCCTGGCACTTGCTCGACCACATGAACACCTCGGGCGTCCAGGTGTCGCCGACCGAGCCGACGATGTAGCCGGGGTGCTCCTTGGCGACCTTCTCGCCGAGCGCCTGGTACTCCTCCCACGTCTTGGGGACCGCGTAGCCGAACTTCTTCAGCAGCGAGTTGTCGTACCAGAGCACGGTCTGGGCGAGGTCGTTGCGGAGGCAGTAGACGCCGCCGTCGACGGTGCACGGGTTGAGCGCGCCCTTGGAGAACCCGGACAGGGTGCCCTCGGGGACGAGGCCCTTGTCGAGGCGGGCCGCGAACGCCTGCTTGCCGGCGACCTTCTGCGTCGCCCACGCCGCGTCGTTGTTCTGCGAGGAGAAGACGACGTCGGGCCAGCCCTTGCCGGCGCGGTCGTAGAGGGCCATCTTCGTCTTGAACGAGTTGGACCCGTTGGCCGAGCCGTCGTACGTGACGGTCTTGACCTTGATCGACGGGTTCGCCTTCTCGAACGCCTTCACCGCAGGCACGCGACTCGCGTCCACCCACACCGTGATGGTGCTGTTCTTGTCCTGCTTGGCCTCGGAGAACCCGCGGCCTCCGTCCGAGCTGTCACTGCTGCCGCTGGAGCATCCCGAGAGGACGGCCACGGCGGTCACGCTGAGGACACCGAGAAGGCCGATCTGCCGAACAAAGCGGCGGGGTTGGATGCGGTTCATTCATTCCTCCACTGTCACAGGGTCTGCCTTGGTCGGCAGCAGAGATAGCACATCATACGTGTGATGTTTGTGCAAGAGGTTCGTGTGAACCGGATCACTTTTCTTCGAATCGCGCGGGAGGCCTAGGACCTGCGGGCCGGGTTGCGGCGTTCCCAGGAGCCGACGATGTGGTCGATCATGGCCTGCTGCGCCTCGGCGACCTTCCCGGCGGCGATCGCCTCGTAGACCGCGCGGTGCTCGTCGACCGTACGGTCGATGGCGTCGGACGGCGGATCGCCCTCGAACCGCGCGAACGAGCGAGCGCGGCTGTAGAGCGTGTAGGCGATGTTGCTCGCCAGGAAGTTCTCGGACAGGTCCATCACGGTGCGGTGGAAGACGGCGTCGGCCTCGCTGAACTGGTCGTAGTCCCCCGTCAGCGCGACCATCCGGTCGAGCGCGGCAGACAGCTCGGCCCGCCCCTCGTCGCCGGCCCGCTCCGCCGCCTGTGCGGCCATGACGCCCTCCAGCGAGCCGCGCACCAGCGTGAGCTCGTCGAGGGTGTGCAGCTCCTCGTCGTGGGAGATGACGGCGCTGAGCACCACGGGATCCAGCACGTTCCAGCTCGAGTGCGGCTGCACCAGGGTGCCGCGGCCCTGCTGGACCGCGACGAGGCCCTTCTCCTCGAGACGCTTCATCGACTCGCGCACGATCGTGCGGCTCACCCCGAAGTGCTCGGCCAGCGCCGCCTCGGGCGGGAGCGCCTGCTCGGCCTCGTAGCGGCCGGCGACGATCGAGTCGACGATGGCACGCATCAACATGTCGGCCGGTCGTTCGCGGCTCTCGGGCGCCTGCAGATCCTTGATCTGACCTCGACCACTCATGCGCGGGGACTCCAATGCTCCGTGGGGCTTCCTGATGCGGCCCGAGACGTGACCACACATGACCTCATACGTCCTATCATCGCGCCCGCCAGTGCAGATGGGGGCGGCGACGCGCAGATCGCGGCGCGCCGGGCGGTCATACGCGGACCAGGCCCTCGTCAGCCAGCGCGCCCCAGAGCTCTTCGGGGATCGGGGTGGTCGCCCGCTCGACCGACGAGATCGCGTGCCCCGCCGTACGTATGCCGAGCACGACCGAGGCCACCTCGGGCCGCCGCAGGGGGAACTGGACCGCCGCGGCCGGCAGGTCCACCTCGAAGCTCGCGCACACCTCCTGGATCCGCCGCGCCTTCGCCAGCACCTCGGCCGGCGCAACGCCGTAGTCGAAGTGCGCATCGGCCGGGACCGTCGAGGTGCTGAGGATGCCGGAGTTGTAGACGGCGGCCGCCACGACGCTGACGCCACGTTCGGCCGCGATCGGCAGGAGGTCGTCGGCCGCCGACTGGTCGAGCAGGGAGTAGCGGCCGGCGACCATCATGATGTCGACGTCGGTGCGCCGGACGAACTCGGCGAGCATGGCCGACTGGTTCATGCCGGCGCCGATCGCGCCGACCACTCCTTGGTCCCGCAGCTCGATCAGGGCGTCGACGCCCGTCGTCGACGCGGCCTCCCAGTGATCGTCGGGGTCGTGCAGATAGGCGATGTCGAGCCGGTCGACGCCCAGCCGCTCGAGGCTGGACTCGACCGACTGCAACACGCCGTCCCGGGTGAAGTCGAAGACCCGTTTGGTCTCCGCCGGGACGACGAAGCCGTCATCGTCCTGCTGGTCCGCGGTCTCCGGCGAGTCGACGAGCAGTCGCCCGACCTTGCTGGAGAGCACGTACTCGTCACGGGGCCGACCGGCCAGCGCGCGTCCGAGGCGCCGCTCCGAGAGGCCGAGACCGTAGTGCGGCGCCGTGTCGAAGTAGCGGATGCCCGCCTGCCACGCAGCGTCGACAGCAGCCGCGGACTCCTCGTCGGTCGTCTCGACGAACAGGTTGCCGAGCTGCGCAGATCCCAGGCCGACCTCGGTCAGCGATCCACCGCGCCGGTAGTCGCGTCGCTTCATGGAACCGTCCACAGCAGATCGTCCCACGGCGCTCATCCTCGTTCCGTTGCGAAAGTCGGTGCGGGAGCAGCCGATGCGCCTCAGTGTAAGGTGTGATGTATGACCTATTCAACCGAGCATGTCGGTGCGGTCTCCAGCTGAAGGGAACAGGTCGTTGCGCGCAGCCCACTACGTCGGTGACAAGACGGTCCGGACAGAGCCGGCCGAACCCCTCGAGCCCGGTCCGGGCGAGGTGCAGATCGCGGTGGCCTACACCGGCCTGTGCGGCACCGACCTGCACATCGTTCACGGCAACATGGACGCCCGGGTCAAGCAGCCCCTGGTGTTCGGCCACGAGATGAGCGGCACGGTCGCCGCGGTCGGCTCGGACGTCACCGCCGTCTCCCCCGGCGACCGCGTCACCGTGATGCCGCTCGACTGGGACGGCACGTGCCCGGCTTGCCTCGCCGGTCACCAGCACCTGTGCCACCACCTCAACTTCATCGGCATCGACTCCCCCGGCTCGCTGCAGGAGCTCTGGACCGTGCCCGAGCACGTGGTCGTACGCCTGCCGGACGACGCGTCGCTGCGGCACGCGGCCCTGGTCGAGCCGGTTGCCGTGGCAGCCCACGACGTACGCCGGTCGGAGCTCTCGTCAGGCGACAAGGTCGTGGTGCTCGGCGGCGGGCCGATCGGCGTGCTGATCGCCACCGTCGCCCGGCATGCCGGCGCCGACGTGCGCGTCTCCGAGGTCGATCCGACCCGGCTGCAGCAGGTCGAGGCACTCGGCTTTCGTACGCTCAACGCGGCCGACGAGGACGTCGAGGCCACCGTCACCGAATGGACGTCGGGTGCCGGCGCGGACGTCGTCTTCGAGGTCTCCGGCGCTCCGGCTGCCGTGCTGGCTGCCACCGCGCTGGCCAAGGTGCGCGGCACGATCGTCGTGGTCGCGATCCACCCGACGCCCCGCCCGGTCGACCTGCAGCGCGTCTTCTGGCGGGAGCTGCGCATCCTCGGGGCCCGCGTGTACGAGCGCGAGGACTTCGACCGCGCCGTGCAGCTCATCGTCGACGGCGTCATCCCCGCCGACGAGCTGATCACCGACGTCGTACCGCTGGAGGCCACCGCCGAGGCGTTCGCCCGCCTCGAGGCCGGCACCGCGATGAAGATGCTCGTCGCCGTGCAGGAAGGGGCAGCGTCATGACCGGACCGTTCGATCTCACCGGCCGGCTCGCGGTCGTGACCGGTGCCCGGCGCGGCATCGGACTGGCGTTCGCCGAGGCCCTCGCCGCCGCGGGTGCCGACATCATCGGCATCAGCGCCTCGATGGAGTCCGAGGGCAGTGCCGCGGAGGCCGCCGTCGAGAAGCACGGCAGGCGGTTCGAGGCCAAGGCCGTCGACTTCGCCGACCGAGCCGCGGTCGAGGCGCTGGGGGCTGAGCTCGCCGAGCGCGAGATCGACATCCTGGTCAACAACGCAGGCACGATCGAGCGCGCACCCGCCGCCGAGCACTCGCTCGCGTCGTGGGACCGGGTGCTCGAGGTCGACCTGTCGAGCCAGTTCGCGCTGACCCAGGCCGTCGGCCGCGGGATGCTCGACCGCGGCACCGGCAAGATCATCTTCACCGCGAGCCTGCTGAGCTTCCAGGGCGGCATCAACGTGCCCGGCTACGCGGCCGCGAAGTCCGGCCTCCTGGGCCTGGTCCGCGCGCTCTCGAATGAGTGGGCCGGCCGCGGTGTGACGGTCAACGCGATCGCACCGGGCTACATCGCGACCGACAACACGCAGGCGCTGCAGGACGACGCGGACCGGTCACGCTCCATCCTCGAGCGGATCCCCGCGGGTCGTTGGGGTCGTCCCGACGACCTCGCCGGTGCTGCGGTGTTCCTGGCCTCGCCCGCCTCGGACTACGTGAGCGGCATCGTCCTGCCCGTCGACGGTGGCTGGCTGGCGCGATGAGCAGCGTCGCCGAGCAGTTGTCGCAGCTCCGGATGGTCCCGGTCGTCGTCATCGATGACCCTGCCGCGGCCCGTCCCATGGCCGAGGCGCTGCTGGCCGGCGGCATCGGCTGTGCCGAGATCACCCTGCGTACGCCTGCAGGCGTCGAGGCGATCCGCGAGGCGGCCAAGGTCGACGGCTTCCTCGTCGGCGCCGGCACCGTGCTCACCCCTGGCCAGGTCGACGAGTGCGTCGACGCCGGTGCGCGATTCATCATCAGTCCCGGGCTCGACAGCGACGTCGTGGCGCAGGCCCGTACGCGCGAGGTCGCGGCGATCCCGGGTGTGGCGACGGCGACCGAGGTGCAGCAGGCGCTGCGCCTGGGCCTGTCCCTGCTCAAGGTGTTCCCGGTCGCCGCGATGGGCGGGCCGAAGCTCCTGAAGGCGCTCGCCGGACCGTTCCCCGACGTCAGGTTCGTGCCCAGCGGCGGGGTCTCGCTGGAGAACGCGGCGGACTACCTCCGCGTCGCGTCCGTCGCGGCGATCAGCGGCAGCTGGCTGACGCCGCGGTCGGCGCTGGCCTATGGCGACTTCGCCGAGATCGAGCGGCTCGCCCGCGCCACGGCCTCGATGCTGGCGGCGTCATGACCCGCGTCCTCACCCTCGGCGAAGGGCTCGGCGTCATCCGTACGTCCGAGGCGCTCGTGACCGCCCCTCACCTCGGCGTCGGAGTCGGCGGAGCCGAGCTCAACGTCGCGATCGGGCTCGCCCGCCTCGGCACGGAGGTCACCTGGCTCGGCCGGGTCGGCCCCGACGGGCTGGGCCGCCGCGTGGTCCGCGAGCTGCGAGCCGAAGGCGTGCACGCCATCGCGCCCACCGACGACCGGCACACCGGCCTGCTGCTCAAGGAGCGCGACGCCCTGGGCCGCACCCTCGTGACCTATCACCGCACCGCAAGTGCCGGCAGCAGGCTCGAACCGGCCGACCTCGATGGCGTGGAGTGGTCGCAGTTCGGCCTGCTGCACATCACCGGGATCACGCCGGCGCTGTCCGAGTCGGCCGCCGCCACGATCGACGAGGCCGTACGCCGTGCCGAGGGCGCTGGGCTGACGATCTCGTTCGACGTCAACCACCGATCGCGCCTGTGGAGCAACGACGCGGCCGCACCCGTCTATCGCGAGCTCGCCGCACGGTCAGACGTACTGTTCGCCGGCCTCGACGAGGCCGCCGTCCTGCTGGGCGACCTGCCCGACGACCCGTGGAAGACCGTCGAGGCGCTCGCCGACCTGGGACCGTCGACCGTCGTGCTCAAGCTCGGCGAGCGCGGAGCCCTGGCCCGGTCGGGCGCGGGACGAGCCCGAGCCAGCGCCGTACGTGTCGATGTCGTCGACACGGTCGGCGCGGGCGATGCGTTCGTCGCCGGATATCTGGCCGAGCTGATCGAGGGCCGGTCGCTGACCGAATGCCTCGCCACCGCCGTCAAGGCGGGCGCCGCGGTGTGCCGCCACGAGGGCGACTGGGAGGGCGCGATCACGCGCCAGGAGCTCGACGCCGAGGTGACCGACGACCGTCGTGCGCTGAGGGTCAGGCCTTGCCGAGGTCCACTTCGTACGCGAGCGGCACGGCGAGCCCCCTGACCCGCTCAGGACCGAACTCGTGCAGCTGGGGCGCGGTCAGTGCATCGGTCACGACGACGAGCAGCCAGTCGAGATCCTGGCCGGCGGCACGCAGCTCGTTGCGGGTGACCAGGACCTTGGGCACCGAGCCAGCGACACCCTTGACCTCGACGTGGCGCAGGCGCGGACCCTTGGTGGCGGTGATGTCCCAGCCGAGGTTGAGCGCGCTGACATCCTCGACGATCCAGCCGTCGACGGCGTACTGCCCGCTGACGAAGCTCATCGCCACGAGCTCCACCTCGCGGTTCGATGCCGGGTCGCCGAAGCCGGCTCCGTTGTCGCCGACGTGGAAGACCTCGCTCTCCTCGGGTGTCGCCATGTCAGGCACGTCCGGCACGTACGAGATCGGGTTGCGCCCGCGCGACTCCGGCGCCGGCCGGTTGACGTACGCGTCGTGGATGCGCTCCCCCGGGCCGAGCACGCGGCCGTAGACGACGCTGCGCATCGAGCGCTTCGGCGCCGGCTCGACGCTCGAGATCTCGACGACCTGGCGGACGATGCCGTTGAAGCTGAAGATCGCGTACCGCTCGTCCTGCGCACGTGCGCCCAGACGCCAGCAGCCGCGGTTGGCCTCGTACACCTGCTCGTCGCTCATGCCCTCGCGATAGCCGACGACGCTGCGGCCGAGATCGTCGGCCACTGGATCGACTTGGCGGAGCTCGCCGAGGCGAATGTGCAGCATCGGGTCAGGATAGCCCTGTGATGCCGGGTCAGCGGTTGCGGTCGGCGACGATCGCGGCGGCGTTGAGCCCTGCCCAGCCGATTGTCACGGCCAGGACCTTGGCCTTGCGGCCGACCGTGGTCGCCTCACTGCTGAACAGCGCGCCGTCGGTCAGGTCGAACACGACGCGGCCCATCATCGCCTGTTCACGAGCGGCGGCGGTCGGCGCGGCCAGTGCCAGCCCACTGATGACCAGGTCGCGTACACCGAACGTACGCGCGGCGATGTCGTAGTCGGGCTGCTTCAGCGGACTGGGCGTGAGCGCGTTGCCGAGGTGGCGCGGCTTGGCCAGGGCGAACACGGAGTAGGCAACGGTGGCGACAGAGATCAGGGCGCTGTAGCTCGGCTTCTTCATGCTCCGACGCTAGGCGAGCATCGCAGGGCTCGCACGGCGAGCCGGTCGACGTCAGTAGGCGGCGCGGCACCGCTTGAAGCGCGGCTCGACCTCCGCGGTGATCTCCGGGTTGAGGTTGTAGTCCGTGACCTTCCAAACCCCGTCGGTGACCGCGAGGGTGACACTTGAGAGCACGCCACTCTTGCTGCGAAAGGCTGTGGCGTCGTAGTCCACACACATCCATGCCGTTGCCCGTTCGCCCTCGACGACCGGCGCCTGGAGGAGGATCCGGATCTGCAGGGGGTGTTCCCGTTCCGTCGGGGCAGCCGCCTTGCTGAGCGGCTTCAGCAGGACCGAGTCGTCGACCGCCAACGCGTCCGAAGCCTGCTTGAGACGTCGCTGGTCAGTCCAGTCCGTTGACCACGCGGCGAGCACGAGGAAACTCATCGTCCGCCGCGCTACGTCGACCACCGGGTCGCTGTCGTTGACCTTCTCGAGGTTCCAGCTGATGGCGACGTCGTCGTCGCCGGCCAACGGGATGCGGTCCGCGGCCGGATCCCGGGACGCCTGGACGGTCGGTGTCGGCGTGGCCTTGGTGCTCGCCCTAGCCGTGGGCTGAGTCTCGTCGCTGCCACCGTCGCACGCCGCAGTCGCAAGGATCGCCATGAGTGCGGCGACCGCGATCCCCCGATGGATGCTCACGCCAGACATCCTGACACAGGCGCTGAGCCCCTTGATCCTGTGATGGGGCGCGGCCGGGTGCACGGCCGTGGGAGTCTGTACGCCATGCAGATCCCCAGGACACGCGGCTTTTACGCGGCGGTCGTCATCTTCGCGCTCACGTTCATCCAGCTCGCCGTCGGCGCATTCGCCGGGCTCGATCAGTTCGAGGGAAAGGGGTTCGGCTACCGACTGCTCGCCTATCCCCTGCTGATGCTGATCGTGCCGGCGGTATGGATCTGGCGTACCCGCGAGCGGACGTCTGTCGACCAGCTCCCGTGGGGTGCGTTCGCGCTGATCATGGCGCCGTTCCTGATCGATGTCTCCGGCAACACCGTCGACCTCTACGACTCGGTCGACTGGTGGGACAACGCCAACCACTTCTTCAACTGGATGCTGCTGCTCTGGGGCTGCGGCCTGCTGCTGCGCCTCGTCTGGTCCGGCCCGGCGTGGGGCCTCGTTCTCACGATCACCGGTCTCGGCGCGATTCTGGCGGTCGGCTGGGAGCTCGGCGAGTGGTACACCTTCATCCGCCGCGGCACCGAGCTCGACGGCGCCTACGAGGACACCCTCAGCGACGAGCTGCTCGGCACGCTGGGCGCCCTGATCGCCGCGCTGATCGTCGGCCGCAAGCACAAGGCCGACGAGCAGGTCGAGGACATCGCCTCGGTGGTGTGAGGGCAGGCCGAATGGGCCCGGCGGGCGGGCTCAGGCGGCGGTTGAGGTGGAGACTTCGGCGCGGAATCGTGAGTTCCGCATTGGCCTTCGCAGCGGGTCGATCGATGCGGGTGGGACGTATTCGGGATAGCCGTCTTCACCGAACCGGATCTCCCATTCGTCAGCATGAACCACCCGGTGGTGGTGCGCGCAGATCAGCACGATGTCGGCCAGGTCGGTTGCGCCACCCTTGGCCCAGTGCTTGCGGGCGTGGTGACCGACGCACCATGACGGTGGTCGGTCGCACCCCGGGAAGCTGCACCCGCCATCGCGCCTCTCGGCGGCGCGGCGCTGGGCCCGGTTGAACAGCCGCTGCTCACGGCCGCAGTCGAGCGGGAGGGGCTTGCCGTTGAAGACCATCGGCAACAGCGCGTGCTCGCATGCCATCCTCCTGGCCTCACTGGCTGAGATCCGGCAGCCGGTGGAGAGGGTGCCCGCCTTGAGCCCGTCGATGAGGCTCTTGAGGTCGATGTTGACCGTCACGGTCACGCCGACACCCGCGGTGTCGGGAAGCCTGTCGGCGGGCAGGTGCTCGATCAGGGTGCAGAACGCACTGGCCATCTGCTGGCCGTAGGTCGGCTTGTCATCAAGGACTGCAAGCGTCGGGTCGTCCTCGGCCTTCTTGACCTGGGGCGCATTGAGCGCCTGCAAGGCGTTCTTGAGCATTTCGCCCTGCGCCTCGGGGATGACGAACTCGCCCTTGTAGGTCCCGTCCTTGCGATCGGCCAGCCAGAAGTAGGAGTTCTTGCGCGCACGCTTCTCGCGCTGCGCGAGGGTCTCGTTCTCGTGCGCATCGACATCGTCGGGCGCGAAGGTCTCAGTGATGCGATCAGCACGGCGACTCAGGTCCTTGAGGCTGAGCTTCTTGGCGTCGTCCAGCAGCTGGGTCTCGCACCCCTCACGCTGCGCCTCGGTCGGATCACCGGGCAGGTCCTTGACCTTGTCGGCGATCAGCTCGGCCTGCGCGAGCGACACCTCGCCGCGGGCCAACGCCTTCTGGGTCGCGGACAGGTCTTCGATCTTCTTGGCCTGCCTGAGCAGCCGGGCCGCGGCTCCGGGGTCGCCGCCGAATCCGTTGGCGATCATCGCTCCGGTCGAGGCCGCGCCGATCGTCGACGCCGCCTCCGAGCGGTCCGCCGCCGCGGCTGCTGCCAGCTGGTGCGCCTTGACCCGCGACTCCAGCCGGCCCAGCGCCTCACACGCGGCGATCTGCTCGCGTGGACTCATGCGGTCGTACGTGTCGAGCGTGATCGCATCCAGTGCCCGCGAGACATTCGCGAGGGTAGGAGACGACGGTTCGAACATGTGTTCTATTCAACCAGCAAACAGACTCGTGCGCAAGACTTTCGCAGCACTTTTTTGCTGCAACCACAGCGATTATCAGGGACATGACTGTGCCCAGTCCCAGCCTACAGAACGCCGCAGACACGACCTCAGCGAGCCGGACCGGGCTGTGGAGAACCTCCATCGGGCGTCCCAGCACCTGCACCCCATCCGCCCTACGATGAGGGGTCGACTTTGAGGGAAGTCGGCATTGCGAGAGGGAGCTCCGATGACCGACAGACCGCCTGCGGGCTGGTATCTCGACTCCGAGGGCACGAAGCGCTGGTGGACCGGGACGATCTGGATGGAGTCGTGCAGTCGTCACATAGGTCGGCCGCCGCCATCCCCCACTGATCGATCAGTCAACCGCGCGCTCAGCGTGCTGAAGCGGTGCCTCAGTCGACCGTGATGACGATCTTGCCGCGGGTGTGACCACCCTGGCTGTCCTCCCACGCCTTGCGGGTGTCGGCCAGTGCGTACGTCGCCGCGATCTCGACCTTCAGCGACCCGTCGTCGAACAGTCGACGCGAGCTCGTCCAGGTCGTCGACATCGGGCGCCACGAAGACGTACTGGCCACCCATGTCCTTCACGCCCGGGTCGATGATCGAGACGATCCGCCCCTCGGATGATTCGGCCAGCAGGCCGGGGCTGACCTCGAGGTCTCCCCCGTTGAGGTCCAGCACCGCGGTGACGCCCTCGGGGATCGCCTCCCTCACGCGCTCGACCAGCCCGTCGCCGTACGTGAACGGCTCGGCGCCCAGCTCGCGGAGGTAGTCGTGGTTGGCCTCCGACGCCGTGCCCAGCACGCGGGCGCCCAGCGAGCGCGCGACCTGCACGGCGAACGATCCCACCCCGCCTGATGCTCCATGGATCAGCACGGTGTCGTCGGCGTCGATGTCGAGCGCGTGCACGAGGCACTGGAACGCCGTCAGGCCCGCAAGCGGGATGGCGGCCGCCTCGGCGAAGCTGGCGTTGGCCGGCTTCTTGGCGAGCGTACGGATGGGGGCGGAGACCTTCTCGGCGTACGTCCCTCCGTGCACCGCGTCCTTGCGTACGTAGCCGAAGACCTCGTCGCCCGGAGCCAACCTGGTGACCGCGGGCCCGACCGACTCCACGACGCCCGCGACGTCCCAGCCGGGCGTCACCGGGAAGAACGTGTCGAGCATGCCGTCCATCCCGCCGCTCGCGACCTTCCAGTCGACCGGGTTGACGGACGTCGCCTTGACCTGGACCTTGACCCAGTCGGGGCCGATCTTGGGCTCGTCGACGTCACTCAGCTCGAGGACCTCGGGGTCGTCGCCGTATGCCGTGTAGGTGATTGCCTTCATACGTCATGCGTACCCGCCGACGGCAAGCGAAACCCCGGGACCTTGTGCCCGGGTGATCGCGCGCGATCAGGCGTATGCTCAGGTGTTGCGGTACCCAGGGGCGCTGCAGCAGACCACACAACGGGATCAGCTGTCACGCATGGCTGGTCCCGTTGCTGGTCGCTCAGGCCGACGCCGAACCCGCCGCGGCGGAGCGGCCGGCCTCCAGGCGCGCGACGGGTACGCGATAGGGCGAGCACGACACGTAGTCGAGCCCGATCTCGTCGAAGAAGTGGATCGAGTCCGGGTCTCCCCCGTGCTCGCCGCAGACGCCGAGGTGCAGGTCGGGACGCGCCCGGCGCCCCGCCTTCACCGCGTGCTCGACGAGCAGGCCGACGCCCTCGACGTCGAGGGACTCGAACGGTGAGACCGGGAAGATGCCCTTCTCCAGGTATGTCGAGAAGAACGACGCCTCGACGTCGTCCCGCGAGAAGCCCCACGTCATCTGCGTCAGGTCGTTGGTGCCGAACGAGAAGAACTCCGCCGACTTCGCGATCGAGCCGGCCAGCGTCACCGCACGGGGCAGCTCGATCATCGTGCCGACCTTGAACGTCAGCTTGGTGCCGGTCTCCTTCTCGACCTCGGCTGCCACCGCGATGATCTCGGCCTTCATCAGCTCGAGCTCCTGCGGCGAGCCGACCAGCGGGATCATGATCTCCGGCTGTGGGTCTCCCCCGGAGGCCGTACGCGCAGCCGTGGCCTCGAGGATCGCCCGCGCCTGCATCGTGTAGAGGCCGGGGATGACGATCCCGAGGCGTACGCCGCGCAGCCCGAGCATCGGGTTCTCCTCGTGCAGCCGCTTCACCGCCGCGAGCAGCTTGTGCGTCCGCGGCCTGTCCTCGTTGTTCTCCTCCTCGTGCGCGAGCCGCACCGCCAGCTCGGTGTAGTCGGGCAGGAACTCGTGCAGCGGCGGGTCGAGCAGCCGGATCGTGACCGGCAGCCCGTCCATGGCTCTGAGGATGCCGATGAAGTCCTTGCGCTGCATCGGCAGCAGCGCGTTGAGCGCCTCGTGCTGTTGCTCCGGCGTGTCGGCCAGGATCAGGCGCTCGACGAGCTCGCGGCGGTCGCCGAGGAACATGTGCTCGGTGCGGCACAGCCCGATGCCCTGGGCGCCGAACCTGCGCGCCCGCGCAGCGTCCTCAGGGGTGTCGGCGTTGGCGCGCACGCCCAGCCGGCGTACGTCATCGGCGTGGTCCATCAGCGCGACCACCGCGCGTACGAGATCGTCGTCGTCCGCGGACTCGTCGCCCTCGAAGTGGCGTACGACCTTGGAGTCGACGACGTCCACGGCGCCCTCGAAGATCTCGCCGGTGGTGCCGTCGATCGAGATGACGTCGCCCTGCTCGATGACCGTGCCGTCGGCGGCGGTGAACCGGCCCGCATCGACGTCGACGTCGAGCTCGTCGGCGCCACACACGCACGTACGCCCCATGCCGCGCGCCACGACGGCGGCGTGCGACGTCTTGCCGCCGCGACTCGTCAGGATGCCCTTGGCCGCGACCATGCCGGACAGGTCGTCGGGGTTGGTCGTGCGGCGCACGAGGATGACGTCGTCGCCGTTCGCCGCCCACTCGACGGCGGTCGGCGAGTCGAACACGGCCTTGCCGACCGCAGCACCCGGCGACGCGTTCATGCCCTTGCCGATCAGGTGCCGCTCGGCGTCGGCGTCGAACCGCGGGAACATCAGCTGCGCCAGCTGCGCGCCCGTCACCCGGTCGACCGCCTCGCTGAGGTCGATGATGCCCTCGGTGGCGAACGAGTGCGCGATGCGGAACGCCGCCTCGGCCGTACGCTTGCCGACCCGGGTCTGCAGCATCCAGAGCTTGCCGTGCTCGACGGTGAACTCGATGTCGCACAGGTCCTTGTAGTGGTGCTCGAGCTTCTGCATGATCGCGAGCAGCTCGTCGTACGCACTCTTGTCGACCTGCTCGAGCTCGGCGAGCGGGATCGTGTTGCGGATGCCGGCGACGACGTCCTCGCCCTGCGCGTTGACGAGGTAGTCGCCGTAGAGGCCCTGCGCGCCGGTCGCCGGGTCGCGGGTGAACGCGACGCCCGTGCCGGAGTCGTCTCCCCCGTTGCCGAACACCATCGAGCAGATGTTGACCGCGGTGCCGAGGTCGTCGGGGATGCGCTCCTGGCGGCGATAGAGCGCGGCGCGCTCGGTGTTCCACGAGTCGAAGACGGCCAGCACCGCCATGTCGAGCTGCTCGCGCGGGTCCTGCGGGAAGTCGCGGCCGCCGTGCTCGGCGATGAGCCTCTTGTATGTCTCGATGAGTCCCTGCAGGTCCTCGGCGGTCAGGTCGAGGTCGTTCTCGGTGTTGCGCTCGGCCTTGAGCGCGTCCAGCGCCTCGGCGAACACGCCGGCGTCGATGCCCAGCACGGTGCTGCCGAACATCTGCAGCAGCCGGCGATAGGAGTCGTACGCGAACCGCTCGTCGCCGCCCGCGACCTGCGCCAGGCCCTTGACCGACTCGTCGTTGAGCCCGACGTTGAGGACGGTCTCCATCATCCCGGGCATGGAGAACTTCGCGCCCGACCGCACCGACACCAGCAGCGGGTCCTCCGGATCGCCGAGCTTCTTGCCGCGCGCCTGCTCCAGCGCCGCGAGGTGCTCGCTGACCTCGTCGGCCAGTCCCTCCGGCGCCTTGCCCTCGTCCATGTACGCCCGACAGGCGTCGGTGCTGATCGTGAATCCCGGCGGCACCGGCAACCCCAGGTTCGTCATCTCCGCAAGGTTCGCCCCCTTGCCGCCCAGGAGATCCTTCTGATCCATCCCGCCTTCGCTGAAGTCATACACGAATTGGGTCATCTCGCGATCATGCTCCCCATATCGGGTCACGCGCACCGCTTCGGTGGTTGAGGAGCGAGGATCGAGGTCTGAGCAGCCGGTCGAGTAGCGAGCGCTCTGCGAAACGCATCCTCGCCGGTCGAGTAGCCGACTGAGCTCTGCGAAACGGTGCCACCCTTCGCCGGTCGAGGGCGGCTCAGATCGACCACTCAGCGAGCTTGGCCATACCGGCATCCACATGCGTCTGCAGTCGTCCAACCGCATCGTCCAGGTCTGCCGAACCTGGGTGGTCCGGCGGTATGCGTGCAGGATTGAGCGGCACGCCATCTGCCCAAGCCTTGATGTCCGGCTGAGAGCCGAACGACTTCGCGGCTCGGGCGCCAAGGACAGTCATCCTCGCCCAGCTCCGCAGGGTGTCGGGCAGCGGCGTCGGCGGGCAGAGCCTGTTCTTCTCAGCATCGTCGTCGCGGGTCGCCTCGACGTAGCCGGCGAGTGCGGCCCCGAAGCAGGGGAAGCCAGCGCGGATCGGCTGGACGGTGATCGCCGATGGCCCCCAGATCGGAACGTTCGGCGGATACTTGAGGCCCGAGGCCGCACAATGCACGACGACCGCATCGTTCGCGATCTGGACCGATCCCTGCTCGAGGGTGATCTGCCCGGGCTCAACCCCGCGTATGTGCCCCAGCCGGACGACGTGCTCGACCTCTCGTAGATGGTCGAGCTCCCACGCGGCGAGCGTGGGCGTCTTGGCCATCGTTGGCATGACCGAACGGTCGATGCGGAGCATGATCCCCTCATCCTCAAGGCGCGAGAAGAAGTCCTCCAACGATGCTGAATCCCCGGCCGCCTGCATGGTGTCCGCCACCATGCCGAGGAACACGACGGGGTTGGGCTGTACGACTGCTCGGTTGAGCATCCACGGGTCGCGCGGCCTGACCCAGCAGATCTTGTCGGGCTGCACCCCGTTCGTCAGGAGCCACACGATCGCGTCGGTGGCCGACTTGCCGGATCCCACCACCACGTACTGACCAGGGGTCTCTGTCATGGCGCTCAGGTCGTTGATCGGAATCACCCGGACACCGTCAGCGATCCCGAAAGGTGGCGGCGTGTTCGCCGGGATGTCGGGGGCCAGGTAGTGCGCGTCGACGATCCGACAGCGCTGTGGGACCTCGAACTGCTCCCCTGTGCTCTGCGAGACGAAGGTGCGGTCGCCGACGTAGTCGCACCCGGCGAAGAACTCGACCTTGCCTGAGCCGAGCATCCGGTCCGCCAGGATGTGGTCGTAGTAGGCGCAGATTTCCGCGACCGACGCCCGCTCGTGCAGGCCCGCCTCGGGACCGCTCTCCTGCAGCCTGCCGCCGCCGAGCAACGTCGACGCGACTCCGTAGAACGCGGAGGCTTGATGCAGCCGGACAAATGGATAGGCGTCGCGCCAGTGCCCACCGACGGCCTGCCGGCGGTCGACCATGGCCACACGCACGTCGGCATGATCGATCAGCGCATCGGTGAACGCCATGCCGGCGGCCCCGGCTCCTACGACCAGGTAGTCGGCCTCCACTGTGCGCACCATGTCTCACCAAAGCACGGTGTCCCGCGGAGGTCCATCATCACGCGCTCGCCACCTGCCGCTCGCGTACGCTCGCCGCCCTCACACGCAATCCGGCCGCACACCCCCGAGAGGATGTACGGCCGGAGAGGCGTGGCGCTGGCTCAGTGGAACGTGTCAGCGGCGTTCTTGTTGATGGGGTCGAAGTCGAAGTGGTCGACCTGCACGTCGTCGCGGTTGACCGAGTTGTGCTCGATGGTGTCCTTCGTGGCGAACTTGTCCTTGCCCTGACCGCCGACGAGGTTGTCGCGGACCGGGTTGACCTCGTGCGAGTCGAGCGTGTCGTCGCCGAACTGACCCTCGACCTGGTCGCCGCCCTCGCCACCGTTGAGGGTGTCGTTGCCGTCGCCGCCATACAGCTCGTCGGAGCCGTCGTTCACGCCGGTGCCGGCGAAGCTGGTGAGCTTGTCGTTGCCCTCTTCGCCGCGGATGATGTCGTCGCCGGAGCCACCGTTGATGGTGTCGTTCTCGGTGCCGCCCATGATGAAGTCGTCACCCTTCTCGCCCTCGACGTTGTCCACGCCGCTGCCGGTGTAGACGTCGTCGTTGCCGCCGCCAGCGAACACGTTGTCGGTGCCCTGGCCGGTCTGGATCTCGTCGTCGCCGCCGAGGGCGAAGATCGTGTCGTTGCCGGTGGTGCCGTAGATCTTGTCGTCGCACTCGGTGCCGACGGTGACCTTGCCGGCCTTCGCGATGATGATGTTGCCGTCGCTGCACGCGGGGCCGGCCTGGGCCGCGGTGCTCGTGGCGGTGAGGCCGACGACGGAGATGGCGCCGGCGACAGCCAGCTTGGCGGCGATGCGGAAGGTGCGGTTCGTGGTCATGATCTGTCCTTGGAGGTGAGTTGTTTTCAGCTCCGGACGTTTGCCGGGCTCATGGATAAGAGCCCCGGCCTGACAGAACCTTGCAAGAATTCCAGATCAATTCCCGAAGCAGGCCTTTACGACGCTGGAGGCGCGTCGCAGGAGTAGCTCTTACCAGCCACTCGCCGGTCGAGTAGCCGACCGAGCTCTGCGCGGGAGGCGTATCGTGACCGTACAATTAGGTCATAACGAGCGCCGTATCGCACCCATACAACACCCGATCTCATGGACGAATCGAGTCCCGAATAGTCGGGACCTTCGCCCCCATCCGTTCCCCGCGATCCGACCTACCAGTCCGCGCCTCAACCACGAGTCGCGCAGCTCTCGGGAGGGGAACACAATGACCGACAACACGCCAGCCGGCTGGTATCCCGACTCCGAAGGGACGATGCGCTGGTGGGACGGCGTCGCCTGGACCGAGACCCTCCAGTCATCACACACCGCGACCGCGACCATGCCGGTCCCGCCGGCCGAGCAGCCGCACAACTTCCGTGCGGAAGCGGCGGCCCGCAAGGCGTACGCGAAGGCCAACCGGCCTTGGTACAAGAAGAAGCGCTGGATCGGCGCGATCATCATCCTAGTCCTCATCGTGATCGTGAGCCTTGCCGCAGGTGGAGCGGTGGCGGTGACGACCCGAAGAAGGTCGACTCGTCCGGCAAGGCCGCCGACACCAAGAAGGACGACAAGGCCGGCACCAAGAGCAATCCCATCGCCATCGGCGAGACGATCGAGCTCCAGGGCACCCGCTACACTGTGAACTCCGCGAAGACCGCCTCGACGGTCGGCGGCGAGTTCTTCGAGGAGAAGGCCGGCGGCGTCTACGTCGTCGTCGAGCTGACGATCGAGAACACCAAGGACGAGACCAAGACCTTCATGTCCGACGCCGCCAAGCTCATCGGCGGCAACGACAAGAAGTACAGCACCGACGATGACGGCACCATCGCCGCGATCGGCGAGGACGGCGAGCCGCTGATCCTCGAGGACATGCAGCCCGACGTCCCCAAGACCGGCCTGCTCGTCTACGACGTGCCCAAGGCGGCCGTCGCCGGCGGTGTGCTCCAGGTCAGCGACCTGTTCGGCCGCGGCGACGCCTACATCAAGCTCGCGCTGAAGTAGCGACCCAAACTTCGGCTCGGTGGGCGGTCACGCACTGCCCACCGAGCCGAGGAACCACTCGGGATCCACCACATCGAAGGCTGAATGCACATGACCGATCGGAGCAGACAGACGCATCCCCCACGGGGGTCTGCCGCAAATGCAGCGCCCAGAGCGCGAGCACAGGTGAGTTCTGCCCGCATTGCGGCACCTCGTACATCAAGGGGACGCGGCCTCAGTTCAGCAAGCGAAGTCAATCACCATCGCCGCTCTACGTGCCCGTTCTTGGCTCGGCCGGCGGCCTGATCGCGAAGCGGAGCCACGACCAAGAACGTTAACGGCCGACAAGGCTGCTGCAGCCGACCGCGGGCAAAGAAGAAGTGCGCAGGAGCAGTCCGAGAAGGCAGCAGCAACAGGAAGCCGCAGACGACGCTGAACGCAGCCGTTCGAGCCGTGTACCGTCGGGGACGCTCGAAAAGAATATCGTCAAGAGACGCCAAAAAGGCAGTGAAGACGGCTACTCTCGACGGCCCGATCCTATCGGCGAAATGCACCGCGACGGGCGGAGGTTCGACAGACGATTTGACGGCCCTTACCGGAACTTTCGACTGTATCGCTGTCAACAAAGAGAATGAGGATGGCACGCTCACGGATACGGATACAACGGCACCGTCGACTGGGAGAGCGGGACCACCTGGCAACTCGGCAACTGACCAGCGACCCAGTCTTCTATCGATATGTCCCGCCACATCGCGGTACTGACCGATAGCCTTGACGGACCATGACCAGCTCGGACAACTTCAGCCCTCGCAAGCAACCCGCCCGATCTGATCACCACCCTCCGTGAGTTCGTGTCTGAGCGGGACTGGGCTCAATTCCACTCGCCCGAGAACCTCGCCAAGAGCATCTCCATCGAGGCTGGCGAGCTGCTCGAACGGTTCCAGTGGGGCGGAGAGTTCGACGCCGCACGAGTGCAGGAAGAACTCGCCGACGTGCTCACCTACTGCCACCTGCTTGCCGACAAACTCGGGCTCGATGCTGACCAGATCGTCCTCGACAAGCTTGAGGCGACGCGGACCAAGTACCCCGTCGACAAGGCTCGGGGCCGGAGCGCGAAGTATGACGAGCTCTAGGATCCATCGAGTTCCGTTCGATCGGGACTCGCTGGCGGCGTGGGCAGCCACGGATCCGCGCAGCGCAAACTGGCCCGTCGTCTACACGATCGACGGCCTACGCCACGTCTACGTCGGCGAAACTGTCCATGTGCTGAGCCGAATGCGGCAGCATCTCGCGCGGGGCGACCGGAGTCATCTCACGTCAGCGCGGGTTGTGATCGATGAGATGTTCAACAAGTCCGTGTGCCTCGACCTCGAGTCCTTCCTGATCAAGCGATTCTCGGGCGACGGCAAGTACGAAGTTCTGAACGCCAATGCCGGCATGACCGGCTCCGACTACTACCAGCGCGAGACGTATCGCGAGCAGTTCGAGGAGATCTTCGAGCAGCTGCGGGCCGAGGGTCTCTTCGAGAAGTCGGCCGCAGACATCGAGAACAGCGACATGTTCAAGTTGTCGCCCTACAAGGAACTCAACTACGACCAACGCACAGCGATCCTTGCGATCCTCGAGCAGCTTTTCACCGATCTCCGAAGCGGGCAGCCGAGCACAGCCGTCATCGAGGGCCAGCCAGGCACGGGCAAGACGATCGTCGGGATCTACCTGATCAAGCTGCTCAGCGACATCCAGCTCAACACCTCGTTGATCGACGCAGACTCAGATGCGATCTTCGCCGGGTTCTTTACGCAAGAGAACGCGGAACTTCTCGAAGACTTTCGGATGGCGCTGGTCATCCCTCAACAGTCCTTGCGCAAGACGGTTGAGAAGGTGTTCACCAAGACGTCGGGACTCTCGAAGAGCATGGTGCTTTCGCCGTTCCAAGTTGGCGACCTCGGCGAGCAGTATCGACCTGCTGATCGTGGATGAGGCACACCGCCTGCAGCAGTTGTCGGCCACGATGCCGACGCTGATCACGAAGTTCAAGGCGACCAACAGGCGCTTGTTCGATGGCGACGAGGCCGGCGGGAATCAGCTCGACTGGATTCACCGCATGAGCACACATCGGATCTTCCTTCTCGATCCTGAGCAGAGCATTCGGCCCACATCTGACCTGCCACCGCACGTCGTGCGCGCTCTGGCGACGGAGGCGGCCAGCGCCGGACGGTCGTTCGCGCTCACATCGCAGATGCGCGTCCGGGCCGGGCAGGACTACGTCGCATACGTGCGGGCCATGCTGTCCGCCGACACCGCCGGAGCCGACCAGTTTCGATGAATACGAGCTGAGGCTCTTTGACGATCTGGGCGCCATGCGCGAGGCCATCCTGCCGCGAAGCACGAGGTCGGCCTCTCCCGCCTCATTGCCGGCTTCGCCTGGAAGTGGCGGAGCAAGACCGACAAGAGCGTGCCTGACATTCAGATCGACGGCCTGGATCTGCAATGGAACAACACCGCCACCGACTGGATCAGTTCTCGCATCCTCGATCAATGAGGTCGGCTCGATCCACACCACGCAGGGCTATGACCTCAACTACGCCGGCGTGATCATCGGCCCCGACCTGCGCTATGACCCCGTCGCTGGTCGCCTACGCATTGATCGCGACTCGTACCACGACGGCAAGGGCAAAGCGAACAACAAGATGCTCGGGTTCGAGTACGACGACGACGATCTGCTGGGCTACATCCGCAACATCTATGGCGTCCTGCTGACCCGCGGCATTCGCGGCACGTACGTCTATGTCTGCGACCGACCATTGCGGGAGTATCTATCCAATTCATTCCCGCAGCATCTGCCATCTACGGACTGGCAGACGTCACGCATCAACGCCCCGCGGACGACGAGGCGCCGTGGGAATGCCTTCGAGATTGAGCTGGGCGGAGAGTGGAGTTGAACGTCATTGAAGTTGTCGGCGCAGTCATCGTCAAAGACGGCAAGGTTCTGTGCGCTCAGAGGGGCGACATCGGAAAGCTTCCGCTGAAGTGGGAGTTCCCGGGCGGCAAGGTCGAACCCTCCGAATCCCCCCGGCAGGCGCTCGAGCGGGAAATTCAGGAAGAACTTGAATGCAAGATCGACGTCGAAGACGAAATCACGACGACCGTCCACGAGTACGATTTCGCGACGATTAGCCTCACCACGTTCTTTTGCACTCTCGTCGATGGCGTCCCCGTTGCTGAGCGAGCATGCTGTCAGTGGAGTGGCTTGCCCCGGGCGATCTCCGAGATCTCGACTGGGCACCCGCCGATATCCCCGCGGTCGACATCGTGAGCAAGGGACTCCTCGAGTGACCATGGACTTCAGGTGGGATAGCCCGTTCCCGTCAGACATTGCTTTCGGCTATATCGGCCAGAACACAGCCGCACCGCAGCGTCACAACCCACGCATGGTCCTCAACCACGAGGGCAGCACCGTCCTTCACACGCTGCTTGAGGAACTAAAGGGCTGCGACACGTTCACGTTCTCAGTCGCATTCGTGACTCCCGGCGCGATCGCACTGATGATCAAGGAGCTCGTCGAGTTCAACGGCGTCGGTCGAGTGATTACCTCCGACTACCTGGCTTCAACTCACCCGACGCGTTCGCTGAATTGCACAAGCTCCGCGGATTCGGGATCGACGTTCGACTTCACAACAACGCCGCGTTCCATCCAAAGGGATACATCTTCGAGAACAGTGAAGTCGTCACCGCGGTAGTCGGAAGCTCGAACCTCACCAAGACAGCTCTCGCCACCAATCACGAGTGGAATCTCAAGGTGTCCGCTGCCACAGGCAGCGACCTTTCCTCTCAGATCACTGA
Source organism: uncultured Actinomycetota bacterium (assembly GCA_963806345.1). Classification (GTDB taxonomy): domain Bacteria; phylum Actinomycetota; class Actinomycetes; order Propionibacteriales; family Nocardioidaceae; genus Aeromicrobium. Next base: position 1,554 of record CAWDXV010000026.1, on the reverse strand, counting down.
ATTGGTCGATCGCGAGGTGCTGAACTCGACGCCGTTGACCGAGGAATGGATCGCGGAGTATCGGAAAGCCTGGATCGCTCCGCCGAATCGCATCAGCACATCGCCGCCAGCGCACGTATTGGACACTCCGCAGACGGAGATCGATTCCGAACCCGATGCAGATCGACGCGCTTGAAGCGCTGGCCCAGGTCCGCGCTGACGGCGAGAGCCAAGGCGATCATCATTTCCGCCACCGGAACGGGCAAGACGATCCTCTCGGCCCTCGACGTGCGGTCCGTGGCGCCGGACCGTCTTCTCTTCGTTGTTCACCGCGAGCAGATTCTGGATCGCACGATCGAGGCGTTCCATCGCGTTCTCGGCGGGTCCGCTTTCGGACTACGGCAAGCTTGCCGGCTCGTCCAGGCAGTCAGATCGACGCTATGTATTTGCGACCGTGCAAACCCTGTCCCAAGCGCATGTCCTCGAGACTTCTCGGCAGACGAATTTGACTACATCATCATCGATGAGGCTCATCGAAGCGGCGCCGTCACCTATGGCCGCATCCTGAACCACTTCCGTCCTGAATTCCTGCTCGGGATGACAGCAACTCCCGAGCGCGGCGACGGCATCAACATCTTCGAGTTGTACGGCTTCAATGTCCCGTACGAGATTCGGCTCAACCACGCTCTCGAAGCAAATATGCTCAGCCCGTTCCACTACTACGGAGTCGCCGACGTTGTCTACGAATCCGGCGACTCGCCGTCAGATGAGCTAAGCGTCCTCATCGCCCCCGAGCGCGTTGACCACGTCATCCGGGCCATCGAGACTTACGGTCAAGCAGGCGCCGCGCCGCGCGGCCTCATCTTCTGTAGCCGCAAGAGCGAAGCGCATGAACTATCCGCAGCACTCAACTCTCGACTGTTGCGTGGCAATCCGCTTCGGACGATCGCCTTGACCGGAGACGACAGCGTGGAATTCCGAGAGCAGTCAGTGGCGCGTCTCGAGGCCGGCGAACTTGACTACATCCTGACGGTCGATGTCTTCAACGAAGGCGTCGATATCCCGACGATCAACCAAGTCGTCATGCTGAGGCAAACAAAGTCGGCGATCGTGTTCGTGCAGCAGCTTGGGCCGTGGTCTTCGCAAAGCGCCGGACAAGGACTATCTCGTTGTCATCGACTTCATCGGCAACTACGCAAACAACTACCTGATCCCGATCGCGCTCTTCGGCGATGAGTCGCTCAACAAGGAGTCGCTTCGCAAGAACCTGATCGCAGCAGAGGAATCCGGCGTGTTGCCCGGGTTGTCGAGCGTTCGCTTCGACCGAATTGCGCAGGAGCGAGTCCTCAGGTCCATCACCAGCGCGAAGCTCGACAGCATGATCATGCTCAAGGCGGCCGTGAAGTCGATCTACTGAGCGCGTCGGCGAAGTCCCCTCGCTCTGGGACTTCTTGCGCTTTGAGTCTGTCGATCCCGTGGTGCTCGCGACAAAGCTCGAGAACTATCCGACACTCGCCGCCAAGATCCTCGAAACCGACTCAGGCCTCACAGCAGATGAGAACCGCATGCTCGGAC
>CAWDXV010000025.1:0-28349 GCA_963806345.1 uncultured Actinomycetota bacterium | reverse complement strand
GATCCAGGCCAGCAAGCTGCGCTCGCGCCTCACGATGAAGGCCACGAACTCACGTGACACCGGCAAGCTGATCGCCGTACGCCGGACGCTTCGCCGCCGCACCGACGCACGCGGCCGCTCCCGCACCTGACTCCGCCTCGCGGTTCGTCAGACCCGGCGACTAGAGTCGACCAGGTGGACCGCCTCTTGCTGATCGACGGTCATTCCGTCGCCTACCGTGCCTTCTTCGCCCTCCCCGTCGAGAACTTCTCGACCACGACGGGCCAGAGCACCAATGCGGTGTTCGGCTTCACGTCGATGCTCATCAACGTGCTGCGCGACGAGAAGCCGACGCACGTCGCCGTCGCGTTCGACGTCTCCCGCAAGACGTTCCGCCTCGAGCAGTACGCCGAGTACAAGGGCAACCGGTCCAAGTCGCCGCCGGAGTTCACCGGCCAGATCCCGCTGATCAAGGAGATCCTCGACGCGTTGCACATCACGACGTTCGAGAAGGAAGGGTTCGAGGCCGACGACATCATCGGCACGCTGACGACCCGCGCGGAGTCGGCCGGCATGGAGGTGCTGATCTGCACGGGCGACCGCGACGCGCTGCAGCTCGTCTCCGACAAGACGACGGTGCTCTACCCCCGCAAGGGCGTCTCCGACCTGGCCCGCATGACGCCGGCCGCCGTCGAGGAGAAGTACGCCGTCACGCCCGACCACTATCCCGACATCGCCGCCCTCGTGGGCGAGACCAGCGACAACCTGCCGGGCGTGCCCGGCGTCGGGCCCAAGACCGCGGCCAAGTGGATCAACCAGTACGGCACGCTCGAGGCGCTCGTCAACGACGTCGAGAACGTGCCGGGCAAGGCCGGCGAGTCGCTTGCGCGAGCACCTCGACAGCGTCCTGCGCAACCGCAGCATCAACGCGCTGATCCTCGACCTCGACCTGCCCGCAGGGCCGGCCGACCTCGCATTCGACACGGTGTGGGACCGCGAGGCGATCCACACGGTGTTCGACGCGCTGGAGTTCAACGCGCTGCGGGTCAGGCTGTTCGAGGCCTTCGGCGACGTCGAGCCCCAGGCCGAGGAGGGCTTCGACCTCGAGGGCACGACGCTGGCGCCCGGCGAGGTCGCCGCGTGGCTCGAGACGCAGTCCAAGTCCGGCGCCCGGCTCGGCCTCCACGTGCAGGGCTCGTGGGGGCGCGGCACGGGCGACGTCGTCGGCCTTGCGATCGCCTCGGACGAGTCGGCGGCGTGGATCAGCACCGACGACATCACGGCCGACGACGACGCCGCCATCGCGGCCTGGCTCGCCGACCCGGACCGGCCCAAGGTCCTGCACGACGCCAAGGGCCCGTCGCTGGCGCTCGAGGCCAAGGGCTGGCCGCTCCAGGGCGTGGCCGCCGACACCGCACTGTCGGCCTATGTCGTCCGTCCCGACCAGCGCTCCTACGACCTGGGCGACCTGTCGCTGCGCTACCTCAAGCGTGAGCTGCGCGACGAGTCCGACAACTCCGGCCAGCTGACCCTCGACACCGACAACATCGGCGCCGAGTCCGGCATGCTCCGGGCGCGAGCCACGCTCGACCTGGCCGCGGTGCTCGACCAGGAGGTCGAGCAGGCCAGCGGCACGGCGCTGATCCACGACGTCGAGCTGCCGCTCGTGGCGACGCTGGCCCGCATGGAGCGCACCGGCATCGCGATCGACGACGACCACCTGATCGAGCTCGAGTCGGAGTTCGCGGCGCGGGCGCAGAACGCCGCGTCCGAGGCGTTCGCGGCGATCGGCGGCAAGGAGATCAACCTCGGCTCGCCCAAGCAGCTGCAGGTCGTGCTGTTCGACGAGCTCGGCATGCCCAAGACCAAGAAGACCAAGACCGGCTACACGACCGACGCCGAGGCGCTGCAGCAGCTCTACGACAAGACCGAGCACCCGTTCCTGCAGCACCTGCTGGACCACCGCGACGTCACCCGCCTGCGCCAGACCGTCGAAGGGCTCCGCAAGTCGATCTCCGACGACGGCCGGATCCACACGACGTACGCCCAGACGATCGCCGCGACGGGCCGGCTGAGCTCCAACGACCCCAACCTGCAGAACATCCCGATCCGCACGGCGTCGGGCCGGCGCATCCGCGAGGCGTTCTGCGTCGGCGAGGGCTTCGACACGCTCGTGACGGCCGACTACAGCCAGATCGAGATGCGCATCATGGCGCACCTGTCGGAGGACGCCGACCTGATCGCGGCGTTCAACTCCGGCGAGGACTTCCACACCGTCATGGCGGCCAAGGTGTTCTCCAAGGAGCCCGGCGAGATCGACGGCGGCCTGCGGGCCCGCATCAAGGCGATGAACTACGGCCTGGCCTACGGGCTCTCGTCCTACGGCCTCAGCCAGCAGCTCAGCATCTCGACCGGCGAGGCGCAGGGCCTGATGGACGACTACTTCGAGCGGTTCGGCGGAGTGCGCGACTACCTGCGCGGGCTCGTCGACGAGGCTCGGCAGACCGGCTTCACCGAGACGATCATGGGTCGCCGCCGCTATCTGCCCGACCTGCAGAGCGACAACCGGCAGCGCCGCGAGATGGCCGAGCGCATGGCACTCAACGCGCCGATCCAGGGCTCGGCCGCCGACATCATCAAGGTCGCGATGCTGGGGGTCGAGCGGGCGCTCGACGCCGCCGGTCTCACCTCGCGCATGCTCCTGCAGGTGCACGACGAGCTCGTGCTCGAGGTCGCCGCGGGGGAGCGGGAGCAGGTCGAGCAGCTGGTGCGCGACCAGATGGCCTCGGCCGCCGACCTCTCGGTGCCCCTCGACGTGTCGGTCGGCGTCGGCCGCACCTGGCACGAAGCCGGTCACTGACCTTTCGCCGTCTCGACCGGACGGGCTGAAACAGCAACGGGACAGTCAATTCGAGATAACCTGTTGCGTCGGCCACCATCACCATTCAAAGGACCTGTCGTGAACCTGAAGACCGCAGCAGCTGGACTTGTCTCATCCGTCGCACTGGCAGCGGGCGCCACGCTCGTGGGGGTTGCCCCGGCCGAGGCGGGCGCGAAGAACACTCTCTTCATCAACCCCGGTCGCCCGATCGCCAACGAGAACTTCACCGCGACCGGCACGCTCAGCACGCCGGTCAAGCGCAAGGCCGTCCTCCAGCTCGTCTCGGCGGGCCAGTGGAAGAACGTCGACACCGACACGACGTCGTCGTCCGGAGTGTTCAGCGTGAGCAGCCACACCGCTGTCGACCGCGAGTTCCGCATCGTTGCACCCAAGGTCACGATCGGCGGCAAGACCTATCCGCAGATCACCGGGCTCACCAAGACGGTCGACGTGGTCTCCCAGACCGCAGTCGTGACGGTCTCCAACACGAGCCCCCAGGTCGGTGAGGTCGTGCAGATCGTCGGTCGGTTCACCCCGGCTCGCAAGGGCCGCGCCGTTCGTGCGTACGTCCGGGCGAACGGCACGAGCTACGGATTGGGCTCTCGAGTGCAGAGCTCGAAGGGCCTGGCTGTCTGGTACGTCACGACCGAGGCGACCGATGTCGGCGTCCCTGCGCAGTTCTACGTACGGGCGATGGCGTCCAACGGCGCCGCCGAGCTCTTCTCCGAGCGGGTCGACGTCACGGCGATCCCGTAGCCGGCGGAGCGCGACCGGGCGTCAGCGAAGCGCTGGCGCCCGTCGCCCCGTCGGGGCGAACACGAACACGACCGCAGCGAGCGCGGCAGCCACCAGCGCGACGGTGAGGACCAGGCCGTTGATGCCGACGCCGAGCCCGTACGCGGCGACGAGCACCGCGACGACGGCGCCCCAGATCATCACGACGATGCCGTGGGCGTGCCTGGCGAGAGCGTCGAACACCAACAGGTGCACGACAGCCAGGCAGGAGCCGGCGACCGCGAACAGCCAGAGGCGACCCATGATCTCGTCGTACTGGTGGCCACCCACGAGGATCAGGGCGAGGTGGGGGAGCGCCGCGGTCGCCAGCACGGCGAGCGCGCCGAAGCCGGCGACCAGCGAGACCGCGCGCAGCCGGGCGTGATGCGTCGTCGCGCGGGCGAGGTCGGGGAACAGCACGACGCTGACGAACTGGGGGAAGAACAGCGCCGCCTTGGCCAGGATGAGCCCCGAGGCGTACAGGCCGCTCTCGTGCTCGTCGAAGCGGTTGCGGGCGATCAGCGAGTCGAGGTTGCTGAGCACGAAGTACGCGAGCAGGGCGTGCGTCGAGAACAGCGCTTCCTTCAACAGCGGACGCCGGCTGATCAGCTCGCCTCGGCCGTGGCCGATCATGAGCCGCGCGCCGGCGAGGGCGGGCAGCCAGGAGCCGATCGCGATGCCGATCATGGCGGAGTTGACGGTCGGCGAGATGACGAGGGCCAGCGCGCCACCCAGCAGGCGGCCGAGCCCGTTGCCGACGTAGATCGCGGTGAGGGCCCCCCAACGTGCCGTGCCCTGGGCGATGCCCGACTCGGCGCCCATGACGGTGAGCGGCACGAGCGTCGCACCGCACAGGATCACCGCCCAGTAGCTGTCGAGCTTGAGCACGGGTGTCAGGACGATCGTGGAGGCGGCAACCAGCACTCCGACGGCCGACGCGACGATGACCGTGACCCTGACGGTGGCGCCGATGATGGCGTCGCGGTGGTCGTGATCGATCGCGAGCCGGCGCGCCGTGACCGCCTGCAGCCCCAGCGAGGCAACGGTCCCCACCAGCAGGATGCCGAACAGGGCGGTGAGGGCGCCGAACTCCTTGGGCACGAGCGCTCGTGCGGCGATGACGTTGAATCCGTAGACCGCGATGTTCATCGTCATCATGCCGGCCGCCACGAGCGTTCCACCCGTCATGGTCGCGCGCGTGGATCTCACCACGGCACAATAGCCGTGGCCGGGGTCGGACAAGAGCAGGGGCGAGCATGAGGCGATGGCAACAGCTCGACCTCCATCGGGCCGCCGTGCCCGCGTGGTCGGCGCTGCTGGCTCTGGCCGTGTGCCTGCCGCTGTTCTCGCGGGGATACGTCCTGTCGTACGACATGGTGTGGGTCCCCACGTTGGACCTCGACCGACCGGAGATCTGGGGCCTCGGCACGGGGCTGCCGCGAGCGGTGCCATCGGATGCGGTCGTGGCCCTGCTCGGCGCGGTGATCCCTGCGGCGGTCGTGCAGCGGATCGTGCTGTTCGCGGCGTTGTTCCTGCTGGCGCTCGGCACCGCGCGGCTGCTGCGCGAGCGTCCACTGGTGGCCCAGCTGGCGGCCGCCACGCTCGCCGTGTGGAACCCGTTCATCGCCGAGCGCCTCGTGCTGGGCCAGTGGCCGCTGCTGCTGGCGTGTGCCGCGTTCCCGTGGCTCATCGATGCGCTCGGTGGCAAGGGCGATCAGCGCTGGTCGGTCGTCGCGCTCGCGCTTGCGGCGACCGCTCTGACCCCCGCGACAGGCGTCATGGGGCTGGTCCTCGGCGTGGTCGTCGCGTGGCGCCGGGGCGTGGTGGGTGTCGTGATGCTGGCTGCCCTCGTCAACAGCCCGTGGATCGTGGCTGGGCTCCTGCACTCCGCCATCTCGCGCAGCGACCCTGCTGCCGTGGGCCTGTTCGACCTGCAGCCCGAAGGCCACTTCGGCCGCCTCGGCTCGGCACTGACCCTCGGCGGCGTCTGGAACACCGAGGTGGTCCCGACCTCGCGCACCTTGGTGATCGCCGTGCTCATCGCGATCGTCATCGGTGCCGTCATCGTCGTCGGGGCGGTCACGATGTGGCGCGATGACGGGCGGCTGCTGGCCGTGCTGTGCGTCGCGGGCGGGATCGGGCTTGCGGTCGCGCTCGCCGGCTGGCTCGCTCCCGACCTGGTTGCCCGGATCGTCGCGGACGTCCCGGCCGGTGGCCTCATCCGTGACGGCACGCGATGGCTCGCCCTGCTGGTGCCGCTCGAGGCGGTGGCCTTCGGAGCCGGCGTGCACACGATCTTCTACCGCGCCGAGTTCACCGCGTGGGAGGTGCCGGTCATGGTGTTCGCCCTCGTGCTGCCGCTCGCCGCGATGCCCGACATGGCGTGGGGCGTGGGGGACCGGCTGAAGCCCGCGACATACCCCGCGGCCTGGACCGACGCGCGGCGAGTCGTGGAGTCGACCAAGGTACGCGGGGACATCGTCGTGCTGCCGTTCAGCTCGTACCGACGACCGTCCTGGAACCACGACACATCGGTGCTCGACCCGGCGGGCCGGTTCTTCGACCGTACGACCGTGGTCAACGACGACCTCGTGGTCTCCGGGCGCACGATCGGGGGAGAGGATCCTCGTGCGGCCCGCATCCAGCGGGTGCTGCGTGGCAAGGACGTCCGTCGCGGCCTGGCTCGCCAGGGCATCGGCATCGTCGTCGTGGAGACCGACGCACCGGGTGCGCGCGCCGCGTTGCGGCAGGTCAGAGGCGCTCGAGAGCTCGAGGTCAAGGGCCGCACGATGCGGGTGTTCGCGATCCCAGGTGCCCGGCCCAAGGCGATCGACGAGGAGGACCGGCAGGTCATGATCGCCACCTGGGCGGTGGCCGGGCTGACGCTGCTGTTCTCCCTCGTCGGCGCAGTACGCGGGGCGGTCGAGCGGCGACGCCGCAAGCCCGTACCGCTGCCATCGCGGACGAAGGCGTGACCCTCGCCTCCTGTTAACCTTGCGTGGTCTCGAGGGAGGACAACAACGTGGGAACACTTACAGGCGGCATCATCGCCTTCATCGCCGGACTCGGCCTGGCCGGAGCCACTGTCGTGGGCGTCGTCCAGACTCAGCAGAGTGCCAACGAGAAGCCGATCTCGTCGACGAACGTGAGCTACGGCTCCAACAACTGAAACACCGCGTCCCGGACGCGACGAAGGGCGGGCTCATCGGAGCCCGCCCTTCGTGCGTCCGGACCTGCTCCTACCGCCCGGACGTCTCGAGGATCGCGGCGAAATCAGCCTGCGAGCTCTGCCAGGTGAACGTCTTGGACTTGGCGAGGGCGCCCTGGCCGAGGAACTCGCGCCATTCGCGGTCCTCGATCAGCTCGCGCAGCGCCGCGACGAGCTCGTCGGGTGTGTCGACCAGGACACCTGAGTCCTTGTGGTCGATCGACTCGGTCGTGCCACCGGCGGTGCTGTAGGCGACGGCGGGTGTGCCGTGTGCGCCGGCCTCGCCGATCACCAGGCCCCAGCCCTCCTTGAGCGAGGGGAGCGCCATGACCCAAGACGTCGCGAGCAGCTCGTGCTTGCCCTGGTCGTCGACATGGCCGTGGAACACGACCCGGTCCGCGACCCCGCTCCGCTCGGCGTGTGCGCGCAGCTCGCTCTCCCACCACCCCGCACCGATGATGTCGAGGACGACCTCAGGGTGGTCGGACCGCATCGCGACGATCGCGTCGATGGCGTGCTCCACCTGCTTGTGCGGGACCAGGCGCCCGACGACGCTGATGCGCGGCGTGGCCGACCGGTCTGCTGCGACGGCAGGTGCCGGGTCGTTGCCGTTGTGGATGACGGTGATCCGTTCGCGGTCGACGCCGAGCTCCACGAGCTCGAGGCGGGTCGCCTGCGACACCGCGACGTACGCGCTGCGGCGATACAGCAGCGGGGCGACGCGGCTCTCGATCCACCAGCCGATGCGACCCACGAGGCCGGGGTAGACCACGGGCCACTGCTCGCGGTGCACGTGGTGCACCAGCACGACGACGGGCTTGCGGGTGGCGAGCCGGGTGAAGAAGGGGAGCCCGTTCTGGACGTCGACGACGGCGTCGACCTTGCCGTAGCGACCGAGCAGGAGGGCGAGGAACGTCCGGACGTAGATGTCCAGCTTGGTGCCGCGGCGTACGAACCTGACCCCGTCGACGACCTCGTCGTGCGGGGCGGCTTCGTGGGCGGCACACGCGATCGTGACCTGATGGCCGCGCTCGACCAGACCGCGCGCCATGTTCTCGACGTAGCGCTCCGAGCCGCCACCTTCGGGGTTCTTGGTGTCTCGCCAGTTGCAGAAAAGGATGTGCATCGTCGGCCGGCGGGTCGCCGGCCCCTCCTTCGGTGCCGACGTGACGCCGGCTGCTCCCTCGGCACGTCCCTCAACGTGGCGACGTCATGTCCCTCAACATGACCGGGAAATGTTAACACCGGGGTGGTCCACCCCTCCCGTATCCTTTCGGCGTGCCTGACCTGCCCTTTCGTCCTGATCTGGGCCGATCGTGGCGGCTGTTCCAGGCCTTTCGGGTCGAGCAGACCGACCCCGCGCACTTCTACGGCACGCTCGCCCGGGACTCGGTCGACCAGATCCGTACGTATGCCGTGCTGGACGGCCAATGGGTGCTCGACGTCGGGGGAGGGCCGGGCTACTTCGCCGACGCGTTCCGCGGTGCCGGGGCGACCTACACGCCGCTCGACGCCGATCTCGGCGAGCTGTCGGGACTGGGCGATCCCGAGAAGGGCACGGTCCTCGGCAGCGGCATGCAGCTGCCCTTCGCCGACGACAGCTTCGGCGTGACGTACTCCTCGAACGTCCTCGAGCACGTCAACGAGCCCTGGACGATGGCCGACGAGATGGTGCGGGTGACCCGGCCCGGCGGGCTGGTCTTCCTGTCGTACACGCTCTGGTACGGCCCGTGGGGCGGCCACGAGACCTCGCCGTGGCACTTCCTCGGCGGCCACCGTGCCGCCCGGCGCTACGAGAAGAAGCACGGGCATCCACCCAAGAACGTCTTCGGCACGTCGCTCTTCCCGGTGACGGCAGCCGCCGGCCTGCGCTGGTCGCGCCGGCAGTCGGCCGCCGACGTGGTTGCGGTGATCCCGCGCTACCTGCCGCGTTGGGCGTGGTGGGTCCTGCGCGTGCCGGTCGTACGTGAGCTGGTGACGTGGAACCTCGCGATCGTGCTGAGGAAGACGTGACCGAGGAGCCGGTCGAGTTCGAGCCGGCTGCCCCGACCTTGAAGAGCGTCTGGAGGTTCCGGCTCGCTGCCTGTTGCCTCGCTCTGGTGGCGCTCGCCTTCGCGCAGGCACCGGGCAACGTCGTGACCGACACCAAGCTCGACCTGACGGTCGATCCGTTGGGCTTCCTGGGCCGCGCCCTGTCCCTGTGGGACTCCCAGGGTGCCTTCGGGCAGGTGCAGAACCAGGCGTACGGCTACCTGTTCCCGATGGGTCCGTTCTTCGCACTGGGACACCTTGCCGACCTGTCGCCGTGGATCACCCAACGGCTGTGGTGGTCGCTGCTCCTGGTCCTCGCCTTCCTCGGCACCGTCGTGCTGCTCGACGTGATGCGGATCGGCAACCGCTGGACCCGGATCCTGGCCGGCTTCGCGTTCGCCCTGTCACCGCGCATGCTCTCGGTCCTCGGCGCCTCGTCGATCGAGATGTGGCCATCGGCGCTGGCTCCGTGGGTGCTGGTGCCGCTCGTGGTCGGGCTGGTGCGCGGCGACCCACGTCGGCAGGCGGCCCTGAGTGCGCTCGTCGTCGCCATGGTCGGAGGAGTCAACGCCGCGGCGACGTTCGCGGTGGTACCGCTCGCCGCGTGGTGGATCTGGTGCGCGCCACGGAGTCGCAGGCGGCGCACGATGATGCTCTGGTGGCCGCCGTTGGTGCTGGCCGGCACGTTGTGGTGGCTGTTGCCGCTTCTGCTGCTGGGGCGCTACAGCCCGCCGTTCCTCGACTACATCGAGTCGGCGTCCAACACCACGGTCGCCGCGACGGTCCTCGACGCGTTGCGCGGCACGACGAACTGGGTGGCGCTCGTCGACCCCAATGCCGACGCGGCGCGCCTGCTGATCACCGAGCCGCTGCTGATCCTCAATGGCGGGCTCGTGCTGGTGCTGGGCATCATCGGCCTGTCCCGACGCGACATCCCGGCCCGCGGCTTCCTCGTGGCGGGGCTCCTCACAGGCCTGGTTCTGGTGACGCTCGGCCATGTCGGCTCGACCTCGGGCCTCGGCTCCCATGCCATCCGCGACCTGTTGGACGGGTCGCTCGCGCCGCTGCGCAACACGCACAAGTTCGATGTCCTGCTCCGGTTGCCTCTGGTCATCGGGCTCTGCCATGCGGTGACCAAGCTGACCCAGGGGCGAGTCGTCGACGGCCTCGGGAGGCGCCGGCCCGATCCACTCGCGATCGGCGTGGCGATGCTGGCCTGTGCCGCCGTCCTCGGTGCGACCGTCCCGGGCTGGACGGGCCACGTCGCCCCGCGCGGCAGCTACCAGTCGATTCCGCACTACTGGGACGAGACCGGTGAGTGGATCGGCAAGCACGCCAAGGGCACCACGCTGGTCGCGCCGGCGACGTCATTCGGCACGTATGCCTGGGGTCGCACCGGCGACGAGCCGCTTCAGCCGCTGGCGACCGGGCCCTGGGCCGTACGGAACGTCATACCGCTCGCGCCCGGTGGCAACATCGAGATGCTCGACACGATCTCGCAGGCCCTGTCGACAGGACGAGGGACCCAGGGGCTCGCGGACTTCCTGCGCCGGGCCGGCGTCGGCACGGTGGTCGTCCGCAACGACCTCGATCGGGCGGGTGGTGTCGTGTCGCCCGAACTGGTGCGCGCGACCCTCGCCTCGGTGCCGGGCATGCGGCGCGTCGCCACCTTCGGCCCGACCATCGGCGGGGGGCCGATCGTGCTCAATCCCCAGGGTGGTCGGGTCTTCGTCGACGAGGGCTGGCGGACCGATCGACCAGCAGTCGAGGTCTTCTCGTTCGACGGACCGTGGAGCGATCGCCAGGTCACGAACGACAACCGTCTGGACGCCCTGATCGGAGGGTCCGGGTCGTTGCTGAGCCTCGACGAGCTGGGGGTCACGAACGGCTACTCGACCGTCATGGCCAAGGACGTCGACGGCAAGGCTCCGAGCGGCACGATCCTGACCGACGGCAATCGGCGACAAGAGGCTGCATTCGGTTCCGTGCAGCGCAACCGCTCGGCCTCGCTGACGGTGCAGGAGCCCTATCGGGCGGACCGGCGGGTCCACCGCTACGACGAGGACGCGCTCAAGAGGTGGACGACGACGCCCGACCTCCGAGGCGCCCGATCTCTGACCGCGTCCTCTTCACAGTCAGACATCGATGCCGCCCCACGCACCGACCCGTCGTCGCAGCCCTGGGCCGCGTTCGACGGCGATCCTGACACAGCGTGGCGGCCCGACGTCGCCCGGTCCGGCGAGCGCTCGTGGCTCCGCCTGCGGCTGGATCGCCCCACGTCCATCGGCACCGCCACGATCGCCCTGCACCTCCCCGCCAGTGAGACCCGGCAGCTCGTCGTGTCCACCGAGACGGGCGACCGTGCCGTGACCGTACGCGGCAGCACGCCGGTCTCGGTCGCTGTCGGACGGGTCGATCGCCTCGAGATCTCGGCCCGCTCGACCTTGCTGCGGCCCGTGGCGGTGAGCGAGGTCGTGCTCCCCGGAGTGACGCTCTCGCGACCGCTCGTGATGCCGGCGATCCCGCAAGACTGGGCCGCGCCGCACGCGATCTTGATGCAGGGCGCCGACGGCCGGGTGGACGGCTGCCTGGACGTCGGCGGGGCGCCGCGGTGCTCCAACGCGCATGCCGCGCGGGTCGAGGACGACCGCGTCCTCGACCGCGAGCTGACGTTGCCGACCGCCCAGGCATACGACCTGCGGATGCGCGTCGCACCGCGTGGCGGGGCCTCGATCGATGCCGCATTGCAGAAGGGCCGGCTGGTGACGATCGCGGCGAGCTCGCAGCAGACCGACTCGCCAGCGGCCGGGGCACTTGCGGCAGCGGACGGTGACCTGCAGACCGGTTGGGTCGCTGCTACCGATGACGCAGACCCGACGATCACCGTGCGCTGGTTGACTCCGCGGACGGTCGACACCTTGAGACTCGAATCCGCACCATCGTTGGCCGCGTCTCCCGCATCGTCGGCCGTCCTGAGGTTCTCGGATGGCTCGCAGCAACGCGTCGAGGTCAACAAGGACGGCGCCGCGTTGTTCCAGCCGGTCAAGGCGACGTCCGTCGAGGTGCACCTCGACGCGGACGTCCGGCGTGCCTCCTTGGGATTCGACGCCGGGATCACCCCGCTCCCGGTCGGCGTCAGCGAGGTGCGGGTTGGCAAGGTCGGTGGCCTGCCGATCACCCTCGACGACTCGTTGCGCAGGTACCCGTGCGGGAGCGGCCCGACTCTCGAGGTCGACGGCACGCCCTTGCGTACTCGGCTCGTGGCCTCTCCGGCCGGCCTCTATCGCGGAGAGCTCGCGAATGCCCGAGCGTGTGGGGCCGGCCGGGTCGACCTCTCGGCCGGAAAGCAGCGGATCACGACACTGGGGACGTCGACGATCCGGCCCGTCGACGTGTTGCTGAGCGCCTCTGACGATCGGTCACCGGACTCCGGCGTCGTGGTCTCGACAGGTCACAACGAGAACCCCGGTTGGACCGCCACGACGCCGTCAGGTGACCCGAAGCCTGTCGTGCTCGACGGCTGGCAGCAGGGTTGGCGGACGAACGCGGCCAACGCGGCCGACCTGTCCGAGAGCTACGGGCCCGGAACGCTCTACCGCATCCTGCTGGTCGTCGGAGGGCTGTTGCTGCTCTCGCTCGCGGGATTCTGCCTCCGATCGGGCCGTGACGAGCGGCTGTGGCCGGCGACCGGAGCCAACCGCGCGCCGCGCGCGTGGCTGCTGACGATGGCCGCGATCGCGGTCGCCGTGCTGGTGGCGGGCCTGCCTGGTCTGGGAGCCTCGGTTGCAGCGGCCGGGCTTGTCGCAGCGCTGCGATCCCGCCGGGCCGCGGCCGCGGCAGTCGCTCCTGTGGCTGTCGCCGCCGCGGTGATGTTCGCCGTCGCCAAGCCGTGGGCCGGACTCGACAGCTGGAGCGGTTCGCTCGCGACGCCTCAGTTGCTCGCGTTGGCGGGCGTCTCGGCGATCGCTGCTGTCGGCTTGCGACGACCGGTGTTCTTGAGCCGCATGAAGGGTCGCTCGACGACGCGATAGATCACCTCGGACACGGCCAGACTCACGACGAGCACCGCCGCGAGGACGAGCCACATGTTCTCGGAGAACTGGGTCAGGTCGAAGCGGTCGAACATGACCGCGATGACGATGACGTGACAGCAGAAGAGGCTGTAGGAGATGTGTCCCAGGTGCCGCAGGAAGGGGTGCGCCATGATCCTGGCGTACGCCGTGGACGGCTGCCCGAAGATCCCCGGCAGCACGACCGCGGCGGCGACGAGGCCGAACAGGACCGCGCGACACACCAGCTGCGCAGGGGTGCGTTCGACCAGCAGCACACGTCCCAGCAGGGGAGTGCTGGCGAGGAACATCACGGCGCCCGCTACGACCCAGCAGGTCCAGGGCGCCGACGCCGCCGTGCGGCACCAACGCGTCACGGCGAGCTCACGACCCGGGGCAGCGTGGCGACGGTCGACATCGATGACGGCGAACCCGATGCCGATGACGAACCAGCCCAGGTAGCCCGGCAGGGCCTGGTTGACCCACCCACCCCAGGACGAGGCAAGTGAACCGGCCGCGACGGCGACCCAGACCAGCGAGGCGACGGCAACGCCACCGAGGGCGATGAGCATCCGGACGGGGTGCCACCGACTCCGAGCGACCAGCCCGACGAGGAGCGCCATCAACACGGGAAGCGTGACGTAGAAGGCGACCTCGGTCGCGAGGCTCCACATCTGGGTCAGGCCCTCGAGCAGCAGTCCCTCCTTGTACATGTCGATCATCAGCAACGCGTCGAGCGTGCGCGGCAGCGACGTGCCGTCGTTCCGGGGCACGAGCAGCACCGCGGCCATCACCGCGACCCAGTAGACCGGGACGATCCTCAGGACCCGCTTGAACGCGTACCGGCCGATCGTGTCCCGTCGCGCGCCCGTCCGAAGCTGGCGCAGCCACGGGTACGACAGCAGGAAGCCGGACAGGACGAAGAACACGGCGACACCGGCCTCGAGACGTTGCGTCATCGCCCCGAGCAGCCCGTGCCCGTAGAACCCGGTCCAGAAGCCCACATGGGTCACCACGACCCAGATGGCCGCGACCGCGCGGATGGTGTCGAGACCGGGGAAGGACGGTGCGGTGCGGGGGACCGGGGCGGCCGTGTCCGTGCTCATGAGACCGCCTTGATCGGGCCCGCACGGACGATGTCGACGCACAGCTCGGCGCCAGGGGTCTTGGATCGCAGCGTCAGGGTGCTGTAGGCGCCATCCGTGAGGAAGAAATACGTGTGCGGCCCGGCCGCGACCTGCGAGGTCCGCGACGTCGCGCCCGTCGGCGGTGACCTCGATCAGACCATCGGCCGAGGCGACGTAGTTGACACTGGTCCACGGGAACGCGTCCATCTCCTCGCGGTCGAGGGAGATGATCGCGTCGGTCGGGCCGACGCGCACGCCGCACCCAGGGATCGCGTCGAGGTCGGTCTCCGCGCCGCCGCCGACGATCGCCTGCCGACTGTGGCCCGAGCTGTCGAGGATGCGCAGGTCGTTGCCGGACTGCGTCGTCTGCACGACGTCGCCGTACGGCTCCAGCAGGTGTGATGGCAGGTTGCTCGGGTAGTGGAGCGACAGCTGTACGAGATCCGGCACCTCCACGTCGGCGATCGGCGTCGGGTCGGCCTTCAGCGTGGACACCGCGTTGTGGACGTACGCCCGAGCCACGAAGTCGGCATGCCATGGCGCGGCGTAGCGCACCGTGCTCAGGACGCTGCCGGCCACCACGACCGCAGCGCCGGCAATCAGCAGCCGGTGTGACCACGTGCCGAGTGCGGCAGGGGCGGGGAGCGGGCGGCGGAAGGCCGGCGCGCCGGCGACCAGGACCGGCATCGTCGCCAGTCCGATGACGAGCGTCGTGACCGGCAGCGTGTCCGCCAGGTAGCGCGAGACGAGCCCGGCGAGCGCGCCGACCTGCAGGCCACGTCCGAACACCAGGGCGAGGTACGTCACCGTGAGCTGCGCGAGCAGGATCGCGAGGGCCGAGGCAGCGGGGAGGGGGTTGCGGCGGACAAGCCACGCCGCCGCTGCGATGACAGCCACCGTGGCGGCGACCTCGAGCACAGCCGGTGCCGCGGCGACCGACACCGGATCGGCGACGTCACGCCACTGCCACGGTCCGCCGAACAGCGAGGGCGCCCACGATCCCATCACCAGGTTGTGCAGCAAAGCCAGGGCCGGCGCGTCGCCACTCGACTCGACCGGTGTGGGGGTCGTGCGGGCGTACAGGACGACGTAGCCGACAGCGATGACGATCGGGGGGACGGCCAGCAGCAGGTGCCGGCGCACGACGTCGTACGGCCGGCGCCACCACGTTCCCTGGGTCAGGAACAGGGCGATCAGGAGTGCCACGGGCACCGCCATGGCCAGTCCTCTGGGTCCACTGAGGGCCGCCAAGGCGATGGCCCCCGCCGCTCCCAGAACCCAGCGCGGACGACGCTCGCGTGCCCACAGCACGACGCAGGTCACCAGGAGGAAGAAAGCAGACTGCATCGGCAGCGCGTTGAGCGACGCCGACCACCACACGCCGGCCTCGAGGCCCATTGGCGAGACCACGAACAGGCCCAAGGGGACGAGAATGCCCCACCGGTCGCCAAACAGGGTGCGCAGCATCAGGAGGCAGGCCAATGCCGCCGCGAGCTGCAGCGCCAGGGTGATGGCGGCCGCGGCGACCCACGAGTAGCCGTCCGACTGTGAGACGAGCCACGAGATCGCGACGCCGACCGGCATGAGCTGGCTGTCGTGCGGGGTGAACAGGAAGTCGATCGACATCCCGCGGGTCCGGGCGGCCTCGATGAACCGGAAGTCGTCGCTGTAGAACCACGCCGGCAGCACGACCCAGGCCTTGATGGCCAGACTGGCGGCGACCATCGCGTACGCGATCACGCGCACCCGCTGAGCCACCGACAGGTGCGCGGGGACGAGGGCCCGTACGGGCGACAGGGCAGGGGCGGTCACAACCGTCGATCCTGCCATCCGCGAGGGTCACCGATCCGGGCCGCGACGTGCGCAAACGTGCTCAAACGTCGCGGTGTGACGCCCGCCTGAGCTGACCCTCCCCGGTGCTACGGTCAAGCGTTCATAACGTGGAGGGAGCCCACAGTGAGTAAGAAATTGGGAACAGTCGCGCTGTTCCTGGGCGCGTTTTTGCTGGCATTGGCCGGCTTGTCCAAGTTCTACATGTACGACCAGGTGGCCGTCGTGCCGCTCAACCACGAGGCCACCAGCGTCTCGACCACAGCGTCGGGAGCCGACGCTGACTACCTCGACGTCGCAGCCGGGCTGAAGCCCACGACCGGGCCGTTGAAGAACACCAAGGTCATCGTCGGCAACGTCAAGGAAGGCAAGAAGGCGAGCAAGGCCCTCGACCGCGACGTGGCGGTCTGGGACATCTACGACTGCACCGACAAGCCGACGTTCAACTGTGGCTCGGGCAAGGTCGCGCTGAGCGCCACCGACGACCGGGTCGCGTTCGACCGCACCACCGGCCTGGCAGTGGACTGGAAGGGTGCGCGGTCCGACGTCGACGGCGAGGTCATCGAGCCGGGCAAGTTCAAGGGTCTCTACTTCAAGTTCCCCTTCGACTCGCAGAAGAAGACGTACCCGTTCTGGGACGGCACGCTGCGCGAGGCCACCCCCGCCCAGTACGTGGGCCAGGGCAAGGTCAAGGGCATGAAGACCTACGAGTACAAGCAGACGATCGAGCCCATCAAGACCGGCACGATCGACGTGCCGGGCACGCTCGTCGGCTCGGACGAGGCGACCGTCACGGCTGACCGGATCTACTCCAGCGTCAGCACCTACAAGGTCGAGCCGGTCACCGGCGTCATCCTCTGGGGTCAGACGGCGCAGGACAGCTACCTCGAGCTCGACGGCGAGCGGGTGCTGACGACGACCAAGGCGACGCTGAGCTACACGGATGCGAACGTGACGGACACGGTCAACGAGTTCAAGTCCAAGTCTCTGCTGCTCAAGGCCGTCAAGACGTACGTGCCGTACGGCGGTGGGGCGCTCGGTCTCATCCTGATCGGCATCGGCCTGTTCACGCGTCGCGGAAGGGACTCCGGGGCGCACGCGGCTGAGACACGCGAGCTGGTCACGCACTGACCTGCCTTCACGATGGCGACGCCGCGGCCTCCTAAGGGGTCGCGGCGTCGCTCATTCTGCGGCGGTGCGGTGTTCTAGGGTGAGGTTCCTATGACCATCGCCTCCGCCGCCGACCTGTGCACCTTCGTCGACCGTTCACCGACCCCGTTCCACGTGTGCGGCACGGTCGCCGCCGAGCTCGACGCCGCGGGATACGTACGCGTGAGCGAGCAGGACCCCTGGCCGACCGAGCCGGGCCGCCACTACGTGGTGCGTGGGGGCTCGCTCGTGGCGTGGTCCACCGAGTCGAGTGAATTGCCGAGCGATCCGTTCCGCGTCGTCGGCGGCCACACCGACAGCCCCAACCTACGCCTCAAGCAGCACCACGACATCGCCCCGGAAGGCCTCGGCGTCGTCGCCCTGGAACCGTACGGCGGAGCCTGGCTCAACTCGTGGCTCGACCGCGACCTCGGCCTCGCCGGCCGGCTGGCCCTGCGCGACGGCACCGAGACGCTGGTGCACATCGATGCTCCGGTGCTCCGGGTGCCTCAGCTCGCAATCCACCTCTCCGCCGAGCGCAAGGGTGTCGAGCCCGACCCGCAGCGACACCTCAACGGCATCTGGTCGGTCTCGCAGGGTGAGTTCCTCGAGTTCGTGGCGGGGGAGGCCGGCGTGGCGCGAGGCGACATCCTGGGCTTCGAGCTCATGACCCACGACGTCACCCCGAGCGGCCTGACCGGCGCGCGTGCCGAGCTGGTCTCGGCGCCGCGGCTCGACAACCAGGTGACCTGCTTCGCCGGCGTCCGTGCACTGCTCGATGCGTCCCCCGTCGCCGGGGTCCGCCCGGTGCTCGCGCTGTTCGACCACGAAGAGGTCGGCAGCACCTCAGAGCGCGGTGCCCAGTCCGACCTGCTCGCCACGGTCCTCGAGCGCATCGTGCTCGGCGCCGGCGGCACCCGCGACGACTACCACCGGGCGATCGCCGCATCGGTCTGCGCCTCGGGCGACATGGCGCACGCGACGCACCCCAACTACGCCGAGCGGCACGAACCGCTCCACCACATCTCGATCGGCGGGGGACCGGTGCTCAAGGTCAACGTCAACCTCCGCTACGCGACGGACGCACCCGGCGCCGCGATGTTCGCCGTCGCCTGCGAGCAGGCCGGCGTGCCGCTGCAGCGCTACGAGCACCGCGCCGACCTGCCGTGCGGCTCCACGATCGGACCGCTCAGCGCTGCGCGCACGGGCATGCTGACGGTCGACGTCGGCGCCCCCCAGCTGGCGATGCACTCGGCGCGAGAGCTCATGGGTGCCGCGGACGTCGACACGTACGCCCGTGCGCTGTCAGCCTTTCTTGTCCCCGGCCTGACCCGGCTTCCCGCGCGGGACGCCTGTCGCGTACGATTGGTGGTGCGCTGATGGCCTGTACGTACCTCGGACAGAGCAGGCCCGTGCTCGTGCCCACGTGGCGGAGCCCGCAATCTCCTCGACTCATCACGATCCAAGGGCTGTCAGACGTGCCCGACAATTCCACCCATCCATCGGAGCAACTCCTATATGACAAGCAGTATCGCCACACCCCACGCCGCACCCCAGGTTGCGGTCAACGACATCGGCTCTGAGGCAGACTTCCTCGCCGCTATCGACCTCACCATCAAGTACTTCAATGACGGCGACATCGTCGAAGGTGTCATCGTCAAGGTGGACCGTGACGAGGTTCTCCTCGACATCGGCTACAAGACCGAGGGCGTCATCCCCTCCCGCGAACTTTCCATCAAGCACGACGTCGACCCCAATGAGGTCGTCTCCGTCGGCGACAGCGTCGAAGCCCTCGTCCTCCAGAAGGAGGACAAGGAAGGCCGCCTCATCCTGTCCAAGAAGCGTGCGCAGTACGAGCGCGCGTGGGGCGACATCGAGAAGATCAAGGCCGAGGACGGCGTGGTCGAAGGCACCGTCATCGAGGTCGTCAAGGGCGGCCTGATCATGGACATCGGTCTGCGCGGCTTCCTGCCGGCATCGCTGGTCGAGATGCGCCGCGTGCGCGACCTCGACCCGTACATCGGTCAGAAGATCGAAGCCAAGATCATCGAGCTCGACAAGAACCGCAACAACGTGGTCCTGTCGCGCCGTGCCTGGCTCGAGCAGACCCAGTCGGCCGTTCGCCAGAACTTCCTGACCGAGCTCACCAAGGGCCAGGTCCGCAAGGGCGTCATCTCCTCGATCGTCAACTTCGGTGCGTTCGTGGACCTCGGCGGCGTCGACGGACTCGTCCACGTGTCCGAGCTGTCCTGGAAGCACATCGACCACCCCAACGAGGTCGTCCAGGTCGGCGACGAGGTCACCGTCGAGGTGCTCGACGTCGACATGGACCGCGAGCGCGTCTCGCTGTCGCTCAAGGCGACGCAGGAAGACCCGTGGCAGCACTTCGCCCGTACGCACCAGATCGGCCAGATCGTGCCGGGCAAGGCCACCAAGCTGGTCCCCTTCGGTGCGTTCGTCCGCGTCGAGGAGGGCATCGAGGGCCTGGTGCACATCTCCGAGCTCGCCGAGCGTCACGTCGAGATCCCCGAGCAGGTCGTCCAGATCGGCGACAGCGTCATGGTCAAGATCATCGACATCGACCTCGAGCGTCGCCGCATCTCGCTGTCGCTCAAGCAGGCCAACGAGACCGAGGCCGCAGTCAGCGATGACTTCGACCCGACGCTCTACGGCATGACGTCGTCCTACGACGCCGATGGCAACTACATCTACCCCGAAGGTTTCGATCCCGAGACCGGCGAGTGGCAGGACGGCTTCGACGAAGCCCGCGCCACGTGGGAGAAGCAGTACGCCGAGGCGCACGAGCGCTGGGAGGCGCACAAGAAGCAGATCGAGGAGGCCGAGAAGGCCGGCATCGAGGCTACCGAAGCGGCCAACTACTCCTCGGACACCGCAGCCGGCGACGACGCTCCGCAGCAGGAGGGCTCGCTCGCCTCGGACGAGGCGCTGCAGGCGCTTCGCGAGAAGCTCACGGGCGGCGAGTAACCTTCCGCCCCACGCAAGAACCCCCGGTCCACTCGGACCGGGGGTTCTTCGCGTTGCGGGGCTCACACGAAGCTGTTGGGCGGGAAGGAGTCGACGTGGCTGCGCGGAGCGGGGCGGGTTCCATACCCGTCTTTGGGGATCAGCACGGCGAGTGCGACCCCGGCGGCAATGACCAGGAGGGCGATCAGGAAAATCAACATGGCAGTAATTCTTGCTCAGTCAAGATCCCGCCACCAGTGGCAGTAATGCCACTCTGCATTGATTTACTGCCATCTGTCTGCGATGCTCGTGCCATGAAGACCGTTGCAGTGATCGTGCAGGACGGCGCCGAGCCGTTCGGCCTCGGATCGATCTGCGAGGTGTGGGCCGAGCCCTATCACCCCGAGGACGACAATCCGGTGTTCGACTTCCGTGTGTGCACGCCGCGACCCGGCCGGGTCCGCGGCCGCGCCGGCTACGACCTCACGTCGACCACGGGCTCGAGGCGCTCGAGGACGCCGACCTGGTCTGCTTCTCGCCCAAGCACGAGTTCCTCGACTCGACCCGCTCGTGCTCGACGCGGCACGGGCGGCGTACGAGCGGGGTGCCATCGTCTACGCGCACTGCTCGGCGGCGTTCATCCTCGCGGAGGCCGGCCTCCTCGACGGCCGCGAGTGCACGACGCACTGGCGCTACGCCGATCGCATGGCGCAGCATGTACCCGAAGGCGATCGTCCGCCCCGATGTCCTCTACGTGCAGGACGGCAACATCATGACCGGCGCCGGCTCGGCGGCCGGCATCGACGCCTCGCTGCACCTGATGCGTCAGGCGTTCGGCGCCAAGGTCGCGACGACGACCGCCCGACGCATCGTCGTGCCGCCGCACCGCGACGGCGGTCAGGCCCAGTTCGTCCGCACGCCGATGGGCCAGACCGAGTCCGACACCCTCGCGCCGCTGCTGGCGTGGGCCGGCGACCACCTCGACGAGCCGCTGTCGGTCGAGAGGCTCGCCGCGCAGGCGCACATGTCACCGCGTACGTTCGCCCGCCGGTTCCGCGACGAGACCGGCACGACGCCCCTGCAGTGGCTCACCAGCCAGCGCCTCGCCAATGCCGAGGAGCTGCTGGAGAACTCCTCGCTCTCGGTCGAGCAGATCGCCACCCGGGTGGGGTTCGGCAACGCCGCGACGCTGCGCCACCACTTCGCGA
The DNA here is from genome assembly GCA_963806345.1 of uncultured Actinomycetota bacterium. Lineage (GTDB taxonomy): Bacteria > Actinomycetota > Actinomycetes > Propionibacteriales > Nocardioidaceae > Aeromicrobium. The sequence goes on along the minus strand of CAWDXV010000025.1, from coordinate 7,149 downwards.
CCGCTCGGGGCACGACTCCGCAGCAGTACCGCAAGACGTTCACGTGTGTCGACGAGGCTGTCTGAGCCGTCCAATTCCGGCTGCGATCCACGGCGGACGATACAGTCTGACCGTGCGCAGATCGGGTTTGGAGTTCAGCTCCGCGCTGGCCGTGGCGACTCTCATCGCGGCGCTCGTGATGGCCGAGTCCCTGGGCCTCGGCTTCCACGACCCGGACGGCTCGATCGGACCGACGTTCGTCCTGCTGCCGCTGATCGTGCTGCTGGCCCTGGTGCTCGACGTCCTGCCGCGGGCCGTCATCCGGGCGGACTCGTGGCGATCGGCCCGCGCCGCGACCGCCGAGGTCTGGCGGGAGCGGTGGCCCGCGGCCAGCCTGCGATTCATGGTCGTGGGGCTCATCGGCTGGTACGTCACGTATGCCTCGATCCGCAACCTCAAGGGCTTCGTGCCGTTCGCCAACCACCAGCTCTACGACCGCGACCTGTCCCGCATCGACTTCGCGATGTTCGGCGGACACTCGCCGGCGGTGCTGCTGCACGACGTGCTCGGCACCACGTCGCCGCGCACGTGCTGTCGTTCTTCTACATCGTCTGGATCGTCGCACTGCCCGCGTCGCTGGCCGTGGCGCTCGTGTGGGCGCGGCGTGACCGTGTCAGCTCGTGGTGGGTCACCGCGGTCTCGATCGACTGGGTCATCGGCGTGGCGCTCAACTTCGCGCTGCCGACGCTCGGCCCGATCTACGACCGCCCGGGCGACTTCGCCGATCTCAGCCACACCTCGACGACTGCGCTGCAGCAGTCCATGTGGATCGAGCGCCTCCAGGTGCTCGCCGACCCGCGCACACCAACACGGTCCAGAACATCGCCGCGTTCGCGTCGCTCCACGTCGCGATCGCCACGACGGCCTGCCTCGTCGCCCAGCGGGCCGGGCTGCATCGGGCGTTCGTGTGGGCCCTGCGGGCGTTCCTCGTGATCACGATGGTCGCGACGGTCTACTTCGGCTGGCACTACGTCTCCGACGTCATCGCCGGGCTGCTGCTGGGCTTCGTCGGGCGCGTGGGTGGCGAGAAGTTCGCCGCGCCCGACCAGGTCCCCGAGGTCGGAGGTCTCAGAGCTCAGTGCGGCGGACCTTGCCGGTCGCAGTGCGAGGCAGTGACGCGACCCGCTCGTACGTCTTGGGCCGCTTGGGCGGCGTGAGCCGCTCGGTCGCGAGCGCGCGCAGGACCTGCTCGTCGACCTCGCCGACGTACGCCGCGCACACCCGTTGTCCCCAGTGCGGGTCGTCGCGGCCGAACACCGCGAGGTCGACGAGCCCCTCGGCGTCCTCGAGCGCCGCCTCGACCTCCGCCGGATAGACGTTGACGCCGCCGGAGATGATCAGGTCCTCACGCCGTGAGTCGAGGTAGACGTAGCCGTCCTCGATCCGGCCCAGGTCGCCGACGGTGAACGCGGGACCGTCCGGCGTGTCCTTCCAGACGCGCGGGTCTTGTCCGGAGCGTTCCAGTACGTGAAGCGGGCCCACTCGGGCACGCGCACCACAGCTGCCCCTCGCCGTCGGCCGTGACGACGCGGCCCGGCCTCGCCCGGCCCACGGTGCCGGGGTGCGCGATCCATTCGGGGGCCGGACACGCGGTGAACTGGCCCTCGGTCGATCCGTAGAACTCCCACACCACGTCGATCCCGAACACCTCGTGCGCGCGGCGACGGATCGGCTCGGGGCACGGTGCTCCGGCGTGGGCGACGAGCCGGAAGCTCGATGCGTCGAGCGCGGCTGCCGTGCTCGTCGAGCCAGGCGAACAGTCGCTGCAGGTGAGCCGGACGCAGAACATCGAGGTCGGCCGGATCTCGGTGACCGCCTCGACGAATGTCTCCGGGCTCGAACGCCGGCAGGACCGCGATCGATCCGCCGGCCAGCAGCGTGCCCATCGCGAACCGCAGGGGCGCGGAGTGATAGATCGGCGACACGACGAGGTCGATGTCGTCGGCGCCGAAGCCCCAGAGATCCCGCTCCTCCGCGACGAGGGCGGCGGCGTGCTCGGGTGTCAGCAGCCCCGACCACACGCCCTTGGGCCGGCCGGTCGTCCCCGAGGTGAAGTGCATCGGACGGCAGCGCGGCCAGTCGTCGAGCTGCATCGGCTCGCCGTCTGACAGCGCCTCGAGGCCGCCGGGTCGTCCACCACCAGGGCCGGCTCGACGTCGCGGATGATCGCGTCGCGCTCGTACGCCGTGAGTCGCGGGTCGAGCGGCACCGGCACGATGCCGCTCCGCGCGGCGCCGAGCACGACGCTCACGTAGTCGAGCCGAACCCGGCAAGCACAGGACGAGCCGGTCGCCGGCGCGGACCCCCTGGGCGTACAGGGCCCCGGCGACGCGGCCCTGCGTCCGCTCGCTGTCGGCGGCGGTCAGAATGTCCGGCACCGGAAACCTTCCACATCGTGAGACTCGGTCACGCCGCCAGCGGGGATGGGCGCATCAATGTGAACCGCTGCACGAAGTATGGTTCACTCGAACGCTGAGTCAGACTTTCGTCTACGCACTAGGTGGTCATCCGTGGCAGATTCTCGCCACAGGCATGCACGCAAGGCGCCCCGTCGGCTGAACATCTCGCGGCATCCTCCCCACCGCCGGTATGCTGACCATTGCCGCAGCAGGTGCTCTCGTGGTCGCACACGATCCGCCGAGCCCCGTCGAAGCCGCTGCCCAGCCCAAGCGACCTGATCGCGCTGTCGTCGGAGCAGTCGCACGACGTCAGCCGCAGCGCCGACCGCGCCCGCTGACGAACGAGGCCGCCGCCGACGCCAAGGTCAAGGGCACCGTTACGCGGTGTCGGCCTCGAGGTCCACGCCGCCGCAGAGAGCTCGTCGCCGGTGCTCGCCAAGTTCGCGTCCGGCAAGACGGTCGACATCACCGGCGTCACCAAGGGCGACTGGGCCCAGGTCATCCACAAGGGCCTGCCGCGCTGGGTCGCCGCCAAGGCCTTGGTCAAGGACATGCCGCTCGGCACCTCGCCGTGCGCCTCGGGCTCCGGCTCCGAGCGCGGCCTGCGGCCCGACACGATCAAGGTGCACCGCGCCGTCTGCGCGATGTTCCCCTCGATCGTCCGCTACGGCGGCGTCGCCGGCCGCGGCGAGCACGCCACCGGCCAGGCGATCGACATCATGGTCGGCGCCGGCAACCCGATCGGCAACGAGATCGCCGCGTTCCTGCAGGAGCACCGCGCCGAGCTCGGCATCGAGTACATCATCTGGCACCAGCACATCTGGCGTCCCGCGACGTCGGGCGCCTGGCGCAGCATGTCCGACCGCGGCAGCGCCACGGCCAACCACATGGACCACGTGCACGTCACGACCTACGGCAACGCCGCAGGCTAGGTCGTACGTGCTGAGGGTCGGGCTCACCGGCGGGATCGGCTCGGGCAAGAGCACGGTCAGCGCGCTGCTGGCGTCCCACGGCGCCGTCGTCATCGACTACGACCTGCTCGCCCGCGAGGCCGTCGAGCCGGGCAGCCCCGCCCTCGCGGCGATCGCCGAACGATTCGGAGCGGCGTCATCGCCGCCGACGGGACGCTCGACCGGCCGGCGCTCGCGGCCGTCGTGTTCGCCGACCCGGCGGCGCTGACGGATCTCAACGCGATCACGCACCCGGCGATCCGGGAGCTTGCCGCCGCTCGCGAGGCTCGCTGCCGGCCCCGACGCGATCGTCGTGCACGACAACCCGCTGCTCGTCGAGATGGGTGCCGCGGAGCACTGCGACGTCGTGGTCGTCGTCGACGTGCCCGAGGAGGTCCAGGTCGCCCGGCTGGTCGCTCACGCGGCATGTCCGAGGACGAGGCGCGGGCGCGGATCGCGGCGCAGGCGTCCAGACAACAAAGGACCGGTGCCGCCGATCTGGTGATCGACAACACCGGTCCGATGGACGAGCTCGCCACCATCGTCGGGGGGATATGGGACGAGCTCGTGTCCAGGGCGGCCTCCGCCTAGGCGGCGAGGTCCGGATCTGCGATCCGCCGCAGCGTCGCCAGCGCCTCGCGCTCGAGCTGACGTACGCGCTCGGCCGAGATGCCGTGTCGCTTGCCGATGTCGGCGAGCTTCTGCTGGCGTCCGTCGAGCAGGCCGTAGCGAGCTCGGACGATGTCGGCCTCGCGCTCACCGAGATGATCGACCAGCGTCGAGATCAGGTGCCGCGACTCGTCGTCGAGCACCGCGAAGTCGGGACCGGGCTGCGTCTCGCGGGCGATCAGGTCACCCAGCGACGTGTCGCCGTCCTCATCGACCGGGGAGTCGAGGCTGACGTGGTCACGTCCCCAGGACATCAGGTCGATGACCCGGTCGATGTCCATGCCGAGCTCGAGCGCGATCTCCTGCGGCTCGGGGTCGTAGCCGAGCTGGCGCTCGAGGTTGCGGCGTGCGGCCGTCACCTGGTTGAGCTCCTCGACGACGTGGACCGGCAGGCGTACGACGCGGGCCTGCTGCGCGATGCCGCGGGTGATGGCCTGACGTACCCACCAGGTGGCGTACGTCGAGAACTTGAAGCCCTTGGCGTAGTCGAACTTCTCGACCGCGCGGATGAGGCCGGTGTTGCCCTCCTGGACCAGGTCGAGCATCGGCATCGCCGAACGCCCGTACTTGCGGGCGATCGAGACGACGAGTCGCAGATTGGCCTGGATGAACTCCTGGATCGCCAGGTCGCCCTGGTCGGCGAGCCACTGAGCTCTTCCTCGGTGGCGGACTTCGGCGCGCCACCCTTGCGACGGCCGACGCGGCCCTCTTCGAGGAGATGTCGGGCGAACAGCCCGGCCTCCACGGTCTTGCTCAGCTCGACCTCGCGCTCCGGCGTCGAGCAGGGGAGTGCGGGCGATCTCGGCAAGGTACATGCCGACGCTGTCCTTGCCCTCGATGTTGGTGTTCCATTTCGTGCGCTCACCGTGCGCCTCCCATCAGTGTCTGTACTGATCAGAACGCTCTTGGTGCCCCAAGGATTCCGCTCTCAGTGGCTTCTTAGGCACCGCGTGGTATGCGCCGAGACCGAGGCAGCTCGCGGCCGAGCGTCGAAGCAGGTTGAGGGTCCCCCCACGAGCTCTGCGAGTAGGGGGCGCGATCGCGGCGAAGCCGCCAGATGACGAAACCTCGGTCGCGGGCGGCCTCCGCTCGCTCAACCCGCAGCTGGCCCGTCGATGATCCAGGCGAGCTCCCAGGCGCGTTCCTTCCACGACGCGTAGCGGCCGCTGACGCCGCCGTGACCGGCGTGCATCTCGGTCTTGAGCAGGATCGGGGCTTCGCCCGTGGCCGTGGCGCGCAGCTTGGCGACCCACTTGGCCGGCTCGACGTACATGACCCGGGTGTCGTGCAGGCTCGTGACGGCGAGGATCGCCGGGTAGGGGTGCGCGCCGACGTTCTCGTAGGGCGTGTACGACTTCATGTAGGCGTAGACGTCGGCGTCCTCCAGCGGATTGCCCCACTCGTCCCACTCGATCACCGTCAGCGGCAGGCTCGGGTCGAGGATCGTGGTGAGGGCGTCGACGAACGGCACGCTGGCGACGATGCCGGCGAACGCGTCGGGCGCGAGGTTGGCGACGGCGCCCATCAGCAGGCCGCCGGCGCTGCCGCCCTCGGCGATCAGCCGGTCCGCGGAGGTCCAGCCCTCGCTGACGAGGTGCCGGGCGCTCGCGATGAAGTCGGTGAACGTGTTGCGCTTGTGCAGCATCTTGCCGTCGTCGTACCAGTGGCGGCCGAGCTCGCCGCCGCCGCGTACGTGAGCGATCGCGAAGACGAACCCGCGATCGAGCAGCGACAGCCGCATGACCGAGAACCCGGGATCCATGCTGGCCTCGTACGCGCCGTAGCCGTAGATCAGCGCAGGCGCTGTGCCGTCGCGCGGGGTGTCCTTGCGGCACACGACCGAGACCGGCACGCGCACGCCGTCGTCGGCGACCGCCCAGGTGCGGTGCTGCTCGTACTCGTCCGGGTCGTAGCCGCCGAGCACGGGTGCCTGCTTGCGCAGGATCAGCTCGCCGGTCTCGACGACATAGTCGTAGATCGACGCCGGCGTGATGAACGAGCCGACACCGACGCGGATGAGCGGCTGGTCCCACTCGGCGTTGGCGCCGACGCCGCTGGTGAACAGCTCCTCGCCGAAGTCGATCTCGGTGAGAGCGCCGACCCCGTCGGCGCCCAGGGGCATGATGCCGATGCGGGACAGCGCGTCGCGGCGATAGGACACGACGATCTGACGGGCGAACACATCGACGTCCTCGAGCCGGGTCGACTCGCTGCCGGGGATGATCGACGGTACGGACGCTCGGGTCGTCGACCCGCACGGCGGTCGAGCTCGAAGTTGAGGGCGCCGTCGTTGTGCAGGATCAGGAAGAGGTCCTTGCCGCCGATGACCGCGTGCTCGAGGGAGTACTCGACGCCGTCGCGGCGGGGGAGCACGACGCGGAACTCGCCCTCGGGTCGTCGGCCTCCAGGACGCGCACCTCGCTGGTGACCTTGGACGACAGCCCGATCACGAGATAGCGCTCGGACTGGGTGCGGCCGACGCCGATGAAATAGCGCTCGTCAGGCTCCTCGAGCACCAGGACGTCCTCGGCGGTGAGCCCAGGCCGTGCCGCCACACTCGGTGGGGCCGCCAGGCGTCGTCAACCGTCGTGTAGAAGAGGTGCGTCCCGCCGGCCGACCAGGTGGCGCCGCCGCTGGTCGCCATGATCTCGTCGGGCAGCACCTCGCCGGTGCGCAGGTCCTTGACCCGGATCGTGTAGCGCTCGTCGCCCTGCGTGTCGACCGACCAGGCCAGCAGGCTCCGTCGTCGCTGATGCTGAACGCGCCGAGCGAGAAGAACTCGTGGCCCTCGGCCTCGACGTTGGAGTCGAGCAGGACCTCCTCGCCCTCGACTCGGCGCCGGCCTCGAGGACCGGCGGGTTCCAGTCATCGGCGTCGCCGATCGGGCAGCGGCACCGGATGGCGTACTGCTGGCCCTCGACCGTGCGAGAGTAGTACCACCAAGCGCCGCGGCGCACGGGCACCGAGAGGTCGGTCTCGAGGGTGCGGGCCTTGATCTCGTCGAAGATCTGCTGGCGCAGCGGCTCGAGGTGCGCCGTCGCCGCGTCGGTGTAGGCGTTCTCGGCCTCGAGGTATGCCAGTGTCGCCGGGTC
>CAWDXV010000024.1:0-29537 GCA_963806345.1 uncultured Actinomycetota bacterium | reverse complement strand
TCCACGCCGTCGAGGGCGATCACGTGCCCGAACTGCTTGCTGATCCCGCGGGCCCGAGCCGCTGGGGTCCACGTCATGTCAACGTCCTTCCCGAGGGGACAAACGTTAAGCAGCCAGATTGACCGCGGGCAGTCCTTCAGGCGAACAGTTGGCAAACGCAACCAATTTCGATTCTTTACGATACGGACTCGTTCCGTTTCGTGATACGCTCTTCGTCGTGCCCATCACCGACCCCGCCATTTCCGAGGCCCCCGCCAGGGGTCGCCCCCGCGACCCCAGCCGCGACGAGGCGATCATCGACGCATCGATCGACCTCCTCGTGCGCGACGGCTACGACCGGTTGTCGATGGAGGCCGTCGCCACCGAAGCCGGCGTCGGCAAGGCCACGGTCTACCGCCGCTGGAGCAACAAGGCCGAGCTCGTCATCGATGCGATGGCGACCCTCAAGCCCGCCTTCGAGGCCATCGACAGCGGCTCCCTCGACGGCGACATCGAGATGATGATCGCGGCCTCGTGCAGCCCCCACACCGAGCGGCTGATGCAGGTGATGGCGAGCATCTGCTCCGCCCTCCCCCGCGAGCCCGAGCTGCTCGAGGCCTTCAGGATCCGCTTCACCGAGCCGCGCATCGCGCGGATCACCGGGATCCTCGAACGCGCCCGGGAGCGCGGCGAGCTCGGGCCCGACATCGACGTCGCCATGGCCGCGAGCCTCATGCCGTCGCTCATGCTCCAGCGAGTCCTCATGACCGGCCAGCCGGCCGGCCGCACGTACGCCGAGCAGGTCGTGAGCAGCGTGCTGCTCCCGGTGCTCGGCCGCCCAGCACGCCCCCTCTCGACCACAGACACGGAGACACCCCATGACTGAAGCACCACCCTCGCAAGCAACCCGCAACGGCGGGCTCGCCCTGGCCGTGATCTGCGTGGCGCAGCTCATGGTCGTCCTCGACGCCACCGTCGTGAACGTCGCGCTGCCCAGCATCCGCGACGATCTCAACTTCTCGCCCGACAACCTCACGTGGGTCGTCACCGCGTACTCACTCGCCTTCGGCGGGCTCCTGCTCTTCGGCGGCCGCACGGGTGACCTGTTCGGTCGCCGGCGTATGTTCATGATCGGCATCTCGATCTTCGCGGCCGCATCGCTGGTCGGCGGGTTCGCCAACGGCGAGACGATGCTCATCATCGCCCGAGCCGCGCAGGGCGCCGGTGGCGCGATCGCCGCCCCCACCGCGCTCGCACTGCTCGCCACGACGTTCACCGAGCCGGCGGCCCGCGCTCGCGCGTTCGGCGTGTTCGCGGCCATGGCGGCCTCCGGTGGCGCCCTCGGGCTGCTGCTCGGCGGGGTGCTGACCGACTACGCGAGCTGGCGCTGGGCGCTGTTCATCAACGCCCCGATCGGCGCGATCGTGCTGTTCCTCGCGCCGCGCGTGCTCAACGAGTCGCAAGGCTCGGGCACCAAGCTCGACCTACCCGGCGCCATCTCCGTCACCGCCGGCATGTCGACGTTGGTCTACGGCCTGACCAAGGCTGCGAGCGACGGCTGGGGATCCACCATCACCCTGGTGACCCTCGCGATCGCCGCGGCGCTGCTGGTCGCGTTCGTGTTCATCGAGCTCGGCTCGACCCACCCGCTCATGCCATTCCGGATCTTCAACAACCGCAACCGCACCGGGGCGTACCTCATCATGCTGTTCCTCGCGGCAGCCCTCTTCACGACGTTCTACTTCATGGCGCAGTACCTGCAGAACGTGCACGGCTGGAGCCCGTTCCACACCGGCATCGGCTTCCTGCCCATGCCCGCGACGATCATGTTCATGTCCATCGTGGTGGTCCGGCGTCTCATCCCGACGATCGGCATCCGGCCGTTCCTCACCGCCGGGCCGATCCTGGCCATCCTCGCCATGATCTCGTTCGCACAGCTCGACGCGAGCAGCAGCTACTGGCCGTTCCTCGGATCGCTCCTGCTGCTGGGACTCGGCATGGGATGCAGCTTCGTGCCGCTGACCATGACCGCGGTCAACGGTGTCGAGCCGCACGAGACGGGTCTCGCGTCGGCACTCCTCAACACCGGGCAGCAGGTCGGCGGTGCCATCGGCCTGGCCGCGTTCGGCACGGTCTTCGCGCACGCCGCGTCCGACCGCGCCGGCGAGCTCGGCGTACGCGCCCGCACCGCAGCAGGTCAGTCCGACATCTTCGTCGCCGGCCAGCAGCATGCGTTCCAGGCCGCCCTCGTGGTGACGGTGCTGGCGCTCATCGCGTCCCTGGCGCTGATCCGCGTCAACAAGGTCGCCCCGCCCACCCCGGCCGCCGAGCCAGCCATGGCGGAGTGACGGCCGACTCGATAGTGCGCCGACGCGTGTGACAGAGGCCCCTGATCAGCATCCTGCTGGTCAGGGGCCTTTGACGCCCCTCATGACCGGTCCTTCTCGAGGACGACCAACCCGACGAAGGTCTCGACACCCCGCGGAGGCTGTCCGTCCTCGAACTGGACGATCATCCGCCCGTCGCCGACGGCACCCTCGTATCGTCCGGTGCCGTCGAGGATCCGCCACACGCTGGTCTGAACCAGGTGCTCCATCTGGTCAGGCCCCGGTCCGAAACCGATCCGCACGGTCCCGTCCTTGCATCGCAGCTCGTTGACGGCAGGGAACCCGATGTCGGGGCTCCCGCGCTCGTGGCGCAGGAGACCGCCGGGACAGAACGACGACTCCCCCAGCACCGAGCCGTCCATGACCCTGCCGTTGAAACCCGCCACTCGATTTCGCAGCATCAGGGGCTGACCGGTTGCCGTGACCGTACTCGACGGGGCCGGCGTCGTCGGACTGCTCGGCTTCGTCGTGGAGTCGGTCGCTGTGGCGTGGCTGCCGCAGGCGCAGATGACGAGCATCGCGACGGCCACCGCCACACAGGCTCCGCCGCGTCGCGCGCTGCTGTTCGTCGTGGTCATCGCGACTCCTTCGCATGGGTGCTGATGACTCCATGTTCGTAGCCACGCGCGGCGAGCTCATGGGCACGCTCTCACGATCCCCCGGGACAATTGCCCGGAACTGATGGGTGCTGGTTCCTGGGACAGGATGTGAAGCTGTGACCTCACGGCGTTTCGCCGCGCACTACGAGGCGAAACGGTCCGTGGCCTCGATGATCGCGTCGAGGATGCCCGGCTCGGTGAAGGCGTGACCGGCGTCCGGGACCATGCGAAGCTCAGCCTCTGGCCAGATTCGGTGCAGATCCCAGGCAGTCCTCGCTGGTGTGCACATGTCATAGCGGCTCCCTTCTGTTGTCAAGACGCCGCTGAGAGCGTGTTCTCTGTTGGAGTCTTTCGTTGGCGGGCGGCCGGTTGTAGCGTCGGTTCTGCGGGTCCGGGAAGTGGCTGATCCGAAGTGTCGATGTGCGGGGGCAGGTCGACCGCGCTGGATTTTCGAGACGCCCCGCAGTGCCCTCCCGGACTCGCACTGGCGTCTGTTTTTGCCGAGCGTCTGGCGTCGTCGATGAGTTGTCGGTAGATGACGTCGGAGATCCTGCGCTTGAGGCAGCGCAACGCTTCAGAGGACTTCTTGCCCTCGGCTCGTTTGCGTCGGTAGTAGCCACGGCCGTCGGTGTCCAGGCGCAGCTGGGTGACTGCGGCGATGTGGATCATGTGGTTCATCCGTCGGTTCCCGGCCCTTGAGAGCCGGTGACGATTCTGCTCACCTGAGGACGCGTCCAGCGGTGCGGTGCCGGTCCAAGAGGCGAATCGGTTGCGGTCAGCGAAGCGCGACACGTCGCCGACATCGGCCAGGATCCGGGCGGCCACGACCGGTCCGACACCGTGCAGCTCCATGAGCGTGGAGCCGCGGGCGAGCACGATGGTTTTGAGCTCAGCGGTGGCCTTCTTGATCTTCGCCTCCACTGCGACCAGTTCGGCGAGCTCGTCGGATGCGATGCGGCGCCGAGTCTTCCCAGCGATGTCGCGCGGGCGGACGCTGGCCAACATGGCTTTGGCCTGGCCGGTGGTGATGTCGCGTTTCGCCTGGCCAGGGAGCAGTTCAGCCAACAGTGCCTGCAGACGGTCGACCGTCTGAACTCGGCGTCGGGTGAGCGCCTCTCGTCGGTCTGTGAGCATCCGCAACGCCTCCAGTTCACCGTCGACCTGCAGCGCCCGCAGCGTCTTGGTGCGGACCGCGACGATCGCGATGGAGTGCGCATCGAGGGCGTCGGTCTTGCGGTTGTGTCCGGTGTCGAAGAGCCGGATCCGGGCCGCGAGCTTCGCCGGGACGTCAACAACATGTTCCCCGGCCTCGAGCAGGCGTTGTGCCAACGGGCGTCCGACACCGTTAGCGCCCTCGACCGCCCAGACCCTGTCGGGCCAGGTCTTTGCATAGGCCCGCATGGCCTTATAGCCGGCCTGGTCGGTCGTGAACCGACCAGAGCCAAGCATCCGTTCCTGGTTGTCGACGACCTCGATCGTGGCCGACAGCTTGTGGGGATCGACCCCGATAATCACCTGTTCCATGTGCTTCTCCCGCCTGCGCTCATTCCAATAGGGACGGCGAGGTGGGCATTGCTATTACGAGCAGGGCAGTCCCTTCTTGAGCCACGCCTCGTCAGCGGCGCCCGACGGGCAGCAGACCGATAGTGAGCCACACCCGCAAACCGGGTGGGCAGCCCAAAAGAGAGCGAACCCGCCGAGCACCTAGACCGAGTCTGGCCAGACACCGGCCCTGCCGAAAGTCTCTAGTAGCCCCTAGATGATGACACCAGGGATGTCCTTGAGCCTGACCGCTTCGGCAATGAGCTGGCCGTCGTCGAACCAACCGCCGTTCATGAAGAAGTGGTTCTCGATCCGCGCGAAGGCCACAGCGAACGCATCCTCAGTGAAATGCTCGATCAGCTCCTCGTCCGGCAGCAACGTGATGGTGGACGACTCCCAGCGTGACCATGCCTTGCCCACAGGCACGTGAACGTCGGGGTCTGGGTCATTGAGCAGGCGGCTGTACGCCTCGATCAGACGGTCGCGCTGGTCCTCCGGCACCGGCTCGATGAAGCCCTCCCAGAGATCGGGAAAGATGTTGGCAGCGCCACCTTCGTGGAACCAGTCGAGCTCACTCTTGCGAAGAGTGAAGATGCCACGCAGCACGAGCTCGGTGACCCTTTCGGGATACTTCTCCGCATACGCCAGGGCCAGGGCCGAGCCCCAGGAGCCGCCACACACGAGCCACGAGTCGACACCGAGGTGAACACGCAACGCCTCGATGTCGGCCACGATGTGCCACGTCGTGTTCGCGCTCAGATCGGCCACAGGCTCGCTCGCATGAGGGCGGCTCTGACCGCAGCCCCGCTGATCGAACAGCACGATGCGGTACTTCGTCGGATCGAAGACTCGCCGCTGATCCGGGCTCGACGCGCCGCCCGGCCCACCGTGGAGATAGACAGCCGGCTTGCCCTCAGGATTGCCAGACACCTCGTAGTAGACCTGCTGGCCAGCACCGACCTCCAGCATTCCCGAGTCAAACGGTTCGATCTCTGGGTAGAAAGTACGCATACCCGAAAACTCTAACCAGCGCCAGATGTCCCTGCAGTCGAGGACATGACAAAGGCCCCTGACCGGCATTTCTGCTGGTCAGGGGCCTTCATTGGTAGCGGGGACAGGATTTGAACCTGTGACCTCTGGGTTATGAGCCCAGCGAGCTACCGAGCTGCTCCACCCCGCGTCGCCTGCTCCACTTTACGGGTCGGGGACCCACGGATCAAATCCGGGGTCCCCGCTCCCCTACTTCTTGCTGGACTTCTCGTCGGCCACGGCCTTCTGGGCGTCCTCGATCTTCTGGCCCATCTGGTTGATCTTCGACTGGTACGTCGCCAGGTCGCCGTCCTTGAGCGCCTTCTGGGCGTCGTCGTACAGCGCCTTGGCGTCGTCGAGCAGCGCCGAGGCAGTCTGCTGCCCCGGACTCTGGTCCTCGGGCGTCGTCGGCGTGCCGGTGTCGTCGGGCGCCGATCCCTCCTCGAGGCCGAGCGCGACGCGCAGCGCCTCGTCGAGGGTCTGGCCGAAGCCGACGTCCTTGCCGAACGACGCGATGACGAACTGGAGCACCGGGTAGGAGCCCTCGATCGCGCTGCGCTGGATGTAGACGGGTTGGACGTAGAGCAACCCGTTGCCGACCGGCAGGGTCAGCAGGTTGCCGTACTTGATCGTCGTCGTCTTGGACTGCTGGTACTGCAGCAGGGCCTGCGAGACACCCTTGTCGGCCTGGAAGTCGTTGGCGATCTGGCTCGGACCGGAGATCTGCGTGTCGTTCGGCAGCTGCAGGATCTGCATCTTGCCGTAGTTGGCGGTGTCGGTCGCCTCGGAGTTGACCGACACGAACGCCGCGAGGTTCTGCCGGCTGTTGGGCAGGTAGACGCTGGTCACCGAGAACTTCGGCTCGTCCTCGCCCGGCCGTGCCGTCGACAGGTAGTAGGGCGGCTGGAGCGCGTTGGACCCGGTCGGCGCGGTCGGGTCCTCGGGGACCTTCCAACGCTGGTTGTCGTTGTAGAACGCCTGCGGGTCGGTCACGTGGTAGCGCTGCAGCACGTCGCGCTGCACCTTGAACAGGTCGACCGGGTAGCGCAGGTGCTCCAGCAGCGCGTTGCTGATCTCGCTCTTGGGCTCCACGACGTCGGGGAAGACCTTCATCCACGTCTTGAGGACCGGGTCCTTGGTGTCCCACTGGTAGAGCTTGACCGTGCCGTCGTACGCGTCGACGACCGCCTTGACCGAGTTGCGCAGGTAGTTGACCTGGTCGGTCGGCAGCGCGGTCTGCGAGTTGCTGCTCGTGAGCGTGTCGGCCGTGGCCTCGCGCAGCGAGCGGTGCTCGGAGTAGGGGAACGAGTTGCTGGTCGTGTAGCCGTCGACGATCCACACGACGCGACCGTTGACGACGGCCGGGTACGAGTCGCCGTCGACCGTGAGCCACGGGGCGACCTTCTTGACCCGGTCGCGCGGCTCGCGGTCGTAGAGGATCTTGGACTCGGAGTTGACCCGGTTCGACAGGACGATGTTGGGCTCGGCGAACTTGAACGCGTAGAGCAGCTTGTTGAACGTGTTGCCGATCGGCACGCCGCCCTTGCCGTTGTACGTGTTCTGGGTCGCGTTCTCCTTGGTCGCCTTGTCCGACGAGACCCCACCCTGGGGGGTGTCGACCTCGATCGGCTCTGCACCCTTGGGGCGGCCGACGATCGAGTAGCTCGGCGACTGCTCGCCGAAGTAGATGCGCGGCGGCGTCGTGGTCTTGAGCTCGCCGACCTGGGGGATGTCCTTGGCGACGAACACCGGCTCACCGTTGGGCCCGCGCTCGTTGCCGCGTGCCGCGACGATGCCGTAGCCGTGGGTGTAGACCGTGTGGTCGTTGGCCCAGTTGCGCTGGCTCTGCTGGAGGCCGGAGAGCTTGAGCTCACGGGCCGCGATGATGACGTCCTGAGGCTGCTGGTCGGCGCCCAGCTTGTAGCGGTCGACGTCGAGCGTGGTGGGCACGGCGTAGTAGCCACGCACCTGCTGGAGCTGCTCGAACGCGTCGGAGATCAGAGTCGGGTCGAGCAGTCGGGTGCTGACCCGCGACTCGGCGGAGTCGGCGAGCTCGGTGTCGGTGAGCTTGGTCTTGGCCGAGTAGGACTCGGTCTCGACGTCACTGATCCCGTACGCCTGCCGGGTCGCCTCTATGTTGCGCGCGATGTAGGGCGCTTCCTTGTCGGGCTCGGACGGCTTGACCTGGAATCCCTGCATGACGGCCGGCCAGATCGCACCGATCAGGATCGAGGTCAGCGCCAGCAGGCCGAGGCCGATCGCCGGCAGCGCCCACGACCGGATGAAGATCGCCGCGAAGAACAGCAGCGCGCAGACGATCGCGACGCCGATGAGGATGTTCTTGGCCGGGATGCGAGCGTGGTCGTCGGTGTAGGTGACGCCGTCGACCAGGCCGCCCGTGGCGATCACCTGGCCGAACCGGTCGAGGTAGTACGACACCGCCTTGAGCAGCACGCCGATGCCGACCAGCACCGACAGGTGCACCTGGGCGGCGCGCGTCAGCTTGGGCCCGCGACCCGCGATGCGGATGCCGCCGTAGACATAGTTGAGGAACAGCACGGCCAGGACCGTGATGACGATCAGCGCGAACGAGTACGACGCCAGGAAACGCCACCACGGGTACTCGAAGACGTAGAAGCTGGCGTCCTTGTGGAACTGCGCGTCCTTGATGCCGAACGACGTGCTGTGGCGCCACTTCTGGTACGTGTCCCAGTGGGCCGCGGCGACCGAGCCGGCGAACCCGGTGAGAACGAGGCCGAGACCGATCGCGGCGGGACGCAGCAGGGGTGTCAGCGCAAGGCGATAGCGGTAGGCCGGGTCGTCGCGCCGCATCGGAGCGGCGTCGGGACGGGTCCGGAAGGCGATGTAGAGGTTGCCGATGACGAACAGGCCGAAGATCAGGCCAAGGATGATGAACAGGGCGACGCGCGTGAACAGCACGCTGCGGAACACGTCGCTGTAGCCGACCGACTTGAACCACAGGCGATCGGTCCACACGCTCGTGAAGATCGAGCCGAGGAACAGCAGCACGGCCAGCGTGATGAGGGTCGGCACCAGCACCCGCTGACGCCGATCAGGCCCGCGCCGGGGCTCCCTGCGGGGGCGGGGGGTTCCGAAGATGTCGCTCACGTGGCTCCTGGTGACGGGGTGACAAGACTCTATGCCAGAGTGCGGCGGAGGTGTTCGATCAGGCCCGGCACGAGGTCGGGTCCCTCCAGCAGCTCGGCATCATGGGGTTCTCGGGCGCGTACGGCGCTGTGCGCCGCACCGTCGCGCACGACGGCAGCGACCAGCCGCACCTCGCGGCGATCGGGGTGGGCCGCGACGACCGCGAGCAGCTCGTCCGGGTCGTCGGGCAGGGATTCCTCGGCCTCGGGCGGCAGCATGATGCGCTCGACGACAGCCGCGCAGCCGATCACGGCGTCGGGCCAGACGATCTCGGTCAGCAGGTCCTCGAGCTCACGGTCGGCGGGCAGCTCCTGCTCGACCGGGGTCACGCTCGCGGGGTCGTCGGAAAGCTGGTCCGCGAGGCCCGGCTCCTTGGCGATCAGGTCGGCGGTGGGCACGAGAGCGAACAGCCGTGGTGGCTGGTCCCAGCCCTCTGCCCCGACGTGAGCCTCGACCTCGAGGGCAGCCTGGCGCAGAGGCGAGTCGGGCATCAGCTGCATGACGGCACCTTGGCGTCGGAGTCCTTGGCGAGGGCCTCGAGCGACGAGATGGCGTCCTTGAGGGTGGAGATCTTGACGAGCTTGAGCCCGTCGTCGTCACCGTCGGTGGCTTCGCCACAGTTGGCCGCCGGGACCAGGAAGATCGTCGCGCCCTTGTTGGCGGCACCGGCCATCTTCTGCCGGATGCCGCCGATCGGACCGACCGTGCCGTCGGGGGTCATCTCGCCCGTGCCGGCGATCTTCTTGCCGCCGGTCAGCGAACCGGGGGTCAGCTTGTCGTAGATCGCGAGGGCGAACATCGTGCCGGCGCTGGGCCCGCCGATGCTGCGGCCCACGTTGTTGTCGATCTTGATCGGGTACTGGTAGGTCTCACCGATCGTGATGCCGACCCGTGGGGTCTTCTTGTCCTTGGCATCGGCCCGCGTCACGACAGGGACGTCGAGCGACTTGCCCTTGCGCTCGACCGTCAGGCGTACGGTCTCGCCGGGCTGGTGCGTGCCGACCGCCTTGACGACCTGGTCCGGCGTGGTCACCTTCGTGCCGTCGACGGCGGTGAACACGTCGCCGGGCTTGAGGAGCTTCTCGGCGGCGCCGCCCTTGACCAGTCCGGCGACGGAGGGACGGCCGGTGACCTTGTAGCCCGCAGCACGCAGCGCAGCGACGCGCGAGGAGTCCTTGGAGCCCGACAGCTGCGCGGCCGACTCCGCCGTGGACTGCTTCGCGGTCTCGTTCTCGGGATAGATCAGGTCCTTGGGGACGACGGCCTTGTCCCCGTCGAAGTACGCGACGACCGCCCCCACCAGCGAGAGCCGAGCATCGGGGCCGCCGACCCGCACCGTCGTGAAGTCGAGCGAGCCCGTCGTCGGGTACGTCTTGACGTCCTCGCCGAACGTGAACATCGGCTTGCCGTCGAAGTTGCCCAGCGTGTCGTACGCGGGGCCGGGCTGCATCCGGACGTACGGGACCGGGACCATGAATGCCACGCACGTCAGCACGATCAGGGAGATCGTCGCCACGACCATCGTCGTGTAGCGAGCGCTCAGCTTCGACGGGTCGGACACATGGTGAGCCTAGTCAGTCCCGGCAACCTGTGCGCCCGCGGCCGGGGCGTCGGGCGAGCCCACCCACGCGGCATCACCTGAGGCGTACGTCTGGTGCTTCCACACCGGAACGTCGGTCTTGAGCTCGTCGATGAGGCGCCGGCACGCCTCGAACGCCTGCGCCCGGTGTGCCGCCGATGCCGCGACGACGACAGCCAGGTCACCGACGACCAGATCCCCCACGCGGTGCACCCCGGCAAGGGCCACCACGTCGCACTCGGCGGCGATGCGCTCGGCCACGTCCCGCAGCCGGTCCAGCGCGGTCGGGTGCGAGGAGTAGCCGAGGGCCGACACATCCTGCCCCTCGTCGTGGTCGCGCACCGTGCCGATGAACACGCAGATGCCGCCGGCCGCCGGGTCGGTCACCGCCGCGTAGACCTCGTCAAGGCTCAGCGGAGCGTCGCGGATGTCGAGCAGGCGTACGGCAGTCATGTCGGATTCATCGTAGGGCGAACATCGAAGGCGTGGGATCGGCGGATCCGGTCGCTACTGTTGACGTATGGCCGAGAACGAGAACGAAGAGCCCGAGAATCCCTTCAAGGGCACGCCCATGGAGCAGCTGTTCGGCGCGTTCTCGGGCGGCCAGATGGACATGAACCAGATCATGGGTCAGATGCAGAAGATGTTCGCCCCGCACGAGGGCAGCGTCAACTTCGACCTCGCCAAGGACGTCGCGCGGCACACCGTCGCCGCGGCCGGCGCCGACCCGTCGCCCAACTCCGCCCAGCAGGGTGCCGTCGACGACGCCGCCCAGCTCGCCGAGTCGTGGCTCGACACCGTCACCTCGTTCCCGGTCGGCGCCACGACCGCAACGGCGTGGAGCAAGGCCGAGTGGATCGAGGCGACCTCCGGCACGTGGCAGCAGCTGGTCGAGCCGATCGCCGCGCATGTCGTGAAGGCGATGGGCGAGGCGCTGCCCGAGGAGGCCAAGGCGATGGCCGGCCCCCTCATGGGCATGCTGTCGCAGGCCGGCGGGGCGATGTTCGGCCAGCAGGTCGGCCAGGCCCTGGGTGGGCTCGCCGGCGAGGTCGTGTCGTCGACCGACATCGGCATCCCGCTCGGCCCCGAGCGCATCGCGGCGGTGCTGCCGTCAGGCGTCGAGGCGTTCGGCGAAGGCCTGGAGCACCCGGCGTCGGACGTGCTCCTCTACATCGTGCTGCGCGAGTGCGCGCATCACCGCCTGTTCCACCACTCCCCCTGGCTGCGCCCGGCGCTTGTCGGCGCGATCGAGGAGTTCGGCCGCGGCACCCGCATCGACGTCGGCGCGATCGAGTCGCAGCTGCAGGGCCTCGACCCCTCGCGTCCCGAGGAGCTGCAGCAGGCGCTGGCCGGTGGACTGTTCGAGCCCGAGCGCACGCCCGATCAGCAGCGGGCGCTCGACCGGCTCGAGACCCTCCTGGCGTTCATCGAGGGCTGGGTCGACGAGATCGTCAGCCAGGCCACCAAGGACCGTATGCCTGCGGCCGCCCCGCTCGCCGAGGCGATGCGGCGCCGTCGCGCGGCCGGCGGTCCCGCCGAGCAGACGTTCGCGTCGCTGGTCGGCCTCGAGCTGAGGCCCCGCAAGCTCCGCGAGGCGACGACGCTGTGGGCGGCACTCCGTGACCGTCAGGGACCCGACGCCCGCGACGCCGTGTGGAGCCACCCCGACCTCATGCCGTCGGCGGCCGACCTCGAGGACCCGCTCGGCTTCGCGCAGGGCGAGCACCGCACGCAGAGCGACGACGACTTCGACGCCGCACTCGGTGAGCTGCTCGACAACGACCCGGGCGACACCGAGCCCGACAGCGGCTCCGACGGCCCTCGCGAGTGACGCTGCGCGACGACGCGCGCACCGTGCTCAGCGGCTGGTCTGCGCCCGATGACGAGCAGGACCGGTTGCGGCAGCTCTACGTCGCGCACACCGAGACGTACACCGACGCGATGAGCCGGGAGTGTCATCCCGATCACCTGACGGCGAGTGCCATCATCTTCTCGGCCGACCACCATCGCGTCCTGCTGACCCTGCACCGCGTGATCAAGCGATGGCTGCAGACCGGCGGGCACTGCGAACCCGATGACGCGACTCTCGCGGACGCTGCCCTACGAGAAGGCCGCGAGGAGAGCGGCATCGGCGACCTCGTCATCGACCCCGTGCCGGTGCTGCTGTCACGCCATGAGGTGCCGTGCGGGCCGATCCGGCCCGCGCATCACCTCGACGTGCAGTACGTCGCGGTGGCTCCTGCAGGAGCGCAGCACGTCATCAGCGACGAGTCGGACGACCTGGCGTGGTTCGACGTCGACGCGCTGCCCGCCGAGACCGACGACTCCGTCAGGGCGTTGACCGCTGCTGCCAGGACACGCCTTCGAGGAAACCCTTAGCCTTCGCCGTCTCGGGATAGGCGTCGACCAGGGCCCAGAAGCGCTTGCTGTGATTGGGCTCGATGAGGTGCGCCAGCTCGTGCAGCAGGACGTAGTCGATGACCCACTCGGGCATGCCCTTGAGCCGGTCGGACAGCCGGATGCTGCGATCGACGTTGGTGCACGAGCCCCAGCGACTGTTCTGGTTGCTCACCCACCGCACCGAGAGCGGGACGGCGCGGCCCTCGAGCCAGGCGATCGACAGCTGGGCGGCGCGAGCCTGGAGATCATCGTCGCTCGGGCGTACGCGCTGCTCGCGGCGATCGAGCCGCTCGACGAGGCTGCGCACGTGGCGCTCCTCCTCGGCCTTGGACAGGTGGGCCGGCATCAGCACGATGGTCTTGTCGCCCTCGCGATAGGCCCGCACCGTGCGCTTGCGGCGTGCACTGCGCCGGATCTCGACCTCTCCCATGCAGGAAACCTATCTGCTGGCGCCCACCTTTTGTCCGTCCACAACGTCGCCTGTGCAAACCGGCTGGTCACACAGGGGCATCCGCTGCTCGCACCCGAACGACCCACAGGTTGTGCACCGCGTCGTCCACATGCCCCCTCGGCGTTCCCCACAAGTTGTCCCCATTGTTATCCACAGGCGTGGACAACAGTTGTTCGAAACCGGTTGCTGGCAGGTCCTCGCGGGCCTAGCCTGAACGCCATTCGAGGCTCCCGGCGGAGCTCGCAAGGGGAAGGCAAGCTCCGCCGGGGGCCTCACTTCTGTGAGCGCCGTCCGTCGCGCGCGTGAACCTGCAATTTCAACGGTTGCGACGCGCCGAACGCCTTTACGCTCAGCTGAGCGTGAAACAGGCCTTCCACGCGTACGCTGAACGTGACTAGCACCACATCGGCAAGGAGGCCGCAATGTCGGAAACATGGAGTGGCGAGTTCTACTGCGTCAAGTGCAAGGAAAAGCGCGAGGCGTCTGGAGAGGTCCACGTCAGTGACAAGGGCACTCGTATGGCCAAGGGCATCTGCCCGGTCTGTGGCACCAAGCTGAACCGGATCCTCGGTAAGGCCTGATCCACCTGCGGGGATCCGGGCCCCGCACTTCCCCGAGTTTTGCGGAGGATCCGACACCATGTCGGGTCCTCCGCACACTTATCTGTGGACGACCTGTTCGTCTCGATGCACGCAAGCAGCCAACGCTGACGGCATGTCGTTCCGACCCGCACTCCGCCCCGGCGCTCCGCTGCTGCGGCGGGACGCCACGCACCTGCAGGTCGGCACCTCCCCCGGCATCGTCATCCCCGACCGCCCGGGACTGGTCGACCTCCTCCGCCTCCTCGACGGCGCGCGTGACGTCGATCGCCTGGCCACGATCGCTCGGACGGCGATCCCCGAGCTCACGATCCCGGTGGCCGAGGTCCTTGCCGAGCTGCGCTCCGCGGGCGTGGTGTTCGACGCCACGCGATGGAGCGGCGCCGGGCGACGAGGCCTCGACGCTGAGGCGCGCCACGCCGACTTCGGCGGTGACGACCCTGACCGGCTGCGCCGCCGGCCGGCCTACGGCGTCGCCCTTCACTCGGACGCCGGCAGCAGCCGCCTCGCGGACATCGTCCAGTCCGTGCTGTCCGACTCGGGCATCGCTCACGTCGACGCCGACGATCCCGACCTCTTGGTCATCGCGTCGTGCGGCGAGCCCTCGCGCACGGTGTTCGAGCAGCCCGTCCGCCTCGGCCTCGACCACCTGCCGGTCGTGATCGACGAGGACCGTGTGCGGATCGGGCCACTCGTACGCCCTGGACTCACCCCGTGCGTGTCGTGCCACGACCTGCATCGTGCCGACTGGGATCGCGCCTGGCCCGCTCTGGTGCACCAGCTCGGCCGGCACACCGTGACCATGACACCGCCGGCGGTCGACGCGGCGACGACCCACGCAGCGGCGCTCGAGGTCACGGTCGAGGTGCTGGCGCACGCTGACGGCCGGCTTAACCGCACGCTGGGACGGTGCCTGGTCGTCGGACCTGCCCACGACGACCGGACGACGTGGCCGCTGGCGTTCCATCATGCCTGCACGTGCGACCTGCTCCGAGCCGCCTGAGTCAGGTCAGGCCGTCGCGCCACCGTCGACGACCAGGTCGTGCCCCACGACGTACGACGACCGGGACGAGCAGAGCCAGAGGACCGCGGCGACGATCTCGTCGACGGTGCCGGCCCGACCGGACGGATTGACCTCTGCGAGTCGCTGAGCACGCTCCACCTCGGACTCACCCGGCCGCAACGACATCGTGGTCTCGGTCGGCCCGGGACTGACAGCGTTGATCCTCACCCCGTCAGCGATGTGGTCCAGGGCCGCGCCGCGCGTCAGCGCGCTCACCGCCGCCTTGGTCGCGACATACGCAGCCATGCCGGCTCGCCGCTGGTGAGCACCGATGTTGGATGCGGTGTTGACGATGACCCCGCCGCCGGCCTCACGCATGTGGGCGATCTCGTGCTTCATCGCCAGGAAGATACCCGTGAGGTTGACCGCGACAAGCCTGTCCCAGTCGTCCTCGGCGAGGTCCGCGAGAGGAGCGGCGCTCAAGACTCCAGCGTTGTTGAACGCGATGTCGAGGCGGCCGTGACGTGCGACGGTCTGTGCGACCAGGCTCTCGACATCCGTCGAGACCGTCACGTCGGCCACGTGGGCGAACGCGGTTCCGCCGGCTCCGGAGATCAGGGCCACCGTCTCGTGCAGCGGCTCGGCCGTCCGACCCGCCACGACGACAGTTGCCCCCTCGGCGGCCAACGCGAGGGCTGCGGCCCTGCCGATGCCCGACCCACCACCGGTCACGAGCGCGACCTGGTCCGTGAACTCCATCGACCCGTGAACCCCCTGGTGAGCGCCCGCGTGAGCGAGCGGCACGTGCGTGTCCGACTACCCTAAGGGTGTGCCAGACAAGCCAGGGGACGAGCCGAAGGGCCGACCGCTGACGGGCAGCGCGTTCCTGCGCACGGCCCGTCTCGCGTCGCTGCCGGTCGGGTTCGCCGGGCGTACGACGCTGGGTCTCGGCAAGCGCATGGTGGGCGCGCCGGCGAATGTCGTGCTCAACGAGGTGCAGCGACGTACTGCCGACCAGATCTTCTCGGTGCTCGGGCAGCTCAAGGGCGGCGCGATGAAGTTCGGCCAGGCGATGAGCATCTTCGAGGCCGCGCTGCCGGAGGAGTTCATCGGGCCCTACCGCGAGACGCTCGTGAAGCTGCAGGACTCGGCGCCGCCGATGCCGCCCGGCACGGTCCACCGCGTGATGGCCGAGGAGTTCGGCGCCGATTGGCGCGAGCAGTTCATGTCGTTCGACGACAAGCCGGCCGCCTCGGCGTCGATCGGCCAGGTGCACCGCGCGGTGTGGGCCGATGGACAGGAGGTCGCGGTCAAGCTGCAGTACCCGGGCGCGGCGAAGGCACTGACGGCCGACCTGCGACAGATCGCCCGGTTGGCCCGATTGTTCGGGACGCTGGCACCCGGCCTCGACGTCAAGCCGCTGGTCCAGGAGCTCCAGGACCGGGTTGTCGAGGAGCTCGACTACAACCTCGAGGCCGGCGCGCAGAGCGTGTTCGCGGCCGAGTTCGCCGACGACCCCGAGATCGTCGTGCCCGACGTGCTGGCCTACACCGAGCGCGCTCTCGTCTCCACCTGGCTGGAGAGCGACCACTCGCTGGCCCAGGTCATCACCGACGGCACCCAGGAGGAGCGCGACAGGTACGGCCTGGCATACGTGAGGTTCCTGTTCGCCGGCCCCGCCCGGACCGGGATGCTGCACGCCGATCCGCATCCGGGCAACTTCCGCATCATGCCTGACGGCCGCCTCGGCGTCGTCGACTACGGCGCCGTCGCGCGGCTGCCCGACGGCCTGCCCGAACCCGTGGGCCGGTTGCTGCGCTACGCGGTCGCCGGCGACTACGACCTCGTGCTCGAGGGGCTCCGCGACGAGGGCTTCCTCAAGCGGACGACCGACCTGGATGCCGACACGATCGCGCGCTACATCGGCCCGTTCGTCGAACCGGCGAGCGTCGAGCGCTTCACGTTCAGCCGGGAGTGGATGCGGGCGCAGACCCTGCGGGTCAGCGCCCTGACGTCAGAGGGGATGGGCACCGCGATGAAGATCAACCTGCCACCGCAGTACCTGCTGATCCACCGGGTGTGGCTCGGAGGTGTCGGCGTGCTCAGCCAGCTCGGCGCGACCGCCCCGTTCCGCGAGATCCTGGAAGACTCCCTCCCGGGATTTTCCGAAGCCTGAGCGAGCTCTGCTGGGGGTCCCCCCACCGTAGGGGGCGCGAACGCCCGAGGCAGGTTGAGCGATCGCCGCGAAGCGGCCGATGACGAAACCTCGCGAGATGACCGCCCAACGCGAGTGAGGACCTCAGGGAGCGTCCTTTCGACAAGCTCAAGGAGCGGTGCCGCTCCTACTTGGCCCTGATCAGCTCGAGCACCGAGTCGGCATACTTCTCGAGCTTGGCCGGGCCGATGCCAGGCACCTTGGCGAGGGCGTCGGGGTCGGCCGGCTTGACCTCCGCGATCGACTGGAGCGTCGCGTCGGTGAAGATCACGTAGGCCGGCTTGCCCTGCTCGGTCGCCTGCTCCGTGCGCCACGCCCGCAGCTGCTCGTAGAGCTCCTCGTCGTACGTCGCCGGGCAGTCCTCGCAGCGGCCACGCTTGCGATCGGCGACCGCCAGGACCGTGTTGCAGACGCGGCACTTGGCGACCTTGCGCTCGCGGGGCTGGCGGGCGGTCTGCCGTGCCTCGTGATCGGCCGGCAGCAGCGGGTCGAGGAAGCGGGTCGGTCTGCGGTTGCCGCGGCCACCCCGGTTGCGGGTGACGGCCCACGAGATCATCAGGTCGTGCCGCGCCCGGGTCAGCCCGACGTAGAACAGCCGGCGCTCCTCCTCGACCGCTGCCGGGGTGTCGGCGTGGACGCTGGGCATCATGCCCTCGTGCATGCCGACGCAGAACACGGCGTCCCACTCCAGGCCCTTGGCCGAGTGCAGGGTCGCCAGGGTCACGCCGTCGGCCGCCGGTGCATGCGCCTGGTCGGCGCGGCGGTCGAGGTCGGCGACGAGGGCCGTGAGGTCGGCGGCCGGATCGGACTCGACCAGCTCCGCGGCCATCGAGACGATCGCGTGCAGCGACTCCCAGCGGTCACGGACGGCACCGGCTCCGTTGGGCGGCTCGTCGGTGTGCCCCATCGCGGCGAAGATCGCCCGCACCTCCTGGACCAGCTCTCCGCCGCCCTCGCCGCCACGGGCCGCGCCGCGCAGCAGGGTGACCGCCTGGCGTACCTCGGCACGACGGAAGAAGCCTTCGACACCCCGCAGGACGTAGGGGATGCCGTGCTCGCCGAGCGCCTCCTCGAAGGCCTCGGACTGGGCGTTGATGCGGAACAGGATCGCCATCTCCTTGTAGGAGACGCCGCGGCGATGCAGCAGCGCGATCTCGCTCGCGACGGCGGCGGCCTCGGCCTGCTCGTCGGGGAAACCGATGTAGGTCACCGGGTCGCCGGGCTCCTGCTGCGACTGCAGGCGTACGCCGTCGGTGCCGTTGGTGCGGCTGAACACGGCGTTGGCCGCCGCGACGATCTGCGGGGTCGAGCGGTAGTTGCGGACCAGCTCGATGCGCTGCGCGCCCTCGTGGCGCCGGCCGAACGAGGTGAGGATCTGCGGCGAGGCGCCGGCGAAGGAGTAGATCGTCTGGCGCGGGTCGCCGACGACACAGATGTCGTTGCGACCGCCGAGCCAGAGCTCGAGCAGGGTCGACTGGAGCGGGTTGACGTCCTGGAACTCGTCGACCACGAACCAGCGGTACTGCTGGCGCACCTGGGCGGCGATGCGCTCGTCGTCAGCCAGGATCGCCGCGGTGATCAGGAGGATGTCCTCCATGTCGATGCGCCCGCGATCGCGCTTGACGTCCTCGTACGCGGTCATGATGTTGCCGACCGTGCCGTGGTCGAGATCGGCGACCTCACGACGAGCGGGGCCGGCCGACGCAGCGTAGGCAGCGGGACGGATGTTGGACACCTTGGCCCATTCGATCTCGGACGACAGGTCGCGCAGCAGCGGGGTGTCGGTGCGCAGGCCCAGCCGTCTGGCGGCTTCGGCGACGAGCGCGAACTTGGACGCCGTGACCTCGGGGAACTCGCCGCCGTAGACCTGCGGCCAGAAGTAGCGAGCCTGCCGGAGCGCCGCCGAGTGGAACGTCCGGGCCTGGACGCCGTCGGCGCCGAGCTGCCGGAGCCGGGTGCGCATCTCGCCGGCTGCGCGGGTCGTGAAGGTCACCGCGAGGACCTCGGTCGGCTTGTAGATGCCGGTCGCCACGCCGTACGCCATGCGGTGCGTGATGGCGCGGGTCTTGCCGGTGCCGGCACCCGCGACGACGCTGACCGGTCCACGCAGCGCCTGCGCGACCTCGCGCTGCTCAGGATCGAGGCCCGTCAGCAGGTCGTCGGCTTCGGGCACGCAAGCTCCTCATGGAATGGTTGAAGTGGCAATGACGTTGAGATCATCAAGCCTAGTCGTCGAAGGAGACACTCCATGTCGGGCACGTTCACGATGTACTCCACCCCGTGGTGCGGGTACTGTCACCGGCTCAAGGGCCAGCTCAAGCGCGAGGGCATCGCGTTCGACGAGGTCGACATCGAGCAGCAGCCTGACGCCGCATTCATCGTCGAGCAGGCCAACAACGGCAACCAGACCGTCCCGACGCTGGTGTTCGCCGACGGCACGGCGCTGACCAACCCCTCACTCGCCCAGGTGAAGGCACAGCTTGCTTTGACCTAAGGCCGCCTGCGGCCGTGCGGCAAAGCACGCTAGCGAAGCGTGAGCGTTTCGCGGCGAAGCCGCCAGCGCGAAGCGTGGTGAGCCGACGTCGAGACGAGCTCAACCGGTGCTGTCCGTCCGCTCCGGTTTGGTCCAGCCGGTCCAGCCGCGCTCACGCATCAGCTCCAGGAGCCTTGCGCCTTGCGGCGCGGACTCGACGACAAGGCCGTCGAGCAGCTCGATGAACGGCTGGTCGTCGAACGCCTCGTCCTGGTTGTCCAGCTCACCCCTCGCGGACGCCTGCTCGATGAGCTCGACCATGAGGTCGGCGGCCTCTGCCAGCATCACGTCGTCGCCATCCGCCTCGAGGACCTTCCCGAGGACCAGATAGAGCCGGACCACCATGGGGTTCTCCAGCTCCGCGAACTTCTCCGGCATCCACTCCGCGATCCGGTCGGGCCAGCGCGCGGCGACCAGGATCCAACCGTCACGTTCGCCCTCGATCATCCGGTCCGACACGCCGAGCTCCCGCAGTCGGTCGAGGTAGGCCACCACCTCCGGCGGGACGACGAGGCTGTCACCGGCGGCAAGCTGGGCGATCTGCGCGCGGTTGGCCTGCAAGCGTTTGATCTCGACCCGCAGCGACCTGTCGATCTCCTTGACCGCTGCCGCAAACGTCTCCTCGTCGGCCTCGAGCAGCTCAGCCACCTTCGACAGCGGCACCCCGGCGTCCGCGAGCGTACGGATCTTGGTCAGCTCGACCACGGCCAAGGCACCGTAGCGTCGATAACCCGAGTGGTCACGCTCGGGTTCGGGCAGCAGCCCCACCTGGTGGTAGTGGCGCACTGCCCGAACCGTGACGCCGGCGTATGCCGCCAGCTGGCCGATCGTCAACATGGACTCAGTGTGCCCGGACCTTGGTGTACAACCCGCGCGCCCACAGGTAGCACCCGATACCGATCAGCACGCACCAGCCGATGGCCAGCCAGGCGTCAGAACCGGCGTCGGCACCCGACATCCAAGCGCGCAGCGTGTCGATCATCGGCGTGAACGGCTGGTACTCGGCAAACCAGCGCAGGCCCGCCGGCATCGAATCGGTCGGCACGAAGCCGCTGGACAGGAACGGCAGGAACATCAACGGCATCGGCGTGTTGCTCGCCGTCTCGGCGTTCGGCGCAGACAGGCCGAGGGCGACGGTTGCCCAGGTCAGGGCCAGCGTCATCAGCAGCACGAGGCCGATCACACCGAGCCAGCCGAGCACTGTCCCGTCGCTGCGGTAGCCCAGCGCGACCGCCACCGCGATGACGACGACGAATGCGATGACGGTGAAGACGATCGCGCCAAGCACCCGCCCAGTGAGGACTGCCGACTTGGCGATCGCCATCGTCCGGAATCTGTCGACGATCCCCTTCTCCATGTCCAGAGCGATCGTGTACGCGGTGCTCAGCGAGACCGACACAACCGTCATGACGACGATCGCCGGCATGATGAACGCCATGTAGTCCGAGCGACCATCGCCCCCGGGGAGGCCGGCGCCCATCGTGCCGCCGAAGACGTAGACGAACAGCAGCAGGAAGATCAGCGGCTGGGCGATCAGCATCAGCGTCAGCGACTTGTAGCGGACCATCTGCAGCAGGTTGCGGCGTAGCATCGTCCAGCTGTCGCGGACCGCGTTCGGGCCGGTGTTGAGCGGGGCTGTGGTTGTCGTGACTGCACTCATCGGGCGACCTCCTCGGTCATCAGGGCTTCGGTGGTGTTTTCGGGGCTGTCCTCCGCAGGCTCGGGGCGGTGACCGGTGAGGGCCAGGAAGACGTCGTCGAGGTCGGGGGTGTGGACTTCCAGACCTGTGACGGCCTCGCTGTCGAGGCGGCCGACCAGTTCTTGCAGGGCGCCCAAGGTGCCGTCGTGCGGGACGCTCAGGGTGAGCGACTCCAGGTCGGCCGTGGCGCCGGCGATGGCGCCGGCCGCTGCGTCCAGCGCGACCGGATCGGCGTATGCGATGTCGACTCGTCCGCCCGGCACGCGGCGCTTCAGCTCGGCCGGGGTGCCCTCGGCAACGAGCGTGCCGCGGTCGAGAACGCCGACCATGTGGGCGAGCTCGTCCGCCTCCTCGAGGTACTGGGTGGTCAGGAAGATCGTGACCCCCTCATTGATGAGCTCACGGATGATCTGCCACAGCTCCCGCCGGCTCCGCGGGTCGAGGCCGGTGCTCGGCTCGTCGAGGAAGATCAGCCTGGGTGAGGAGACCAGAGTCATCGCCAGGTCGAGTCGACGCTTCATACCGCCGGAGTACGTGGCGGCGCCCCGGTCAGCGGCATCGACCAGGTCGAAGCGCTCGAGCAGCTCTTGGGCGCGGGCGCGACCCTGCCGGCGCGGCAGGTGATTGAGATCGGCCATGAGCTGGAGGTTCTCGCGGCCGGTGAGCAGCTCGTCGATCGCCGAGAACTGGCCGGTGACGCCGATCCTCAGACGGATCGCGTCGGGTTCGGTGCTCACGTCGTGGCCGAGGACCGTCGCCGTGCCCCCATCGGCGGAGATGAGCGTCGTGAGGATGCGCACGGCGGTCGTCTTGCCGGCCCCGTTCGGGCCCAGCAAGGCATACACGGTGCCCGCAGGGACGGTGAGGTCGATGCCCTGCAACACGTGGTTGTCGTCGAATGATTTGCGCAGTCCCGTGACCTCGATCGCGGGCGCCTGCGCGGCGGTGTGTGTCGTCATGACACCACCATGCAAGGTTGACGCTACGTCAGGGTCAAGAGCCAATTTTGCGCCCATCGCAAAGTAGGGCAGGCAGTCACGACGTCGGCGTGAGATTGCACCCAAATGAGCGACGACGCGTTGCCCCGGCGCACATGGCGAACCTCACGGATCGAATCACCACTTTCCGTGGATGGTCCCTCCGTGCCATTTTTGGAGCAACCAGCGGGAGATCGAGACGTTGGGCGGCAGCAGCATCTCGCTGGCCGCCGTCATCTCGGTGACGTCCTCGCGGGTGAACCAGCGCGCCTCGGCGATCTCGTTCTCGTCGATCGTGATGTCCGTCGTCAACGCCTGGCCGAAGAAGCCGAGCATCAGGCTCGACGGGAAGGGCCACGGCTGGCTCGCCGCGTAGGTCACCTCGCCGACCTGGATGCCGACCTCCTCCATGACCTCACGGCGCACGGCGTCGTCGAGCGACTCCCCCGGCTCGACGAAACCGGCCAGCGTCGAGAACCGGCCCTCAGGCCACTGCGGTCCCCGGCCCAGCAATGCTCGGTCGTCGCCGTCGGTGATCAGCATGATGACCGCCGGATCAGTGCGGGGGAAGTGATGCGTGCCGCACGCGGGGCAGATACGTACGTGGCCGGCCTCGGCGATGTCGCTCGGCTGGCCGCAGTTGGCGCAGAAGCGGTGGTTCTCGTGCCATCGCGCGATGCCCACGGCATGCACGCCGAGAGACGCATCATCGGCTGCGATCGTCGGCCCGAGGACACGCAGGCTGACCGGCTCGAGCTCGGCGGGGACCCGGTCGACCATGACGGCCGCGTAGCGGATGCCGTCCTTGATGCCCAGGAAGATCCACTCCCCCTCCGGCGCCTCGTCGAGGCTGATCCACCGGATGCCGGTGCCACCGACCGTGGCGACGTGCTCACCACCGATGACGAGCACGCGTACGTCCGGCGTACGCCAGGCGTCGTCCTTGCGAAGGTGTGCAGCTCGGTCGTGCTGGGTGCGGTCGAAGGCGTAGTCCACGTCTCTACGCTAGTCCGAGCCTCCGCTCGAGCTCGGCGCGGCCGGGCAGATCGTCGAACCGCTTCACCTCACCGAGGCGTACGTAGTAGAACACCGCGTCGACCTGCTCGCGGGTCGATGCCGAGCAGCTCGGCCCAGGCCAGCCGGTAGATCGCGAGCTGCAGCTCGTCGGCCGTGGCGCGCTTGTTGGTCTTCCAGTCGACGACCTCGAAGCCGTCGGCGGTCTGGAACACGGCATCGATGCGGCCGATGACCTGCTGACCTCCGAGCACGAGGGAGAACGGTGCCTCGATCGCGTAGGGCTCGCGGTCGCCGTATGGGCCCGTGCGGAACTTCTCGATCGCCTCGTCGAGCTCGGCATCTGATGACAGATCGGCATCACCCTGGCCCGGCAGCTCGCTGGGATCGAGCAGCACCTGCTGCCCGTAGTGCGCCTCGACCCACGCATGGAACCGGGTGCCGAACCGCGCGGCTGACGAAGGGCGGCGAGGCATCGGCCGCGCCAGCTCGCGGGCGAACGTCGCCTCGTCCTCGGCCAGCCCCAGCATCGAGGTCGTCGAGACCGATCCGGGCAGCGTCACGATGCGTTGCTGGGCGGCCATGGCATCGGCCTCGGCGAGCAGCAGGTCGACGTCAGCGCACAGCTCATCGAGACGGTCGACCGGCAGCAGGGGTACGTCGTAGGCAGGGCGTTCGGACCGGTGCAGGACGTCGCGGACGGCGGCGGCGAGGGCGTGGCGGCGTGTGAGGACTGGTGGAGCCACCGGCCAGTCGGAACGCTGGACGGTGTCGAGGTGGGGATTGGTCGCTCCGGGGACGGGTTCGGGTGCCCACGTCGTGGCATCGGCGCCGTTGTCGATCAACCACTTGCGGGTGGCGAGCAGGAACTCCGACGGGCCTCGTGGCTTGATCTGGGTGCGTCCCCACCAGTGCCCCGACAGGACCAGGCGTTCCTCGGCGCGGGTGTAGGCGACGTAGGCCAGCCGCCGCTCCTCCATGTGTCCCAGCTCCTTGTTGCGCCCGTCGTGGACCGCGCGGGAGTCGTCGGTCCAGTCCTCCGGGTCGTCGGCCATCTGGGGCAGGCTCGATCGATCACCGCGCAGGGCTGTGGGCACCGCGGATGCCGTGGTGATCCAGTTGGCTCGCCCTTGCCCCGTGGGAAAGACGTTGGCGGACATGAACGGCACGAAGACGGTGTTCCACTCCAGCCCTTTGGCCCGGTGGATCGTCAGCAGCTTGACCGACTCCGCCTCCGAGGGGGTGAACACCTCCATGCCCTGGTTGTAGACCTCCTCGGCGTTGAAGTACGACAGCAGGCCAGCCAGCGAGGCGTAGCGATCACTCTCGGCGTAGGTGGCCACGGCGTCGAGGAACAAGGCGAGGTTGTCGCCGGCACCTTCGACGTCGCCGGCCTCCAGCTCGATGTCGAGGTCCAGGACCCGGACCGCGCGGCGAGCCAGGTCGATCAGCGGCTCGCTGCTGTGCCGGCGTACGGACGTGATGATGCTGGACAGCTCGGCGAACCGTGCTCGGGCGGCGTCGGAATAGGCCAGGTCACCGAGGTCCTCCAAGGCGTCGGCCAGGGCGACGATCTCGGTGGGATCGGTGCCCTCGACCGCGTGCGCCAGGTCGGCCGCCAGCGAGGCCTCGGCGTCGTTGTCGGGGCCGATCGAACGGCTCAGCTGCGAGGCGCGCCGACCCAGCAGGGCGAGGTCGCGTGGACCGATGTTCCACCGGGGCCCGGTGAGGAGCCGCAGGGTCGCCGGATTGGCCGTGACGTCGTCGACGACCTCGAGCAACGACACGACGTCCTGCACCTCGGGCTGCGCGAGCAGACCCTGCAGACCCACGATCTCGAACGGGATGTGCGAGTCACGCAGGGCCTTGACGATCTCACCGTTCTCAGCGGCGACGCGCACCAGGATCGCGACGCTGCGCAGCGGGACGGCTCCCTCGTCGCGGATCTGCTCGATCTGGCGCACCATGGCGCTGATCTCCTGGGACACCGTCGAGTGCAGGGCCACCTCGACCGACCCGCCCGGCTCCTTGCCGGACACCAGCGGCTCGACGCTCCTGGTGATCCTGGCGTCGTCGTAGAACGCCGAGATGATGTGGTTGGCAGCACCGATGATCTCCGGCCTGCACCGATAGGTCTGCCGCAGCGTCAGCCGGCGGCCCGGGACGCCATCGATCGCGAAGTCGTCGAGGAAGTCCTCGAGGTTGCCGGTCGCGGCACCTCGCCACCCGTAGATGCCTTGGGCCGGATCGCCGACAGCGGTGACCGGCAGCCCGGCGAACAGGCTCACCAACAGGTCTCGCTGCGCCACGGAGGTGTCCTGGTACTCGTCGAGGAGGACGACGTCGTACTTCTCGAGCATCGACTCGCGCACTGCCGGAAGCATGGCCAGCTCGGCACCCCACGCCATCTGGTCGGAGAAGTCCATGACCCCGTCGGCGTGCTTTGCCGCCCGGTAGGCATCGACCAGGTGGCTCAGCTCGGCCCGCTTGCGCGCGGTGCTGGCCGCCGCGGCCACGACCTTGTGGCCAGACCGCCCTTCGTCGGCGCACGCCAGGATGGCCTCGTCGTACGCCCGCAGGGCGGCAGGCGTGACGAGGTGCTCGGAGAGCTCCGAGTCGAGCTTCATCGCGTCGGGCACGAGGCGCGGGACGTAGGTCGTGACGAGATCGAGCGATCCCTCGAACGACTCGATGGCGCGCGCGAAACGCTGGAACCGCGACGCATCGGTGACCACGCGCAGGTCGGGCTCGACCCCCAGTCGCAGGCCGTGCTCGGCGATCAGCGTGCCGGCGAACGCGTGATAGGTCGACGCGGTGACCTCGCCCCAGCCGGCCTCGGCGTGGTCGACCCCCAGCAGCTCGAGGCTCGCCCGGATGCGCTGACCCAGCTCGGCGGCGGCCTTGTTGGTGAACGTGAGGCCGAGGATGCGCTCGGGCGGGATGCCGAGGTGGCCGACCAGCCAGACGACCCGCGCAGCCATGACCGTGGTCTTGCCCGAGCCCGCGCCGGCGATGATCGCGCTCGGCGCATCGAGACCCAGGGTGATCGCGTCGAGCTGTGCCCGGGAGAACTGGCGGTCGAGGATGTCGACCAGGTGCTGCTCGTCGCGCACGAGCGGCGCGGTCACGGCTTCTCCTCGATCAGGATCGACGCGCCTTCGTCGTGGGCCGGGCAGATGCGCTTGAACGCGCAGTAGCCACACGCACCACCGACAGTCGCCGCGAACTCCTCGGCTCCGATGAGGCGGACCGCCTCACTCACCTGCTCGAGCGCGGTGGTCGTGCCTTCGGGAGCACCAGGTTGGGTGCGGGTCGTGGCCGACTTGGTGCTGGTGCGCAGGTAGACCAGCTCGGCGCCCGCCGCTTTCGCTCCCGGGGCCATCTCGTCGGTGGCGCCGGCTTCGACAGCCAGCTGGTAGACGCCCAGCTGCGGGTTGACCTCGGCCT
This sequence comes from uncultured Actinomycetota bacterium, assembly GCA_963806345.1. Lineage (GTDB taxonomy): Bacteria > Actinomycetota > Actinomycetes > Propionibacteriales > Nocardioidaceae > Aeromicrobium. Next base: position 2,916 of record CAWDXV010000024.1, on the reverse strand, counting down.
CGGCTGCCTTCATCGCGGTCTTGGAGGTCTTGAAGTCGACGACGTGTATGCCCTCGCCGTCGAGCTCCACACGGTCCATCGACCCGGTGAACTGGGTCGCTCGGCCATCGACGTCGATCGTGATGTCGAAGGGGTGCTCGACGGCCAGCACCTCGCGCACGTTCTTGCGGTGCCACAGGACGAACTTCTCGAGCGCCTCCACAGCTTCGCCACGCTCGCGCCGGCTGATCCAGGGGGCGAGTCCCAGCGCATCCCAGACCTCGTCGAGATGGGAGGACAGCTCGGCGACATCCGGCTCGACGCCGCTGCGAACGGCCTCGGCCGCGAGGGCGTGGACGATCGACCCGAACCCCTGCGCGGCCGAGGTGCCGCGGTCGCCCTTGGCCTCGTGGCCGGCGAACCACTGCAGTGCGCACTTCGTGAGCGTGTTCATCTGGCTGCCCGACAGCCTCAGCGCCTCCGCGGGATCGCGCACGGGAGCGTCGTTGGTGGTGCGCTCGGCGAGACCCCACCACCGGTCGGGGTGGGCGGACCGACCCGACGGGTGCTCGGCCAGCCGGGCCAGCTGGGCCGCAACCCGAGCGCGTACGTCCTCGTCGTCGGTCGACTCGCCGATCCGGCGCAGCTCGGCGATCGCGCCACGCAACGACAAGGAACGGCGTGGCCGCGGCTCCGCCTCGGGGAGCGTACGGACTGTGGCGCCCATGAGGTGGGCGTGCAGCTCGCCGACGAAGCGGGACGGCTGGTCACCCTCGTCGGAGCCACTGGCAACCGCCGTGACGACGAGGCGCGACCCAGCGCGGCTGCAGGCGACGTAGAACAAGCGGCGCTCCTCCGCAGCCGCGGCCCAGGGCGACGGAGGTGGCAGCACGCCGTCAGGAGAGAGTCGATCGCCCTGCAGCAGGCTGCCGCGGGCTCGCAGGTCGGGCCACTCGCCGTCCTGCACACCCGCGACCACGACCAGCGGCCATTCGAGCCCCTTGGCGCGGTGGGCCGTCATGAGCTGCACCGCGTCACCTGAGTCGCCGCTCTGCGCGATCGAGCTGGCCGGGATCTGCTGGGCCTCCAGCGCGCGGGCCACCTCGGCAACGGACCGGTGCGCCTCGCGCTCCTCGGCGCGAGCTGCCTCCGCGAACAGGGCACACACGGCGTCGAGGTCGTGATTGGCCCGGGCGCTGCCATCCCCGTCGCCCTCGGACTCGGCCTGCAACCGGGTGGGCCACCTGGTGCCGTCCCACACGGTCCAGAGCACCTGTTCGGCCGGCTCGCCGGCACTGATCTGGTCGGCGGCCTTGCGCAGCAGCTCGCTCAGCCTGGTGGCGGCCTCAGCGGCGCGGGCCGGCGGGCCCTGGACGTCCAAGGTGGCCAGGTGTGCTGGATCGCCAAGCGCCTCGGCGATGAGGATGCGTGACGCCCGCGGTGTCTCGCCGGCGGCGGCATCGGCCTTGCGCAGCGTGCGGCCAAGGCGGCGCACACCGGCTGCGTCCAGGTGGCCCAGCGGCCCTGTGAGCAGTGCCTGCGCGACGTCGGGCGTCAGCGTCTCGCCGCGGCTCAGCGAGTCGGCGGCATGCAGCGCGGAGAGCAGCGTGCGTACGGCCGGCTCGACCGCCAGCGGGAGCTCGTCACCGGCGACCTCGACCGGCACGCTCGCGGCGACCATGGCTCGCTGCAACCGCATGAGGTGCGTGCCGGACCGCACGAGGACCGCCATGTCGCGCCACGCCACATGGTCGTGCAGGTGAGCCTCGCGGAGCAGCAACGCGATGTGCTCGGACTCGGCCGTCGGTGTGGAGTAGGTGCGCACGTCGACGGCACCCGGGTCGTCGACCTTGCTCGTGGGGTTGCGCAGTGCGGCGTACGCCGTGCCGTCGACCGCACCGAGCGCGCCCTTGTTGTCGACGATCGACCTCACGGCCGCGGCGATGTTGTCGCCGTAGCGATTGGTGTAGCCGAGGGTCAGTCGCGGCGCCGGGCCGGCGGCGGTCGCGAACACGTCGGGGAAGTCGACGATGCCTCGTACGTCGGCGCCGCGAAATCCGTAGATGGACTGGTAGGGGTCACCCACGACGACGAGGTCTCGCCCGTCGCCGGCCAGCGCCTGCAGGAGCTCGACCTGGAGGGGGTCGGTGTCCTGGTACTCATCAACCACGACGAGGGCGAGCTTGGCCCGCCATCGGTCGCGGACCTCGGGATCCTTGAGCGCATTGACGACCGCGAAGATGAGGTCGGTGTGGTCGATCGTGTTGGCCAGCGCGGCCACCGCGGTGACCTCGTCGAAGAATCGTGCGGCGGACTTCCAGTCGTCCCGTTCGACCTGGCTCGCCACCTGGGCCAGATCGGCATCGTCCATGCCGAGGGCACGCGCCGAGGCGATGAGCGATCGCAGCTCCGACGCGAGACCACGGGTGCGCAGCGCAGGACGGAGCACTGCGGGCCACTGATCGGCGTCGACCCCCGCCAGCACCTCGGAGATCATCGCGTCGTTCTCGGGGGCACTGAGCAGCCTGATGGGGTTGGCGAAGTCGGTCGGCGACTGCTCGGCCCGCAGCAGGGCGTAGCAGAACGCATGGAACGTCATCGCCGGCGTCGTGCGCGTCGTGCGGGCCAGCCGGCGAGCGATGCGTGACCGCACCTCCTGCGCTGCCTTGCGGCTGAACGTCAGGACGAGGATCTGGTCGGGGCTCAGCCCGCCGTTCTCGACGCGGTCGACCACGAGCTCGACGAGTGCCGTGGTCTTGCCCGCGCCAGGACCCGCCAGCACCTGCAGGGGGCCGCCGGGACCTGAGGCGAAGTGGTCGAGCACGGCCTGCTGGCTGTCGTCGAGCACCGGCGGGGTGATCGACGCGGCGCTGGGCCGCTGCAGGACGTACTCGGGCATACCCCCATCCCATCAGACGGGGCGGACAGTCAGCCCTC
>CAWDXV010000023.1:0-27410 GCA_963806345.1 uncultured Actinomycetota bacterium | reverse complement strand
GGCGGTATGACGCGACCTGCCGCGGGGACTACAGCGCCAGCGTGCCGGCGTAGACGTCGGCCAACGCGTCCTCCGCTGCGCCCAGCGCCGCGGCGTGGATGCCCAGCGAGCTGAGGCGGATCTGCGGGAGGTGGATCGAGGCCGAGGGGAGGCGCTCGGCGAGGACTTCGCCGGCGGCGGGGACGATGTAGGCGCCGAGGGGGACGAAGTAGCCGCCGAGGACGATAGCGGCGGGGTCGAGGACGGCGGCGAGGGTGGCCAGGCCGGTGCCGAGGTCGTGGCCGAGGGCCGCGAGCGCGTCACGCATGCCGGCGTCGCGGGCGGCGCGGTTGGCGACGGTGGTGGCGGTCTGCAGAGGAGTGTTCTCCTCCTCGAGGCCGACTGCGCTGAGCATGGCGCGCAGGCCGACGGAGGCTTCCCAGCAACCCTTGCGACCGCAGCCGCACACGCGCTTGGGGTTGCCGATCGGCATGTGGCCGACCTCGCCGGCGAACCCGGCGCCGCCGCGGATGAGCCGGCCGTCCTGCACGATGCCGGCGCCGATGCCGATCGTGCCGGTGATGTAGAGCGAGTGCGAGACATCGGTGGTGACGCCGTGCGCGGCCTCGGCGAGGGCGGCGCAGTTGGCGTCGTTGTCGATCGTGGTGGGGCAGTCGCCGCCGAATGCGTCCTCGAGCTCCTCGGCGAGGTGCCGGCCGTCCCAGCCGAGGTTGGGCGCCCACGAGACGGTGCGGTTGTCGTGCGCCACGAGCCCCGGCACCGCGACGGTCGCACCGACGACGGTGTGCCCCTCGCGCATCAGGGTCGAACGAATGTCGGTCGCCATGGAGATGAGCTCGGCGGTGCTCGGCGGCGTACCGAGCGTGGCGACGGGCCGGGTCTCGACGACCCGCACCTTGCCGGCGAGGTCGAGGGCGACGGCGGCGACATAGTCGACGTTGACCTCGAGCCCGAGCCCGAGGATCGACTCGCCCGTGAGCGTCACCGGCCGCCCGGGCCGCCCGCGACCCGAGGACACCGAGGCGTCCTGGGTCACGGCGCGAGCGGCCTCGAGCTCGGCGACGATCGTGCCGACGGTCGCCTTGGCCAACCCGGTACGCCGGGCCAGCTCCGTACGTGTCGCCGGCCCGTGGGACCGCAGGGAGCGCAGCACGAGGCCGGTGTTCTGCCGGCGTACGTACTCCGTCCCTGTCGGGACCCCGGTGAGGGTCACCCGCCGCGCACCCCATAGAGGTACTCGAGCGCCAGCTGGTCGAGGTGCTCGAACCCGGCGCCGCGGGCAGCGAGCTCGTCGGGGTCGGCGAGCTGGGCGGCCTCCAGGTCTGCCCAGCCCTCACCTTCGGACAGCGTCGGCTGCGCGAGCTCGGGGAGCTTGGCGACGGCGAGCGCCTCCTGCACCTCGGGGTCGGCGCGGAAGGCGAGCGCCTTCTCCCGCAGGACCAGGTAGTTGGTCATGCAGCCCTTGGCCGAGGCCCAGACGCCTTCGTCGTCCTCGGTGCGCGGGGTCTTGAAGTCGAAGTGCACAGGTCCGTCATACCCGCCGGAGAGCAGCGTGTCGACGACCCAGAACGCACCGCGTACGTTGCCGGCGCCGAAACGGAAGTCCTGGTCGTAGCGGGGACCGGTCTGGCCGTTGAGGTCGATGTGGAACAGCTTGCCCTGCCACATCGCCTGCGCGTAGCCGTGAGCGGCGTTGAGGCCGGCCATCTCCTCGTGCCCGATCTCGGGGTTGACGCCGACGCTCTCGGAGCGGTCGAGGGTCTCGATGAACGCCAGCGCGTGGCCGATCGTCGGCAGCAGGATGTCGCCGCGCGGCTCGTTGGGCTTGGGCTCGATCGCGAACTTGATGTCATAACCCTTGTCGTGCACGAACTCGCCGAGCACGTTGAACGCCTCGCGGTAGCGGTCGAGCGCTGCCTGGACGTCCTTGGCCGCCCCGGACTCCGCACCCTCGCGGCCGCCCCAGCAGACATACACCTTGGCGCCGAGCTCGGCGGCGAGGTCGATGTTGCGCATGACCTTGCGGATCGCGAAGCGGCGCACCTCACGGTCGTTGGACGTGAAGCCGCCGTCCTTGAACACGGGGTGGGTGAACAGGTTGGTCGTGGCCGTCGTGACGACCAGGCCGGTGTCGGCGAGGCCCTTCTTCCAGCGGTCGATGATCTGCGTGCGGGTCGCGTCGTCCGAGCCGAACGGGATCAGGTCGTCGTCGTGGAAGTTGACGCCGTACGCGCCGAGGTCCGCGAGCTTCTCGAGGGCGTAGATCGGGTCCATCGGCGCGCGGGTCGGCTCGCCGAACGGGTCGCGACCGGGGTAGGCGACGGTCCACAGGCCGAAGGAGAACTTGTCGGACGGTGACGGGGTCGGGATGCTCATGGGAGCCCTATTTCTGTGAAGGGGTGGTGGATGTGGACCACGGGATGGTGCGGTCGCGCAGGTGTGCGTAGGCCTCACGCACGAGAGGTGTGTGTTCCGCGTCGTACGTCTCGGCGTTGGCCGAGGCCCAGGTGGGCGGTTCTGAGGTGCCGGCGAGTGCCCAGGCTGCCTGGCGGGCGGCGCCGAGGGCGACGTACTCGCCGGGGGCGGGCACGGTCACCGGGCTGCCGAAGATGGCCGGGGCGATGGCATGCACCGCGGGGTTGGCCGCGGCTCCGCCGACCATGAGGATCCGGCGGGGCGTGATGCCGGTCTTGGCGACGAGGTGGTCAACACCGTCGGCGAGTGAGCAGAGGAGCGCCTCGAAGGCGGCCCGGGCGATGTCCTCGCGGGACGTCGACGAGGTCAGTCCACTCCAGGTTCCGGTGGCGTCGGGCAGGTTGGGCGTACGTTCACCGTCGTAGTAGGGCACGATCGTCAGTCCGTTGGCGCCCGGGGGAGCGTCGAGGGCAAGGCGTCCGAGCTCGTGGTGGTCGACGCCGAGCAGGCGGGCCTGCAGATCGAGGATGCGCGCGGCGTTCATGGTCGTTGCCATCGGCAGGAAGCGGCCGGTCGCGTCAGCGAATCCGGTCACCGATCCAGTGCCGTCGGCGATGCGTGACTCACTGATCGCAGAGGCGACCCCGGACGTGCCGATCGAGACGACGACGTCGCCGGGGGACAGGTCGAGGGCGAGGGCGGCGGCCATGTTGTCGCCGGTGCCGGCGCCGACGACGAGTCCGTTCGCGGTTGTTGCGGCGACCTCGGACGAGGCGACGATGCGGGGGAGCTCGACGGCGTGGCCGATCGCGGACTCGGCGAGCTCGGGCAGCCAGTCGTCCTTGCCGGTCGAGAAGTAGCCCGTGCCGGACGCGTCGCCGCGATCCGTGAACGCCTCGCCGCCGGTGATGTGGCGCGAGACGTAGTCGTGGGGGAGCAGCACCCGAGCGCGTACGCGCGGCGGCGTCGGGTTCGTGGTCGCGGAGCCAGCGCAGCTTGGTCGACGTGAAGGACGCGACGAGCACGCTGCCGATCGTGTCGGCGCAGGCGTCGGGGCCGCCCATCTCGTCGATGAGGTCGCGCGCCTCGCTGCTCGAGCGGGTGTCGTTCCAGAGGATCGCGTCATGCACGGGGGTGTCGTTGTCGTCGAGGGCGATCATGCCGTGCTGCTGGCCGCCGACCGAGACAGCGCTGGCACGCTCGATGAGTCCGGCGGTGGCCTGGTCGAATGCCTCGAGCCAGGCGCGCGGGTCGACGGACGTGCCGTCGGGGTGGGGAGCGGACTGCTGGGCGACGACGTCACCGGACGCGGCGTCGACGAGCAGCGCCTTGGTCGACTGGGTCGAGGAGTCGATGCCCAGTACGTAGTCCGATGCCATGAGTCAGGTTTAGTACGACTCTTGAATTAAGTCAATAGTCCGGTGGTGGCTTGCGGTCGATGGTTGGGTCGCGAGGGCATTCTTGCACACGGGTCTGACAATTGGTTTTCTCCGCGATTTCAGGGGATTACCTGTTGTGGTCGAACATGCGTTCGACTAGTATTGAAGGTATGAATCCGGGGGTCACGATCGACGCGATGCGCACTGCTGCGCAGACGCTTCGGACCGGTGACGTGCGGGAGCAGCTGCATGCCTTGCAATCTGTGCAGTACGCGGTCGACGCCGCTCAGGCTGCGTTGCTGGCTGAGCTGGAGGCGTCCAAGGACTTTGAGCTTGATGGCGCGTCAACGTTGAACACATGGGTGCGCAACCAGTTGCGGATGAACGCCGGCCCGGCCAACGCTTTGGTCCGCAACGCGATGGTGTTGCGTGACCTGCCGTTGGTCGCCGAGGCCGCGTTCAGTGGGCAGATCAGTGCCGCGCACATCCGGGCCTTCGTCTATGGGCTCAAGCATGTGGGGCTGGAGCCGATGCGTCAGCACGAACAGGTCCTTCTCGCTGTGGCCCTCGAGCACGAACCGGCCGAGCTGTTCGAATCGGTCAAGCACCTTCAAGGCCTCCTCCACCCCCAGGATCTCGACGACGCCTACGAGCGTGGGATGGACAAGGAAGACATCAACGTCGACGCCCTACCTGAGGGTTTCCACGTCACCGGGTTCTTGAACACCGTCACTGGTGCGAAGCTCAAGAAGGTCCTCGACTCCGTGGCAGCACCCCGGGACAAGGACGACGACCGTCCCGGCTCCGAACGCCGGGTCCAAGGACTCGACGACCTGCTGTCGTCGATCCTGGCCAACGGGCTGCCCTCTGACAAAGGCGTCAAACCCCACCTGTCGGTGTTCGTCGACGCCGACACCCTCGAGGCCGCCGCCCAGCAGGCCAAGAACGCCGCCGAGAAACCCTTCACGGTCCCCGAACCCATGCCCGCGACCGAACCAGCCACACTCGCCGGCCACGGACCCATCGGCCCCAACCTGCTCATGTACTTCCTGTGCGTGTCCGAGTTCACCGCGTTCCTCATGAAGGACCGCGGGGGTCAGCGGCAGGCGCAGATCCTCAACGCCGGCACCGCCAAGTACCAGCCCAACATCTTCCAAAGGCGAGCTGTGATCGCCCGCCAAAAGGGCGTCTGCGCCACACCCGGCTGCAACCACACACACCTGGAAATTCATCACACGATCTTCTGGTCCATGGGCGGACCCACCGACCTGGACCTCCTCATCGGCCTCTGCACCAGATGCCACCATCTGCTCCACCGCGGGCGACTCCACATCGCCGGCAACGCCGTCGACGGCTTCCAGTTCACGAACCGTCTCGGACGGTCGCTTCGCAAACGACGACGAAGCCCCTACCGCCAAGCCGCCTGACCCCAAGTCCGGCGGCCCACCGGCACGCCAGTTCGAGACAGGCGCTCGCGACGCCTTCACCGACTCGTCGACCAATCGGCCCTTGCGCGTCGTCGGGCGTTCATGCCGCGCCGAGTGACTGGAGCATGCCCACGACTCGACGCGACTTCCTGACCTACGGCGCGGCCATCGGTGCCGGCGCTCTGACACCTGCGATAGCCGCAGGCTCCGCTGATGCCCGCACCCACGCCCTCAAGCTGCCGCGCGACCCGTTCACCCTGGGCGTCGCAGCAGGGGATCCGGCCCCCGACGGATTCGTCCTGTGGACGCGGCTCGCGGTCGACCCGCTGGCCGACGACGGCCTGGGCGGCATGCCGAACGTACGCATTCCGGTCAGCTGGCAGATCGCGAGTGACGAACGCTTCCGCCACGTCGTACGCCGCGGGGTGGCCACGACAACCCGCGACCTCGGCTATGCCGTGCACGTCGAGGCGACCGACCTCAAGTCCGGGCGAGAGTACTTCTACCGCTTCGCTCACGGCCCCTTCCTCTCCCGAGTCGGGCGCGCTGTCACGGCGCCGCGTCGCGACGCCATGCCCGCCTCCCTCGCCATGTCATTCGTCTCGTGCGCCCAGTACGAGCACGGGCTGTTCACGGCATACCGGCGGCTGGCCGAGGACCGGCCCGATCTGGTGCTGCACCTGGGCGACTATCAATACGAGTACACCGCCGGTGCATACGTCGCTCCTGATGGCAACGTCCGTAACCACGACGGACCGGAGACCACGACGCTGGAGAGCTATCGGCAACGGCACGCGCAGTACAAGCTCGACCTCGACCTGCAGGAGGCGCACGCCGCCACCGCGTGGGCCGTCGTGTTCGACGACCACGAGGTCGACAACAACTGGGCCGCCGACATTCCCGAGAACGTCGCCGAGACGCCCGGCTTCCTCGAGCGCCGCAGGGCTGCGTTTCGTGCGTACTACGAGAACATGCCGCTGCGGCGGACGTCGGTCCCACGCGGCACGCACATGCAGCTCTACCGGCGCCTGCACTGGGGCCGGCTCGCGACGTTTCACCTGCTCGACACCCGGCAGTTCCGGGACGACCAGGGCTGTGGCGACGGCTACCGCACGGACTGCCCTGCCGCGATCGACCCGGCTCGCTCGATCACCGGCGCCGCTCAGGAGGAGTGGCTGATCGACGGGTTCAACAGCTCCCGTGCTCGATGGGACGTCATCAGCCAGCAGGTCTTCTTCGCGCAGCGGGACAACAACTCCGGACCGCTCAAGACCGTGTCGATGGATGCCTGGGACGGCTATGCGGCGTCGCGTGACCGGATCACGAAGGGTTGGGTCGATGCCGGCGTACGCAATCCGGTCGTGCTGACAGGCGACGTCCACGCGCACTGGGCGAGCGAGCTCAAGCTCGACTACGACGACCCGACGACGAAGTCGGTGGGCACCGAGCTGGTCTGCTCGTCAATCACGTCGGGCGGCAACGGCGCGGACTCGCAGGCGACCGCCCACCCGTGGCTGGGCTGGAACCCCCACCTCAAGTTCCAGAACAACCTGCGCGGCTATGTCAACACCACGATCACGCCGGACGACCTGAGCGCCGACTTCCGCTGCCTCAACCAGGTCAAGACACCCGACGAGCCGGCCTTCACCCGCGCGACGTTCGTGATCGAGGATCGCGTGGCGACGCTCAACCAGACGTACGACCGGCCGCCGGCGCTCAAGAAGATGCAGGGCAAGTCCGCCGACGAGATCACCCGCGAGACCGTCGAGTGGGAGACCGCCCGGCCGTAGCAGGAGCGGATTCTTCACAACCGCGCAACACGCTTGAAACAGGCGGCGTTCCAGACTGGACGGGATATCTGTCACGCGACAGGTAGTGGCCCTTCCTCCGCTCAAAGGACGCCCCATGACACTCACCGCACCACCCGCATCCGCGCCATCGTCTCCGCCTTCTGAGGCCCACGACCTCGGTGCCCTCGGCTATCCGCAGGAGCTCCGCCGCGGCGTGGGCAGCTTCGCCTCGTTCGCCGCAGGGTTCTCGTTCGTCTCGATCCTGACGACGGTCTTCCAGCTGTTCGGCCTCGGCTTCAGCCTCGGTGGTGCGGCGTTCTTCTGGACCTGGCCCATCGTGTTCGCCGGGCAGCTGCTCGTCGCGCTGTGCTTCGCCGAGCTCGCGGCGCGCTACCCGATCTCCGGCTCGATCTTCCAGTGGTCGAGCCGTCTGGCCGGCACCGACTTCGGCTGGTTCACCGGGTGGGTCATGGTGATCGGCCAGATCCTCACGGTCGCGACCGCGGCGATCGCGATGCAGGCGGTCCTGCCGGCGATCTGGACCGGTTTCCAGCTCGTCGGCGGATCTGGTGCGGACTCGTCCCCCATCAGCCCGACCGGGGCTCAGAACGCTGTTGTCCTCGGCCTGATCGTGCTGGTGCTCACCACCGCGATCAACGTCATCGGCGTACGCCTGATGGCCGTCGTCACGTCAGCGGCCGTGGTGATCGAGATCCTCGGCGTCCTGGCTCTGGTGACGGCGCTGTTCTTCCACTCCGAGCGGGGGATCGGCACGGTCAACACGACGGCCGGCGCCGCACCGGGGCACTACCTCCCGCTGTGGCTCGCGTCGTCACTGATGGCCGCGTACGTCATGGTCGGCTTCGACTCCGCCGGTGAGCTCTCCGAGGAGACACACGCGCCGCGCCGCACGACACCGCGCACGATCATCCGTGCGCTCGTCGTGTCGGGCATCGGCGGACTCCTGCTGCTGCTCGCCGGCCTGCTTGCGGCTCCCAGCCTGACCGACGGATCGCTCGCGACGTCCGGACTCGCCGGCGTGCTGACCGCTCGTCTCGGCGATGTCGGTGGCCGGTTCCTGCTGGCAGCCGTCGCGATCGCGGTCTTCGCGTGCACGCTCGCCGTGCAGACCGCCGGCTCGCGGATGATGTTCTCGATGGCGCGCGAGCGCACCCTGCCGTTCTCGTCGGTCCTCGCCAAGGTCTCCCCGCGCACCGGCACTCCGATCGCGACCTCCGTCGTCGTCGGCGTCGGCGCGGCGATCGCGCTGGCGGTCAACTGGAACCAGAGCGCGGTCTTCCTGGCGCTCGCATCCCTCTGCATCGCGATGCTCTACCTCGCCTACCTCGGCGTCACCGTGCCGCTGCTCGTCTCGCGGATCCGCAACCGAGGTCTGGCCGACGGCGTCGACGAGGACGGTCGACCGCTGTTCTCCCTCGGCCGTTGGGGAATCCTCGTCAACGTCGTCGCGATCGCGTACCAGATCGGCATGGTCATCAACCTGGCCTGGCCTCGCAAGGAGATCTACGACCTCGAGGGCCGCGGCTGGTGGCTGCAGTGGAGCGCCCTGCTGTTCATCGGCCTGACGCTGCTGGTCGGCGCTGTCATCCACTGGCGCACCAGGATCCGCCACGGCGGCGCGATCAAGCTGCCGGCGCTGCACACGACGGCCGACGCCACTGCCGAGGCGATCGCCTGATGGTCGGCGCACGCGACACCGCCAGCGTGCTGGCGGCCCGGGCCGACGCCCGCGCTCAAGGGGCGAACGTCTCGGACTGGATGCCGTACCTGCCGGCGGCCGGCTCACCTTTCGCACCAGAGGGCGTCGATCCGACGGCGCTCGTCTGGGCCGAGACGGTCGCCCCGGGCGGCTACACCCACAAGGTCGTGGCGCGAGGCACCCGCCTGCGGCTCGAGGACGTCACGGGAGACGCCTGCGCGCACGTCCTGGTGTTCAACGCGTTCGAGCCATGGGAGCGGCTCAACGTCGCGGACACGCAGAAGATCCCGTGGCAGGCCTATCTCGGTGCCGGGCACCCGCTGCTGTCCGGCGAGGGCCGGGTGCTGGCCACGGTCGTCGCCGACACCTCCGCGCACCACGACGCGTTCTGCGGCACATCGTCGGACGAGTGGAACGTCGTGAAGTACGGCGATGCGGCTCCGCAGGGCCCGAGTCCCTCAGGCCGGGCGCTGTTCACGCTTGCCGGTGTCAAGCACGGCCTGACACCGCGCGACCTGCCGCCGTCGGTGTCGTTCTTCCAAGGCGTACGCGTCGAGGACGACGGGGCGCTGGCCTGGCAAGGATCGGCCGGCCCGGGTACGTACGTCGACCTGGTCGCCGAGATGCCGCTGATCGTCCTCGTGGCCAACGTGCCGCACCCGCTCGACCCGCGTACGGACTACCTGGTTGGAGCGTTGCGGGTGCACGCCTGGCGGGGCGAGCCCAGCGGTCCCGCGGACGAGCACTACGGCGCCTCGCCCGAACGCGAGCGCGCCTACCTGAACACGACCGACTACTTGGAGGCGAGGGGCCTGTGAGCACCGACACCGTTGACGAGATCCGCACCACCGTGCCGGTCGGGGCCGTGTACGCACCGGGCTCCCCGCTCGACTGGAGCGAGGCACTGGTGCCGGGCGACGTCGTGCTCGACGAGCGCGTGGCGCCCAACGCGCCGTGGTCCGCGGTCGTACGGGCCGGCGACGTGCTGACGATCGTCGACGTCGGCGGCAACCAGTCGGCCGACTGCCTGATGTTCAACGCGCATGACACCTCCGAGCGCTACAGCGTGCCGGACACCCTCACGTGGCAGGGCAATGCGTACGTCCGCGAGGGCACGGTCCTGCGCTCGGGGCTCGGCCGTCCGCTCATGACGGTCGTCGGCAACGAGATCGACCGGCAGGACACGATCGGTGGCGCCTGCAGCAAGGAGTCCAACACGCTCCGCTACGGCCACCACACGGCATACCAGCACGGCTGCCGGGAGAACTTCCTCGCCGAGGCGAGCCGGCACGGCCTGACCTCGCGCGACCTCGTCTCGAACCTCAACTGGTTCATGAACGTGCCGGTCGAGGCGGACGGCGCCCTCGGGATCGTCGACGGCCTGTCGGCGCCCGGTCGCCGGGTCGCGATCCGCGCCGACATGGACGTGCTCGTGATCGTGTCCAACTGCCCGCAGATGAACAACCCGTGCAACGAGTTCAACCCCACCCCACTACGCATGATCGTGACCCGGAGCGAGGACACCGACCGATGAGCTTCGACACCCTGCTGATCGCCAACCGCGGTGAGATCGCCCGCCGCATCGTGCGCTCGGCCAAGGACCTCGGCCTGCGCACCGTCGCGGTGTTCTCCGAGGCAGATCGAGCCGCCCCACACGTACGTGAGGCGGACGAGGCCGTGCTCCTGGGCCCTGCCCCCGCACGCGAGTCGTACCTGCGGATCGAGGGAGTGCTGGAGGCTGCCGCGCGTACGGGCGCCGGTGCGATCCACCCCGGCTACGGCTTCCTGTCCGAGAGCGCTGACTTCGCCCGCGCGGTGGAGGACGCGGGGATGGCTTTCGTCGGGCCGACGCCGCAGCAGATCGAGTGGTTCGGCAGCAAGCACACGGCGCGTGAGCTGGCCGAGAAGGCGGGCGTGCCGATGCTCGTCGGCACGGGCCTGCTCGACACGGCAGAGGACGCCGTACGCGAGGCCCAACGCGTCGGCCTGCCGGTCATGCTCAAGGCGACCGGCGGCGGAGGCGGCATCGGGATGCAGGCCTGCGCCACGGTCGAGGAGGTGCGCACGGCGTACGAGCGGGTGGTCCGCCAGGCCGAGGCGTCATTCGGCTCGTCCGGCGTCTTCCTCGAGCGGCTGGTCCGCCCGGCCCGGCACGTCGAGGTGCAGGTCTTCGGCGACGGCGACGGCCGGATCGCCGTGATCGGTGACCGCGACTGCTCCCTGCAGCGCCGCAACCAGAAGGTCATCGAGGAAGCGCCGGCGCCGGCGCTGCCCGATCGCGTACGCACCGCGATGCATGAGGCCGCTGCATCGCTGGCCGCATCCGTCGACTACAGGTCGGCAGGCACCGTGGAGTTCGTCTACGACCCCGTACGCGAGGAGGCCGCCTTCCTGGAGGTCAACACCCGTCTCCAGGTCGAGCACCCGGTGACCGAGATGGTCTACGACGTCGACCTCGTCGAGCTGATGCTGCGGCTGGCGCGTGACGGCGCCGACGAGATCGGCCCCGACGTGTTCGCCCGGACGTGGACGGCGGAGGGCGTCGCGGTCGAGGCGCGCGTGTATGCCGAGGACCCGGCCAAGGACAGTGCGCCGTCGAGCGGCCTGGTGACCCGGGCGGTGTTCCCCGGCCAGGACGCTCCGGCACTGCGGGACGTACGCGTCGACGGCTGGATCGAGACCGGGCTCGAGGTCTCGCCGTTCTACGACCCGATGCTCGCCAAGGTCATCGCCCTGGCGCCGTCACGGGACGCGGCACTCGATCTCCTCGGTGAGGGCCTCGCCACGAGTCGCGTCGACGGCGTCGTCACCAACCTCGGACTGCTGCGTGACCTCGCCGTCGGAGACGCGCTCCGCAGCGCCACGCACTCGACCTCGACGCTCTCGACGACGGAGGACCCGGATCCGCGGATCGACGTGCTCGAAGCCGGCGCCATGACCACGGTGCAGGATCTGCCCGGCCGCATCGGCCACTGGCAGGTCGGTGTGCCGCCGTCGGGACCGATGGACCCGGTCTCGCTCCGCGAAGCCAACCTCGCCGTCGGCAACCCCGAGGGCGCGCCAGGGCTCGAGGTCACCGCGACCGGTCCGAGCCTGCGCTTCTCCTACCCGGCCGTCGTGTGCGTGACCGGCGCCCCTGCCGAGGTCACGATCGACGGCGAGCCCGCTGCCATGTGGGAGCCGCTCGACGTCGGCGCCGGATCAGTGCTCGCGATCGGCACGGCAGCAGGCCCCGGCCTCCGGCTGGCGGTCGCGGTCCGGGGTGGCATCGACGTACCGACCTACCTCGGCAGCGCCTCGACGTTCACCCTCGGCGGCTTCGGCGGCCATGGTGGTCGCGCTCTGGTGCCCGGCGACGTGTTGCGGCCGGGCTCGCAGGACGCTGAGGCCCCGCATCCGGCGTTCGCCGAGGGCGAGGTGCTCACCCGGATCGGTGGTCCGACCCCGCTCGATCGCCGGCCGCACCTGACCTCGACCTGGCAGATCGGTGTCACCGAGGGGCCGCACGCGGCACCGGAGTTCTTCACCCGTGCCGACATCGACACGCTCTACGCGACCGATTACGAGGTGCACTTCAACTCCGCCCGCACCGGCGTGCGGCTCATGGGTCCGCGACCGACGTGGGCACGCAGCGACGGCGGCGAGGCCGGCCTGCATCCGTCCAACATCCATGACACGCCGTACGCCGTCGGTGCTCTCGACTTCACCGGTGACACCCCGATCATCCTGGGCCCGGACGGGCCGTCGCTCGGCGGATTCGTCTGCCCGGCGGTGGTCGCGAGCGGTGACCTGTGGAAGCTCGGGCAGCTGCGCCCCGGCGACACCGTGCGGTTCGTACCGGTGCGCGAGGACGACGCCGCTGCGCTCGACTCCTACCGCGGCGCCACGAATGTGCCGACCCGCGGTGGCGACGGCGACGACGGCGTCATCGACCGCCTCGAGCCGGCAGGGGAGACCGACGGCCGGCCCGCCGTGACGTACCGGCGCGACGGCGACGACAACCTGCTCGTCGAGTACGGCTCGCAAGTCCTCGACCTGGGACTGCGCATGCGGGTGCACGCGCTGATGACCCGCCTGCAGGAGGTCGCGCCGGCCGGCATCCTCGACATCACGCCGGGCATCCGCTCGCTGCAGGTGCACACCGACGCCAACGTGATCAGCGCGGCCCGGCTCGCCGGGCTGATGCAGGAGATCGAGCACGACCTGCCCGCCACGAACGAGCTGGTGGTGCCGTCGCGGCGGGTTCGCCTGCCGCTGTCGTGGGACGACCCGGCTGCACGGCTGGCGACCGAGCGCTACATGGCCGGGGTACGCGACGACGCGCCGTGGACGCCGTGGAACATCGAGTTCATCCGCCGCATCAACGGGCTGGAGTCGGTCGACGACGTCCACCGCACGGTGTTCGACGCGAGCTACCTGGTCCTGGGCCTCGGCGACGTCTACCTCGGCGCACCCGTCGCGACCCCCCTGGATCCACGCCACCGGCTCGTGACGACCAAGTACAACCCGGCGCGCACCTGGACGGCCGAGAACTCGGTCGGGATCGGCGGGGCGTACCTGTGCATCTACGGCATGGAGGGCCCCGGCGGCTACCAGCTCGTCGGCCGCACCACGCAGGTGTGGAACAGCTTCCGCCGCGGTGGGCTGTCGGACCAGCAGCCGTGGGCCTTGCGGTTCTTCGACCGGATCGAGTGGTACCCCGTCTCGGCTGACGAGCTGCTCGAGCTCCGGGCCGAGACCGCTGCCGGCCGCGGGCCGGTCGACACCGAGGACGGTGTCTTCGCGCTCGCCGACCACGAGCGGTTCCTGGCCGACAACGCAGCATCGATCGGGCAGTTCCGCGAGCAGCAGTCGGCCGCGTTCGAGGCGGAGAAGGAGCGCTGGCGGGCGTCGGGGGAGTTCGACGTCAGGCCCGAACCGCCTGCCGCCGTCGCCGGAGCACCGATCGACCTCCCGGCCGGCAGCACGCCGGTCGTCGCGCCGTTCGTGTCCAGCGTCTGGCAGGTCGCGGCGCGGGTCGGCGACCGGGTGCGGGCCGGTGACCGGGTCGTGGCCCTCGAGGCGATGAAGATGGAGACCCCGATGACATCGCCGGTCGACGGCGAGATCGTCGAGATCTACGTCGACCCGGGTGAGCAGGTCATGCCGGGACAGGTCCTCATGGCGATCAAGGAGCAGGCATGACATCGGTCGAGCGCGTCATCGCGGCGTACGAGCGGATCGCAGCAGTCGACCGGCCCGAGGCCTGGATCCACCTGCGTCCGCCGGCCGAGGCGCTGGCGGAGGCCGAGACGATCGACGTGCGCGTCGCGGGTGGGGAGTCGTTGCCGTTGGCCGGGCTCGTGGCCGCCGTCAAGGACAACATCGACGTGGCCGGCATGCCGACGACAGCCGGGGCCGCCTCGTACCGCTATCTCCCAGAGGCTGACTCGACTGCCGTCGCCCGGCTGCGCGCGGCCGGCGCGGTGGTGCTGGGCAAGACCAACCTCGACCAGTTCGCCACCGGGCTCGTCGGCACCCGCAGCCCGTACGGCGCTGTCCGCAACGCCTGGGATCCCAGCTCGCATCTCGGGCGGATCGAGCTCGGGCTCGGCCGTCATGGTCGCGCTCGGTGTGGTCGACGTCGCGCTCGGCACCGACACCGCGGGATCCGGGCGGGTGCCCGCGGCGCTCAACGGCATCGTCGGGGTCAAGCCGACCAAGGGCCTGATCCCGACGACTGGCGTCGTGCCGGCCTGCCGGACCCAGGACTGCGTGACGGTGTTCGCCCGCGAGCTGAGGCTGGCGCGCATGACGGTCGAGCTGCTCAGCGGTCCCGACGAGATCGATGCTCGTGCGCGGGAGGATCGCCAGAACGGCACGCCGGCGTCAGCGCTGCGGATCGCGGTGCCGGCACCGCACAACCTGGAAGGGCTGGCCGATGGGTGGGCCGGGGCATTCGGCGCGGTCGTCGAGCGTCTCGTGGACGCCGGCGTCGAGGTCGTGCCGGTCGACATCACGCCGCTGCTGCGAGCTGCCGAGCTGCTGTACGGCGGGGCGTTCGTGGCCGAGCGCACCGCGGCCGTCGGTGAGCACATCGCCAAGCACGCCGACCTGATCGGCACCGACCTCGACCCGACCGTCGCGGCGATCGTCCAGGGCGGAGCCGATGCGACTGCCGTCGACTACTTCCACGACCTGGAGCGGCTCGAGGAGCTCGGGGCCGAGGGCCGGGCGTTGCTCGACGGCTGCGCGGCGTTGCTGACGCCGACCACGACCTGGCACCCGACCCTGGCGGAGGTCGCGGCCGACCCGGTGGGCGCCAACAGCAGGATGGGGCGGTTCACCAACTTCGCCAACCTGCTCGACATGTCGTCCCTCGCGGTGCCCGCAGGCAGCGTCGGCGGCCTGCCGTTCGGCGTCATGCTGACGGGGCCGGCCTTCGACGACCGGTTGCTCGCCGAGATCGCGGCCCTCGTGCCCGGGCCGACGGTCGACCTGCTGGTCGTCGGTGCGCACCTCAGCGGCCAGCCGCTCAACCACCAGCTGGTGTCGGCAGGCGGAACCTTCGTCGCTGACGTACGCACCGCGGCGACGTACCGGCTGCACGCGCTCGACACCCAGCCGCCGAAGCCCGGCCTCGTACGAGTCGCAGGCGGCGGCGTGAGCGTCCCGGGCGAGGTCTGGCGCCTGCCCGCCGCCGGCCTGGGTCGGTTCGTGGGTGCGCTGCCCGCGCCGATGGCGATCGGGACGGTCGAGCTCGACGACGGCACGTCGGTGACGGGATTCCTCTGTGAGCCGTACGCGCTGGAGGGCGCCCGCGACATCAGCGACCTCGGTGGTTGGCGCGCGTACGTGACGGCCGTGGCAGGATCCGGTGCATGAGCACCGACTCGGGCACGCAGAAGGTCGGACGTCCGCGCGCGAAACCGCAGACCAGCTCGGACCTCGCTCCGCGTGACCAGATCCTCGGCGCTGCAGCGGCGCTGTTCGCCGAGCACGGCTATGCCGGGACCACGACGCGGGCGATCGCCGAGCGGGTCGGCATCCGGCAGGCCTCGCTCTACTACTACTTCGCGGGCAAGGACGAGATCCTGCTCGAGCTGCTCGAGATCTCGGTGCGCCCGAGCCTCGCGTTCGTCGCGCCGTTGCTCGGCGAACCCGATCGGCCGGCAGCGCTCTACGCCCTCGCGCTGATCGACGTCGAGACCTTGCTCGCAACGCCGCACAACGTGGGTGTGCTCTACCTCTCGCACGAGGTGCAGCAGCCGCGCTTCGACACCTTCCGGGCGCATCGCGACGAGCTGGCCTCGGCCTACAAACGACTCGTCGACGGCTTGGTCGACGACGCCGCATTCATCGGGGCGTGCTGCATGCAGCTCGTCGAGATGGTCATCACCCTGCGCCGCGACGGTGAGCCGGATGCGTCGACGGCTCCGGCGATCGCCACGGCGTGCCTGCGCCTGCTCGGGCTGCCCGAGGGCGAGGTGGCCAGGGGAGCGGCGGCCGGTGAGCAGCTGCTGGCCGCGCTGGCGGACTGACCCTTCGCGGGTTGCCGCACAATGAACGGGTGACGATCCACTCGGACCATCCGTTCGTGCCCGCCGAGGGCGACCGGGACCAGCTGCGGCGCGTACGTGGCCGGATGCCGGCGCCCGTCACCGTGTGGGCCACGGGCGAGGGAGCGCAACGACGAGGGTTGACCGTGTCGTCGCTGCTGTTGGCGGCGGGGGAGCCCGACCGGGTCCTGGGCCTGATCGACCCGGACTCCGACTTCTGGGAGTCCGAGCCGGCCACGTGGACGGTCAACGTGCTCGGAGCCGAGCACCGATTCCTCGCCGACGCGTTCGCGGGTACGGCGCCGGCGCCGGGCGGCCCGTTCACCCTCGGTGACTGGACCGACAGCGAGTGGGGGCCGGTGCTGACCGGCACCGCAGGATGGATCGGCGTACGCCTCGACGAGGCCGAGCCTCGGCAGGTCGGCTGGGGACTGCTCGTCGAGGGCACGGTCGAGGCCGTGACCGTGGGCGACGCCGACGCGCTGGTGCATCTGCGTGGTCGCTACCGAGACCTCGGCCACACCGAATAAGCCGCCCACCGGCTCGGCGCGGATGGCCCACGTCGATAGACTGACCCCTATGGCTGAAGACGGGGAGGAGACACCGATGAGCGTTCTCGCGAACCTGACCGGGCCGTCTGACCTGCGCGGCATGAGCGACGACGAGCTCGCCGCACTCGCGACCGAGATCAGGGAGCTGCTGATCACCTCGGTCGCCTCCAACGGCGGCCACCTCGGCCCCAACCTCGGCGTCGTCGAGCTCGGCATGGCGATCCACCGCGTGTTCGACTCACCCCGCGACCGGGTCGTCTGGGACACCGGCCACCAGGCGTACGTCC
The DNA here is from genome assembly GCA_963806345.1 of uncultured Actinomycetota bacterium. Classification (GTDB taxonomy): domain Bacteria; phylum Actinomycetota; class Actinomycetes; order Propionibacteriales; family Nocardioidaceae; genus Aeromicrobium. The sequence goes on along the minus strand of CAWDXV010000023.1, from coordinate 10,303 downwards.
ACAAGATGCTGACCGGCCGCGCCGGCCAGTTCGGCACGCTGCGCAAGGAAGGCGGGCTGTCGGGCTACCCCAGCCGCGCCGAGTCCGAGCACGACTGGGTCGAGAACTCGCACGCGTCGACGAGCCTGTCGTACGCCGACGGGATGGCCAAGGCCAACCTCATCCTCGGCAAGGACGACCATGTCGTCGCGGTCATCGGCGACGGCGCACTGACCGGCGGCATGGCCTGGGAGGCGCTCAACAACATCGCCGCCGACAACGACCGCCGCCTCGTCGTGATCGTCAACGACAATGGACGGTCGTACACCCCGACCGTCGGCGGACTCGCCAACCGGCTGACCGAGATTCGCACCAACCCGAGGTACGAGCCCGCCCTCGGCGCGATCAAGGAGCGGCTCAACCGCTCGCGCATCGTCGGCCCCGCGGCGTACGAGGCGCTGCACGCGATCAAGAAGGGCGTCAAGGACGCCCTGGCGCCGCAGGGGATGTTCGAGGATCTCGGCCTCAAGTACATCGGCCCCGTCGACGGCCACGATCGTCCCGCGGTCGAGCGCGCCCTGACCCAGGCCAAGAAGTTCGGCGGCCCCGTGCTGGTGCACGTGCTGACGACCAAGGGCCAGGGCTACGACATCGCGGTCGCCAACGAGAACGACCAGATGCACCAGGCCAACCCCTTCGACCGGGCCACCGGCGAGGCGGTCAACGTCGCACCCGCCGGCTGGACGTCGGTGTTCCGCGACGAGATCGTCCGCATCGCCGACGAGCGGCCCGATGTCGTGGCGATCACCGCCGCGATGCTCTATCCGGTGGGCCTCGACGCGTTCGCCGACAAGTTCCCCGACCGGGTGTTCGACGTCGGCATCGCCGAGCAGCACGCCGTCACCAGTGCGGCCGGCCTCGCGATGGGCGGCCTGCATCCCGTGGTCGCGGTCTATGCGACGTTCATCAACCGGGCGTTCGACCAGGTGCTGCTCGACGTGGCCCTGCACAAGTGCGGTGTGACCTTCGTGCTCGACCGGGCCGGTGTCACGGGCGACGACGGTGCCAGCCACAACGGCATGTGGGACATGTCGCTGCTGCAGATCGTGCCGGGCCTGCGGCTCGCGGCGCCCCGTGACGGCTCCCAGCTGCGTGAGCTGCTGCGCGAAGCCGTCGAGGTCGACGATGCGCCGACCGTCATCCGATTCGCCAAGGGCGGCGTGTGCGCCGACCTGCCGGCGATCGAGCGCATCGGCACGACCGACGTCCTCTCTCGCGATGACGCCAAGGATGTCCTGATCGTCGCGATCGGCTCGTTCGGCCACCTCGGTGCAGACGCGGCCGAGATCGTCCGCGCTGCAGGCCACGGCGTGACCGTCGTCGATCCCCGCTGGGTCAAGCCGATCGACCCTGCGCTGGTCGAGCTGGCCTCCGGCTACGACCTCGTCGTGACGCTGGAGGACAACGGTCGCCACGGCGGCATCGGTTCCGCGTTCACGCAGGCCGTACGCGACGCCGGCAGCGACGTGCCGATCCGGGTGCACGGGGTCGAGCAGGAATTCCTCGACCACGCCAAGCGCGACGTCATCCTGGAGCGGCTCGGACTCACTCCGCAGGCGGTCGCCGACGACACACTGAGCGCCTTGGCGCGGAATACCGCCAACGGATGAGTGGTTGAAGACAACGATGAAGTGGCTACCGCAACGCGACCGTTCTGAGACCGCCCCGGAGGGTGAGGGTCCGATCCTCATCCATGCCCTGGACGGCTTCCTCGGCGCTGGTTCGGCTGCCCGGATGGCCGCAGAGCAGCTCCGCACCGGACACGGCCAGCTGATCCATGAGTTCGACGTCGACGCGATGTTCGACTACCGCGCCCGGCGCCCCATGATCGCGTTCCGCGAGGACCACTACGCCGAGTACGACGACCCGACGCTGCAGGTCATCCTCGAGCACGACGACAACGGAATGCCCTACTTCCTGCTCGCCGGGCCCGAGCCCGACTTCCACTGGGAGCAGTTCGTCTCCGAGGTCCACGACGTCATCGAGGAGCACGGTGTGCCCCTGACGCTCGGCCTCGGTGCCGTGCCGATGGGCGTACCGCACACCCGTCCGTCGATGATCACCGCTCACGGCACGCGGCCCGATCTCGTCGACCGGCAGAACCTCTGGTCGGCTCAGGTCATGGTGCCCTCGTCGGCCCAGTCACTGCTGGAGTACCGCCTCGGCCAGTGGGGCCACGACGCCGCCGGTTACGTCGTGCACGTGCCGCACTACCTCGCGCAGATCGACTACCCGACCGCCTCGCTCGCGCTGATCGACGCGCTGGTCGACCGCACGGGCCTCAGCATCGACGTCGAGTCGCTCAAGGCCCGCCAGGAGGCCGCGCTCGTCGAGATCGAGCAGCAGATCGAGGAGCAGGGCGGGCAGAGCCTGCTGGGCGGCCTCGAGGAGCAGTACGACGCGTTCACCCGCGGCGCTGCCCAGTCCCTGCTGGCCAGCGACGAGGACCTCCCGAGCGGCGACGAGCTCGCCGACCAGTTCGAGCAATTCCTCGCACGCCAGAGGAAAAACGAACAAGGCTGACTCTCCGCACCTAGCCCGAAGTCGCAGATTCCAGAAGACCTTCGGCCGATGTGCCAGCCCGACCCCCGACCGTACGTTCAGGGCGTGACCACCGCACCCGAGAGCCCGCCAGCCGGCCCGATTGCGACGTCCGACCGCGCACTGGGACCAGATCTCGCGCGCGGCTTCATGCTGCTGTTCATTGCGCTGGCCAACTCGCACTACTTCCTGAGCGGGAGCAGCGTCCGGGGCGGCTTCCCGATGGACGGCAGCAAGCTCGACTCCGCCGTGACCTGGCTGATCGCGACCTTCGTCGACGGTCGCGCGTTCCCGATGTTCGGCCTGCTGTTCGGCTACGGCGTCGCCATGATCGTCCGCCGGCAGGCTGCGCTCGGCCCCAAGGGAGTGCGGCGGCTGTTGTGGCGCCGCGCGGTGTTCCTCATCGTGGTCGGCTTCCTGCACGCGATGCTGCTGTACGTCGGCGACATCCTCGCGGCGTACGGCGTGCTGCTGCTCATCGGCGCCTGGACGGTGAGGTGGAAGGACCGCTGGCTGCTGGCCGTGGCGGCGGTGATCTTCACGCTCGGCATCTTCCCGTCGGGTGACTCCATGTCGATCGTCACCGATCCGCCGGACCCGTCGATGCTGCCGCCCGACCTGCTGACGATGCTGTCGGACCGGATCGTCGCGCAGCCGTTCATCATGCTGTTGGGACCGATCGGCTTCGCCTGCCCGTTCCTGGTCGGGCTGTGGGCAGGTCGTCGCAGGATCCTGGAGGAGCCGGAGCATCACCGTCGACTCCTCGCGGTGACGGCGATCGTCGGGATCAGCGTCGCGGTGCTGGTGGCCCAGCCGGTGTCCCTCATCCTCGCCGGCGTGACGGATGTGCCGAGCCACGGCACGCTCGAGCTGATCGGGCCCTGGCACGACGCGTCGGGTGTCCTCGGCGGATTCGGCTACGCCGCCGCCATCACCCTGCTGGCCAGCCGGCTCGGCCGAAACCGGGGGAGGGTCGTCGAGGCCATTGCCGCCACGGGGCAGCGCTCCATGACGTTCTATCTCGCCCAGTCGGTCGTCTGGACGATCGCCTTCACCCCGTTCCTGCTCGACCTGTCCGGACGCCTGAGCGTCGCCGGCACGGCCCTGCTCGCGGCGGCGACCTGGGTGTCGACCGTCGTCGATCGCCGACCGGATGCGCCGCGCGGGCTATCGCGGGCCGTTCGAGCTGCTGGTGCGTCGCGTCACCTACAGGCGCTAGCCGGGCGCGCTCCCCGGTACGATCGGCGCGTGCCTGCATCCCTTGACGACGTCCTCGGCCTACTCGATCTCGAGCAGCTGGAGGTGGGGCTCTACCGGGGCTCGCAGCCCGCGGAATCGGAGCTGCCACGCGTGTTCGGGGGACAGGTCGCCGCGCAGGCGCTCATGGCCGCACAGCTCACCGTGCCGGACGAGCGACACGTGCACTCGCTGCACCTCTACTTCATCCTCGGCGGCGATCCGAGCATCCCGATCGTCTACGACGTCGAGAACGTGCGCGACGGCGGATCGTTCACGACGCGTCGTGTCGCGGCCCGCCAGCACGGCGAGATCATCTTCTACATGACGGCGTCGTTCCAGGTCGTCGAGGACGGCTGGGACCACCAGGACGCGATGCCCGACGTCCCGTCACCCGACGAGTCGATCCCGCTGACCGACATCATCGGCGGCCGCGGCTCCGAGGCGGCCGACTTCTGGGACCGCGAGTGGTCCTCGTTCGACATGCGCTACATCGGCGACAACCGCGCGGAGGACGACCCGCAGCGCCAGCTCGTCCCGGTCGTGCAGCGGCTGTGGTTCCGGGCCGACGGCACGCTGCCCGACTCGCAGATCGTGCACAACGCGGCGTTCACCTACATCAGCGACCTGAGCCTGCTCGGCGCGAGCCTCGTGCCGCACAGCTCGTTCATCGGGGCGCCGGACGTACAGGCCGCGTCGCTCGACCACGTCATCTGGTTCCACCGGCCGATCGTGGCCGATCAGTGGCTCCTGTACGACCAGACGTCCCCGTCGGCCTCGGGTGCGCGCGGGCTGAGCACGGCGCGGGTCTTCACCGAGGACGGCACGCTCGTCGCGACCGTCGCCCAGGAAGGCCTGATCCGCCGGGTCAAGCCCCGCAGCTGACCCTCGCGCCCGGGGAGCGGTGACCTAGGGCCCACCGCGTGACGCGTCTTGGGCCCTAGGTCACCGCCACAACGGGTGAACGGCACTACTGGACGGTCGGGAGGGTTCCGACGCTCGGGAAGTTGATCGTCGACGGGTACGTCGGCGAGTTGTGGATCTTCACGACCGTCAGCGTGCCCAGCAGCTGTGGCAGGGTCGGCAGCAGGTGCGGGACGTCGAACGTCTGCACCGCGATGCGCAGCTTGTGACCCGGCAGGATCTTGGCCCGCGTCGGGAACACCTCGACGTCGATCGGCGCGACCTCGCCAGCGGCCAGTGGCTTCTGCGCCGCCTGGGTGAACGGGTGGAACGGCTGGATCAGCACCCCGTCGAGATAGCGCGACTTGCTCGTGTCGAGCGCCCGGTGCGAGATGACCTGCCACCCGCCGGTCAGGCGCTTGACCGTGCCGTCGGGCGCCTCGTCCTCCAGCGCGACCGACAGCATCCCGTCGCCACCGAGGCTCGAGGCGTACAGGTGCGCGTTGATCGGGCCCTGGATCGTGACCGCGCTGGTCAGCGGCTTGGTGGAGAAGACGGCGCCGGTCTTGTCGTTGAGCTGGTTGTCCGTGAAGCACGGCAGGTCCGCGAGCGACCAGGTTGGGCAGCCCGGCGGTCCACTGGTTGGCCGAGCGGGTGCACAGGCCGGCGACCGGGACCGGGTAGAGGCTCGAGGTGCCGGCGGTCGGCGTGCCCGAGGTGAGTCCGCCGGGCGCTCCGAGGGGCGCCGACGTGCCGGACAGCTTGAGCGTCGCGCCCTTGAGGGACGAGGGGATCCACGACGAGCTCTTCTGCCACGCCCCGGTGCCCTGCTCGTAGTAGGTCAGGTTCGCGATGTCGGTGTCGAGGGTCGGATCGCTCGCGTCCTTGAGGTAGTGGTCGAACCAGCGCAGCTGCAGCTCCTGCAGCGAGCCGTACCCGGCGTCGCCGATCCCGGCCCCGCTCGAGGCCTGCAGGTGGTCCCACGGGCCGACGATCATCTTGGTCGGGATGCCGCGCTTGTTGAGGTTCTCGAACAGCAGGGGAGTGCCGCGCTGGAACAGGTCGTACTCGCCGGACACGAAGAATGCCGGCACCTTGACCTTGTCGATCACGTTGATCGCCGAGCGCTCCTTGTAGAACGCTCCGTCGTACGCCGGATCGCCGCCGAGGAGCGCGCTGAGCAGCAGCGGGACGGTGAAGGTGCCGGCGCCCGTCAGGTGGTCCAGGAGCTCCTTGATCGCCGACTCGGGGCTGCTGGCCAGGACGGCCGGCGGGATCAGGCCCGTCGTCGTCACGAGACCGAGCCACAGCGGGATGAAGCCGACGTCGAGCTGACCGCCCGAGGCGACGACGTCGCGGTAGACGTCCGCGCCGGGCACCTGGGGGAAGATCGCCTTGAGTCCTGGCGGCTGCGCTGCGGCGGCCCACAGCTGGCTGATGCCCATGTATGACGGGCCGGTCATGCCGGTGATGCCGTTGCTCCACGGGCGCTCCGACGAGTGCGCCCACGTCATGACCTCGCCGCCGTCCTTGTTCTCGCGAGCGTCGAACGCCCGCCAGATGCCTTCGGAGCTGCCGGTGCCACGCGCGTCGACCGTGAGCTGCACGTACCCCCGCTTGACGAGGTAGGCCGAGTCGCCGCCGAGCAGGCCGCCCGACGAAGCCGTGACGGTCTTGTTGTACGCCGTGATCGTCACGATGACCGGGAACCGCTTGTCGATCGCCTTGCCGTCGGCGTCTGCCGGGCGCACGACGTCGCCGCGCAGGATCGTGCCGTCGGACATCGGGATCGCCGACGTCCCGCTCGGTCACCGTGTCTGGGGTACTCCTCGGCGCGGGGCTGCCACGTCGTGGCTGCCGACGCGGTGTGAGAGAGAGGACGAGAAGCCCATCACGCCGAGCGTCGAGCGCGAGGACGGTCAGCAGGCGGATCGATGACGTGGCGAGTACGCACGAGTGCCCTCCAGGGTCGGTGAGTGCTCGACAGCGTAACTCAGAGTTACGGTTTTGTCGTGACCCGTCCGACGAGGTGCGTGACGGGCTTCTTGGCGCCCTTGACGCCGAACACGAGGTCGGCGCCCTCGGCCTCCGACCCGAACACGACGGTGCCGGGCAGCAGGATCGGCTTGCGGAACTCGACGTCGACCGCGAACGCGTCAGGCAGCTTGTTCTGCAGCGCCGAGAGGCTGCGGGCCAGGGTCCACATGCCGTGCGCGATGTTGGTCGGGAAGCCGAACGCCTTGGCGGTCAGCGGATAGAGGTGGATCGGGTTGCGGTCGCCCGACACCGAGCCGTAGCGGCGGCCGAGGTCGCCGGCGAGCTTCCAGTGCACGACGCCGTTGGGCGCCTCGACGCCCGCCGAGCAGAGGCTTCGAGGTCTCGGCTGAGCCTCCCTTGTGGCGGGAGAACAGCGTCGTGACCTCGTCCCAGACGAGCTCGCCCGCAACCGACACCTCGGTGATGAGGTCGACCAGCGATCCCTTGGGGTGCGGGCGCAGGTCTGCGGCACGTACGGACACGTCGAACGCCTCGGCGACACCGAGCGGTCGGTGCTGGCGGATCGTGTTGCGCAGGTGCACCAGGCCCATCGGCGCGAACGGGAACGCCGTGTCGGTCATCAGCGCCATGTGCAGCCCGAACGCCGCCATGTGCGGATAGGTCGCCGGGAGGTGGTCGCCGAGCGGGAACCCGCACACCTCGTTGTACGCCTCGAGGTGCTTGAGGTCGGTCACGACGCCCTTGCGCTCGAGCACGATGTCGGGGACGGAGCCCTTGGCGTGCTTGATGCCGGGCAGCCCGCCGATCACGGGGAGGGCCGGCAGGACCGCCTTGAGCATCAGCGGCGCGGTCGACGGCGCCTTGCCGAACGTACGGGTCGCCATGTCAGGCTCCGATCAGTGCCTGGCCGCAGACCCGCACGACGTTGCCGGAGATCGCGGACGATCCCGGGTTGGCGTACCAGGCGATGGCCTCGGCGACGTCGATCGGCTGGCCGCCCTGCGACAGCGAGCTGAGCCGGCGACCGGCCTCGCGGATGCCGAGCGGCATGGTCTTGACCATGTCGGTCTCGATGAATCCCGGCGCGATCGCGTTGACCGTGATGCCGTCCTTGGCGACCCGCTTGGACAGGTCGTTGACGAACCCGATGACGCCGGCCTTGGCCGTGCCGTAGCTCGTCTGGCCGTTGTTGCCGGCGATGCCGGCGATCGAGGAGATGCCGATGACGCGGCCGCCGGGGCGGATGAGCTTCTGCTTGAGCAGCTCCGCGGTGATGCGCTGCGGGGCGCCCACGCTGATGTCGATCACGAGGTTCCAGTTCTCGGTCTTCATGTTCTTGAGCCGCTTGTCGCGAGTGATGCCGGCGTTGTGCACGACGATGTCGACGCCGCCGTGCGCCTTCTTGAGCGCGGCGGCGATGACCTTGGGGGCGTCGGGCGAGGTGATGTCCTCGGCGATCGCGGTGCCGCCGAGCTCGGCCATGACGGCCTCCAGCTCACCGGACAGCTGCGGGACGTCGAGGCCGACGATCTCGGCACCGTCGCGGTGGAGCGTACGGGCCATGGCCTCGCCGAGGCCGCGGGAGGCGCCGGTGATCAGCGCGACCTTGCCGGCGAGCGGCTTGGCCGGATCGGCGACCGGGTCGGCGTCGACGAGCTCGGTGAGGCCGAGGCGGATGACCTGGCCGTCGACGAACGCGGACTTGGGGGAGAGCAGGAACTCCAGCGTCGAGCCGAGCGCGTCCTCCGCGCCGGCGCCGACGTAGACGAGGTTGGCCGTGCTGCCGTTGCCGCCGATCTCCTTGCCCGCGGAGCGTACGAATCCCTCGAGGGCGCGCTGCGCGATCGCCGCGGTCTCGGACTCGGCCTGCTCGGGCAGCGTGCCGATCACGACGAGGCGACCCGAGCGGGCGAGGCTGCGCAGGGCGGGGGTGAAGAACTGCTGCATGTCGGCGAGCCCGGCCGTGTCGCTGATGCCGGTTGCGTCGAACACCAGCCCCTTGTACGTCTTGCCGTCGGCGCGTACGCCCACCGACGTGATGCCGCTCGACTTCAGGGTCGCGTTGAGCTTCTTGCCGAGCGTGCTGCCTGGCGGCGGCGCCGATGAGGACGGTGCCCTTGACCAGCGGATCGCCCTCGTTCCAACGCTCGAGCACCGGCGGATTGGGCAGGCCAAGGTTCTTGACGATGAACTTGCCGATCGGGTTGTGAGCGAGGGACTGATAGCGATCTGCCATGACTTGGGTGTGTCCTATCTCTCGGATACCATTGGTATCTGGAATGCTCCTGAAACTGTAACCTCATGAATCAGTGCCAGTCCACCGCGGTGGATGCGGCGCTCATCACGTTCAGAACCACCTCGTTCACGAAGATCGAGGAGACCGCCATGGCGGACACGACCCCAGCCAAGAAGGCCCCCGCGAAGAAGGCCCCGGCGAAGAAGGCCCCCGCCAAGAAGGCCCCGCAGCCAAGTCGCCTGCGACGAAGGCCGCCGAGACCGTGTCGAGCGTTGCCGCTGCCGCGGCCGGCGCCCAGACCGTCCGCCGCGTCGCCGTCATCGGCGGCAACCGCATCCCGTTCGCGCGCTCCAACACCGTCTACACCAACGCGTCCAACCAGGACATGCTCACCGCGGCCCTCAACGGCCTCGTCGACCGCTTCGGCCTCGAGGGTGAGCGGGTCGGCGAGTTCGCCGCCGGCGCGGTCCTCAAGCACAGCCGCGACTTCAACCTCGCCCGCGAGACGGTCCTCGGCTCCAAGCTGTCGCCCGACACCCCGGCGTACGACGTGCAGCAGGCCTGCGACACCGGCATCCAGGCCGCGGTGCTGGTCGCCAACAAGATCGCGCTCGGCAAGATCGAGTCCGGCATCGCCGGTGGCGCCGACACCACGTCCGACGCCCCGCTCGCGGTCGGTGAGAAGCTCCGCAAGATCCTGCTCGAGGCCAACCGCGCCAAGGACAACAAGGGCCGGCTCGCCGCGCTCGCCAAGATCCGCCCGGCCTACCTCGCGCCCGACCAGCCGCGCAACTCCGAGCCGCGCACCGGGCTGTCGATGGGTGACAGCCAGGCCATCACGACCAAGGAGTGGGGCATCACCCGCGAGGCGCAGGACGAGCTCGCCGTCGCGTCGCACCACAACCTCGCGAAGTCGTACGACGAGGGCTGGCAGGACGACCTGATCACGCCGTTCCTCGGCGTCACCAAGGACAACAACCTGCGTCCGGACTCGTCGCTGGAGAAGCTCGCCAAGCTCAAGCCGGTCTTCGGCAAGGGTGAGGGCGCCACGATGACGGCGGCCAACTCCACGCCGCTGTCCGACGGCGCCTCGACGGTGCTGCTGGCGTCGGAGGACGAGGCCGAGAAGCACGGCTGGACCCCGCTGGCCTACTTCGTCGACTACGAGACCGCGGCGGTCGACTACGTGTCGGGCGCCGAGGGCCTGCTGATGGCTCCGGCGTACGCCGTGCCGCGCATGCTCGCGCGTCAGGGCCTCACGCTGCAGGACTTCGACTTCTACGAGATCCACGAGGCGTTCGCCAGCCAGGTGCTGACGACCCTCGCAGCGTGGGAGGACCCCAACTTCTG
>CAWDXV010000022.1:0-390027 GCA_963806345.1 uncultured Actinomycetota bacterium | reverse complement strand
GGCAGGTGTCGCGTTTCTCTTGCTATTGCAGTGTTTATGCGGGACGTGGGGAGCGGCTCGGACTCGGATTGAGCAACCTCCAGGAGCTGCCCTTGGGAGTGACAGCCGGCCGGGTGTCCGGCCTCGTTCCCGTCGAAGGCAGCGGCGCGCGGATGCGTAGGTCACGGGCGATCGGGCGCTAGCAGTGGATCGCGACACCGAGGGTGCGTGCAGGCGTGCACCGGCCAGTGAGCGGCGTACACGATGTGAACAACCCCATCAGGACGTAGGGCTGGTGGGCAAATCGATCAGGTGTTCTGAAGACGGGCTTGCCTGAGGCGCGACTTCACACGCGTCGCGCGGCTGTGACCTCAGCGTCCGCTCGGCAGGACGTCCCGCACCGCGTCGATCACCTTGGCCAAGGGAGGCCGATCGTCACCGCCGTTGGCCCAGGCCGGGTCCTGCGGCAATGGGCCCATGGGGTCCGCCTCCGCAGGGCTTCCCGTGTTTGGACCGAGTGAGCGCCGGAAGGCATCGTCGAGTTCGACGAGCTGATGGTGCGGGGGAAGAAGCGACTCCTGGAAGTCGTCGTTTGCGGCGACCATGTCGTGGTGGAGACTCTCGACCAAGGCCTCGACCGTGGATCGGGGCACGTCAGTGAGGCTGCCCACGAGCGTGCCCACGAGTGCCGTGGGCAGCAGTGGAAAGCCGATCTGCAGTCGATCGAGCCCTGCGTGCGTGGTGTAGGCCCGCAGTAGCGCTCCGTAGCGCAACTGGTCCGGTCCGCCGACGTCGAAGTGCCGTGAGGGCCCGGCGTAGTCGAGTGCGCCGACCAGCGCCTCGAGGACATCGACCACCGCGATCGGATGGACCATCGAGTTCATCCAGGTCGGCACGGCATGAATGGGCATCCGTTTGCTGACCTGGCGAATGATCTCGAACGAGGTGGACCCACTGCCCAGGATCACGGCGGCACGCAGCGTGACGACGGTGGCCGACGTGATGCTGAGGATGCGCTCGACCTCCCGCCGCGACGTGATGTGCTCGGAGAGCTCCTCATCACCCACGTCTGGCACGATCCCTGAGAGATAGACGATGCGCTCGAGCTCATGGGCGGCGACCGCTTCGGCGAGATTGACGGCCGCCCTGCGATCGGTCTCGGCGAAGTCGTCACCACCCATGCCGTGGATCAAGTAGTAGACCGCATTCACTCCCTCACAGGCGGACGCGACCTGGACGCTGTCCAGCGCATCCATCACGACGGTTTCGACCCGGTCGCCCCACCACGGTGGCTCACGGTCCGGATTGCTCGTCGTGGTCCGCACGTCGTGGCCGCGCTCGAGCAGGAGGGGCACCAGACGACCCCCGACGTAGCCGGTCGCGCCGGTCACCAGGATCTTCACGACGCCAACCTCTGCATACTTCATTAGACGGCACGGGTGCGACCGGCGCACGGTGGAGCGTCGCCAGACGGCTTCCTGTTGCTGAGCTCGTCGAGGTCGAAGCGGCCGAGCGAGAGCACCGGCCTGTCGGCGAGACGATTTTCCGGCTCTCTACGAGGTGTCAGCGGGAGTGGCGATGGCGGAGAGGATCGCGATGTCGTCGCGTGCTGCCGGTCCCTGGAACCGCATCACGTCGAGCAGGACCTCACGCGGCACGTGGCGGCTGTCAGGCAGGGTGGAGACCATCTGGGACAGGCGTTCGTCCCCGTACCAGTCAGCCCCGCGGCGAGCCTCGGTGACACCATCGGTGAACAACGTGATGGAGTCGTGATCCCGCATCACGAACCTTTCGTCCTCGAAACGCGCTTCCTCGAACGCACCAACGAGCGGGCCCGGAGCCCCCACCCCGCGGACGGCGCCCTGTCGATCGCGCAAGATCGGCAGTGGGTGACCCCCCACGCTCACTGTGCCGAGCCATTGATCGTCCTGACGAAGCAGACGCGCCACGACGGCGGTGCAGAACCGGTCGTGCTCAGCCGTGATGAGCGCTCGGTTGAGGAGGGTGAGCATGACGGACGGAGACTTGCTCTGCATCGCGACGGCGCGTAGCGAGTGGGTGACCAAGGTGGTCACCGCGGCGGCCTCGACACCCTTGCCGACGACATCACCCAACACGATCGCCCACTCTGCGTCGTCGATCTGGAAGACGTCGTAGAAGTCTCCGCCCACCTCGCTCCCGTCGCCCGCCGGTCGGTATTCCGCCACCACATCGAGCCCGTCGATGACCGGTGGCGCAGGCGGGATGAATGTTTGTTGAAGGGTGTGGGCCAGCTCGCTTGATCGAGCCTCGGCCCGCTCGGCCTCCTGACGCGCGATCAGCAGCTCCTGCTCGTAGGACCGACGTTCGCGTGCCTCGAAGACGACAGTACGAATGGTGGGACTGTCAGCCGAGCTGCCCAGGTTCGAGCTGACGAGCACGGGGGTCGTGCCGCCATCGGGACGCACGAGATCGAAGGCGATCTCGTGCACCTCGCCATGCATCTGGAGAGCCGGACGATAGTGGGTCTCGTGGTAAATGCGGTCGCCCACCGACAGGAAAGCAGTGAACTCGGTGCCGACGACGTCATGTACAGGACGACCGACGATCATGGCGAATTGGGCGTTCGCCGAGATGATCGTGCCATCCGAAGCCAGCTCGACGTAGCCGCACGGTGCGTTGTCGAACAGGTCGGCTGCGTCGCGGGGCACGGCTAGCGGACGAACGACGAGATGGCCGCGATGGTCTCTGCCGGCGCACTGAGATGAGGGCAGTGCCCACTTGTCTGAAGCACGACATAGGTGGCATCCGAAAGCTCGTCGCGGACTAGCTCGCCCGCCGAGTGCGGGGCGATGATGTCGTTCTGGCACTGCAGGACGAGCGTCGGCGCCTCCACGTGGCGCAGGTCCTCGCGGTTGTCAGACCTGAACGTCACCTCAGCGAAGCGCCGCGCGATCTCCGGGTCGGAGCGACAGAAGCTCTCGGTCAGCTCGTCCCCGAGTGCTGGACGATCGGGGTTGCCCATGATGGCTGGCGCCATGGCCCTTGACCAGCCGAGATAGTTGTTGTCCATAGACGCGAGCAACTCGTCGATGTCTGCCGGCGAGAACCCTCCGACGTAGCCGGCGTCGTCGATGTATCGCGCGGAGGGGCCCACCATCACCAGACGCGCGAACAGTTCCGGGCGCTTGATGCAGGCCAGGGCGCCGATCATTGCGGACACCGAGTGACCGACGAACACCGCATCCCGCGCACCGACGGCTTCGAGGATCTCGATGACGTCTTCGGCGTATCCACCCAACGTTGCGTACCGCTCGGGGTGGTACGTCGACACGTCCGACGCACCTGCGCCGACATAGTCGAAAGTCAGCACTTGGAAGTCATCGGCGAACGCGGGTGCCACGTGCCTCCACATGTGCTGATCGCAACCGAAGCCATGCGCGAAGATCATTGTCTGCGCACCGTCGACGCCGCTCACGACGACGTTGTGCCTGATGATGGGATCCACCGCCAAAGGCTACCGGAAGGTTCGGGAGCGGTGACTGTCGCGAATTTCACTGCCTTTCGACGGCCCGCAGACCCGTGCGGTGAAGGCAAGCCGTTGTGGGAGCATGATCTGCGAGATCCCAAAGTGACGTACCCGGCGGTGATGTGAATGCGAAGCGAACAGTCCGAAATGTTCTCGCGGATGGCGTTCACGCTGCATCACGAGAAGTTTCCCCCGGCCACCTTCCATTTGGTCGTCGCGTACGCTCGCGCGTCGATCCAGTGCGACGAGGCCGGCGTCACTCTCACGACACGCAGCAAGCTCCGGACTGCGGCATCGACGTCGATGATCGTGCGGAGAGCCGATCAGTTCCAGCAATCACTCCGTGAGGGGCCTAGTGTCGACGTGCGCAACGAATCAGCGCACGTGGTCATTGATGACACGCTGAGCGATGATCGCTGGCCGCGCTGGTCCGAGCGCGTGGCATTGCTCGGATTTCGGTCCGTTCTGAGCATCCGGCTCCACACGGAGGAGCGCACATACGGTGTACTCAATCTCTACAACATATCGCCGGACTCGTTCACGGACAGCGACGTGGCGGTCGGCTTGGCCTTCGGTCGTCACGCGTCGACCGCCTTGGCTTCCAGCGAGGAGATCTTCAACCTCAAGATCGCCGCCGACAGTCGCAACCTGCTCGGTCAGGCGCAAGGCATCTTGATGGAGCGCTTCAAGATCGGCAGCGATCGCGCGTTCGACGTCTTGCGCCGCTACTCGCAGGCCACCAACGTCAAGCTATCGGTCATCGCGCAACAGGTCGTCGACCAGCAAGCCTTGCCGACGGCCGACGAGCAGCCCGCCCGGGTGGAAGCCGGCGACAGCGTAGGGCAGGAGCCTTCGCCCATGACGTTGGAGTCTCGCGACGACGGGCCGTGGCACATTCTCTCCCTCGCAGGTGAGATGGATCTCCTCACCGCTCCGGCGTTCGTTGACGCCGCCTTCGCGGCGTTGGAGGACGGCCGTCGCAAGGTCATCGTCGAGATGCACCAGACATCGTTCATCGACTCGTCCGGGCTGTCCGCCTTCATCCTCGTGCAGAAGGCCCTCATCACGCAGGGTGGAACTTTGGACCTAGTGGGGATCGTCGACCGGGTCCGACGTATGTTCTCAATGGCCGGCCTCGACCAGGTCCTCACGATGCACTCCACCCTCGACGAGGCGAAACGGATCAACGAGCCAACGACCTGACACTGGTGAGCCTCGGGCCGCGCCTCAGAAGGAGGCCTCAGCCCAGACGTCTTACGTCAACGCCACGCGTCTCCGCCTCCGACTGGAAGCCGGCAGACCGTGAGCACATTTTGAGCACAAACGCTCGTGATCTACCTGCGATCGCCGTGATCGACATGAGACGTATTCACTGGGATTGCAGGACTTAACCACATCTTCGCAGGTCGACTAAGGGCGCGAATGGGGTTCGACCCCACCGGGAGCACCTGGACAGGTGTCGCACACACACCTGTGGAGGTGAGTACCACGGCGTGGTCTCCTCCGAGTCCTGCGGTCGTGCCGAGTCCTGACTACCAGGCCGCCCTCGATCGATGCCGCATCGGCAATGGACGATGCCAGCGTCCCTGCCTACTGTCACGTCATGGTTGACGGACGAGTGGTCATGGTGGGGACGCTTCGTGCTGAGCTGGCCGTCGCGTTGGAGACGAAGTACGGCGCCCGGTCGCTCGACGAGCTCAGCGCCGACGAGGCGGCACAGGCAACCGTGGCCGTCACGAGCGGCGTGTGGGGTGTCCGCGGCGAGCACCTCGACCAGTTGCCGAATCTCGGTGCGGTCGTGAACTTCGGTGTCGGCTACGACTCGACGGACGTGCACGAGGCGAACCGCCGAGGTGTGGTCGTCTCGAACACCCCGGACGTGCTCACGGACTGCGTCGCCGATTTGGCGCTCGGCCTGGTGATCGATGTGATGCGCCGGCTGTCGGCTGCCGACCGTTTCGTGCGTCGCGGTGAGTGGGCGAGTGGGCAGGTGCCTGCGCTGGCACGCCGCGTCACCGGGGCGCGGGTCGGCATCCTGGGACTGGGCCGCATAGGGCAGGCGATCGCTCATCGACTCGAGGCCTTCGACGCCACGATCAGCTACCACAACAGGCGCGAACGCGACGATGTCGCGTACGCGTACGCGGTGAGCGCGCGCGAGCTGGCGCAAGGGTGTGACGTCCTGATCGTCGCGGCAGCTGGGGGAGCGGAGTCGCGGCACCTCGTGGACGCCGATGTGCTCGACGCCCTCGGACCGGACGGCTTCGTGGTCAACGTGGCCCGCGGCACCGTCGTCGACGAGCGGGCTTTGGTCACGGCTCTGGAGGAGGGGCGGATCGCCGGCGCCGGGCTCGACGTCTTCGCCGATGAGCCACGGGTCCCGGAGGCGCTGCTCGGTCGCGACGACGTGGTGCTGCTCCCGCACCTGGGGAGCGCCACCGTCGAGACCCGCGCCGCGATGACCGATCTGGCGCTCGCCAACGTGGAGGCGTTCCTGTCCGACGGCACCTTGGTCACGCCCGTCCGGCCGTGAGCGTTGGATATCTACTGGACCTCTCCGTACTTGTACGATAAGTTGCTAACTCATCATATAAGTGATCGCACCGAGGAGCTCCATGTCCGCCGACCGCATCCGTTCCCTGCATCTCTCCCATGTCGTCCTGCCCCTCGACCATCCGGTCAGCGACGCCAAGGTGCTGACGGGGCGACAGAGGCCGCTGACCGAAACGGTGCTGCTGTTCGTCGAGGTCGAAACCGAACAAGGGCACCAGGGGATGGGTTTCAGCTACTCGAAGAGAGCTGGAGGCCCCGCGCAGTACACCCATCTCAAGGAGGTCGCTGAGGTCGCCATCGGGCAGGACCCCTCTGACATCGCGAAGATCTACGAGTCACTGATGTGGGCGGGAGCCTCCGTCGGGCGCAGCGGTGTTGCCACCCAGGCGGTTGCTGCGCTCGATGTGGCTCTTTGGGACCTCAAGGCGCGGCGCGCCGGGCTCCCGCTGGCCAAGCTGCTCGGCGCGCACCGGGACTCGTGCCGGGTCTACAACACGTCCGGCGGCTTCTTGCAGGCGTCGGTCGACGAGATCAAGGAGAAGGCGACCGTCTCAGTGGAGTCGGGCATCGGCGGCATCAAGATCAAGGTCGGCCAGCCCGACTGGACCGAGGACCTACGCCGGGTCGCGGCACTGCGCGAGCACCTCGGCGACACCCCTCTCATGGTTGATGCCAATCAGCAGTGGGATCGCGCCCGCGCCCGCCGGATGTGCCGTGAGCTGGAGGTCTTCGACCTGATCTGGATCGAGGAGCCGCTGGACGCCTGGGACGCTGTCGGCCACGCCGATCTCTCGCGCGCCTTCGACACGCCGATCGCCACCGGTGAGATGTTGACCTCGGTGCCCGAGCACATGGCGTTGATCGACGCCGGCTACCGCGGCATCGTCCAACCGGACGCACCGCGGATCGGCGGGATCACGCCGTTCCTCCGTTTCGCGACGCTCGCCTCGCACGCCGGCCTGGCGCTGGCGCCGCACTACGCGATGGAGATCCACCTGCACCTGGCTGCGGCATACCCGACTGAGCCGTGGGTGGAGCACTTCGAGTGGTTGAACCCCTTGTTCGATGAGCGCATCGACATCCACGACGGGCGGATGTGGGTCCCGGACCGTCCAGGCCTGGGGTTCACGCTCAGCGAGCAGATGCGCTCCTTGACTCAGGACACCGCTACCTTTGCGGCGTGAGCACCTCATTGGCCCAGGCTGTCGTCGCTGGACTGAAGTCGAGGATCCTCGACGGCTCTCTCGGGCCCGGCGAGAAGCTGCCGTCCGAGGCTGACCTGATCGAGGAGTACGCGGTCTCGCGAACCGTCATCCGGGAGGCCGTCACCAGGCTGCGGACCGAGGGACTGGTGGAGACCTTCCAGGGTCGTGGGTCGTTCGTGCTCGCCGTCCCCGAGCCCACGTCCTTCCAGCTCGAGGCGACTGCGATCCGCAGCCACCACGACGTGCTGGCCATGGTGGACTTCCGGATCGGTTTCGAGAGCGAAGCCGCTGCGCTGGCGGCCGCACACGTCACCCCTGACGGTGCCCAGGTGATTCGCGACGCGCTGGCGGCGTTCTCTGTCGCGGAACCCGAGCACGCGGTGGAGGCCGACTTCGCTTTCCACCGGGCAGTCGCGGTGGCCACCGGCAACCGCTTCTACCTCGATCTGCTCGACGCGCTCGGGCCGATGATGATCATGCTGCCGCGCGCACGACTCGGAGAGGACTTCTCCCACAGTGACGCGATCCATGTGGAGCGGGTCGCCCGCGAGCACGACAACATCGCGGCGGCGGTCCTGGCCGGCGACCCCGACACCGCGCGGGCATCGATGCGGGTGCACCTTGGCAACACCCGCCGGCGGCTCACCAGCGACTAGTGTTCGGCTGGAAGTCCGGTTGGATGCTCTGCATGTAAACGGTGTCCTCGCGACGGCGTACGCCGCAGGTGAGGTACTGCTCGTGCAGCACGCCGAGCATGTCGTGATCGAGCTCCACACCGAGGCCCGGACCGGTCGGCACCGCAAGCGATCCGCCCTCGAATTCCAGCACGCCCGGAACGATCAGGTCCTGGGTCTTCCACGGGTAGTGGGTGTCGCAGGCGTACGTCAGGTTGGGTGTGGCTGCGGCCAGATGAGTCATGGCGGCGAGCGAGACGCCGAGGTGTGAGTTGCTGTGCATGGACAGTCCGAGCCCCCAGGTCTCTGCGATCCCGGCAAGCAGCTGCGAGCGGCGCAAGCCGCCCCACAGGTGATGGTCGGAGAGCACGACCTGCACGGCGTCCGCGGCGATCGCCGGCGGCAGGTGCTCCAGCGCGATGACGCACATGTTGGTTGCCAGGGGCACGTCAGTTCCGGCCGAGACCTCCGCCATGCCGTCGATGCCCGGGGTCGGGTCCTCGAGGTACTCGATGACGCCGGCCAGTCGCGCCGCAACCTTCAGCGACGTCGACGGGGTCCAGGCGCCGTTGGGGTCGAGCCGCAGCGGCAGGTCGGGGAAGTCGTCGCGCAGCGCCTCGATCGCATCGCACTCCAGGTCGGGGGGCAGCACCCCGCCCTTGAGCTTGAGTGAGCCGAACCCCCAGCCATCGACCATCCGATGTGCCTGCTCGACGACCTGATCGGGTGTCAGGGCCTCGCCCCAGGCATCATCAGTGGCTCCGGGATGTCCCGCCCACTTGTAGAAGAGGTATCCGCTGAACGGGACATGGTCGCGCGCGCGTCCGCCGAGCACCTCGCTCAACGGCCTGTCGGAGAGGTGGCCCTGGAGGTCGAGGAAGGCGACCTCGAAGGGGGAGTAGACGGTGTCGACAGCAGATTTCACGTCGAGCATGCCGCCGAAGCTGGCGCCCGCGCCTCCGGTCTCCCGGCCGAGCACGTCGACGACGACACGACGAAGGGAGGCGAGGTCGAACGGGTCGAGCCCGGGGATCGCGGCGGCCACGGCCTCGAGCCTGGCGAGGTGGGCCTCGTCGGCGTACGTCTCACCGAGGCCCAGCAGCCCATCTGCCGTGTGGACCTCGACGATCGCCCGCAGCGCCCAGGGCTGGTGGACGCCGACGACGTTGAGCAGGGGTGGATCGCCGAAGGCGACCGGGGTGATGACGACCCGGGAGACCCGGGAGGCGCTCATCGGGCGGGCTTGACGGCCAGCACCGGCACGTCCAGCACGAGCAGCAGTCGCTGGGCGGCGCTGCCCATCATGAGCTTGCCGACCGGCGATCGACGGCGCAGGCCGATCACGACGACTCGGGCAGACGTACGTTCCAGCGCCGAGGTGAAGGCGTCGACGACATCGCTGCCGTGATCCGTGTGGTCAACCTTCGCGGTGACGCCCTGCGCGGCGGCAGCCGCCACCAGTCGGTCGTCGACGTCATCACCGACGAGCTTGGGGTCGACCGTGCTGCCACGACGCGGGCTGTTGAGGATGACGATGTCATCGCCGTGGGCGGCTGCCTCAGCGATGCCGGCTTCGACGGCCGCTTCGCCGGACGGGTTCGGCACGTAGCCGATGAGGACGGTCATCGCACGCCTGCTTCCTGGTCGTTGGGGTCGTTCTCGGAGGGCGAAGGGGTCTGAGCCTGTCGACGGCGCAGCAACCGTTTGAGCAGCGGCCACGCCGCCATGAGGACGATGAAGGCGATGATCGTCCCGGAGATGGGCCGCGTCAGGAACCCGGTGGGGTCCCCGTCGAAGATCAGCATCGAGCGGCGGAAGCTGGACTCCATCAGGGATCCGAGCACGAAGGCCAGCACCAGGGGGCCGGGTTCGAAGCCGGTCTTCTTCATCAGGTATCCGAGGATGCCGAAGGCGATCATGACGAAGATGTCGAAGACGGAGTTGTTGATCGTGTAGACGCCGAGGATCGTGATGAGCGCCGTGATCGGCGCCAGGATGGCCGGCCGAACCCGCAGGATCCTGACGAAGATGCCGACCAGCGGGATGCTCAGGATCAGCAGGATCAGGTTGCCGATGTACATCGAGTTGATGACGCCCCAGAAGAGGTCGGGATTCTCGTCGATCAGCTGTGGCCCGGGGGTGACGCCCACGACGAGGAGGGCCGCGAAGAGCATCGCCATCGAGGCATTGGCCGGGATGCCGATCGTCAGCAGCGGGATGAAGGAGGACGTCGCGGCAGCGTTGTTGGCCGATTCCGGACCGGCGACACCTTCGATCGCACCGCGACCGAAGCGCGAGGGGTCCTTGGCGACCCGCTTCTCTGCGGCATATGCCGCCAGGCTGGCCATCACCGCTCCGCCGCCCGGGAGCACGCCGAGGACGAAGCCGATGACGGATCCTCGCGCGATGGCGGGCGAGGCTTCCTTGACGTCCTTGCGGGAGGGCCAGATGTTGGCGATCGCTGCGGGCACGTGAACCTTGCCGTGGCGTTCTTCGAGGTTGTAGAGAATCTCGCCGACTCCGAACAGACCCATCGCGACCACGACGAAGTCGATCCCGCCCTGGAGCTCGAGGGAGTTGAACGTGAAGCGGTTGGCGCTCGTGAAGCTGTCGCTGCCGACCGTGGCCAGCAGCAGTCCGACCGCAGCGGCGATCAGGGCTTTCACCGTGTGGCCGCTGCCGATCGTGGAGACGAGCAGGACACCCAGAAGTGCGAGTGCTGCGTACTCGGGCGGGCCGAAGTCGAGCGCATAGCTGGCGACAACCGGGCCGAGCAGGGTGAGCCCGATGATCGACACAGTGGCGCCGACGAAGGATCCGATCGCGGCGATGCCGAGCGCAGTGCCGGCCTTGCCCTGCTTGGCCAGGGCGAAGCCGTCGAAAACAGTGACGACCGAGCTCGCCTCACCGGGGATGCGCAGGAGGACCGAGGTGATGGTGCCGCCGTACTGCGCGCCGTAGTAGATGCCGGCGAGCATGATGATCGCCGAGATGGGGTCGTCGGCGTTGTAGGCGATCGGCAGGAGGATCGCCATGGTGGCGGCGGGGCCGAGGCCGGGCAGGACGCCGATCAGCATGCCGATGATGACGCCGATCAAGCAGTAGAGCAGGTTGTTCGGTTGGGTCACGACACCGAAGCCGTCGAGGAATGCATTCCAATCCATGGGGATTTCCTTCCGGGCTCAGAGAACGAGCAGGTGAGGCAGCGAGATGCGCAGGGCGTAGAGGAACAGCAGGTAGAAGGCGGCTGTGGTGCACAGCGAGATGACGATGGTGCTGCGCCACGTCTCACCGCCCAGGAAGCGGAGCCAGATGATGCAGAGCGCGACCGCGGGGATCTCGAAGCCGATGGCCGGCATGAGCAGCGCGAGGCCGATGAAGGTGCCGCCGCCCGCCAGTGCCAGGAAGCTGGCCTTGGTGAACTTCTCGGCATCGTCGAGCGTGCGAGCAATGACAAGGAGCACGATCGCGAGGCCAGCGATCACGATCGAGACCACGAATGGCCACAGGCCGGGGCCGGGCCGCT
This sequence comes from uncultured Actinomycetota bacterium, assembly GCA_963806345.1. Classification (GTDB taxonomy): domain Bacteria; phylum Actinomycetota; class Actinomycetes; order Propionibacteriales; family Nocardioidaceae; genus Aeromicrobium. The sequence goes on along the minus strand of CAWDXV010000022.1, from coordinate 378,582 downwards.
TCAGCGACCCGAGCCCGTAGCCGTGGGCGAGAACTGCTGCCCCAATGCCGACGACGAGAACCACGCAGGCCGAGACGATCTGGTACGCCGTGCCACCTGCCGGCGGCCGCTGGTCGGCCAGTTCCTCGGCGACCTCGGCCTCGAGCTCGGCGAGGATGTCGGGTTCCTGGCTCGGGCTCGTTTCACGTTCGGACATGGTCATCTCGTCTCGTCGATCCGCAGGGAGGTCAGCTGGCGTTGCCGAGGTCGATGTCGTACTTGGCGACCAGGTCGGCGTACCGCTTGGTGTCCTCCTTGAGCTGAGCCACGACCTCGTCACCGGGGATCTCCATCGGCGTGAGGTTGTTCTTGGTGTTGAACGTCTTGTAGGCGTCGGTCTTGAACGTCGCCTTCATCGCCTTGGCGATCGCGTCCTGGACATCTTGCGGGGTGCCCTTGGGGACGGTCATGAAGCGATACTGCGCGACCTCGATGTCGAGGCCCTGCTCCTTCGCGGTGGGCACATCGGGCAGGAACTTGACGCGCTCCGGGCCATAGACGCTGAGGGGGACGATCTTGCCGGACTTGATGTTCTCGATGGCCTCACCGACCTGCAGGCACGCGGTGTCGACCTGGTCGCCGAGGAGGGCGGTGAGCGCGGGCGCTCCGCCATCGAACGGAACGGCCTCGGAAGGGGTGTCGCCGCTGTCGAACGTGAGTGCGCAGGCCAGCTGGGCACCGGTGCCGACACCAGTCGTGCCGTAGGTGATCTTGCCGTCGGCGCCCGCGAAGTCCTTGACCGACGTGAAGCCGCTGCCCTTGCTCGCGACGAGCACGTAGTCGTCGCGGGAGACGCCTTGGACGACGTCGAAGTCGTCGATGCTGGTCACCTCGTCCTTGCTCACGGCAAGCGGGGTGATGGTGAAGAGGGATGCGTTCTGCACGGAGATCGTGGAGCCGTCGGCCTTGGCCTTGGCAACCTCAGCGGCGGCGAGCGCACCGTTCGCGCCCTCGCGGTTGATGACCGGGAAAGAGCCACCCAGCTCCTTGGTGAGACCCCGGGAGATCTCGCGGCTGATCAGGTCGGAGGAACCGCCGGCGGACGCACCGACCGGCATCTCGACCGCACCGGTGGGGTAGTCGTCGCCGCCGCTACCGCCACCGGCAGTGTCCTTGACTCCGCCACAGGCGGCCAAGGTCAGAGCTGCGGCGGCCGTGACCGCCGCGATAGTAAAGGGCTTACGCATGCTGTGCTCCTAGGGCTGGGTGTGACTACCGACACTAAGCAACGTCCACGATGCTCGTCCAAGCCCGATATGGCATGGAGTGATACCTTGGTTGTATGGCGATGACCTTGGACCAGGTGCAATGTTTCATTGCCGTCGCCGAAGAATTGCACTTCGGTCGGGCGGCCGAACGGCTCAACATGACGCAGCCTCCATTGTCGCGGCAGATCCAGAAGCTGGAGAGGGCGGTCGGCGCACAGCTGCTGGAGCGCGACAACCGCGGCGTGAAGCTCACCGGGGCCGGCGCGGCCTTCCTCGACGAGGCATATCGGCTGCTCAACCTCGTGGAAGGCGCCGGAGACCTGGCCCGCCGCGTGGACGCCGGTTCCGCTGGTGTTGTCCGCCTGGGCTTCACCGCCGTGTCGGCCATCTCGGTACTCGGGCCGTTGCTGCGAAGGTTGACGGCCGAGCTGCCCGACGTGGATGTGCTGCTCTCCGAACGGGTCACCCTCGCCCAGGTGGACGGCATTCGTCGAGGTGAGCTCGACATCGGGCTCGCCCGGCCGCCGTTCGACATCAATGTCCTGAAGTCCCGGGTCGTTCTACGGGAGCCGCTCATGGCTGTCGTACCTGCTGACCATCCGCTGGCTGGGCTCAAGCGGCCACTCACCCCGCAAGACTTCGATGGTCAGGCGGTCATCGGCTATCACCCGGAGCAGTCGCGCTACTTCCACGAGCTCTCGGTGCGCTTCCTCACCAATGTGCACCCGCAGATCGAGCAGCGCGTGCACCAGGTCCTGACGGTCCTGCTGCTCGTGGCAGCCGGGCGTGGCCTCGCCTTGGCGCCTGCGTCGGCCACATCGCTCGGCATCCCCGGCATCGTCTTCAAGGAACTGGCCCATGGCGGTGGCGACCCGGCGCTCGACGCCGATCCCAAGCGCCCGGTCGAGCTCTACGCCGTCTGGTCGGGTGAATCGGTGTCACCAGTGGTACGGCGCGTGCTGGACGTGATGCTCTCACGCGACTGACTCCCAGGCGACATTGCGCCCGTAGTGCGTGGTCCGGCCGTGGGGCGAGCGGGGTGACCAGTCAACGGCACGGCTCGAGCAGCTCAGTTGGTCTGGACCAGCGCCAGATCGTTCCTACTCCGGCACGAGACGTCCATCGGGCGCCGGAGCGCGGCAGGTACGCAGAGTTCCGCGCAGAAGTGGGGGTGCAGGCGTGGCATGGGTCGAGGTCGCTGCTGAAGGCAGGGCGGCGGTCGCCGGGCGGTGCCGTGGCGGTGGCGGCGGAGCGGCGCGACGGCCCCGCCGCCGCCCGGGCGGCAGACCCCGATCGCGCCGGATGGGCTCGGCACGCAGCGGGGCCAGCGAGTGGCCACGCTGCAGGGTTCAGGCGTCACGGGGTGGAGCGGGGTGCGGCTCCCGCCAGCCCGCCGCTGGCTCGGCCGGGCTTGGCGACAGCGGTGCGCGACGGGTTCATCGGAGCCGAGGGGCTCGAGATGGACTGGTCGCCTGTCTTTCCTGGTCGAAGCTTCGACTCAGTTGCTGAAGGCCGCGATCGCTCGCCAGAGTCCGGAGCGGACCGCGACATCGACGACATCCACAAGAGCATCCAGGCGGCGCGCGCCGGGGGACCGACGTCAGACAACCTGAGCCTCCTGGGGTGAGCACGGGCGACGAGGGCTCCGGGGGGTCCGAGACGGCTCCGGCGCGGCTGACGCTCCTTGCCCGACACCATCGCAGGCAAGTCAGCGCCGACGACTATTGGGAGCGCATCGACTACTTCCTCGAGCGGGTGGGCCGTCGCCGAGGAGTACAAGGTCCGCATCGCCTGCCACCCGCAGATCCGGCACTCCACGCGGGTACCGCGGAGTGCCGAGAACGGCTGAGCCAGGCCCGGGGCAAGGGCTTGTTCACGTCCGACATGACCGAAGCTCGACCACTTCCTGAACCGTGCTGCGGCACGCTCGCCGAGATGCTCTGGGACCCCGAGCGGGATCTACGACATCGTGGCGGCGCCTGGCGCGCACGCGCGGCTGTTCAACATCCATCTCCGGAACATCATCGGTCGGCGCGATGACTTCATCGAGGTCTGGCCCGACGAGGGTGTGGTCGACAGCACGGATCATCAACACCGGCCGATGAGGGCTACTCCGAGCCGTCGACCGACAGTCCCGGACCACGTGGACGACCGGCGGCAAGCAGGCCTACGCCCAGGGCTACGGCTTCATCCTCGGCGCCATCAAGGGGCCTAGCACCGCGCCCACGGCCGCCGCTGAACACCCACCGGCTCCTCGCGCACGTCCATCACACGCAACCAGGAGATACCGCCATGGTCAGACGTTCCGTCGCAGTCCTGTCCGCCGCGGCAATGCTGCGCTGGTGCTGGGTCGGTCGCCAGCGGCGCCTCTCCAGGCAAGCGAGGAATGGGCCGAGACCGCCGGCACACCGGTGGTGATTGGCGCGCCAACCGTCGTCGGTCCCAGTCACGCGCCCAAAGTCAGCGTCCCGATGCTGACCGAGGGCCGCCGCACGACCGTCGTCACTGAAGGCGTGCATCCCGAGGAGGCTGAGGAGATCGTCGCGTCGGTGACTGCCGGGCGCTGGTCGACTTCGAAGGCGGCGAGGCGCGGTCATGGGCCTCGCTCGCCGAGGACACCTTCACACAGCTCTCACCAAAGGCAGTCGCGCGGTCTTCGACACCCAAAAGTCGGCGCCGAGCAGGAGCCCCGGTCCGGCAAGGTCGGCAACGCCGGGCCGCCAGCTGGGTGTACGACAAGGACAAGTCGGCCATCACGATCGGTGACGGTCGCCGCCTGACTGAGGACATCAGCGGTCGACGGCTGCCCGCGCCAGTCACCCGCTACGAGGAGACCTACAAGTCGCCAAGAACGGAAGGTCTACGAGGGAACACCCAGGACTGGAGGCGTCGAACCACTCGACGTACGCCGCAGGCCAGGACAAACATAGCCTACGCCGAGACTGAACGACAGCAGGCCTTTGTCGTCTTCGACAAGGCCTATAGGGGCCAAGTCCGCCAAGGTGACGGAGATCTACTACTTCACGCCCGCTGACGTCGCGACGGAAAGCCCGTGTGGGACGTTCCCACTCAAAGCGATCTGCTCACGGACAAGAGCATCGACCCGGTTCGGGCGTCACCTAATGCTCAGATCAACGCGACCGGCGTGACGACGCGCCCTACACGCGCAGCACGGAGCCGTTCGAGATGGTGCCTGAGACCTTCTACTACGTCGGCGACAACGAGGCTCGCTCTACCTCTTCAGCACCGACATGGCACCGAAGACGGACGACAAGCTCGTTCTGTGGACAGCGGCTGGCCGAAGAGCGGATATCAGTACTGGAAGAACATCGAGGCGATGGGTCAGACCCCCGGACGTCGACCTGGTGATCATGCGCACGGTCAGGCGACCATACGGTACGACGGTCGAGCTGGTGACGATGATCGAGAACGCCGGCGGCAAGGTCGAGCTGCTCTCGCCGCGCGAGGACGTCGTCGGTCTGGCGCAGGACGCAGTCGGCAACACGTGGAACCTGTCCAGCGCTTCCGGCACTCGGAGGCCGAGATCCGCGAGCGGACCGGCTTCATCGAGTACGACGAGTGGTTGGACTTCGGAAACGTACGACTGTTGCCCCTGTGGTCTCCTGGTCACACCCGGCTCCACGTCGTTCGTGTTCGACGTGGAGAACCCGGAGACGAACGAGCGACTGACGTTCGGCTACATGGCGGTACGGCTGGAGCCCCAAGATCCTCAAGCGCTCAACGGTGGCAGCGCCTCGGCTTGCCTACAACCTGGCCTGGCTGCAGCAGCGGTACGGCCAGGTCGACTACGCAGCGCCGCAGCACGCCAACCAGTTCCCGCTCGTCGAGATCTACCAGGCGCTCAAGCCCACAACAACGACCCGGCGAACAAGCGCAGGCAGCTGACGATGCTGATGCCCTGACACGAGCGAATTCGTCAATCAGCTCGAGAAGCGATACGCCGTGGCGACCAACGCGATCTCCGACAGCCAACCGGCTACCAGAGCATCGAGACTACGGCCCTTTCAAGCCCGGTCGAGAGAACGGTGTCCAGGACGTCCGAGTCAGGTTGGTCGACGACGGCATGGTGCCACGGCTACGACAAGCGATGAACGTCAATCCGCGCATCCCTCTGTCGCGACGGAGTGAGCATCAACCTCGACAGCGCGTACGACCCGGATGCTGGTAGTCCAGTTCGAGCTCGACGTCCTCGACTCCTACGGTGGATTCTTGCCAGGCGTGGGCCTGTCGAGTCCATCCGGCCCGAGGTCACAGAGATCCTGCGCACTCAGCGGTCGCCACGCGCCGAGGCAGAAGCGCTCCTCGCATCGGTGCGGCAGGCGGACATACGCCGTCGACCTCACCAAGGCCAGTGCGATCGTCATCCCGACGAACGGACGCCCGCCTTCGGCCTGCTGACCGCCCACCCCGCGACGACAGCACACGAAGTCTCCATCAACCTAACCCATATTCACACCTCGGCACTCCATGCTCGCGAGTATCGTCAGATACAAACTTTGCCTTGGACAGGCATCGTTCGGCGTCTTAGCGTGAAGTGACCGGCGTGGAGCCGGAGCACCGGCCTCGACCCGAAGGACACTCCGTGACCGAGTACAGCCCATCCGACCTCGCGACTCAGCTGAAGAGCGGTCTGCTCTCGTTCCCGGTGACGCACTTCTCCGACGATCTCGAGTTCGACGAAGGCAGCTACCGCAAGCACGTGGCCTGGCTGAGCGAGTACCCAGTCGCCGGCCTCTTCGCCGCAGGAGGCACCGGTGAGGGGTTCTCCCTGACCTTCGAGGAGACGGACCGTGTCGTCCGCGCCGCCGTCGACGAGGTCGCCGGCAAGGTGCCCGTTGTGGCTCCGGCGACTGGCAGCACGCTCAACGCGGTCGCGCAGGCCAAGGCGGCTGAGGCCGCGGGCGCCGACGGCCTCCTGCTGATGCCGCCGTACCTCACGGAGTCGAGTCAGGCAGGTCTGGTCGAGCACGTCTCCCAGGTCTGCCAAGCCACCAACCTCGGCGTCGTCGTCTACAGCCGTGCCAACGCCGTTCTCCTCGACGAGGCCGTGGCCGCGATCGCCGACCGGAACCCCACCTTGGTCGGATTCAAGGACGGGGTCGGCAACATCGAGCAGATGACCCGCACCTACGCCCGAGTCGGCGATCGCCTGATGTACGTGGGTGGACTGCCGACCGCCGAGACGTTTGCGCTCCCACTGCTCCAGCTCGGAGTCAGCACCTACTCCAGTGCGCTGTTCAACTTCGTGCCCCAGTGGGCCATCGAGTTCTACGACGCCGTGATCGCCCAGGACCGCGACGAGGTCTATCGTCGACTGAACGAGTTCGTGCTGCCGTACCTCGACATTCGTGACCGCACTTCGGGCTACGCGGTGTCCATCGTCAAGGCTGGCCTCGCCGTGGTGGGTCGGCCCGCCGGTCCCGTCCGGCCGCCGCTGACGGACCTGCTCGAGGACGAGGTCGCCGAGCTCCGCGACCTGATCGCCCGCATTTCCTGACGAGATTTGATCAAGGGGACAACATGACCAGCACCGCCACGCAGGCCCGATCGATCATCGCCGGCAACGAGACTGACGGCGCCGATGTCGCGTCCGCCACGACCGCAGCAGCCGAGGCGTTCGCGTCCTATCGCGCCACCACCCCTACCCAACGCGCGGACTTCCTCGAAGGCATCGCTGCCGAGATCGAGGCCGACAAGGACGCCATCATCGAAGCCGCCGTCGCCGAGAGCAATCTTGCACTGGGGCGCATCACCGGCGAGGTCGGCCGCACAGCCGGTCAGCTCCGGATGTTCGCGGGAGTCGTACGGCGCGGTGATCATCTCGGCGTCCGCATCGACCCAGCGCAGCCGGACCGGGAGCCGCTACCCCGCGCCGACATCAGGCAGCGGATGATCCCGCTCGGACCGGTCGCGGTGTTCGGTGCCAGCAACTTCCCGCTCGCCTTCTCCACGGGGGGCGGCGACACCTCCTCAGCTCTGGCAGCGGGTTGTCCTGTTGTGGTGAAGGGTCACCCGGCCCACCCGCGGGCCGGGATGCTCGTCGCACAGGCGATCACGCGCGCAGTCAAGGAGGCCGGCCTGCACCCTGGCACGTTCTCGTTCCTGCTCGGTGAAGGCATCCAGCTCGGGCAGGACCTTGTCGAGGATCCACGCATCAAGGCGGTCGGCTTCACCGGCTCCCGTGGAGGCGGCCTCGCCCTGGTCGCCACTGCGGCCAAGCGCCCCGAACCCATCCCGGTCTACGCCGAGATGTCGTCGATCAATCCGGTGATCGTGCTGCCCCATGCGCTCGCCGAGGCCGACCTGCCCTCGTTCGCGCAGTCGTACGTTGGCTCGCTCACCCTGGGTGCCGGTCAGTTCTGCACCAACCCCGGACTGCTCTTCCTGCCCCGTGGCGAACAGGGTGACGCGTTCTTGTCGGAAGTCGGCAAGGCGATCGCCGAGTCCACCGGGCAGCGGATGCTCACTCCTGGCATCGCCGAGGCTTACGAGTCGGGAATCAGCCGCCTCCGGGACGCCGAAGGTGTCACCGTCGTCGCCAGCGGTACGGAAGGCGGCGAGCACGCGCCCGCGCCGATGGTCACGGAGACGTCCGTCGAGCTGCTGACCACGGAGGACAGTCCCGTCGCGCACGAGGTCTTCGGTGCCTCTGGCGTGGTCGTCCGCTATGACTCCGTGGAGGCGCTCATCCCTCGCCTGGCTGATCTCGAGGGACAGCTGACCGCGACCATCCATGCAACCGCCGCAGACGACGCGGACGCGGCACAGCTGCTGCCGGTTCTCGAGCTCAAGGTCGGGCGAATCCTGTTCAACGGTTGGCCCACCGGTGTTGAGGTGGGTCACGCGATGGTGCACGGCGGTCCCTTCCCCGCGACGTCGGATTCTCGCACCACGAGCGTCGGCAGCCTCGCGATCGAGCGCTTCCAGCGCCCCGTCGCCTATCAAGACGTCCCCTCGGACCTCCTGCCCGACGCCGTCCGTGACGACAACCCGTGGTCGCTGAGGCGTCGGATCGACGGAGAGCTCGAGCGATGACGCAGCCCATCCAGAGGATCAGCAAGATCGAGGTGGTCCCCGTCGCCGGGCACGACTCGATGCTGCTCAACCTCAGTGGTGCCCATGGCCCGTTCTTCACGCGCAACATCACCATCGTCACGGATTCCGAGGGACGTACGGGCCTTGGAGAGGTGCCCGGCGGAGAGGCGATCAAGAGCACGATCGAGGAGGCTGGAGGGTCGCTCGTCGGTCAGCCGGTGGCAAGGTTCCGGTCGCTGCTCCGTGAGGTCGCCACCCGATTCGCCCACCGTGACTCCGGGGGTCGGGGCCTGCAGACCTTCGACCTGCGGACGACCATCCACGCGGTGACGGCGTTGGAGTCAGCCCTGCTCGACCTTTCGGGCCAAGCCCTCGGTGTACCCGTCGCCGAGCTGCTCGGCGAGGGTCAGCAGCGCGACAGCGTCCCCATGCTCGGCTATCTCTTCTATGTCGGAGACCCGGACAAGACCGACCTGCCGTACCTCCGCGAACCCGATGGCGCAGACGAGTGGGAGCGGAGACGGCGCGAAGAGGCGATGACCCCCGAAGCCGTCGTACGTCTGGCCGAGGCCGCGCAGCAACGCTATGGGTTCACCGACTTCAAGCTCAAAGGGGGAGTCCTCGCCGGCGAGGAGGAAGTTGCCGCAGTCACCGCGCTGCACGAACGCTTCCCGGACGCCCGGATCACCCTCGACCCCAACGGCGGATGGCTGCTGGACGAGGCAGTCCGGCTGCTCAACGGCAAGGACGACGTGCTCGCCTACGCCGAGGATCCGTGCGGAGCCGAGGGTGGCTTCTCGGGCCGAGAGGTGATGGCCGAGTTCAAGCGGCGTACCGGCTTGCGCACCGCCACCAACATGGTGGCCACCGACTGGCGGCAGATGGCCGACGCTGTCCGTACGCACGCCGTCGACATCCCTCTCGCCGACCCGCATTTCTGGACGATGGCCGGCTCGGTGCGTGTTGCTCAGCTCTGCGACGACTTCGGGCTCACGTGGGGGTCGCACTCCAACAACCACTTCGACGTGTCGCTCGCGATGTTCACGCAGGTCGGGGCGGCCGCGCCGGGTGAGATCACGGCGCTGGACACCCACTGGATCTGGCAGGACGGTCAAGGCCTCACTGAGCGACCGTTGGAGATCCGCGATGGCGCGGTCCGGGTACCGAGCCTGCCCGGGCTGGGTGTCACACTCGATCCCGTGAAGCTGGCAGCCGCGAACGACCTCTACCTCGAGCACGGTCTCGGGGCCCGCGACGACAGCATTGCCATGCAGCACCTCGTCCCGGGGTGGGCCTTCGACCCCAAGCGCCCCTGCCTGGTCCGCTGAACGTCGAGACGCTCTGGTTGGTGCTGGCCGGGGTCGGCGCAGGACTGACCGGGTCGGTCGCCGGCTCTGGCGTCCGTGATCAGCTTCCCAGCGCTCCTTGCCTTCGGCCTGCCTCCGGTGACCGCCAACGTCACCAACACGGTCGCGCTCTTCGGCGTCACCGGCGGGACGATCGCCGGGTCGCAGCGCGAGTTGCAGGGTCAGGGTCGTCGCGCGCTGAAGCTGGTCGGAGTGTCGGTGCTGGGGGGAGCCGCCGGCGCTGCCCTCCTGTTGCTGACTCCCTCTGAAGCGTTCGAGGCGGTGGTGCCATGGCTCATCGGATTCGGCTCGATTCTCCTCCTCGCACGCGACCGGCTCAGGGCGTGGGTGGTCACGCGGTCCGAAAGCCGGTCGTCGGGCCATGGCACTCATCGAAGGCTGATGTGGGGGCTGGTCGTGCTCGCGCTCGGGGTCTACGGCGGGTACTTCGGCGCCGGCGTCGGCATCATTGCGCTCGCAGCCATGGCGCTGGAGCGAACCGAGCCATTGGCGGTGACCAACGCAGTCAAGAACGTCGCCACCGGCGCCGCCAACGGAACAGCGGCGATCGCCTACATCTTGTTCGCTCCAGTCGATTGGAGAGCCGCTCTGGCGCTCGGCGCCGGCGCGATCCTCGGTGGTCTCGCGGGGCCCGCGATCGTGAGGGTCATGCCGGAGACGCCGTTGCGATGGACAGTCGCCGCAGCAGGCCTGTTTCTCGCGCTGTGGCTCGCGACCAACTAGCTTCTCGGCCCCGCTCGAGGCGACTCCCGAGGCTCGACGAAGAATATTGATAAGACGTCACATGTCTCTTGTGACAAAGGTCATACGTATGATAAATCTTTCATCGGGGGCATCGATGCCCACGATGAGAGAAAGCGATCCACCATGAAGTTGACGTCACATCCGCGGAGACTGAAGCGCCGAGGGGGTCGAGCATCGGCGACTCTCGCGTTGCTCGGCACCGGCATCGTCCTGGTGTCGGCACTCGTGCCGAGTGCTGCACAAGCCGATCCCGCGACGACCTACTACGCGTCGCCCGACGGCAAGGACGGGGGACACTGCAGCCAGTCGAAGCCGTGCTCCCTGGAGCGTGCGCAGCACGTCGTACGTCCGGCCGCCAAGCACGGCGACGTGACCGTCCAGCTCGCCGACGGCACCTACCGGCTGTCCGACCCGCTGAAATTCGACTCCGACGACGACGGCGGGGACAACACGATCCAGTGGGTCGCCGCGCCGGGCGCCCATCCGGTCATCACTGGTGCCTCGAAGGTCTCCGGCTGGACCAAGTCCGACGCCGGTTCGGGCATCTGGCAGGCCAAGACGCCCAAGGGACTCGACACGCGTCAGCTGTACGTCGACGGCAAGATCGCGCCTCGCGCGGCCATTCGCCTGGCGAACGCCGACGTCACGCCGACCGCGAAGGGCCTGACGATCAAGAACTCCGCACTCAGCTACCTCGCCTCGCTGCCGGACCAGGGACGGATCGAGTTCGAGTCGCTGGGCGACTTCACCAACCGCTACTCACCCGTCAAGAGCATCAGCCCGACCGAGATCACGATGGCGCAGCCGGCGTGGGACAACAACACCTGGGGCTGGGACACCGTCCAGAACTCGTTCCTCGCCGGACCGAGCTGGTACCTCGACAACTCGCTCAGCTTCCTGACGCAGGCCGGGCAGTGGTACGTCGACCCGAGCAAGGGCACGCTCTACTACAAGCCCGCAGGCGGCGTCGACCCCAACAACCTGAGCATCGAGCTGCCCCGGCTGGAGTCGCTGATCAGCATCGGCGGGACGTACGACAAGCCCGTCGAGGGACTCGCCTTCAAGGGCATCCAGTTCTCCGGCACCTCGTGGCTCGGTCCCTCGACCCACGGCTACGCGGATCAGCAGAACGGCACCTTCATCAAGGACGCGTACGACTACCGCCCGGCTGACGCCTTCAGCAGCTGCTCGCGAGGCTGCGAGATGTTCGAGCGTGCCCGCACGAGCTGGTACCAGGAGCCCGCAGCCGTACAGGTCTCGGCCGCCAGCCGGGTGTCCTTCACCGGCAACACGTTCACCAACCTCGGCTCGTCGGCGCTCGGCATCGGCAACGACGCCAACGCGACCGTCAGCGGCGTCGGGCTCGGTGCCAGTGACATCACCGTCGCAGCCAACCGGTTCATGGAGGACAGCGGGCACGGCGTCGTCGTCGGCGGCGTGCTGCCGGACGCGCACCACCCGAGCGACCCACGGATGACGAACAAGGACATCCGGATCGAGAACAACACGGTCGACCGGGTCTCGGTGGACTACAAGGACAACAGCGGAATCCTCAGCACGTACGTGACGAACGCCCAGATCGTCCACAACGAGGTCTCGCACGTCCCCTACGACGGCATCGACACCGGCTTCGGCTGGGGCATCAACGATGCGGGCGGCTCCAACGACTACGTCGACCGTGGCTACTACAAGTGGAACACGCTCTACACGACGCCGACCACGCTGAAGAACACCCAGGTGCAGGGCAACCTCGTCCACGACACCAAGGCGCGGTTCGCCGACGGCGGCACGATCTACAACCTCTCGGCCAACCCCGGGGCGGTCGTGTCGAAGAACTACCTGTTCAACATCTCCGGCGTCGGCCTCTACCTCGACGAGGGGTCGCGGTCGATGACCTGGGAGAACAACGTCGTCCAGGGCGGCTCGTTCGTGTTCACCAACGCGTACAGCCTCCGCAACAACACGAGCGACAACGTGATCCAGAACAACTGGTACAACTCCGGCGGGGTCTCCGCCCCGAATGCGGCGGCGCACAACAACAAGCTGATCAACAACCTGAAGATCAGCGGGACCAACTGGCCCGCAGGTGCACAGGACGTGATCTGTGCAGCTGGTGTTGCGCCGCAGTACCGCACGGCGCTGAATGCCAACCAGTCAGGTTTCCCCGGTTGCCCGGGCTGACGGTGCGGTGAGTTCCAGCCGCTGGCGGCCCTCCTCCTCCGGGGCCGTCAGCGGCTGCGTCACGTCCACTCCTGTGGTGGATCGACCGCCAGCACTGCCTGTTGAGCGCCGCCGTAGGCTGGACTTCCCCACGAACAAGGAGCACCACGATGGACGTACGCACACTGGGTCGCACCGGCCGCAAGGTCTCGGTCGTGGGGCTCGGCACCTGGCAGCTCGGCGCCGACTGGGGCGACGTCACGCACGACGAGGCGATCGCAGTGCTGGACAGTGCGACCGATGCCGGCGTCACGTTCTTCGACACCGCTGACGTCTACGGCGACGGTCGCAGCGAGCAGCTGATCGGCGAGTACCTGAAGGCTCGGCCCGACCTCGACGTCTTCGTGGCCACCAAGATGGGCCGCCGCGCCGAGCAGGACGCGGCCAACTTCACGCTCGACAACTTCCGCACCTGGACCGACCGCTCGCGCGCCAACCTCGGCGTCGACACGCTCGACCTCGTCCAGCTGCACTGCCCGCCGACGCCAGTCTTCGCCAGCGACGAGGTCTTCGACGGCCTCGACCTGTTGGTGCAGGAAGGCGTCATGGCGTCGTACGGCGTCAGCGTCGAGACGGTCGACGAGGCGTTGACCGCGATCGCCCGACCCAACGTCGCGAGCGTCCAGATCATCTTCAACGCGTTCCGGCTCAAGCCGCTCGACGAGGTGCTGCCGGCGGCCAAGGAGGCCGGCGTCGGCATCATCGCCCGGGTGCCGCTCGCGTCCGGGCTGCTGTCGGGTCGCTACACGACCAGCACGACGTTCGCGCCCGACGACCACCGGACGTACAACCGGTCGGGCGAGGCGTTCGACGTCGGCGAGACGTTCTCCGGCGTCGACTTCGAGACCGGCGTACGGGCGGCTCAGGAGTTCTCGGCCGCGGTGCCCGAAGGGGTGCACCCCGCTCAGGCGGCGATCGCCTGGATCCTCGCGCAGGACGGCGTCACGGCTGCGATCCCCGGCGCGCGCAACGTCAACCAGTCGCGCTCCAACGCGGCGGCCGCCGACGTAGCTCTCCCCGCCGGCTTCGACGAGACGGTGCACGACATCTACGACCGCAACCTGCGCGACGCGATCCACCCCCGCTGGTAGGCACCAGTCCTCGGCGACCCGAATCCCCAAGGAGTCCGGCACGTGTTCAGCAGGTACGTCGCGATCGGCGACAGTCTCACCGAAGGCCTCGGCGACACACCGTGGCCCGAAGACGTGCCGCGTGGGTGGGCCGACCGCCTCGCGCAGCACCTCACGGTGCAGGCCGGTCAGCCGATCCACTACGCGAATCTCGCGGTTCGAGGGCAGAAGGCCGCGCAGGTGCGGGCGTCCCAGCTGCCCGCGGCGCTTGCAGCTGGTCCCGACCTGGTCACCGTCACGGCGGGCATGAACGACCTGATGCGGCCCAAGGTCGACATCGATGCGGTACGCGGAGAGCTCGACCACATGGCTCAACGCCTGGCCGGCGACGGCATCGTGACGGTCATGGTTCCGCTGCCCGACATGACCGGCCTGCTGCCGATCGGCGCCAGGCTCAAGGGTCGGGTCGATGCCTTCAACAGCATGCTGGCCGGCGTCGCGCGTGATCGAGGAGCCCTGCTCGCGCCACTCCCTCCGCGGTCGGTGTTCGGCCTCCCCGAGGCGTGGAGCGACGACCGCCTCCACCTCTCGCCGCTGGGTCACCAGCGATTCGCGCTGGGAATCATGCACACCCTCGGGCTGCCGACCCCGTCGGTCTGGGACGAGCCGTTGGTCCCGGGCCCGACCCCGCGATCGGCCCGACGTATGGTCGGCGAGCTGCGCTGGTGGGCCGGGTTCGCCGGTCCGTGGATCGGGCGACGCCTGACGGGTCGTTCATCCGGCGATGGCCGGACCGGCAAGCGACTGGAGCTCGAACCATGGACGATCGGCGAATAGTCGTCCGCGCTGCTCGCTCCGGGGTCTAGGCTGACGCGCAGCGAGGTGAGGATGGACGCGGAGGCTCGGTTCGACGGGATCGTCGATGATCTGGCGCCTCGCGGCGTCCTGCCCGGAGCACTGTTCGGAGCCCGCTCCCTGACCCTCGACGGCACCGCGTTCGCGTGTCTCAAGGGCGGCCAGCTGGCGGTCAAGCTCGGCGCTGGGAGCGATGCCCACGCGGCGGCACTCGGCCTCGACGGCGCCTCGCTGTTCGATCCGTCCGGCAAGGGCCGGCCGTTCAAGGACTGGGTCGCCGTACCGGCTGCCGACTCGGCCGAGTGGGAGCGGCTCGCCGAGGCCGGGCTCGAAGCGTTGAGCGGGTCGGCATGATCTTCTCGTCGCCCGACCCGGCCTGCGACCCCTACTTCGCGGTGGCGCTGCTGCGGCTGCAGAAGACCTCGTACGCCTTGGAGGCCGACCTGATCGGCGACGACCGCATCCCACCGCTGCAGGAGGACGAGGTCGGGCTCACGGCCTGGCGCGGACGCTGGCTCACCGCCTGGGACGGCGTCGACCTGGTCGGCGCGATCGCGTGGTGGGAGGCCGAGGACCGGATCGACATCGAGAAGGTCATGGTCAGCCCGACCGTCATGCGGCGCGGCATCGCCAGCGCGCTGCTCGGAGAGGTGCTCGGGCGTGCCTCCGGCCGTGAGATCGTGGTGGCCACGGGCCGGGCCAACGCCCCGGCGGTCTCGCTGTATGCCAAGCACGGGTTCACCGTCGAGCGGGACGAAGAGGTCCCACCCGGCATCTGGATCACGCGACTACGCAGGAACTCGCCGGTCGAGTAGCCGGGCAAGCTTGTCGGCTCACGAGGTCTCGATACGCCGCTTGCTGAGCAAGCTTGCTACTCGACCGGCGAGTTTTGGTTGGTCGAGTGCCCGCGAGGGACGAGCGGGTGTATCGAGACCTCGTGAGTCGATGGGCTTGCGCGAGCATCTCGTCTTATGGGGTCTCGATACGCCGCTTGCTGAGCAAGCTTGCTACTCGACCGGCAGGGAAGTGCTTGGTCCGAGCGGTCAGCTCTGGAGGATGCGCATGGCGGCCCACGTCTCGTCGAGCGCGATGCTCTCGACAGCGCTCCAGCCGTAGTCGCCGATCAGGTCCTGCAGCGTCGCCTCGTCGAGGTCGGAGTGACCGTTGCCCGGGTAGGTGATCCACACGATCGGGATCGAGCCGAGCTGGGGCAGCACCTCGTCGAAGTCGTCAGCGAGCGCCGTGCGGTTGTCGGTGACCAGGATCGCCGCGTCGACGTTCTCGGGCTCGTCCTCGTCGCGCTCCTCGATCGTCTCGGCTCCCTCGGGCATGGGGTCGAGCAGCGAGGTCTCCTCGACGCTGGCGCCGATGATCCAGACGACGAACCCGTCGCCGATCCGCAGCTTCTCGGCGTTGGTCGTCTCCGTCATGACCTCATCCTATGGGTGGCGTCGCACGGCCGTGACGTCGCGGATCGTGCGGCCGACCCCGAGCCCCTTGCCCTCGAACCTCGTCTGCGGGCGCCCCTCGAACCGGTCGCCCCACTCACCGCCGTCGAAGTCCGGCGACTCGGTGATGACGGCGCGGATCTGCTCGGCGTAGTCCTCCCAGTCGGTCGCCAGTCGCCACACACCTCCGGGCTCGAGCACGCGGGCCGCCAGCTGCGCGAACTCCGGCGTGACGAGCCGGCGCTTGTGGTGCCGCTTCTTGTGCCACGGATCGGGGAACCACACGCGGAGCTCACGGACCGACGCAGGGGCCAGCATCGTGGTCAGCGCCTCGGCCGCGTTGACGACCATCAGGCGTACGTTCGTGACGCCGACGTGGCGCACCGTCACCAGGGTCTGCGCGACTCCGGGGACGTAGACCTCGAGACCGAGGAAGTCGAGCTCCGGATGATCCGCCGCAGCGTGCACGATCGCCTCGCCCCGCCCGCTGCCGATCTCGACGACCAGGGGAGCGGACCGCGCGAACGCCTGCTGGGGATCCAGAACGTACGAAGGGTCGACCGAGGTGCTCGGGCCGTGCCGCGGGACCTCCAGCACGTACGACTCGGAGAGCTCGTCCCAGGCGCTCTGCTGGCGCTCGGTCAGGCGTCCGCCGCGTCGGGTGAACGAGACCGGCTCGGTTCGGTACGGCGTGGGCTCCACTCGCGCTAGCGTAGACGCGTGGACATCGAACCTGACACCAAGGACTGGACCTGGGTGCTCGACAAGGCGTGCGCTGAATGCGGCCTGGTCGCCGGAGAGGTGCCGCCGACCGACGTCGCGCACCGTGTGCAGGCCGACCTGCCGCGATGGTCCGCCGTCCTGGAGCGCCCGGATGCCCGCGAGCGACCGACTCCGACGACCTGGTCGCCGACCGAGTACGCCTGCCACGTCCGCGACGTGCACGTCCTGTTCGCCGAGCGCATCGGTCTGATGCTCGATGAGGAGGCGCCGCGGTTCGCCAACTGGAACCAGGACGAGACTGCGCTCGCCGACGACTATGCGTCGCAGGACCCGGCGATCGTCGCGCCGCAGCTCGTCGACGCCGGTGAGGCGATGGTCGAGCTGCTCGGGTCGATCCCCGACGACGCCTGGGACCGCACCGGCTATCGCAGCGACGGCGCGGAGTTCACGGTTGCCACGCTCACGCAGTACTACCTGCACGACATCGCCCACCATCTCCACGACGTCCGAGGCTGACATGCCGCCGACCGCCGACTGGGACGCGATCGTGCTGGCCGGTGGCCGTGGTTCGCGGCTCGGCGGCGTCGACAAGGCGGCACTCGAGTTCGAGGGCGACACGCTGCTGGCTCGTACGCTCCGCGCGGTCGACGGTGCGGTCCGGGTCATCGTGGTCGGCGAGCCCGGGCCGATGCCCGACGGCACGATCGTGGTGCAGGAGCAACCCCGGTTCGCGGGTCCCGCGGCCGCGATCGGGGCAGCGATGGCGGAGGTCCGTGAGGCGTACGTGTTCCTCGCCAGCTGCGACCACCCGTTCCTGGCCGACGCGGTCGACCTGCTCCTCGACTCGGCATCCGGTGACGGCGTCATCGCGGTCGACGGCGACGGTCGTCGGCAGTACCTCATGAGCGTCCTCGACGCGGCGGCGCTGAGGGCTTCGATCGCCACCCAGCCGACGCTCGTCGACCTCTCCGTACGCGCATTGCTGGCCCCGCTGGAGCTGTTGGAGATCGCGATCCCTCCGCGAGCGGCGCTCGACATCGACACGTGGCACGATCAGGAGAAAGCGCTGGCAGAAGGGAGCCACGATGGCTGACATCACGCTCGACGACTGGGTCGTCACGGTTGCCGCCGAGCTCGGCATCAAGGAGCTGGACCTCGACACCGAGTCGGTGCTCGACCTGGCCGCAGTCGCGGCGCACGCCGTCGTACGTCCGGCCGCTCCGCTCACGACGTTCCTGGCCGGCCTCGCCGCCGGGATGGCGGGCGGGTCGGAGACGAACCTGCGCGACGCGATCGAGACGGCCACGGCCCTCTGCGAACGGGTCGAGGAAGAGGACTAGATGGCGGGGCGGCTGACGCGGCGCACCAAGGTCACCCGGTTCGCGCCGGACGGCTCGTCGACGGTCCGGGAGGACGCCCTGGCGGTCGAGGAGCCGCTCGAGATCCGGGTTGGCGGCACGTCGTTCTCGGTCACGATGCGGTCGCCCGGTGACGACTTCGACCTCGTCGCAGGCTTCCTGGTGTCCGAAGGGGTCATCTGGTCCGCCGATCAGCTCGTGTCGATGCGGTTCTGTGCCGGCACCGACGAGAACGGGCTGCAGACCTTCAACGTCATCGACGCCGAGCTGAGCGCCGACACCCCGCCGCTCGACCTCTCGCTGGAGCGCCACGTCTACACCTCGAGCTCGTGCGGCATCTGCGGCACGGCGTCGATCGACGCGGTGCACAAGGCCGCGCACTTCGGCCGGCTCGACGACGCCACGTCGTGGTCCCACGAGCTGCTCGGCGCGCTGCCCGACCGGCTGCGCGAGGGGCAGAAGGTGTTCGACCGCACCGGGGGAGTGCACGCCGCCGGATTGTTCGACGCAGCCGGCGAGCTGCTGTGCCTCCGTGAGGACGTCGGCCGGCACAACGCGGTCGACAAGGTCGTCGGCTGGGCCCTGCGCGAGGGTCGGCTGCCGTTGGCGGGGACTGTGCTGCAGGTCTCGGGCCGGGCCTCGTTCGAGCTGGTGCAGAAGGCGCACATGGCCGGCATCCCGGTGCTCGCGGCGGTCTCGGCGCCGTCGTCGCTGGCGGTGGAGCATGCCGAGTCGGCCGGCCTGACGCTGCTGGGCTTCAGTCGCGACGGCGGCTTCAACGCGTACGCCGGCGCGCACCGCATCTCCGCCGCTTCCTGAGCTCTGGGGGTCCCCCCAACAGAGGGGGCGTAGCCGTTGGGGGCGCGAAGGGACACGCCGGGCCCGTTGTGCATCACGCGCGGTAGTGCGTATTGCGTGGTACTGTCCCATCCATGGATGCAACCCAGCTGCTCAAGGGAGTGCTCGACGTCGCGGTCCTCGCGGTCGTCGAGGACGAGGACGGATATGGCTACGACGTCGTGCGCAGGCTGCGCGCCGCCGGCCTCGAGGAAGTCGGAGATGCCTCCGTCTACGGGACGCTGCGCCGGCTCTACACCGCGGGCGCCCTCACGTCGTACGTCGTGCCGTCCGAGGAGGGGCCGCACCGCAAGTACTACGGCATCAACGCCCAGGGGAGGGCGATGCTCGATCTCCAGCGCAAGGTCTGGACCGAGTTCTCCACCACCATGAACAACCTGCTCACAGGGGAGGCAGCATGACCACGTCCACCGTCACGCCCGAGATCGTCGCGTTCGCCCAAGGTGTCCGCGCCGCGCTGGCCGACCTGCCCGCCGAGGAGGTCGACGACCTGACCGAGGGGCTCGAGGCCGATCTCGCCGAGGCGTACGCCGAGGACCTGCAGCGCGAGCTGCCCGACCCGTCGGCATACGCGACCGAGCTGCGCGCGGCGGCCGGTCTGCCGATGCGCACGAAGGCCAAGACCGGAGTGCTCGCAGGACTGGCGGCGAGCTGGCACGACACTCGCGCCGACGTGGCCGTCGCGATCCGTCGCAACCCGGCTCTCGCGAGCGCGGTCGACTTCCTCGGCGAGCTTCGCCCGGCGTGGTGGATCGTCCGAGCGTGGCTGGCGGCCTGGCTCGTGGCGTCGTTCTTCGGCAACGAGCGGGGCTACGGCATGGCCGGCACGTGGTGGCTCGTGTTCGCTGCGTTCGCCGTCATCAGCGTGCAGTGGGGGCGCGGTCGTTGGCACGGACCGGCCGTCCCGGCGCTCATCGTGGTCGGCAACGTCATCGCGGTCGTCGCGCTCCTTCCCGTCATGGCGGCCGCGGATGACGGGGGCAGTGGGAGCGGGGACTTCGACCAGGGCTTCCAGTCCGGCGTCGACGCCACCGTGAACGACCCGTCGCTCAAGGGCTTGGCGTTCAACGGCCACCTGCTCGAGAACATCTACGCGTACGACGCTCAGGGCAAGCCGCTGCAAGAACGTCCAGCTGTTCGACGTGGACGGCAAGCCGCTCGGTGACGAACCGCGACGGTGACATCTCGCCGATGATCCCGTCGGCGGCCAGGCTCGAGACCGGTGCCGAGGCGTACAACGTGTTCCCGCTCAAGGTCACCAAGATGATCTGGGACGAGAACGGAAACCTGGTGCCGGAGCCGACCCCTGATCCCGACAAGACCAGGGCGTTCAAGGACGGGCCCTTCGTCAAGGTTCCGGCCGTCGATGTCCCCAAGAAGGTTGCCAAGTCCAACGAGTGACTCGGGATCAAACGGGCTGTCTGCGACGTTGGATAGGGTGAAGGACAACGACTCCACTTTCGGAGCCATCCCACGGAGGGAATCATGAAGAGCAGCAACCCCGTCTTCGCCCGCAGCGCCGAGTTCAACGGCCGCGGCGGCGCAGTCGCCACCGACCCGTCCCAGTGGCAGGTCGACCTCAATGGCTCGCCCACGCACACCGAGCGTGGCGCCGGTCGCATGACGATCGACACGGTCGTCGAGAAGACCGCCATCACGCTTGGCCTGCTCACGCTGTCGGCCGCCGTGACGTGGTTCATGATCGGTGACCTCGTCAACCAGACGACGGGCGAGGTGGCCTACGGCAAGGCGGCCACCTTCGCGACGCTGGGCGCGATCGTCGGCTTCGCCCTCGCGATGGTCAACTCGTTCAAGAAGGTCGTCAGCCCGGCACTCGTGCTGGCCTACGCGGTCTTCGAGGGTGTCTTCATCGGCGCCTTCTCCAAGGTCATCGCGGGCTACGTCGACGCTCCGTCGATCGTGTTCCAGGCGATTCTCGGAACGATGGTCGCCTTCTTCGGCACCTTGGCGGCCTACAAGTTCTTCAACATCCAGGTCACCGACCGGTTCCGCAAGATCGTCACGATCGCGATGTTCAGCGTCGTCGGCGTGCTGCTGCTCAACATGGTGCTCAGCCTCACGGGCGTGTTCGACAACGGCGGCCTCCGCGGCTTCAACGGCCTCGGCCTGCTGGTCTCGTGTGCGCTCGTCGTGCTCGCGGTGTTCATGCTGATCATGGACTTCGACTACATCGAGCAGGGCGTCGCGGCGGGTCTCCCGGAGCGGGAGTCCTGGCGTGCGGCGTTCGGTCTCACGGTCACCCTCGTGTGGCTCTACATCGAGATCCTGCGCATCCTCGCGATCCTGCGTGGCGACTGACCTCCAGCGCTAGACAACGAACGGCCGATCCCTCCGGGGGTCGGCCGTTCGTCGTTGGTGGGACCGATCTCCATGCCTTTGCGTCGTTGGAGCACCCACAATGCCGGGAGATCAGTCCACGCAGTTACGGATGTCCATGCGTTTGCGTCGTCAGGGCAACGCGAACGCAGGGAGATCCGTCCTCAGTACGGTCAGGAGGCGCGGCGGCGACGCAGGACTGAGGCGAACCGTCCGCCGGGTCCTGCATCGGGGGCGACCTGGGTGCCGGGGTGGTCGACCGACACGGCCGCAGCATCGGCGACCGAGACGAGGTCGCGGGTCTGGCCGGCGTAGGCGTACGAGCTCTGCTTCTGCCGCAGCGAAGCCGTGATGGCCGGGATCAGCACCGACACCATGTTGGCGTAGCCGGTCTCGGACGGATGGAAGTGATCAGCGCCGAACATGACATCGCGCTCCTCGGAGAACAAGGTGCCGAGCAGGTCGCCCAGCGAGACGGCCCGCCCGCCGGACTCGACGACCGCGATGGTCTGCTTGCGGGCAAGCGCTCGGCTCAGGCGCCGGGCCACCGCGCGCAACGGCTGCAGGATCGGCTGCACCGTGCCGAGGTCGGGGCACGTGCCGACGACGACATCGCAGCCCTCCGCGACGAGCCGCTTGACGACCTTGCTGATCAGTCGGGCGGAGGTGCGAGGGGTGACGCTGTGCGTCACGTCATTGGTGCCGACGACGATCACCGCGACGTCGGGATGCCAGTCGGGATCGAGGTCGATCTGCCCCATGAGGTCTGCGGTCTGGGCGCCGACGACGGCGCGACACTGCACCTCGACGGGCGCGTCCATGACGTGGGCGAGGCCGACGCCGATCATCGCCGACGGGGTGGCGTCGGCACGGGTCACGCCGTAGCCCACGGCTGCCGAGTCGCCGAGCACGAGGACACGAATCGTGTGGCCCGGCAGGTCGTCGCCGTAGATGCCGTCGGGGGAGGGCGGCCGCTCGTCGGTCGTGCCGATCGCGCGGCGCGCCAGCATGGCCTCGCCGACCAGGAACCCGTAGAAGCTCGAAAGCGTGGCACCGCCGCCGATCAGGGTGGCGGCGGCGATACGACGGGGACGAGGCACTGTGTCATTTTACGTCGCGAGAATGACGGAAACACCCGAAAACAGCCGGTCAGGCATGTGTCCTTCGTTGCGCCTAGGGTGGCCCTGTGCGCGAATTCGTCCCCAACCTTCGAGATGTGGGCGGGGTCGAGGCGGCGGACGGTCGCGCGGTCCAGCGGGGTCGGGTCCTGCGCAGCGCGATGCCGTCGCACAAGGACCGCGCCCCCGACCACATCGCGTGGCCGCCGGCGTTGGTGATCGACCTGCGATCGGCCAACGAGTCCGAAGGCATCCACCCGCTCGCCAGGTCCGGCGCCCGCATCGTCAACCTCCCGCTGCTGAGCGCTCTGTCACCCGGCACGGCCCCGGCCGAGAGTCTTGCCGGTCTCTACCTGCTGCTGCTCGACCACGCGTCGATGTATCTCGTGGAGCTCGTACGCGAGGTGGGCACCGCTCGTGGGGCGACGCTGATCCACTGCGCGGCCGGCAAGGATCGCACCGGCGTCTCGGTCGCGCTCCTGCTGCGACTGGTCGGCGTCTCCCGAGACGATGTCGTCGCCGACTTCCTCGAGAGCAAGCATGCCGAGCAGGCCATCTCCTCCCGCCTGCGCAAGATCCCCGGCCGGCATCACCGGGCGACGTTGCCGCCGGAGTTCCTCGCGGTCCCGGTCGAGGCGATCGAGGGCGTGCTCGACCAGTGGGACTCGCACGAGGATGGCGTGGTCGGCTGGTTCCTCGACATCGGCGGCACCGCAGATCTGGTCGAGCAGCTCCGACGTACGCTTCTCGCATGACCTCGCTCGACCTGTCCCTGGATGCGCGGGAGGTGCCTCTCGGTGGGGTCCGCGGCATCACCGTTCACCGCACGCTTCCCCATCGTGGGCTGCCGACCGTCGGGCCTTGGTGCTTCGTCGACCATTTCGGTCCGACCACCGAGCACATGAACGTGCTGCCGCACCCGCACACCGGACTGCAGACCGTGACCTGGCCGCTGGCCGGCGAGATCCGGCACCGCGACAACCTCGGCAGCGATGTCGTCCTCAAGCCCGGCGAGCTCAACCTCATGACGTCCGGCGACGGCGTGGCCCACTCGGAGTTCTCGGTCGGTGACGGGGATGCCCCCATGCACGGCCTCCAGCTCTGGGTCGCACTGCCCAACCTTCGCCGCACGGGTGCCGCAGGCTTCGAGCACCACCCCGACCTGCCGGTTGCCGAGGGCAGGGGCTGGACGGCCAAGGTCTTGATGGGCGAGCTCGCCGACGCGGCTTCGCCCGCCACGACCTACTCGCCGATGGTGGGGGCCGAGCTCACGATCCGTCCCGGTGGCGCCGTGATCCCGTTGCAGCCTGAGTTCGAGCACGCGGTCCTCGCGGTCGACGGCGAGGCCCTGGTGGCGGGCACCGAGATCGTGCACCGCCAGATGCGCTACCTCGCGCCTGGTCGCGACGAGCTCGCACTGTTCGTGCCGGCCGAGACGACGCTCCTGCTGATCGGCGGCACGCCGTTCCAGGAAGAGCTCGTGATGTGGTGGAACTTCATCGGCCGTTCGCACGAGGACATCGTGCAGGCGCGCACCGAGTGGGAAGAAGGGTCGGAGCGGTTCGGCGAGGTCGCCGGGCACCACGGCCAGCGCATCCCCGCGCCGCCGATGCCCGAGCTGCGCCTCAAGCCGCGCCGTCGCACGATCGCCTGATCCTCTCGGATTGACCTCAACTCAGATTGAGGTCCTAGGTTTGTCCTGCCCGGGGTGGACACTGGGCAGGGCGTACGCCAATCAGGAGGACGACATGAGCATGGACGCCGCGGCATGGAACTCGCTGCACCGTGTGATGAACACGCAGGACGGTCCTCAGCGGCTGACCAAGGAGACCCTCAAGCGCATCGGTGGCTTCGCCGCGCCGCACAAGCGCCGGCTGATCCACTTCCTCCTGTTGAGCGTCGTCTCGGCGTGCCTCGCGGTCGCCACGCCGGTCCTGGCCGGCAAGGTCGTCAACGCGATCGTCGACGGTGACTCGCGCAGCAAGGTCTTCGCCATCGCCGGCCTGATCGCCCTGATCGCGGTGGCGGACGCGGCGCTGGCGATCTGGACGCGCTGGCTCTCCGCGACGATCGGTGAAGGCCTGATCCTCGACCTCCGCACGACGGTCTTCGACCACGTCCAGCGCATGCCGATCGCGTTCTTCACCCGCACCCGCACCGGTGCACTCGTGAGCCGGCTCAACAGCGATGTGCTCGGCGCCCAGCGGGCCTTCAGCGGCACGCTGTCGGGCGTCGTCAGCAACCTGGTGACCCTGACCCTGACGCTGGTCGTGATGCTCAGCATCTCGTGGCAGATCACCGTCGTGGCCCTCGTCCTGCTGCCGGTCTTCGTCGTGCCGGCCCGCCGGATGGGCAGCCGGTTGGCCGCGTTGTCCCGCGAGGCGGCCAACCACAACGCGGTCATGAGCACCCGCATGACCGAACGCTTCTCGGCGCCGGGCGCGACCCTCGTCAAGCTCTACGGGCGGCCCGACGAGGAGTCCGTCGAGTTCGCCGCCAGGGCCAGCCGGGTGCGTGACATCGGGGTGAAGTCGGCGATGCTGCAGTCGGTCTTCGTCACGGCGTTGACGACGGTTTCGGCGCTGGCGCTGGCAGTCGTCTACGGCCTCGGCGGCTTCTACGCGCTCAAGGGCTCCCTCGACCCGGGTGCGGTCGTCGCCCTCGCCCTCCTGCTGACCAGGCTGTACGCGCCGTTGACCGCGCTGGCGAGCGCCCGCGTCGAGATCATGAGCGCGGTCGTCAGCTTCGAGCGCGTCTTCGAGGTGCTCGACCTGCAGCCATTGATCCGCGAGAAGCCCGATGCGGTGGCGGTGCCCGACGGCCCGGTCTCGGTGGAGTTCTCGCACGTGACGTTCGCCTATCCGTCGGCCGACAAGGTCTCGCTCGCATCGCTCGAGGAGGTCGCGATGCTCGACAACCGCGGCGGCGTCGACGTGCTGCACGACGTGTCGTTCCGGGTCGAACCGGGGCAGATGGTCGCCCTCGTCGGCACGTCGGGCGCCGGCAAGTCGACGATCGCCAGCCTCATCCCGCGCCTCTACGACGTCGACAAGGGCTCGGTTCGCCTGGGTGGCGTCGACGTCAAGGATCTCTCGATGGCGTCGCTTCGCGAGACCCTCGGAATGGCGACGCAGGACGGCCACCTGTTCCACGAGTCCGTACGTGACAACCTCAAGCTGGCACGTCCCGAGGCAACCGATGCCGAGCTGTGGTCGGCGCTGCACGATGCCAGGCTCGACGACCTCGTCGCCTCGTTGTCCGACGGGCTCGACACGATCGTGGGGGAGCGCGGCTACCGGCTCTCCGGGGGCGAGCGGCAACGGCTCACGATCGCCCGGCTGCTGCTCGCGCATCCGCGGGTCGTCATCCTCGACGAGGCGACCGCCCACCTCGACTCGACGTCGGAGTCGGCGGTGCAGGAGGCTCTGGCGGTCGCGCTCGCCGGGCGTACGTCCGTCGTCATCGCGCACCGGCTGTCGACCGTACGAGCGGCGGACCGCATCCTCGTGATCGAGGACGGACGAGTCGTCGAGCAGGGCACGCACCATGAGCTGCTGGCTCAGGGCGGGCGCTACGAGGAGCTGCATCGCACCCAGTTCGACGCCGGCCCCCTGGACCAGAGCCTTCCGGGCTAACTTCGTTATCTGGTAGCCTCGATTCCAGATACCGCCAGTATCTGGAATCGAGAGGCCACCATGACCCACTTCACCGACAAGGTTGCCGTCGTCACCGGCGCCGCATCCGGCATCGGCCGCGCGCTGTCCGTCGAGCTCGCCCGCCGCGGAGCACGGCTCGCGATCAGTGACGTGGACCTGCACGGCCTCGCCGAGACGGAGGCGCTGGTCAAGCAGGCCGGTGCCGAGGTCAAGGCCGATCGCCTCGATGTCGCGCAGCGCGAGCTGGTCCTGGCGTACGCCGATGAGGTCGTCGCCCACTTCGGCACGGTCAATCTCGTCTTCAACAACGCCGGCATCGCCTTCACCGGCGCCGTCGAGGAGATGTCGTTCAAGGACTTCGACCGGGTCATGGACGTCGACTTCTGGGGCGTCGTCAACGGCACCAAGGCGTTCCTGCCGCATCTCGTCGAGTCCGGCGACGGTCACGTCGTCAACATCTCGAGCATCTTCGGGCTGTTCGCGGTGCCGACGCAGAGCGCCTACAACGCCGCGAAGTTCGCCGTGCGCGGCTTCACCGAGTCGCTGCGTCAGGAGATGGCGCTCAGCGACCGGCCGGTCAAGGTCACGTGCGTGCACCCCGGTGGCATCAAGACCAACATCGCCCGCAACGGCGAACAGGTCGAGGGCCGCGACCACGACAAGCTCGCCAGCTCGTTCGACAAGATGGCCCGGACCTCGCCCGCGAAGGCCGCCGACGTCATCCTCAAGGGCGTCGAGAAGGACAAGGCGCGCGTGCTGATCGGTGCCGATGCGTGGGTGCTCGACAAGTTCGTACGCCTGACCGGTTCGGGCTACCAGCGGGCGATATCGGCCGTCAGCAAGCGGTCGGGACTCTGACGCTCGGTCAGCTGGAGGAAGGCTGGACGCCCAGCCGGTCGAGCAGCTCTTTTGCCTTCTTGACGTAGAGCTTGGGCAGGCCGAACTCCCACGACGTACCGTCCGACAGCTGGAGCGAGAACGGCGACTGCAACCCGCCCTCGTCGAGGGTGAACCCCGTGACAGCGGACCGGGGGACGCGGGCGATCTCGCCGTCGAGCTTGGGTCGGATCAGCCCCTGCTTGACGCGGACGAGGACCAGGACCTCTGGGGTGAGGGCGAGGTAGGCGGCGAGCCACGAGCCGGTCGCCTGTGGCAGCGCGTCAGCGGACTTGCGTGCGACCTCGCCATCGGCGGCGACGCCGACCACGCCGGAGCCGAGGTTGCGGGCGGCGGCACCACGGGCGATCGAGCCGGCGCTACCCGGCGGATTGACGACGCAGCCGGCCTCGATCGGTGCGCCGACAAGCTCCTCGACGCCCTTCATCGTTCCGCTCCGGACGTCGCCTCAGGATTCGTCATGCACGGAGGCTACCGACGTTTGGGCGACGTGTCGGCGAAACGGCTGAAGTCGCTTCAGCCGGCCATGTCCGCCAGTGCCGAGGGTCGCGAACCCTCCGGCAGGGCGAGCAGCGTGCTGATCAACGTCTGGGCGCACAGGTCGCGCACCTCGTCGCGACTCGTCTCGGTGGAGTCGAGCCACTGGTGGCAGGCGTTGCGCATGAAGTGCAGCCAGCTGCGGACCGCGATCTGCATCAGCTCGGAGGGCTGGCCGGCGGGCTCGACCCCCGCCGTGATGCGCTCCTGCTGGCGTTGCATGTCGTCCTCGATGATCGCCTGGATCTCGGGATCGGCGGATGCGGCGCCGTGGAAGATCGCCTTGACGCCCATCTTGTGGTCCTGGCAGTAGTCGAGGTAGGCCTCGATCCCTTGACGCAGTCGGTCGAGGATCGGAAGCGACTCGTCCGGGGCGGTGATCTCCATCATCTGGCTGGACTCGCGTCGCACCATCGCGGCGAAGAACGCGCGCTTGGTGGGGAAGTAGTGATACAGCAGGCCGCGGGAGACGCCGGCGACCTCGGAGAGCTCCTCGATGTGGACGTCCTCGTAGGACCGGTCGGCGAAGAGCTCGGCGCCGAGCTGGAGCAGCTGGTCCTGGCGGGCCTCTCGGCTCATGCGGGTGCGGGTGGCCATGCGCCTCAGACTACTTGACACCGGTTCAACAGGGGCTAGAGTGGCACTACTGAATTGTCGTCCAATAAGGAGTCGTCGTGCGCAACGACTGGTCGGGTCAGACGTTCCCTCATCCACCGGGACGCAAGCCGGTCGTGGGTGACGCACTCGGCGCCGATGCCCGGGCACCCCTGCAGAGCACGATGCGTCGGGCCGAGGGGCTCGGGCCGATCTTCGAGATGCACGTGTTCGACCAGAAGTTCGTGTTCGTGACCGGGGCGGAGCTCGCGGCCGAGCTCGCCGACGAGTCGCGATTCGTGAAGGC
Source organism: uncultured Actinomycetota bacterium (assembly GCA_963806345.1). Lineage (GTDB taxonomy): Bacteria > Actinomycetota > Actinomycetes > Propionibacteriales > Nocardioidaceae > Aeromicrobium. Next base: position 350,190 of record CAWDXV010000022.1, on the reverse strand, counting down.
GCTGTCGCCGGCCCTCGTCGCCCTGCGCGAGTTCGCGGGGCAGGGGCTCTTCACGGCATACAACGACGAGACCAACTGGGCACTGGCGCACGACCTGCTGCGGCCGGCGTTCACCAAGGCGGCGATGCAGCGCTACCACCCGGTCATGCTCGCGGCGGCGCAGGAGCTCTTCGACAGCTGGGACGGAGGGCAGGGGCCTGTCGACGTCTCGGCCGACATGACGAAGCTGACGATGGAGACCATCAGCCGTACGGCGTTCAGCACCGACTTCGGCTCGTTCAGCCGCGCCGAGCCACACCCGTTCATCCCCGCGATGATCGCGGCTCTACAGGCGGGTCAGCGCAAGGGATCGCTCAACGCGATGCCGGGCGCCGGGCTGATGGCCAGGCGGATCGACCGCAAGAACGCGCACCACCAGGCATACGTCGACTCGCTGCTCGACGGCATCATCGCCGAGCGGCGCACGGCGGACGAGGCGGACGACACTGATCTGCTCGGCATCATGCTGCACACGCCGCACCCGGAGACCGGCGAACGGCTTGACGACCTCAACATCCGGCACCAGATCCTGACGTTCCTGGTTGCCGGTCACGAGACGACCTCCGGCGCGCTGTCGTTCGCGCTCTACTACCTCTCCCGCGATCCCGCCGTCCTGGCCAAGGCGCAGGCAGAGGTCGACCAGGTGCTCGGACCGGATCGCGACGCCGAGCCCACGTTCGAGCAGGTGGCGAAGTTCCGCTACCTGCGACGGGTGCTCGACGAGGGGCTGCGCCTGTGGCCGACGGCGCCGGCATTCACCCGCAGCCCGCGCGAGACCACGGTGCTGAGCACGGGTCACACGATGCGGCCGGAGGACTGGGCCATCGTGGTGCTGCCGATGATGCACCGCGACCCGGCCGTCTGGGGCGACGACGCGGGGGAGTTCGACCCCGACCGGTTCCTGCCGGAGAACGCGCGTGGCCGGCTGCCCCATTCGTACAAGCCGTTCGGCACGGGCGAGCGGTCGTGCATTGGTCGGCAGTTCGCCCTGCACGAGGCGATCCTGGTGCTGGCGCGGCTGCTGCACCGCTACGACATCGCGGGCGACCCGGACTACGAGCTGGAGATCGCGGAGCGCCTCACGCTGATGCCGCGGGGGTTCGAGCTCACGGTCACGCCGCGTACGCCTGCGCGCGTCGCGGCCCCCGCGACGCCCGATCAGGCCGAGCCGAGTGAGGTGTGCCCGGTCTCGTCGATCGACCACTCGGGGTTCCAGGCGACTTCCCACGGGTGCCCGTCGGGATCGGCGAAGTAGCCGGAGTAGCCGCCCCACGGCTGCTCCTCGCCGGGCTTGAGGATCGTGCCGCCAGCTGCCTCGGCCTGGGCGAGGACCTCGTCGACCTCGTCGTGCGACCGCGTATTGAAGGCGATGCTGATGCCGCTGAACGTGGCGCCGGTGTCGGCGACGCGGGCGTCCTGGGCCAGGTCGGGACGGGTCCACAGGGCAAGGACCAGGCCGTTGAGCTGGTAGAACGCGACCTCGTCCTCAGGGTTGCCCTTGGTCCAGCCGAGTCCGTCCTCGTAGAAGCGGCGGGCGCGGGCGAGGTCGGCGACGCCGAGCGTGATCAGGCTGAGTCGTTGCTCCATGCCTCGACGTTAATGCCGGGCCCGGACTGTTCCGGGCCCGGCGCTGCCTCAGGCGAGGCTGCGGAGCGTCTCGACGAGCGGCGTCGTGGGACGGCCGATCAGCGAGCTCAGCTCGCCGGTGGCGAGCTCGAGGTCGCCCTGCTTGATCCCGGCGTCGACTCCCGTGATGAAGCCGATGAGGCCGGCGTCGAGACCCACGGACGTGAGGATCGCGGACTGCTCGTCGGCGGACACGTTCGCGACCTCGACCGGCTTGCCGACGACCTCGGAGAGCGCAGCGGCGAGATCGGCCTGCGTCCAGGCGACGTCTCCGGCCAGCTCGTACACGCGCTTGACCGGTCCGTCGGTGGTGAGCACGACGGCGGCGGCCTCGGCGAAGTCCTGGCGCGCCGCGCTGGCCACGCGACCGTCGCCGGCGCTGGTCAGGACCGAGCCGGTGGCGGCCGCGGTCTCGACGGCTGAGGCGTAGTTCTCGTGGTACCAGTTGTTGCGCAGCACGACGTGATCCACGGCGGTCGAGGCGAGGTACTGCTCGGTCTCGAGGTGCTCGGGTGCCACGGGAAGCGTCGACGTGTCGACCTGCGGCGCGCTGGTGTAGACCACGCGTGAGACGTCGTTGGCGATGGCGGCGTCGATGACGTTGCGGTGCTGCTGCGTCCGCTTGCCGAACTCGTTGCCCGAGATCAGCAGCACCCGGTCGATGCCGGCGAGGGCGGCTTCGAGGGCGGCGGTGTCGTCGTAGCTCGCGATGCGTACGTCGACGCCCTTGGCGGCGAGCGGCTCGGCCTTGGCGGCGTCGCGCACGATCGCGACGACCTGGTCGGGGGTCGTGCGCGCGAGCAGTGCGTCGACGACGAGTGTGCCCAGCTGTCCGGTGGCAGCGGTGACGGCGATGGTCATGGGTGGTTCCTCTCGGTGGGTGTCGCTCCCGAACGTACACTAACCATCAGAAAGCACAAACTTTGGGTAAGCACTAACGAAGTGCTAGTCTGCGGTCAACAGGAGGACGCACCATGGCTGAGGATCCGAGACGACCGTTCGACGTGTTCAACGGCGCGTGCCCGTCGCGCGAGGTGCTCGAGCACGTCACGAGCCGCTGGGGCTCCCTGACGCTCGCGGCACTCAGTCCCGAGCCGGCGCGCTTCGGCGAGCTGCGGCGCTGCGTCGACGGCGTCAGCGACAAGATGCTGTCGCAGACGCTCAAGTCCCTGGAGGCCGACGGTCTGGTCGAGCGCCACGTGCAGTCGACGATGCCACCGAACGTCGACTATCGACTCACTCCTGACGGCGAGAAGGTCGCCGAGGCGGTCAAGGCGCTGATCCTCGCGCTCTATGGCGTGATGCCGCACGTCATGAAGGCCAAGGCGAAGTCGGCCTGACCACCGTTCAGTCGACGCGCTGGACCACCCCGGCCGCGACGGCCGCCTCGCGATAGGCGGCGGCCAGCGACTCGACCGTCTCGTGGGCGTTCAGCCCGCTGGGATTGGGCACGACCCACAGCTGGGCGTCGCCGATCGTCTCCTCCTGGCGACCCGCGCGATGCGGCTCTGCGACCGAAGGCCGTGCGGTACGACGTGATGCCGGCGATCGCCACGACACGAGGCTGATGCTCCTCGACGAAGGCCTCCAGGCGAGCGCGGCCCTGCCACCAGCTCGCCGGCGCTCAGCTCGTCGGCGCGAGCAGAGGCGCGGGCGACGATGTTCGTGATGCCGACGCCGCGGCTCAACAAGGCAGGCCTGGCGTCCTCCGGCGTCATGACGTCCGCGGGCAGGATGCCGGCGAGGCGCAGCGCCGGATAGAACCGGTTGCCCGCCCGCGCGAAGTGCAGACCCGTCGCGGCGCTGACGAGGCCGGGGTTGATGCCGACGAACAGCAGCCGCAGGTCGTCACCGACCAGGTCGGGGATCGTGCGGCCGGCGTACGAGAGCAGCTCGTCGCGGGTGAAGCCCATCGGCCGAAACTAGCAGCGACGGGTCGCGTCGGCCGTCACCCTTCGTCGAGGTCGGGCACGACGCGGTCACCGTCGGGAACGAGGTCCTGGGCATCGTCGTCCGGCCACGCGCTCTCGGACTGCGCTGCGAGGTCGCCATCGGGGATCTCGTCGGCCAGGTCGTCAGGGACCTCCGGCACGTCATCTGGTTCGGGAGTGGTGGGAACGGTCATGGTTCCTCCTCAGTCGCTGATGTCAGATGCCGTACCCGCGGCGCCTCACCTGACACGTACGCGCCGACTTTGATGCGTACCGGCCACACGACGGGGGTACGCCTGGGTATGCAGCGAGAGGAGTCCTCATGACCACCGTTCCCAACGATCCGGTGTCGACCCCGCCCGAGGGCGAGCCAAGCCTCGATCCAGGTGCCCCGAAACCCGTCGAACCGGGCGAGGAACCAAAGCCCGGCGACGAGCCGTTCACGCGTTCGAGGGCTGTGCGGGGGTCGGGCACACGCTGGCTGGCCCTCGCGTTCTTTCTTGCGTTCCTCGCGGTCGGGACGATCATCGTCGTGATCGCCGCCGAGAAGTCATAGCGTCAAACGAGCGACACGAGGACGTCCAGCAGTGCGGCGGTCGGCGGCGGGTCGGGCGGTTCGCCGTATGTCGCCGCGTAGACGTGTCGCGGCGCCCCCGGGATCTCGTACGCGTTGATGTCGGGGTTGCGGTGGCCCCGGAGCGCCAATCCGGGGATCGTCGCCACACCCATGCCGGCGGCGACCAGAGCCTGGATCCCCACCATGTCGTCGGTGGTGAAGGCGACCTCGGGCTCGTACCCTTCGCGGCCGCACAGCTCGACCAGGTGTGCCCGGCAGCGGACGCAGCCGGCGACCCAGCGGCTGTCACGGTGCTGGGCGATCGTGCCGCGGTCGTCTGGCGTCAGGAGATAGGTCGGGTCGTCCTGCACGTGCGTCAGCCGGATGCCCGGGGGATCGGGCTCGGTCTCGTCGTAGCGGAACACGACGGCCAGGTCGACCTCGCCGGCGCGCAGCATCGAGATGGCCTCGGGCGGGTGCGTGTCGACGAGATCCAGCTGCAGGCCGGGATGCCGGTCCGCGAGCTGGGCCGAGACCTCGGGCATGAGAGCCACGAGCGCAGAGCCGAACACGGCGACCCGGACCCGGCCGGCGCTGAGCCCGACATGCGCGTCGAGCTCGGCCGAGGCTGACTCGACGCGGCCGAGGATCTCCGTCGCCCGCTCGGCGAGGACCAGCCCGGCCTCGGTGAGCCGGATGCCGCGGCCGACGCGCTGGAACAGCTGGGCACCCGTCTCGGCCTCGAGCCGGGAGAGGTGGTGGCTGACCGACGGTTGGGAGTAGTGCAGCTCCTGCGCGGCGGCGGTCACCGATCCGTGGCGGGCGACGGCGGCGAGGACGCGAAGGCGGTTGAGGTCGAGCATTCATCAACTCTATCGATGATTTGCCTCCCGAATTGGCATTGGACGTGATGAATCAGCGGATCCATCCTGAAGTCATGAACTCCACGACATACCCGACACAGCCGGCCCGGGTGGGCCTGCCCGAGCTCCTGGACGGCATCCGGGACCAGACCGCGCGGGGCCTCGATCCCCGGCGTACGGCGTTGGCGGTGGCCGACGTCCTGCGGGAGCAGACGCCCGGCGTCGACCTGCTGACCGAGCAGGAGCGCCTCGGTGACCCTGACGAGCTGATCAGCCACGTGCTGCACACCGAGGCGGCGTTCTCCGTCAAGGCCGTCGTGTGGCAGCCCGGACAGCTCACGGCGATCCACGACCACATCGCGTGGTGCGCGTTCGTCGTGCTGCAGGGCGTCGAGTACGAGACGCTCTACCGCGACCACGGCGACCACCTCACCGAGATCGGGCGGGCGGAGAACGGCGTCGGTGAGGCCAGTGGCTTCGCCCCTCCCGGGGACATCCACCGCGTGCACAACACCGGAGACGTCACCGCGATCTCGCTCCACGTCTACGGTGCCGACCTGGGCGCCGACGGTGCGAGCGTCCGGCGGGAGTACGACCTGCCGATCCGCTGACCGCGTCCCAGCCGCGACAACCTGCACAGGATCTTCACGAGTCGACCCCGATTCCCGACCAGCGGCGCTCATACGCTGATGGCATGACCGCACCCCGCCGCATCCTCGTCGTCGAGGACGAGCCCATCATCAACGGAGCGGTCACGGACCGGCTGGTCGCCGAGGGCTACGACGTGGTCCGTGCGTGGGACGGTCCCGGTGCGGTCGAGGCGTTCACGACGCACGACCCCGACCTGGTGCTGCTCGACGTGATGCTGCCCGGCTTCGACGGCCACGAGGTGTGCCGGCGCATCCAGGCCGTCCGGCCGGTGCCCGTGCTGATGCTGACGGCGCGCGATGACGAGGCCGACATCCTCGTGGGGCTCGCGGTCGGCGCCGACGACTACCTCACCAAGCCGTTCCGCATGCGTGAGCTCGTCGCGCGGGTCGCCGCGCTGCTGCGCCGGGTCGACCGCGCAGCGGAGCTTGCCGGCCATGGCATGGCAGACCTCGGTGACCTGAGGGTCGACCCCGGCGCTCGACGGGTGTGGACCGGAGACGACGAGGTGCACCTGACGCCGACCGAGTTCGACCTGCTGCTGTGCCTCGCCGCCAGCCCCGGCGTCGTGCTCACCCGTGAGCACCTGCTGGCCGAGGTCTGGGGCTGGTCCGACGCCTCCGGCACGCGTACGGTCGACAGCCACGTCAAGGCGTTGCGCGCCAAGATCGGCGCCGAGCGCGTACGCACCGTGCACGGCGTCGGGTACGCCCTCGAGCCGGGAGCCGGCCGATGACGGCTCGGCCCCTCGACCAGGTCCGCTCGGTCAAGGTCAAGCTGGGGCTGCTGGTCGCCGCGAGCGTCACGGTCGCGACGGTGGTGGGCACGATCGGCTCCGCCGGTGGCGTGCCGATCTGGCTCAGCATTCCCGTCACGATCGCCCTCGCCCTCGCCGTCACGCAGCTCCTCGCAGTGGGCATGACCTCGCCGCTGCGGCAGATGACCGCGGCCGCCCGGCGCATGGCGACGGGTGACCACTCCGTACGTGTCGCCGAGACGTCCCGCGACGAGATCGGTGAGCTGGCCCGCGCGTTCAACCGCATGGCCGAGGAGCTGGCCGGCGTCGACCGGCAGCGCCGTGAGCTGGTCGCCAACGTCAGCCACGAGCTGCGTACGCCGCTCGCCGCCCTGTGCGCGCTGCTGGAGAACCTCGCCGACGGCGTCGCCGAACCGGATCCCGAGACGCTCCGCGCCGCGTTGGAGCAGGGGGAGCGGATGACCGCCCTCGTCACCGACCTGCTGGACCTGTCGCGCGTCGACGCCGGCAAGGCGCCGCTCGACCTGCAGGACGTCGAGGTCGGTCCGCTGCTGGAGGCTGCCGTGGCCGAGCTCAGGATCAGCGGCCGCGAGGTCACGTATGCCGTGCAGGTCAGCCCGCCGGATCTCGTGGTCAAGGGCGATCCGGCCCGGCTGCGACAGCTCGCCGCCAACCTGCTCGACAACGCGTCGCGGCACAGCCCGCCCGGCGGGCGGGTGACGGTGCGCGCGGACGTCTTCGGCGACCACTGGCATCTTGTCGTTGCCGACCAGGGTCCCGGGGTCGCACCTGCGAACCGCGAGCGGGCGTTCGAGCGGTTCGGCACGCTCACCGACGTCGACGGTGGCGGCGGGACCGGCCTCGGTCTCGCGATCGCCCGATGGGTCACGGACCTCCACCAGGGGTCGATCGGCTTCGCGAACCCCGAACCCGGCGAGTCCGGTGCCCGTGTCCTGGCTGACCTGCCACTCAACCCGACCCTCACTCGTACCCAGGAGATCCCCATGCCCCAGCCCGCCGCCACACCCGCTGCCGCGCCGCTCCCGCCGTACCGCAACGAGCCCATGCCCTCGCTGACCGACAGTGCGTTCGGCGACTTCTGGCCCGAGGTGCGCGTGCCCGGCAACGTGCGAGTCCTGCTCGGAGCGCTGGGCGTCGGGGTGCTCGCCGGTGCGATCCTCCCGTTCCGCGATCACGGGCTCGCGGTGTTCCTCGTGCTGGTGGCTGCCGGTGGTGTCGTGCTCGGCGCGAGCCGCCATCGCCGCGATCCGTTCACCCGGACCTGCGCCGGACTCTGCCTGGCGTTGTCGGCGACGGCCCTGCTGAGGGACGCCGAGTGGCTCGTGTTCCTCTGCCTGGTCGTCGGCGCCGGCCTCTGCCTCATCGGGCTCGTGCGCGGCCGGACCATGCTGTCCTTCGTGCTCGCCGGCATCGCCTGGCCGTTGGCCGGAGTCCGCGGCATGCCGTGGCTGGGCCGTACGCTGCGGCGGATCACGGGCATCGGCGGCGGCGCGGCACTCGTACGTACGGCAGTGGTGTCGGTGCTGGCGGTGACGGTGTTCGTCCTGCTGTTCGCGTCGGCGGATGCCCTGTTCGCCGAGTGGGTCGGGGCGATCGTGCCTGACGTCGGATCGGCGGCGTTCGCCCTGCGGGTCTTCATCGCCTTCTTCGTCGCCGGTGTCGTGCTGGCTGCTGCGTACCTGGCCCTCAACCCGCCCGAGGTCAACCGGGGCGAACGTACGGTCCGCCCCGTCTCGCACCGGTTCGAGTGGCTCGCGCCGGTGCTGGTCGTCGACGCGGTGTTCGCGGTGTTCCTGGTCGCGCAGGCCGCCGTCATCTTCGGCGGGCACGACTACCTCAGGCGCACGACCGGACTCACGTATGCGGAGTACGTCCACCAGGGCTTCGGGCAGCTGACGGTCGCCACGGCGCTCACACTGCTGGTCGTGTGGGCGGCGTCGCGCAAGGCGCCGCGGGAGACCTCGTCGGATCGCACCTGGATCCGCGGGTCGCTCGGCCTGCTGTGCGTGCTGACGCTCGTCGTGGTCGCCTCCGCGCTCTATCGGATGCACGTCTACCAGGACGCGTACGGGTTCACCCGCCTGCGGCTGCTGGTCGACGTGTTCGAGGGCTGGCTCGGCGTGCTGGTGCTGGCGATGATCGCCGGTGGCTTCGCGCTGCGAGCCGTGTGGCTGCCGCGGTTCGCCCTGTTCAGCGGTGTCGTGCTGCTGCTCGGGCTCGCTGCGATCAACCCCGACGCGTGGATCGCAAGGCACAACATCGACCGCTACGAGTCCAGCGGCAAGGTCGACTGGACGTACCTCCAAGGGCTGTCCGACGACGCACTGCCGGTGCTGTCGACGCTGCCGCCGGATCTGGTGGGATGCGCGGTGTCGCTCGACGGCCGTACGCACGACGACTGGCTGGAGTGGAACCTCGGCCGCTCGCGGGCCCGCTCGACGATCGCGGATCACCGGGGTGACTGGATCGCCAACCCGGACTGCCCCGGCCAGACCGTCCGTTGAGCGTCGTCGACGGTAGTCAGCCGTTGTACGAGTCCCCCTGGGGGCGAGGCCGGCGATGGGCTGCGGTGTTCGGGTCGGTCGCGGGGGTCACGGCCGGAGCTGCGTACGTGCTCGGCGAGCTCGCCCCTCAGCACGACACGATCATGATGCTCGGCCCGTTCCAGTCAGGGAAGGTGCAGGTGGTGCTGTGGATGGTGGCGGTCCTGGCCTTGGGGCTCGCCGTTGCCGTGCCGCTGACGATCGTCCTGTTGCGGCCACGAAGATGGTGGGGCGACCTGCTGGCGGTGGCGCTGTGGTTCGTCGCCCTGCCATGCGCCGGCCTCACGTTCCTGATCGGCGGTCTCCTCTATGACACCGAGCCCGAGACGCACACGTTCACGGTCGACGATCGGGAGTACCTCATCGCTTCGCAGGTGGGCTTCCTTGCGCCCGGCAATGAACTCCAGCTGCGCCTGTATCGCAAGGACCGCCATCTCTATCGCCGTGTCGGGCCGAGGCTGATTGCCACCGCGGACACCGAGACGTTCAACCGCGAGGGATTCACGATCCGGCGGCGTGGTGGTGACGTGTGGATCGTCTACCTGGGTTCCGACCGCGCGACGGTGCGGGTGGAGATTCTTTAGAGGTAGCGGTGACTTAGCGCCCAAACCGACGTCGCGAATGGGCGCCAAGTCACCGCTCCAGGGTCAGATCGTCAGGCGTACGAGACGCCCGTGGCGTGCAGCGGGCAGTAGCCGAACGGGTTCTTGACGAGGTACTGCTGGTGGTAGTCCTCGGCGTAGTAGTACTTCTCGAGCGGCAGGATCGACGTGGTGATCTCGCCGTAGCCGGCCTCGGTCATGCGCACCTGGTACGCCTCGCGGGACGCCTCGGCCTGCGCCTGCTGCTCGGGCGTGGTCGTGAGGATGACCGAGCGGTACTGCGTGCCGCGGTCGTTGCCCTGGCGCATGCCCTGCGTCGGGTCGTGGTTCTCCCAGAACACCTTGAGCAGGTCGTCGTACGTCACCTTGGCCGGGTCGAAGATGACCCGGACGACCTCGGCGTGCCCCGTGCGACCGGTGCAGACCTCTTCGTACGTCGGGTTGGGCGTGACGCCACCGGCGTAGCCGACCGACGTCGACCAGACGCCCGGAACCTCCCAGAACGTCTTCTCCTCGCCCCAGAAGCAACCGAGGCCGAAGACCGCGACACCGAATCCTTCGGGTGCCTCGGTCTCGACGGGGTTGCCGAGGGTCAGGTGCGTGCCACCGACCTGGTACTGCCGGCCCTCACGGCCGGGGAGGGCGCTGTCGGCGCCGGGGAGCTCGGACTTGCTGCGGTTGAAAATCATGCGGTTTCCACCTCTCCTGATCGGCCGGGTCTCGTCACGACCGATGCACCACGTACAACGGGATTGGGGTCGCCGATGTTCCTGCGTGCATGGCCTAGGCTCCTGCGCATGAGGTGTGGGTCGTGAGGGAGCGCTATCAGGTGCCGATCGGCATGGAGATCGCGACGCAGTGGGCCTGGCGCATCCTGGTGATCGCGTCGGCGGTGCTGCTCGGCGTGTTCTTCCTGCGCTACTTCTCCGAGATCACGGTCCCGATTGCGGTCGCGGTGCTCGTCACGGCCCTGACGGTCAATCTCGTCGACTGGCTCGAGGCGCACAGGATCCCGCGGATCGGCGCCACGTTCATCGTGGTCATCACGGGGCTGGTCCTGTTCTTCGGCATGCTGACGCTGGTCGGCCAGCAGCTCGCGACCCAGGCGACCGACCTGCGCTCGAGTGTCGTCGACGGCATCTCCAAGATCCAGGACTGGGCCAAGACCGGCCCGCTCAAGCTCAGCGACGACCAGATCCAGACCTGGATCGACAACGCCAAGGAGTCGATCCAGTCGAGCGACACGTCGGTGATCACCCGGGTCAGCGAGGTCGGCACGACCCTGACCCACCTGTTCGCCGGGTTCTTCATCGCCCTGTTCTCGACGTTCTTCTTCCTCTACGAGGGCAGTCGCATCTGGAGCTGGGTCGTCGCGCTGTTCCCGCGGGCCGCGCGTGATCGGGTCAACTCCTCAGGCCACACGGCGTGGGCGTCGCTGACGGCATTCGTACGCGCGACGGTGATCGTCGCCCTCACCGACGCGATGGGCATCGCGTTCGGGGCCTGGGTGCTCGGCGTGCCGCTGACGTTCGCGATCGGCGTGCTGGTGTTCCTCGGCGCGTTCATCCCGATCATCGGTGCGCTGCTGTCGGGCATGGTCGCCGTGCTCGTGGCACTCGTCGCGCAGGGCCCGTGGACGGCGCTGTTCATGCTGATCGTCGTGATCATCATCCAGCAGATCGAGTCGCACGTGCTGCAGCCGTTCCTCATGGGCCGGCTCGTGGCGGTGCACCCGCTCGCGATCATCTTCGCGATCACGGCCGGTGTCGTCGTCGCAGGCGTGGTCGGGGCACTCATCGCGGTGCCCCTCGCGGCCTGCCTCAACGGTGTCGTACGGCACCTGGCGACGGTCGCCGAGCAGTACGACGACGATCCACCCGACGACGGGCCCGAACCCCTGCCGGGCCTCGCATGACCGACATCCACGCGGTGTGCCTCGGGCTGCCCGGTGCAGCGCTGACGTTCCCGTTCGGTGAGGAGACCGCCGTGTTCAAGGTCGGCGGCAAGGTCTTCGCGATCACCGCCGCGGAGTCACCGACGCACGTCACGCTCAAGGCCGAGCCCGAAGAGGTGACCGGCCTCGTCGAGACGTACGAGTCGGTGACCCGCGGCTATCACATGAACAAGAAGCACTGGATCACCGTGCAGATCGACGGCACGCTGCCGTCCGGCCTGGTCGAGGAGCTCGTCGAGGACTCGTACGACCTCGTCGTCGACAACCTCCCCGCCCGCGACCGGCCGTAGGAGTTCGCGGCGCCTAGATCTCCGTCGCCTCTGCGGGGACCGGGGTGTCGCGGGTGCGCAGCGGGATCTCCTTGATGAACAGCGAGATCACGAACGCGATCGTGACGATCGGCAGTGCCGCGATGAACACGTCGTGCAGCGAGTTGGCGAATGCCTCGATGACCTTGGTCTGCAGCGGCTCGGGCAGGCCGTGGATCGCCGACGCGTCGTTCGTGTTGATCTTGGGCGCGTTGCCACCGCCGCCGACCGTCTCCGCGAGGTGGTGGGTCAGGCGGGTGTTGAGCACGGCACCGAAGATCGCGGCGCCGAACGCACCGCCGAGCGTACGGAAGAACGTGATCGTCGAGGTCGCGATGCCCATGTGACGGGGATCGACCGAGTTCTGCACGATGACGGTCAGCAGCTGCATCGTCAGGCCGAGACCGGCGCCGAGGATGAACATGCCGAGCCCGATGCGCCAGTAGGGGCTGTTCGCGTCGGCGGTCGAGAGCACGACGAGCGCCGTGAACACGACGACCGTGCTGGCGATCGGCAGCGGACGGTAGCGGCCGGTCCGGGTGACCCAGTTGCCCGAGGGGATCGAGGTGCAGAACAGGCCGGTGACCATCGGCAGCATGCCGAGGCCGGACTTGGTCGGCGACATGCCCATCACGATCTGCAGGTAGAGCGGCACGAAGATGATCGCGCCGAACATCGACATGCCCATGACGACCGACATCGCGTTGGTCGTGCGGAAGATCGATCCCTTGAACAGCTCCATCGGGATGATCGGCTCCTTGGCCCGGAGCTCGATGAGGATGAACAGTGCGGTCAGCACCAGCGCACCGACGAGGAGCCCGAGACCGAGGCGAGAGCCCCAGCCGTGATCGGGCCCGGCCCACGAGACGTACAGGAGCATCGAGGAGACACCGGCGACCAGGACGCCGGCGCCGAACCAGTCGATGACGTGCTCGCGACGGGTGTGCGGCAGCTTGAGGGCGTACGAGGTGACGACCAGCGCGACGATGCCGATCGGGACGTTGAGCCAGAAGATCCACCGCCAGCCGGGACCATCCGCGAGCCAGCCGCCGAGCAGCGGGCCGGCGACGCTGGAGGTGCCGAAGACGGCGCCCATGTAGCCCATGTAGCGGCCGCGCTCACGCGGCGGGATGACGTCGCCGATCGTGGCGAACGCCAGCGCCATCAGGCCGCCGCCGCCGACGCCCTGCAGCGCGCGGAACGCGATGAGCTCCTCGATGTTGCGGGCGAAGCCGCACAGCAGCGAGCCGACGACGAACGTGACGATCGCGATCTGGAAGATCAGCCGGCGACCGTAGAGGTCGGAGATCTTGCCCCACAGCGGCGTCGAGGAGGTCGACGCGAGCAGGTATGCCGTGACGACCCAGCTCAGCTTGTCCAGGCCGTTGAGGTCGGACGTGATGCGGGGGAGTGCCGTGCCGACGATGCTCTGGTCGAGCGCGGCGAGGAACATGCCCGTCATCAGGCCGCCGAGGATCACCAGGATCTGGCGGTGCGAGAGGTACGTGGGGGTGGCGGTTGCCGAGGTGGTGTCGGTCATGAAGTGGCTCCGAGTGAGGCGGTGAGTCGAGTCAGGTCGTGGCGGAGGCGTTCGCGGTCGGCGTCGTCCCAGTCCGCGAGGGCTTCGGTGAGGAAGGCGCGGCGCTGGTCGAACGACTTCTTGAGGGTGGCGGCGCCGGTGCGCGACAGGGCGATGATGCGGGCCCGGCCGTCGACCGGGTCGGGCTCGCGCTCGATGAATCCGCGGTCACCGAGCTGCTGGACGTGCCGGCTGACGGTGGAGGCGTCGAGCTGCATGGCTTCGGCGATGTCGCCGAGCCGCATCGCGCCGCGGCACTTCAGCGTGTAGAGCAGGGCGGCCTGCGACGGATCGACCGTGTCGCCGTCGATGCGCGCGCGGAATCGCCGGCCGACAGCCATCATCAGCTGCATCAAGGCGTCCTCAGCGGTCGCCGCGACCTCCGGGGTCTGTGTTTGCATGCTGCAACCATATAACAGGTTGTATCGTGCAACCAAATGGTGGTGTCAGCGGCTGAGACGGTAGCGCCGGTGCAGCTCGTGAACCTCGTCGTCCAGGCCCGGCACGGGACCCTCGACGGCGACGCCGGGCGCGACCTCCTGGATCGGGATGGCGCGTACGGGGGAGGGCCCGACCCCGAGGTCGGTCAGCCACGCGCTGGTCTGGGCCGAGGAGCTGGCGTAGACGATGCGCCCCAGGCCGACCCAGCCGTGCGCCGCGGCGCACATCGGGCAGTGCTCGCCCGAGGTGTAGACCGTCGCCGCTGCGCGCGCCCCAGCGTCGAGATGCGTTGCGGCCCAGCGGGCGAGGGCGAACTCGGGGTGCTGCGTCTGGTCGCCCTCGGACGTCTCGCGGTTGCGGTCCTCGGCCAGCACGGCGCCGTCGCCAGCCACGAGGACCGACCCGAACGGCTCGTCCCCGGCCTCGATCGCCTCCGCGGCCAGCTCCAGGCAGCGGCGCAGATGCTGCAGGTCGTTGTCGGTCACCATGAGGTCGAACGTACTCGCGCCCCCACCGAGCCACTACCTTGGTGAGGTGGATCTGAATGACGTGAGGGAAGCCCGCAAGCTGCTCGAGGGAGTCACCGAGGTGACGCCGATGGCGCACTCGCGCTGGCTGAGCTCGCGGACCTCGACGCAGGTCTTTCTCAAGGCCGAGAACCTCCAGCGCACCGGCTCGTTCAAGATCCGCGGAGCGTACGTCCGCATCTCGCGGCTCAGCGAGGAGGAGCGCTCGCGCGGCGTCGTCGCGGCGAGCGCCGGCAACCACGCGCAAGGCGTCGCCCTGGCGGCGTCGCTGCTGGGCATCAAGGCGACGATCTTCATGCCGGTGGGTGCGGCGCTGCCCAAGGTCGCGGCGACCGAGGGCTATGGCGCCGACATCCAGTTCCACGGCAGCGGGGTGACCGAAGCGCTCGTGCCGGCGCGGGAGTTCGCCGAGCGTACGGGCGCGGTGCTGATCCACCCGTTCGACCACGAGGACATCATCGCCGGCCAGGGCACCGTCGGGCTGGAGATCCTCGAGCAGTGCCCCGACGTCAAGACGATCCTGGTGCCGCTCGGCGGCGGCGGACTGGCCGCCGGCATCGCGCTGCTGCGCACCGAGCGACCCGACCTGCGGATCGTCGGCGTGCAGGCCAAGGACGCCGCGGCCTATCCGCCCTCGCTCGCGGCCGGCAAGCCGCTCACGGCCCCGATGGGCATCACGATGGCCGACGGCATCTCGGTCGCGCTGCCCGGCGACATCCCCTACGGCATCCTCGAGTCGCTCTGCGACGACATCCTGACGGTCAGCGAGGAGTCGATGAGCAGCGCGCTGATCTCGCTGCTCGAGCGCGCCAAGCTGCTGGTCGAGCCGGCCGGCGCGGCGGCGGTCGCGGCGATCCTCGAGCGACCCGATGCGTTCGAGGGTCCCGTCGTCGCGGTGCTCTCGGGCGGCAACATCGACGCGCTCGTGCTGCTCGACGTGATCCGGCACGGCCTCGCTGCGGCGGAGCGGTTCCTGCTGTTCCGCGCCCGCATCTCCGACCGGCCCGGTGAGCTCATGCGGCTGCTGACGGACCTCGCCGAGATGCAGGTCAACGTGCTCAACGTCAACCACGACCGGGCCTCGGAGTCGCTCGGCGTGGGCCAGGTCGACGTCGACGTGCAGATCGCGACGCGCGGCCCGCAGCATCGCGCCGAGGTCCGGGACCGCCTCGTCGAGCTCGGCTACGAGCTGGTCTGACGCGGGCGCAGATAGAGGAGCCCATGAAAGCCATCACCGTCCGCGACCAGAACGCCGGCGTTGCCGGCATGACCTTGACCGACGAGCCACCGCCACACGCCTCCGAGAACGACGTCATCGTCCGCATCCATGCCGCCGGGTTCACCCCGGGAGAGCTCACGTGGCCGGGCACGTGGGCGGATCGGGCGGGGCGCGACCGTACGCCGAGCATCCCCGGGCACGAGCTGTCCGGAGTCGTCACCGAGCTGGGCTACGGCACGACGGGACTGACCGTTGGACACCGCGAGCAGCGGTGAGCTAGTCGACCCTCAGCGTCCTTGAAGGCCGACTAGCTCACCGCCATCTCGGCGCGAAGGGCGACCAAGTCACCGCCCCGCGCTTGGCCGGGGTCAGAACGGCTTGGCGTCGACGACCTCGACCGTGAGGTTCTTGCCGTTGGGCGCCTCGTAGGTCGCCTCGTCGCCCTTCTTCTTGCCGAGGATCGCGGCGCCGAGCGGCGAGGTCGGCGAGTAGACGTCGATGTCGACGCTGGAGTCCATGCTGAGCAGCTCGCGCGAGCCGAGCAGGAACTGCTCGGTGTCGGTGTCGCCCTTGAAGCGGATCGTGACGATCATGCCGGCCTCGACCATGCCGTCGTCGGCAGGCTTGTCGCCGACCTCGGCACGCCGCAGCATGTCCTCGAGCTGGCGGATGCGGGCCTCGGTCTTGCCCTGCTCCTCGCGCGCGGCGTGGTAGCCGCCGTTCTCCTTGAGGTCACCCTCGTCGCGGGCAGCGGCGATCTTGGCCGTGATGTCGGCGCGCACATCGCCCTTGAGGTGCTCGAGCTCCTGCTGCAGACGCGCGTACGCCTCCTGGGTCACCCAGATGGTGTCGGTCTCTGTGGGCTGAGTCATGTGAGCGCTCCTTTACGTGGTTCACCCCAGGCGTACGCCCGGGGTGAACCTCCAACGTTAGCACTCACGTGCGAGGTTCACACGTCCTCAGCACGCCCGTGACGGCCTTTCGCTCGGTCTGGACGTCGATCGAGATGCGAGTCTTTTCGGCCTTGGATGCCGGTACGTCGACGGTCTTCTCGCCGACGATCGAGTGATCCGCGGCCTGCGCGTAGACCGTGCAGCGTACGGCGAGGGGATCGGGCCGGATGACGTCGACCGACAGCGTGATGAGGTGGTCGCTCTTGACGTCGTAGCCCCACAGGCGGCCCTTGACGGGCTCGTCCTGGAAGCCGACCCAGGCCGCGAACGTGATGCCGATCGCGATGCCGACCGCCGCGACGGCCGGCCAGAACCAGCGCGGTCGCGTGCGGGTCCCGTAGCGGGAGCTGAGGTCGGTCACGCCAGCCATTGTCTCAGGAGCCGAAGATCTGCTTCCGTACGGCCTTGTCGAACGTCCGGTAGGGCAGCAGGTTCGACGCGGTGGCGATCATCTTGGCCTCGGTGCCGATGAGGTACTCGGCCTTGGCCCGCCGCGCGAACACCGCGTGGTGCGCCGCCTCGGCGACCTTGACGCCGGGATGCCGCCGTGCCGCGCGTCCTTGGAGATCGAGCGCATCGAGTCGAACCCGGATGCCGTAGAGCTCGATCGCCTCGGCCGGGAGCTTGGCGACGACCTCGTCGATGTCGTCGCCGGCCTTGTCCCAGATCGGCGTCGACACCGTCGCGGGAGCCAGCACCGAGACGCCGATGCCCCACGGCCTGAGCTCGCGGCGCAGCGACTCGGCCATGCCGTTGAGTGCGTGCTTGGACGCCGCGTAGGGGCCGATGAACGGCGCGGCCATGCGTCCGGCGATCGAGCTGGTGAACACGATGCGGCCCTTGCCGTGCTGGCGCAGCAGCGGCAGGAACGCCTGGCGTCACGGCGAGCTGCCCGACGACGTTGACCTCGAGCTGGCGGCGCAGGTCGTCGAGGTCGAGGAACTCCAGCGGGCCGCCGACGGCGATCCCGGCGTTGTTGACGATGCCGCGCAGCCGGGTCTCGCTCCCCGAGCGCCTCGCCGACCACGCTCCGCCGCGTCGAGCGCTTCCTTCGCCGACGTGACGTCGAGGCGTACGGGCGTCACCAGCGCGTGCTCCTCGACCGTGGACAGGTCGCGGACGGCCGCGAACACGCGGATCCCGTTGGCGGCGAAGTTCTCGACCATGGCCTTGCCGATCCCGGTCGATGCGCCGGTCACGATCACGGCATCGGGAGTTGTCATGCCGAGAGTATGGCGGACGGAACAACCCGGGCTGCACATGCGTGTTGGAGACAGTGCGAGGATTTTGCTCGAGCCTTCGAAGGAGAACCGTGGTCGATCAGCTGCGACTCATGCACGTACACGCCCATCCCGACGACGAGTCGAGCAAGGGGGCCGCGTCGACGGCGAAGTATGTCGCCGAGGGCGTCGACGTCCACGTCGCCACGTGCACGGGCGGCGAGCGGGGCTCGATCCTCAATCCCGGCTTCGAGCATCCCGGCATCGTCGACAACCCGGCGCTGATCGCGGAGATCCGCCGCGAGGAGATGGACCGCGCCCGCGAGATCCTCGGCGTCAAGCAGGACTGGCTCGGCTTCGTCGACTCCGGCTGGCCCGAGGGCGACCCCAAGCCGCCGCTGCCGGAGGGCTGCTTCGCGCTCGTGCCGATCGAGGAGGCCGCCGAGCCCCTCGTACGCCTGATCCGCTCGTTCAAGCCGCACGTCCTCACGACGTACGACGAGAACGGCGGCTACCCGCACCCCGACCACATCAAGTGCCACGAGATCAGCGTCTATGCGTACGAGGCGGCGGCCGACCCGGAGCGCTACCCCGACGCCGGCGAGGCGTGGCAGGTGTCCAAGCTCTACTACCACCTCAGCTGGAGCTACGCCCGCATGAAGGCGATCGACGACGAGATGAAGAAGCACGGGCTCGAGAACCCGTTCGCCGAGCGGCTCGAGTCCTGGGAGCGCAAGCCCGAGGACGAGGCACGCCTGACGACGCGGGTCGAGTGCGCGGACTACTTCGGCGTACGCGACCAGGCACTGCTGGCGCACGCGACGCAGATCGACCCCAACGGCTTCTGGTTCGCGATCCCGCACCAGGTGCAGGCCGAGGCGTGGCCGACCGAGGACTACCAGCTCGTCGACTCCAAGGTCGAGACCAGCATCCCCGAGACTGACCTGTTCGCGGGTCTGCGCGAGACGGGCGCGTCGCTGCCCTAGTCGCATGAACCTCACGGTGATCATCGCCCTCCTCGCCAACGCCCTCGTCGCGCTGGCGAAGTCGGCAGCGGCGATGTTCACCGGGTCCGCGTCGATGGTCGCCGAGGCGGCGCACTCGTGGGCGGACACCGGCAACGAGGTGTTCCTGCTGGTCGCCGACCGCCGGTCGAAGCGCCGCCCCGACCACTCGCACCCGCTCGGCTACGGCCGCGAGGCGTACGTGTGGTCGATGTTCGCGGCGCTCGGCCTGTTCGTCGCCGGCGCCGCGGTGTCGATCACGCACGGCATCCAGGAGCTGATCGACCCGGGGGAGGCGTCGGACTTCGTCGTCGCGTACGTCGTGCTGGGCATCGCGTTCGTGCTCGAGGGCTTCTCGTTCGCGCAGGCGTTCCGGCAGGTCGGCCGCGAGGCGCAGGCGATCGACCGTGACCTGCTCGAGCACGCCCTGCAGACCTCCGACCCGACTCTGCGGGCCGTGTTCGCCGAGGACGCGGCCGCGCTGCTCGGCATCCTGATCGCCGGCGGAGGCGTTGCGCTGCACCAGGTCACCGGCTCGCCGACGCCCGACGCGATCGGCTCGATCCTGGTCGGCGTGCTGCTCGCCGTCGTCGCGGTCGTGCTGATCGACCGCAACCGCCGGTTCCTCGTCGGCATGGAGGCGTCGCCGATGCTCCTCGACGCCGCGCGCACCCGGCTGGCCGGGATGGCCGGGGTGTCGAGCGTGGGCTACCTGCACATGGAGTTCGTCGGTCCTCGCAGGGTCTACCTGGTCGCGAGCGTCGATCTCGTCGGTGACGACGTCGAGTCCAGCGTCGCCGACCACCTGCGGATGCTGGAGAGCCAGCTCGAGCAGGACGAGTCGGTGGTCGAGGCGGTGCTGACCGTGTCGCGACCTGGTCAGCCGCCCAACCCCGACCTCGACACGCTCTAGCTCGTCAGCGTGAACTCGTAGCCGCCTTCGGGCGGTGCGCCCGCCATCGAGATGTCGGCTGACCCGGTCAGCTCGGCGAGGCCGTCCGTGCCGAGGCCCGGCAGCACCTCGACGTGCGCGCTGACGGCGCCGTCCTCGTACGAGCCGGTGTGCCGGAACACGCACGAGCCCTCCTTGCCGCCGATCGTGCCGGTGAAGCGCTCGTAGCCGAGGATGTCGGCGTGGCCGGCCTTGCTGTCGCGATAGGCGAAGAGGTAGGTCGTCGCGCTCGTGCCCTCGACGTCGCCGGTGTACTGGAACGTGACCTTCGCGGTCGTGACGCCACGGCTGGGGTAGTAGGTGCCGTTCTTGGTCTCACCCTCGCCGTCGATGTCCTCGATGACCGACTCGTCCCAGCCGGTCGGCATGAATCGTCCTGTCGTCTCGGTGCTCATGTGCTCACTGTCCTCCTGTTCTCGGTGGTCGGCACGTTCACAGGTCGTAGCTCAGGGTGATGTCGTAGCCGTCGTCACTGTGCCCGGCGAGCTCGACGGTGGCCTCGCCCTTCATGCCCTCGAGGCCGCCCGTGCCCATGCCTTCGACGATCGTCAGCGTCGCGCGCACGGCCTGCTCGTCGTGGTCGCCGAGGTGCTGGAAGACCAGCGAGCCGTCGTGGCCGTCGATCGAGCCCTCGAAGCGCTCGAAGCCTGACGTCGGCGCGAATCCCGGGACGTACGAGATCAGGTAGGCGACGGTGCCGGTGCCCTCGATGCCGCCCGAATAGGCGTACGTCGTGTCGGCTCGCGAGAACCCACGCTTGGGATACGTCACGCCGTTGATCTCGGTGCCCTCGCCGTCGATGTCGACGATGACCTTCTCGTCCCACGACTTGACGGTGAACGTGCCTGCTGCGGTGTGTGATCTGCTCATGTCTCGACGCTAGGAGCCTGGCGCCGGAAGTGTCTTGGACAAACGCGACACTGGGATCATGACTTCGGAACCGGCGGGTCGTGGCGAGTCCGCGATCGTGCGGCCGACTGCCGCCGCGCAGCACATCGAGATCAGCCGGGTCGTGCCCTCGGAGCGGTGGCAGCCGTTCATCCAGTACCACTGGATCGTGCGCTGGGAGTGTCCCGAGCCGTTCGAGCAGCAGGTCATCCCGCAGCCCTGCGTGCACGTGTCGGCCGAGCCGTTCGATGGTCGGCCCCGGTTGCTGGTCAACGGGATCACCCGCGAACCGTTCGTCCGTACGCTCGCCGGCACCGGGCACGTGCTCGGCTCGGCCTTCAAGCCGGCGAGCTTTCGCGCCGTGCTCGGCGCCGACCTGGGCGCGGTGTCCGGCCGGATCGTGCCGATCGGCGATGTCGTGCGGTCCGACGACTCGCCGGCCGCCGCCGACATCCTGCGACCCGATGCGACGGACGAGGAGATGGTCTCGGCGGTCGAGGACTACCTCGACGGGCTCGACGTGACGCCCGATCCGTACGCCGACGAGCTCAACGCGCTGGTCGACGCGGCCGAGAACGACCGCTCGCTGATCCGCGCCGAGCAGCTCGCGGAGCTCGCCGGGGTCAGCCTGCGCACGCTGCAGCGGCAGTTCACGGCATACCTGGGGATCGGGCCCAAGTGGGTCGTGCAGCGGTTCCGCCTGCTCGACGCGGCGGCAGCTGCCCACTCCGGGCCCGACATCGACTGGGCGGCGCTGGCGGCCGAGCTCGGCTTCAGCGACCAGGCGCACCTGACGCGGGCGTTCACCTCGGTCGTCGGCACGCCCCCGGCGACGTACGCGAAGGACGCCTGACGCGAGCGGAATCTCGGGGAACTAGGCTGGGGGCATGAACGTGTACGCGATCGCCTCCTTCGTCACGGCCGAGCCGGCCTTCTCCAAGGAGGACGTCAAGCCGGGCTGGGTCGCGCTCGGCATCGTCGCGGCGTTGTGCGTCGCGACCTACTTCCTGGCCCGCTCGTTCCTCAAGCACTCCAAGAAGGCGCAGCAGCCCTGGGAGGGCGAGGAGCGCTAGACGGTCAGGCGGAGGTCGCGAAAGGCGTGGTCCCGGCCGCGCACCTAGGGTGGCGGTATGCCCAATCGCCTCGCGCAGGCCACGAGTCCGTACCTGCAGCAGCACGCCGACAATCCCGTCGACTGGTGGGAGTGGAGCGACGAGGCGTTGGCGGTGGCGCAGGAGCTGGACCGGCCGATCCTGCTGAGTGTCGGCTATGCCGCATGCCACTGGTGCCACGTCATGGCGCACGAGTCGTTCGAGGACGCGGCGACGGCGGCGTACATGAACGACCACTTCGTCAACATCAAGGTCGACCGCGAGGAACGGCCCGACATCGACGCGGTCTACATGAAGGCGACGACCGCGATGACCGGTCAGGGCGGTTGGCCGATGACCTGCGTCCTGACGCCGACGGGCGAGCCGTTCTTCGCCGGTACGTACTTCCCGCCGGAGCCGCGGCAGGGCACGCCGGCATTCACCCAGGTGCTGCAGGCCCTCGCGGAGGCGTGGCGCGACCGGCGCGACGAGGTGCTCAAGGTCAGCGTCGACGTGCTCGCGCACCTGCAGCAGAACGTCGACTCCGTGGGTGGTGCACTGGGGACTGACGAGCTCGACGCGGCGGTCGACGAGCTGCGGAAGCAGTACGACGTCGAGGCCGGAGGGTTCGGCGCAAGCCCCAAGTTCCCGCCGTCGATGGTGCTGGAGTTCCTGCTGCGCAACGCCGCCCGCACAGGCTCGGAGCAGGCCCTCGGCATGGTCGCCGGATCGTGCGAGGCGATGGCACGTGGCGGGATGTACGACCAGCTGTCGGGCGGGTTCGCGCGCTACAGCGTCGACAGGTTCTGGCGGGTGCCGCACTTCGAGAAGATGCTGTACGACAACGCGCTGCTGCTGCGGGTCTACCTGCACTGGTGGCGACAGTCCGGCTCGCCGCTGGCCGCTCGCATCGCGCGTGAGACCGCGCGGTTCATGCTCGCCGAGCTGCGTACGCCCGAGGGTGGGTTCGCCTCGGCGCTGGATGCGGACAGCGACGGGCACGAGGGCACGTTCTACGTCTGGAACCCCAACCAGCTGATGCGCGTGCTCGGTGCCGACGACGGCGCCTGGGCTGCTCAGCTGCTGGGGGTCACGGGGCCGGGGACGTTCGAGCGCGGCTTCTCGACGCTGCAGCTGCGGATCGACCCGGATGACCTGGCGCGCTGGGAGAGCGTACGCGCGAAGCTGCTCGAGGCCCGCGCCGAGCGCACGCGGCCCGCGCGCGACGACAAGGTGGTGGCGTCGTGGAACGGCCTGGCGATCACGGCTCTCGCGGAGGCGGCAGTGCTGCTCGACGAGCCGGACTTCGCTGATGCGGCCGTGTCCGCGGCTCAGCTGCTGGTCGACGTGCACCTGGGCGACGCGGACGGGGGCAAGCAGTTCGCGCGCACGTCGCGCGATGGCACCGCCGGCGCCAATGCGGCGGTGCTCGAGGACCACGGCGCGGTGGCCGAGGCGTTCATCGCCGTGCTCGGCATCACCGGCGACGCGGTGTGGCTCGACCGGGCGCGGCTGCTCCTCGACCGGGTCGTCGATCACTTCGCCGACCCCGAGGGCGGGTTCTTCGACACCGCCGACGATGCCGAGACCCTCGTCGTACGTCCGAAGGATGCCTCCGACAACGCATACCCATCAGGCACCTCCGCCGCGGTCGCCGCCTTGCTGTCGTTCGCGGCGATCACCGGCGAGCACCGCTATCGCGCCGCCGCGGAGTCCGGCATCGCGTCGGCTGCGAACATCGCGACTCAGGTGCCGCGGTTCGCCGGCTGGACGCTCGCCGCGGCGGAGGCAGTGCTCGCAGGCCCGCTCGAGGTCGCCGTGGTCGGCGCGCGCGAGGAGCGCGGTGATCTGCACCGTGCTGCCCTCAGCCTGACGTCGCCGGGTGCTGTGGTGATCGCGGGTGACGTCGGCCTCGACATCCCGCTGTTCGAGCAGCGCGACCTCGTCGATGGCCACTCCGCGGCGTACGTGTGCGAGGGGTTCGTCTGCCGCCGGCCGGTGACCGACCCGCGCGCGCTGGTTAGTGCTTCTGGTACGCCAGCAGGCTGACGCCGATGTAGTGCACGATGAACGCCGCGATCGTGAAGGCGTGGAAGATCTCGTGGAAGCCGAAGTACTTCGGCGACGGGTTGGGCCACTTGAAGCCGTAGACCACGGCACCGAGCGAGTAGAGCGCGCCTCCGGTGATGAGCAGCACCAGCACCGCGGTCGAGGCGTTGTCGACGAACTCGGGGAAGTAGAGCACCGCGGCCCATCCCAGCAGCAGGTAGAGCGGCACGTAGAGCCATCGCGGCGCGCCGATCCAGAAGATCTTGAACACGACACCGAGCAGCGCACCGCCCCACACGAGCGACAGCATGATCGTCGCGTGCTCCTTGGTCAGCAGGAGCAGCGAGAACGGGGTGTAGGACCCGGCGATCAGCAAGAAGATGTTGGCGTGGTCGAAGCGTTTCCAGAAACCCTTGACGCGCTCGTTCCACGTGCCGCGGTGATAGACCGCGCTGACGCCGAACAACAGCATCGAGCTGACCATGAACACCGCGACGCCGACCCTGACGAGGATGTCGTCGGAGATCACCAGCATGACGATGAATGCGAAGAACGCCAGGGGCAGCGTGATGGCGTGCAACCACCCGCGCAGCTTGGGTTTGATCTCGTCGACGGTCTCGCGGATGCGGTCCGTGGCCTCGTGGACGATGCCCTCGGGCTCACGGTCGGTCATGCGCTCAGCGTAGTGCGTGGCCGGGGACTACTCTGGCCCGCATGGGAGTCAGCGACCTCGCGTACGGCGTGTATGAACGGCGGCTCGTCAAGCGCCTCGATCCCGCCCGGCTCCCGCACCATGTGGGTGCCATCGTGGACGGCAATCGGCGCTGGGCCAAGGGTGCCGGGACGCGGTTCGAGAACGGCTATCAGGCCGGCGCCGACAAGATCTCGGAGTTCGCGCAGTGGTGTGACGAGCTGGGTGTCGAGATCGTCACGTTGTGGCTGTTGTCGACCGACAACCTCCAGCGTTCGCCCGAGGAGGTCGGCAGCATCCTCGCCGCGGTCGAGGGCCTGATGGAGAAGCTCGCCGCCGAGAAGCGCTGGTCGCTGGCGGTGATCGGCAACCTCGACATGCTGCCCGCAGAGTCGGCCGGGCGGATGAAGCGGCTCGCCGACTCCACCGCGGACGTCACGGGCATGCGCGTCAACATCTGTGTCGGCTACGGCGGACGCCAGGAGCTCACGGACGCGATGCGGTCGCTGTTGCTCGACCAGGCCGCCAAGGGCCGCGACCTCGCCGACGTCGCCACCACGCTCGAGGTCGATGACATCGCCGAGCACCTCTACACCAAGGGCCAGCCCGACCCGGACCTCGTGATCCGTACGTCGGGGGAGCAGCGGCTGTCGGGCTTCCTGCTGTGGCAGAGCGTGCACTCGGAGTTCTACTTCAGCGATGCGCTGTGGCCCGCCTTCCGGCACGTCGACTTCCTCCGCGCGATGCGCTCGTACGCCGCGCGGGAACGCCGCTTCGGTCAGTAAGTCGCGGCACCGGTCCTTGAGCCTGTCGAAAGGACACTGACCGACCACGTCCTTTCGACAAGCTCAAGGACCGCTGGGTGACCCGTCCAGGTGGGAACTGTTCATCTGGTTGTGACACGCAGTCGGGCGTGTCATACCGAAATAGCCGACTCGCGGTCGTACGTTCGAGATGTGTTGACGCTCGCCCCTGAGCCCCGATTTCCCGCCCACGAGTAGGGCCGGCGCAGGGTGCGCGCGGGCTCGTTGAGGAGACAGTTGTGGCCGCAACGCGCACCAAGAAGCCGAGCACGAGCCCTGTCCGCCGCACGTACGTCCTGGACACCAGCGTCCTGCTCGCGGACCCCAACGCGGTCAACCGCTTCCATGAGCATGAGGTGGTCATCCCTGTCGTGGTGATCACCGAGCTCGAGGGCAAGCGGCACGACCCCGAGCTCGGCTACTTCGCCCGTAGCGCGCTGCGCTTCCTCGACGACCTCCGGGTGCTGCACGGCACCCTCGACAAACCCCTGCCGATCGGCGACGAGGGCGGCACGATCCGCGTCGAGCTCAACCACACCGACTCCTCGTCGCTGCCGTCGGGCTTCCGTCTCGGCGACAACGACACCCGCATCCTGTCGGTCGCCCGCAACCTCGCCAACGAGGGCAACGACGTCACGATCGTCTCCAAGGACCTGCCGATGCGGGTCAAGGCATCGGCCGTCGGGCTGGTCGCCGAGGAGTACCGCGCCGAGCTGGCCCTCGAGTCGGGCTGGACCGGCATGCGCGAGCTCGAGGTCGAGAGCATCGACCTGGACTCGCTCTACGAGAGCGGCACCCTCGACCTGCCCGAGGCCCGCGAGCTGCC
Organism: uncultured Actinomycetota bacterium; assembly: GCA_963806345.1. Classification (GTDB taxonomy): domain Bacteria; phylum Actinomycetota; class Actinomycetes; order Propionibacteriales; family Nocardioidaceae; genus Aeromicrobium. The sequence continues at coordinate 324,099 of CAWDXV010000022.1, read as the reverse complement.
GTGCCACACCGGACTCGTCCTGGTGTCCGACAAGGGCAGCGGGCTGGGCCGGGTCACCGCCGACAAGGAGGTGCAGCTCGTACGCGGCGACCGTGATGCGTTCGGCATCCACGGCCGCTCGGCTGAGCAGCGGGTCGCGCTCGACCTCCTGCTCGACCCCGACATCGGCATCGTCTCGCTCGGTGGCCGCGCCGGCACCGGCAAGTCGGCACTCGCGTTGTGCGCGGGCCTCGAGGCGACGATGGAGCGCGGCCAGCACAAGAAGGTCGTCATCTTCCGCCCGCTCTACGCCGTCGGTGGCCAGGAGCTCGGCTACCTGCCGGGCAGCGAGTCCGAGAAGATGGGTCCCTGGGGCCAGGCGGTGTTCGACACCCTCGGCGCCGTGGCCTCGCCGGCCGTCATCGAGGAGATCCTCGATCGCGGGATGCTCGAGGTGCTGCCGCTGACCCACATCCGCGGCCGCTCGCTGCACGACTCCTACGTCATCGTCGACGAGGCGCAGTCGCTGGAGCGCAACGTGCTGCTGACGGTGCTGTCGCGCATCGGCGCCAACTCCAAGGTCGTCCTGACGCACGACGTCGCGCAGCGCGACAACCTGCGAGTCGGTCGCCACGACGGTGTCGTCGCGGTGGTCGAGAAGCTCAAGGGTCACCCGCTGTTCGCCCACGTCACGCTGACCCGCTCCGAGCGCTCGCCGGTTGCCGCACTGGTGACCGAGATGCTGGAAGACGTGACGTTGTAAGCAGACGGTCCAGTTGGGAGTCCACGGGTTGGGAGACGTTCCTCTCCCGTGGCTTCCTTTCACCGTGAGTGCGCCTTCTCACCCATCGGCCTTCCGACGTGTCCGGATGTCGTGGACATGTGGCGGCAATCCGACTGGGACCGTCGCGACAGCCTGACCAGAATTGAGGGGTGCTCACGAGGTTGCCGCGCCGCCGCGCGGATCCCGACGAGTCGCCGTGGCAGTTCGCCGACTTCACCGCGCTGTTCCGGTCCGCCAGCCTGAGCCAGTTCGCGAGCAACACCGGCTACGTCGCGCTGCCGCTCATCGCCGTGGCTGCACTCGGAGCCGGTCCCGGCGAGGTCGGCGCCCTCGTCGCGCTGAGCACCGCGGCGTTCCTGGTCATCGGCCTGCCGGTAGGCGCCTGGGTCGACCGGCTGCGGCACCGGGAGGTCCTGATCCTCGCCGATCTCGCGCGGGGCATCCTGTTCGCGACGATCCCGTTCGCATGGTGGCTCGATCGCCTCACGATGCAGCAGCTGTACGTCGTGGCGTTCGCGAGCGGCGCTGCGACGGTGTTCTTCGACGTCGGCTCGCAGAGCGTGCTTCCCCGGATCGTCGGACCGGCCGCGCTGGTGAGGGCGAACGCGGCGATCGTCACCCTGATCGCCCTGGCGAACGTGCTGGGCCGGGGAGTCGGCGGGGCGCTGGTGCAGCTGCTCACGGCGCCCGTGGCCGCCCTGTGCTCGGCATTCGCCTACCTGCTCTCCGCGGCCTTCTTGATGCGGATCACTCGCTCACCGCGGGCGACATCCGACCTCGCGTCGGGCATGCCGAGCCTCCGATCACAGATCGCCGAGGGCCTGCGGCACGTCTTCGGTCACGTGGAGCTGCGGGCACTGGCGCTGACCGCGACGTTCAACAACCTCGGCAGCACGATCATCAACACGATGCTGCCGATCGTGTTCGTCCGGAACCTCGACCTGCCGGCCGGCGCGCTGGGCGCCTTCTGGGCCGTGGGTGGCGCGGGCCTGCTGCTCGGTGCTCGTTGCGCGCTGCCGGCCGCACGCGTCCTGGGATACGGGCGCAACCTCGGACTCGTCGGGCTCTGGCTGGCGCCCGCAGCGCTGCTCGTCCCGCTGATCGACCGCGGCCCCATGATGTGGCTGGCCGCGCTCGGCTGGGCCCTCGCACTGTTCAAGACCGGCATGGACAACGTCGTCGGCGTGAGCCTGCGGCAACGCATGACCCCTCCGGGCCTGATCGGCCGGATGAATGCCACGTTCCGGTTCCTGCTCACCGGAGCCATTGCCGTCGGCGCCGTCCTTGGTGGAGTGCTGGGCGAGCTCCTCGGCGTACGGCCGACCCTGTGGGCGGGGGCCGCAATCCTTGCGCTGGCGTTCGTCCCGGTCTTCCTGTCGCCCGTCCGTCGGCGCCGTGACCTGCCCGCAGCGCTCGCTGTGACGTGAGTCAACTCATGTGACGGAGGGGCCTTTCCCGGTATGCCCAGGAGGGGGCCCTCCTCTGTGGCAAAGTTGCGCACGTGAGGGCACGAGGGAGGGTTGGCGCAAGCGCGGCCGCTGCCGTCCTGATGTGTCTGCTCGCCGCTTGTGGATCCTCCGGGGCGAAGCCCGGGGGCCCGCCCACCCTCACCTGGTACGTCGGCCCCGATCGCGCCGACACCACCGCGCTGGCGCGTTCGTGCAGCGACTCGTCCAACGGGGCGTACGAGATCCGGGTCAAGCGGCTGCCCACCGACGTCAACGCGCGCCACGCGATGCTCGTGCGCAGGCTGGCGGCCAAGGACACCTCGATCGACATCCTGAGCCTCGACTCGGCGTTCACGGCCGAGTTCTCCGGCGCCCGCTACCTGGCGCCGCTGCCCGAGGAGCTCAAGTCCGCCTTCGGCCAGGACATCGCGCCCGCCGCGCTTGCCGCCGCGACGTACGACGGCCAGCTCGCCGTCGCGCCGTGGTGGTTCGACCCGCAGCTGCTCTGGTATCGCGGCAACGTCGCCGAGCGGGCCGGCCTCGACACGACCAAGCCGATCAGCTGGGACGACCTGGTCTCCGGCGCGGAGCGGCTCGGCGTGACGATCCAGATCGCGGACGACGACGGCAGTGGACTGGCGCAGTGGATCAACGCGCTCGTCGCGGGTGCCGGCGGCAAGCTCGTCGACGGCACGGGGCGCCACGCCAAGGTCGGCCTCGACTCCGCGGCAGGCCGCGCGGCGGCATCGGTCGTCGAGTTCTACCTCGACTCCGATCGTGGCCCGGGACCGTCGAAGGACGCCCTCAAGAAGTTCGCCGCCCCTGACGGTGGCTTCCTGCTCGCGCCGAGCTCGGTCATCTCGGACCCCGACGTCGCCGCGGTGGCATCAGACATGGCCTGGACGGCGTACCCGACCGTCGGCGACACCAGCGTCGCACCGCTGTCGGGCGTCGGCCTCGCCGTGCCGCTCTACGCGCCGCACTCCGAGCTCTCGTACGCGGCGATCACCTGCCTGACGTCGCCGACCATCCTCACCTCGATCATGGCGAGCGCCGGCCACAGCGCGAGCCGCCTCACGACGTACGACGACCCGGCGGTCAAGAAGTCCTACCCGATGGCCGCCGTCACCAAGCCCGCCGTGCAGTCGGGCGCGACACTGCCGGTGACGCCCTACTGGCAGGTCGCCCAGAGCGCGCTCGACGACTCCTTGCTGCCGCTGCGTGGCTTCTCGCAGGACTCGACCCTCGAGCGTTCGCAGAAGGCCGTGCAGGCAGCCATCGCGGGGGAGCTGCCGTGAAGGGCTGGCGCTGGCTCGCACCTGCCTTCGTGGTGCTGCTCGTCGTGACGGGCTGGCCGATCGGTCGCGGCATCTGGCTGTCGTTGCACTCCGCCCCGCTCACCAACCCCGACGACCGTACGTTCGTCGGCGTCGACAACTACACCGACGTGCTGGCCAACCGCAGCTGGTGGCTCGCGGTCGCCACGACGCTGGTCATCGTGCTGGTCGTCGTGGTGCTGCAGCTGGTCATCGGCCTCGCGTTCGCCGTGGCGCTGCGGCGGGTGACCCTGCTGTGGCCGGTCACCCGCGTGATCGTGCTGGTGCCGTTCGCGCTGCTCGCCGTCGTGTCGGCCGTGGTGTGGCGTGACGCGGTCACGACGGGGTTCGCCGACGAGTGGTTCCGGCTGGGCGAGGTCGGGCACTTCGGCGAGCTCGTCGGCGTCACGATCGGTGAGCTGTGGCGCGGCACCGGCATCACCGCCTTGATCCTGCTGGCCGGACTCCTGCGCGTACGCAGCTCGCTGATGGCGTCCGCGATCGCCGACGGGGCGACGGCGTGGCAGCGGTCGCGCCGGGTCGTCCTGCCCGCGATGGGCCCGGCGATCGCCGTCGCGACGACGTACCGGGCTCTCGACACGTTCCGGATCCTCGAGGGTCCGCTGCTGGTCGACGAGCCCGGAGCCACGATCCGCACGGCGCCGCTGCTGGTCTGGGACACCACGTTCTCGTCGCTGGAGCTCGGGCTCGGCGCGGCGATGTCGATGGTCCTGCTGGCCATCATGCTGCTGATGGCGGCGATCATGGTGCCGCTGTTCAGGGTCAGGAGGGTCGTGTGACGCCCTCCGTGCGCTCGCGCCTCTGGGCCTCGGGCATCGCCTTCGTCATCGGCTTCGCCGTGGCCAACTACGGCATCATCCGCGTCTCGCGGCCCGACCTGTGGATCTGGATCGGGCTGGCGGTCGTCCTCATGGGCACCAGTGCGGCGGGCATCCTGTTCGCCGACACCCGGAGCGGGCTGTCGATCTGGTCGATCATCGGCATCGAGCTGTTCGCGGTGTTCACCCTGGTGCCGCTGCTGTGGACGTTCACCGTCGCGACGGCGCCGAGCGGCACGAAGCCTCGCACGGTGTGGCCGCAGGACGTCAGCTGGGACGCGTTCGACGGCGCGCTGCACTCCCAGATCCTGCAGGACGCGGCCGTCACCTCGGTCTTCGTCGCCGGCGTCGCCACGCTCGTCGCGATGCTGCTGGCGATCCCCGCGGCGTACGCGCTGGTGCGGCTGCCGGTCCGCGGTCGGCGTCAGGTCTACGCCGTGGTCGACCGCCGACCCTGTTCCTGCCGCTGCTGGCGCTGGCCGGCCCGATCACCGACCAGGTCCTCGCGTTCGACCGCTTCGGCAGCCGGCTCTCGTTGCTGCCGCCCGCGCTGCTGATCACGCTGCCGCTGGCGATCTGGCTGTGCGTCACGGTCTTCCGCGACGTGCCGTGGTCGCTGCGCGAGTCCGTACGCGCCGACGGTGCGACGTGGACGCAGTCGTTCGTACGCTTTGCGCTGCCCAACGTGCTGCCCGGCGTGTTCGTCGCGACGCTGCTGGTGTTCGTGGCCGGCTGCAACGACTTCGTGCTCGGTGCCGCGCTCTCGGCCGACGACGACTCGCGGCCGCTGCCGGCGACCCTGATGCTCGCCACCGGCCAGATCGAGACCTCGAGCTCCGCGGTCGCCGCGGCCGGGCTCCTGTGGCTCGCGCCGGTCATCCTGCTGCTTCTCGTGTTCCCGCGCCGGATCACTCAACTCCTGGGAAGGTCGTATCGATGACCTCGATCGAAGTCCGCAACCTGACGAGGGCCGGCAAGGGCAGCCGTCCGCTGCTCGACGACGTCAGCCTCACGGTCCCGTCGGGCGAGACGCTCGCCATCACGGGTCCGCCGGGGGCGGGCAAGAGCCTGCTGCTCAAGACGCTCATCGGGCTCGAGGACCACACGTCCGGCGACATCCTGATCGACGACGTCGTGGTCAACGCCGCCGGCCCGCGTCGCCGGGACCTGGCGATGGTGTTCCAGGACTACGCCCTGCACCCGCACCTCGACGTGTTCGACAACCTCGCGTTCGCCGCGACCCTGCGGCGCGGCTACGACCGCAGGGAGCTGTCGGAGCGCATCAACGAGGTCGCCGAGTTCCTGGCCCTCGGCGAGCTGCTCGACCTCAAGCCGGACGACCTCGACGACGCACAGCGCCAGCGGGTCGCGCTGGGCCGCTCGCTCGTGCGCGACGCCAAGGCGTACCTGCTGGACGCCCCGTTCTCGCAGCAGTCCGAGCGCGTACGTACGCAGGTCCGCTCCGTCACGAGCCAGTGGCAGCAGGAGAACCAGCGCACCTCGATCTTCACGACCAACGACGTCGCCGAGGCGCTCAGCACCGCTGACCGGGTCGCGGTGATGCACCAGGGGTTCATCCACCAGGTCGGCACGCCGCGTGACCTCTACGAGCGGCCGGCCGACATGTTCGTCGCCGGCTACCTCGGCTCGCCGCCGATGAACCTCGTGCCCGCGTTCCCGATGGGGCAACAGCTCGTCATGCCGCTGGCCACGATGCTGCTGGACGACAACCTGCTGGAGCGCATCGGCGAGCGCGGCGTCGTCGTCGCCGGCATCCGGCCCGAGCACTGCTACGACGCGACCGGTCAGGGCGGCCAGGCGGTCACCGACCGGGTCGAGTTCACCACGCGCATCGACGACGTGGAGTGGCGCGGCAGCAGCCAGTTCGCCTATCTGGGCTATGACATCGCGCCGGAGGTCGAGGACCTGCTCAACGAGGTCGAGGACCTGCTCGAGTTCGACCTGTTCCAGAACTTCCTGGTCGCCGAGCTGGCCCCCGAGAGCAGCCTGCGCCCCGGCATGTCGATCCGGGTCGTCATCCCGCGCCAGAGGGTGCACGTGTTCGACCCCGAGACGGGTGAGAACCTCACGCTCGCCCGATGACCTCCTCGACCCGCGGCCAGCGGCTCCTCGCTGCGCTGATCGCCGTCGCGGTCGGTGCGGCGTACGGCGTGCTGACCCTGATGCGCTATCGGCGCTTCACGATCTCGTCGTGGGACCACGCGATCTTCGAGCAGGCGGTCAAGGGGTATGCCCGGCCCGGTGCGCCGATCGTCGACGTCAAGGGGCCCGGCTTCAACATCCTCGGCGACCACTTCTCGCCGATCGACGCGCTGATCGCGCCGTTCTACCGGCTGTTCCCGTCGGCGCAGACGATCGTGCTGGCGCAGGTCGTGCTGATCGCGGTCTCGGTCGCGGTGATCGCCCTCGTCGCGATGCGGCACCTGGGCACGGTGACCGGCGTGGCGATCGGTGTGGCGTACGGGCTGTCGTTCGGGCTGCAGTCGGCCGTCGAGGCGGAGTTCCACGAGGTCGCCTTCGGAGCGCCGCTGCTGGCCCTGGCCGGCGCGGCGTACGTCGACCGGCGCTTCGGTGCCGTGGTGCTGTGGTCGTTGCCGTTGCTGCTGGTCAAGGAGGATCTCGGCCTCACCGTCGCGATGATCGGCGGGGTGCTGTGGCTCGCGGGGGAGCGGCGGCGTGGCGTCCGGCTGGCTGCGACCGGCCTGATCGCGATGGCGTTCATCGTGCTGGTCATCGTGCCGGCGTTCAATCCCGGCGACTCGTACGCGTACACGTCGTCGCTCGGCGGTGACCGCGGCATCGTGGCGACGCTGTTCGACGAGCCCGGCCGCAAGCTCGCGACCGTGGCGCTGACGGTGGGCGTCACGGGGCTGGCGGCGCTGGCGTCGCCGTGGGTGCTGCTGGTGCTGCCGACGTTCGCGTGGCGGTTCGCCGGCGACAACGCGTACTACTGGGGCACCGAGTGGCACTACTCGCTGCTGCTGATGCCGATCGTCTTCATCGCGATGATCGACGCGATGCGGCGGTGGCCCGTGCTGCGGTGGGCGACGGTCGCGGCGGTCGTCGTCACGGCGTTCACGCTGGTCAACTCGCCGCTGTCGACGCTGCTCGACTCCGAGACGTACGAGGAGGCGCCGCGTGCGGAGGCGGCGCACCAGGTCATCGCCGAGGTGCCCGACGGTGCGACGGTCGAGACCGACATCGCGATGATGAGCCACCTCGTCACGGATCACACGGTCTACTGGTGGGGCTCGATCGGCACGCAGGTCACGCCGACGTACGTCCTGTTCGACGCCGGCGCCGGCATCGGCTCACCCGCCGACGTCGTCGCGTACGCCGAGAAGGCCCACGGCGGCACGTACGACCTGGTCTACGACCGCGAAGGCTACGTCCTCGCCAAACGCCGCTGACGGGTCACTTATGGCCCGCTGACGGGTCACTTATGGCCCGCTGACGGGTCACTTACGCGCTGACAGGGCGGGCGAAAAGTGACCCGTCACGGGGCGAAAAGTGACCCGTCAGCGTGGGGGTGGGTCAGGGGTGGGTCATGGACATGACGTCGAGGGCCTTGTCCAGGTCGGCCTCGCTGATCTCGCCGCGCTCGACGAAGCCCATCTCGATGACGACCTGGCGGATCGTCTTCTTCTCCTTGACCGACGTCTTGGCGACCTTGGCGGCGTTCTCGTAGCCGATGAACCGGTTGAGCGGCGTGACGACCGACGGCGACGACTCGGCGAGCTCGAGGCAGCGCTCCTCGTTGGCCGTGATGCCGTCGATGCAGCGGTCGGCGAGCACGCGCGAGGCGTTGCCGAGCAGGCGCATCGACTCCAGGATGTTGCGGCCGATGACCGGCAGCATGACGTTGAGCTCGAACGAGCCCGGAGGCGCCGGCCGTGGCGATCGTCGCGTCGTTGCCGATGACCTGCGCGGCGACCATCAGCGTCGCCTCGGGCAGGACCGGGTTGACCTTGCCGGGCATGATGCTCGAGCCGGGCTGCAGGTCGGGCAGGGCGATCTCGCCGAGCCCCGTGCGCGGGCCGGAGCCCATCCAGCGCAGGTCGTTGCAGATCTTGGTGAGGCTGACCGCGATCGTGCGGAGCTGGCCTGACATCTCGACCAGGCCGTCGCGGGCGCTCTGCGCCTCGAAGTGGTCGGTGGCCTCGGTGATCGGCAGGCCGGTGTTCTCGGCGAGGATCTCGATGACGCGCTGCGGGAAGCCGATCGGCGTGTTGATGCCGGTGCCGACCGCGGTGCCGCCGAGCGGGACCTCGGCCGTACGGGGGAGGGAGGCCTCGACGCGCTCGATGCCGCGCCGGATCTGCGCCGCGTAGCCGCCGAACTCCTGGCCGAGCGTGACCGGCGTGGCGTCCATGAGGTGCGTACGCCCGGACTTGACGACGCTGCGCGAACTCCTTGGCCTTGGCCTCGAGCGAGGTGGCCAGGTGGTCGAGCGCGGGGATCAGCTCGTTGGAGGCGGACGCCGTGGCCGCGACGTGGATCGACGTCGGGAAGACGTCGTTGGACGACTGGCTGGCGTTGACGTGGTCGTTGGGGTGGACGTCCTTGCCGAGCGACTTCGTGGCGATCGTCGCGAGGACCTCGTTGGTGTTCATGTTGCTCGAGGTGCCCGAGCCGGTCTGGAACACGTCGATGGGGAACTGTGCGTCGTGCGCACCGGAGGCGACCTCCTCGGCGGCCGCGACGATCGCGTCGGCGATGTCCTGGTCGAGGATGCCGAGCTCGGCGTTGGCCTTGGCGCAGGCGGCCTTGATCTGGGCCAGGGCGCGGATCTGCGCGGGCTCGATCGGGGTGCCGGAGATCGGGAAGTTCTCGACGGCGCGCTGGGTCTGGGCTCGCCAGAGGGCGTCGGCGGGGACGCGGACCTCGCCCATGGTGTCGTGCTCGATGCGGTATTCGGTCATGCTTCCGACGATAGCGCTGCAGTGTGGACGCGTATCGGGCAGGCGTGGGTCAGAACGCCGAGACCGAGCCGGGCGAACGCTGGGGCCGGCTCAGCGCGCGTATGACCGCGGCCTGCCCGTGGCGTCGCGTGGCCACGCCGCTGAGCAGGCGGACGACGTCGTCGACCGTGTCGGGGAAGTCGGGCGTGGGCAGCCCGACGCTCGCGGCGAGATCGTCGGAGTGCACCATCAGCTCCATCGACCGGGTGATGAGGAAGTCGTCGGTCGTCAGCGCCCAGCCCTGCCAGGGAATGAAGATCGTGTCCGGGTCGCGCGGTGTGCGCAGCAGGTCGGGCAGCTGCTCGAGCAACGGTGCGATCTCGGCCAGCACGGCGTCGCGCCCTGCCTGTGGCCGCCTCGTTGCCCTCGTCACGGATCGAGGTGTTGGCCTCGTCCTCGGGCGCGGCGGTCACCCACTCGGCTCCCGCGTAGTGGTCGAGCAACGGGATCGGGTCGTCCGTCGTCGGCGGCTGCGCCAGGAATCGCGCGACATGCTTGACCTGCGAGAGCAGGTGGTGCGTGAGCCCGCCGACGGTCATGCCGGCGCAGGCGCTCTCGGCGTCCCACGAGTTGGCGACCTCCGGTCGGCCCGCCAGCCTGAACGCGGTGTGGCAGGCGTCGACGAACTCGGTGCGATCCAACGGCTCCATGACCACGACGTTAGTACGGAGCGATGACATCGTCCTGCCGAGCGCCCGAGACGATCCAGTAGTGCTCCTCGCGACCCTGCAGGGTCGACGTCGACGGCTTCGGCGCGTACGTCTGACAGGTGGTCGCCCATCGCCCGACGGAGGTGCTCGGAGTCGTTCATCGACCACACGCACAGGTGTCCGCCGGGCCGCAGCCGTGACGCGCACAGCTCGATGAAGTCGCTGCCGTAGACCTCCGCGTTGCCGTCGTGCACGAGGAAGTCGGGCCCGTTGTCGACGTCCAGCACGATCGCGTCGAGCGAAGCCGCGGACTGCGCGGCCACCACGTCGCGTACGTCGCCGACCACGACGTGCGTACGTTCGTCGGCCAGCAGGTCGGCGCCGGGCACCGTGCCGTCGCGCATCCACCCGACGATCTCGGGGTGCAGCTCGGCGACGACGACGCGGCTGACCTGCGCGACGATGCCAGCAGAGCCCGCAACGTGTAGCCCAGGCCGAGGCCGCCGACGAGGATCTCGCGTCGCGCCGAGGTCGATGACCGTTCGCGCGAGGGCCTGCTCCGACGAGGTCTCGACGTCGTCCATCACGAACACGCCGTTGACCCGCAGCTCGAGCGCACCGTCATCGCGGCGCCGCAACACCGGCCCAGTCATACGCCGAGGCTAGCGATCAGGCCGGGTAGATCGTGACTTCGCTGGCCTTCACGACGAGGTGCACGTCCTTGCCGGGCATCAGGTCGAGCTCGGCGACGACCGGCAGGGTCACGTCGGCGCTGAGCTCGTCGGTGCGTACGCGCACCTGCGCGCCGCGCGGCTCCAGCTCGCGGATCGTCGACGCGAACACGTTGCGCGGGCTGCCCGCAGGCGGCGCGACATAGACGCCCACCGCGCTCGGGCTGAACACCGCGACGGCCTCGCTGCCGTCAGGCACCGGTGCATCCGAGAGCCCGGCAACGGTCGAACCCGACGGTGTATGCACGGCACCGCCGACCGCGCGGCCGCGCATCAGGTTGAGCCCGGCGATCCCGGCGCCGAACGTGCTCCGCGGCCGTTCCAGCACCTCGCGGGTCGGCCCCTGCTCGACGATGCGGCCGCCCTCCATGACGAGCACCCGGTCAGCGAGCAGCAGGGCGTCGAGCACGTCGTGGGTCACGATGATCGCGCTGCGCCCGGCGAGCACGCGCTTGAGCAGCTGTCGCATCGCCGGCACGACGGTGATGTCCAGGGCGGCCATCGGCTCGTCGAGCATCAGGAGTCTCGGCTCGGCGGCCAGGGCACGGGCAACGGCGATGCGCTGCGCCTGCCCCCCGGAGAGATCCGACGGCTTGCGATCGGCGAGATCGGCGGCGTCGACCGCTTCGAGCCACGTCGCGGCGGCCGAGCGCGAGTGTGTGCGCGTACGCCCGGCGCTGCGCGGCCCGAACGCCACGTTGTCGACGACACTGAGGTGCGGGAACAGCAGCGGGTCCTGGGCGAGGAGCGCGATGCCTCGGGCATGCGCCGGACACCATGCGGCGGCGTCGAGGTCGAACAGCACCTCGTCGTCGAGCATCGCCCGGCCGGAGTCGGGCCGCAGGACGCCGGCGATCGCCGCGAGGACGGTCGACTTGCCGGCGCCGTTGGGTCCGAGGATCGCGACGGTCTCGCCGGCTGCGACGTCGAGCGAGACGTCGACGTCGCGGTCGAGCACCGTTGCCTCGATGCGGAGGCTCATGGCGCAGAGCTCCGCGCACCGCGTACGAGGCCGATGACCAGCACCGCGACGACGACCAGCAGCAGCGAGAGGGCAACCGCGGCATCCGGATCGGTCTCGCGCTGCAGGTAGATCTCGAGCGGGAGCGTACGGGTGACGCCCTCCAGGCTGCCGGCGAACGTGATCGTCGCGCCGAACTCGCCGAGCGCGCGGGCGAACGACAGCACCGCTCCGGCAGCGAGCCCGGGCAGGACGAGGGGGAGGGTCACGCGGCGCAGCACCGTGGTCGGACGGGCGCCGAGGGTCGCCGCGACGACCTCGTAGCGCTCACCCGCCGTTCGCAGCGTGCCCTCGAGGCTCACGACCATGAACGGCAGCGCCACGAACGTCTGCGCGATCACGACAGCGGTGGTGGAGAACGCGATCTGCAGGCCGAGCACGTCGATCGTCTCGCCGAGCAGCCCCTTGCGCCCGAACGTGTAGAGCAGCGCGATGCCACCGACCACAGGCGGCAGCACGAGCGGCAGGAGCACGAGTGACCGCAGGAACGACTGGCCCCGGAAGGACGTACGGGCGAGGACCAGCGCCATCGGCACGCCCAGCACGACGCACAGGACGGTGCTGGCGGCGGACGTACGCAGGCTGAGCCACAGGGCGGACTGCGACGAGTCCGAGCCGATCAGCGAGAAGAAGTGCGTCCACTCGACCCGCGTGGCCAGCGCGACGAGGGGGAGCACGATGAACGCGGCACCCAGGGCGGCCGGCAGCAGGACCCACCGCGGCACTCCTGCCTGTTGCGCGGTGCTCACGTCACGGCTTCCCGAACCCGAATGCGGCCAGCACGGACTGCGCGTCGGGCCTGGCCAGGTAGTCGACGAAGTACGCCGCAAGGCTCTCGTCCTTCGCGTGCCGGATGGCAGCCACCGGGTACGTGTTGACGACCTTGCCAGCGTCGCGGAACGGCACGCCGTGCACCTTGCTGCCGGCCGCCTTGACGTCGGTCACGTAGACCAGTCCGGCATCGGCCTCGCCCGAGATGACCTTGCCCAGCACGTCCGTGACCGACTGCTCCTCGCTGACCGGCTTGATGTCGACGCCGGCCACCTTCTCGACGCTGGCCGCGGCCGCACCGCAGGGCACCTGACGCGCGCAGAGCACGACCTTGACGTCGGGGTCGGACAGGTCCTTCAGCGAGTCGATGCCCGCAGGGTTGTCGGACGGGGTGGCGATCTCGAGGGTGTTGGTCGCGAAGTCCTGCGCCTGACCGCCGATCAGGTCGGCGTCCATGGCCTTGTCCATGTTGGCGGTGTCGGCGGACGCGAACACGTCGGCGGGTGCGCCCTGCTCGATCTGGGCGACGAGGTCGGACGACCCGGCGAAGTTGAACTTCACCTTCACGCCACGGGTGTCGTCCTCGAACCGTTTGCCGATCTCGGTGAATGCACCCTGCAACGACGCAGCCGCGAACACCGTCAGCGTCTTCTGCGGCGGCGGGCCGCCACGCTCCGGCAGGTCGGGCTGGGAGCAGCCGGCCAGGGTGAGGAGTGCAGCGAGGATCACGGCGAGCGGTTTCATGAGGCGCTCTCCAGGGACTCGATGATGACGTTGGTGGACTTGATGACCGCCACGGCGACGGAGCCGGGCTCGAGGCCGAGCTCGTCGACGGCCTCGCTGCTCATCAACGACACGACCCGGAACGGCCCGCACTGCATCTCGACCTGCGCCATCACGGTGTCGGCCTTGACGGCGGTGACCAGGCCGACGAACCGGTTGCGGGCCGAGCTGGCCGATCCACCCGCATGTGCGGCGCCGGCCTGCTCCTTGGCGAACGTCGCGAGCTCGCTGCCCTCGATCGCCATGCGGCCGGACTCGTCGGGCACCGACGTCAGGCTGCCGGCGCTGACCCAGCGACGTACCGTGTCGTCGCTGACGCCGAGGAAGCGGGCGGCATCGGATATCCGTACGTGCGACATGTCACGCACTTTAGAGCATCACCTGCGGCTGCACTCACTCAATCGGGCCGCAGGTGCGGCGTCAGTGCGAGACGGCACGCTCCGCAGTGCGGACGATCGCCTCGATGTACGTGTCGTAGAGCTGCACCGGCAGGTCGTGGGCCAGCCCCGCGATCTCGATGTGCTCGGCCCCGGGCACGGCGTTGGCGACGGCCTTGCCGCCCGAGCGGTGCACGAGCGGATCGCTGAGGCCGTGGATCACCGTGACCGGCAGGTCGAGCTTGGCGAGGTCCTTGGTGCGGTCGGGCTGCGCCAGCACCGCCAGCATGTGCCGCGTGACCCCGCTCGCGGTCCAGCCCCGGTCGTACGTCTCGTAGGCGCGAGCCCGGGACAGCTCCTCATCACTGGGAAAGGCCGGAGACCCGAGGATCTCGGACGTGCGCAGCGACCGCGCGACGTACGAGTCGCGGGTCGAGCCGGCCGACGACAGGAGTGCCGGGATGATGCGCGGATGCTGCCAGCCGACTCGCCGGTTGCCCGTCGTCGACATGATCGACGTCATCGACATCGCGCGCTCGGGCCGGGCGATCGCCATGGTCTGCACGATCATGCCGCCCATCGAGACACCGACGAGGTGCACGCGCTCGATGCCCAGGTGGTCGAGCACGCCGAACGCGTCCTCGGCCAGGTCGCCGATGCCGTACGGCGGTTTGCCGATGCCGGCGAAGGCACGCACGAGGTCGAGACGGCCGACCTTGTGCTGGCGCAGCTTGGTCGAGCGACCCGTGTCGCGGTTGTCGTAGCGGATGACGAAGAAGCCGCGGCCCGCGAGCCGCTCGCAGAAGTCCTCGGACCACCAGCCCATGGGGCCGCCGAGCCCCATGACCAGCAGGATCGCGGGATCCTCGGCGTCGCCGAAGGTCTCGAAGCAGATGTCGATGCCGGACGGCAGCGACGCGAACTGTTCCCCCGACCTCGTCATCATGTCGTCACCCTCAAGAAGAGCCCACGATACGAGGGCGACGACATGAGTGCCTGATCGTGCCCTCGCTGGCGCTCGGTCATGGTCAGGACTCGTAGTCGATCGTCGAGTACGCCTTGAGCTTGGCGAGCTGGTGCTCGCTCGTGATCTTGCGGATCGTGCCACTGCGGGAGCGCATGACGATCGACTCGGTGTACGCCTTGCCGGCGCCGTAGCGCACCCCGGCCATCAGCTCGCCGTCGGTGATGCCCGTGGCGACGAAGAAGCAGTCGTCGGCGTTGACCAGGTCGCCGGTGTAGAGCACCCGGTCGAGGTCGTGCCCGGCGTCGATCGCGCGCTGGCGCTCGTCGTCGTCGGTCGGCCACAGCCGGCCCTGGATCGTGCCGCCGATCGCCTTGATCGCGCAGGCCGTGATGATGCCCTCGGGGGTGCCGCCGACGCCGACCAGCAGGTCGACGCCGGTGTCGGGCCGCGCTGCAGTGATGCCGCCGGCGACGTCGCCGTCGATGATGAACTTGATGCGCGCACCGGCTGCACGGATCTGGTCGACCAGGTCCTGGTGGCGGGGCCGGTCGAGCACGCACACCGTGACGTCGTTGACCGAGATGCCCTTGGCCTTGGCGACCAGGGCGATGTTCTCGGCGACCGGCAGCCGGATGTCGACGACGTCGGCGGCCTCGGGCCCGGCGATGAGCTTCTCCATGTAGAACACCGCCGACGGGTCGTACATCGCGCCCCGCGGCGCCACGGCCATGACGGAGACGGCGTTGGGCAGGCTCTTGGCGGTCAGCGTCGTCCCGTCGATCGGGTCGACGGCGACGTCGCAGTCGGGGCCGGTGCCATCACCGACGTGCTCGCCGTTGAACAGCATCGGGGCTTCGTCCTTCTCGCCCTCGCCGATCACGACGACGCCGTTCATCTGCACGGTGTTGATCAGCGTGCGCATCGCGTTGACGGCCACGCCGTCGGCGCCGTTCTTGTCGCCGCGGCCCACCCAGCGGCCGGCGGCCATGGCCCCGGCCTCGGTCACCCGGACCAGGTCGAGGGCGAGGTTGCGGTCGGGCGCCTGCGCGGCTGGCTGAAGGCTGTTCACGCGGTCATCGTACCCGCCGGTAGCGCCGTTGTGACCGGACGAGTTGCTGCCGATGCCGCCCCGTAAAGTTGCAGCAATGAGCACCCCACGGTCGAGCCGCGGCAATCCGTCGATGGGTGACATTGTCCGGTCGATCGTCGTGATCGGCCTGATCATCATCGGCCTGTACGCGTTCGGGAAGCTCTTCACCGACAAGCCCGACACCCCGACACGCGCCGTCGACTACGCCACGCTCACCGATCAGGCCCGGCCGGTCGCCGGTTTCGACCTGCTCGCCCCGGCCAAGCTGCCCGAGGGATGGCACGCGAACGCCGCCACGCTCAACATCGACTGGTGGCACCTCGGCATCGTCAAGGGTGACCACGACTACATCGGGCTCGAGCAGGTCAAGAACACGAGCGCCAGACGGGCGATCGACCGCTTCGCCGACGGCAGCCGCGCTGACGGCAAGGCCGACATCGGCGGCGAGACCTGGTCGGTCCGCAAGGGTCCGAACGACCGCACGACGTACGTCCGCACGACGGGTGACGTCACGGCGGTGGTCATCGGGACGCCCTCGCGCTCGGTGATCGAGGACTACATCGCGTCGTTGACCACGTCCTAGAACGGCGCCGGCTCGTCATCGACCGGCGCAGGTGAGCTCTCCGCGGTTGCGAGCTCCTGGTTCTCATACACCTGGCGATCCGGGCACCACTGGCGCACGGGGCACCATGCGCAGTGCGGGCCTGGCCGCGTGTGCCACTCGGCGTCGACGTGCCAGTCGCGGGCCGCTGCGGCGACGTCGGCCCTGACCGACTCGGCCAGCCCCGGCTCCTCGAGGTCCCACGCGTAGACCTCGCCGGTGTCTGGGGTCAGCACCTCGACCTCGACCGTGGCGGTGGTGCAGCCGTGCGCCTCGGCGACGCCGGCCGACAGCATCGACAGCAGGAACGGCACCTGGAGGTTGTCGGCGTACACGTCGTCGGCACCGCCGGCCGGCAAGGTCCCCGTGGTCTTGACCTCGCGGGCCACGAGCCGGTCGCCGATGCGGAACAGCAGGTCGGGCTTCGTGACCGCGATGACCTCGGCGTCGTGGTCGAAGCCGTGGATCGCGGTCTCGCTGGCGACGTACTCGACGCCGTCGGTGCCGAGCGGGCAGCTGGCGACGTGGTGGCGCAGGTATGGATGGGCGATCGCGTAGTCCGCAGCGTCCATGACGGTCGCGGCGAGTCCGATGTCGCCTCCAGGGGCCGGCAGGTCGGCGTCGCTGCACCCGACGCCTCGGGCGTGTGCGGCCTCGAGCCACGTGTGCACCAGGAGGCCGCGGGTCTGTGCGCCGGAGTACTCCTGGTCCTTCGGCAGGTTGAGGTCCGAAGACAGCAGCCACTGGGCGGGGCAGCGCTGGTAGCGGTCGAGGCCGGACGGCGAGATCGATCGGGACGCGTAGCCCTTGCTGGGCTGGCCGAGCACCTCCGGCACCGGGATCAGCGCGTCACAGGCGCCGGCGATCTTGCAGCTCGCACACTCATATCCCGGCACCGCCGTGCCGAGGTCGCCAAGACTGCCGGCGACGTGCTTGGCCTCGGCCGAGAAGGCGGTGTCGGCGTCGTCGGGTGTGCCCTCGAACAGCACCGCGATGCTGCCGTCGGCGGCACCGATCTCGACGACGCGGATGCGTACGGGCGTGTCCCGCGACGGGAAGCCGGCGGCGACCTGAGCAGCGGTGCTGACCCACAGCAGGTCCTCGGGCGTCGGGTCGACGTGCGCGGTGCCGAGCCGGTAGCGCCGGACCTCGCGTGCGCCGTCCTCGGTGCGGTAGAGGGGCCCCCACACCGTCAACGTACGTTCGACCGTCCCGATCGACGGGTCGCTCTGGAACAGCTGCAGCGGCCCGATGTCGTCCTCGATGTCCCAGTGCGCCTCGAGGATGTTGGTCACGGCGACGGTCGCGTACGGCCGAAGGAGCCGGTGCACGCGCCGCCGGTCGAGCTCCTGCGCGATCCAGCCGGCCAGGTGCTGCGGGTCGTGCGCCCACTCCGAGGAGTGCGCAGCCCGCAGGAGGTCGTTGACGATGCCGAGGACGAACGTCTTCTCCGAGCCGAACGAGCGGCGCCAGCGACGCGACTTCACGTCGGGCCGGATCTTGACGGCGAGGTGGCGCGGGCACGAGCCGGCCGAGGCGATGTCGGTGGCGGAGACCTTGAGGATCGAGGGATCCCCGAACAGGTCGAGGGCGTCGATCGACATGCCTGGCCCCCTATCCGCGTGGAGTCACGATGATAGGCCGCGCGGCGTCGGCCCGGAGGTCACTCGGCGGCGTCGTCCTCCGCGTCGAGGCCGGCGGCTGCGGCGAGGCGGCTGCGAGCCCCGTCGAGCCACTGCTGGCAGATGCCGGCCAGCACCTCGCCGCGCTCCCACAGGGCGATCGACTCGTCGAGGCTCGTGCCGCCGACCTCGAGCTTCTGCACGACCGAGATCAGCTCGTCGCGGGCCTGCTCGTAGGGGATATCGGGAGTCGTCGGCGCTTCAGCCATGGGGCATCTCTTCCTTCGTCAGGGTGCGTACGCCCACGGTGCCGTCGGACACGCGCACAGTGAGCTCGTCGTCGGTGGTGACCTGGTCGATCGAGGTGACGACCGTGCCGTCTGCGAGCTGGGCGACGGCATAGCCGCGCTCGAGGGTCGCGAGCGGCGACAGGGCGCGTACGCGGGCCAGGTGGTGCCCGACCTCGTCATGCGCCCGGTCGAGCCGGTGGCCCAGCGAACGGCGGGCCCGGTCACGGGACTCGAGGATCAAGCCTTGCTCGGCGTCGACGAGGGTCGTGGGGTTGGCCAGGACGGGGCGCGAGCGGATCGCCGCGAGGCCCTGGATCTCGCGGCCGAGGATCGCCCGGATCGCGTGCGACGAGCGCTGGCGCATCGCGGCGAGACCGGCGAGCTCCTCGCGCACGTCGGGCACGATGCGCTTGGCGGCGTCGGTCGGCGTGGAGGCGCGGAGGTCGGCGACCAGGTCGAGGATCGGGCTGTCGGGCTCGTGGCCGATCGCGCTGACCACCGCTGTCGTGCACGCATGCACCGCGCGGATCAGCGCCTCGTCGGAGAACGGCAGCAGGTCCTCGACCGAGCCGCCGCCGCGGGCGATCACGATGACGTCGACCGAGGCATCGGCCGACAGCTCCTTGAGGCTGCGCATGACGTCGAGCGCCGAGCCGTTGCCCTGCATCAGCGCATGGCGGACCACGAAACGTACGTCCGGCCAGCGCAGCTGCGCGTTCTGGAGCACGTCACGCTCGGCGGCGGAGTTCTTGCCGGTGATCAGGCCGATGCCGCGGGGGAGGAGCGGCAGGGTCTTCTTGAACCGCGGGTCGAACAGCCCCTCGGCGGCGAGCAGCTGCTTGCGGCGCTCGAGCTGGGCCAGCAGCTGCCCCTCGCCCTGCGGCCGGATCTCGCGCAGCTCGAGGGCGAGCTGGCCGCGCGGGAGGTAGAACGACGGCTTGGCGTTGACGATGACCCGCGAGCCCTCGGTGATCGGCGTGGGCGAGGCGTCGAGGATGCTCGCGTGGCACGTCGCGTCGATCGAGATCTTGGCGACGAGGTCGCGCAGCGTGAGGAAGCAGACGCCCTGGCGGCGGGTCAGCTGGGCGATCTCGGCCTCGACCCAGACCGCGCCGAGCCGGCCGATGTAGCCGTCGATGAGCTGGGAGATCTGACGCAGCGGCGCGGGGGTGTCCGCGGTCGTCTCCAGAGCCATACGCACACCCTAGGGTCTTCGACCGACACCGTTAGACTCGTCCACATGTCTTCCACGATCGAGCTCGGCATGCCCCCCGTCGGAGGCAGCGTGCTGCTGGCCGACCCGCGCGGCTACTGCGCAGGCGTCGACCGCGCCGTGATCACGGTGGAGAAGGCGCTCGACCTCTACGGCGCACCGGTCTACGTACGCAAGGAGATCGTGCACAACAAGCACGTCGTCAACAACCTGCGTGACCGCGGCGCGATCTTCGTCGAGGAGCTCGACGAGGTGCCCGAGGGTGCGACCGTCGTGTTCTCGGCGCACGGCGTCTCGCCGATGGTGCACGCCGAGGCCGCCGAGCGCAGCCTCAAGACGATCGACGCGACCTGCCCGCTGGTCACCAAGGTGCACCACGAGGCTCGGCGCTTCGCCAGCGAGGGCTACCGCATCCTGCTGATCGGGCACGAGGGACACGAAGAGGTCGAGGGCACTGCCGGCGAGGCGCCCGACCACATCACGCTCGTGCAGACGCCCGACGACGTCGACGGCCTCGAGTTCCCCGAGGGCACCCGGCTGTCGTGGCTGTCGCAGACCACCCTCAGCGTCGACGAGACGATGGAGACCGTACGCCGGCTGCGCGAGAAGTTCCCGCAGCTGGAGGATCCGCCCAGCGACGACATCTGCTACGCCACCCAGAACCGCCAGGTCGCGGTCAAGGAGATCGCCAAGAACGCCGATCTCGTGATCGTCGTCGGCTCGGCCAACTCCTCCAACTCCGTACGCCTCGTCGAGGTCGCCCTCGAGGCCGGCGCCAAGGCGTCCTACCGCATCGACGACATCTCCGAG
The DNA here is from genome assembly GCA_963806345.1 of uncultured Actinomycetota bacterium. Taxonomy (GTDB): domain Bacteria; phylum Actinomycetota; class Actinomycetes; order Propionibacteriales; family Nocardioidaceae; genus Aeromicrobium. The sequence goes on along the minus strand of CAWDXV010000022.1, from coordinate 303,825 downwards.
ATCGACGAGCGCTGGCTCGACGGCGTCGAGAACGTCGGCGTCACGTCAGGCGCGTCGGTGCCGGACGACCTGGTGCAGGAGGTGCTGGGCTACCTCGCCGAGCGCGGCCACCCGGGCGCCGAGGCCGTACGCACGGCCGACGAGTCGCTGATCTTCGCGCTGCCCCCCGAGCTCCGCCGCGACATGAAAGCCGCCGCCCAAGCCTCGAGCTAACCCGCCAGTCCCCGAGATTTGGACGAATTTCGCCCACAGTGGGCTCTCCGGTCGTGACCGGATTCGATCCAAATCGCGGCGACGTCAGTGCTTCGTGGGCCAGACCACCAGGCCTGAGCCGCCGCCTCGACGCTTCGGCTCCGCCGCAGCGGTGAGCTTGCCGTGGCGGCCGACCTCGATCGTCGCCGCGGCGCCGATCTCCGCCGCCGAGGTGAACTGGTCGCCCGACGGCGTCAGCGTCTGACCGTACGGCGCCAGCAGGTCCTCGTACGCCTGGATGAACTCCGGCTCCGCAGGCGTCGCCGCGGCATTGCGCTGCGAGGCGCGAGGTGCCGCGACGGCTTCTGGCAACGTCATGCCGAGGTCGATGCGGTTGAGCAGGATCTGCAGCACCGTCGTGATGATCGTCGCGCCGCCCGGCGACCCGACGACGTACTTGACCTGGCCGTTCTTGAGCACGATCGTCGGCGACATCGACGAGCGCGGGCGCTTGCCGGGCTCGATGCGGTTGGGGTCCTTGGCGTCGTAGACCGCGCTGAAGTCGGTCAGCTCGTTGTTGAGCAGGAACCCGCGGCCGGGCACCGTCATCGCCGAGCCGCCGGTCTGCTCGATCGTCAGCGTGTACGCCGCGGCGTTGCCCCACTTGTCGACGACCGAGAGGTGCGTCGTCGAGACGTTCTCGGTGTCGGGCTTCTCCTCGTGCTTCGCCGTCGCGCAGCCCTGGCCGTCGAGCGCACCGGGCTGGACCGGACGGGCCGACGCACGGTCGGGGTCGATCGTGCAGGCCCGCGAGTCGGCGAACTTCTGGCTGAGCAGGGTCTTGGTCGGCACGTCGACGTACGCGGGATCGCCGACGTACGCGCCACGGTCCGCGAACGCCCGCGCCGACGCCTCGAGGTAGAGGTGCAGGCTCTGGGCGAGCCTGGAGCCGCCGCCGAGGCGGTAGTTCTCCAGGATGTTGAGCGCCTCGCCGACCGACGTGCCGCCGGATGACGACGGCGCCATGCCGTAGACGTCGAGGCCGCGATAGCTCACCTTCGTCGGGTCCTGCTTCTTGACCCGGTACGCCGCGATGTCGCCTGCCGTCATCGATCCGGCCGGAGCCGGCAGCGTCGAGGCCGGGTCCTTGCGTGGGTGCTGCACGACGTCGGCGATCTCGGCGGCAAGCGGTCCGCGATAGAACGCGTCGGGTCCGCGCTTCGCGATGCGGCTCAGGGTGCTGGCGAGCTCGGGGTTGCGGAACCGGGTGCCGACCTTGGGCGCGTCGCCGCCGGGCAGGAACAGCTTGGCCGTGTCGGGGAACGCGGCGAACCGCGTCTTGTTGTCGAGCGTCTGGTTGCGGAACGTGTCGTCGACGACGAATCCCTTGCGGGCGAGCTCGATCGACGGGGCGAGCGTACGCGCGAGGGAGCGGGTGCCGAACCGCTTGAGCGCCGAGTCCCACGTCGCGAGCGTGCCGGGCACGCCGACCGCGACGCCGGACGAGACGAGCTGGGGGGTGAAGGGGTACGGGTTGCCGGTCGCCGGGTCGATGAACGCGTCGTGCGTGATGCCGGCAGGCGCCGTCTCGCGGCCGTCGATCGTGCTGACCTTGTGCGTGCGGGCGTTGTAGTAGACGAAGTAGCCGCCACCGCCGATGCCGGCGCTGTAGGGCTCGGCGACACCGAGCGCCGAGGCCGTGGCGACTGCCGCGTCGGCGGCGTTGCCACCCTTGCGGAGCACCTCGAGCCCGATGCGGCTGGCATTGGCGTCGACGGACGAGACCGCCCCGCCGTACCCGTACGCCGTGGACCCGCTGCCCTTGGCGGAGCTGGGTGACGCGGATGCAACGAGTGAGCCGGCTGCAAGAGCAGCGGCAAGGCCAACCCCAAGTCGGCGCAATGTGCTGATGGACATACCCATGCTTCCCCCCGGAAGACAGTCAGTGATGTCCTTTTACGCTAAGCCCGCAAGCCATTTCCCGCGACCCCAGCCCCTCGGCCCCTAAGGAGGCCGCCCGCGGCCGACTGTGAGCGAAGCGAAGGGGCGTCACGTGAGCCCCGTCGCTCCGCTCACGCCCTCATCACCTCGGGCTAGGGGCCAAGAAGCGGAGAGGTGAGCCCAACGCGACGCAAGATGACGCCCGAGCGAAGCGAGGGAAGGGTGGTCTGCGAGCTTGCGAGCAGACGCTCGCGGAGCGAGCACGGCGACGAAGTCGACGTCACCCCCACCAGAAGGCCACAGCAATAATCGCGTACAACGCGATCAGCGACGCACCCTCGAGCCAGTTGGACTCGCCGTCGATCGTGATGACCGTCGCCAGCACCACCGACAGCAGCAGGCATGCGACGAGCAGCGGGCTGAACACCAAGGTCAGCGTGGAGAGCCCGAACGCGACGCTGATCAGCACCAGCGCAGGCGCGAGCACCAGGGCGATCTGGATCGGGCTGTTGAGGATCACCGCGAACGCATACTCGGACTGGCCCTTGGCGGCGAGCTGGACGCCGACGATGTTCTCGATCGCGTTGCCGGCGATCGCGACGACGACGAGGCCGGCGAACACCTGCGACACGTCGAGCGACTCCATCGCGGGCTCGAGGGCGTCGACGAACCAGTCGGAGACGAATGCCGCGAGGGCGCTGGCGAGCGCCAGCAGGCCGATCGCCAGCGCCGACGGGCCAGCGCGGCGCCTCGGCGTGCGGGTCGGCAGCCGCCGAGCCGCGCTTGAGCGACGCCGGCAGGGACAGCGCGAACAGCACCAGCAGCACGACCGCCACGATGATCGAGAACGCCTTCTCGTGCGCGACGGCCGGCGTGTGCAGGCCGTGCGCGAGCGACGGGATCGCCATCGCCGACGACGGACAGCAGCATCAGCACCGCGATCGTGCGGGCGCGCTCGGAGTCGAGCCGCTGCGTGCCGTGCTTGAGGCCGCCGACGAGGAACGCCAGCCCGAGCACGAACAGCAGGTTGGCCAGCACCGAGCCGATCAGCGCCGCCTTGACGACGTCGACCAGACCGGCGCGCAGCGCGAAGATGCAGATGAACAGCTCGGGCAGGTTGCCGAGCGCCGACTGCAGCACCCCGGTGGCGCCGGGGCCGAACCGGTCACCGAGCTGCTCGACGCTGCGCCCGACGAGCGTCGCCAGCAGCGTCACCGCGACGGCCGAGACGACGAACGCGGCGACGGCGGTCCAGTCGGCGTAGTGCGCGATGCCCGCCAGCACGACCATCACGGCGCCGCCGCCCAGGACGATCAGGTCCGAGCGGATGAACGTTGACGAGGTGGTCTGGCTGCTCATGGACTGATCGTGTCAGATCTCCGCTGGGCAGCACTGAGAGAATGGTCGGGTGCACACCGCCCTGACGCTCGTGACCCTGCTGGCCATCGTCGTCGCGGTCAGTGCCGCCGCCGGCCGGCTCAAGCTGTCGGCCCCGCTGGTCCTGATCGTCGTGGGCATCGCCGGGTCCTACCTCGACTTCGTGCCCGACTTCGAGCTGACGCCCGAGATCGTGCTGATCGGCCTGCTGCCGCCCCTGTTGTATGCCGCGTCGATCCGCACGTCGCTGCTCGACTTCCAGACGTACCGGCGGCCGATCGCGCTGCTGAGCGTGGGACTCGTGCTGTTCACGACGGTCGGTGTCGGCCTGGTCGTCTGGGCGATGCTGGACGTCAAGCTGGCGGTCGGCTTCGCGCTCGGCGCCGTCGTGGCGCCGCCCGACGCCGTCGCCGCCACCGCGATCGCCCGGCGGGTCGGCCTGCCGCGGCGGGTCATCACGATCCTCGAGGGCGAGAGCCTGGTCAACGACGCGACCGCGATCGTCACGCTGCGCACCTCGATCGCCGCGATCTCCGGCACGGTCAGCGTGTGGCAGGTCGGTGGCGGGTTCCTCGTCTCGGCCGTCGGCGGCGTGCTGATCGGCCTCGCGGTGGCGTTCGTCATCGGCCACATCCGCAAGCTCATCCAGGACGACGTCACGGACGTCGCGGTGTCGCTGCTGACGCCGTGGATCGCCTACCTCCCGGCCGAGGAGATCCACATCCACGGCCTCGACTCGCAGCCGTCCGGCGTGCTGGCGGTCGTCGTCGCGGGCGTCGTGCTCGGGCACAAGTCGCCGCGCATCCAGTCGGCGTCGTCGCGGCTGTTCGAGCGCACCAACTGGACCACGATCTCGTACGTCCTGGAGAACGCCGTCTTCCTGCTGATCGGCCTGCAGATCAAGTCGATCGTCAACGACCTGAGCAACAGCGACCTGTCGACCGCGCGCATCACCTGGTCGTGCATCGCGGTGCTCGTGACGGTCATCGTGCTGCGCATCATCTGGGTGTTCCCGGCGACGTACCTCCCGCGGATGATCCCCAGATCGCGGCGGCGGAGGCCCGGCCCACGCCGCAGGCCGCCTTCCTCGTCGCGTGGACCGGCATGCGCGGGGTCGTGACGCTGGCGGCGGTGTTCCTGCTGCCGGAGGACACCCCCGAGCGGGAGGTCCTGGTGCTGATGGCGTTCGTCGTCACGGTGGGCACCCTGCTGATCCAGGGGCTCACGATCCCGGCGTTCGTGCGCTGGCTCAAGGTGCCCGGGCCCCGACGTCCAGGAGGACCACCTCCAGGAGGCGACGGTGCTGCAGTCGGTCACGGATGCCGGCATGGCCTACCTCGACGAGGAGGTCCACGACGGTGTCTCCGATGCCGTCATGCACCGGCTGCGTGAGCGCGCCATCGACCGTACGAATGCCGTGTGGGAGCGGCTCGGCGGCGCGGAGACCCCGAGCGCGCAGTACTCCCGCATCCGCGGCGAGATGATCAAGCGCGAGCGCGACGAGCTGCTGCGCATCCGCAAGCTCGGCACGGTCGACCAGGTCGTGCTGGCGCAGGTCATGAACGCGCTCGACGTCGAGGAGTCGATCCTCGACGTGGCCTCCCAGGACGAGACGACCGCGGACCGCGAGGAGGACCTGCGCCCGTCAGATCCCGGTGCGCCGTGCGAGCACCTCGCGAACGCCTGCTCGTTGCCCAACCCGGTGACCCCCACCGGCTGCGAGGAGTGCCTCGCCGAGGGAGGCGACTGGGTCCACCTGCGGCTGTGCATGGACTGCGGTCACGTGGGCTGCTGCGACTCGTCGGTGGGCAAGCACGCCACGAAGCACTACGAGGAGACCGGCCACCCGGTCATCCGCAGCTTCGAGCCGGGCGAGGCGTGGCGCTGGTGCTTCATCGACCAAGCCAACGGCTGACCGTACGTACGCTCAGCGGTCGCGGTCGGCCAGGATGCGCAGGGCGATGATGCCGAGCGCGAGGCCGTGACCGATCACGAGCGTCAGGCCGTGGTCGATGACGGTCGCGATGAACCGGCCGATCAGCCCGACATCCTTGGCCAGCCCGTCGACGTGGATCGCCGACGACCGGAACATGCAGACCAGCAGGAGGCTGCCGATCAGCAGCGCCGGTGGCAGCACGCCGGCGGAGAACAGCGAACGTACGTCGACCGCCAGCGGCACCGTCACGGCGATCAGCACGAAGCCGACGGAGAACAGCAGGCCGAGCCGGCCGTCAGCGAGGTCGAGGCCGATCACGACGGCCATCGCGAAGCACGCAGCAACGATCGCCTGGCGGGCGCTGAGATCGCGTCGGGCCATGGCTGCTGGTGTGCGGGACACCGCCTGCGACATGCTTCTGACGGTAGTTCACTGCAATGACAAGAACCCGGCATTGCGGTGGGTGTCGCCCCGTGTACGGTGAGCCGGACAGTTGCGACAGGCTGACAATCGGGGGCAGGGCATGACGAAGGCATTCACCGCGACCCTGCTCGCGATCGGGCTCGCGCTGTCGGTGTCCGCCTGCGACGACACCAAGAGCTCGGCGTCGCCGGAGAAGACGGTCTCGACCACTGAGGCGAGGCGACGACGGGCGTGATCAAGACCCGGCGCGACGTCAAGGTGCTCTCGGAGTCGCACGACACCCTCGAGAGCTCGATCATGTTCAACGCCGAGCCCGGCCGCACCAGCTCCGGTACAAGCTCTCCAAGCCCGGCCACATCACGATCTTGGTCGTCGACCCTGACGGCAATGTCGTCGACTCCATCGACGATCGCGCGTCAGGCGACGGCACGTTGTCGTTGCTGCTCCCCGTGGAGGGCAGGTACGTGCTCGAGGTGCGCAACCCGAAGCGCGTGCCCTACACGATCAGCGTCTCGCAGCACCTCGTCGACTAGCGCGCGACCTGATACAACCGAGACGTGGACGCATCGATCGAGACCGCCCGCCTGATCCTTCGCCCGTACGCCGACAGCGACGCCGACCGCATCCTCGACATCCACAGCCGGCTCGAGGTCATCCGCTGGCTCGGCAACCCGCCGTTCGTGCCGATGGCGTCGCTCGACGAGGCGCTCGTACGCATGAAGGAGTGGCGCGAGCGCGACGCCCAGGGCGAGCACACCGTGCACCTGGCGATCGAGCCGCGCGAGACCGGCGTGCTGGCCGGGGGAGTGGCGATGACGCCGCTGCCCGACGACCCCGAGGGGCGCTACGAGGTCGGCTGGCACCTGCACCCGGACGCCGCGGGCCACGGCTATGCGAGCGAAGGCGCCACGGCGCTGCTCGACACCGCGTTCGCGAACGGCCTCGACGAGGTCTGGTGCACGATGTACCCCGACAACGAGGCCTCGGCCCGCGTCGCGCAGCGCATCGGGCTCACCGACCTGGGGATCCTGCCTGACCGTTGGTACGGCGGCGACTCCCACCTGTTCCACATGACCCGAGAAGGATGGCTGGCACGTGATCGAGACTGAGCGGCTGACGCTGCGGCACTTCACCCCTGACGACGCGGACTTCCTCTACGACGTCTTCAGCCGGCCCGAGGTGGCGCGGTGGAGCGGCGACGGCGTACCCATCGCCGATCGTGACGAGGCGCTCAGGCGCATCGCGGGCCAGCCCAAGCGCGCCGGCGACCACCCGGCCGCCGGCATCTTCCACGTCAGCGTCACGGCGACCGGGATCCCGGCGGGCCTGGTCCTGCTCGCGCCGCTGCCGTCCAGCGAGGGCGTCGACCGCGACGACATGGAGGTCGGCTGGCACTTCCACCCCGACGCGTGGGGCCACGGCTACGCCACCGAGGCCGCGCAGGCGCTCGTCGACCGCGGGTTCGCCGCCGGGCTGGCCGAGATCTATGCCGTGACCCACCCGGACAACGCCGCCTCGCAGGCCGTCTGCCGGCGACTCGGCATGACGGATCTGGGCCTGAGGTCGGAGTGGTACGACGTGGAGCTCCGCGCGTTCCGCCTCGATCAGCCGCGCGAGTAGGACATCGTCCGGATCTCGTCGGCGACCCGCTCGGGCTCGTCGAGCGGCACGAACGTACGCCCGCCGTCGACCTCCACGAGCTCGGCGTTGTCGCCGAAGGCCTCGCGCAGCCGCTGCCCGTCGGCGAGCTTGAAGAACCGGTCGGCGTTGCCCCACACCAGGCGTACGGGCTTGCCGAACGTGTTGAGCCGGGTCGAGACGTCGAGCAGGTCGGCCGGCTTGACCTTGCGGAGGAACTTCGCGGTGTCGCGGCGCACCCCGGCGTCTCGCAGGGACGGCGTGATCCAGCGGGTGGTCAGCGCCGGGTCGAGCGGCTTGGCGACGAGCCCGCCGTAGCCCAGCATCGAGTGCCGCAGCATCCGCGGCCGCATCGACGCCATCATCGCGCGCAGGCGCATGGGGCTCCGGCCGACCTTGAAGAGCACCCCGAACGGCGCGGGCGGGAACTTGTCGAACGCGTCGCAGTTGGTCAGCACGAGCCGGCCGATGCGGGAGTGGTCGGTGTCGATGAGGAACTGGCACAGCGCGCCACCGGTGTCGTTGCCCACGAGGGTCACGTCGGTGAGGTCGAGCGCGGCATGAAGTCGTTGATCAGCCGCGCCACGTCCGGGGGAGAGGTCGGCGTCGAGTGCGATCGGGTGCGAGCCCGAGCGGCAGGTCGGGAGCGTACGACCGGATGCCCTGCGCGGCGAGTGCGTCGGCGACGCCGGTCCACAGCTCGTGGTTGACCAGGAATCCGTGGACGAACACCACCGGCGGCGCCGCGCTGTCGTCCGGTCCGGCGACCCGGTAGTGGACCTGGCCGAACGGTGTGTCGATGGTCGCCATGATTCTCCTCGATGAGTAGTCTGAAGCCGTGACCCAACTAACATACATACAGACTGTATGAAAGATCAACGGCGTACGCAGGCCGATCGCTCGGCTGCCACCAGGGACGCGCTCGTACGAGCGGCGCGGCCCCTGTTCGCGTCCGACGGGTTCGGCGGGGTCAGCGCCGAGGCGATCGCGCGCGCGGCCGGCGTCACCCGGGGCGCGATGTATCACCAGTTCGCCGACAAGACCGAGGTCTACGCCGCGGTGCTCGAGGTCGATCGAGGACGAGGTCATGGCGCGCATCAGCACCGGGATCGCCGAGGCCGGGCAGGACGACATCGTCGAGGTCATGAAGGTCGGCGCGCAGATCTGGCTCGACGCGTGCGCCGAGCCGGCCGTCCACAAGATCGTGCTGATCGAGGCGCCGTCGGTGCTCGGCTGGGAGCGCTGGCGTGAGGTCAGCATGCGGCACGGGATGGGCATGGTGCAGGCGCTGATCGAGACCGCGATCGAGGCCGGCCGGATCCCGAAGCAGCCGGTGCCGCCGCTGGCCCACGTGCTGATCGGGGCGCTCGACGAGGCGGCGATCTACCTCGCCCGGTCCGACGGCTCCGCGCAGACGCGCCAGGAGGTCGACGACGTCATCGATCGCATCGTCGACGCGGTCTTCGCCGGATGAGCCGACCGCGCTCGGTGACCGCGACGGTTGCCCGTACGATTGATCCTCGTGGCTCTCAGCATCGGCATCGTCGGACTCCCCAACGCGGGCAAGTCGACCCTCTTCAACGCACTGACCAAGAACGACGTCCTCGCGGCGAACTACCCGTTCGCGACGATCGAGCCCAACGTCGGCGTGGTGGGCGTGCCCGACCACCGGCTCGGCAAGCTCGCCGAGATCTTCAGCTCGGAGCGTCAGCTCCCCGCGACGGTCCAGTTCGTCGACATCGCCGGCATCGTCCGCGGCGCCTCGGAGGGGGAGGGGCTCGGCAACAAGTTCCTCTCGCACATCCGTGAGTCCGACGCGATCTGCCAGGTCACCCGCGTCTTCCGCGACGAGGACGTCACGCACGTCGACGGCAAGGTCTCGCCGTCCGACGACATCGAGACGATCTCGACCGAGCTGATCCTCGCCGACCTGCAGACCCTCGAGAACGCGCTGCCGCGGCTCGACAAGGAGTCCCGCAAGGACAAGTCGCTCGTCCCCGCGTTCGAGGCGGCCAAGGAGGCGCAGGCCGTGCTCGAGAGCGGCAAGGGCGCGTTCCAGGCCGGGCTCGACCTCGACGCGATCCGCGACCTGCACCTGCTGAGCGCCAAGCGCCAGCTCTTCGTCTTCAACTGCGACACCGAAGAGCTCAACGACGAGGACCTCAAGTCCCGTATGCGCGAGATCGTCGCGCCGGCCGAGGCGATCTTCCTCGACGCCAAGTCCGAGGCCGAGCTGGTCGAGCTCGGAGACGACGAGGAAGCCGAGGCGATGCGCGCCGAGATGCTCGCCGACATGGGCGTCGACGAGCCCGGCCTCGACGCGCTGGCCCGCGTCGGCTTCGACACGCTCGGCCTGCAGACGTACCTCACCGCCGGCCCCAAGGAGTCGCGCGCCTGGACGATCCCCAAGGGCGCGACCGCCCCGCAGGCCGCCGGCGTCATCCACACCGACTTCGAGCGCGGCTTCATCAAGGCCGAGATCGTCTCGTTCGACGACCTCGTCGAGGCCGGCACCATGGCCGCCGCCAAGTCCGCCGGCAAGGTGCGCATGGAGGGCAAGGACTACGTCATGTCCGACGGCGACGTCGTCGAGTTCCGCTTCAACGTCTGAGGCATACCGGGTCTGATGTTCTCGTTTGGCCAGGTGGCCGCCGTCAAGGCAGTGTTCGAGCTGGCTGGATTCACCGGTGAGCTGCGGACGCTGCGGGTCGACTCCGAGGATGAGCGAATCTTCGTCCTGGAGGATCAGGCGATCCTCGCGTTGACCGGAGACATCCGGGCGTTGGAGCAGGTCCTGCAGCAACTGCTCGGTCGGAAGGTGTGGGTCATCGCATCAGCCGGATACCGAACCGTCCCATTCGGATGAATTATTGGCGGTCGATCCGCCCGTACCGCGACAACGCTGCCAGGGCTGGCTGCGTAGCGCGTCTTCAGCGGCGCTAGGACGTCGATTCGAGACACCGTCGCATCTGTGAGCTCGGCCATCTTGCGACCCTGTCTCTAGGTGCGGCGAGCGTTGGGCAGAAAGGGCCTCGCGGCCCTGAATCCGTCGGTAGGCTCCGGGCATGTTCTCACTCGGCCGGGCGGTCAGCGTCGTTGGTGTCACGTTGTCGGCGATCGTCATGGCCACCACATCGTCGGCTTTGGGGCAGTCACTCCAGGATTGTTTCGACAAGGCTGAGACCCATGGCGGTGAGCCGCCGACCTGTACCGAGGTGAACGGCAAATGGGACGCGAGCTGGCCAGGTGACGGCGGGAGTGGCGGCGGTGGATTCGCATTCCTGTTCATCCTCATTGCACTGATCGGGATCGGCATCGTGGTCTGGAGGGTCAGCACCGCCCGCCGGCTTGCGAGCGAGTCGGGCATAGATCCCGGACTCGCGACGCAGATGACCCTCTTGACCGACGCCGGGCTGGAGGCGACCTACCTCGCGGCCAACCTTCGCAACCCCGCACCTGCGCCGGCGGCCACACCCGCCGAGCAGGCGACAACGGCCAAGCGCCTGGCCGAGCTGAAGGGCCTGCTCGACGAGGGTCTGATCACGGAGGCCGAGCACGACGCGCAGCGCCGCGCGATCATCGACGCCGTCTGAGCTAGTCGCAGCCGGTTCCATCGCCGTCTCTGTCGAGGCGGTACGGGTCGCTCCCGGTCACCGTGACGGGATGGCCGATCTCTCCGCAGTCGAGGTCGGCGACGATCGGCAGACACGGCGAATAGCCGGTCATGCAGTTGTTGGCGGGCTTCGGCACCTTCTTCTTGGGCTTGTTGACGAGCGGGACGGGCTTGGCGATCTGCTTGCAATCGGGTTCGGCGGCTGACGCGAGTGCGTCGTCGAGGCGGCGACCCAGGTCAGCGTTCTCGTGGCGGAACTGCTCGAGGTAGCGGTCGTCGCCGAGCCCGCTCTTCGCGAGCGCCACGTTGAGGGACTTGCCGGCCTCGTTGCGCACCTCGGCGACGTTTCGCCCGTGAGAGTCGGTCGTGTAGGCGTTGGCCACGAAGCCGTCGGCGAGGAACGTGCGGGTGAACGCGGTCGCCTCGGGGCCGCATCGCTCGTTGCGCTCGGGCGTGTTGATGAGCCCGAGGCGGTACTCCTTGCCGTCGGAGGCGACCCAGGAGTCCCCGTCCTTCTGGTCTGTGACGAACAGCAGGACGACAGGCGGCTTGGTGGTCTTGGTCGGCTCTGCGGCGGGAGTCGGTTTGTCCGACGCACGGACCCGATCGGCCTGGTCGGTCGACCGGCTCGACGGAGCATCGGTGGAGTCAGGCGTCGTGGCGTCGGCGATCGTGCCGATGCCGAGGAGCATGGCCACCGCGACGACCAGCCAGAATTGCCACCGACGTACCCAGGGTCGCTTCCCGACCTCTTCGATGACCGGGACGGACGTGACAGCGGCGAAGGATTGGGTTGGTTGCTGGGGCGCCCGGGGCTGCGTCTGCGCGTAGTTGGTCGCGGTGTGCGCGGTCCACGCCTGGCCGTCCCAGTAGCGCATCTCGCCCAGCGCGTCCGGGTACCAACCGGCGGGGGTACGCGGAGTCTCGGGCATCCGACGATCGTGACACGGCATGGCTGCCGATACCGGTGAATGGCAATGTCGACCCAGGCGCCTCCGCTAGGCGGCGTCCTTCAGGGTCGAGCGGGCCTGCTGCGCAAGGGTTCGACCGCGGTCATCGGCGCGGTGGGCCAGCATCAGTCGGGCTGAGATGTCGTTCAATCCGTAGCGTTCCATCAGCTTCGCCTTGGCGCTGCGGACGGCTTCCTCATCGGTCATCGGGTCTCCTGGTCATCACGGGTGGCAAGGGAGATTCGGCGCCACCCTGGTCGCGGATCGGCCCCGCGACCCTGCGCGAGCGACTCTCGTAGTCGTCGTCACGCCCGAGTCTGAAGAGCCCGTCGGGGAGATCGGTTCCCCGGCCACCCACACCGCGGCGATGTCGGCCGGCGTCCCCATGGCGAATGCCCTCGACAGGGCCTGGTCCGGACCCTGGGCGTGGCGCAGACCGACTTCCAGCGTCGAACCGGTGTCCGGATTGATCCAGACGGCATCGAACTGCTTGCCCACCTCGAAGTCGCCCACCTCGTCGGACAGGCCAAGCGCGGCCGCGCCCGAGGCGGTCGCGAGGTGCAGCAGGTGCGCTGAGGTCAACGACAGTCCCGCCGGGCCGAGCAGCTGCTGCATGAAGTACGCCTGCAGCCCTTCCTTGAGCAACGAGAAGCCGGTCCCGGCCCCGACGTCGGATCCCAGAGCCACGCGCACGCCGTGCTCCACGTGCTCGCGAAGCGGGAACAGCCCACTGCCGAGTGCAGCGTTGCTCGTGGGGCAGTGGGCCACGGTCGCGCCCTGGCCGCCGAGGATCTCGAGCTCGGCGGGCGTCGCGTGCACGTTGTGGGCATAGACGCTGCGGCCGCCGACCAGCCCGTGCTGGTGATAGGTCGTCAGGTAGTCCTCGCATCCTCCGAACAGGTCGCACACCGCGGCCACCTCGGCGAGGTTCTCGTTGATGTGCGACGTGAACATCGCGCCGTCGATGTCGCCGAGGAGCGCCGCGCACGAGTCGAGCATGTCGTCGGTGCAGGAGAGCGAGAAGCGGGGGATCACGGCATATCGGTTGCGTCCCACACCGTGCCAGCGCTTCGCCAGCGCGACCCCGTCGTCGTACGCGACCTGGGGCGTCGTCAGCAGCTCGGGACGAAGGATCCGGTCGCTGACGACCAGGCCGCTGGTGATGCGCAGTCCCCGCTCGGCAGCCTCGGCGAAGAGCACGTCGACCGCCGAGGCGAAATGTGCGCCGAAGACCAGCGCCGTGGTCGTGCCGGCTGCCGTGAGCCCGTCGAGGAAGTCGACGGCGACCGCGCGGGCGTACGCGGTGTCGACCAGCCGGGCCTCCTCAGGCAGGGCGCTCTGCTCGAGCCACTCGAGCAGGGGCATGCCGAGGGCGCCGATCATCCGGACCTGCGGGTAGTGGACGTGGGTGTCGACGAATCCGGGCAGGACCAGCCCGTCCCGCAGATCGACGACATCGTCGTCGGGTTGGCGCGCGCGGACGTCGGCGTACGTGCCTCGGTCGACGATCACGCCGTCGCTCACCGCGATCCCGCCGTCGACCTCTGAGCGCAGCGTGCCGCCCTCGTGCGGGTTGGTGGGGGTGTCGAGGAAGGTGCCGCGGAAGACCGTCATCGGTCGACGGCCGAGGCTTGGCGGTGGGCCTGCGACTCCTGGTCGAACGCCTGGAGCAGGGCGGCAGCGACGCTGACCGCGATGGTGGCGGGCTCCTTGCCGGCCAGGTCGGGCAGCCCGATGGGCGTGGTGATCCTCGCGATCGCCGACTCGTCGTGCCCTTCGTCCGCCAGCTTCTTGCGGAACCGCGTCCACTTCGCGCTCGAGCCGATCAGCCCGATCGACGCCAGGCCCTCGGTCCGCAGAGCAGCGTCACACAGTGCCGCGTCCTCGGCGTGATCGTGGGTCATGATGAGCACGTGCGTGCCCTTCGGGCAGCTCGGCCAGGACCAGCTCGGGCAGGACCGGGACGTGGTGCGGGTGCACGAGGGCGTTGGCGTCGTCGAGGGCGCTCAGGACCTCGTCGGTGAGCTGCGCCGGACGCGAGTCGATCAGGTGGAGGTCGAGGTCGTGCCGGGCGAGTATCCGCGCCAGCTCGATGCCGACGTGCCCCATGCCGAAGATCGCCACGGCCGGGAGCACGGGCAGGGGCTCCAGCAGGAGCGCGACCTCGCCGCCGCAGCACTGCATGCCGTGCGTGCCCAAGGTCTTGTCGGACAGGCTCACGGCGCAGGTCGTCGGGCCCGCGCCCGGGTCGGCGAGCATCTCGCGGGCCATGTCGATCGCGGTGGCCTCGAGGTTGCCACCTCCCACCGAGCCCCAGGTGTCTTGGGCCGAGACGACCATCTTGGCGCCGCTGTCGCGCGGTGAGTGCCCGCGTACGTCGGTCAAGGTGACGAGGACACCGGCCTCGCGGCGGGAGCGAAGACGCTCAACTGCTTGCAGCCACTGCATGGGATCCTCCTACGCTTCGCTCAGCTGGTGCGGATCGGGCAGGCGCGGGGGCACCTGCTCGACCTCGGAGTCGGGCAGCCGCAACGGCGCCTCCGGGTCGGGCTGGTCCGGCACCTCGCCGAGCCCGCCCTCGACCAGATGGCCGGCGTCGTGCCCGAGACGCGCCTCGGTGAGCGCCGTCCAGACCGCTTCGGGGGTGGCCGGCGAAGCCAGGTCGACACTGGTGCCGACCGGGCCGAAGGCCGCAGCGGCGTCCCGGAGTGCTTCGCGGACCGCGAACGCCAGCATCAGCGGGGGCTCGCCGACGGCCTTGGAGCCGTAGACGACGCCATCCTCATGGGCGCGCTCCAGGAGAGTCACCCGGAAGTCCTGCGGCATCTCCGAGAAGCTGGGCAGCTTGTAGGTGCTGGCGGCCTGCGTCGCGAGCCGGCCCCGCGTGGGTCCGTCGCTCTCGTCCCAGCGCAGGTCCTCGAGGGTCAGCCACCCGGCGCCCTGCACGAACCCGCCCTCGATCTGACCGATGTCGACGAGCGGGGAGAGACTGTCGCCGACATCGTGGACGATGTCGACCCGGCGGGTTGCGTAGGCCCCGGTGAATCCGTCCACCTCGACCTCGGCCGCAGCGGCCCCGTAGGCGAAGTACTTGAAGGGCGAGCCCCGCATGACCGTGGAGTCCCAGTGCAGGCCCTCGGTGCGGTAGTAGCCCGCGGCAGACAGCTGAACGCGCTGGAAGTACGCCGTCCGGACCACTTCGTCCCAGGGCAGGCCAGGGCCGGCCTGGCCGATTGCCCGCACCTCACCGTCGACGAAGCGGACGTCGGCGGGGGAGACGCCCAGGCCAGTCGCCGCGACCTGCTCGAGGCGCGACCGGATCTGCTCGCAGGCGTTCTTGACCGCGCCGCCGTTGAGGTCGGCGCCCGACGACGCCGCAGTGGCCGACGTGTTGGGGACCTTGTCGGTGCGGGTCGGGGCCAAGCGGACCTTCGACAGCGGGATGCCGAGGCTGGTGGCAGCGACCTGCAGCATCTTGGTGTGCAGACCCTGTCCCATCTCGGTGCCGCCGTGGTTGATCAGCACCGACCCGTCCTTGTAGACGTGCACCAGGGCGCCGGCCTGGTTGAAGGCCGTCAGGTTGAACGAGATGCCGAACTTGACCGGAGTGATCGCGAGGGCGCGCTTGCGGTCGTCGTGGTCGGCGTTGAACCGGGCGATCTCGTCCTGCCGACGGGCGATGTCGCCGGACTCGAGCACCCCTTGCCACACCGCATCGAGCCGGTCGGAGTGCCGGACCGGTTGCCCGTACGGCGTCGTCTGCTCCACGCCGTCGACGGAGCGGTAGAAGTTGCGGCGACGCAGCTCGGCGGGGTCGATCCCGAGCTGCGGGGCGCAGCGGCCGAGGATGTCCTCGATCACGATCATCCCCTGCGGTCCGCCGAACCCGCGGAAGGCCGTCTGGGACGTCTTGTTGGTCTTGGCGATCCGGCCGGACACCCGGATGTGCGGGATCCAGTAGGCGTTGTCGATGTGGCACAGCGCGCGCCCGAGGACGGGCTCGGACAGGTCGAGGCTCCAGCCGCCGTCGGCAGTGAGCGTGGCCTCCAGCGCCTCGATCCGGCCGTCGGCATCGAATCCGACCCGCCAGTCGGCGTGGAAGCCGTGCCGCTTGCCGGTCATCGTGAGGTCCTGGGTCCGGTTCAGCCGCAGTCGGACCGGACGCCCGGTCAGGATGCTGCCGAGGGCCGCGATCGCGGCGAAGCCGTGCGGCTGCATCTCCTTGCCGCCGAAGCCGCCGCCCATGCGCAGGCACTGCACCGTCACCTCGTGGTTGTGCAGCCCGAGGACGTGCGCCACGATCTCCTGCGTCTCGGACGGGTGCTGGGTGCTGCTCTGGACGAACACCTGCCCGCCCTCGTCGACGTGGGCCAGCGCGCAGTGCGTCTCGAGGTAGAAGTGCTCCTGGCCCGCGAACTCGAGCTCGCCGCTGAAGACGTGGGCCGAGGCCTCGAAGCCGGTCGCGACGTTGCCGCGGGCGACGGTCGGCTGCGCGCCCTGGAACTCGCCGGCAGCGATCGCCTCCTTGACCGTGATCAGCGACGGCAGCGGCTCGTAGTCGACCTCGCAGGCGGCGGCGCCCAGCCGGGCGGCCTCGAGCGTCTCGCCGAGCACCCAGCACACGGCGTGGCCGTGGAAGCGGACCTCGTCGGGGAAGAGCGGCTCGTCGTGCTTGACCCCGGCGTCGTTGACGCCCGGCACATCGGCCGCGGTCAGGACCCGCACGACGCCCGGGACGTCGTACGCCGGAGCGACCTCGAGCCGCAGGATCCGGGCCTTCGCGTGCGGCGCCTGCACCGGCCACGCGTGGAGGACGTCCTTGGTGCGGATGACGAGATCGTCGGTGTAGAGCGCCTGGCCCGTGACGTGCAGCGCGGCGGACTCGTGTGGCAGCGCCTTGCCGACCTCCGCGACCTCGGGACGCTCCGAGAGGTGACTCATGCGGGGACTCCCTGGTGGTTCGGGGTGGTCGGGTGCTGCGCGTAGAGCTTGAGCAGCGCCTGGCCGAGCATCGCCGAGCGGTAGGAAGCGCTCGCGCGGTGATCGTCGAGCGGCGTGCCCTCGCCGGCCATGATCTCGGCCGCCGCGCGGACGGTGTCGGGTGTCCACGGCCGGCCCGTCAGCGCTGCCTCGGTGTCGAGGGCGCGTATGGGCGTCGCCGCGACGCCGCCGAGTCCGATGCGCGCGCGCTGGACGACTCCGTCGGACACGTCGAGCGCGAACCCGACGGCCACGCTGGAGATGTCGTCGAACCGGCGCTTGGCGATCTTGTGGAAGCCCGTCAGCGTCGCGAGAGGCCGGGGGATCCTGACCTCCTTGATGAGCTCGCCCGGCGCGCGGACGCTCGCCCGGTAGCCGGTGTAGTAGTCGGCCAGCGGCACGATGCGCTCGCCGGTGGCGGACACCAGCACGAGCTGGGCGTCGAGCGCCAGGAGCGCGGGCGGCGCGTCCCCGATGGGTGAGCCGGTGCCGAGGTTGCCGCCGAGCGTGGCGCCGTTGCGGATCAGCCGGGACGCGAACTGCGGCAGCATCTGGGCAAGGAGGGGCACGCTGCCGGCGAGCCGGCGCTCGATCTCGGTCAACGTCAACGCGGCGCCGAGGCGGATCTCGGTGGGGTCGTCGACCAGCTCGCGCAGCTCGGGAAGTCGATCGATCGCCACGACGAGGGCAGCCCGCGAGGCGCGGATGTTGACCTCGACGCCCCAGTCGGTGGACCCGGCGACGACCTGTGCGTCGGGGTGCTCGGCCAGGACCTGGACGGCCTCGTCGAGGCTGGTCGGCCGGACGAACTCTGCGCCGCCGACGCGGATGCGAGTCGGCTGGGGTGCGGGCGGAGCCTGGTCCCGGCGCGCGGCGAGCACGTCGTCGTCGGCCGGCTCGCCGAGCGAGAAGGCGGCGTCCTTGATCGGCCGGTAGCCCGTGCACCGGCACAGGTTGCCGCTGAGTGCGTGCAGGTCGAAGCCGTTGGCGCCGTGCTCGGCGTCCGCGGTGGGCTCCTGATGGTCGGTGGATCCGGCCGACCCGCAACGACCGCTCCGGTAGTACTCGGCGGCCATGCTGCAGACGAACCCCGGGGTGCAGTATCCGCACTGCGACCCGCCGCGCACCGCCATCTCGTGCTGCACGGGATGCAGGGCCGTCGGCGTGCCGAGGCCCTCGGCGGTCAGCACCTCTTGACCGTCCAGGCCGGCCGCAGGGATCAGGCAGGCATTGATCGCGACCCACTCGGTGGACCCGTCACCCGTCGTCGCGGGCCGCGCCACCATGATCGCGCACGCGCCGCACTCGCCCTCGGCGCAACCCTCCTTGGCGCCGGTCAGCCGCTGGTCGCGCAGCCAGTCCAGGGCCGTGGTGTGTGGGGCGATCTCTCCGAAGGCCCGGGTGCGTCCGTTGACCGTTGCTCCCGATGTGCTCATGCGCGTGCTGCCCCTCACTGCCGTACGTGTGGTCTACCTCACGACTGTAACCCGGGGTCTCGTCCAGATGGAACCCTTTTCGGAAAAGTTTTTCCGCCAGTCGGATAATTGCGAGGGTCAGCGTGCCCGGTCTCCGAAGGGCCGCCCCAGCCCCATGTGGCGGTTCACGTCCTTGTAGATGAGGTAGCGGAACCGCCCGGGGCCACCGGCGTAGCAGGCCTGCGGACAGAACGCCCTCAGCCAGAGGAAGTCGCCCTCCTCGACCTCGACCCAGTCCTCGTTGAGCAGGTAGACCGCCTTGCCCTCGAGCACGTAGATGCCGTGCTCCATGACGTGGGTCTCGGGGAACGGGATCGTCCCGCCGGGCTCGAAGTTGACGATGTTGACGTGCATGTCGTGCCTGATGTCCGACGTGTCGACGAATCGTGTGGTGCTCCAGGCGCCGTCGGTGCCCGGCATCTCGATCGGCTCGACGTCCTGCTCGTTGACGACGAACGCCTCGGGCGCGTCGATGCCGTCCACCTGCTCGTACGACTTGCGGAGCCAGTGGAAGCTTGCCGGGTCGGCGCCGGTGTTGCGCGCGGTCCAGGCGCATCCCGGCGGCAGGAACGCATAGCTGCCGGGTACGAGTGGGTGCTCGGCACCGTCGATCGTCAGCTGCAGCTCGCCCTTGAGCACGAACAGCACGGCCTCGGCGCTGGGGTCGGACTCGGGCTGGTCGCTGCCCCCGCCGGGCTGCACCTCCATGAGGTACTGGCTGAAGGTCTCGGAGAACCCCGACAGTGGACGTGCGAGCACCCACAGCCTGGTCTCCTCCCAGAACGGCAGCAGGCTGGCGACGATGTCGGTCACCGACCCGCGTGGCAGGACCATGTAGGCCTCGGTGAAGCGTGCCCGGTCGGTGGTCAGTCGCGTCTGCGGCGGCAGACCGCCCTGCGGCGCGTAGTAGCTGGTCATCGTTGCCCTCTCTGTAGGAACCGGCCGCGGGGCGTGCCGGTGATGTCGACGGGCTCGCCGCGGAGCCAGGTCTGTCGTACGACCCCCGCGAGGCGGCGCCCCGTGTAGGCCGAGACGGGGTTGCGGTGCTGGAGCGTGGCCACGTCGACGACGAACTCCTCGTCGGGCGCCAGCACGCAGAAGTCGGCGTCGGCTCCCACCTCGAGGCGTCCCTTGTGGGTCAGCCCGACCCGGTCGGCCGGCGCTGTCGCCATCCAGCGCACCACGTCGACCAGGTCGTGGTCCGTGGTCCCGCGCGGCCGTCCACACGGCTGGGAGCGAGACCTGTATCGAGGCGATGCCACCCCACGCGAGACCGAAGTCGCCGCCTGCCGGGCCGCCCGGCGCTCGCTTGAGCTCCGCAGTGCTGGGGGAGTGGTCGGAGACCACGAGATCGATGTCGCCGGCGCCCAGCCCGGCCCAGAGGCGCTGGCGGTTGCCGGCCTCCCGGATGGGGGGACAGCACTTGAACTCGGTCGCGCCGTCGGGCACGTCCTCGGCATCGAAGAACAGGTAGTGCGGGCAGGTCTCGACCGTGAGGTCCACGCCGTCCGCTCTCGCATCGCGCAGCGCACCGAGCGCCTCGGCGCTGCTGAGGTGCAGGAGGTGCGTACGACCACCGGTGCGACGGGCCTCGGCGATCACCAGGTCGATGGCCGACGTCTCGGCCTCCGGTGGACGAGAGGAGAGGAACCCCGCGTACGCCGATCCTGCGGCACGGTCGTCGTCGACCAGATGGGCGTCCTCGGCATGCACCAGCATCAGCGCGCCCAGCCGAGCGGTCTCGTCCATGGCTGCCGCGAAGTCGGGGGGCTCGAGGTGCTTGAACTCGTCGACGCCGGAGTGGATCAGGAAGCACTTGAACCCGAACACACCGGCCTCGTGCAGATCGGCCAGGTCGGGCAGGTTGCCGGGCACGGCGCCGCCCCAGAAGCCGACGTCGACCGCGACCTGGTCGCGAGCGACCTCCTGCTTGACCCGCAGCGCCTCGACCGTGGTCGTGGCCGGGATCGAGTTGAGGGGCATGTCGATGATCGTGGTGATCCCGCCGGCCGCCGCGGCCCGGGTGGCGGAGGCGAATCCCTCCCACTCGGTGCGGCCCGGTTCGTTGACGTGCACGTGCGTGTCCACGAGACCGGGCAGCAGCACCTCGTCGTCGGCGAGCTCGAGCGTGGCGACCGCCTCGCACCTCGTCGTCGTACGGCCCGACCGCGACGATGCGACCGGCCGCCACGGCGACCGAGCAGGAGATCTCCTCACCGCCCACGACGGCGCGACGGGCCCGGACCAGCAGGTCGATGTCGGTGGGCGCCATACCTCCCATGGTGGGGGACGCGGGTGGCGACGTCATCGTGCATCCTCCTGGTGTCGGTCGAGCATCTGCGCCGCGATGCGAGCACCGATGCGCTCGAGCAGCGGTCCGGGCGCCGTGAACGACTCATCCGGGTGGGACGCCTCGTCCTCGAGGGTGTGCACCGCGGTGATTCCGGCGTGGGCGAGAGCCGGGCCGCTCAGGAGGCACCTGCCGGCCACCGCGACGACCGGCACACCCGCTGCCCGGGCAGCTGAGGCCACGCCGGCGGGCGCCTTGCCGTTGAGGGTCTGCTCGTCCAGCGACCCCTCCCCGGTGATCACCAGGTCGGCGCCGACCAGTGCCTCGTCGAGGCCGGTCAGGCGCTGGACGAGCTCCGCACCCGGCCGCAGCTCGGCGCCGAGCACGGACATCGCACCGAAGCCGACTCCGCCTGCTGCCCCGGCCCCCGGCTCATCGCGGCAGTCCTGCCCCGTGGCGTTCGCGACCGCGTCCGCCCAGGCGGTCATGGCCCGGTCGAGTGCGGCGACCGTCTGGGCGTCGGCACCCTTCTGTGGCCCGTAGACCGAGGCCGCCCCTGCCGGCCCGGTCAACGGGTTGTCCACGTCGCAGGCGACGGTGATCGTGGCGGATCGCAGGTCGGGGCGCAGCCCGTCCAGGTCGATCCGGGCGACGCGCTCCAGGGCGAGGCCGCCCTCGCCGATCTCCTGATCGTGAGCGTCGAGCACGCGCACGCCGAGAGCTCGCAGCATGCCCGCGCCGCCGTCGGTGGACGCGCTGCCACCGATGCCGAGCAGGATCCGGTTGACCCCGGCGTCGAGCGCCGCTGCGACCACCTCGCCGACTCCTCTGCTGGACGCTGTCGCAGGAGCCGGCAGCCGGCCGGGCAGCCGGCCGAGGCCGCACACCTCGGCCATCTCGACGACCGCTTCCGAACCTCGGCGGACGTACGTCGTCTCCTCGACGACGCCGGTCGGCCCTGCAGCACGTACGCGGACAGGCTCGAAGCCGGCCCGACTGGCTGCAGCGAGGAGGCCGTCGCCCCCGTCCGAGACGGGGACGACGACGATCTCCGCGTCAGGCCGCACCGAGCGGATCCCGCTCGCGAGGTGGGCCGCCACGTCCTCGGCCGTGAGCGTGCCCTTGAACTTGTCGGGCGCGAGCAGCACACGAGGGGCCGTCATGTCGTCGGCTCAGTCGAGGTTGGCGTAGACAGCCGTGGGTGCGTCGTCGCCATGGTCCGCCAGCTCCTCGAACTCGGTGAGGTTGTCGATCTCCACGCCCATCGAGACGTTGGTGACCCGCTCCAGGATGACCTCGACGATGACCGGCACCCGGTGCTCGACGATCATCTTCTTGGCCTGCTCGAGCGCGGGCAGGATGTCGGCAGGGTCAGAGACCCTGATCGCCTTGCAGCCCAGTCCTTCGGCAACCTTGACGTGGTCGACGCCGTAACCCTCGACCTCGGGGGAGTTGATGTTGTCGAACGAGAGCTGGACGCAGTAGTCCATCTCGAAGCCACGCTGCGCCTGCCTGATCAGTCCGAGGTAGGCGTTGTTCACCAGCACGTGGATGTAGGGGATGTTGAACTGCGCCCCGACCGCGAGCTCCTCGATCATGAACTGGAAGTCGTAGTCGCCGGAGAGCGCGACGACCGTGGCCTCCGGGTCGGCGGTAGCGACACCCAGTGCTGCCGGCACGGTCCAGCCCAGCGGCCCGGCCTGGCCCGCGTTGATCCAGTGCCTCGGTGCGAAGACGTGCAGCAGCTGAGCCGCCTGGATCTGCGACAACCCGATCGTGCTGACATAGCGGGTGTCCTTGCCGAAGGCGCGGTTCATCTCCTCGTAGACGCGCTGCGGCTTGATGGGGACGTCGTCGAAGTGGGTCTTGCGCCACATCGTGCGCTTGCGCTCCCGGCACTCGCCCGCCCACGTGGTGCGGTCGGGCAGGGTCCCGGCAGCCTTGCGCTCCCTGGCGGCCTCGACGAACAACGACAGCGCCGCGCGGGCGTCGGACACGATGCCGAAGTCCGGCGCGAAGACGCGCCCGATCTGGGTCGGTGCGATGTCGACGTGCACGAACGTACGTCCGGCGGTGTACGTGTCGACACCACCGGTGTGCCGGTTGGCCCAGCGGTTGCCGATGCCGAGGACGAAGTCGGAGGCGAGCATCGTGGCGTTGCCGTAGCGGTGCGATGTCTGCAGGCCGACCATCCCGGCGTGCAGCTCGTGGTCATCGGGGATCGTTCCCCAGCCCATCAGCGTCGGCACGACGGGGACTCCGGTCAGCTCGGCGAGCTCGACCAGCAGGTCCGCGGCATCGGCGTTGACGACTCCGCCGCCCGAGACGATCAGCGGGCGCTCCGCGGCGGCGAGCATGTCGAGTGCCTTGTCGATCTGGGCCCGTGTCGCCGATGGCTTCCACGCCGGCAGCGACTCGTACGTCGCGATGTCGAACTCGATCTCGGTCATCTGGACGTCGATCGGCAGGTCGATCAGCACCGGGCCGGGGCGGCCGGAACGCATGAGGTGGAAGGCCTGCTGGAACGTCCCGGGGACCTGGGCCGCCTCGAGGACCGTGACCGCCATCTTGGTCAGCGACCCGGCGATCGTCGCGATGTCGACGGCCTGGAAGTCCTCCTTGTGCAGCTTGGCGACCGGTGCCTGGCCGGTGATGCACAGGATCGGGATCGAGTCGGCGCTGGCGGAGTAGAGCCCGGTGATCATGTCCGTCCCGGCCGGCCCGCTCGTGCCGATGCACACGCCGATGTTGCCCGCTGCCGCGCGGGTGTAGCCCTCGGCCATGTGCGAGGCGCCCTCGACGTGACGGGCCAGCGTGTGGTGCAGGCCGCCGTTGGTCTCCATCGCCTTGTAGAACGGGTTGATCGCTGCGCCGGGCAGGCCGAAGACGTGGCTGACGCCTTCCTTCTTCAAGATCTCGACGGCCGCCTGGGCCGCTGTCATCCGTGCCATGTCGTGTTCTCGCTCTCAGCTCGTGGGGGTGTCGGTCGTGACGCCGGACAGTCGCTCGACGCCCCGAAGGAGCGCGGAGTGGTCGAGCCCGCCGTCGCCGTGGGCTCGGCTGGCCGCGACCAGCTGGGCCGCGAGGGCTCCGAGCGGCAGCACGACGCCGGCTTCACGCGCGGCGGACGTGACGATGCCCATGTCCTTGTGGTGCAGGT
Source organism: uncultured Actinomycetota bacterium (assembly GCA_963806345.1). GTDB lineage: Bacteria > Actinomycetota > Actinomycetes > Propionibacteriales > Nocardioidaceae > Aeromicrobium. The sequence goes on along the minus strand of CAWDXV010000022.1, from coordinate 279,850 downwards.
CGATGCGGAAGCCGGGCTCGAACGTCCGGCTCAGCATGTTCGTCCTCTTCTGCTCGAGGACCTTCGAGCCGGCGAGTCCGCCACCGAGCACCTCGAACGCGGCCTCGGTGTCGACGCCGTACGCCTCGAGGAACACCAGTGCCTCGGCGACCGCCTCGATGTTGACGGCGACGATCAGTTGGTTGGCCGCCTTGACCGTCTGACCGGATCCACTGGGACCGACGTGGACGATCGTGGTTCCGACCGCGTCGAGGATCGGCCGTGCCTCGGCGAAGTCGGCCGGCTCGCCACCGACCATGATCGACAGCGCGGCCTTGCGGGCGCCCGCCTCGCCACCGGAGACCGGGGCGTCGATGATCCGGAAGCCGTGCTTCCGTGCCTCCTCGGCCAGGTCAGCCGTGACGTCCGGGCGGATGCTGGAGAAGTCGATGATCAGTGCACCGGGCTCGGCGTGCGCGAAGACGCCGTCCTCGCCGGTCAGCACCTGCTCGACGTCGGGGGAGTCCGGCACCATCACGGCGATGACCTCGGCACCCTTCACGGCTTCGGGGATCGAGCCCGCGCCGCGTCCGCCGGCTTCCAGCAGCGGCTCGAGGCGGTCGGGGTCGAGGTTGACGCCACAGACGTCGTAGCCGGCGTTCTGCAGGTGGACGGACATGGGCTGGCCCATGACTCCGAGGCCGATGAAGGCAATCGTGGTGGTCATCGTGGTGTGCTCCTTGTGCTGGTCGGGTGGTGGTCAGTGGGTGGCGCGGCGCTGCCGAGGCAGCCAGGCGAGGCTGTCCTCCGTGCTGGTCGTCGGCTTGTACTCCAGGCCGACCCAGCCGTCGTATCCGTTGTCGGCGAGCTCGCCGAGCAGCTGGTCCAGGCGCAGCTCGCCCGAGCCGGGTTCGCCGCGCCCCGGCCAGTCGGCGATCTGCACGTGGGCCGTCACGTCGGCGTACGCCGCGATGGCCGCGTTCACGTCGTCGCCGTTGTTGGCGAGGTGGAACAGGTCGCAGAGGAAACCGATGTTGGCGTGCCCGTCCCGGCGGACGTCCTCGACGACGGTGACGCTGTCAGCAGCGGTGCGAAGGGGGTAGGGCTTGGGCCCGCTGACCGACTCGACGAGGACGGTGGCGTCGATCTGCTCGGCGGACTTGGCTGCGAGACCGAGCTGCTCGCGGGCCAGCTCGTCCTGCGCCTGAGGGGCGACGCCGTCGACCCGGTTGCCGTACAGCGCGTTGAACGCCGAGACTCCGAGCTGCTCACCGATGCCGATGGCGACGTCGACGTTGTCGCGGAACTCTCCGGCCCGGTCGGGGATCGAGAGGACACCGCAGTCGGGGCCGGCCAGGTCGCCGGCGAAGAAGTTGAGGCCGACGAGCTGGACGCCGGCGTCGCGCACGGCCGCGACAAGCGCTGCGACCTCCGCGTCGGCGGGAACCGGCTGGTGCGGCCAGGGCCACCAGAGCTCGATCGCGTCGAATCCTGCGGCCTTGGCGGCCTGCGGGCGCTCCAGGAGCGGTCGCTCGGTGAAGAGCATCGAGCAGTTCGCCAGGTATGGGAGGCGGTGATCCATCACTCTCTCGCTTTCCATAGTGCGGAAAAGTTTTTCCGCTACGAGAGAGCGTAGACGAGGCCGAGCCCGACCGTCAAGGACGGCGGGCACGGAGGATCAGCGACTGATCAGACTTCGGTGCGTCGCCGGGCGAGGCGCCCGAGGTGGGTCAGGTCGATGCCGATCAGCCGGTCCACCTCGTCGCGGTCGACCGCCCCGCACTCCACGCCGCGCAGGACGAACGAGGCCAGGGCGACCGCCGTGGCCGGCTCGTCGAGATAGCCCGAGTCGTCACCGCCGGTGTAGGCGCGCAGCCGGGCAGCGGCTGTGGCAAGCCCGTCGCGGTAGAACGCGTAGGTCGCCGCGTACCGCGTCGGCAGCTGAGCAGGATGCAGGTCCCAGCCCTGGTAAAAACCGCGCTCGAGCGATCGCCGGACCAGCCGGGCATGCAGCCGCCAGGCGGCGTGTACGGCGTCACGATCGCCCACCGGCAGCACGTTGGTGGAGCCGTCGGAGACGAAGACACCGGTGCCTGCGGCGGCCACCTGCATGAGGGCCTTCGCCTGGTCCGCGGCCGGATGTTCCATGCTCTGGTACTCCGCAGCGATGCCGCACGAGGCGGAGTAGTCGTACGTCCCGTAGTGCAGGCCCGTGCATCGCCCGGCTGCCGCATGGATCATCGGGGCGACGAGGACCCGGCCGTCGGGGCCGACGATCGACTGCGGCGTCTCGACCTGGATCTCGAAGACCAGCGTGCCGGGCGGGAGCCCGTGCGCCTGCTCGAGGCGCTCGCAGGCCGTCACCATGGCCTCGACCTGCTCGACCGAGGTCACCTTCGGCAAGGTCATGACGAGTCCGTCGCTGATGCCGCCCTGCGAGACGAGCTCGCTGACGAACAGGGAGAGCGTACGCAGTCCGCGCCGTCGCGTCGGCGCCTCGAAGCTCTTGAACCGGATGCCGTGGAACGGTGGCGCCTCGCCGGCGCTCACGGATGCCGCCATCGTCCGTGCCGCGGCGATGACCGCCGCGTCCTCCTCCTCGTCGGACCGGTTGCCGTAGCCGTCCTCGAAGTCGACGCGCAGGTCTTCGATCGGCTCGGAGGTCAGCTTGGCGAGCACCCGGTCGTGGACGGCGCCGTCGATGCTCGGCTGACCGAGGATGGCGCCCAGCTCCTCGACGCTGCCGCCATTGCGCGTCAGTGTCTCCCGGGCCTCGGCACCCCAGTCGGCCACGAGGTGGGGGGAGTAGCGGTCAGCGGGGACGTAGACGGTGTGCACCGGCTGCCGCACACCTCGGTCACCCGGATAGCGTGCCGCCAGGTTGGCGTCCGCCGCGGCCAGGTGGGCGTCGAGCTCGGCGGACAGCTGCTCGAGATCGGTCACGTCGCGACCACCGAGTCGTACGCCGACAGCGTGAGGAAGTCGGCGAAGTGGTCGTCGAGGGCGACCTGCTCGAACAGCTCACGTGCCCGTTGGAAGGGGCGTTCGTCGTAGTCCTCGATCGTGGCCCGCAGCGTCGCGACCTCGTCGTCGAGGACCTCGCGCACGAGCTGCTCGGTGATGACGGTCCCGTCGTCGAGGGTCGACCCGTTGCGCACCCACTGCCAGATCTGCGACCGCGAGATCTCGGCCGTGGCGGCATCCTCCATGAGGTTGTTGATGCCCACCGCGCCGCTTCCCCTCAGCCACGACTCGAGGTAGAGCAGGGCGACCTCGACGTTGCCGCGCAGGCCCGCCAAGGTGATGTCGCCGGGGGTCGCGGCGACATCGAGCAGGTCATCTGCTGTCACCTCGACGTCGTCGCGCTTCTGCTCGAGCTGGTTGTCGCGGCCGGCCAGCACGCCGTCGAACACCTCGCGGCACACGGCGACCAGGTCGGGGTGCGCGACCCACGAGCCGTCGAAGCCGTCGCCGGCCTCCCGCTCCTTGTCCTCGCGGACCTTGGCGAATGCGCGCGCGTTGACCTCCTCGTCGCGCCGGCTCGGGATGAACGCCGACATGCCGCCGATCGCGAACGCACCCCGGCGGTGGCAGGTCTTGACGAGCAGCTGGGCGTACGCCCGCATGAAGGGGGACTTCATGCCGACCGCCGCCCGGTCCGGCAGCACGAACGCCGGCCCTGAGTCGCGGAAGTACTTGATCATGCTGAACAGGTAGTCCCAGCGCCCGGCGTTGAGGCCCGAGGCGTGGTCGCGCAGCTCGTAGAGGATCTCGTCCATCTCGAACGCGGCCGGGATCGTCTCGATCAGCACGGTCGCACGGACGCTGCCCTGGGGTATGCCGATGGCGTCCTGCGCGAACACGAAGACGTCGTTCCACAGGCGCGCCTCGAGGTGGCTCTCCAGCTTCGGCAGGTAGAAGTAGGGACCGCTGCCTGCTGCCAGAAGTGCTTCGGCGTTGTGGAAGAAGTAGAGGCCGAAGTCGACCAGTGCTCCCACGACGGGGCTCCCGTCGACGGTGAGGTGTCGCTCGTCGAAGTGCCATCCTCGGGGTCGCATCACGATGGTGGGGAGCCGCTGGTCCTGCGTGAGCGTGTAGAGGGCCCCCGTGGGCGACGTGTACTCGATGTCCCGGCGGATCGCGTCGTACAGGCTGATCTGGCCGCCCACCACGTTGGACCAGTGGGGCGTGCTGGCATCCTCCATGTCCGCGAGCCACACCCGTGCGCCGGAGTTGAGCGCGTTGATCGTCATCTTGCGATCGGTCGGTCCGGTCATCTCGACGCGGCGGTCGACCAGGTCCAGAGGTGCCTGTGCGACCTGCCAGTCGCCCTCACGGATGTGCGCGGTCTCAGGGAGGAAGTCGAGCCGACCCGTGCGAGAGACCTGCTCGCGGCGCTGCTGTCGCGCCTCGAGCAGCTCGTCGCGCCGGCCGGCGAACCTCCTGTGGAGTGACGCCACGAAATCCAGCGCACCGGGGGTGAGGATGCGGTCGTCACCTGGGATGCGGCCACCTTCAACTCGGATGTCCATGGCGTTCCACCTTCTCGCGTCGTTCATCGATATATCGCATGCCGGATGTTAATGTCTATCAGGCGGAAGATCGTGCCGGCGAACCCCCGAGGCATCGCTCCGCTCGCCACCTCTAAACTTTCACCATACGAAAGTCTCGACCTCGAGGAGAGCCGATGCCCGCTTCGCCCCCGCCGGACGCCAAGCCCCGCTCCGGAAGTGTGCAGTCGCTGGGCCGTGCCTTCGGCCTGTTGGAGACCATTGCGGACCACGGCGGGATGATGGGCCTGTCGCAGCTCGCCACCGAGTCGGGCCTGCCGCTGCCGACGATCCATCGGCTCGCCCGCACCCTGGTCGAGCTCGGCTACCTGCACCAGGAGTCGTCCCGTCGCTACGTCCTCGGGCCCAAGCTGATCCGGCTTGGCGAGAGCTCCTCGAAGATGCTCAGCCTGTGGGCCCGTCCCCACCTGGCCCAGCTCGTCGACGAGCTCGGCGAGTCCGCCAACCTCGCGATGCTCGACGGCGACCAGATCGTCTACGTCGCGCAGGTGCCGTCGCGCCACTCCATGCGGATGTTCACCGAGGTCGGCCGCCGGGTCCTGCCGCACTGCACCGCGGTCGGCAAGGCGCTCATGGCCGAGATGCCCATCGAGGACGTCCGGGAGATCCTCCAGCGCACCGGAACCCCCAAGCAGACCGAGAACACCATCACGGACCTCGACGAGTTCGCCAAGAATCTCGAGTGGACGGCGAGCCACGGTTACGCCGTCGACGAGGGCGAGCAGGAGGTGGGCGTCCGCTGCGTCGCCGTTGCGGTGCCCAACGTGTCCTCCCGACTCGCGATCTCGGTGTCCGGGCCGGCCGAGCGCATGACCGACAGTGTCATCGAACGCGCCGTGCCCCTGCTCGACAAGGCCGGCGCTGCGCTCTCCCACGACCTGCGCTGACGCACGTCAGCAGAACCCGGGGATGGCGTCCCACGCGAGCCCGGCCGGCGGAGCGTCGTCGCGCAGCACCGCTGCCTCGATCAGGCCGTAGGGCCGGTCACCGACCTGGAAGACCTCGTTGGGGTTGTCCAGGCCGAAGGGCGACAGGTCATACACGTAGTGGTGCTTGTTGGGGGCGGAGAACTTGATCTCGGCAACCTCCTCGTGTGCCTCCAGGACTGCCTTGCCCATCTCGTAGAGCGTCTGCTGCAGGGCCAGGCTGTGCACGTCGGCGAAGCGCTCGAGCAGGATCTGCCGGATGCTGTCGTACGTCTTGTCCCACTCGACGTTCGTCCCGACGTAGCGCCAGCGCGCTGTCAGCGACGTCGACATGATCCGGTCGTGGGTCGGCGCGAGGGTCGTGTACTCGTCCTCCAGGAAGCCGTGGAACTCAGAGCCGGTCGACTTGAGCAGCACGAGGTCCTGCAGGCCCGACACGACCGACGCCGGCCCGCCCTTGCCGTCGACGGTCACGACGGTCGTCCGCGTCTCCTGGCCGCGACGCGCCCAGCTGTGGTCGTGCTCGGAGCCGTCGACCACGATGCGCTCCCACAGGAACTCCTCGATCCTGACCTGCGCCAGGTCGACCGGCTCGGTGTCGTCGACGAAGTGCCGGGCGAGCTCCAGCGCGAAGTCCTCGGCTGCTCCGACACCCTTCTTCTTGGCGAACGCGTAGACGGTCTGCTTCTGCGTGTCCGTCGGAAGCACGCGGGCCTGGTCGCCCTTGAGGTGGGCGTCCGAGAAGTCGCCGCGCAGCGACGTCGACACGTTGAGATCCCTGATCTCGTGACGGTCGGTGTCGCGGTAGATCCGCACGAGGCGGTTCTCGGCCTTGCCGTACTGATTGGGTCCAAGCACGATGCTCATGTGGGTCAACTTCCTCTGTAGGTGGAGAACGCGAAGGGGCTCAGCAGCACCGGCACGTGATGGTTCTGCCCGGGATCCGACACCGTGAAGGCGACCTCGACTGTCGGGAAGAACGTGGGGGTCCCCGTCTGGGCGAAGTACGTCGGCCGTGTCGAGCACGAGGCGATACGTCCCGGTCACGACCTCCCCGGAGAAGAGGTCGCCCGCCCGTCCGTCGGCATCGGTGACCGCTGTCGCGATGGCCTGCCCCGGTGCGGATCCGAGCTCGAGCCGCACGGCGATGCCCTCGGCCGGACGGCCTTGACTCGTGTCGAGTACGTGGGTGCTGATCGAGCTCATGCAGGACTCCCTTGGGTCGGCGTCGGCGCGGTGTCCTGGCCATTGTCGACGACCAGGAGCCCGAGGCGCAGCACCGCGATCTCGCCGAGCTCCCGCACGACCTCGCGGAGCTCGGCGTCGGGAGCGTTGGCGAGCCTGCGTCGTAGCTCGGCCAGGATCTCGTCGGCGTCCCGGCCGGCCGCGCGGATCAGGAACACCCTGCCGAACTGCTGCTCGTAGGCGGCGTTGCCGCGACTCATCGCGGCGACGAGGTCGGAGTCGTCGCGGTCGAATCCTGCTTGCTCCCGCGCGGAGAACTCCTTGTCGTGGCCGTCCCCGGCGCTCTCGCCGATCCTGGGGTGCCGGGCCAGCGCGGTCTCGACCTGAGCCGCATCGAGCGAGGCGGCCGCCGCGCGGGCCGTGGCCAGCAGGTCCGCGACGTCGTCGTACGGCCGGCCGGCCAGGACCTGCTCGATCCAGCCGGGGACGCCCAGGCACGACGCAAGCAGCGCTTCCACCGCATCAGTGCTGAGGGTGTTGAACTCGTCGATGTCCACGGTGTCCTCTCCGGTTGGTCCTGTCATCTCGGTGTCAGTGCCCGAGCTGGTCATATCGCTGCGTCCGCGCGCTGTGGATCGGGTTCGCCCCGGCGACGAGGTCGTCGAACCGGTGGTTGACGATCTTGCCGACCTCGATCATCGCCGTCGCTCGCTCCTGGCACACCGAGTTGTCGATGCGCTCCCAGCCCCGGGCCAGGACCTCGTGCCGCTTCTGCAGGTCGCGCACCGAGACGATGAGCGGGAAGCCGAACCGGTCCAGGTAGGTCTGGTTGAGCTCGGCGAACTCGTCGTAGTCCTCATCGTTGAGGTGGGTGAGACCCAGCTCGGACTGGTCCCGGGTCGACTCCTTGCGCTCGAGCTGGTCGGACCCGAGATAGGGGAAGGCCTCCAGCAGGGTTGCCTGCTGCTCGAGGTTGCCGGAGAACAGGGCGTCCTGCATTGCCTCACGCAGGGCCTGCGTGTTGGCGAACGGTCGCTGCGCGTAGGCGGCATCGACCGCCCACCGTGACCCCTGGAACAACCCCTCGAAGGTCTCGGCGAACTCGTCCTTGCTCATCGAGTTGACCTGGTCCAGCCGGATGACGCCGCGACCGGGTGCGCCGGCGACGCCGGGGCCGAAGCTCTTGCCGACGTGGAAGAAGACCAGGTTGAGCAGGATCGCGGTGATCGAGCCCAGCGTGATGCCGCTGTTGAAGATCATCTCGCTCCAGCGTCCGCCGGGGATGACGGTGTAGAGCGTGGGCTTCATCGTCACGAGCATGGCCAGGCCGACGCTGGAGGAGACGATGACGACGTTGCGATGGTCGTTGAAGTCGACCCGGCTCAGCATCTGGATGCCGACCACCGCCACGGTGGCGAACATCGCGAGCGCCGCGCCGCCGAGGACCGAGTGCGGGATGCTCGCCGCGACAGCACCGGCCTTGGGGATCACGCCGATGACCATCATGAAGGCGCCGGCGGTGGCCACGACCCAGCGGCTCTTGACGCCGGTGAGCCGGACCAGGCCGACGTTCTCGGCGAAGCACGTGTAGGGGAAGGAGTTCAGGATGCCGCCCAAGGTCGTCGCGAGCCCGTCGGCGCGCAGCGCCCGCGCCACGTCCTCGTTGCCGACCTTCTTCTCGACGATCTCGCCGGTTGCGAAGACGTCACCCGTCGTCTCGACGGCAGTGATCATCATGACGACGATCATCGAGATGATCGCGGTGACCGAGAACTGCGGGATGCCGAAGAAGAACGGGGTGGTCACGCCCGTCCAGTCGCTGCTGCCGACCGAGTCGAAGGTCGCGTCGCCCAGGATGAAGGCGACGGCGGTGCCGATCACCAGGCCTGCGAGGACGGCGACGGTCGCCATGAAGCCCTTGAACACGCGTTGGATCACCACGATGAGCGCGAGGGTGCCGATCGCGTAGAAGAAGTCCTTGCGCACCGGCTGGTTCATCCCCACGGCGTCATTGATCGCGACGGGCAGCAGGGAGATGCCGATGATGGCGATGACCGAGCCGGTGACGACCGGCGGGAAGAAGCGCAGGAGCTTGCTGAAGTACGGGGCCATGAAGAACGTGAACAGTCCCGCGACGATGACGGCGCCGTAGATCGTCACCAGCCCCTCCTTGCCGCCGCCCTCGGCCGTGCCGATCGCGATCATCGGCGCGACCGCGGTGAAGGTCACGCCCTGCAGCAACGGCAGACGGACGCCGACCTTCCAGAACCCCACCGACTGGATGATCGAGGCGATGCCGCACGTGAAGAGGTCGGCGTTGATGAGGTGGATCAGCTGCTCGTCACTCAGCCCGATGGCCCCGGCAAGCAGGATGGGGACGATGACGGCGCCCGCGTAGAACGCGAGAACGTGCTGGGCGCCGTAGACCGCCAGCTTCTGCGGCGGGAGAATCTCGTCAACGGGATGCTTCACGCGCCGTTGGCGCTTGGCGCCCGACGGTGGGTTGGACAATGACATAGTGGCCCTCGCTCACGACAATATCCGTATGGTGGATAGTTAGTTCCGCGTTGCGAGAGACGTTAGCCGACGTCGGGAAGCAGCGCAAGCATTCCGTCGCAGGAATCTCCACGCCTCCCGGGCACGGACGCCTGATCGTGCGAGGGCCCGGTAGAGGTGGTGCAGGGGCCGGCGGTTGGAGGAAGTACCGCCGGCCCCAGCTCGGGTCAGCGCTTCGAAGTCAGGGACTTCTTGTCGCTGAGCGGGGTGATGCTGATGCGGTCGATGATCGGCGCGAACTTCGACCTCAGCAGCTCTTCATAGGTGTCGGACGCGTACGTCTTGCCGTCGAAGTTCGGCAGCTCCTCGGACGCGAACCGGATCGTGTTCTTCCCCTTGGCCAGCTTCGCCGGGAACGACAGCTCCCAGAAGTTGTTCTGGTGGAAGCTGTGCGGGAACCACACGCGCTGCACCTTGCCCCCGTTGACCGACACATCAGCGTGCCGGGCCAGCGGGTCGGGGTTGTAGTGGGTCGCGGGCGACTGCTCCGGGTTGGAGTAGCGCACCGTCACCATGTCGGTGCCGGCCTTGGACGCCGTGACCTTGAACGTCAGCGTGTTCTTGTTGCCGTGGTCACCGCCGATCCCGGTCACGGCCTTGCCGCCGCTGGCCAGCGAGTACGTCTCGGCCTTGGCGGTGCCGGCAGCCGTCGCGTTCTCCGCCTCGTACGACGTCGTCGGCAGCGTGCCCTTCGACGCTCGTACGCCGAGGCTGTCGACCGCGAGCGATCCGCTGTGACCCGTGACGACGACCTTGTTGACCCCGCCACGCAGGAACACCTTGGCCGCAGGGATCGACCGCTTGACCGTCGCGAGCGTCTTGTCGTTGACGCTCAGTCGAGCGGTGCCGCGGCCCGACGCCCTGAGGTTCAGGGTCGCCTCGCCGTCCTTGGCCGCGTAGACCCAGAACGTCGCGGAGCCCTTCCTGCCCAGCGGCACCGTGCCCGAGCCCGAGACGTGCTTGCGGCTGTAGACCGGCTTGGCGCCCTTGAGCACGGCGTTCTCGGCCTCGTAGACCGACGTCTTCGCTGCCGGGTTGGCCAGCGAGAGGTCCACCTTGTCGATGATCGCGTCGCCCTTGGTCGACTTGCTGCCGTCGAGGCTCTTGGCGGCGAGCGAGATCGTGTGATCGCCGGCGGTCAGCTTGACCTTGGCGTCGGTGTGGTCCCACACGACCCACTTGTAGCCCAGCGGCAGGTAGATCTGCTGCTCGGCGGCACCGTCGACGTTGAGGAACACGTTGGTCGGTCCCTGGTCGGCGACCTTGTCGAACGTGTTGAGCGAGTTGGCGAAGACGCTCAGGTCGTACGTGCCGGTCTTGGGCACCGAGACCTTGAAGCTCAGCTTGCCGTCGGAACCGGTCCGCAGCCCACCGACGTCGTACCCGCCGGAGGTGTAGAACTTGCTCACGTCGCCGGGCGATCCTTCGGGCCCGTTCTTGGTGTAGCCGCTGCCCGTGTAGGTCGCGTCCTCCGCCTCGTACGTCTTCTGCCACAGCTTCGGGGCCTTCGACGGTGAGGTGGTGTTGGTGCCCGGCGACAGGATGACCTGGTAGGCCGACGACTCCTTGAGCTCGGGCAGCTTGCCCTCGCCGAAGTCCAGGGCGACGCTGCCGCTCTTGAGCTTGGTGTCGAACTCGGCGACCGTCGCCGGCTGCGGCGAGTCACCGACCTGACCCGTCCACGGGATCTCCTGCACGAGCACGTGCGCGCTCGTGCCGAACCGCTTGGCGCTGACATGGTCGAACTGCACCGCGCTCTTGCCCGAGGCACCGCCGATGATCGCGCGAGCCTGGATCTTCGCCGGGTCGTACGTCGCGACGCCCTGCAGCGTGTAGTTGGCGTTCGGCTTCGGCGGCGTGACCGCGACGGTGTGGCCGGTCATGTTGCCGTACGCGTTGAGCAGCCACCACTGACCGTTGCCGCGGTTGGCCTGCACCGCGGAGTCGCTGAGGTTGCCGTCGATGTTCCAGTACGCGATGTCGGCGTCGATCTTGGAGTCCTCGATCGCGGAGACCCACTGGATCATCTGCCCGGGCACCGACGTGTGGTAGTTGAACGCGTACTCGTTGACGTTGATCGGCAGCTTCTTGCCGGCGTACGCCGTGCCGTCGAACGCGGCGGCCTCCCACGTGCGGTACTTCGCCACGTTGGTGCGGATGCTGGCCGGGTTGCTGAGCTCGTGCCACGTCATGACGTCGGGGACGGTCTTGGCCTCGACGACGTGCTTGAGCCAGCCCTGGACCTGCGTGTAGAGGATGCTCGTGTTCGGTCCGGAGATCCGGGCGTCGGGCATCTTGCCCTTGATCAGCGCATAGACGTCGTCCCAGGCCTTGAAGTAGTCCTTGGGGTTGTCGAGCCAGCTGACCTTGTTGTAGCTCCACTCGCCGGTGCCGAACATGTTGCCCTCGGGCTCGTTGAACGGCACGAACACGACGTGCTTCTGGTACGTCTTGGGCATCGTCAGCACCTGGTCGACCTGCTTGGCGATCTTGGCCTTGAAGTCGTTGAGCTTGGCCTCAGGCGTGTCGCCGGGCCACTGGTAGGGGAAGCCGCGATAGATGTCGGTCATGTAGATGTACGTGTCGCCGCCGGTGCTGTCCGCGAGCGGCTTCACGACCTCGAGCGCGTCGGCGCCGGGATGCTGCGGGCCGTCCTGCGCCTTGGTCGAGACCGTGCGCAGCTTCATGCCCTCGAGCAGGTTGCTCGTGGGGATGCCGGTGCCGTAGACGCCGTAGAGCGTGCCGGACGCGCCACCGTGGAAGCCGCCGGTGTTCTTGGCGAGGTCGATCGTCACCTGGTTGGGCTTGGTGACCGTCACGTCGGCGGTGATGTCCTGGCCGCCGGCGGTGCCGTGCACCGTGAACGCGCCGAGCGACGCGTACTTCGACGGGTCGACGGTGTCCCACGTGGTCGGCACGTTGCGGTCGAAGCCGTCGCTGTACGTCGCACGGATCGTGGCCGGCAGGGCGGGTGCCTCGCCGATGTTGGTGCGGACGTCGAACGACGTGTCGGCCAGCTTGGTCAGCGTCGGGACCTCGTCGACCAGCCCCGAGATCTGGTCGGCGGTGAGGGCCTGGTCGTAGACCTGGAAGTCGTCGAGCGCGCCGCTGAACAGCGGATCGTTGCCGAACTGCGACTTGCCGATGTAGCCGGCACGCGTCGCGGAGCTGTTGAGCAGCTGCGCGGCGGTGACGTCGGTCTTCGCCGTGTCGACGAACGCGCCGTCGAGGTAGAGCGAGGTCTGGTGCTTGGCGGTGTCGAGGGTGACCGTCACGGTCTTCCAGCTGTCCGAGGGCAGCGCGGCATAGCCGGTCGTGTACGACTCGTCGCCCGGAGGTGAAGCCTTGACGGCGGCCCGCAGGTTGCCGTCGCCGTTGCTCGGCGCGGCGAACAGGTAGTGGTTGGTGTCCTGGCCGATGTCGAAGATCCGCTGCCAGGAGCCCCCCGAGCCGTCCCACTTGACCCGCGCCGAGACCGTGAGGTCGGTGGCGCTGCCGAGCAGGTTCTTGGGCAGGTCGACGTACGCGCCGGTCGAGGTCTGCGCGCCACCCGGCAGGTCGAGGGCCGAGTCGCCGGCCTCCGCGCCTGGGACGGACGTCGCCGTGGCCTTGTTGACGATCGTGGCGTCGAGGCCGTGGCCGCTGCGATCGACGAGCGTCCCGGTGGTCGCCGGGTCGCCGTCGAAGTCGTAGTGGGCGATGAGGTGGTCTGGGTCCGGCGCCGCCGCCACAGCGGCGTGTGCCGGGTTCGAGACCAGGGTCATGGCGGCAAGTGCGCCCACGGCTGTCGCCGCGATCCCCCTGGCCCCCCGAATGCGTTGCATCATCTCTGCTCCGTTCCCTTAATCGTTGGATCGTGCTGGTGCGTCGTGGTCGGCGAGCGCAGGTGTCCAGACCCGCATCGTCGAGGGGCCTCGGTTGGCCCACTGGTGGTACGGCCTGAACGTCACGACCGATGGATCGTCGAGCGGTGCGCGGTCGACCGCGAACTCCTCGTCGTAGGGGAGGGTGTGCTCCTCGCGGTCCACCCGGCTGAGCTGCACCGGCACCGCGGCTCCGCGGCCCTCGGCGGGCACGACCCGCGAGGGATCGATCGCGATGTCGTTGACCGTGACCCCGGTCGGCAGGTCGACGTCCTCGACCGCGAGCACGAACGGGCCGCGCTCGATCGCGACCTGGCCTCGGACCGCGTCGATGCGTGGGTCGGGCCGGGTGACACGAGGCGGCATCGGGAGCTGGAGCACGAAGGGACTGCCCGCCGGGCGGGGCCCGCTGATGACGACGGTCTCGTCGGTCGCCACGACCCGGTCGAGGCCGTCCGACAGCTCCGCGGCACCTCGCGCCCATGCCGGTACGCGGAGGACGATCGAGGATTCGGCATCGAGGTCGTCGAGCAACGTCAGGGACACCGACTGCTCGTACGGATATCCGGTCCGCACCTCGACGCTCACCGTCGAACCGCTGTCGAGCCGCGCGCGGATCGTCATGTCGGCGTACTGGTGGATGTGCAGCGCGTGGTCCGAGGTGCTCGCGAAGTACATCCCGACGTTGGCCAGCGTGCGGGCCACGTTGGTCGGGCAGCACGAGACCTCGAACCACGGCGCGCGCAGGGTCGCCAGCGCCCGTGCGCTGTGGTGCTCCTCGTCCGGCACGGTCCCGGCGACGCGCTGGTGGAGCGTGTTGACGTAGAAGAACGCCTTGCCGTCGGCCCGCGGCGAGCTGATGACGTTGTTGTAGAGGGTGCGCTCGATCAGGTCGGCGTGGCGCTGGTCGCCGGTGGCCAGCAGCAGCCGCCAGCTCAGCATGACCGAGGCGATCCCGGCGCACGTCTCGGCGTACGCCCGGTCGGGCGGCAGCTCGAAGTCGTCGCCGAATGCCTCGTCCTGGTGGTGCGCGCCCATGCCGCCGGTCAGGTACGTCCGGCGGGCCACGGTGTGCTCCCACTGCCGGCTGACCGCCTGCAGCAGCTCGTCGTCGCCGAGGTCGACCGCGACGTCGACCGCTCCGGCGGCGAGGTACAACGCGCGTACGGCGTGCCCGCGCAGCGTGTCGGCCTCGCGAATCGGCACGTCGTCCTGGAAGTACGCCGCGCCGAACTCGATCTCGCCGAGCGTCCCGTGGCCGCGCCGGTCGACGAAGCACCGAGCCAGCTCGAGGTACCTGCCGGTTGAGCCGTCCTCGCCGGTTGAGCCTGTCGAAACCCCGCCGGTCGCCCGGTGGAGCTCCATGAGCGCCAGCTCGATCTCCGGGTGCCCGCAAACAGCGTTGCGGCCGTCGGGACCGAACTCGGTGTACACGTGGTCGGCCAGCCTGGCCGCCACGCGCGGCAGGTCGCTGTCGATGCCGGCGCGGAGCGCAGCAGCAGCGGCCTGGAACAGGTGACCGAAGCAGTAGAGCTCGTGCCCCCACTCGAGGTCGGAGTAGCGCGGACGTTGCCCCGGGTGACCGAACGCGGTGTGCAGGTAGCCGTCCTCCTCCTGCGCCGCCGCGACCCGGGCGACCAGCTCCTTGTACTGCGCGTCGAGGCCCGCCTCGGGCTCACGGAGCTCCCACGCCATGGCCTCGAGCAGCTTGTAGACCTCGGAGTCGACGAACTCGACCCCCGCATGCTCGTACGCCCCGCCGGCCGCGGCCGCGTCGAAGTTGCCGACCCAGCCGATGCGCTCGACCCAGTGCAGGCAGTGCTGGACGATCGCCTGCTCGTTGAGCTCCTGGTAGTCGCCCCAGAAGCCGCCGTCGATCGTCAGCTCGTCTGGTTGGAGCGGACGCTGTGGTGTCGTCACATGCTCTCCAGCACGGCCGAGCCGTCGATCGACGAAGACCGGGATCGACGAGATCGGCGCGTCCGAGACGTGCGTCGAGCCGCCCTCGAACACCTCACGCGTACGCACGTCGACCCAGCGGTGCCCGGCCGGCAGGTAGACCTCGCGCGAGGTCGCGCCCGGCTCGGTCACCGGGGCGACCAGGATCGAGTCGCCGAACATGAACTCGTCCTCGACCTGCCACGCCTGCGGGTCGTCGGCGTGGTCGACGAACAGCGGCCGCATGGGCGGCAGCCCGGTCTCCGAGGCGATCGTCATGTGCTCGTGGATGTAGGGGCGCAGCCGTTCGCGCAGCCGGAGCTGCTCGGCGATGATCTCGTACGCCTCGTCGCCGTACGACCAGACCTCGTTGGGGCCACCGGTCTGGGCGTAGCCGGTCGGCGTACGCGGGTCGCGGTCGCCGTGCAGGCGGAACAGCGGGCAGAAGACGCCGAACTGGAACCAGCGGACCATGAGCTCCTGGTATGCCGGATCGCTCGCGTCGCCGCCGTGGAAGCCGCCGATGTCGGTGGTCCACCACGGGATGCCGGAGATCGCGATGTTGAGGCCGGCGCGCACCTGCTGGGTCAGCGACAGCCACGTGGCCGGGATGTCGCCGGACCACACGGCCGCGCCGTAGCGCTGCGACCCGGCCCAGGCCGAGCGGCACAGCAGCACCGTCGGGTCCTGCCCGGCCGACGCCATGCCCTCGGCGAACATCCGGGCGTTGTCGCGCGGATAGATGTTGGCGACCTCGGCACCCGGCCCCGCATACAGGGCGAGGTTGGCCGGGTGGGCGGGGTTGAGCTCGGGCTCGCAGGCATCGAGCCAGAACACCTTGATGCCCAGGTCGAGGTAGTTCTGCTTGACCAGGCCCCAGACGTACTCGCGCGTCTCGGGGTTGGTGGGGTCGTAGAACGCCAGGGGCAGGGGAGCGGTCATGCCCTTGTCCTGGATCGTCTGGTGGAACTCGATGCCCTGGTCGGAGCCCACGAGCAGCCCGCCGTCGCGGTAGTCGGCGAAGTTCTCCGACAGCGGCGAGACCGTCGGCCAGATCGACACCATCAGCTCGATGCCCATGCTCGGCGAGCTCGTCGACCATCGCTTGCGGATCGGGCCACTCGGCTGCGTCGAAGCGGTAGTCGCCCATCGCCGACCAGTGGAAGTAGTCCGTGACGATGACCGACATCGGCAGGTCGCGGCGACGGTGCTCGCGGGCGACGCCCATCAGCTCGTCCTGGTCGAGGTAGCGCAGCTTGCTCTGCCAGAACCCGCTCGCCCAGTCGGGCAGGTCGGGGACGTGGCCGGTCGCATCGGCATAGCTGCCGAGGATCGCGCCAGGCGTCGGCGCCGCGCTGAACCAGTAGTCCAGGCCGCGGGCCTGCGTGGCGGTCCACCGCGTGACGTCGTCGTTGAACTCGGCGCGGCCGATGCCGGGCATGTTCCACAGCAGGCCGTAGCCGCGGCTGGACAGCACGAACGGGATGTTGACCTCGGCGTTGCGCTGGATGAGGTCGAGCGACAGGCCCTTGAGGTTGAGCCGCCCGTGGGTGCGCTGGCCCATGCCGTAGAGGCGCTCGCCGTCGTACGCGCTGAACTGCTGGTGGATCTCGTACGCACCGGCGCGGTTGCCCTGGAACACCCGCGAGCCGGGCATCCAGAAGTGCTCGCGGCTCTCGGCCAGCAGCTCTTCGCCCGTGCTGGTGCGCAGGAACCGGATCAGCGGCTCGGGGTATGACTGCTCCCTCGGGAAGGTGACCTCGACGGTCGCCTCGCCGTGGACGAGCAGCGCGCGGTCGTCCTCGATCTTGATGATGGGGTCCTGCGTGCCCTCCGGTACGTCGTCGAGGGCGCCGACCGAGTCGGCGGGGATCGCGAACTGCGCCGCGCGTACGCGGACCGAGTCCTTGCCCCACGGCTCGATGCGAAGGCGTTCGTGACGGTGCTGGACCTCGAGGGCAGAGCCGTCGGTGCGGAACATGTTCATGGTGGTGGGAAGCTCCTGTGCTGGTGGGTTGAGTCAGTCCTTGACGGCGCCTGCGGTGACGCCGGCTGCGACGTACCGCTGGGCGACGACAAGGAGGAAGGCGGCGGGGATCGAGGCGACGACTGCGGTCGCCATGATCGAGTTCCACTCCTGGTTGTTGTTGCCGATGTACTTGTAGATGCCGAGGGTGATCGGCTGCATGGATCCGCCGCTGTTGAGCGTGCTGGCGAAGATGAAGTCCGACCACGCCCAGAGGAACGCGAACAGCGAGACCGTCACGATCGGGTTGCGGCTCACCGGCAGCACGATCGACACGAACGTCCGCCAGCTGCCGGCGCCGTCGAGCTTCGCGGCCTGGATCAGCTCGTCGGGGATGCCCGACATGAACGCCGTGAAGATCAGGACGCCGAACGGCACCGCGAGCGTCGAGTCGGCGATGACCAGGCCCCACCAGGTGTTGATGATCCCGACGTTCAGGAAGATGGAGTAGAACCCCATCGCCATGATGATTCCGGGGATCATCTGCGCCATCAGCAGGATGAAGGTCAGCGGCTTGCCGCCCATCGGGCGCAGCTTCGCCAGTGAGTACGCCGCGGGTGCCGACACGGCGAGCGTGAGCGCCACCGTGCCGATGCCGATGGCCAGGCTGGTGCCGAGGTAGGGCAGCTGGTCGTTGAGCACCGCGCGGTAGCCGCTGAACGTCGGGTGCAGTGGCAACAGGTAGGGCGGGTCGCGGCGCATGTCGCCCGTACGCATGAGCGAGACGTTCAGCATCCAGTAGACCGGGAACAGCATGAATGCGGTCAGGACGATCCCGATGACGGTCTTGGGGGTGCTCCGGGAGGTCTTCATCGCGACGCCTCCGAGCTCTGGAACTTGATGTAGAGCAGGCCGCACAGCATCGCCACGATGATCAGCAGGTTGCCGACGGCCGCACCGGGCCCGAAGTGGGGGAGCAGCGACCCGAAGCCGAGCTCGTACGACCAGGTGGACAGCGTCGTCGAGGAGTTGCCCGGCCCGCCGCGGGTCATGATCCAGATGATGTCGAAGACCTTGAGCGTGTAGACGAAGCCCAGCAGCAGCGTGATCGCCGAGACGGGTCGCAGCATCGGCAGCGTGATGTGCCGGAACGTCTGCCAGCTGCTGGCACCGTCCAGCGAGGCCGCCTCGAAGAGGTTGTCGGGGATGTTCTGCAGCCCGCTGTAGAGGATCACGAGGTTGAACGGGATGCCGATCCAGATGTTCGCCAGGATCACGGCGACGAGCGACCAGGTCGGCGACGTCAGCCAGTTGATGTCGGGCAGGCCGAACGCGTTGAGCGCGGTGTTGACCACGCCGGAGTCGCTGTTGAGCATCCACGACCAGGTCGACGCCGAGACGATCATCGGCAGCAGCCACGGCACGAGGAACAGCGCACGCAGGGTCGACGAGAGCCGGAAGTTGTTGTTGAAGAACACGGCCAGCGCGAGACCGATCGTGTACTGGAAGGCGATCGACACGACCACGAAGATCGCGGTGTGGATGACCGCGGGCCAGAACGTGGGGTCCGCGAAGACCTCGCGGAAGTTGTCGAGCCCGATGAACGGGGCGTCACCCGAGACGAACGAGCGCACGGTGTAGTCGCGCAGGCTGAGATCGAGGTTGCGGTAGAGCGGGTAGGCGTAGAACGCGATCAGGTAGATCACGACCGGCGCCAGGTAGGCCCACGCGATGAAGCGGGGGAGGCGAGGGGCCCGGGGCCCCCGCGCCGAGACCTGGGTCTCGACGCGGGGCGCCCGGATGGCGGCCCTGGTGTTGCTCATGATGAAGCTCCAGTCCGAGGGTTGGTGTTACTTGACCTTCGAGGCGGCGGCCTTCTGGGCCGTCTCCATGGCCGCCTGCGGGGAGTCCGACCCGCTCATGGCCTTCTGGAAGGCGTCCCACATCTGCTCGGAGATGATCGGGTAGTTCGTGCCGAGGTTGTCGCTCGTACGCCCCTTGGCGTCGCCGACGGCCGTGACCCATGGCGCGAGCTTCGGGTCCTTGGACGACTGCTCCTGCTGGGCGCTGGTGATCGGCGCGATGTAGGACAGGGTCGCGTCGGTCTTGAGCAGGTTGTCGGGGCTCGTGAGGCAGTCGATGATCTTGGTCGTCTTGGCATACCGGGCCGTGTCCTTCTGGACCGGTGCGGCGACGAACTCACCGCCGGTCGGCACCGGAGCGGCGCCGCCGTCCTTGGCCGGGATCGAGATGATGCCGTACTTGAAGCCCAGCTTCTCGGCGTTGCCCATCTGCCACGTGCCGTTCTCGACGAAGCCGAACTTGCCGGTCTCGAACTCCTGCCACGCGGTCGTCTGGGTGTTGTTGATGACCGAGTTGGGCGCGTAGCCCTTCGACAGCCAGTCGTCCCACAGCTTGACGGCCGAGACGGCATCGGGCGAGGCGAGGTCCTTGAGGTTGGCGCCGGAGCCCCAGAACCACGGCAGGAACTGGAACGAGCCCTCCTCGGTGCCGATGCCCGAGAACGTGATGCCCTTGGATCCTTCGTCCTTGATCTTGGCGAGGGCCGCGTTGAGCGAGTCCCAGTCCTTGATCGAGGTGGGGTCGACGCCGGCCTTCTCGAGCAGGTCCTCGTTGTAGTAGAGCGCGAGGGTGTTGGCGCCGATCGGCACGCCGTACGCCTTGTCGTCGAGGATGCCGGCGGCGGCGATGTTCTTGGCGAACGGCGTGGTGTCGAGCTTGAGGTCGTCCGCCGAGGCGAGGACTCCCGCGTCGGCGAGGGTCGAGATCACCGGGTTGTCGATCACGATGACGTCGGGTGATGCGCCCTGCTGGCCGGCGAGGAGTGCCTTGCTCGTCAGGTCGGAGGTGTCGTAGCCGGTCCGCTTGATCTTCACGCCGGCGTCGTCGCCGCAGGACTTGACGAGCTTGACCCAGTCGGAGGAGTTGTCGAACTGCGGGTAGGGGTCCCAGAACTGGAACTGCTTGGAGCTGGATCCGCCAGAGCCACCGGAGTCGCTGCCGTTCGAGCATCCGGCGACGGTCCCGGCGAGGGCCAGGCCCGCGAGGGCCAGGCCGATCGGGCGGAGTCGAGAGTGAGTCATGAGTGGAACCTTTCGTGTTGTCGAACCGATTCGACAGCGGGCGTCGACATGCGGCGGTGGGTTGGGGTGTTCTCAGCGAGTGCTGCCTCGGTCCACGAGTTCAGCTGCGATGAAACGGACTTCCGAGGGATCCGTCGTGCCGGGGTTCTGGATGCGGCGCGTCAGACGCTCCACGGCCAGGCGGCCCAGCTTGTCCGGAGAGGACTCGACCGCCGTGTAGGGCAGCGAGAAGCTCCGGGCAAAGTCTTTGGAATAGAGGCTGACCACCGAGAGGTCGTCGGGGACACGCACGCCGCGGCTGTGCAGGACGGCTGGCAGCACCGCGACCGAAGCGTCGTTGTGCACGATCAGTCCGGTGGCGTTGGGCGTCTCGTCGAGGATGCGGTTGAGGCTCTGGTCGATCGCCGGCTGCCGGGACTCGCCGTAGTGGGCCGAGAACTTCATGCCGTGCTTCGTGGCCTGCTCGAGCGCGGCGTCGCGGAACCGCCAGGCGTACGAGCCGCCGCGCTCGTAGACGTGCCGCGGGGGAGTGATCAGGCAGATCTCCTCGTGACCGAGCTCGTGCAGGTGGTCGACGAGGGTGCGTGCCGCGTCGGGAAAGTCGAGGTCGAAGACGTCGAGTCCCTCGGTGTCGCCGGGGAGGCCGACGAGCACGCCCGGCTGCCGGGCAGCGCGCAGGGCGGCCAGTCGCGGGTCGTCGTGCGCGACGTCGAGGAGGATCAGGCCGTCGACCATGCCGGACTGCGCGACGCGGGTGAGGGCGGCGGCGCCGTCGGCCTCGGTCATCATCAAGATGTCGTAGCCGAGGGAGCGGGCCGACTCGGTGATCGGCAGCAGGTACTGCAGCATGGCCGGCGCGAACTCGTCCTCGTGGAACTGCAGCAGCAGTCCGAAGACCATCGTCTGGGAGGTCTTGAGCGCTCGAGCACCCGCGTTGGGAGTGAAGTTCAACGACTTGATCGCGTCGTCGATCCGGCGGCGGGTGTCGAGCGAGATCGTGCGCTTGCCGGAGAGGGCGTACGAGACGGTGCTGCGCGACACGCCTGCCGCTTTTGCCACGTCTCCGATGGTCGCCACTGCGGACAGCCTCTCTGATCGAACCGGTTCGACGAACCGGTTCGACGAATGTAAGGCAGGTCACACCGGCGTGGCAAGGGTCAGGATGAAATTTTCTCTAGTTTTCGCTGACAGCCGCCTGTACGGCTCGCCGAGGGCATCGAGGACGTCTGCCGACCCCTCGATCGTCTCCAGGTCGCCGGCCTCCAGGGCCGCTGCGCGCCGCACCAGGGCCGCGGCCACCGGGTTGTCCTGAGCGGCTTCCTGCGCGGCGGCCCAGCCGTTCGCTCCGTCGGACAGCCGGGCCAGCACGCCGGCCTCGGCCCACGCCGCGGCGTACCACGGGCGCCAGAGCGCGGGTCCTTCCACGCGGCCCACAGAGCGGTCGTCCAGGTCGACCGCCAGCCGGTCGCCAGCGCTGCCTCGGGCTCGTCCGCGCTCGAGGAGCAGCCACGCGTCGAGCGTCGGCGCCCACCCCGTCTGCGATCGCCGTCCAGCGGACCGAACCGGTCCGCCGCCAGGTCCTGGGCGATCCCTCGCCATTCCTCGCGCTCCTCGTCGTTACCGAGCAGGCCGTAGGCCAGCGCCAGCGCGTAGGGCGCCGACGGCGAGGGTCGACGCGCGATGCCGGCCGGCTCTGTTCCCAGGACGATCGCGGAACCGCTCGCCGTGCCGACCGCGCCGGTCAGGTCGCCCGCGAGAGCACGTCGACCTCGAGGCGGCGGGCCAGCGCGGGATGCACGTAGTCGCGGTAGCAGGGCAGGCGCGATCAGGCGGTCGGCGTACGCCGCAGCGCCCGGGCAGGTCGCCGGCGGCGAGCGACACCTCGCAGCCCATGAGCAGGTAGTCGTTGAACGCGTACGCCGTCGTCGCGTCCACCGGCCAGCGGGTCCATGAGCCTCCCGCGGGCCGCTACCGTCGCGAGCGCCTCGGCGTACTCCCAGCGCAGGAGGTGGCTGGCGCAGACGCTGTCGAGGGCCGCCGACGCCGCGACCGGGAGCCCCGCGGCGGCCGCCCGCTCGGCCGCGAGCAGTCTCGTGCGCTCGGCCTCGGGATCCCCTCCGGGCAGCCAGGCGGCGGCCGCGACCAGGACGGTCGCTTCGGCGGCGGAGCCGGCCGGCGCCCGGCGCCGGGCCTCGGCCAGCTGCGCCTCGGTCGTCGTCCGCCGCGAGGAGGGCTCGCCATGATCCCGGGAGCCAGTGCGGCGTAGATCACCGACCAGGCGCAGAGCCTCCGCGGCGGCCTCCTCGTCGACCAGCGGCCATCGGCTGCCGTCGGCCGTCTCCTCGAGGAGCCGCATCGCCTCGTCGCCCACCAGGCGAGCGGCGGCCGCTCCGGCCGCAAGCGCAGCAGCCGTGACGCGATCAGTCGTCGTCGGCCGGCCGCGAGCTCGCTCGAACAGGCGTTGCGCCTCCTCCAGCCGGCCACGCTGCAGCAGCTCCTCGGCGAACCGCTCACCCATCGTCGTCCCGCGCGCCGCGCCCGAGGGCGCCGCGCACCTCGACCGCGAGCCGGTCGAACGCCTCGCACCAAGCGTCGTCGTGGGCGATCCCGGGCCAGCGACGATCAGCTCCGTGGTGCGCCCAGCTGCCGCGTGCCGCTCCCGCGACCTCCGCGTCCCGGTCGCCGAGCAGCTCGGCGGCGTACTGGCGCACGACCTCCTGGAAGCGGTACGTCGTGGGGGTGCCGAGCTCGCACCCGCAGCAGGTGCTGGTCGGCGAGCGTGCGCGAGCACGCGCGCGACGTCAGCCTCGGTGCGGTCCGGGCCAGGCCACGCTGCGGGCCGCGGCGACCGTGAACCGCGAGGCGAACACCGAGCAGGCCGCGAACACCGCTCGCTCGTCCTCGTCGAGCAGGTCCACGCTCCATGCGATGGTGGCGCGCAGGGAGCGCTGTCGCGTCCCGTCGCCGGAGCCCAGCAGCCGCAGCGGGTCGTCCAGTGCTGCGGCCAGCCCGTCGAGGCCGAGCGCCGGGTAGCGGGCCGCCGCCAGCTCGATCGCGAGGGCCATCCCCTCGAGCCGAGCGCACAGCGCGGCCACCCGTGAGTCCTGGGGCACGACGCCGCCCGCCGCCGTCGGCTCGCTGCGTGAACAGCAGCGCCGCGTCCTCCGGTCGGAGACCCGGCAGCTCGTAGACCCACTCGTACGCCGCCCCCAGCCGGGCCCGGCTCGTGGCCACCACGGTCAGCCGCGGACACGCCTCCAGGAGCCGTCGGACCAGGCTCTCGACGGTCTCGACCAGGTGCTCGCAGTTGTCGAGCAGCAGCACGCCGTCGGCCGCGCTCAGCACGGCGGCGAGCGCGTCCTCGACCGAGTGCCCGGGATGCTCGACCACGCCCACCGCCGCGGCCACCGGCGGCACCACGGCCCGCGGGTCCGAGATCTGGCTGAGGTCGACGAACCAACCACCGTCGGGTCGATCGCCTCGGCCAGCTCGCTCGACGACGTGTGCTGACGCCAGCCGGGTCTTGCCGACGCCACCCGGACCCGCAGACCGTCACCATCCGGTGCCCGGCGCAGCAGCGCCGAGGAGCGTGGCCACCTCCGCCTCGCGGCCCAGGAACCCACCGCCCGACGTGGCCATCGACTTCGCCGCCGGGGACCCGAGCAGGCCGAGCTCCGCGGCCCGCCGGGCCAGGCCACGCCGGTCGGTCACCTCGAGCTTGCGGATCAGCGAGGACACGTGCGACTCGACGGTGCGGACCGAGACGAACAGCCGCTCGGCGATCTCGGCGTTGGTGAGGTGCCCGGCCAGCAGACCGAGCACGTCGTGCTCGCGGTCGGTCACCCCCGACGTCCGCACCATCGGCCTGGTCACCTTCTCGAGTCTCGGGGGTCCGGAAGTTCCTGACCAGCCTGCCGGGTCAGTCAGCCAGCCCGGCACGGAGGGCGAATCCGTGGTGAGCACGGATGCCGCGCCGGCGGGTCACCGCGAGCCTGGGCTGGACCACGAAGCAGACCCGACGCAAGGGGGAAGACCATGACGTTCGACGCGGTCGCCTACAAGGCGACGACCAAGGAGCAGTGGGACGAGGCCTCGGCGGCCTGGCACCGATGGGGACCGACGCTGGAGGAGTGGCTCGGCGAGTCCACCGAGGCGATGCTCGACGCCGCAGGAGTCGGCGAGGGCTCCCGGGTGCTCGACGTCGCGGGCGGCGCCGGCGGGCAGGCCCTCGCAGCCGCGCGGCGTACCGGCCCCGCCGGCAGCGTCGTCGTCACCGACCTGTCGCCCGGCATCCTCGGCTACGCCGAGCTCGCGGCCGACGAGCGTCGGCCTGCGCCACCTCACCACCGCCGTCGTCGACGGCGAGGAGATCGGCGAGCACGTGGTCCCAGGACGTTCGACGCGGTCATCTGCCGGCTCGGCCTCATCTACTTCCCCGACCAGGCGCGGCGCCCTGCTCGGCATCCGCTCCAGCCTCCGTGAGGGAGGCCGGTTCGCGGCCATCGTCTACTCGACGGCGCGACCGCAACGCCTTCTTCTCGGTGCCCGTCGGCTTGATCCGCCAAGCGCGCCGGCCTCGGCGCACCCGCTGCCCGGCCAGCCCGGCCCCTTCAGTCTCGGCGACCCCGCCGCGGCTCGCGACGCCCTGGTCGCGGCCGGCTTCCGGGACGTCGACGTCCAGACCCTCAGTGCACCGCTTGCGGCTGCCCTCGGCCGCGGACTGCGTCCGGTTCGAGCGGGAGTCGTTCGGCGCTCTCCACCAGATGCTGTCCGGTGTCCCCAGGACGAGCGGGAGCAGGTCTGGGAGGACATCGAGCTCGCCCTCGCGCGAGTACGAGACCGGCGACGGGTTCGTCGGGCCCTGCGAGCTGCACGTGCTGTCGGGGACCCGATGACCGGCCGCTTCACCGTGGCGGCCGTCCAGGCGGCGTACGTGCTGCTCGACCGCGACGCCACGGTGACTCGCGTGGAGGAGCTCGTCGCCGAGTCCGTCGACCTGGGCGCCGAGCTGGTGGTGTTCCCCGAGGCGTTCATCCCCGGGACACCGTCTGTGGATGGACAGCGGCCGGATCTGGGACGGCGACGGACCTGGTACGCGCGGCTCGTCGAGCAGGCCGTCGTCGTGCCCGGCCCGACCACGGCGCGGCTCGGCGCGGCCGCTCGCGCCCACCGGGTCCACCTGGTCATCGGGGTCGCAGGAGCGCGAGCCGCACGGGACCACCATCTACAACACGGTCCTGTACTTCGGCCCCGACGGCCGGCTGCTCAGCAAGCACCGCAAGCTGGTGCCGACCGGTCCCGAGCGCACCGTGTGGGGTCAGGGCGACGGGTCGACCCTCGACGTCGTGCCCACCGCCCTCGGCCGGCTCGGCGGGCTCATCTGCTGGGAGAACTACATGCCGCTGGCTCGCTTCCACCTCTACGCCCAGGGCGTCGAGGTGTGGTTGGCGCCGACGCTGGCCCGCGGCGACGCGCTGGGTCGCCACCATGCGGCACATCGCCCGCGAGGGCCGGCTCTGGGTGGTGGCCGTGAACCCGTCCTGCGGCGCGACCAGATCCCCACCGACCTCCCCGACCACGACCGCATCTGCCCCGGATCCGGACCCGGGGGACGGCGAGTGGATCGAGCCCGGCAACACCGTCATCTGCGACCCCAGCGGGCAGCTCGTCGCCGGCCCGCTGCGGCACGCCGAGGGCATCCTCACCGCCGAGATCGACCTCGCCCGGTGGCGCGAGTCGCGCCGGATGCTTCGACCCGGTCGGCCACTACCACCGCCCCGACGTGTTCGAGCTGCGGGTGGACACACGACACAAGAAGGCCGTCACCACGATCAGCTGAGGATCGTACGATCGGGCATGGCTCTCTGGACGGATCGGATCCTGCCGCACCTCGTGGACAAGTCGCTGTCGACGGGGGACGTGATGAAGGAACGCGAGCGGGCGTGCGCCGGGCTGCGCGGCCAGGTCATCGAGCTGGGTTTCGGGTCGGGCCTCAACATCGAGAAGTACCCCGCCGAGGTCGCATCAGTGGCCGCGGTCGAGCCGTCAGATGTCGCGTGGGTGATGTCCGCCGATCGCCGCTCCGCATCGCGTACGCCGATCACGCGGTCGGGCCTCGACGGACAGTCGCTCGACGAGGCGGACAGCTCGTACGACGCAGCGCTCTCGACGTTCACCCTCTGCACGATCCCTGATGTCGAGCTGGCCCTGCGTGAGGTCCATCGGGTGCTCAGGCCAGGTGGCACGTTCCACTTCCTCGAGCACGGCCTCGCACCCGAGCCGGGCGTCGTGCGTTGGCAGCGCCGGATGGAACCGGTGCAGAAGGCGGTCGCCGGCGGATGCCACCTCTCGCGCGACATCCCGGCCCTGGTGAGCGCCGCTGGACTCGAGATCACCGCGCTCGACCAGCACTACCTTCCCGGGCCCAAGGTCGGCCGCCCGTGGACGTACGTCCACTCGGGAACGGCCGTGCGCCGCTGAGCGCGAGGGTCAGTTGGAGGCGTTCCAGACGATTGCGCCGAGAATCATGCCGATGATCGTCGCGACGATCGCGCCGATGCCGACCCAGAGCCCGAACGGTTTGTCGCCCTTGGAGTAGCCGACGAATCCGAGCACGGCGCCGATCGGGCCGAACACGATCGGGATGAAGACGAGCGAGATCACGGCGAACACCGCGCCGATGATGCCCAGGATGCGGGCCGAGCTGTCCGAGGTGGAGCCTTGCGGTTGAGTGGTCATGACGTCTCCTGATGGCCACGGGTGCGGCGGGAGCTACCGCACCCTTTGGCAGCAACGTAACAGCGTGTCGCTGGTCCGCAACTCGAGGAGATTCGCCGTCAGGCGAACAAATATCGGGTCAGGAGGCCTTGCGCTCGGACGCCGGCTCGTCGACCGGCTCCTCGCGCTGTCGGATCAGGCTGAGCACGGGGGCGGGCAGGTTGCCCTCGCGGATCTGGGCGACCCAGACACGGCCGTGGCGGATGACGTTGGGAAGGGCCAGGAGGACCGCCACGAATGCAGCGCACAGGAGGAGTCCGGCCAATGGGCGGATGACAAGGTCGATCATGGAACCATTCCTCGGCAGGGGGAAGCAGGTGACGATCAGGGGAAGACCGGCCCAGCTGCTTGAGGCGAAACGTACTCATCAAGGTGTACGCCTCTCCATGCCGAGACTCAAGCCGACATGCCCCGGTGCGAGATGAATCTCAGAGCAGCCTGCGGAGTCGTTCCGTCGGCCAGAACTTCTGCGAGCGCTTCGGCGCTGCGGCTTCGGCGATTCCGGCCGCGCGCGTCGTCTCGGTGCGTACCGCGTCCACGTCGAGCGCCATCACCATCTGGCGCGACCGCACCTCCGACGCCGCCGACGCGCACTCGATGACGATCATGGGATCGGTGTCGCGGGTCATCCCGAGGGCCTTGATGCCCGGATGGTCGAGCCGGTGGATCGCCCGGAGGATGCGCTGCTGACGCGTCTCGGACGAGAGCCGGTACGTCGATGTCCACGGAGCGTGGGGCGGCGTGGACGGCATGCCTGAAGCCTAGAAGCGCACATGTCCTGACATGCGTGCTTCGTGGGTACGGCGTGTGAACTTTGGATGCCGGAATCGTGAACGCTCTGCTGCCGTCCCTCGTTATGGTCGGGTATGACCGACAACTCGCTGAGTGCAGTGCAGGGCCCGCTCAAGCAGCAGTACCGCGAGGACCCCGAATCGGCGGTCGTCACGCTGCGGTCGACCGGCCACCTCGGCGACGGCGTCAGCTGCTCCCTCGACACCGGCCGGGCCATGGCGGCCGCGGGCCTGCACCCGGCCGCCGGGGGCGACGGCACCCAGCTGTGCTCGGGCGACATGCTCCTCGAGGCGCTCGCCGCGTGTGCCGGTGTCACGCTGAGCGCCGTCGCCACGTCCATCGGCATCGAGGTCCGGGGCGGCGACATCATCGCCGAGGGCGACCTCGACTTCCGCGGCACGCTCGCGGTCGACAAGGAGGCGCCCGTCGGGTTCCGGGAGATCCGCCTCGCCTTCGAGCTCGACACCGATGCGGACGCCGAGCAGCTGGCGACCCTCGAACGGCTGACCGAGCGCTACTGCGTCGTGCTGCAGACCATCAAGACGACTCCGCGGCTCGCCGTGACAACCTCGCCTCGAACGCCATGACGGTGAGCTCCGTGGCGATGGCCCGGCGCAGCGAGACCAGAGGATCGGGCGGAGTGGCGGCCGGCAGTTGACGGACCTGCCGCTCGTACCTGCACATCGTGCCCCCGTGTCGCATATGGCGAACGTATGCTGCGAGAGCCTGTCGCGGTGGGCATGAAGGTCACTGATGACCGGGACCAAAGGCCCTGTCGGCCGAGCCGGTTGGCGCCCCGTACCTGGGGTACGCCCAGCGCATGACTGATCCTGATCCCCAGCAAGCGCGCAATGACAACACGGACGAGGACGGCGAGCTCGCCAACCCAGGTCCCGTACCGCCCGAGCCCGAAGACGTACCTGACACCGGCGAGCGTCGAGGCGACCTGGCCCCGCAGGCGGGTGGACCCGGCGAGGAGGACTGAGCCTCAGCTCCCGGCCGGCCCCGCGTGGCTGCCGCGACGCGTCGGCACGTACGCCTCTTCGTGGTCGTCCTCGCCCCTCGGTGCCATCAGCACCGCGAACGCCGTCGTGATCGGCACGGCGAGCACCAGCCCGATCGCGCCGACGATCGTCCGGACGATCTCGGTGCCGATCTCCTCGGTCGTCGCCATCGTGCCGAGGCTCTGCTGGTAGGCGGTGATCAGCAGCAGGATCGTCATGGCCGAGCCGGCATACGCGAACACCAGCGTGTAGACGCTCGACGCGATGTGGTCCCGGCCGATGCGCATGGCCGAGGCGAACAGCGTCGCCCCGCGCATCGTCGGCTGCACGGCCCGCAGCTCCCACACCGCGCTGGCCTGCGTGACGGTGACGTCGTTGAGCACGCCGAGGCCCGCGATGACCATCGTGGCGGCGACGACACCCTGACAGGTGGATGCCGGGGACACGTGGCGACGAGCACCTGGTCGTTCTCCGAGCCGACACCCGACAGGTTGGTCCATGCGGTCGCCGCCAAGGCCCAGCAACCCGGTCAGCCCGATGCCGACGAGCGTGCCGAACAACGCAGAGGTCGTACGTATCGACACACCGTGCGCGAGGTAGAGCACGACGATCATGATCGCCGTGGAGCCGACGATCGCGACGAGCAGTGGCGACTCGCCGGCGAGGAACGCGGGCAGGATGAACTTGGTCAGCGCCAGCATCGTCACCGCGATGCCGACCAGCGCGAACAGGCCGCGCCAGCGAGCGACCACCACGACCAGCACCGAGAAGATCGCTGCGAGCGCCGTGAGGGGCAGGCCGCGCGGAAGTCGAGGAACTCGTACGACACCTCTTGACCCTTGGGCGCGATGCGCAGGACCTTGACCTCGTCGCCGGCCTTGATGCCGGCCTTGTAGCGCGCGGCGTCGAGGTCGAACGTCGCCGTGCCGTCGTCGATCGAGGCGGTGATGTGGGCGCAGTCGCCCTTGACCTGGGGCAGCCCGTCGGGGCCCTCGCCGCCGCTGTTGCAGTCGAACGGGTCGACTCCGGTGACCTTGGCGTCGATCGTCGTGACGCCCTGCCCGCCGTACGGATTCGCGTCACGCGGCACCTTCGTCGGAGTCCGGCCAGAGCACCACCATGGCGACGATGGCCATGGCGGCGATGCGCCAGCACGACGACGGTGAGGGTGGCAGCGAGACCACGACGGGGCGGTCCGTAGTCGACCACGGCGTGCGAGTGAGAATGTGCCACGATGAAAGAGTGCCACGTGACGACACAGAGCCTGAGCACCTGCCCGGAGCGGTGGGCGGAGCCACCCGCGTCGGACGCACTGTTCGTCGCCCGACCGGCCCCTGGACGCCGGCCGTCCACGAGCTGCTGACCTACCTGCACGACAACGGGCTGCGGGGCATCCCCGAGCTGCACGGGATGGACGAGGACGGCCGCGAGGTCCTGGAGTACGTCGAGGGTCGCGGCGTGCCGGTCGACAACGAGATCGTCCTCGACAACGTGCTCGCCGAGGCGGTCACCTGGCTGCGCGACTTCCACGACCTGGTCGAGGGCTTCCGGCCGCAGGGCGTACGCCAGTGGCGTGGCGGCGAGGCCGAGCTCGCCGACGACCAGATCATCTGCCACCACGACCCCGGTGCGTACAACTGGATCATCCAGAGCGGGCACTTCGTCGCGATGATCGACTGGGACATGGCCGGCCCGGGCCGGCCCATCGAGGACCTCGCATTCCTCGCGTGGACCGGCATCCCGCTCTATCGCGAGATCCCGATCGACGATGTCGCGCGCCGCCTCGACCTGCTCGTCGACGCATACGGCGAGTGGGGCCCGATGACGGTGCTCGACGCAGTCGTCGAGCGCATGACCGCCGCGAGCGATCGCATCGAGGCCGGCCAGGCCCGTGGCGACGAGGGATTCATCAACCTCGGCAAGGTCGGCGAGCCGCAGCGAACCCGTGACCGGGTCGCGGCTTTCCGCGAACGCATTCCGGCGATCGAGGCCGCGCTGTGACCCGGCCGGAGCTGGCGGAGTCGCTCGACCTCGAGCCGCACCCCGAGGGTGGCTGGTTCCGGCAGACCTGGGCCTCGCCGGTCTCGGTCACGCTGCCCGACGGCCGGGTACGCGCGACTGCGACGCTGATCTACTTCCTGCTGCCGGCGGGCGAGGCCTCGGCTTGGCACCGGGTCACCTCCGACGAGATCTGGCTGGCCCACACCGGTGCCGTGGTCATCGAGCTCGGCGGGTTCGACGCGGCTCCGGGCATCTGCGAGGCGCATGTCGTCGGTCAGGACCTCGAGGCCGGCGAGCTGCCGCAGCTCCTCGTGCCGGCAGGGGTGTGGCAGCGGACGCGGCCGTCGGAGGACGACGCGCTGGTCAGCTGCCTGGTGTCACCGGGCTTCGACTTCGACGACTTCGAGCTCGCCTGAGGTGACCTGACGCGCCCGTATGGTGAGGCATGGACTCTGCGCTCAGCACCGTCGGCCTGCCACTCGCGCTCGGCATCATCATGTTCGGCCTTGGCCTCTCGCTGACGCCGGATGACTTCAGGCGAGTGGGTCAGCACCCGCGAGCGGTCGTCGTCGCGCTGGCCTGCCAGCTGATCCTGCTGCCGGCCGTCTGCTTCGGCCTGGTCGTGCTGTTCGACCTGCCGCCGCTCCTGGGCATCGGCATGATGCTCCTGGCGGCATCGCCGGGCGGCACGAGCGCCAACCTGTTCAGCCATCTGTTCCACGGCGACGTCGCGCTCAACGTGACCCTCACCGCGATCAACTCGGTCGTCGCGATCTTCACCCTGCCGATCATCACCAACCTCGCGATCGCCTGGTTCGACCGGGAGGACTCGGTGGCGCTGCAGTTCGGCAAGGTCGTCGAGGTGTTCGCGATCGTGCTCCTGCCGGTCCTTCTGGGCATGCTGGTCAGGGCGCGACGGCAGGACTTCGCCGCCCGCATGGACAAGCCGGTGCGCATCGGGTCGGCGGTCATCCTCGCGGGCCTGGTCATCGCGATCCTGCTCGACCAGCGTGAGAATGTCGGCGACTACCTGGCCGATGTCGGGCCTGACGACCGCGGTCTTCTGCGCCGTGAGCCTCGTCGTCGGCTACGTGATCCCCAAGGCGGCCGGCATCGTGGAGAGCCAGGCGATCGCGTCGTCGATGGAGATCGGCGTGCACAACGCGACGCTCGCGATCTTCGTCGCCGTGGAGGTGCTCGACAGCACCGAGATCTCGATCCCCGCCGCGGTCTACTCGCTCTTCATGTTCGCGTTCGCGGCGGCGTGGGGGTACGCGTTGTCGAGGCGGATCGGCTCGCCCTCGACGGCCTGACGTCCGTCCCGCACGACGACGGGGGCGCCGAACTCGGTGCGGACCGTCTCGGCGTACATCACCAGGTCGGGGGCACGGCTCGCGATCCCCGGCAGCCCAGCCGCGGCGACGAGGTCGTCGTCGAGCGACTCCACGGTCGCGGTCCGCAGCGGCCACGGCGCATGGTGGTTGGGGATCCAGAGCGTACGGCCGAGGTAGCGGGTGTGCAGCCCGAACCTGGCGGTCACGAACAGCTCGGCCTCCGACGGCTCCGCGATGGGATCGCCGATCGTGACCGAGATCCGTGCGCCGGCACCGCGCGGCTTGGGCCAGCGGCGCCGCGTCGTGTAGTCGATGCGGTTGCCGTCCTGGGCGATGCGCATCCGCGCCCACGTGTACGGCGTGCCGAACGCGACGCGGGCGCCCAGCGCGACGAGCAGCCGGCTCGTCTCGAGCGACCTGAACACGATGCCGTGGTGGCCTTCGTCGTCGACCGAGTAGAGCCGGACGTTGGTCTCGGCGAAGTCGCCGAAGAACGGCACCGCGGGGCCGCGGCCGAAACCGGCGCGGCGCATCTCGAACGGGATCAGCCCGACGTACGTCACTCCGTCGAGCACGTCCGGTCGGGTGCCGGCCGGCAGGAGCGGGGCGACGAGGGCGGGGTCGACGGCCCAGTGGATGAACGTCAGCCGAGTCCAGTCCTGACGCATCAGGCGGGGTCCGACGAGCTCGGCCGGCAGGAAATTGAACGCGTTCATATTTCCAGTGTGCCACCGCCGAGGAGCAAACGGGGCCTGGAATCGCAACGACTACGTCACACGCGGCCGAGCCA
This sequence comes from uncultured Actinomycetota bacterium, assembly GCA_963806345.1. Lineage (GTDB taxonomy): Bacteria > Actinomycetota > Actinomycetes > Propionibacteriales > Nocardioidaceae > Aeromicrobium. The sequence goes on along the minus strand of CAWDXV010000022.1, from coordinate 247,064 downwards.
CTCCGACGTCTGCTCGTTGCGGAACGTGCCGGTCGGGTCGAGGCGATCGGCCAGCGACCGGAAGTCGGCGATGCGCGGATAGGCCGCGTCGAGCCGCTCGCGGTCGCTCTCGAAGACCTTGCCCCAGTGCGGCCGGGCGGCGTACGGCGACAGGGCGTCGTCGAGCGCCGGCAGCAGGGCCGTCACCTCAGGGACGTGCATGCGCCAGGTGAAGTGGATCGCGAGGCAGTCGACGTCGTGGCTCGGGCTGAGCCACAGGTCGTCGGCCGCGATCGTGCGCAGCTCGCTGACGAACAGGTGCGGCCGGATGGCCGGGGCGAGCGAACGTACCGCGTCGATCGCGGCGAGTGCGTGGAACCGGGGCACGAGGTACTCGGTCTGCAGCTCCTCGCCGTTGCTGGGGGTGAAGCCGAGGCGGAAGTGCGGCAGCCGGTCCCACCAGACGCCGGGCGCGCCGAGCTGCTTGGTCGTGAACTCGGCCGACTCGTCGGGCAACGGGTGCAGCTCGCGGGTCGCCGGCGGCGCGCCGAAGAAGTCGGCCGGGGGCGTGACGTCGGCCCGCGACTTGAGCCACGCCTGGCCCGCGCCGGCATCGCCCCAGTCGGTGAACATGCTGACGCTGTAGGCGCTCGCCGTGATCGCGTCGAGGTTGGCGGCGATCGACTCCCACGACACGCCCTCGTAGACGTCCTGGCGCACCTGGAACGTCGGCACGATGTCGAGCGTGACCTTGGTGACGATGCCGAGGCAGCCGAGCGACACGACCATGCCGGCGAAGTCGGGGTCGCCGCGGCGCACCGTCAGCACCGAGCCGTCGCCGGTCACGAGCTCGAGCGCGGCCACCGAGCTGGCGAGGCTGCCGTTGTGGTCGCCGGAGCCGTGCGTGCCCGTCGCGATCGCACCGGCGACCGAGATGTGGGGGAGCGAGGCGAGGTTGTGCAGCGCCCAGCCCGCGCGGTCGAGCTCCTCGACCAGCTCGCCGTAGCGCAGGCCGGCCGAGACGGTCACCTCGCGCGCCGACTCGTCGACCTCGACGAGCGCCGGGAGGCTCGCCACCGAGACCTGGACACCCGTCGTGTCGGCGATGCGGTTGAACGAGTGCCGGCTGCCGAGCCCGCGTACGACGGGCTCGGCGGCCACGACCTCGCAGAGCTCGTCGACCGAGGCCGGCTCGAGCAGCGCCGAGGCGCCGTACGTCAGATTGCCTGCCCAGTTCGTCCCGGTCATGTCACCAGTGTGCTGGTCGGCTCACACGGCGATCCTCCGGGTGAGCCCGAGGTCGTCGAGGAACCGCTCGTCGTGGCTGACCACGATGAACGCGCCACGGTACGACTCCAGCGCCTCGACCAGGTGGCGGATGCTCGGCAGGTCGAGGTTGTTGGTCGGCTCGTCGAGCAGCAGGAGCTGCGGTGCGGGCTCGGCCAGCAGGAGGCAGGCCAGCGTCGCCCGCAGGCGTTCGCCGCCCGACAGCGTCGATGCCGGCTGGTCGGCCGCCCGCCCGCGGATCAGGAAGCGCGCGAGCTGGGCCCGCCGCTCGTTCTCGGTCGTCGCGGGAGCGATCCGGGCGACGTTCTCGGCGACCGTGAGGGCTCCGTCGAGCAGGTCCATGCGCTGCGGCAGCAGGCGGATCGGCACGTGCGTGCGCACCGTGCCGGCCGCCGGCTCCAGCTCGCCGGTGATGGTGCGCAGCAGCGACGTCTTGCCCGTCCCGTTCCGGCCCGTGAACCCGACCCGCTCGGGCCCGCGGAGCTCGAGGTCGAGCTGCAGGTCGCCGTACGCCGGACGTACGCCATCGAGCGTCAGGACGTTCCGCCCGGCGGGCACGACCGTGTTGGGCAGGTCGACGCGGATCTCGCGATCGTCGTGGACGAGCTCCTCGGCCTCGGCCAGCCGCGCGGTGGCGTCCTCGATGCGGTCCTCGTGGATGCCGCGGAGCTTGCCCGCGGACACCTGCGCCCTGCGCTTGTAGTTGCCCATGGCGATCTTGGGCATCCGCTTCTCGGCCCACGCCTTCTCGCCCTGCTTGCGCCGGGTCGTCAGCACCGACTCCGCCTCGATGCGGTCGCGCTTCTGGGCGCGGAGGTCCGACTCGGCGACCCGCACCATCCGCTCGGCCGCCTCCTGCTCGACCGCGACGGCGGCCTCGTAGTCGTCGAACCCGCCGCCGTACCAGCGCACCGACCCGGCCCGGAGCGAGCCGATGTCGTCCATCGCGTTGAGCAGCTCACGGTCGTGGCTGACCACGAGCAGCGTGCCCTTCCACGACGCGACGATGTCGATCAGCCGCTCCCGCGCGTCGGCGTCGAGGTTGTTGGTCGGCTCGTCGAGCAGCAGGACCGACGGTCGCGTCAGCAGCCGGGCGACCAGCGACAGCAGGACGAGCTCGCCGCCCGACACCGAGGCGACCGGTCGGTCGAGGCCGAGGTGGCCGAGGCCGAGCCGGGCGAGCTCCGCCTCCGTACGCTCGGCGATGTCCCAGCCGTCGCCGATGACGTCGAAGTCGTCGATCGCGGTCGAGCCGCCCTCGACGCGTTCGAGCGCCGCGAGGATCCCGGCGATGCCGAGCACCTCCGCGACGGTCTGCGTCGGGTCGGCGCCCGGGTCCTGCGGCAGGTAGGCGACCGCGCCGTCGACGCCGATCGAGCCGCGTTGGGGCGTGAGCTCGCCGGCGATCAGCCGCAGCAGTGTCGACTTGCCGGAGCCGTTGAGGCCGATGAGGCCGTGCCGGCCGGGGCCGATGCCGAGATCCAGGCCGTCGAGGACGACGGAGCCGTCAGGCCAGGAGAAACGAGAGGTCGTTGACAGAAAGTGATGCACGCATGTGCGCTCCATGAGGTCGATGGGTGCGCAGGCCGCTGTGGGCTCCTGCGCGGGATCTGACCTCAGAGCTTCAACGGACCGGCTACCTGTTCCTCAGAGAATGCGAACGCCGCCATCATACGATCTGAGCGTGCCTGAAATCTACTTCGACTCCGACGACGATGCGGAGGAGCTGGTCAAGGCCCTCGAGAGCGAGGGCTACTCGACGTCGCTGAGGCGTGAGGCGTTCGCCGGCGAGGAGGACTGGGAGGACCGCGCGTGGGTGCTGCTGGTCGAGCCGTTCGACGACCGGGTCGTCGAGATGGTCGACGTGTACGGCGGCTGGCTGCCCGGCGACGACCGCGTCCCGGACGACCCGCCACCTCTGCCGGACGTACCCGAAGCGCCTCAAGGACTGACAGCGGGGTTCTAGCCGAGGTGGTCCTTGAGGAACTGCACCTGCAGCAGCTTGAGGTTCTCGGCCACGACCTCCTGCGGCGTCATGTGCGTGACGCCCGACAACGGAAGCACGGTGTGCGGCCGGCCGGCGGCGAGCAGCGCCGATGACAGCTGGAGCGTGTGGGCCGCGACCACGTTGTCGTCGGCGAGGCCGTGCATGATCATCAGCGGCCGCTCGAGGCCCGGCGCCAGGTGCAGCAGCGAGTTGCGGTCGTAGACCTCGGGCTGCGTGCGGGGATCGCCGAGGTAGCGCTCGGTGTAGCACGTGTCGTAGAGCCGCCACTCGGTCACGGGCGCGCCGGCGACGGCCGCGTGGAACACGTCGGGCCGCTTGAGCACCGCGAGTGCCGAGAGGTAGCCGCCGTACGACCAGCCGGTGATGCCGACGCGGGTCGTGTCGACGTCGTCGGGGTACGCCTTGGCGACCGCCTCGAGCGCGGCGACCTGGTCGTCGAGCGTCACGGTGGCGAACTCGTGCAGCACCGAGCGCTCCCACGCGTGACCGCGGCCGGGGGTGCCGCGGCCGTCGGCGACGATGACGCAGAAGCCCTGGTCGGCGAGCCACTGCGGCTCGAGGAACGCCCGCGCCGAGGCGACGACGCGCTGGGCGTGCGGGCCGCCGTACGGGTCCATCAGCACCGGGAGCCGGCGCGAACCCGGCTCGTGGCCGGACGGGAACAGGATCGCCGTACGCAGCTGGTGCTCGCCCGCAGCGACCAGCGTGACGACGGGCTCGTGCGGGGCCGGCTCGGCGAGCACCCGGATCGGGGCCGGCTCGGAGTCCTCCTGGTGGACGACGACGGTCGTGCCGACCGCGTCGAGGCCGGAGCGCACGATCACCGTGGTGGGTCCGCCGATCACGGCACCGTGCACGGCGGCGCCGTCGGTGATCTCGGTGACGGTGCCGTCGAAGCCGAAGCGCACGATGTGCACCTCGGTCGGCTCCTGCGAGGCCGCGGCGACGACGCAGTCCTCGAACACGTCGACGATGCCGCGGACCTGCCAGCCGTCGCCGGAGACGGCGAGGCCGTCGCGGAGAACGCGGCGCCAGCCATCGGCATCCTCGACGGTGACGAGCGAGCCGCCGGGCGCGAACCTCGGTGCGGACGACAGCTCGACCCAGGCCGGGTCGCTCAGCTCGCGCAGGACGCTGGTCTGCTCCGGTGGCGACGTCGACCGAGAGGATCTGGGACGCCTTCTGGTCGCGGCTCAGGACCTGGATCACCGGGGCGCCGTGCGGGTTCCACGACACGCGGCCGAGGTACTCGTACGTCGTGCGGTCCCACTCGACCTGCGTACGGTTGCCGTCGAGGTCGACGTGCCACAGCGTGACGTCGGCGTTGGGCGTACCGGCCGCGGGATAGCGCTGGGCGACGGGCTCGCGCTCGGGGTGCTCGGGGTCGGCGATGTGCCAGGTCTGGACGGGTGCCTCGTCGTAGCGCTCGACCAGCAGGGACTGCCCGTCGGGTGCCCACCAGAACCCGCGGAAACGATCCATCTCCTCGGCCGCGATGAACTCGGCCTGGCCCCACACCTCGGTGGCCCTCTCGGGCTCGACGAGCGCCCGCTCGTCACGCCCGCCGACGTCGATGACGCGCAGCGCGCCACCCGAGGCGTACGCGATGAGGCGTCCCGTGGGGTCGAGGTGCGGGTCGATGACGGCGCCGACGCTGGGCAGGGAGTGAACGGCCTTGGCGCCGAGGTGGACGGCCCAGAGCTGCCCGGAGAGCGCGAAGCAGGCCCACCGTCCGGTCTCGTCGACGTCGTACGCGACCAGGCCCGCCGCCGACTCGCGGCTGCGCTCGCGACGAGACCGCTCCTCGGCCGACAGCTGCTCGCCCTCGGCACCCAGCAGCTCGACGGGATCGACGAGGACGGACTCGGTGCCGGTCGCCACGTCGTACTCCCAGAGCTCGCCGGTGCGTGTCACGCCGTCGGGCGTACGGATGAAGCGCACCGTGCGGCCATCGGGCGACACCGTGATGTTGCGGGGGATGCCAAGGGTGAAGCGCAGCGTGCGGGCGGCCAGACGCGGATACGAGACGGTCATCTCCTGATCCAATCACGGCGGGCGGCGCGCGTCGGCTGCACGTCGGTGGTGGTCAGTAGCCTTGGGGCATGACCTCGAACGACCGACGGATCCTGCTCGTCCATGCCCATCCCGACGACGAGTCGATCGGCAATGGCGCGACGATGGCCAAGTACGCCGCCGAGGGAGTGCAGGTCACGCTCGTCACGTGCACGGCCGGCGAGGAGGGCGAGATCCTCACCCCCGAGATCGAGCACCTCGCGGCGGACCGTGAGGACGGGCTCGGCCCGCATCGCATCGAAGAGCTCGCGGCGGCGATGAAGGCGCTCGGCGTCACGGACCACCGGTTCCTCGGCGGGCCGGGCCACTTCCGCGACTCGGGCATGAAGTGGGCCGACGACGGCAGCGCGACCGTCGCCGACGAGACCCGCCCCGACACGTTCTGGCACGCCGACCTCACCGTCGCGGCCGACCTGCTGGTCGAGATCATCCGCGAGACCCGGCCGCAGGTCCTGGTGACGTACGACCAGTTCGGCGGCTACGGCCACCCCGACCACGTCCAGGCCCACCGGGTCGCGACCTACGCGGCATCGCTCGCGGCCGTGCGGTCCTACAAGCCCGAGCTCGGCGAGGCGTGGGACATCGCCAAGATCTACTGGGGCGCGATGTCCAAGTCGCAGATGGCCGACGGCATCCGCAAGCTCCGCGAAGCCGGCGACGAGACGAGCTTCGAGGGCTGGGACCCCGACAACCTGCCGTGGGGCGCGACCGACGACGAGCTCGACGCCAAGGTCGAGGCCGACGCCTACGCCGAGGCCAAGATGGACGCGATGAAGGCGCACGCCTCGCAGATCGCCGTCGACGGACCGTTCTTCGCGCTCTCCAACAATGTCGGCTCGCAGGTGTGGGGCACCGAGTTCTACCGCCTCGCCAAGGGCCAGCGCGGCCCGGTCGGTCCTGACGGTCTCGAGGAAGACCTGTTCGCCGGTCTCTGAGGTGAAGCGCGCAGCACTCGTCGTGCTCGGTGCGTACGTCGCCGTCCTCGGCGCGTTCGTGCACCGGCACGTGTGGCGGTCCCACGGCGTCGACTGGCCGTGGGGACTGGTGCTGGCGATCGTTGCCACGTACGCCGTGGTGCTCGCGGCCGATCGGCTCGTGCGCACGGGCGGCGCCTGGTTCGGCCTCGGCTGGGGGATCGTCCTGCTGGTGCAGCAGTTCTCGCCCGGCGGCAGCTATCTGGTCGCTTCGGACTGGCGTGGCTGGGCGTTCACGATCGGTTGCCTGGGGGCCATCGTGGTCGGGGTCGTCCGCACTCCTAGGCTGGAGCAATGACCGCGACGGTGGACCAACCCGCGTTTCGCGGTGCGCTTGCACGATTCGCCAGCGGAGTCACGGTCGTCTCGACGGTGCAGGACGGCATCGATCATGCGATGACGGCGAGCGCGTTCACGTCGGTGTCGCTCGACCCGCCGCTGGTCCTGGTGTGCTCGCACAAGTCGAGCCGCTTCCACGAAGCCGTGCTCGAGACCGGCTTCTGGGCGGTCTCGATCCTCGCGGAGGAGGGCATCGCGGCCTCGGCCTGGTTCGCGCACCGCGGCCGGCCGCTGGAGGACCAGATGCAGGGCATCGCGTTCCACCGCGGCGCGTCCGGAGCAGCGCTCCTCGACGAGTCGCTGGCCTGGCTGGAGTGCACGACGGTTTCCGTCACGGACGGTGGTGACCATACGATCTTGGTCGGCGCGGTGTCCGGAGCGGCGGTCAATGACAGCATCGACGATCCATTGCTCTACTACCGCTCGCACTACGGCACGATCGTGCGTCTGCCTGACTCGGAGAAGACCGTCTACGGGAGCACCACATGACCGACAAGCCTGACGAGCACCTCACGCCCGACGACCTGCCGGAGCCCGACGCGGCGCCGGAGCAGGCCGCGGACGAGCGTCCCGTCGACGACGCGCCGGAGCCGGAGCCCGTGGCGGACGTCGCCCCGGAGCCGGACCTGGCCGACGAGGGCGATGGTGCAGTCGAGCCCGGCCTCGTGGTCGAGCACGACGAGGAGATCGAGCTCGACGACGTGCCCGACGTCGAACCGGCCTACGAGCTGCAGCCCGGCGAGGACACCGTCCTGCACGAAGCGGCGCTCGCATACGACCCCCCTGAGGTGGACGACGAGCTCGACGAGGTCGTGGCCCCTCCCGCTGATGACGCACCGGCGGCCGACGACGCCGGCGACGACAGCACGGACCTGCAACCTCCCGGACCGGGCGACGAAGGCGGGTCGGCGCACTGGGGCCGGCGGGTCCTGCTCGGGCTCGTCCTGGTCCTCGGCGTGCTCTACGTCGGCGGCTACTTCCTGACCGGCGCCCGTATGCCCGCCAACGCCACGATCGGCGGAGTCGACGTCAGCCGGCAAGTCGCCGTCCGCGGCCCGCGATGCCGTCGACAAGGCGCTGACGCCCAACGTCGACCGCGAGATCGTCCTCACGCACGGCAAGACCGAGTTCCGCATCAAGCCCAAGGACGCCGGGCTCGCCTTCGACCTCGACCGGACGATCAGCGAGGCAGGCGGGGAGCGCAGCTGGAACCCGGCCGACATGGCCGGCTTGTTCTTCGGTGACCACAAGACGGACCCGGCCCTCGACGTCGACGACGCCAAGCTCCAGAGCTCGATCGGCACGATCGGCGAGACGGTCAACCGCGACGTCGTCGAGGCGCTGATCACGCTTCCCCAAGGGCAAGCCCAAGGCGCGTGAGCCCAAGGCCGGCCGGGTCATCGCCCGGGCGGACGCCGCCGACGCGATCCGCGGTGCGTACCTCGTCAGCGACAAGCCCGTCGTGGTGCCGACGGCGGTCGTCGAGCCGGCCGTGGACTCAGAGGGGCTCGCCGACGCGATGAAGACCATCGCCAAGCCGGCCGTCAGCGCACCCGTCACGATCCGCGTGGGCGACAAGAAGGTGTCGCTGCCCGTCACGGCGTACGCGCCGGCGCTCGTCGTCCGGGTCAAGGACGGCAAGCTGCAGCCCTATCTCGACCCCAAGAAGCTCGCCGGCCCACTGACGGACTCGACGACCGGCATCGGCAAGAAGGCCGTCGACGCCACGGTCAAGATCGAGAACAACAAGCCGGTCATCATGCCCGGCAAGGAGGGCGTCGGCCTGCAGCCCAAGGAGATGGCGGTCAAGCTGCTGCCGGCGCTGACCGAGTCGGGCTCCAAGCGCGCGGTCGGCGTCGAGGCCAAGGTCGTCGAGCCGCTGTTCACGACCGCCGACGCCAAGGCGCTGAGGATCAAGCAGAAGATCAGCAGCTTCGAGACCCAGTTCCCCTACGCCGAGTACCGCAACACCAACCAGAGCCGCGCCGCCGAGCTGATCAACGGCACGATCCTCAAGCCCGGTGAGACGTTCAGCTTCAACTCCATCGTCGGTGAGCGCACGGCGGCCAACGGCTTCGTGACCGGGACCGTCATCAACGGTGGCGTCTTCCGCGAGGAGCTCGGCGGCGGGGTCTCGCAGGTCGCCACGACGACCTACAACGCCGGGTTCTTCGGCGGCATGGACGACGTCGAGCACCACCCGCACGCGTTCTACATCAACCGCTACCCGGTGGGCCGCGAGGCGACGGTCTACTACGGCAACCTCGACCTGCGCTTCAAGAACCCCACCAAGTACGGCGTCCTGATCCGCTCGTACGTCGTCAAGAGCACGCCCTCGTCGGCCGGCATCATGCATGTCGAGCTGTGGAGCACCAAGGTGTGGGACATCAAGGCCGGGCAGTCGGCCCGGCGCAACGGCCGCTCGCCCGGCAAGCAGTACGACGACACGGACCGCTGCGTGCCGCAGGACCCGATCGCCGGCTTCGACATCGACATCTACCGCTACTTCTACAAGGGCGGCCAGAAGGTCAAGACCGAGACCGACACGGCCAACTACCAGGCCGCCGACCACGTCATCTGCGGCAAGAAGCCCAAGGCGGACTGACCGAGGAGCGCAGCGACGAGCGTCAGGCCGCACTAGGGAGCGGAGCGACCGGGAGCGCGTCGCGCCGAAGGCGCCATCAGCGAAGTGCTGGTGACGTGACTCCCCAAGGTGACCACCTACACCGCGACGTTGAGCTTGACCGTCATGCCCTCGTCGACGGTGCCGGTCACGGCCGCCATCTGCAACGAGTAGCCGTCGCTGAAGACCATGTCGGAGTCGAGCGGGGTCCGTGCCAGGTTCTGCACGCTCTGCTCGTACCCGGATGTCGCATAGACCCGCTTGCACGCGTCCTCGGGCAGCGCGATCTGTGAGGTGCGCAGCTTGCCGGTCGCCTTCTGTGCGTCGGCCGCGGTCTTGTAGACCTCGAAGTGGATGTGCGGCCAGCGTCCTTGATAGGCGCCGGGGAAGATCGTCGTGAACGTCAGCCTGCCGTCGCGTCGGCCGCCTGCACGCCGCGCAGGTAGTTCTCGTCGGCGATCTCCGACTCGTACATCGAGTAGCGGCCTTCGCGGTCGCAGTGCCAGATGTAGACCGCCGCGCCCTCGTACGGCGTGACGTCGCTGCCGTTCATGTCGAAGATCGTCAGCTCGATCGTCGCCTTGACTCCCTCGGCGGTCGTGCTGGTGCCGCCGAAGCTCGACCGGATGTCGCTGCGAACGACGCCGCTCTCGGTCAGCACGTTGGCCCCGTTCGACCCGTCGGCCGGGAAGGGGCCGCCGGTCTCCTCCGGCACCTCGGCGTCGACGGTCGTGGTGGTCGTCGACGGCGAGCCCGACGTCGACGGGGTGTTGCTCGTCGCGGGGGAGGCGCCCGACGAGTCACTGCCGCTGCAGGCGGCCAGTGCGGCGGCGAGCCCGGCACCCGTCAGCAGCCCGAGCGCGCGGCGACGATTGAGCAGCGCCGGCAGGTCGTGGGACAGCCCGAGGTCGTGCTCGTGGGGCCCGTCGTGATCGTGAGTCATGCGTTCAGCGTACGAACGCTCCATGGGTGCTGCCCGTGGCTTCACTGTGAGGAGTCTGTGTCCCTGGGCTCGCAGGTAGCGGTAGTCGTGGTGGTCCGCGAAGCCGTACGGCTCGTAGAGCGCGAGCGCCGCATGGTTCGAGCGCATCGTCTGGAGGTACGCCTTGTCGGCGCCGCGCTCCACGGCCCAGGCGAGAGAGGTCTCGACGATCCGGCGCGCGAGCCCCTGCCGCCGGTGCTCGGGGGAGACCTCGACGCAGGCGATGCCGGCCCACTCGCCGGTGACGACGACGCGTCCGATCGCGACGGCCGGCGTGCCGATCGAGACGAATCCGACGGTGTCCGGCCCTTCCAGCACCGCTCGCGCGGCGACCGGGTCGTTGACCCGCCCGTAGTTGACCAGCCAGTCGTCGTCGACCGTGGCGGCGATGCGCGCGGCGGGGTCGGCGTCGTAGGCGGGGTCGAGATCGGCGACCTGGACGACTGCCCCGCCGTGGTAGCCCGTCATCGGCACCCAGCCGGCGCCGGCGAAGGCCCGCTCGCCGGCGGATCCGACGACGACCTGGGCCAGCGCGGGGGCGTCGTGCGACGCGTAGAACGCGCCCACCCGGTCGAGTGCGTCGCCGAACGGCAGGCCGGGGTCGCCGTGGACCGCGACGGAGTTGGCCCGGCCGGTGAATCGCCCGGACGTACGCAGCTCCCAGTCGCCGAGTGCGACCGACTCGATGGCCGGCCAACCGCGGGACGTGATGCGGGTGAGGTCGGCGGGATCGATGTCGCCGGCCCGGCGTCGCCGCAGCGGTCGGTCGGGGACCGGCTTCCACGTCACGACGTCGGCCAGGGCCACGACCTGCGTACGCCCGTCACGGCGCTCGAGCGTCACGGCGGAGTCATCGACGGCGCGCACCCGTCCGATGACGTCGCTCATGGCGGGTCCGCCTGACGGTCCGGTGCCGCCGACGGCGTACCGGACCACGATGCGCTGGCCCACGGAGGTGGCGTCGAGAGGCATGTCCCAAGCGTTCCATGTCATGAGGTGGACCTCATGTGCGGGAGGTGGAGCGGAGGCGTGATACTAGAGCCCAGTCCCTTGAAGGAGAAATGCTCGTGACGTACGTGATCGCCCAGCCGTGTGTGGACCTCAAGGACCGCGCTTGTGTGGACGAATGTCCCGTGGACTGCATCTACGAGGGCAACCGCATGCTCTACATCCACCCCGACGAATGCGTCGACTGTGGTGCGTGCGAGCCGGTCTGCCCCGTCGAGGCGATCTTCTACGAGGACGACACGCCGGCGGAGTGGAAGGACTACTACGCCGCCAACGTCGACTTCTTCGACGACATCGGCTCGCCCGGTGGTGCAGCCAAGCTCGGCGTGATCGACAAGGACCACCCGCTGATCGCCGCGCTGCCCCCGCAGTCCCAGGAATGACCGACAGGGGCAACGTCTCGGCGAGGTTCCCGGACTTCCCCTGGGACACGCTCGCGGCGGCCAAGGCTCGCGCTGCGGCACATCCCGGCGGCCTCGTCGACCTGTCGATCGGCACGCCGGTCGACCCCACGCCCGACGTCGCGCGCGAGGCGCTCATCGCCGCCGCCGACGCTCCGGGCTATCCCACGGTGTTCGGCCCTGAGTCGCTGCGACAGGCCGCCGTCGACTGGATCGAGCGCCGCTTCGACGTGACCGGGCTCAGCGCCTCGCAGGTGCTGCCGACGATCGGCTCCAAGGAGCTCATCGCCAACCTGCCGACCCAGCTCGGCCTCGGTCCCGACGACCTGGTCGTGGTGCCCGAGCTGGCCTATCCGACGTACGAGGTCGGTGCCCGCTACGCCGGCTGCGAGGTCGTCGCCACCGACTCGACGCTGTCGCTCGGCCCCCGCGTCCCGGCGATCATCTACCTCAACTCGCCGGCCAATCCCTCCGGCCGCATCCTGCCGCCCGACCACCTCCGCAAGGTCGTCGACTGGGCCCGCGAGCGCGGCACCCTGGTGGTCTCCGACGAGTGCTACCTCGAGTTCGCCTGGGAGGGCACGCCCTGGTCGGTGCTGCACCCCGACATCTGCGGCGGCTCGTCCGAGGGCATCCTCGCGGTGCACTCGCTGTCGAAGCGATCCAATCTCGCGGGCTACCGCGACGCGTTCGTCACGGGCGACCAGGCCGTGGTCTCCGAGCTGCTCGAGGTCCGCAAGCACCTCGGCTTCATGGTCCCGGCGCCGGTGCAGGCGGCGATGGCCGCTGCGCTCGCCGACGACGATCACGTCGACGTGCAGCGCAAGACGTACGCCGCCCGTCGCCTCGACCTGCGCCGGGCGTTCGAGTCCGCCGGCTTCTCCGTCGAGCACTCCGAAGGCGCGCTCTACCTCTGGATGACCCGCGGCGAGCCGTGCCGCGACACGATCGACTGGCTCGCCGAGCGCGGCATCCTGGCGGCGCCCGGTGACTTCTACGGTGCCGCGGGCTCCCAGCACGTACGCGCGGCGTTCACCGCGACCGACGAGCGCGTCGCCGAAGCCGTCACCCGCCTGACCCGCTGACCCCCGCCGCGATTTGTGGACTTACAGGCGTCACCGCGCTCGGATAGCGCCTCCAACCTCACACATCGCGGGGTTCAGTTCGTCGAGACTCGGACGGTGTCGGAGTCGGTGCCGGAGCGCGCGGTCCAGCCCTTGTCGGAGTCGTCGGCGTTCCACTCGCGGTTGCCGAACGAGATGTCGGTGATCCGCAGGCGTGAGGCGTTGCCGACCAGGTAGTGCGCGAGCGCCCAGCCGCGCGCCTTCACGTCGGAGGCCTTGCCCGTGAGCGGGTACGACGCGTCGTCGCCGTCCGTGTCGAACGCGATGTCGCCGAAGGCCGCCTTGACGTCCTTGGTGACCCGGTTGATCGTGCCGCTGCCCTTGGGATTGATCTGGCAGGTGAACTCCGCGGGGCTGTAGCCGCGCAGCGCCGAAGCGAGGGCTCGGGCGTAGTCCTCGTGCTGGGCGTACGCACCGGGGAACGCAGAGCGCTGCACCTTCTGTGCCGCGTCGGTGATCTTCATCGACTCATAGCCCTTGACCTTGACGAGCGCGTCGTAGAACCGGCCGATCGAGTAGTGCGGGTCGCTGATCTGCTCGACCGTGCCCCAGCCCTGCGACGTACGTTGCTGGAACAGGCCCACCGAGTCGCGGTCGCCGTAGTCGATGTTGTGGATCTTGGACTCCTGGAACGCCGTGGCGATCGCGATCGTCGTCGCCCGCGGGGGCAGGCCGCGGCGCTGCGAGATCGCCGCCATCAACGTCGTCCACCGGGCCTGCTCGAGGTCGATCTCGGCCCTGACCTTGCCGACCTCGGCGACGCACGACTCGCTGCGCAGCGGCTCGCGGTCGCGCAGCACCACCGCGACCATCACGGTGGCGGTGAGGAGGGCGAGGACGACGAACCAGCGAAAACGCACTGCTAGTTGGCGTGGAGGTCGGCGTTGAGCTCGATGCCCGTACGCTCACCGCGCGGCCGGGCCTCGATGGCGCCGGTCTGGCTGTTGGTCAGGAACAGGATGCCGTTCTCGCCGGACAGCTCGGACGCCTTGATGACGGTGCCGTCGGGCATCGTCACCTTGGAGCCCGCCGTGACGTAGGTGCCGGCGGCCACGACGCAGTCGTTGCCGAGCGAGATGCCGATGCCGGCATTGGCGCCGATCAGGCTGTTCTCGCCGACCGTGATGACGGCCTTGCCGCCGCCCGACAGCGTGCCCATGATCGACGCGCCGCCGCCGACGTCCGAGCCGTCGCCGACCGTGACACCGGCGGAGATGCGGCCCTCGACCATCGCGGTGCCGAGCGTGCCGGCGTTGTAGTTGACGAAGCCCTCGTGCATGACGGTCGTGCCCTCGGCGAGGTGCGCGCCGAGGCGTACGCGGTCGGCGTCGCCGATGCGCACGCCGGACGGCACGACGTAGTCGGTCATGCGGGGGAACTTGTCGACGCTCGTGACCTGGACGTGCAGACCGGCGCCACGCGCCCGGGCCCGGACGATCTCGAAGCCGTCGACGGCGCAGGGTCCGAGCGACGTCCACACGACGTTGGTCAGCAGCCCGAAGATGCCGTCGAGGCTCTGGCCGTGCGGGGCGACGAGCCGGTGCGACAGCAGGTGCAGCCGCAGGTAGACGTCGTACGCGTCGGTGGGCGGCTGCTGCAGGTCGTCGATCACGGTGTGGACGACGACCTTGTGCACCTCGCGGATCGCGTCCTGGCCGGCCAGCGCGGTCAGCTCGCCCGGCTCCGGATCGCCCTCAGGGGCGGCGCCGAGCCGGGGCTCGGGGTACCAGACGTCGAGGACCGTGCCGTCGAGAGTCAGCGTGGCGACGCCATAGGCGTACGCGCCGGGATGATCCGCAGAAGTCATGCCCCCAAACCTATCTGGGCGACCTCAGCGCTTGGGCAGGCCGTCCTTGGTGCACAGGCTGCCGATCTGGTCGGTGCGATCCTTCTTGATGTAGTCGAACATCTTGGGCGCCCGCTCGGGGTCCCACGTGACTGCGAAGTCCCGCAGCGGCACGGTGCAGTTGAGCCCGTCGCCGCCCATCGAGGCCGACAGGGCGAGCGCGAACCGGAACAGTGCGATGGGACTGACGTCGTCGCCGATGCGCAGCGACCCGGAGGCGCCCTTGGCCACGCTGAGGTAGCGGACCGGGTTGATCACGGTCCACGGCGACTTGGCCTTGGCCGCGATCGATCCGAGCACCTCACGCTGGCTCTGCACGCGCTGGATGTCCTGCGTCGCGTACGAGTGCCGGTTGCGGGAGTACGCCAGCGCGGTCTTGCCGTCGGCGTTCTGGCAGCCCTTGCGGACGTTGAGCCCGGAGTCCTTGTCCTTGATCCGCTCCTTGGGGCAGATCTCGACGCCGCCGAGCGAGTCGACGACCTTGACCAGCCCGCCGAAGCCGACCTCGATGTAGTCGTCGACCTTGATGCCGGTGTTGCCCTCGATCGTGCGTACGAGCAGCTTGGGCCCGCCGAAGGCGTACGCCGCATTGATCTTGGTGCGGCCGTAGCCCGGGATGTCGACCAGCGAGTCGCGGGGGAGTGACATGAGGATGCTGGGGCCGCTGCCGGTGTGCAGCAGCATGATCGTGTCGGTGCGTCCGCGACCGCCGGTGTCGCCTCCGGTCGTGAGCTCCTTCTGCTCCTCCTTGGTCAGGCCGCGGCGGCTGTCGGACCCGACGAGCAGGTACGTCGTGCCGGGCTGGTCGGCGGGGCGGCCGGTCGCCGGCGAGGCGTCGACCTTCTCGATCTGGCCCCAGGCCCACCACGGCACCGCGACCAGGAACACGACCCAGGCGAGCACGATGAGCCCGAAGATGCGCCGTCCGTTGTGCTTCTTCTTGGGCTTCTTGGGTCCGGACGGCGGCACGTCGTCGTCAGCGCGGCGGCCCGGAGGCGGGAGGTTGGGTGGCGGCAGGTCGTCGTCGGACCGGCGGCTCGGCGGCGGCAGGTTCGGGGGAGGCAGGTCGGACGACGGTCCACGCGGCACCGGACGGGTCGGCTGGTCCTCGCCGTACAACCAGCCGTACTCGCCCTCGGGACGCTCATCTGACATGAGCAAGAACGTACCTGACCTCGGTACACGAGCCCGGCAGCCGCCCTGACGGCCCGGCGAAATTCCCGCACGCGCTCGGCGCGCCCTCAACCTCAACTCGAGAGTTTGTGTGGATACTGAGAATCACCTCAGCCTCTTCCCCCGTGAGGACACCATGTCTGACGTTCGCTCGAGTGTGATGGGTGGGTCGTACGCCCATCCGGCCGACACCTCCGCACGCATCCAGTTCCGCCGCGCACTGACCCTCACGGCGATGACCCTCGCCATGCCCGGTTCCGCGCAGCTCGTGATGGGCAACAAGCGGATCGGCCGCATCGCCGTACGCGTGTGGCTGGCGTTCCTCGCCGTCGGAGCGGTCCTGCTGTTCCTCGCGATGAACTCCCGCAAGCAGCTGCTGTCACTGGCGATCGAGTCGCCGCTGCTGCCCGTCGGCCGCTGGATCCTGATCGCCGGCGCGATTGCCTGGGTCGCGCTGATCGTCGACGCGTGGCGCCTGGGTCGCCCGCTCGAGCTGCGCCGCAAGCACCGGCTCTGGATGACCGGCATCAACAGCGCCTTGTGCTTCGTCACCGCCGGGGCGCTGTTCTTCGCCGCGCACCTCGTCGCCGTGCAGACCTCGTTCGTCGACAGCGTCTTCGTCGCCCACACCGTCTCCAAGCCGCAGGACGGCCGCTACAACGTGCTCCTGCTCGGCGGCGACTCCGGGCCCGAGCGCAGCGGCCTGCGCCCCGACTCGCTGACCGTCGCGAGCATCGACAAGGAGACCGGCCGGACCGTGCTGGTCGGCCTGCCTCGCAACCTGCAGAACGTGCCGTTCCCCAAGGGCTCGGTGATGCGCAAGGCATTCCCCAACGGCTTCAACGGCGAGGGCCAGTACCTCAACGCGATCAACACCTGGGCCAACGACCATGCCTCGCTGTTCAAGCAGAAGAACCCGGGCCTCAAGGCAACGATGGGCGCGGTCGAGGAGATCACGGGCCTCAAGCTCAACTACTACGCGATGGTCAACATGCACGGGTTCTCCAAGCTCGTCAACGCCGTCGGCGGCGTACGCATCAACGTGCAGCAGCGCACCGCGATCGGCGGCATCGGCTCGCCGATCCGCGGCTGGATCGAGGCCGGCGAGCAGAAGCTGACCGGCGACCAGGCGCTGTGGTACTCCCGCAGCCGCGTGCAGAACGACGACTTCTCGCGCATGGGCCGGCAGAAGTGCGTCATGAACGCGATGCTCCACCAGCTCAGCCCGCAGAAGGTGCTGTTCAACGTCGAGAAGATCGCCAGCTCCAGCAAGGCGCTCCTGACGACCAACATCCCCAAGTCCGAACTCGACACCTTCGTCGACCTGGCGCTCAAGGCGAAGACGCAGAAGGTCTCGACCGTCTCGCTGGTCCCGCCGGTGATCTACACCGGCAACCCCGACTTCAAGAAGGTCCGCCGGCTGATCGACCACGCGATCGACAAGGCCGAGGGCCGGTCGTCGATCCCCGGCGGCATCACGAAGGCCAGGTTGTCGGTGCCGAAGGTCGGCGACGACGCCAACGATCCCCGCAAGGCCAACCAGAGCTCCGACCTCGGCGCTGCGTGCTGACGCCCCGCGGGACCTGAGTAGTCACTGAGATCACTGACGCGATGTCACGGAAGCACCGGGCGTCAGTGATAATGGATGCTTCGTCGGCCACACCGTGAGGGATCTCATGTCGCATCGCGCGAGTCTCTTGGGCCGCGGCTACCAGGACAACCACCTGGACTCGCCGCGCGTCCGGTTCCGCCGCGCCCTGCTGCTGTGCTTCATGACGGTGCTGGTTCCCGGCTCCGGCCACATCGCCGTCGGCAAGCGCGCGGTCGGCTGGTTCGCGGTCACCTTGTGGCTCGGCGCGCTGGGCGGCGGCGGCTATGTGCTGTGGAAGTACCGCACGGACCGCGCCGAGGTGCTGGGCTGGTTCACCGACACCGACGTCCTGATGCTCGCGCGGGCCGGCATCGTCGCGGTCGCCGTGCTGTGGGGCATCCTCTTCCTCGACGCGTGGCGGCTGGCCTCGCCGTTCCGCCTCAACTTCATGCGGGCGGCGTTCATCACGGTGCTCAACCTCGCGATCATCGGTGGCGTCGCCGGCTCCACGGCGTACGCCTCACAGCTCATCAAGGTCTCGCGCGACACCGTCAAGGTCGTGTTCAAGGCGACCAAGACGTCTGAGCCGCTCAAGGGCCGCTACAACATCCTGCTGCTCGGCTCGGACGCCCGCGCCGACCGCACCGGCGTCCGGCCCGACTCGATGACGGTCGCCAGCATCGACGCCGACACCGGCAAGGTCGTGCTGATCTCGTTGCCACGCAACCTGCAGAACGTGCCGTTCTCCAAGGGCTCGCCGATGCTGAAGGTCTATCCCTACGGCTACAACTGCGGGCCGACCTGCCTGCTCAACGCGGTGCACACGGCGGCGCAGAACCGTACGGACCTCTACCCCGGCAGCAAGGATCCGGGGCTGGACGCCACGATCGACGCGATCCAGGGCGTCACCAAGCTCAAGATCAACTACTACGTCATGGTCAACCTCAACGGCTTCAAGGGCCTGGTCAACGCGGTCGGCGGGGTCACGATGGACGTCAAGACGCGCATCGCGATGTTCGGCCACGACGACGCGTGGAAGAACAAGTACATCGAGGTCGGCAAGCAGAAGCTCAACGGCCAGCAGGCGCTCTGGTACGCCCGCAGCCGCGTGCAGTCCGACGACTACACCCGCATGGGCCGGCAGAAGTGCCTGATGGCCGCGATGGCCGACCAGCTCAGCCCGCAGAAGGTGCTGCTCAACGCGACCAAGATCGCGAAGTCCGGCAAGGAGCTGCTCAGCACCAACATCCCGGCCAAGGAGCTCGGTCAGTTCGCCGACCTGGCGCTCAAGTCGCGTGGCGAGAAGATCCGCACGGTGTCGGTCGTGCCGCCGGAGTTCAACACCGTCACGCCGGACTTCCCGGCCATCCAGGCGGCGATCCAGAAGGCGATCGACAAGTCGGAGTCGACGGTCAAGCCGACCAAGAAGCCCAAGGACGACTCGGGCCGCGCCGCCAACCAGACCGACGACCTCAACGCCGTCTGCTGACCGAGGCCCGAGGGCGCTCTGCGCCCGACCGGTCGAGGTGGTTGAGTGCGAGTGCGCTCTGCACGCGAAACCTCGAAACCTCGGAACGTCGAATCCCTGACCGCTACATTGCGGTCATGCTCCGTGTCGTCGTGGCCTCGACTGTCCTGCTCCTCGTGACCGCGTGCGGCGGGGGCAGCAGCGGCTCAGGCTCCGGCTCCAAGGGCGATGACGAGATCGACGCGTCCAAGCCGGGCATGTCCAACCATGCCAAGGTCATCGATGCGAGCGACGCCATCGCCGAGACGAGCTTCGCCCAGGACGACGACTACCTCAACGTGGTCGCCATCCTCGACAACCCGATCGACGACCCCGAGTACGGCCACGAGGTCGATGTGGCGTTCAAGCTGCTCGACGCCGACGGCAAGGTCGTCGGCAAGGTCACGGGCTACTCGGCGTTCTCCTGGGCGGGCCAGCGGTTGGCCGTCACGGCCCAGGTCGACGACGCACCGCGGGTGGCGCGCGTACGGGCGACAGCGAAGCTCCGGGTCGATTCCGACCCGGCGGCGAGTCCGGTGAAGCCGGCTCGCGGCAGCATCGTCGGCCACTTCGCCGAGCTGACGGTCGTCAATCCTCGCAAGGAACCGCTCACGCCGTTCGAGGTTGTCGTGGTGTGCCGCGACAAGAAGGGCAGGATCAACGCGGTGGGATCCGAGGACGTCGACCAGGTCCCGGCCGGCGGCAAGGCGAAGATCTCAGCCGGGGTCGTCGGGTCGGAGACCTCGGACGACTGTGTCGGCTATCCCGGCGTCGGGATCTGACCGAGGCCCGAGGGCGCGATGCGCCCGACCGGTCGAGGTGGTTGAGGTGCGGGTGCGCTCTGCGCGCGAAGCCTCGAAACCTGCCTTTAAGGCTGCTGGTCCTGTGCGGTGTCGTACGCGTTGATGACCTCGTCGGGCTCGCCGTCCATGACGAGCGTGCCCTGGTCGAGCCAGATGACCCGGCTGCAGGTGTCCTTGATCGACTGCATCGAGTGACTCACGAGGAACACCGTGCCGGCGTTGTCGCGGATCTCGCGGATGCGCGCCTCGCTGCGGGCGCGGAACCGACGGTCACCGACCGCGAGCGCCTCGTCGACGATCAGGATGTCGTGGGTCTGGACGCTGGCGAGGGCGAACTTGAGCCGCGCCGTCATGCCTGAGGAGTAGGCCCGCATCGGCAGGTCGATGAACTTCTCGAGGCCCGAGAACTTCACGATGTCGTCGTAGTTGGCGGCGATCTCGTCGCGGGTGAAGCCCATCGCCAGGCCGCCGAGGATGATGTTGCGCTCGCCCGACAGGTCCTTCATGAGGGCCGCGCCGACACCCAGCAGGCTGGGCCGCGAAGTCGCATAGATCGCGCCGCGGCTGGTCGGCGTGAGGCCGACGATGGCTCGCATGAGGGTCGACTTGCCGGAGCCGTTGGTGCCGATGACGCCGATGCTGTCCTGCTCGTACGCCGTGAACGACACGCCCTTGAGTGCGTGGACCGTACGCATCTGCTTGCCGCGGCCCTTCAGGACGTTGGAACGACGGTCCGCAGCGGTGGGCCGCTTGCCGGTGGCGAACACCTTGTACTCCACGTGCACGTCGTCGACGACGACAACGGGCTTGCGGTCCGTGGGCGGCTGGGGAGCCTCGACCTGGGTCTCGTCAGTCGACACGGCCATACCTTTCCTCGGCGCGCCAGAAGAACCAGACCCCGAAGGCGAACAGGCCGATCGACCAGACGCCCGCGTAGAGCCAGTAGCGCTCGTCGATCGTGTAGGAGTCGCCCGCGAGGAGTGCCGAGCGGGCGAGGCTCAGGAACTCGTGGACCGGCTGGAAGTGGCTGATCGTGATGATCGTGGGGTGGCCTTCGGTGGCCTGCTTGCTCGCGGTGGCCTTGTGCGGGCCGAACCGCTCCTCGACGCTGAAGAAGATGCCGGTCGTGTAGAAGAAGAACCGGGTCAGGAAGGGCAAGAAGTTGTTGATGTCGCGCCAGTGCGCGGCCAGGCGGGCCGTGACGAGGGCGAGCCCGCAGTTGAAGAGGTAGTAGAGCGCGAAGATCGGGATGATCAGGATCCAGTGCAGCTGCGGCATGTTGCCGCTGATGATCAGGAACACCAGCATGATGCCGACCGTCGGCAGGAACTGCAGGAACCGCTGCGTGACGGCGGCCAGCGGCAGCACCATGCGCGGGAACGCCAGGCTCTGCACGAGCGCCGCGTTGTTGGTGATGGCCTTGCCGCCGGCGGTCCACGACTGGGAGAAGAACTCGAAGATGAACACGCCGATGATGAGGAACTCGACGAAGTGCGGCGGGCGGGTGTCGCTGGGGAGCAGGAAGCCGAAGATCATGCCGTAGACGAGCGCGTTGAGCAGCGGCTTGAGGACGACCCAGAACATGCCGAGCGAGTTCTGCTGGTTCTCCGACTCGATCTTGAATCGCGACATCGAGTAGATGAACGCCCGGCGCCTCCAGACGTCAGCGACGTAGTCGCGAAGCGGGGGGCGGCCGCCGACCTTGTGCAGGCCCAGGCGCGCCGCGTCCTCGGCGATTGTCATCCGTGTGGTGTCCCTACTGTTCAGACATTCGGGGGCGCCTGACGTCTGCCGTCGAGGCATCGTTGAGTGTAATGGATCGGCCTACCCGGGCTCGGCGCCCTCCTGCGCGCTCACGCGTGAGATCTGCTCCGGTGTGGCGGATGACACGATCACCAGGGAGCCGCCACCCAGGCACGCGGCCGCGATCAGCTCGGCGTCGCGCCGAATGCCGCCGGGAGTGACGAGCCGTCGTACGCCGTCCGGAGCGGCTGCGGCGAGGAGCTCGGCGTGCGTGAGAGCCGTGCCGTCGAGGTCGAGCGCCAGGGTGGACGGTTCCGGCGGGTCGAGGGCGACGAAGTGGTCACCGTGGCCCGGCACCTCGGCGCCCACGTCGAGGAAGCCGGCCGGCGGCTCCTGGAACCGGCCGCCCAACGGACGCAGCGAAGCCGCAACACGTACGGGCTCGTCGGCGACGAGGTCGGGGCCGCTCAGCGCCGATGTCGGCGGAGTGGTCGACGACCGCCGCGCCGACGTTCCACGCCGACAGGATCCAGACCGTGGTCAGCCAGTGGCTCGGCAGTCCGATGCGGATGCGGCTGCCCGGCGCCGCGTCGAGGTCGTCGACGAGGAAGTTGCTGGTCTTGGCGACCCAGTTCGCCGTCGTGGTCGTGCTGAGCTCGACACGTTCGCCGGTGGCCATGTCGTAGTAGGTCACGAGCGGCTGCGAGGGGTCGGCCGCGGATCGGAGCAGCTGGTCGAGCGTCCTCATGCCAAGACCTTGCGCGCGCGGTCGAGCACGGCGCCAGCGTCGGCCGGCACGGACTCGGCCCGGCCCGGATCCGTTTCTCGCAGGCCGGCGACACGTACGAGCTCGGCCGGCGCGGAGTCCTCGTGGTCGACGACCAGCACCGGCAGGTCGCCGCTGACCAGGTCGCGGAAGCCCGGCGTACGCAGGACCGGGTCGATCGCCAGCGTGCGGCTCGACGGCCCCAGCACCAGGACGTCGCAGCCGAGCACGGCCGACGAGACGGCGGAGGACACCGAGATCTGGTCGGCGACCAGGAGCAGCTGCGTGGGCTCGTGGGCCGCAGGATCGGCGAGGTACTCGTCGACCGGGATCGCCCGCGGCTCGTCCGGGCCGACGACGACGCGGAACTCGGCTCGGTCCTCACACACGGGCAGCAGCGTGTAGGGGAGCGCGGCGCGGATGCCCGCGGCGAGCGTCGCGTCGGTGAGGGCGGTTCCCGTCAGCGACGAGCTCGGTGCGGACCAGGCGGGCCGCCACGGCCTGGTCGCTGGCCCGCTGCCACGTGGGTGTGTAGCCGACCGCCTCGAGTGCGTCGGCGACGGCGTACGTCGCGGGGGTGGTCGGTGTCAGGAGTCCGTCGAGGTCGGGGCTCGCCTGCAAGCCGGCGGCGACGTGGCCACGTACGGTCGGAGCGACCACCGTGAGCTCGTCGTCGGGCTCGAGGAGCTGGCCGAGCTCGTGGGCGAAGGGTGCGCCGTCGGCGCCGACGACGAGCAGGATGCGCATGACGGCCATTGTGTCTTGCCTCAACGGACGTCCGGCACGGGGGCGACACGCCGGGGATTTCATGAATCTTGCCATTCGGCTTGACTTGTGACAGGTGACAGGACTGTAATTCCATGTATGTCATTCGATCTGGGTCTGCCGCAAGAGCTCGATGAGGAACTCATGTGGCAAGAGCGCGCCCTTTGCGCTCAGACGGACCCCGAGGCGTTCTTCCCTGAGAAGGGCGGATCCACACGTGAGGCCAAGCGAGTGTGCCTGACGTGCGACGTCCGTGGAGAGTGCCTCGAGTACGCCCTGGCACATGATGAGCGGTTCGGCATCTGGGGCGGTCTGTCCGAGCGTGAACGTCGCAAGCTGAAGAAGCGGGCTTAAGGCCCCACCGCCCCGCCCCCTTGGGGTCGCGCGGCGCCACATCCTGCCCTGCGGCGTTATCGTCGGTCACCGCACAACCCCGGTGCGCCTCCCTCCTCTGCCTTGCATGGCAGGCGTGGCACCACGCTCCCTGATCCAAGCGGGCAGGACGCTGGGGCCTAAACGCCAGTTTCGCTCGTCCACTAGAGTCGCTCTACGTGGACGAGACCAGTACGACGCGCCATTGGCTCGACGATCCGCCCACAGTGGGCGCGATCCTCGTGGCTCACAACGGTGCGAGCTGGCTGCCCAAGGTCCTGGCTTCCTTCGCCCACATGTTCTACGCGCCGACCACGTGGCGGGTCGTCGACGTCAGCTCGACGGACGGCAGCGCCGACCTGTTGCGCGACTCGTTCGGGGCCGAGCGCATCACGTACGCCCCCTCCGGCACCGGGTTCGGTGAGGCGGTCCGCCTGGGACTCGAGTCGATGCCCCGCACCGACTGGATCTGGCTCCTGCACGACGACTCCGCGGTGCTGCCGGGCACGCTGTCGGGCCTGCTCGACACCGCGACCTCGGCGCCCGACATCGCCGCCGTGGGTCCCAAGATCCGCGAGTGGCCGTCGCTGCGTCGCCTCCTCGAGGTCGGCCTGACGGTCACCGCGACGGGCTCGCGCGAGACCGGTCTCGAGACCGGTGAGCCGGATGCCGGGCAGCACGACCGACCCCGCGACGTCCTCGCCGTCAACACCGCGGGCATGCTGATCCGCCGCGACGTGTGGGACGAGCTCAACGGGCTCGACCCCAACCTCCCGCTGTTCTTCGACGACATCGACCTGGGCTGGCGCATCGCGCGAGCCGGCTATCGCACGAGGACCGCACCGACTGCCGTGGTGTTCCACGCCGAGTCGAGCCGCCGCGGCACCCGAACGCGTACCGCCGGCGACGTGCCGCACTGGGAGGAGCGCCGGGCTGCGATCTACACGCTGCTGGCCAACACCCCGATGCCGCGCTTCCTCTGGCAGTACGTCCGGCTGTTCTGCGGGTCGCTCCTGCGGGTCATCGGCCTGCTGATCGGCAAGGACCCGGAGGCGGCGAGCGACGAGCTCCTGGCGCTGCGCTCGGTCTACATCCATCCGTTCAAGCTCATCAAGGCCAGGCGGCGGAGGCGGGCGACCGCCAAGCGCCCGCACCGTGCGATCCGGCACCTCCTCGCGCCGTTCTGGCTGCCGTACCAGCACGGCTTCGACATGGTCCGCGACACCGCGACCGCACTGATCAAGCCCGAGGCGGTCGAGACGGTCGGTCGCCGCTCGACGACGCTCGACCAGGCACCCGACGAGGCAGAGAACCTGGACGACGGTCCGTCGTTGCTGCAGCGTCGCCCGTGGCTCGCTGTCGTGCTGGTGCTGATCGCGCTCTCCGTGATCGCCGGTCGTGGCCTGTTCGGCGGCGGTCTGCACGGCGGCGCGCTGCTGCCCGCTCCCGGATCGTCTGCGGGCTGGTGGGGACTGCTGTTCGGCGGCCGCGCACGACGTGGGGCTTCCCAGCGACACGATGCCTCCGGTCTTCGCGCTCCCGCTGGCCGTGCTCTCGACGCCGGTGTGGTTCCACCCCGGTCTCCTGATCACGCTCGCGATGGTGTTCTCGGTGCCCTTGGCCGCGCTGACGGCACACCGCTTCGGCCGGCAGATCAGCTCGCACCGCGTACCTCGCATGGTCTGGGCCGTGTCGTACGCGCTGTGCGTCGTCGCGACCGGAGCCGTGAGCCAGGGCCGGCTCGGCACCGTCGTCGCGCTCATCGTGCTGCCGATCCTCGCCAACACGGCGTGGCAGCTGGCCGAGAACCCGGGGTGGCAGCTGGCCCTGCGCCTGGGCATCTGGATCGCGTTCGCCTCCGCGTTCGCGCCGATCGTCCTGCCGATGAGCCTCGGTGGGCTCCTGATCCTCTGGTACGCCGAGGGTCGCTGGGTCCGCAAACAGCTCGTCGTCGCCGCCGTCGTGCCGCTGATCCTGCTCGGGCCATGGCTGGCGCAGCGCGCGCTTCGCCCGTGGCGGATGTGGTGGGAGGCCGGCTATCCCCTGCCCGGCTCGGCCACGGTCCGCGACGTCGTGCTCGGTCGTGCGGGCGGCCCCGGTGCGGCCCCTGAGTGGCTCACCGTCGGGGTGCTCGTCCTGGCGCTCGTCGCGCTGGTGCCCCGTCGCACCCGGACCGGCGTCCTGCTCGCGTGGCTCGTCGCGCTGCTGGGCCTCGGCGCGGCGCTTGCCGGCACGCTGGTCGACTACTCGACCCACGCGGGCCCGGCAGACATCACACCGTGGGTCGGCATCCCCGCTGTCGTGTGGATCGGCGGCCTCCTGACCGCGGTCCTCCTCGCGGTCCCGGCCGCGCTGTCGTGGCCGCGACCCGCACTCGCCACCGCCGTCGTCGTCGCGCTCGTGCTGCCGCTCGGCACCGCGGGCTGGTGGCTCGTGCGAGGATCCGCCGACCCGCTCGACGACGGCCGGGCCAACGTCGTGCCGGTCTTCCTGGCCGAACGACCCGGCGACACCTTGATCGTGACCGGCAGCATCGACGACGGTGTGGACTATCGCGTCGTCGCCGGCGACGGACCGTTCCTCGGGCAGGAGGCCGTGACGGCGTCATCGTCCGACTCGGCCCGGCTGACCGCCATCGTGCGCCGCATCCTCGCGCAGGCGACCACAGCTGACGTCGATGCGCTCGGCGACCTGGGCATCGACTCGATCTATGCGCCTCACGTCGATGCCGAGGTGAGCCGCCGCATCGACGCCGCGCCGCGGCTCTCGCCGGCCGGCAGCGATGAGCCGGGTTCGCGGGTGTGGACGCTCACGCCGCAGCCGAATGACGACGCCGCGTCGCCGCCGTGGTGGCACCGCGGGCTGATCGCATTGCAGGCCCTGGCCTGGCTCGTGGCGATCGTGCTGACCGCGCCGGTACGCCGGCGTGCCGCTCCCGAACCACTGGACGACGAGGAAGAAGCGGAGGTGACCGCATGAAGGACTTGAAGATCCTGATCCTGCCGGTCGCCGCTGTCGCGATGGTGCTGCTCGCCCTGGTGGCGCCGTCGAGCTCCGAGTCGGCCCGCCCGCCATCGCGGGTCACGGTCACCGAATCGTCGTACGCCTGCCCGGCCGGCTCGGTCATCACCGTGGCCGCCGGTCAGGTCCGCCCCGGCAGCGGTGCCACCGCCAACGCGTTCCCCGGCCGCGCCCGCGACGCCGAGCTCGAGGACGCCTCGTCCTGGCGTACGTCCGTCGTCAACGCGCAAGGTGTCATGGTGCAGCAGCGGGGCCGGGCCTCCGGCGCCGTCGGGTTCTTCGCCGGCACGGCGCCCAAGAAGGGCGGCGGCGGGCTCGTGGTCGGCTCGTGCCCCGGTGTCGTCGACGACGCCTGGCTCATGGGCCTGGGCTCGGGCGGCAAGCACTTCTCGACGTTGATCCTGACCAACCTCGCCGACACGCCGGCCGCCGTCGACCTGTCGCTCTGGGGCCCCAAGGGCAAGATCGACGCGGTCGGGTCCGAGGGCATCGTGGTCAAGCCGTCGTCGGTCCGCCGGATCCGCCTCGACGAGCTGGCGGCGGGGGAGGCCGAGCTCTCGATGCACGTGCACCGGCGTCGCGGGTCGCTGTCAGCCGTCGTCAACGACACCTCGACCTCGGTGTTCAGCGGCACCGAACCGGTCTCCGCGACGCTGTCCCCACGACGTACGCAGGTCGTCGGAGGACTCGTGCAGGGCGCATCGGGACGGACCCTCATGATGGTCAACCCCGGCCAGTCGACCGCCCGGGTCAGCGTCAAGGTCATCGGCGCCAAGAACACGTTCGCGCCGTCCGGCCTCGAGCAGCTCAAGGTCGCGGCCGGCACGACGCGCTCCGTCACGGTGCCGAAGTCCGCCGGCTCGGGTGCTCAGGCGTTGCGGCTGACGTCGGACCAGCCGATCTCCGCCTCGGTGCGCATGGCGCCGGGCGACAAGGACTACGCCTACGCCGAGGCGGTGCCGGCGCTGTCTGGCCCGGCGATCGTGCCCGTCGAGGTGGGACCCAAGATCGGTGCCCCACGGCTCATGCTGACCGCGCCGGGTGACGCGGCATCGGTCGACGTCCAGGCGTACGACGCCTCGATGCGCCGGCTCGCGTCGAGCACCGTGAAGATCAAGGCCGGCACCACGACGTGGGCGAGGCTCGAGACTCCCGACGCGGCGTACTTCGTCGTCACGCCGCACGGCAAGGTCGTGGCCGCGGCGACGTACGTGAAGGGTGACGGCATCAGCTCGCTGGCCCTCACGGCGGCGCCGGTGACGGTGCTCAGCCCGCAGGTGCGCCCGACGTCCTAGGGCGAGTCAGCGCGGCCGCGGGTCGAGATCGTCGGGCGACATGTGCCAGACCTCGGCGAGCCGGTCGAGCACGACGGACCAGACGAGGTCCTCGAGGTCGTCGTTGCTCGTGCAGCGCTGGGCGATGGGGATGCGGAACAGGACGACGCGCGCACCCTCGGGCTCGGGCGCCACGATGCTGAGCGGGACGTCGTCGGTCCACTCCGGAGGCAGCAACGGCGCTTCCTCGACCACGACCTGGACGTGATCGGCCTCGACGGCGAAGTGCGGCTCGAGTGCCGCGATCACGTCGCCGACCAGCAGGTCGAACGCGGCCCGGGCGGGACGGTGGACCGGCACGCTCCGCGGCGAGAGCGGCCCGGGCAGGGCCATCGGTCCGCGTGGCCCACGGCCTCTCCGGTCACGCATCCGGCCGGGGCGTGGACCGCTGACGGCGCCGCCGAAGTGATCCATGCGGTGAGCCTAACGCGCGGTGTCGGACGTGGGGGATAACCTCACCTCGTGGGTGCGGTGAGACGATGCACGCGTTCTGCGTGCTCCCAGACGGCAGTGGCGACGCTGACCTATGTCTATGCGGACCAGACAGCCGTGCTCGGGCCGCTGGCGACATACGCCGAACCGCACACCTACGACCTGTGCGCCGAGCACTCGCAACGCATGTCGGCGCCGCAGGGCTGGAACGTGCTGCGCCTCGCCCCCGACCCGGCCGCTGCCGAGCCCACCCGTGACGACCTGCTGGCGCTGGCCGACGCGGTCCGCGAGGCCGGCCGCCCCGCCGACACCCGCACCTGATGGACCACCCGCCCTTCGACTCGTGAGGCCTGAATCTTGATCGACCCCCGTCTGGCGGAGGTGGTCAAGGCGTACGACGTACGCGGCCGCTCGCCCGAACAGCTCGACCCTGCCCTGACCCGTGCCCTCGGCGAGGCGTTCGCCCTCGAGACCGGCGTGGCCGGCGGCGGCACCGCCGTCATCGGCCACGACATGCGCGACACGTCGCCGCTCCTCGTCGAGGCGTTCTCCGACGGCGTACGCGCGCAGGGCGGCAACGTCATCGGCATCGGCCTGGCGTCGACCGACCTGCTCTACTTCGCCTCGGGCGACCTCGACCTGCCCGGTGCCATGATCACCGCGAGCCACAACCCGGCGGCCTACAACGGCATCAAGCTGTGCCGCGCCGGCGCCAAGCCGATCGGCTACGACACCGGGCTCTCGGCGATCGCGGAGCAGGCCACCGAGTTCCTGGCCCGCACCGAGCTGCCCGAGCCGACCGGGACGTACGAGGAGCTCGACGCGCTGAGCCGCTACGCCGCCTACCTGCACCAGATCGTGCCGATCCCCGATCGCCGGCGGCTCAAGGTCGTCGCCGACGCCGGCAACGGCATGGCCGGCCACACCGTACCGTCGGTGTTCGCGACGCTCAACGTCGAGCTGACGCCGATGTACTTCGAGCTCGACGGCACGTTCCCCAACCACGACGCCAACCCGCTCGACCACAGCACGCTGGTCGACCTGCAGGCCAAGGTGCGCGAGACCGGCGCCGACATCGGGCTGGCCTTCGACGGCGACGCCGACCGCTGCTTCGTCGTCGACGAGCGCGGCGACGTCGTCTCGCCGTCCGCGATCACCGCGCTCATCGCCTCGCGTGCGCTGCTCACGACGCCGGGCGCGACGATCCTGCACAACGTCATCACGTCCAAGGCCGTGCCGGAGATCATCGTCGAGAACGGCGGCACCGCCGTGCGTACGCCCGTGGGCCACTCGCTGATCAAGGCCGAGATGGCGCGCACCGGCGCGGTGTTCGGCGGCGAGCACTCGGGACACTTCTACTTCAAGGACTTCTTCCTCGCCGACTCCGGCATGATCGCCGCGTTGCACGTCATGGCGGCGCTCGCCGAGACCGACGGCACGGTGTCGGAGCTCATGGCGCAGTACGAGCGCTACGTCGCCTCGGGCGAGATCAACAGCACGGTCGACGACGGCCCGGCCATCCTCGCGGAGCTCGCCAAGACGTACGCCGACCTGCCGCAGGACACCCTCGACGGCCTGACGGTCACGAGCGACCAGTGGTGGTTCAACGTTCGGGCGTCCAACACCGAGCCGTTGCTGCGGCTCAACGTCGAGGGCGACGACGAGGAGACCATGGCCCGCGTGCGCGATGAGGTCCTCGCGGTGATCCGCGGCGAGGCCGCCCAGCTGGGAGCTAGGTGAGGCTGCTCCACATGAATCTTGACCCCGCCCTGCTCGAGATCCTGGTCTGCCCGCAGTGCCGGGCCACCCTGGCGGTCGACGACGAGGCCAGCGAGCTCGTCTGCACCGCCTGCTCCCTGGCCTACCCGGTCCGCCGAGACATCCCCGTGATGCTCGTCGACGAGGCCCGGAGCATCTAGGCCGCATGTCGACTGAAGGCGGCAACAAGGCGGTCATCGCTGCGCTCCTGGCCAACACCGGCATCGCGATCACCAAGTTCATCGCGTTCCTGCTGACGGGGTTCTCCTCGATGCTGGCCGAGTCGATCCACTCGTTGGCCGACTCCGGCAACCAGGTGCTCCTGCTCGTCGGCGGCAAGCGCTCGCAGCGTGAGGCGACCGAGGAGCACCCGTTCGGGTTCGGCCGGGAGCGCTACATCTATGCGTTCGTGGTGTCGATCGTGCTGTTCAGCGTCGGCGGCCTGTTCGCGCTCTACGAGGCCTATCACAAGTGGCACGAGATCCATGAGGGTCACGACGCCGGACTCGACAGCAAGTGGCGTCTCGTGCCGCTGGTGGTGCTGGGCATCGCGATCGTCCTGGAGTCGCTGTCGTTCCGCACCGCGATCGTCGAGGGCAACAAGGTGCGCGGTGAGCAGAGCTGGTGGTCGTTCATCCGCCGGGCGAAGTCGCCGGAGCTCCCGGTCATCCTGCTCGAGGACTTCGCCGCACTGGTCGGACTCGTCGCGGCGTTCCTCGCGGTGAGCCTGTCGCTGATCACCGACAACGCGTACTTCGACGTCGTCGGCACCGGCTTCATCGGCGTGCTGCTGATCGTCGTCGCCATCGTGCTCGCGATCGAGGTCAAGAGCCTGCTGATCGGCGAGTCGGCCGGCAAGGACTCCATCGCACGGATGCGCACGGCGATCGAGTCGACGCCCGGCGTCACCCAGATCATCCACATGAAGACGCTGCACATCGCGCCCGAGGAGCTGCTCGTCGCGGTCAAGATCGGCATCGAGGCCGATGCGACCGGTGCGGGCATCGCCGAGGTCATCGACGCAGCCGAGCGCAACGTGCGCGCCGCCGAGCCGATGGCCCAGCAGGTCTACATCGAGCCCGACGTGTTCCGCGCCGACCACGTCCCGGACGCGCGCCCCGAGGCCCCGAGCGCTCCCAGCCACTGACCAGATGCGCCGCGATTTGGCGGACAGACCACCACCGGTCAGGTGATTGGTGGTGGTCCAGCCGCCAAATCGCGGAGGGCTAGTCGACGGGTGGGGTGGACAGCGGGTCGAGCCGGTCGACGACCTCGGGGTCCCCGGCGTCGGCCAGGTAGTCCGTCGGGTGCGTGTCGTCCGTGCCGGCATCGATGCCGAGTGCCTGGCACACGACCGTGCCGACGGCCGCGACCAGCAGGTTGAGCACCAGCGCGGTCAGCCCGAAGTAGATGAGGTTGTCGCTCAGGTTGATGCCGAGCACCTCAAGAGGAGCGACCGAGCCACCGAAGTGCGAGCCGGGGTCGCCGACCACGGGCGTGTTGTAGGCCGCGATCGTGCCCCACACCATGCCGACCGCCCAGCCGGCGATCAACGCGTACCGGTGGAACCACCGCGTGTAGAGGCCGATGACGATCGCCGGGAGCGTCTGCAGGATCCAGATGCCACCGAGCAGCTGCAGGTTGATCGCGAAGTCCTTGGGCAGCGCCAGCACGAACAGCAGCGCGCCGAACTTCACGAGCAGGCTGGCGAGCTTGCTCTGCTTGGCCTCCTGCGCATCCGTCGCGTCCGGGTTGAGGAACGCCTTGTAGATGTTGCGGGTCCACAGGTTGGCCGCGGCGATCGACATGATCGCGGCCGGCACGAACGCGCCGATCACGATCGCGGCGAACGCGACGCCGGCGAACCACGGCGAGAACTCCTGCTCGAACAGCTGCGGGATGGCCAGCTGCGGGTTCTTGACCTGGATGCCGGCGGCGACCGCGGCGATGCCGAGCAGCGCCAGGAGGCCCAGCAGGAACGAGTACGCCGGCAGCAGCGCCGCGTTGCGGCGGATGATGTTGCGGTTCTTGGTCGACAGCACCGCGGTCACCGAGTGCGGATACATGAACAGCGCCAGCGCCGAGCCGAGCGACAGCGTGGCGTACGCCCACTGGGACACGCCGAGTCCCGGGATCAGTCCCTTGGGCCTGGCCTCGCCGGCGGCGATGGCGTCGGCGCTGTCCTTGTTGAACGAGTCGAACGCCTTGCCGGCCGAGTCGAAGATGCCGCTCCAGCCGCCGAGCTGGGTCGGGAGGTAGATCACCGCGACGATGATGACGAGGTAGATCAGCGTGTCCTTGACGAACGCGATCAGCGCGGGTGCCCGCAGTCCTGACGAGTACGTGTAGGCCGCCAGGAGCGCGAACGCGACGAACAGCGGGATGTCCTTGCGGAACCAGCTGGCGTCCTCGCCGCCGCCGAGCCCCATGACGTCGAGCACCGCCTGGATGCCGACGAGCTGCAGCGCGATGTAGGGGAGCGTCGCGAGGATGCCGGTGAACGCGATCGCAAGCGACAGGCCGCGCGAGTCGAACCGGCCCTGCACGAAGTCGGCCGGCGTGACGTACGCCCGGCGGTGCGAGACCGACCACAGCCGCGGCAGGAAGATGAAGATGATCGGGTAGAGGATGATCGTGTAGGGCACGGCGAAGAATCCCGTGGCGTTGCCGGCATACAGCAGCGCCGGCACGGCGATGAACGTGTAGGCCGTGTAGATGTCGCCGCCGATCAGGAACCAGGCGATGAACGTGCCGAAGCTGCGTCCGCCGAGCCCCCACTCGTCGAGGTTGTCGAGCGTCTCGGCCTTGCGCCACCGTGCGGCGAGGAAGCCCAGGACCGTGACGAGCAGGAAGAAGAACAGGAAGATGCTGAGGGAGACCGGATCGACGTCGTTCATCGCTGGTCCCCGTTCGTGCGGCCTTCAGCGAGCCGGCGCTGCCGCTCGTGCCCGATGACGAGCCTGTAGGCGATCGACGTCAGCACGACCGACCCGATCACGAGCAGGAACTGGTACCAGAAGAAGAACGGGATGCCCCACAGCTCGGGGTCGGCCTTGGCGTACGTCCAGACGAGCAGCGGGACGACGATGGCTACTGCCAGCGCCACCCCCGCAACGATCAATGGACCCTTGCCGGGCGGTGTGTGTTCTGGCATTGACGTGACCCCCAAGATCGGTCAGACCGTGACCCCCGTCACAGCCCCTCGCACACCGTACGCCCGTCCGCAGGAGTGCGAAAGTCGGGGTCGTCCGTTGTCGATTCGCTCACATGTGCCCGTCGATTCGGTGCGGGCGACTACCCGCCGGTACGCTGTCGACCATGGATTACAACGTCGCAGACCTGTCCCTCGCGGAGTACGGTCGCAAGGAAATCGACCTCGCCGAGCACGAGATGCCGGGACTCATGGCCATGCGCGAGCGCTATGGCAAGGACAAGCCGCTGGCCGGAGCCCGCATCGCCGGCTCCCTGCACATGACCATCCAGACTGCCGTGCTGATCGAGACCCTCGTGGACCTCGGCGCCGACGTCCGCTGGGCGACGTGCAACATCTTCTCGACCCAGGACCACGCCGCTGCCGCGGTCGTCGTCGGCCGTGACGGCACGGTCGAGGACCCCAAGGGCACCCCGGTCTTCGCCTGGAAGGGCGAGACGCTCGCCGAGTACTGGGACGAGGCCGAGAAGGTCTTCGACTTCGCCGAAGGCGGACCCAACGTCCTGCTCGACGACGGTGGCGACATCACGATGCTGCTGCACCTCGGCGTCGAGTACGAGAAGACCGGCTCCGTGCCGTCGCAGGACAGCACCGACAACGAGGAGTTCAAGGAGGTGCTGCGCGTGCTGGCCCGCTCCGTCGCCAACAAGCCGCAGCACTGGACCAACATCTCCAAGGACATCAAGGGCGTCTCCGAGGAGACCACGACCGGCGTCCTGCGCCTCTACGACCGCTTCCGTGAGGGCACGCTGCTCTTCCCGGCGATCAACGTCAACGACTCGGTCACCAAGAGCAAGTTCGACAACAAGTACGGCTGCCGCCACTCGCTGATCGACGGCCTCAACCGCGCCACCGACGTCATGATCGGCGGCAAGGTCGCCGTCGTCTGTGGCTACGGCGACGTCGGCAAGGGCTCGGCGGAGTCGCTGCGCGGCCAGGGTGCTCGCGTCATCGTCACCGAGATCGACCCGATCTGCGCGCTGCAGGCCGCGATGGACGGCTACGAGGTCAAGCGCCTCGAGTCGGTCGTCGAGACCGCCGACATCTTCATCACCACGACGGGCAACTTCGACATCATCCGGGTCGAGCACTTCGAGAAGATGAAGCACCAGGCGATCGTCGGCAACATCGGTCACTTCGACAACGAGATCAACATGGCCGGCCTGGCCAAGATCCCCGGCATCGTCAAGGACGAGATCAAGCCGCAGGTCCACCAGTGGATCTTCCCCGACGGCAAGAAGATCATCGTGCTGTCCGAGGGGCGTCTGCTCAACCTCGGCAACGCGACGGGTCACCCGTCGTTCGTGATGTCGAACTCGTTCACCAACCAGGTCCTGGCCCAGATCGAGCTCTTCAGCAAGGCCAGCCAGTACGAGCTGGGCGTCCACGTGCTGCCCAAGCACCTCGACGAAGAGGTCGCCCGCCTGCACCTCGACGCCCTGGGCGTCGAGCTCACGGAGCTCTCCAAGGAGCAGGCCGCCTACCTCGGTGTCGACGTGGCAGGTCCCTACAAGTCGGACCTCTACCGCTACTGAGTCACCGCACGGCACACAGCTCCGGGCGTCAGGTGTTCGCATCTGGCGCCCGTTGCTGTTCCCGGCTCCGTATCATCTACGCATGAGCGAGCGCAGCGAGCGAGTCATGTGGCTGGGTTCATGCGGCCGTCTCCGTATGGTGGGTTTCTTGGTGGAGAGGGCCGCATGAGCTATCGACGTACGAAGCGTGATCGCGTGCTCGTCGTCGATGATGACGCCTCGCTCGCCGAGATGCTCACGATCGTGCTCGAGGGCGAGGGTCTGACCGCTGCGGTGTGCCGCTCGGGTGACCGGGTCATGGCGGCGTTCGGCCAGTTCAAGCCCGACGTGGTCCTGCTCGACCTGATGCTTCCGGGCCTCGACGGCATGAGCGTGTGCCGGCAGATCCGTGAGAAGTCGGCCGTCCCGATCATCATGCTGACGGCCAAGTCGGACACCCCTGACGTCGTCGCGGGCCTCGAGGCCGGCGCGGACGACTACATCACCAAGCCGTTCAAGAACACCGAGCTCGTGGCCCGGATCCGGGCCCGGCTGCGGCGCTCGGACACGCTCGCCGAGCCGCTCGTGTTCGGCGACATCGTGCTCGACCCGGCCGGTCACACCGTGACCCGCAAGGGCGAGCCGCTCGAGCTCACCCCGCTGGAGTTCGACCTGCTGGCCTGCCTGCTCAGCGACCCGGCGCAGGTCTTCACCCGCGAGACGCTTCTGCAGAAGGTCTGGGGCTACCACCACCCCGGCGACACCAAGCTCGTCAACGTCCACATGACCCGCCTCAGGTCGAAGATCGAGGACGACGCCGAGAACCCGCAGATCATCCGCACCGTGCGTGGCGTCGGCTACCAGGCGATCACGCCGCCGGCATGACCCGGCAACGCCCCTCCGGCGGTGCTCGATGCGGCGCCTGACGCGCATCTGGCGTCGGTCGATCCAGGCCCGCGTCGTGACGAGCACGATCGTGCTGAGCGCGCTCGTGATCTCGCTGACCGGCTGGGCCCTGCTGCGAGACGTGGCCGGCGGCCTCGCCGACAGCCGGCGGGTCGCGGCGATCTCCGAGGCGCGTTCGGGCTTCGACTACGCGCAGACCCAGCTCGACGCGACGGTCGAGACCGAGCCGGCGACCCAGTCGCAGGCCCTGACCCAGATGGTCGACTCGCTCACGAGCTCGCGCGGCGCCAAGCGTACGTACGAGCTGGTGCTCGAGGGCCCGTTGCTGACCGGCGGCGGTGAGGTCCCCGTACGCTCGTCGGCCGCGATCGAGCCCGGCTCCCTCCCGTCAGACCTCGACCGGGCCGTCAGGGACAAGCCGGGCACGTACTGGCGCTACTCCGACCTCGCCCTGCTCGGCTCGTCGGGCGCGGATCCTGCTGTGGTGGTCGGCAGCCAGCTGCGCGCGCCCGGCACGGGCGACACGTACGCGCTGTACTACCTGTTCTCGATGGAGGACCAGCAGGAGACCCTCGACCTCGTGCGCCGGGCGCTGCTGCTGGGCGGCCTGGCGATGGTCCTGATGGTCGGCGGGGTCGCCTGGCTCGTCTCCCGGCAGGTGCTCGATCCCGTACGTCTCGCGCGTCGCATCGCCGAGCGCTACGCCAGCGGCAACCTGGAGCAGCGCATGCACGTCAGCGGCGAGGACGACATCGCCCGCCTGAGCTCGTCGTTCAACCAGATGGCAGCGAGCCTGCAGAACCAGATCCGTCGCCTGGAGAACCTCTCGCGGCTGCAGCAACGCTTCGTCTCGGACGTCTCGCACGAGCTCCGCACCCCGCTCACGACCGTGCAGATGGCCAGCGAGGTGCTCTACGACTCACGCGACCGGTTCGACCCGCAGACCGCGCGATCGGCCGAGCTGCTCAAGGGCGAGCTCGACCGGTTCGAGTCGCTGCTCTCGGACCTGCTCGACCTGAGCCGGTTCGACGCCGGCGCCGCCAAGCTCGAGCTCGACACGATCGACCTCAGCCAGGTCGCGAAGCAGTCCGCGGACGACACGATGCTGGCGCGCAAGGGCATCGACGTACGCCTCCTGGGTGTCGACGAGCCGGCGATCGTCGAGGCCGACATCCGGCGGATCGACCGGATCGTGCGCAACCTGCTGACGAACGCCGCGAAGTACAGCGGCTCGCCACGCGTCGAGATCGAGGTCGCCCAGAACGAGCACTGCGTCTCGCTCGCCGTGCGCGACTTCGGCGTCGGTCTGTCCGGTGATGAGAACCTCCGCGTCTTCGACCGGTTCTGGCGCGCCGATCCCGCACGTACGCAGGGCGGCACGGGGCTCGGCCTCGCGATCTCCCGCGAGGATGCGGCGCTGCACGGCGGGACGCTGCAGGCCTGGGGCCGGCCGGGCGAGGGCAGCGAGTTCGTCCTCACGATCCCGAAGCCTGAGGGCACCGCCAAGTTCCCCGCCATCGTCTCGGTGTTCGCATGAAAACCCGGACCGTACGCTGCGCAGCGCTGGCCGTCGGCACCCTCCTCGCGCTGTCGGCGTGCGCGGGCATCCCGTCGTCGGGCCCGGTGACCAAGGTCGCCGACGACGGCGGACTCGGCGAGAGCACTGTGCGCTACACGCCGGCCCGGCCGGCCGAAGGTGCCTCGCCCCGGGAGATCGTGCGCGGCTACCTCGACGCGATGCTGGCCTATCCCGCGTCCTCCGGCACCGCCACGGCGTTCCTCACCCCTGAGGGGGCCAAGCAGTGGAGCCCGTCCGCCGGGGTGCGGGTCTACTCCTCGGTCGGGCTCGCCGGGCCGACCCTCGCTGCAGGCGAGGATGCCGAGACGACGGACAAGGCCCGCAACCCCGTCGACGTCGAGACCCGTCTCGTCGAGGACGCCAGACTCGACCGGCAGGGCCACTACACCCGTCGGGGCCGCCCCGCGGCCGTCACCTACCGGCTCGAACGGGTCGACAGCGAGTGGCGCATCGCGAACCCGCAGGCCGGGCTCCTGGTCAGCCGCAAGTTCTTCGACGACTACTTCCGGCCGTTCAACATCTACAACTTCGACCGGCCCGGCCAGCGCCTCGTGCCCGATCCGATCCACGTGCTGGTCGGCGACCAGCTCGCCACCGGTCTCGTCACCAGCCTCGCGAGGGGACCGGCCGGGCCAACGGCTGCCGCGGTCCGCACGTACGTCCCTCCGTTGAGCTCGTTGCGGCCGTCGGTGCCGGTGTCCGACCAGGGCGTTGCCGACGTGGAGTTCAACGCCGACTTCGCGGCGATGAGCGAGGCGGCCGAGAACCATCTGTCCGCCCAGCTCGTGTGGACGCTGCGCCAGGTCAGTGACGTGACCGCGGTACGCCTCGCCGGCTCTACGGGTGTCCTCTCGGGCGGCGGCGCCGCGGTGCAGGACATCACGTCCTGGGGCGGCTACGGGCCGAGCGTCGCACGCGGGCACGCCTACGCCCTGCGGGGCGACAGGGTCGTGCAGATCGACGGCGACCGGATCAAGCGACTCAGCGGGGCCTGGGGCAAGGACGCGCGCGGGGCGGTGGCCGTGGGCGTGTCGGAGGACGGCGTTGCCGGTGTGCTGCCCGGGCGCCGGGTCGTCCGGGTCACCGACCGCAAGGGCGGCGCAGCGCGTACGTTCGCGGGCTCGCGATTCATCACGCCGCACTGGGACGGCGACGGCCATGCGTGGCTGGTCGACCGGCCAGGGTCCCGGACCCGCGTGCGACTCGTGACGGACGACCAGATCCGCACGCTCGAGGTCGGCAACCTGGCCGGGCTCGACGTCCGGACCTTCGACCTGTCACCCGACGGCTCGCGCTATGCCGCCACGGTGCAGGGCACGGACGGGGCGTCGATCCGGATCGGCTGGGTCAGGCGCGACACGCAGGACCGCATCCTGGGGCTCGGCGACGCGTCGCGGGTCTACACGACGGCCCGCTCCCCGCGATCGGTCACCTGGTCGTCCGGGACCGAGCTGAGCTATTTCGCCGACAGCCAGTCGGGGCGGCAGGTCTACACCACGACGATCGACGGGTCCTCGACGTCCGGTGGCCTGGCCCGTGGCGGTGCATTGCTGCCCGACGTCAATGCCGGCACGTTGGCGATCGGCACCGGACCGACCCCTGACCGCTATGCGGTGGACGCCCGCGAGCGGCTGTGGTTCCTGGCGCCGGGGGAGTCGTGGCGACTGCTCGCCGACTCCAGATTCACAAGCCTGACGTACGGCCGCTGACGTCCACAGTCGCTGGCCGGCCGCGTGCTCTGCGAGCCTCGTCGGGTGATGCTCGGTGGATGCGTGAGCTCCTGATCCCGGCCGCGGACCTGCTCCTCGGCGCCCAGTGCCCGGGCTGCGGCCGGCCGGCGCTGACGGTCTGTCGTACGTGCGGCGACGCGATCAGCCCCGATCCGGTCGTCACGTGGCCTGAGCCGTGCCCGGCCATGTTGCGGCGCCCCACGCGGGTGCCACCGGTCGCCGCGGGCGTCAACGCAGACGTGCTGCGACGGGTGCTGGTCGCGTGGAAGGAGGCGGGCAACACCCGGTTGACCTCGGTGCTCGACCACCTGCTCGCGGCGGCGGTCATCGAGCACGTACGCCCCGGGCTCGCCGTCGCGCTCGTACCGGTTCCGACGTCGCGCCGCAGCAGGCGCGAGCGGGGTTGCGACCTCGTCGACGAGCTCACCCGCTCGGCCGGGCGCCTGCTGCGCCAGGTGGGTGTCGATGCGCAGGTCGTGCAGGCACTCGCTCCGGTCAGGGTGACGGTCGACCAGGTCGGCCTCGGCGCGGCCGAGCGGGCCCGCAACCTCGACGGCGCCTTCAGGCTGCGCACCGACCGGCACCTGGCCGGCCGCGACGTCGTGGTCGTCGACGACATCCTGACGACCGGCGCAACCGTCTCGGAGGCCGTACGAGCACTGAGTGAGGCACGTCACCGGCCGGTCGGGATCGCGGTGGTCGCCGCGACTCCTCGCATTTCCAACGAACATTCCTGAGCATCGGTCATGAGTTTGTCGGCGCCTATGGTGATTCCTTGGAGGGCGGTCTAACGTCACAGGTATGGCATGAAAGCTGCGCTGAATTTCGGGCGCGACACCGAGGCAAGGGGTTCCCATGGAAATTGTCGTCAACGGTCGCAACAGTGAGATCTCCGAGCGGTTCCGCGAGCACGTCGAGGAAAAACTTCTCCGGCTCGAGAAGTACGACTCCCGCCAGAAGATCAGCCGTGTGGAGGTCGAGGTCACGCACGAGAAGAATCCCCGCCAGCAGGAGACCGCGGCCAAGGTCGAGATGACGTTGCGCTCCAGGGGCCCGGCCGTACGCGCCGAAGCCGCCTCCACCGATCAGCACTCCGCGCTCGACGCGGCGATCGACAAGCTCGAGTCGCGCTTGCGTCGCTCGGTCGACCGTGGCCGGATCCACCACGGCCGGCACGCCCCGAGGTCACTGTCGACGGCCGCCGCGGAGCTTCCGCTGGAGGGCCTGGCCGACGACGAGCCCGACGAGGACGTCCCCACGGGCCAGTCCTCGCCGATCGACGCCGAGGGCGACTGCCCCATCGTGGTGCGCGAGAAGACGCACCAGGCGCCCCCGATGACCCTTGACCAGGCGATGTACGAGATGGAGCTCGTCGGGCACGACTTCTACCTGTTCCTCGAGAAGGACTCGATGCGTCCCAGCGTGGTCTACCTGCGCAAGGGATACGACTACGGCGTCATCCACCTGGACGTCACGGAGTAGCAGTGAGGACGCAATTGGGCCCTTCACGTGGCATGATCGGGATGTGACTTCTCGGGTTGACAGCATTCGGGTGCTTCTGGTTGATGACCAGGAGCTGTTCCGACGTGGTGTCAAGATGGTGCTGGGTGCCGACGACGTCCTCGAGCTCGAAGAGGTCGACGACGGCGACAAGGCCCTCGAGATGGTCGCCGAGAACCCTTACGACATCGTGCTGCTCGACGTACGCATGCCGGGACGCAGCGGCGTCGAGGTGTGTGCGGCCATCAAGGAGATCTCTCCGACGACCGGCATCATCATGCTCACGGCGAGCGACGACGAGTCCGACCTCTACGAGTCGATTCGCAGCGGCGCCTCGGGCTACCTGCTCAAGGACGGTTCGACGTACGAGCAGGTGGCCGAGGCCGTCCGCCTCGTCGCATCGGGCCAGTCGCTGATCAGCCCCAGCATGGCGACCAAGCTGCTCGACGAGTTCGTGCACATGTCCAAGAGCCCCGCCCCGACGACCAACCTCACGCCCCGCGAGCTCGGCGTGCTGCGTCACGTCGCACGCGGTCGCAGCAACCGCGAGATCGCCGAAGAGCTGTTCATCAGCGAGAACACCGTCAAGAACCACATCCGCAACATCCTCGAGAAGCTGCAGATGAAGTCGCGCATGGAGGCGGCGATGTACGCCGTCCGCAGCAAGCTCGTCGACGACATCCCTTGATGTCACACGGCTCCTTAATGTCACACGGCTAGACGACGATCGGGTCCATGCAGCTGACCACGACGCAAGCCCGTCGCATCGCTCTGGGCGCGCAGGGGTTCACCCGACCACGCCCCGGACTCGACGCCGAGGTCGGCTCGCGGCACCTCAACCGCGTCATCGAGCGACTCGGCTTCTTCCAGATCGACTCGGTCAACGTGCTGGTCAGGGCGCACTACATGCCGCTGTTCTCGCGCCTCGGACCCTACGACCGCGAGCTGTTGCACCGCGCTGCGTCGCGCCGGCCGAGGCGACTGTTCGAGTACTGGGCCCACGAGGCTGCCCTCGTCGACGTCAACCTCTGGCAGGCGTTCCAGTTCAGGATGCAGGCCGGCGCCCGCATGTGGGGCAACATGGCGCGGATCAGCCGCGACAAACCTGAGTTCGTCGCCTGGGTACTGGACGAGGTGCGCGCGAAGGGCCCGCTGACGGCTCGCGAGGTCGAGCACGACGCGCCGCGCGACAAGGACAACTGGGGCTGGAACTGGTCCGAGGTCAAGATGGCCCTGGAATACCTCTTCTACAAGGGACAGG
This sequence comes from uncultured Actinomycetota bacterium, assembly GCA_963806345.1. Lineage (GTDB taxonomy): Bacteria > Actinomycetota > Actinomycetes > Propionibacteriales > Nocardioidaceae > Aeromicrobium. The sequence goes on along the minus strand of CAWDXV010000022.1, from coordinate 205,454 downwards.
TCACCGCGGCACGTCGCAACTCGGCGTTCGAACGGGTCTACGACCTGCCCGAGCGCGTCATCCCGGCGACCCAGTTCGACGCGCCGCCGCTCGACTCGGCGGAGGCCCATCGGCTGTTGGTCGGGCATGCGGCCCGTGCCCTCGGCGTCGGCACGGCCCAGTGCCTGCGCGACTACTTCCGCATGGCACCCGAGCCGACCAAGGTGGCGATCGACGAGCTGGTCGAGAGCGGCGAGCTCGTCCCCGCCACGATCGCGGGCTGGAAGCGCCCGGCGTACCTGCACCGCGACGCCGTCCGGCCGCGCAAGGTGACGGCTCGGGCCTTGCTGAGCCCGTTCGACCCCTTGGTGTTCGAGCGCACGCGCACCGAGCAGCTGTTCGACTTCCGCTACCGCATCGAGATCTACGTACCCGCCGAGAAGCGGGTGCACGGCTACTACGTCCTGCCGTTCCTGCTGGGCGACCGGCTCGTCGCGCGGGTCGACCTCAAGGCGGATCGGCAGGCGGGGTCGTTGATCGTCCACGGCGCCTGGGCCGAGTCGCACGCCCCCGACGAGACCGCCGACGAGCTCGCCGCCGAGCTGCGGCTCATGGCGACGCTGGCTGGGACTGGAGACCGTCACGCCGCCGGTCAAGGGTGATCTGGCCGGGGAACTCACGGCATCGCTTGCTCGTCACCTAGACTGAACAGGCTCTCAAACTTTTCTGGAGTTCCAGCCATCGCGGACTCTGGCGTATCAGGAAGTGCATCTAAGTGCCCAAGGTCATCGACAAGATCCTTCGCATGGGCGAAGGCAAGATCCTCAAGCAGCTCCAGGCGGTCGCCAAGCAGGTCAACGCCCTCGAGGACGAGTTCCACGCCATGAGCGATGACGAGCTTCGCGGCATGACCGAGGAGTTCCGCACCCGCCTCGAAGAGGGCGCCACGCTCGACGACCTGATGCCCGAGGCGTTCGCGACGGTCCGCGAGGCGGCGCAGCGCGTGCTCGGCCAGCGCCACTTCGACGTCCAGGTCATGGGCGGCGCCGCGCTGCACCTCGGCAACATCGCCGAGATGAAGACCGGCGAGGGCAAGACCCTCGTCTCGACCCTGCCGGCATACCTCAACGCCCTCGAGGGCAAGGGTGTCCACGTCGTCACGGTCAACGACTACCTCGCGAAGTACCACGCCGAGTGGATGGGCCGCGTGCACCACTTCCTCGGCCTGAGCGTCGGCATGATCCTGCCGTCCATGTCGCCCAACGAGCGCCGCGAGGCCTACGCCGCCGACATCACGTACGGCACCAACAACGAGTTCGGCTTCGACTACCTGCGCGACAACATGGCCGACGACATCGCCGACTGCGTGCAGCACGGCCACAACTTCGCGATCGTCGACGAGGTCGACTCGATCCTCATCGACGAGGCCCGCACGCCGCTGATCATCTCCGGACCCACCGAGGAAGAGGTCAAGTGGTACGGCGAGTTCGCCAAGATCGTCGGCGCCATGAAGATCGACGAGCACTACGAGGTCGATGAGAAGAAGCGCACCATCGCGGTGACCGAGGAGGGCATCGACCGGGTCGAGGACCAGCTCGGCATCGACAACCTCTACGACGCGGTCAACACCCCGCTGATCAGCTTCCTCAACAACGCCATCAAGGCCAAGGAGCTGTTCAAGAACGACAAGGACTACGTCGTCATGGAGGGCGAGGTCCTGATCGTCGACGAGCACACCGGCCGCATCCTCGACGGCCGCCGCTACAACGAGGGCCTGCACCAGGCGATCGAGGCCAAGGAGGGCGTGCGCATCCGCGAGGAGTACCAGACCCTCGCCACGATCACGCTGCAGAACTACTTCCGCCTCTACGACAAGCTCGGCGGCATGACCGGTACGGCGCTGACCGAGGCGTCGGAGTTCGACAAGATCTACAAGCTGGGCGTCGTCCCGATCCCGACCAACAAGCCGGTCGCCCGCGTCGACCAGCCCGACCTCGTCTACCGCACCGAGCAGGCCAAGTTCGACGCCGTCGTCGAGGACATCGTCGAGCGCCACTCCAACGGCCAGCCGATCCTGGTCGGCACGACCAGCGTCGAGAAGAGCGAGCGGCTCTCCAAGCAGCTCAAGAAGCGCGGTGTCCCGCACGAGGTGCTCAACGCCAAGCAGCACGACCGCGAGGCCGCGATCGTCGCGATGGCCGGGCACAAGGGTGCCGTCACGGTGGCCACCAACATGGCCGGCCGTGGCACCGACATCATGCTCGGCGGCAGCGTCGAGTTCCTCGCCGACCAGGCCCTGCGCAGCAAGGGCCTCGACCCGCTCGAGGACTCCGAGGCGTACGAGGCCGCGTGGCCCCAGACCCTCAAGCAGATGGAGGAGCAGGTCGCGGCCGAGCACGATGAGGTCGCCGCAGCCGGTGGTCTCGCCGTCATCGGCACCGAGCGCCACGAGTCGCGCCGCATCGACAACCAGCTGCGCGGCCGTTCCGGCCGTCAGGGCGACCCGGGCGAGACCCGGTTCTACCTCTCGCTCGAGGACGACCTGATGCGCCTGTTCAAGGCCGACTGGGTCAACTGGGTCCTGCAGACCATGAAGATCCCCGACGACGTGCCGATCGAGAACAAGCGCGTCACCGGAGCGATCGCATCGGCGCAGGCCCAGGTCGAGGCGCAGAACTTCGACACCCGCAAGAACATCCTCAAGTACGACGACGTCATGAGCCGCCAGCGTGAGGTCATCTACGCCGAGCGCCGTCGCGTGCTCGAGGGCGAGGACATGCACGAGTGGGTCACGTCGATGATCGGCGAGGTCACCGGCGCGTACGTCCACGGCGCCACCGAGGGATTCCCCGAGGAGTGGGAGCTCGACCAGCTGTGGACCGCGCTCGGCACGCTCTACCCGATCGGCGTGACGGTCGAGGGAGTCGAGTCCGAGGTCGGCGGCCGCGAGGGCCTGTCGCGCGAGCTCCTGCAGGAGGTCATCTCCGAGGACGCCCTGGCGGCCTACGCCAAGCGCGAGGAGGACCTCGGCGCCGAGGTCATGCGTGAGCTCGAGCGCCGTGTCGTCCTGAGCGTGCTCGACCGCAAGTGGCGCGAGCACCTCTACGAGATGGACTACCTCCGCGAGGGCATCGGCCTGCGGGCGTACTCGCAGCGCGATCCGCTCGTGGAGTACCAGCGCGAGGGCTTCGACCTGTTCAACGCCATGATGGAGGGCATCGCCGAGGAGTCCGTCGGCTTCTTGTTCAACCTGGACGTCCAGGTCGAGCAGGCCGCCGAGGCTGAGCCGCAGCTGACCGCCAAGGGCCTCGGCGCGCGAGAAGAAGCCGCAGGCGCTGTCCTACTCCTCACCCAGCGAGGACGGCGAGGCCGAGGTGCGCGGCGAGACCGCGACCGAGGAGACGCCGGAGTCCGAGGCGCGCCGCCAGGCCAACGCCAAGAACAAGGCGCGCCAGAAGGCCAAGCAGCAGCGGAAGTCGCCGCAAGAACAACCGCTAGGGCGCGCGGCTCGCTCGCCGCCTAGCGGCTCGTTCCTCACCGCTGCCAGGCTCCGCCTGGGCGCCTGCCTTCGCTCGACTGCGCTCGCTCGGCCCATGGGTGCGATCATGGGCCGAGTCGGCTCAGGCCCAGGTGAGGGCTGTGCACCGCCAGACCTGGTCGCCTCGGTGGGTGGTCTGGAGCTCCAGGCGTACGGCGATGGCGCGGGACCGGCCGCGATGCACCATGCGGCCGGCGATCTCGGCCGCACCGTCGTGGACCATCGCGACGTGCACCGAGACGATCGCGGCGCCGTGGCCCGAGCGTGACCGCAGCGGCACCCGGGCGTGCGCAGCGAGCCGGCTGCGTCAGCTGGTCGTAGACGTCGGGCGCCATCCACGCCGCCATCTGGCGAACCGCGCGCTCGCCCGACAGCACCTCGACGAGCGCCTGCATGAATCGTGCCGACGCGCTGCCGCATGCGGTCGCGCGTCGCCGCGCTCGACCGGGACCGGGAGCACGGGGCTCATGCCGGGGAACGGCAGCGGTATCTGACCCGGGGCCGGCTCGACGGGGCCGGCGAACGACGGTTGGAGCGAGGGGACGAGCAGGGCGGTGGCGGTCTTCATGTGGGGTCCTTCCCGAGCGGCGGAACGAGTCGTTGCATGGGGAAGATGAGGTTGGGGTCGTCGCCGATGACGTCGCGGTTGGCGGCGTGCCACCGCGCGCACGCACGGGCGATGTCGGCTGCGCTGGCACCGGGCGGCAGTGAGCGCGCCGCGATGGCCCACAGCGTGTCGCCGCGGCGTACGACGACGGCCGCGGTGTCGGCGGCGGGTGATGGCGCGGCGGCGACCGGGCGGTCGGGCAGCTGCAGGCCGGTGAGGTCGTGATGTGCCGGCCGGGACGGCGCGGCGACCTGGTCGGCGTGCACGGGAGCCAGGGCGAGGGCGCCCGCCGTCCCGCGAACAGCGCTCGGCGCAGCAGCCGCGGCGTGATCGCCCGGACGAGCGCTGCCGGTGCGTGAACGAGCGACAGGGTGATGGTCAGGAGCACCCAGGACGCGAGCGCAGCTGCACCAGCGCCGCCGAGCCGCGAGCAGAGCGGCGGGGAAGCTCTGCCCGTGCAGGTCGCCGATCATGGCGCCGGCGTCGGGCGCCAGGAGCCCGGCGCTCAGGCCGGCCAGGCAGGTGAGTGCCCATCCGCTGCGCGAAACCATGCCAACCCCCCGATCAGCGTTTGATGACGTTTGATGACGTTTGAATACAGACAAGACCGTTTGTGATGGTCTGTCAACAACGTGTGCACAGGAGCGTGCGCGCGCTGGGATAGCGTTCCGGCATGCGGTGGGAGCGGTTGTTCGAGGACCTCGAGGCGCAGGCGGCCGATCTGGAGCTCGACGAGCGAGACGCACTGGTCGACGAGCTGCGGGACGGCGACTGGGCCCAGACGTCGTGGCGGCACCTGCTCGGCGGCCATGTCGTGCTGACCGTCCGTGGGGCGGACCGGGTCGAGGGTGACGTCGCGCTCGTCAACGAACGCCTGGTGCATCTGCGCGGCGACACGATGGACCACGTCGTCAACGCCTGCCGCCGTGATGGGGATCCACTCGAGTCGAGCGACGCGCGGACTCCTCAACGGCAGTGGGGGAGGCCTCGGCTGGGGTCAGGTGTTCCGGGCGCTGCGCGAGGCGGGTGAGGAGGTCCGCGTGCGGCTCGTCGACGGGACGGTGCGCGAGGGCGGCGTCGTGGTCGCCGGACGCGACTTCGTACGCCTGAGGGCCGGGTCAGGGCGCGATCAGGTGCTGCCGTTCGACGCGATCGCGGTGGTCAGCGGTCGGACGTGACGTCGTCGCTGGGTGCGAGGTGCTCGTCGGGTGCGTCGGCGCGGGCGTACTGGCGCGCGATGTAGTCCTCGAGCTGGTCGTTCTCGATGCGCCACTGGCCGCGTCCGCCGATCTGGATGCCGCGCAGGTCGCCGGAGCGGACGAGCGCATACACCTGACGCACCGTGACGTTGAGGACCTCTGCGACGTCGGCCAGCGTGAGGAACCGCGGGCTGGTGGGTGGCATGGCTCCAGTTTCCCATGACTGGGTGTCAGCGTCGTCGCAGGCTCGGCTCTCCTGTGGACAACCCCGAGGGGGTATGGACGAATGTTGCCCGAGTCTGTACAACCGATGCATGACGAACTGGCGGGGGCCTGGGGGATCAGGCAGGACAGCAGCGCAACGCTTGCGCATCCGACCGTGGCGCGACCCACGACTCCTGATCGGGCTGCTGCTCGTGCTGGGGGCGACGATCCTTGGCGCCCGGCTCGCAGCCGCCAGCGACGACACGGTCGAGTACTGGACCGTCAGGTCGGACGTCGCGCCGGGCGACCCGGTCAGCCGCGACTCGCTCCAGGCGACGCGCGTACGCCTGTCGTCGGCGACCAAGGGTGCCTACCTGCGCACCGACGAGGAGTTCGAGGCGCCACTCGACGAGCTGGTCTGGGCCCACGGCGTCGCCGCAGGATCGCTGGTCGGCAAGGAGTCGCTGGTGAGCCGGTCCAGCACGACCCGGAGCCAGCTGCCGCTCAACGTGGCCGACGGCGCGGCGCCGGCGGACCTCGACCGCGGCGACCTCGTCGACGTGTGGGTGGGGCCGGGTCCCGGCGACGAGCCGGTGGGCAAGGCCAGGCTCGTGCTCGAGTCCGTGCGGGTCATCGAGTCGGGTGACGAGGCGGCCGCCTCGAGCGGCTCGCTGGCGCAGACCGTCCTGGTGGACGTCGACGAGTCCCAGCTCCGGGGATCGGTCGTCAGCACCGTGGCGGCCGGTCACGTGACTCTCGTCAGGGTGTCCTGATGGATGTCGTCCTGGCGGCGGGAGGCGCACCGTGGGAGGCGGCGGCGATCCGCGAGATCGAGGGCTCCGCGCAGCTTCGCCTGGTACGCCGTTGCGTCGACGTCGCCGATCTCCTCGCAGTCGCCGAGACCGATCTGGCCGCCGCCGCCCTCGTCACCGCCGACCTGACGGGCCTCGATGCCGATGCGGTCTATCGCCTCGAGCACGCCGGCATACGCGTGGCTGCGGTCGAGGCGGACGACGCGCTGTGCCGGGCCCTGGGCATCGAGCGCACGCTGCTCCTCGGGTCCTTGGACGTCGTGGCGCGTGACGCGCCCGCGCCACGCCACGCACCCGAAGAGGAACGAGCCCCGCTGATCGCGGTGTGGGGACCGGCCGGCGCGCCCGGTCGCAGCACCGTCGCACTGGGCGCTCGCGTCGGCGGCCGCGGCGCACGGCACCGACACGGTGCTCGTCGACGCGGACACCTACGGAGGTTCTCTCGGGCAGGCGCTGTCGGTGCTCGATGACGTCAGTGGACTCGTGGCCGCGTGCCGCGCAGCCAACACCGGACGTGCGGCAGAGGTCGCCGACCACCTGCTGGGCGTCGAGGACAACCTTCGGCTGCTGACCGGGCTGCCGCGAGCCGACATGTGGCCGCAGGTGCGCACGGGAGCGTTCGAGCTCGTGCTCGCCCGGCTGCGCGCCGTCGCGGGGTTGCTCGTCGTGGACTGCGGCTTCTCCCTCGAGGCAGGCACGGGCCACACCGGCAACCGCAACCAGTCGACGCTCCAGGTCCTCGACCAGGCCGACGCGATCGTGGCGGTCGGCCGGCCCGACCCGGTGGGTCTCGCGCGACTGGTGCGCGGCCTGCACGACCTCGCCGAGGCGGTGCCAGGCTGCGTGCCGACCCTCGTGGTCAACATGACCCGTACGTCGTTGGGCTGGCGCGAGCGCGAGATCGACGCGACGCTGCGACGGCTCACCGGGATCGTCCCGACGACCTACCTGCCGTTCGACCAGTCGGGACTCGACCTGGCGGCGGTCAGCGGACGTACGCCACGCGACGTCGCGCCGTCGTCGCCGTTCGTGACCCGGATCGAGGTGCTGGCCAGGAGTCTTGTGTCACAGGTCGGAACACCCGGCGTGCTCTCGGGTGCCGCACCATGACCCGGTGGTAACTTCTCTGCAGGACGTCCCTGAGGAGTGCCATGCAACGGTTGAGCCCGCTGGATGCGATGTTCCTGCAGCAGGACAGCCCGACCGTCCCTCGCCAGATCGCTTCGCTGGCCATCCTCGAGCCCGGTGAGCACCCCCTCGACTACGACCGCCTGATCCACGTCATCAACGAGCGCATCGATCTCGTCCCGCGCTACCGCCAGGTCCCGCGGACCGTCCCGGCATCCCTGGGCACGCCGGTGTGGCTCGACGACGAGAACTTCGACATCTCGTTGCACGTACGCCGCTCGGCGCTCCCGCGGCCGGGCACGAGCGCAGCGTTGCACGAGCTGGTGGGGCGGCTGATCGCCCGCCGGCTCGACCTCGACCGCCCGCTGTGGGAGCTCTACCTGATCGAGGGGCTGTCCGAGGGGCGCGTCGCGCTGCTGTTCAAGGCCCACCAGGCGCTGGTCGACGGCTCCGAGACGGTCGACCTCGCGCAGGTCCTGCTCGAGGAGACCGCGTACGACCGCGACATCCCGCACGAGGAGTGGAACCCTCGCTCGGAGCCCAACGCCGCCGAGCTCGTCGTCGGCACGCTCAACCGCAACCTGCGCCACCCCGGCGAGGCCCTGCGCGTCGCCGAGCTCAACCTCGGGCGGATCGCCCGCCGGCTGCCGGTCATCGGCGTCGACGGCCAGCCGCCCAACAGCGTCCTGTCGACCGAGCTGTCGCGGCATCGCCGGTTCGCGTCACTGGCTGCGGGACTCGACGACTTCCGTCGCGTGCGCGAGGAGCACGGCGGCACGGTCAACGACGTCATCCTCGCCGTGATCGCCGGCGGCATCCGGGGCTGGATGCTGACCCGCGCGGAGCCGGTGACGCCCAAGACGAGCTTCCGCGCGATGGTGCCGATGTCGGTCGTGGCCGAGGACGGCCTGCCGACCTCGCTGGGTTCCAAGGTCCGTGGCCACCTGCTCTCGCTGCCGGTCGGCGAGTCCAATCCCGTCGTCCGGCTGCACCAGGTCTCGTACGCGCTCAAGGATCACCGCGAGACCGGCTCGGCCGTGGCCGCCAACAAGCTCGCCAACCTGCCGGGCTTCGCCACCTCGACGTTCCACGCTGTCGGCGCGCGAGTCGCCGATGCCGAGGCAGGCCGCGGCCACCAGATCGTGATCACCAACGTGCCGGGCCCGCAGGACCCGGTCTACATGGCCGGCGAGGCGGTCAGCGAGGTCTATCCGTGCATACCCCTGAGCGGTCGCCGCGCCGTCTCGATCGGCGTGACGTCCTACAACAGCAAGGTGTTCTTCGGCATCGTCGCCGACCGCGAGGCGGTGCCTGACGTCGACGTGCTGGCGCAGTGCATCGAGGACGCCTTGCTCGAGCTCGTCGAGTCGGTCGATGGTCGCCGTACGCGCGCGCCCCGCGGCCGGCAGCGGCCGGCGAAGTCATGAGGGTCTATCTCGCGGTCGGCCGCGACGAGCTGACGGCGCTGGCCGGCGGCGCCTCGATCAGCGCCCCGGCGTTCGTCGCCGCCTCGGAGGACGAGGAGGACGAGCTCGCCGCGCTGGAGGAGGCGTCCGAGCACGCCGCCGTGGTGGCCGCGGCCGAGGTCGACGACCCCGACGGACCGGTGAGCCTCGACGAGGTCGTGTCGTTCCACCTCGACGTCGACGGCTCGGGCGACCTCGCGTGGTACGCCACCCAAGAGATCGACGCCGTGCTCAGCGCCCTTGCGGGGCCGAACACGGCGTCGTGAGCTCGCCTGTCGTCTAGAGCTTGGTCTGCCCGTACTCGACCTCTTCGCGGAGCGAGGACCGGATCGCCTTGGCGACCTCGGGCTCGATCTTCTTGCCGATGAACGGGATCGACACCTTGACGTCGCCGTCGAGGGTGAAGTCGGTCGCGGCGCCGTTGGCGATCAGGTTGGCCGTGCCGACCATCTCGGCGGGCTGACCGATGATGCTGACCTTGACGTCGGCGCTGCGGTTGCCGCCGGCATCGGGGCCGCTCCACACCTCGGTCTGCTTGACCTTGACGGTGCTGCCGGTCAGCTTCTTGACGAAGTCCGGCATGTCGGCCTCCTGCGTACGGACGACCGTCACCGTCGCGCCGTCGCCTGAGGACTCGACCGTGACCTCGTACTCGAGCGATCCCTGGTTGGCGCACGACTCGGTGCGGAACGCCTGGTCGGTGATCAGGGCGTAGACCGCCTCGACGTCGGCGCCCTCGTAGCTGAACGACTCGGTGAGCTTCACTCGGACACCGCCTCGGGTGCCGGGGTGCCTGCGCCAAGGCTCTTGAGCTCGGACAGCCGGGCCTCGACCTCGGCGTTGGTCGACGACTCCTCGAGCTCGTCCCACGGGTCGGCGGTCGCGGCGTTGAGCTCGGCCTGACCGGCGACCTGCGCCTCCGAGCGACGGACCTTGTCCTCGAACCGGCCCAGCTCGCTGGTCGGGTCGAGCACGTCGATCGACTTGACCGCGTCCTGGACCTTGGCCTGGGCCTCGGCGCTCTTGGCGCGGGCGACGAGCTGATCGCGCTTGGTCTGCAGCTCGCCGAGCTTGCCCTGCATGCCGATCAGCCCGGCCTTGAGCTTCTCGACGGTCTCGTTCTGCGCCGCGATCTGCGGCGCGGCCTGCTTGGCCTCGGTCTCGAAGCCGATCTGCTTGGAGAGCGCGATCTTGGCGAGCTGGTCGAACTTGTCGGCCTCGGCGGCCTGGCCGGAGGCGCGGAGGGAGTCCGCCTTCTGCGAGGCGGCGAGCGCCTTGGCGCCCCACTCCTTGACCGCGGCGACGTCCTCGGCGTGATCGGCCTCGGCGAGGCGCAGGTTGCCGATCGTCTGGGCGACGGCGTCCTCGGCCTCGGCGATCGAGTTGGTGTAGTCGCGCACCAGCTGGTCCAGCATCTTCTCCGGGTCCTCGGCCTTGTCGAGGAGGGCGTTGATGTTGGCGCGCGTCAACTGTCCGATGCGCCCGAGGATGGACTGTTTCTGAGCCATGGTCATCACTCTCTGTCAGGAATTCTCGTCGTCTCCTGTCGATCTTGGTCCATGGAGGGGGTCGAGACAACTGGTTTCGACGCGGCGCACGCGTCAGACCACGGTTTCCGCCTCTGCGCGTTGCCCACGGAAGATCCAGACCCGCATCATGACGAAGCGCATGACCGTCACGAACAGGTTGGCCGCGGTCAGCAGGACGACCTCGACCAGCGGATGCCCGTCGCCTCGCACGGCCCGCAACGTCCACAGGGCGCCGCTCGTCACGCCGAGTCCGCAGGCGAACACCAGCAGGCCCTGGAGCTGGTGGCGCAGCGCTCCCTGCGGACCCCGGAACCCGAACGTGAACCGCCGGTTCGCCGCGGTGTTGGCGATCGCGGTGGCGGCGAGCGCGAGGGCGTTGGCCTCCTGCGCGCCGAGCCGGCCACGCAGCGCGACGTACAGGACGCCGTACGCCAGGGTCGACAGGATCCCGATCAGCGCGAACACGACCATCTGGGCACTGAGCCGGCCGCCGGCGCTGCGGGCCGTCGTACGTCCGAGAGCGCTCGCGACGTCCGCCAGCGGCACGCGGCCGCGCAGGAGCGCCCAGCCGAGCCGGCCCATGCCGCGCAGGTCGGCTGCCGCGGTGCGCACGATGTCGACCCGGCTGTCCGGGTCGTCGACCCAGTCGACCGGCACCTCATGGATCCGCAGCCCGGCGCGCTCGGCGACGATCAGCAGCTCGGTGTCGAAGAACCACTCGTCATCCTCGATGAGCGGCAGCAGGTGCGTCGCCACGTCGCGGCGGATCGCCTTGAACCCGCACTGCGCGTCGGAGAACCGCGCCCGCAGCGCACGGCGGAGCATGACGTTGTACGTCCGCGAGATCAGCTCCCGCTTCGGCCCTCTCGTCGTCCGCGCGGTGCGGGCCAGGCGCGACCCGATCGCGAGGTCGGAGTGCCCCGACAGCAGCGGCGCGACGAGCGGGAGCAGCGCGTTGAGATCGGTCGACAGGTCCACGTCCATGTAGACCAGCACCTCGGCGTCCGACCGCGACCACGCCTGCTTGAGCGCCCGGCCCCGACCCTTCTCGGTCAGCGACACCACCGACACGTCGGGGTACCGGTGTGCCAGCTGGTGAGCCAGCAGGCTGGTCCCGTCGGTGCTGGCGTTGTCCGCGATCGTCACGCGTGACTCGTACGGCAGCGACTGCAGGTGCTTCCGGACGGTCTCGACCGACTCGACCAGCGCGCGCTCCTCGTTGTGGACGGGGATCACGATGTCGAGCACCGTCGTGCTCACCGGAGTGTGCTCGGCGTACGCCGTTGCCGCGGTCACTGGATGCCTGCCGAGAGGTCGTAGATCGTGACGCCGTCGACGGTCTTGGCGGTGAAGTTGTCCGACACCCAGGTGGAGATCTCGGAGCTGGTGCTGCCGCCGGCGTTCATCCCGCCGCCTCCGCCGCTTCCGCCGCCGATGAAGTAGTGGATCTCGCCGTCGGCGACGTACCGCTTGAACTGCGCCAGGGTGGGGCTGGGATCGGAGCCGTTGAACCCGCCGATCGCCATGACCGGCAGCTCGGTCGCGAGCTGGTAGCCCGAGGCCGTGTTGGAGCCGATCGCCGCGGCGACCCACGTGTACGTGCTGGAGTCGGTCGTCAGCAGGGCGTTGATGGCGCTGGTCGACGTCGAGCCGTTGAGCAGTCCGCCGGCCCCGCCGCCTCCTCTGGCGCCGTCGTTCGTGCCGCCGGGTGCCTGGCGGGTGCCGTTCTGCGTCGGCGGCTGACCCATCTGGCCGCGACGACCGCCTCCGGGACCGCCACCCATGCCGCCGAACCCGCCGCCCGTGCTCGGACCGGCGCTCGGGATCGAGCCGGTGTGCGGCGTCGACGCGGTGTCCAGCGCGTACGCCGTGGGGCCCGCGAGCAGCGTGATGAGTGCCGCCGCGCCGACCGCGAGCATCGCGCGGCGGGGGAGGAGGCGGTGGACCACGATCAGGAACGCGGCACCGACACCGGCGACCACCACGGCGTACTTGAGCCACGGGACGAAGCCGTCGGCCCGGTCGAGCAGGACGTAGCTCATCGAGGCGGTCATCGCGAGCACGAAGGCTGCGCCCAGAGCGGCGAGGAGGGACTCGCGGTGCTCCCAGAGGATGCTGGCGCCGATCGCGACGAGCGCGGCGATCGCCGGGGCGAGGGCGACGGTGTAGTACGCGTGGAAGATGCCGGCCATGAAGCTGAAGGTCAGCCCGGTGACGAGCAGCCACCCGCCCCACACGATGAGTCCCGTGAGCTGGCGATCCGTACGGCCGGCCTTGCGGCGGAACCACACGCCGAGCGCGAGGCTCGCAAGGGCGGCGGGGAGCAGCCAGGCGATCTGCCCGCCGATCTCGGAGCTGAACAGCCGGAACAGCCCGGTCGCGCCCCAGTTGCCGCCGCCGGCGTTGCCGCCACCGCCGACGGAGCCGACCTCGTCGCCGTTGAGGCGGCCGAAGCCGTTGTAGCCGAGGGTGAGCTCGAGGATCGAGTTGTTCTGCGAGCCGCCGATGTAGGGCCGGCTCGAGGCGGGCCACAGCTCGACGATCGCGATCCACCAGCCGGCGGCGGCGATCATCGAGCCGAACGCGATGAGCAGGTGGACCAGGCGCTTGCCGATCGAGGGCTTGGCCGCGACGAGGTAGACGGCGGCGAGCGGGGGCAGGACGAGGAACGCCTGCAGCATCTTGGTGAGGAACGCGAAGCCGACCAGCGTGCCGCCCAGCACGAGCCAGCGCACGGCCCGCTCAGGTGACTCGATCGCGCGGATCGTGGCGTACACCGCAGGCGATGAGGAACAGCGTCAGCAGCGCGTCGGGGTTGTTGAACCGGAACATCAGCACGGCCACCGGCGTCAGCGCGAGGATCGCGCCGGCGAGCAGCCCGGCCCACGCGTTGCGAGTCGTACGCCTGACGGTCGCGTACAGCAGGCCGACCGAGCCGACGCCCATCAGCGCCTGCGGCACGAGCATGCTCCACGACGACAGCCCGAAGATGCGCACCGACAGCGACATCGGCCACAGCGACATCGGCGTCTTGTCGACCGTGATCGAGTTCGACGCGTCGGAGGAGCCGAAGAAGAACGCCTTCCACGACGCGGAGCCGGCTTGCACGGCGGCGGAGTAGAACGAGTTGGCCCACCCGGAGGCGCCGAGGCCCCACAGGTAGAGCAGCCCGGTGGCGAGCAGGAGCGCGAGCAGCGCCGGGCGTACGAGCGGCGAGTCGTCGGGCTTCCCGCGCCAGAGGCGGGTCGTCCACGTCGGGTCGGTGGGTGTTCGGTCAGCGGCGGGCGCCACCTTGCGGCGCTCGGCCGCCGGCGCGATGAGAGTCGTCTGGTTCATGCCTCCACGGTGCGAGGCCGGACTGGCACGACCGTGTGGTCAGTCTGTGCCACCTCTGTGAGCGGCTCTCCTGGTAAACCGCGCCGGTCAGGAGGCGGGCAGCGTGAGGGTGAACGTCGTGTCGCCCGGCGAGCTGTCGACGCTCGCCGTGCCGTGGTGCGCGTGCATGATCGCGCGTACGAGCGACATGCCGAGCCCGGCACCGCCCGACGCGCGGGTGCGCGACGAGTCGCCGCGGACGAACCGCTCGAAGATCGTCGGCACCAGCTCGGGATCGATGCCGGGACCGTCGTCGTGCACCTCGATCCGCACGACGTCGGCGACCCGCAGGCGCACGTCGACCGTCGTCTCCGGAGGCGTGTGCCGGCTCGCGTTGGTCAGCAGGTTGGTGACGGCCTGGTGGAGCCGCTGCTCGTCGCCGGTCACGGTGACCGGCTCGTCCGGCACGTCGAACGTCCAGTGCCGCTCGGGATCGACGACCCGCGCATCGTTGACCGCCTCGACGAGCAGGCGCGTCAGGTCGACCGGCCGGCGGTCGATCTCGCGGCCGGAGTCGAGCCGCGCGAGCAGCAGCATGTCCTCGACCAGGGTCGACATGCGGCCGGCCTCGGACTCGACCTTGGCGAGGATCTGGTCGGGGTCCTCGCGGCCGGTACGCCGGCTGAGCTCGGCATAGCCCTTGATCGTCGACAGGGGAGTGCGCAGCTCGTGCGACGCGTCGGCGAGGAACTGGCGCACCTGCTGCTCGCTCTCGTGCCGGGCGTCGAGTGCCTCCTCGACGTGACCCAGCAGCTGGTTGAGCGCGCCGCCGACCTGCCCGACCTCGGTGTTCGGGATCGGTGAGGTCGGCCGGCACGCGTACGGTCTGCCCGATCTCTCCCGACGACAACGGCATCGCGATGACCTCGTGGGCCGTCGCGGCGACCTCGCGCAGCGGCCGGAGCTGGCGGCGTACGAGGATGCGACCGGCGACCCCCGCAGCCCCGGTCGCACCGAGCGCGAGCAACGCCTCCCACCAGATCAGGTTGCCGATCGTGTTGTCGACGGAGGACCTCGGCAGTCCGACGATGCAGATCGATCCGTCGGGCGCCTTCGCGGCGAGCACGCGGTAGGAGCCGTACTTCGGCAGGTCGATGTCGCGGGGCGTGCCGTCGGGCGTCACCTCGGCCAGCAGGTCGCGCGCTGCGGTCGAGATGGCGGGCGCGTCGCCGTCCTCGGTGACGATCGACCCCGGCCGCGCCGGGCACCACGGTGATGAGCCCGACGTCCTGACCGCGGCCGGGGTCAGGGCGCCTGCCGTCCGGAGCGATGGCACCGAGGGGCGGCGCGTGCTGGGCCCGGCCCATCGACTGGGTGAGCTTCTCGTCGAGGCGATCGGTGAGGTAGTTGCTCATCACCACGGTCACGACACCGGCCACGAGCAGGCTCGCGACGGCGACCAGCGCGACCACCGTGACGATGAGCCGGCCGGTCAGCGAGGAGGGCAGGACCTTGCGCACGAGACCTACTCTGCCGGTTTCAGGACGTAGCCGGCGCCGCGCTTGGTGTGGATCATCGGCTCGTGCCCGACGTCGACCTTCTTGCGCAGGTACGAGATGTAGAGCTCGACGACGTTGGCCTGGCCGCCGAAGTCGTAGTCCCACACGCGGTCGAGGATCTGCGCCTTCGACAGCACCCGGCGCGGGTTGCGCATGAGGAAGCGCAGCAGCTCGAACTCCGTCGCGGTCAGCTCGATCGGGCGGCCGGCACGCTCGACGTCGCGGCTGTCCTCGTCGAGCGTCAGGTCACCGACCGTGATGACCGAGTTCGGGCGGGCGTCGAGCGCACCTGCGCGCCGCATCAGGCCACGCAGCCGCGCGACGACCTCCTCGAGGCTGAACGGCTTGGTGACGTAGTCGTCGCCGCCGGCGGTCAGCCCGGCGACCCGGTCCTCGACGGAGTCGCGGGCGGTCAGGAACAGCACCGGGATCTCGGGGGACTGGGCGCGCACCTTGCGCAGGACCTCCATGCCGTCGTAGTCCGGCAGCATCATGTCGAGCACGATCGCGTCGGGCGTGAACTCCTTGGCGGCGGCCACGGCCTTGCGCCCGGTGTGCGCCATCTGGATGTCCCAGCCCTCGTAGCGCAGGGCCATCTGCAGCAGCTCGGCGATGTTGATCTCGTCGTCGACCACGAGGACGCGCAGGGGTGTCCCGTCAGCCCGGGTCAAGGTGGAAGCCATGCGTTCAGTGTGGATGGCCCAGCATCGACGCGGGTAGGAACGGCCTGTGAGAACCCTGTGAGTGAATCTGCTCGGGTCCCAGCCGGCGAAGAGCCGGCGCACAGGCGCGTGACAGGTCGGCCGGTCACGGTGGCGGCATGAGTGACAACGAAGACAGCTCCGCCGCGCCCGCGTCCTGGTCCACCCGTACGCTCGTCGCCTCCGCTCTGGCTGCGGTCGTGCTGGGCCTCGGCGCCGGCGCCGCGATCGGTTCGGCGGGCAGGCGGCGCCGACGGCGGCCGGGGCGGACCAGGCGGATTCGGCGGACCCGGGGGAGGACCCGGCACGCAACGCGGCCAGGTGCCGCCCGGCATGCAGCAGCCGGGCGCGCAGCAACCCGCCGGGCCGGGGAACGCCACCAACGGCTGACCGGGTCACTACGCTGACCCCATGACGAGGCTGACCCGGTTGCAGGTGCAGGAGCGCAATCGCGAGACGGTCCTCCAGGTGGCCCGTGATGCCTTCCTGCGCGACGGCTATGTCGCGACCTCGCTCGCGTCGGTCGCCAAGGAAGCCGGGTTCACCACCGGCATCGTCTACTCGAGCTTCGGCAGCAAGGCCGATCTCGCGCTCGGGGTGCTCGAACGCCTGCAGGCCGAGCAGATCGGCGCGCTGGGCGACCGGGTCGACCGTGCCATGGCCGCCGGGGACGTGCTGGACCAGGTCAGGCAGTGGGCGGCCGAAGCCATGTCGTCCGGGTGGGTCCGGCTCGAGCTCGAGCTGTTGCTCGACACGATGCACGACCCGCGGCTCGCCGCCGCACAGACGCGACGGCAGACTGCCTCGATCGAGCAGGCGGTGTCGGTCGTACGCTCACTCGCCCCGCCGGAGTCGATGGACGACGAGACGCTCGAGGTGCTCGCGGAGGCGGCCGTCGACTACGCGATCGGCGCTCGCGATGCGCCAGTCGGTCAACCCCGACGCCACACCGGACCGCTTGCTGCGACTGATCGAACCGCTCGTCGCCGCCATCTCCACGCCCTAGGGGTAGCGGCGGGTCTTGCCGTCCGGCGTGCCGCACTGCGTGCCGCCGACGCTCGCCGGGAAGCGGAACTTCTCGAGGACCGCGCAGTCGGGCAGCGTCTGGCCACCCCACACCTCGCGCCACCCGCCGGCGACCTTGGCCCACAGGTTCGCGTTGCCGCCGCACTGCGGGATGAACGTGCCGCCCGCAGCCCAGCCGCGCGTGTCGACCCGCTCGACGTGGATCTCCGGCTTCTTGGTGCAGACGTCGTCCTTGGTGTCCTGCTGGCGCTGCAGGTCGGCGGCGATGAACGCCTTGAAGTCCTGCGGGGCACCCGTGAGCTTCGCCGTGTCGGACCCGCGCGCCACCGTGATGCCGTCGTCGCCGTAGTCGATCAGCGTCGAGGCCGGCGTGGCCTGCGTGGGCGTCGGCGTCGCCGTGGGTGTCGGTGCCGTGGTCGGGGTCGTCGTCGCCGTCGGCGCAGGAGTCGTCGTCGGGTCGTCGCCGGCGTCCTTGGGCTCGTCGGAGCCGCCGCATCCTGCCGTGAGCAGCAGGATCGCGACGGCCACCGTCAGGGTCGGTCTCATGCCGACCAGTATCACCGAGCCCGGTGCGTCCGGTAGTCAACGACTTGCTGGAACGTGGGCCGGTTCTGCCAGTCGATCGGGCGCACGCCGACCACCCCGCCGCTCGTGGGCCGGATGTAGTCGAGCGACTTGTCGTACGTCAGCTGGCTCGGGCTGGTCACGCCCTGCGCCGTCTGCGCTCGCTGCACCGCGTCGAGCAGCGACGCCCGCAACGTCGTGCGGCAGGTCGAGAGCGTGCCGCAGAGCCGATAGGCGTACGGGCTCTGGACCGTGGACCCGGTCAGCTGGCGCAGCTCCTTGTTGACGTAGCCGTACCAGGGCGAGCCGAGCCACGACGAGCCCTGGCCCTGGCGCGGGTGGTCGTCGAGCGGCTGCGGGATCGCCCTGGCGAGGTCGGCGCCCAGGCCCGGCGTGGCGAAGTCGTACGCCAGGGACTTGTCGCCGTCCTCCCACCACGTGTCGAAGATGCGGATCGCGGCCTGGTGCGCGTACGAGCCGGTCCGGTCGTAGTCGACGCGATGCGCGCCGGCCGCCAGCCAGGCGGACAGCAGCTTGCGGGCCTCGGCCGTCTTGGGATCGTCGCCGAGCACCTTGAGCAGCACGGGGAGCAGCTCCTTCGCCCGTACGTCCTCGGTCGCCGCGTCCTCGACGATCCCGGCCAGCTGGGCGCGGGTGATCTTGCCGGCGGCGATGGCCTTGGTCGCCCGCCGGCTGAGCGCCAGCGAGCGGTGCACGGATCCGTCGGACCACTTGTCGTCGGCCGCGGCGAAGTCACGCGCGGGCTTGTTGTTCCAGCTCGCGAAGTATCCGGTCGGCGGGTTGATCTGCTGCACGTGCTTGGCCGCGCTGAGCCAGCCGGTCGAGTCGTACTTCGTGCCCGACCACCGAGGCATGTCGGTGTCGGTGCCGGCGGCGCGCACGGGCAGGCGGCCCGACGAGAAGTAGGCGATGTCGCGGTTGTCGGCATAGAACCAGTTGAACGTGTAGTCGATCGCGCTGGCGGCCTTCTTGAACGACGTCGCGTCCTTGACGTAGTCGGGGTTGTTGAAGCGCGAGAAGCCCAGGATCGACGCGGCCTCGCGGCCGTACGTGCTGCGCTCGATCACGACCGCGACCGGCACGCCCTTGACCGTCGTGCGGGTCTGCACGATGCCGTGGTTGGTGCGCCACACCTGCATCTTGAGGGTCGCGGGGGCGGTCGGGGCCGAGATGTTGGGGATCACGGTCTCCTTGTGCTCGTTGTACTGCATCGGCACGCAGGCGCCGCCGTCCTTGCGGTACGACGTCGAGTTGACCGTCGGTGCGCTGCCGTCGGCGTTGCACAGCTTCTCCATCACGGTGTCGATGTTGTCGCTGCCCGAGCTCGTCGCCGACCAGGCGTAGTCAGCGCCGTGACCGAGCTCGACGACGAGGTTGGTGCCGGCGAACGACACGCCACGGGCGAACACGCCCGGACCCATCAGCACCTGCTCGTTGAGCAGCTGCGGGTTGTAGTAGCCGGTCTGCGGGCCGAACACGACCAGCGGGTGGCCGGTCTTGGTCTTGCTGGCGCCGACGAGCAACGCGTTGCTCATGCCGTTGGCCGAGAACAGGCTGCTGAGGTCGATCGTGCCCGAGGGGGTCTCGACCTCGTTCGGCACGCCGGTGAGCCCGAGCTTGAGCGCGTCGAGAAGAGTCTCGATGGGGTTGCTGGTGCCGGTGTCGTCGCCCGAGCCGCTGCCGTGCGCGCCATCGACATCAGGGATCGCGACGCCGGCCTGGTGCGGGTTGAACGCCTTGTTGTCGTACGGGAACGACAGCGTCGACGTGGTCGGTGCTTCCTTGTCGTTCTTCTCCCGCAGGCTCGCGAACATCTTGTCGGCCTTGGCGGTGCCGTACTTCTTCACGAGCTTGCCGTAGAACAGCGCGTTGGCGTACTCCTGCCCGCCGCCCTTGCCGAAGATGCCGCCGACGAGCGAGGCGACGTACGTCAGGTCGGCCCGCGTCCACGGAGTCGGCTTCTTCTGCAGGGCGACGTACTCGGCCGGGCACTCGAGCGCCGGTCGGCAGGCCGAGCGGGCACATCCTGTCCTGCGCGGCGTTGATGCCGGCGATGTAGGCGTCCGCGCCGTCGAGCAGGCGCTGCCCCTCGGCACCGTTCTCCTTGGCGATGATCTCGAGCTGGTCCTGCGCCTCCTTGGGCGTGTAGTACGCGGAGCGCACCTGGGCGCGATCCATCGCGATGTTGCCGGGCGTGCCGCCGACGAACTCCGCCCCGCGGCCGGCGCCGAGGTGCCGCAGCGCGTCCATCAGGAACATGCGGTCCTGCGTGCCCGCGAACCCGGCGCCGAACATCGTGTCGTTGTACGTCTTGCCGGTGATGTAGGGGACGCCGTACGCATCGCGGACGATCGTCACGCCGGGCTTGGGCGACTCGGTGCTGACGACCTTCTCGGGGACGAAGCCGGCCTTCTTGTAGTCCTTGTCGACGACGGCGTCGGTGATCGTGCCGGGCTTGTGCTTGGCCAGGTCGTCGTACATCTCGAGCTGGTCGGCGTAGTTCGTGGGCGCGTTCTTGCCGTCGACGGCGGTCAGCCCGCCACCGATCAGCACCTGCACGAGCTGCAGCGCGTTGATCGTGCCCCGCTGGCCGGCCGGCACGATGTTGCGCACCGTGCCGTACGAGTCGGCGGTCGTGGGGGAGGGGACCGTTCCTGCGGCTTGGGCGGGCAGCGCTGCCGCTCCGATGGCCAGGACGCTGAGAACGGTGATGGCAGCGCGACGACGCACGATTGCTCCCTCTGCTCGATTGTGTTGCAGGTCACAACGATCGAGGGCAACCCGGAGTTACACGCCGTAGCTGATCCGGCCGGGCTACGTGCCAGCACGGACGACACCGATGCTCGCGAAATCTAATCTGATCGCAGGCGGACGAGGCTGTCGTCCCGCGATCAGCTGAGGGGATCAGCATGCAATCGCATCTTGTGACGAGGCTGCGCGCCTGGAAGTCCGCGGCAGTCGCCGTGCTGCTGGCCGCGAGCGCCTTGACCGTGGTGACGGCAGCGGCCACGGAGCCGGCCGTCAGCGGCCGGGCCCGATCGGACGACACGTCTGCAGCACGCCTTACACGCCAGTGGGTCTGGTCGGTGACACCGCACTCGGCCCCGACGGCAACGTCTGGTTCACAGATGTCACCGGCATCGGTCGGACCACTCCGTCAGGGCAGGTCACGATGTTCGGGGAAGGTCTCACGATCGGCGACCTCACGTCTTCGATCGCCGCCGGGACGCATGACGACCTCTGGTTCATCCAGAGGTCGCCGGTGCCCAAGATCGGCCGTATCACCACGGCCGGGGTCATCACGACGTTCACCGACGGCATACCGGCCGACAGCAAGCCGCTGGACATCACGGCCGGACCCGACGGCAACATGTGGTTCACCGACCAGAAGACCAACGAGATCGCCCGCATCACGCCCACCGGCGCGGTCACTCGTTTCGCTCTCGGAGCCGACACTCGCCCGGGCGCGATCATCACCGGCCCGGACGGCAACCTGTGGTTCATGGCGAAGACCGCCATCGGCCGAATGACCACGAGCGGCGTCGTCACGATGTTCACCGAGGGCCTCGCCGCCGACAGCACCCTGATCAGCGTGACGACAGGCCCGGATCACAACCTGTGGTTCACCGATGTCGGCAGAGTCGGCCGCATCACGACCGACGGGACGATCACCGAGTTCGACGTCCCCGTCGCACCCGACCAGGAGGACGCCGACACGAAGGTGCCCGTCACCGACATCGTGACGGACCCGGACGGTGGAGGGCTGCTGTTCACGGAGTACACCTCGGGACGGCTCGGCCGTGTCACGACCGACGGAGTCGTCAGCATCGTCGGCAACCTCACCGCGACGTTCTCCTACCCGGGCGCCGGGTCCCCGGGCGTGCCGCCTGACGTCATTCTCACGCGGCTCCCGCGGTCGCTGTCGGTCGGCGCCGACCACAACATTTGGCTCATCATCGGCGGCGACACGGGCGTCGCCGGCATCGGCAGGATGACGACGAAGGGCGAGGTGACCTCCGTCCTGGGCTCCGCGGTCGACGTGCCGATCAATGTCGCCGTCGATGGGCGCGGCACGCTTTGGTACAGCGCGATCAACCTCGGCGGGGTGGGATACGTGACCCGAGACGGCTATCGCCGGCTTCTACCCCGTCCCTGGGCTTCACCGCCGGCTGCCCGCGTACGGCCTCGCCATCGGCCCGGACGACAATGTGTGGTTCACGAGCCCCGACGGCGACGCGTCTCGCGACTCACCCCGGAAGGCAAGATCACCCATTTCACCGAGGGGATCACGGCGGGTAGTGGCGCCGACCAACATCGTTGCCGGGCACGATGGCAACTTGTGGTTCGCCGAGTCCGGCGCCAAGCGCATCGGCCGCATCACGCCGGCTGGCGTCGTCACCGAGTTCAACGCCGGCACCACCGGGTTCACAGGGTCGATGACCGTCGCCAAGAACGGGGATATCTGGTTCACCGAGGGGGAGGCCGGGGTGTCGCGAGGCATCGGCCGGATCACCCCGGATGGCGACGTGACCGAGTTCGACGTCGACATCCCCGACGACAGCACCATCGCCGACATCACCGGCGGACCGGACGGCAACGTGTGGTTCACCGATGCGAACTCGCGCATCGGGCGGATCACCCCTGCGGGCGACGTGACGTTCTTCGACGTGCCCGGGGACTACGACGTCAAGAAGGTCAACCGCATCGCCGCGGTCGGTGACGCCCTGTGGTTCACGGTCCATGCGCTACAACGAGGACGGAATCTCGTACGACCTTGCTCACTCGTTGGGACGCATCACGACCGACGGCGAGATCACCCTGACCGACACGACGCCGAAGAACATGATCAGCTACGGCGACATTCCGTCTCCTCGGCGCTGACCTGGTGGTCGGCGGCCCGACGGTGACCTCTGGTACACCCGGCAGTCCCCGTTCGCGATCGTGACGCATGCGACGGCGCCCGACTCGATCGGCGACCCGTGCAATCACGACGAGGACAATGATGGGCTGCCCGATGCGAAGGATCCGAAGCCCTTCGACTCGGATGCTGATGATGACGGAAAGCTGGATGGCGTCGACAACTGTCTGTTCACGGCGAATGCGACCAGACGGATGCCGATCATGATGGTGTGGGTGACGCGTGCGACCCGGCCGCGACGATTGCGGGGAGCCGGGAGGTGGGTCATCAGCTGACCGCGAAGACGGCGCCGTGGGACGTGAGCGGTCTGGACGTGACCTACGTCTGGCGGCGGGATGGCACGCCGATCGCCGGTGCAGATGGGCCGAAGTATCAGCTGACAGGCTGGCGGACGCGCGACACGTGGTGTCAGTGAAGGTGACCGCCGAGCGCGATGGGGATCCAGCCGGTGATGCGACCGCTTCGGCGGGCCGGATCAGCAGCGCCAGCACCAGCACCCGGATCACGATCAAGACCCGCACGCTGGACAGCGGCGACGCCATGCCCAGCACCTTCACCGTGACGGCATACGGTGCCACGCCGACCGGCACGGTCAAGGTCTACTACCGCGGGCGGGTGACGCGCACCATGAAACTGCAGGCCGGCAAGGCGTCGACGGTGTTCTATCCGACCGTGCGGGGTCGGCACCTGTTGACCGTGAAGTACTACCCGGACAGCGGATTCCTGTCGAGCCACCGCAGCGTCTACATCAGGGTGAACTAGCTGCCTAGGGTCGCCAGCGGTGGTTGCGTTGCCAGACGTCTGTGGGGTTTGCGGATTTCGATGTGGCCGTCGGTGGCTTGGCGGAATTGCCAGTTTTCGTCGTGGGCTTGGTGGTGGTGTCGGGAGCACAGGAGGGTGCCGTCGTCGATGTTGGTGGTGGAGCCGTTGGCCCAGTCGTGTTGCCAGTGGTGGCCTTCGCACCAGCCGGGTGGTGCTTCGCATCCGGGGGTGACGCAGCCGAGGTCGCGGTTGGCGATCGCGATCCGTTGGGCTGGGGTGAACAGTCTTTGGACCGTCCCATGTCGATCGGGAGTGATGCGCCGTTGAAGACCATGGGCAGGATGCCTTGGGTGCAGGCGATCCGCCGCAGCTCGCCGCTGCTGATCCGGGTGCCGGTCGTCAGGGTGGCGGCGCCGACCTTGTCTTGCAGGTCGTCGAGGTCGATGTTGACCGTGATCAGGGCTGGCGTGCCGCCAGCGGTGGGGAGCTGGTCGGTGGGCAGGTGCTCGACCAGGTGCGCGAACGCGCGACCCATCCGCTGGGAGTAGGTGAGCTCGTCCTGGTCGCGTTCCTGCTCGGCGGTCAGGTGCCGGCGTCGGGGTGCGGCGATCGCGTCCAGCGGCGACATGAGCATCTCAGCCTGCAGGGCGGGCAGGCGTCCGCCGAATCTCCAGGTGCCGTCCTTGTCGTCCACCACCCAGAACTCGGTGCGCGCCCACGCCCGGCGTTCCCGCAGCCGCAGCGCTTCGTCCTCATCGGCGGCGGCCTCGGCCGGGTTCCTTGAACACGTCACTGATCCGCAGCGCCCGTTGGCGCAGGTCCTTGATCGGGAACCGCTTCGCATCGGCAATCAGCGTGGTCTCACACGCGTCACGCTGCTCCGGAGTCACGGTCGGAGGCAGGTCGGCCATCGTGCCGGCGATCACCGCCGCCTGGGTCTCGGCCAGCTCACCGGACGCCAACGCGTCCTCAGTCCGGGCGCCGACGACAACGTCTTGGCGACCCGCACGGTCCGGTTGGCCTCCCACGTGTCGCGACCGAATCCGCGGGCCAGCAGGTCACCGGTGCGGGCCTTGTCACCCAGCCCGGCATCCAACGCGCGCACGGCGGCCAGCTCCTGCGCCGCGACCCGGGCCTTGATCCGCCGCAACCGCTCGGCCGCATGCCGCTGCAACGCGGGATCCAACCAGGCATACGCCTCGGTCGGCATCGAGTCGAGGACCTCGTCGAGCGCGTCCAGGCAGCCCACCAGTGGTGGCGGCGACGGGACGAGCTCGGCGACCATGATCCCCCGATCAATAGAACGTATGTTCGACTGATTCCAATCTAGACCACGCCACCGACACAGTCCATGGCCCAAAACGAACTGTGGACAGAGCAGGTTCTGTCCGATCGACTGACGTCGCCAGAGCCCTTGAGGTGCTTCGTCAGTGCCGTGTCGCCGCGGTACTCCACGTCACCGGACCCATCCGTACGCAGGTCGAGGGTGGCATCCACCAGGGCCCCACTGCGGTCAGCGGCTCGTGACGCCGTCGATCGCCTCGCGGATGAGGTCGGCGTGGCCGTTGTGGCGGGCGTACTCCTGGATCATGTGGATGTAGAGCATGCGCAGCGACATGTCCTCGCCGTGGCTGTCGAACGTCACGTCGAAGTCCAGGCTCTTGGCCGCCTCGTCCGCCTCGCGTTGCTCGTTCAGCAGCTCGGCCACGGCGCGCTCGGCGTCGGCGGGGTCGATGACCCTGAAGTCGGTGTCGTCGCGTGCCTCGAAGTTGTGCAGGTGCTCGATGTCCTGCTGCGCGAGCCGCTTGCGGAACCAGATGCGCTCGACCTTGGCCAGGTGCCGCACCAGGCCGAGCAGGGTGATGCTCGTCGACGGAATGGGTCGCGACGCGAGCTGCTCGGCGGTCAGGCCGGCGCAGATGTTCAGCAGCGTCGCGCGATGATGCGCGAGCATCTCCTCGAGCAGCGGCCGGTCCGGGCCGGTCATCGGGCCTTCGGGTGCAGGGGTCGGGGCAGGGACGGTCCAGGTCATACGCCCGATCGTGTCATGCAGCCGCGCGAGCCAACACCCGCGAGTATGAGGTCCATCCCGAACTCGAACTCCTCGCCGAAGTCGTACCCCGGCTTCATGACGTGCTGGGTCGCGAACTCGGTGAGGTGCGGATAGTCCGTCGGCGACATCCGCTCGAGCATCGGTGCGGCGATCTCGGCCACGTCCTCGGGCCCGCTCAACGGCAACGTGGCCTCCTGCAGCGAGAAGCCGTAGACGAACGCGTCGATCAGCGCGAACGCATGGGCGACCATCTCGATCGAGAAGCCGGCCCCGCGCAGCGCCCCGATGACGGCGTTGTGATGGCGCAGGGTCGCCGGCCCCGGACTCGTACGCGTCTCCATCAGCGCGATGGCCCAGGTGTGCCGGCCCATGACCGTACGGGCTGACCGTGCCCGGCGGCGCATCCCGGACTGCCAGTCGTCGTCGGGCTCCGGCAGCTCGATCTCGCTGAAGACGATGTCGACGATGCCGTCGAGGATCTCCTCCTTGTTGGCGACGTGGTGATAGATCGCCATCGGCTTGACGTCGAGGCTGCTCGCGAGAGCTCGGATCGTGAGGGCACCGAGCCCGTCGGCGTCGGCGATCGCCACCGCCTGCTGGAGCACGCGATCGCGGGTCAGCCGCGTCCTGGTGACCTTTGCCGGTTCGCTCACGATGGTCCTTTTCGCTCGATGTGTGGTTCACTGTATCTCCTACCGTACTTAGTACGGTTTCGACTCGCCGCAAATGTGGCGCCGACAGGAGCAGACATGAGCACGTCAGACCAGGGAGTGCAGCAGGACACGATGCGGGCGGTCGTGCAGGACGCGTACGGCTCGACCGAGGTGCTGCGCATGGGGCGTGCCGACATGCCGGTGATCGCGGACGATGAGGTGCTCGTGCGCGTGCACGCGGCCGGCGTCGACCGGGGTACATGGCACCTGATGACCGGCCGGCCCTACCTGATGCGTGTCATCGGGTTCGGGTTCCGGCGGCCCAAGAACCGCGTGCCGGGCCTCGACGTCGCTGGCGTCGTCGAGTCGGTCGGTGCCAAGGTCACCCGCTTCGCGCCCGGCGACGAGGTGCTTCGGCATCAGCCGCGGAGCGTTC
Organism: uncultured Actinomycetota bacterium; assembly: GCA_963806345.1. Classification (GTDB taxonomy): domain Bacteria; phylum Actinomycetota; class Actinomycetes; order Propionibacteriales; family Nocardioidaceae; genus Aeromicrobium. The sequence continues at coordinate 178,984 of CAWDXV010000022.1, read as the reverse complement.
GCCGAGCTGGCCGCCGCCAAGGAGAGCAAGCTCGCGATCAAGCCCACCGGCATCTCGTACGAGCTGGCGGCCGCGCTGCCGGTCTCGAGCAGCACGGCTCACCAGGCGCTGCACCTCGCCGGCCGCCTCGAGCCCGGCCAGAAGCTCCTGGTCAACGGCGCCTCCGGCGGCGTCGGCTCGTACGCCGTGCAGCTCGGCAAGGCGCATGGCGCAGAGGTCACCGGCGTCGCCAGCACGGCGAAGCTCGACTTCGTACGCTCGCTCGGCGCCGATCACGTCGTCGACTACACGCAACCCGGCGACCTGCCTGACCGCTACGACCTGATCCTCGACATCGGCGGCAACACCCCATCGCGTCGCCTGCGCCGAGCCCTGACCCCGACCGGCACGATCGTGTTCGTCGGCGGCGAGAGCGGCGGCAACGTCACCGGCGGCATCGGTCGGGGGATGCGGGCCGCGCTCCGCTCGCCGTTCGTACGCCAGCGGTTCGTCATGCTGGCGTCGAAGGAGCGCTACGACGAGTTCGCGCAGGTCGCCGAGCTGATCGCCGCCGGATCCGTCACGCCGGCTGTCGAGCGTACGTATCCGCTCGAAGGCGTCGCCGAAGCCATCCAGCACCTCGAGGACGGCAACGTGCGCGGCAAGCTCGTGATCACCGTGGTGGCGGAGTCATAGATCCACGAGGCGTCCACGCGAGACCACCGCACGCACGTCGCGCAGCGCCGCGATGTTGGCGAGTGGCTTGCCGCCGACGATCAGCAGGTCGGCGTCGAGCCCGACGCGCAGGCTGCCGGTACGTTCGCCGACACCGATCGCCTGAGCCGCACCGCTTTGTTGCAGTCGTGAGCGCGGCGGCGGGGGAGAGACCGAGGTCGACGAGATTCCCGATCGAGATCGGCAACAAGGCGTGGTGCTTGGCCGGATTGATGCCGGAGTCGCCGCCGCTGATGATCCGTACGCCGCCGGCGATCAACGTCGCGACCTGCGCGAGGCGCATCTCGACCGTCAGTCCGGCGCGCTTCATCAAGGCCGCTATCTGCGGAGGCAGCACGCCGCCGGTCGCGCTGAGGTCCGAGCCCAGCGTCGGACAGACGACGATGTCGTTGGCCACGAGGTCCGCCACCACATCGGGCGGCGTGTCCACGCCGGTCGGGACCAGGCACGAGCAGTGCTCGATGCCGTCGACGCCCGCAGCGATCGACTGGCGAACCGAAGGGAGTCCGTGAGCGTGCGCCGTCACCGGCAGCCCGTTCGCGTGCGCCTCCTCGACGACGGCGCGCAGCTCCTCGTCGGTGAACTGGCAAGCCATGACGTCGGTCCCAGGTGTCATCACCCCACCGCTCGTCATGATCTTGACCAGGTCGGCGCCGTGCTCGACCCGCTCGCGTACCGCAGCGCGCAGGGCGTCGACCCCGCTCGCCTCGCCACCCATCGACGCGCAGTGCCCGCCGACGCTCGTGATGGGCGGCCCGGCAGCCACCACGGTGGGTCCATCGGCCCAGTCGCGGTAGCCGTCGACGACGACCCACTGGTGATCGCCGAGGTCACGCACGGTCGTGACGCCGGTACGCAGCTGGGTCTGCATCGACTGCTCGATGACGGCATGGAGCTCGTCCGGGCTGAAGCCGGGGATGCGGTCCAACGCGTTGGGGCCGCCGTCGGCGCACAGGTGCACGTGCGCGTCGATGAGTCCGGGCAGCAGCGTCGTGCCCGGCTCGTAGGTCACCTCGCAGCCGTCGGGCACCGGCGCATCGGCAGCCTCGACCCCGACGATGCGACCGTCCTCGACCAGCACGAGCGCGCCGCCGGGCAGCTCCTTCTCGCCGTCGAAGGCGAAGTCGGCTCGGTAGGCGTGCATCGGTCAGCCGCTCGGCTCGAGCACGGCCACCGGGATCGTCCTGCCCGCCTTGCGCGCGTACCTCTCGACCTCCGGCGCCTCAGCCAGCACGACGTCGCGCCACACCGCGTCGCGCTCGGCACCGACGAGCTCGTGTGGCCGGGCCTTCAGGTGGTCCGCCATGATCTGCACGTCGGCGACATCCACCTTGCGCAGGTTGCGGAACCAGTCGGGATCGGTCTTTGAGCCCGAGCCCGTGCCCCACACGACATACCCCTCGGGCACCTCGAGATAGCGAACGCACGTCGAGCGCGGCACGCCGGTGCGCCGTCCCGGCGTCGTGATCATCAGGACGTGGACCTTCTTGCTGCCGCTCGACAGGCGGCCGTCCCATCGCTTGTACATCCACACGCCGACCTGGCCGCCGGTGTGCGTCATCCAGTGCCTGAACCTGCTCATGCGAGTCCTCCGCGCCATGCCCCACTCCGAGAGTCCCGCCGGCCCGGCGCCTCGTCAAGTGACGATCTCCACAGGTCGTCGCGACAGGCTCTTCCCAAACTCGCTCTGGTTCGGGCACTATCGGTTGCCAAGTCACTTCTTCGGGGGAAGAGGTATCGGGAGTGGAATCGTCGACGTCGGCACTGTCCGACCGCGTGCGTGACCTCGTACGCCAGCGCCGCATCGACCCACGCACCGACGCCGGATCCGTACGCCAGGCGGCCCTCGACGTCATCGCCGAGCATGAGTCCCGCAGCCTGACCGGAGCCGTACGCTCGCTCGACGAGCCAGAGCTCGTGATCGGGCAGATCGTCGCCGACGTGTCAGGCTTCGGGCCCCTGCAGGCATACCTCGACGACGACTCGGTCGAGGAGATCTGGATCAATGATCCGTCGCGGGTGTTCATCGCGCGTGGCGGGCGGCACGAGCTGACCTCGCTGATCCTGACGGCCGAGCAGGTGCGTGAGCTCGTCGAACGGATGCTGAGCTCGTCGGGTCGCCGGCTCGACATCAGCCAGCCGTTCGTCGACGCGATGCTGCCCGGCGGGCACCGGCTGCACGTCGTGCTCGACGGCATCTCGCGCGGCTTCGCCGCCGTCAACGTCCGCAAGTTCGTCGCCCGCGCCCACTCGCTCGGCGATCTCGTCACGCTCGGCACGCTCAACGAGCAGAGCGCGGCGTTCCTCGACGCCAGCGTCGCCGCAGGGCTCAACATCGTGGTCTCGGGTGGCACGCAGGCCGGCAAGACGACACTGCTCAACTGCCTTGCCGCGTCGATCCCCGGGTCTCAGCGACTCGTCTCGGTCGAGGAGGTCTTCGAGCTGCAGTGCGGGCACCCCGACTGGGTCGCCATGCAGACCCGTCAGGCCGGGCTGGAGGGCACCGGCGAGATCTCCCTGCGCGTGCTCGTCAAGGAAGCGCTGCGGATGCGTCCCTCGCGCATCATCGTCGGTGAGGTCCGGGCAGCAGAGTGCCTCGACCTCCTGCTGGCCCTGAACGCCGGCCTCCCCGGCATGGCGAGCATCCACGCCAACTCCGCCCGGCAGGCCCTCGTCAAGATGTGCACCCTCCCGTTGCTGGCCGGCGACAACATCGGCTCACGGTTCGTCGTGCCGACGGTCGCCTCGTCCGTGGATCTCGTCGTCCACACCGGCATCGACCCCGACGGGTCCCGCGCCGTACGCGAGATCGTCGCGGTCACAGGTCGGGTCGAGAACGACCTGATCGAGTCCGAACCGGTCTTCGTACGCCGTGCCGGTCGCCTCGAGCGCGGACACGGAGTGCCGCTGAGGCGCGACGCGTACGAACAGGTGGGCATCGACCTCGACGACGTCCTGGGAGTCGGTCGATGGGTGCCCTGATCGGACTGATGGCAGGTCTCGGCCTGCTCCTGATCGGCTGGACGTTCGCCGAGCCGAGCTGGCGGCCGGCCCGGCGCAACACCCGGCGCGCCGGACGTCTGGCCGACCTGCTGGCTCGGGCCGGTGTCGAGGGTGTGTCGCCCGCACAGGTCATCGGGATGTGCGCTGCGGCGTTCGCGGTGTCTGCTGTCGTGCTGACCGGAGCGTCCGGAGTGCCCGCGATCGGCTTGATCTTCGGGCTCATGGCCGGCGCACTGCCGATCTCGGTGCTGCGCGGACGAGCCGCTCGCCGGGTCCGCGAGCACGCAGCGCTGTGGCCCGATGCCGTCGACAACCTCTCGTCGGCGGTGCGCGCCGGTCTCTCGCTTCCCGAAGCGTTGATGCAGCTGGGGGAGCGCGGCCCTGAGGGTCTCCGAGCGCCGTTCCGGCAGTTCGGTCGCGACTACCAGGCGACCGGCCGCTTCCATGACTCTCTCGATCTGCTCAAGGAGCGACTCGCCGATCCCGTCGGCGATCGTGTCATCGAGGCCCTTCGCATCGCGCGAGACGTCGGCGGAGGCGACCTCGGCCGCATGCTCCGCGCCTTGTCCGGATTCCTGCGAGACGACCTCCGTACGCGTGGCGAGCTCGAGTCCCGGCAGTCGTGGACCGTCAACGGCGCTCGGCTCGCGGTCGGAGCGCCGTGGGCAGTCCTGCTGTTCATGTGCCTGCAGCAGGACGTCGTCCAGCGTTTCGCCACCACGGCCGGCCTCGTCGTGCTCGCGAGCGGCGCCGTCCTCTGTGTCGTGGCCTACCGGCTCATGCTCTGGATCGGTCGGCTGCCCACCGAGCGGCGGATCCTCGCATGACGGGCGCGCTGATCGGCCTGCTGCTCTCCGCCGGATTGCTGCTGGTCGCCTCCGGGTGGGCGCGCACGCGGCGTCCGTCGCTCGACCAACGTCTGACCCCCTACGTACGCGACGTGCATCCGTACGCCGTGCTGCCCGGCCGGTCGCGCGGCGTGGTCGAAGCCGTGTTCGGGCCGTCGATCCGCAGAACGAGTCAGGTCGTGGGCGACCTCCTGGGTGGATCCGCGAGCGTCTCGCGGCGGCTGGTCCGGTTGGGCTCGCCGATGACGCTCGAGGACTTCCGCATCCGTCAGGTGCTCTGGGGTGCCGGCGGGCTTGCCGTGGCGATCGCCCTCTCGACGATGCTCTGGACCGAGCGCGGCACCGGCGTGCCGATCCTCCTCGTCATCTGCATCGTCGGCTTCGTCAGCGGTGTGCTGCTGTGCGACAACCAGCTGTCGAGCCGGGTGACGGCGCACGAGCAGGAGCTGCAGGCTGAGTTCCCGGTCGTCGCCGACCTGCTGGCGCTTGCCGTCGCCGCGGGCGAGAGCCCCGTCGCAGGGCTCGAACGCATCATGAAGGTGTGCCACGGCGCGCTCTCGGACGAGCTCGCGCGGGTGGTCTCCGCCATTCGTACGGGGACGCCCATGGCGCAGGCCTTCGACGGCTTGGCGGCCCGCACCGGCGTCACGAGCATCGCCCGGTTCGCCGAAGGACTCGCGATCGCCGTCGAGCGCGGCACCCCGCTCGTCGACGTCCTGCACGCCCAGGCCGCCGACGTCCGCGAGGCGGGTCGCCGCGAGCTCATGGAGGCCGGCGGACGCAAGGAGGTCGCGATGATGGTTCCCGTCGTGTTCCTGATCCTCCCGGTCACCATCGTGTTCGCGTTCTTCCCCGGTTACATCGGACTTCACCTGACCTCAGGAATGTAGGAAGGAACTCACATGTGGCAATTTCGTTCGCATCGCCATGACGAGCGCGGCGACGTGCCCGGCTGGGTCATGATCACGGTCATGAGCGCAGGCATCGTCGCTGTGCTGTCGGCGGTCGCCGGCCCGCAGCTGCGGCAGATGCTGACGCAGGCCTTGTCGGCGGTCGGCGGCTGAACCATGCGCGTGCCCGGTCGCGTCGCACCCGAGCGAGGTGCGGCGGTCGTCGACTTCGTGCTGATCATGGTGCTGCTCGTCCCGTTGGTGCTCGGCGTCGCGCAGGTCGCGCTCGTGCTCCACGTCCGCAACACCGCCGCAGCCGCGGCATCGGAGGGCGCCCGCGCGTCTGCGCCGTTGGGCGCGACACCTGCCGACGGTGCTGCCCGCACCCGCAGCATGATCCGTGATGCCTTGGCAGACCGCTACGCCGACGACGTGACCGCGACCCGTACGACGATCGGCGGCGTCCCCGGCACGGAGGTCGTCGTACGTGCGCGGGTGCCTGCGCTCGGGCTGTTCGGCCCGTCCGTCTCGGTGACCGTGCGAGGTCATGCCGTCAGCGACGTCGCGCCATGAACCGCGAGGACGGCACCGCGACGATCGAGTTCGTGTGGCTCTCGATCCTGCTGCTCGTGCCGTTCGTCTACATCCTCGTCGCGGTGTTCGACACGCAACGGGCGTCGTACGGTGTCTCGACGGCCAGTCGCTCGGCGGCCCGCGCGTTCCTCCAGGCACCTGACGTCGCGGCGGGGGAGCAGCGCGCGAGGCTGGCCGCACGGGTGGCACTGGACGACCAGGGCCTGCCCGACGCCAGCGTTCACATCACCTGCCTGCCCTCGCCTGCGGACTGCCTCCAGCCGGGTTCGTCGGTCCGGGTCGTGGTCCGTACGACGCAGGCACTCCCGCTCACACCGAGCGCGCTCGGCTCGCAGCTCGGCGGCATCACGGTCGACAGCACCCACACCGAGCCCTACGGCACGTTCCGGAGGGAGCGGTGAGGCGCGAGGACGGCCAGATCACCGTCATGACGATCGGGTTCTTCATGTTCCTCGGCCTGCTGGCGGTCGTCGTGCATCAACTCCTCGGCGGCGTTCCTGCAGCGGCAACAGCTCGACAACGTCGCGGACGGCGCCGCGCTCGCCGCGGCGGACGGGCTGAGCCGGCGCCGACTTCTATCGGCGAGGTGAGGTCAAGCTCGACGGCAGGGAGGCCCGCCGGCTGATCGGCGAGTACGTCACCGGCGACGGCATCCGGGTCGTCTCGGTCAGCACCGACGGCGACCAGGTGCACGTACGTCTGGAGCGCACGTCAGCATGGCGATCGCGCCGCCGGGCTGGACGTCGCGCTCGACGATCGTGTCCGAGGCGACCTCGCAGCTCCGGCTCGGCGACTAGTCACCCTTGCGGCCGACCACCTGGCGTTCGGGCTCGATGAGGGCGACGACGCGCTCGGCGTCCCGGCCGTACGGCTGGCCGATGTACTTCTGCGCGATCCGGTCGACGACCTCCCAGGCCGCGTCGCCCTCGAGCCACTCGACGACCCGGCCACGGATGATGACCGGGTGGAACGGATTGTCGGCCGGAGTCATCGACAGGGCGAGGCGCGGGTCCCGCCGCAGGTTGCGGGCCTTGAGCGTGCCGGGCCCGGTGAGGATCGCGATGTGCTCGCCCTCGGTGGCGACCCAGACCGGCACCGAGTGCGGAGCGCCGTCGGGGAGGATCGTCGCGAGGTGGGCGGTCGGTGTGCCGTCGACGACCTCGCGGACGGCTGCCGTGATCATCGCTGCACCTCGTAGCGCAAGTGCGTCACGCCGGGAGCCGGGATGGCCTCGACCAGGCGCAGGTTGATGTGTTCGGGCAGCTCCTGGAAGTACGGACGTCCAGCGCCCAGCAGGATGGGGATCTGGTTGAGCACGAGCTCGTCGACCAGGCCGGCCTTGAGGGCTTCGGTCACGATGCCACCGCCCATCAGGGCAACGTCCTTGTCGCCCGCTGCTTCCTTGGCTGCGGCGACGGCGTCCTCGATGCCGCTGGTGATCAGCGTCTGCCGGCCACCCATGTCCGGCGCCGGGCGATGGCTGAGGACGAACAGGGGAGCGGTGGGGTGCGGCGCGCCGTCGTTGCCGAACTGCTCGGAGTCGTCGTACGTCTTGCGGCCCGCGAGCGACGCGCCCACGCGTGCGGCCATCGAGTCGAAGAGTGGTGCGCTGGCCGCGCTGAGCTTGAAGCCGTCGAAGACCTGGCTCGGGACATCGCCGGTGAAGAACCAGTCGAAGAGTGCTCCGCCGTCGCCGAGGCCGTGACCCGGGCGGGCGTTGCGACCTGTGACGAAGCCATCGACCGAGACCGACATGGCGCTGAGGACCTTGCTCATGATCGTGTTCCTTTCGAGTTCCTTGAAGAGACTCCACGACCGTAGCATTCAAAGTTCCCTGAGGGAACCCCAAGTGCTAGGCTGAGGCCATGCAACGTACGGACTTCGGCACGATGGCCTGCTCGATCGCTCGCACCCTCGACGTGATGGGGGAGCCGTGGTCGCCCTTGATCCTGCGCGACGTGTGGGTCGGGATGAACCGGTTCGAGCAGCTCCAGGCCGACCTCGGCATCTCGCGCAAGGTGCTGACCGAGCGGCTCAACCACCTGGTCGACCACGGCGTGCTCGAGCGTCGGCCGTACGACCGGCGTCCGCGCTACGAGTACCACCTGACCGAGAAGGGCACGGATCTCGTCGACGTCCTGATGGTCATGGTCCGCTGGGGCGACACCTGGCTCGCGGGTGAGGCCGGCCCGCCGGTGCTCTACCGACACCACGCGTGCGGCGAGATCAGCAGTGTCGACCTGCGCTGCAGCGGCTGCGGCGAGCCGATGCATGCCGACCACGTCGACGTGGAGGCCGGCCCGGGAGCGGCTGCCTAGGCCTCGAGAGCCGCGCGGAGCTTGGCGGCATACTCCTCGGCCTCGCCGTCGGCGTACTTGGTCCGCGGCCAGAAGAATCCGCGCAGGCCGTCGCCCTTCGTACGAGGGACGACGTGCACGTGCAGGTGGGCGACGCTCTGCGAGACGACGTTGTTCATCGCGACGAACGTGCCCTGCGCGCCGAGACCTGACGTGATGGCATCCGCGACGTGCTGCGCGGTGCTGAACAGGGGCACGATCAACGACTCGGGCAGGTCCGACAGCGTCACGACGTGCTCACGCGGCACCAGCAGGGTGTGCCCCTTGAACACCGGGCGTACGTCGAGGAAGCCAACGACGTCGTCGGTCTCCAGGACGATCGTCGCCGGAGTGGTGCCGGCGATGATCGCGCAGAACAGGCACTCCGAAGTCATGGGTCGATCCCATCACAGATTGGCATAGGGTGAACGCATGGCTGAATCAGAAGGCACCGACAACAAGTCCGACATGAAGGCCAAGTTCCGCGAGGCGCTGGAGAAGAAGAAGGGCAAGCACCACGCGACCGCCGAGGGTGCAGAGCACGACGGCAGCGAGAAGTCGCACGGCGCCAACGGCCCGACGCAGGCACCGGAGTTCCGGCGCAAGAGCATCTGACCTCTCCCTGTAACCTCGATCGGGTGGCGACACCTGATTTTGCAGAGCAGACCAAGGCCCTCGACGCGACCCTGACGTCGATCGAGAAGGTCCTCGATCTCGACTCGATTCGCGCGGAGATCGCGACCCTCCAGGAGGAGGTCGGCGATCCCGGGCTGTGGGACGACCAGGCCAACGCGCAGCGGGTCACCAGCCGGCTCTCCGCCCTGCAGGCCGAGGTCGAGCGCGTCACGGGCCTGCGCGGGCGACTCGACGATCTCGAGATCATGCACGAGATGGCACTCGAGGAAGCAGATGCTGACGCGACCGCCGAGGTCGACCGTGAGCTCGTACGCATCCAGAAGGCGATCGACTCTCTCGAGATCCGCACGCTGCTGTCCGGCGAGTACGACGAGCGCGACGCGCTGGTGTCGATCCGTTCCGGCGCTGGTGGCGTCGACGCGGCCGACTTCGCCCTGATGCTGCAGCGCATGTACATCCGCTGGGCTGAACGCCACGGCTACAGCGTCGAGGTCTACGACACGTCGTACGCCGAAGAGGCGGGCATCAAGTCGACGACGTTCGCGGTCAAGGCGCCCTATGCGTACGGCACGCTGTCGGTCGAGGCCGGCACGCACCGCCTCGTCCGCATCTCGCCGTTCGACAACCAGGGCCGGCGCCAGACGTCGTTCGCCGCTGTCGAGGTCGTGCCGGTGCTCGAGGAGACCGACGAGATCGACATCCCCGAAGAGGACATCCGCGTCGACGTGTTCCGCTCGTCGGGCCCTGGCGGCCAGAGCGTCAACACGACCGACTCGGCCGTACGCCTGACGCACATCCCGACCGGCACCGTCGTGAGCTGCCAGAACGAGAAGAGCCAGCTGCAGAACAAGGCCAGCGCGATGGTGATCCTCAAGGCCAAGCTGCTGGCGCTCAAGAAGGCCGAGGAGCGGGCCCAGCTCGACGAGCTGCGCGGCGACGTGCAGGCGTCGTGGGGCGACCAGATGCGCAACTACGTGCTCAACCCCTACCAAATGGTCAAGGACCTGCGCACCGAGTTCGAGACCGGCAACACGCAGGCAGTGCTCGACGGCGAGATCGACGACTTCATCGAGGCGGGCATCCGCTGGCGGAGGGGCCAGGCCGCTTAGCCCGGCTCCCGCGGGTCCTGCTCCTTCTGCTCCTCGACCCGCTTCTTCACCCGGCCCATCCCCGGGACCTTGCCGAGCATCACGTTGAGCTCGCGGGTGATGTCGAGCAGGTCGTGCACGTCGGGTCCGACCGTCCGCAGCGTCGTGAGCATCGGCATGATGTCGACCTCGAGGCGCTCCACGAGCTCCGGCAGCTGGTCGACGAGCTTGACGATCGCGTCGACCTCGTCCGGGTGCGTGGTCTCGGCGAGGCGGTCCAGCGTCGGCTGGAGGCGCTCGAGCGCCGGCGCGAACGAGTCGAGCAACGCCTGTGCGCGTGCGACGGTCGGCTCAGCACTGCCGACCGTGCCGGCCGTACGGACGATCAGCGCATCCGCGTTGCTCCGGGTCTCATCGATGCGGTCGACCAGCGCGTCGGCCCTCGCGAGGAGCGCCTCAGCAGAGTCGAGCAGGGCGGCCGCACGGGGGACCAGCGCGAAAGCCTGCTCGACGAGCGCCGGGCCACGCCCGAGCAGGGCCAGTGCGTCACGCGGGTCGCCGATCGGAAGCCTCATGGCTCGACGCTAGCCAACCCCGCCCCAAGTCGCCCGTTGGAGCGGTGACCTGGGGCCCACTCCAGACGGCCGAGCTGGGCCCTAACGTCACCGCCCCCGACGGATGGTGTCAGTCGCCGGAGCTGAAGGCGGCGTCGAACGCGGCGGTCGGGGCGTCGAACAGATTGGCCTTGACGAACGCCAGCGCCTCGGGCGCACCGAGCAGGCGGTCCATGCCGGCGTCCTCCCACTCGACCGAGATGGGGCCGTCGTAGCCGATCGTGTTGAGCATCCGGAAGCACGCCTCCCACGGCACGTCGCCGCGGCCCGTCGACACGAAGTCCCAGCCACGACGCGGGTCGGCCCACGGCAGGTGCGAGCCGAGACGACCGTTGCGGCCGTTGCCGACCTGCTTCTTCGCGTCCTTGCAGTCGACGTGGTAGATCCGGTCCTTGAAGTCCCAGAGGAAGCCGAGCGGGTCGAGGTCCTGCCACACGAAGTGCGAGGGGTCCCAGTTGAGCCCGAACGCCTCGCGGTGCCCGATCGCCTCGAGTGCGGCGTGGGTCGTCCAGTAGTCGTACGCGATCTCGCTGGGGTGCACCTCGTGCGCGAAGCGCACGCCCTCCTCGTCGAACACGTCGAGGATCGGGTTCCAGCGGTCGGCGAAGTCCTGATAGCCGGCCGCGACCATCTCCTCGGAGGCCGGCGGGAACATCGCGACGTACTTCCAGATCGCCGAGCCGGTGAACCCGATGACGGTGTCGACGCCGAGCAGCTTGGCCGCGCGCGCGGTGTTCTTCAGCTCCTCGGCGGCGCGCTGACGTACGCCCTCAGGGTCGCCGTCGCCCCAGATGCGCGGCGACAGGATGCCCTGGTGGCGGGCGTCGATCGGGTCGTCGCACACGGCCTGGCCGGTCAGGTGGTTGGAGATCGCGTAGACCTTGAGGCCGTGCTTCTCCAGGATGTCGTGGCGGGTCTGGATGTAGCCGGGATCCTCGACGGCGGCCCAGGGATCGAAGTGGTCGCCCCAGCAGGCGATCTCCAACCCGTCATAGCCCCACTCGCCCGCGAGCCGCGCCACCTCCTCGAACGGCAGATCGGCCCACTGGCCGGTGAACAGGGTGATCGGTCGAGTCATGAGGCAGCTCCTGTCGTGTGGGTGGTGCCGTCGGCGGCGCTCGCCTCGACCGCGGCGAGCACCCGCTGCACCGCAAGGCCGTCGGCGAACGAGGGAGCCGGGTCGGCGCCCTTGGCGATGTCGGTGACCAGGTCGACGACCTGGTGGGTGAACCCGTGCTCGTAGCCGAGACCGTGACCGGGCGGCCACCACGCGGCGACGTACGGATGGGTGGCCTCCGTGACGATGATGCGGCGGAAGCCGGCGACCGAGGGATCCTCGGTCGCGTCGAAGAACTCGAGGACGTTCATGTCCTCGAAGTCGAACGCGATCGAGCCGAGCGTGCCGTTGACCTCGAGCCGCAGCGCGTTCTTGCGGCCGGTCGCGAACCGGGTCGCCTCGAAGACGCCGATGGCGCCGTCGGCGAAGCGAGCGGTGAAGGCGGCCGCATCGTCGACGGTCACCGGGCCGCGCTCGGCGTCGGCGGAGGAGGTGCCGCCGAGCGTCGCGCTCTCACCCGCGATCGGGCGGGTCTTGACGAACGTCTCCATCAGTCCGCTCACCGAGGCGATCGATGAGCCGGTGACGAACTGCGCCATGTCGATGATGTGGGCTCCGATGTCCCCGAGTGCGCCGGAACCCGCCAGCGACTTGTCCAGCCGCCAGCTGAGCGGTGCGTTCTCGTCCGTCAGCCAGTCCTGGAGGTACTGCCCGCGGACGTGGCGGATCGTGCCGAGACGTCCCGACGCGACGAGCTGCCGCGCGAACGACGACGGCAGGCGTACGCCGGTAGGTGAAGCCGACCATCGCGCGTACGCCGTGCTTGGCGGCCTCGGTCGGCGGCCGCCGCCATGGCCTCGGCCTCGGCGACGGTGTTGGCGAGGGGCTTCTCGCACAGGACGTGCTTGCCGGCCTCGAGCGCCGCGATCGCGATCTCGGCGTGCGTGTTGCCGGGCGTGCAGATGTCGATGACGTCGATGTCGTCGCGGGTCAGGAGGGCGCGCCAGTCGGTCTCGACGGACTCCCAGCCGAACCGGCGGGCGACGTCACCGGCGGCGTCCTCGTTGCGTCCGCAGATCGCCCGCAGCCGCGGGTGGAGCGGCAGGTCGAAGAATGCGGGGGCCGTGCGCCAGGCCTGGGAGTGGGCGGCGCCCATGAAGGCGTAGCCGACCATGCCGATCCCGAGGTCGGAATGAGTGTCGGTCATGTCCCTGCTCTCGTGTGTGGTGGTCTCGGTGAAAAGGGTGGCGGAGGGGGTCCGCGGTGGAGGCCGCGGACCCCCGACCGATCAGGACTCGAAGGCCGACTTGATGTACGTGTCGACGTTGTCCTTGGTCACCACGGGTGCGGACAGCTTGAGCTGACGCGGCACCTCGATCTCCGAGAGATCCGACATCGACTTGCCCTGGACCAGCAGACGGGCGAGCTTGATGCCGTCGGCAGCCTGCGTCGACGGGTAGATGACCGTCGCCTTGAGCACCGTGTTGTCGGCCTTGATGTCGCGCATGACGTTGGCCGAGCCGGCGCCACCGATCATGACGAACTCGTCGCGGTTGGCGTTCTTGATCGCCGCGAGGACGCCGACACCCTGGTCGTCATCGTGGTTCCACAGGTAGTCGATCTTCGGAGCAGCCTGCAGGAGGTTCGACGCAGCCTTCTCGCCGGACTCGACCGTGAACTCGGCAGCGACGCGGTTGTTGACCTTGAGGCCGCACTTCTTGAGCGCGTCCGCGAAGCCCTGCGACCGGTCCTGCGTCAGGGGCAGCGAGTCGATGCCGGCGATCTCGGCGACGACCTTGCCCTTGGCACCCTTGGCGTCGTCACACACGAACGTACCGGCGGAGACACCCATGCCGTAGTTGTCACCCAGCACCGTGGTGCGGGCGGCGAACGGCGAGTCGAACTCGCGGTCGACGTTGATCACGACGATGCCGGCGTCCATGGCCTTGCGGGCGACCGACGTCATCGCGGCGCCATCGAACGGCAGCAGGACGATCGCGTCGACCTTGTCGTTGATGAACGTCTCCACCTGCGAGATCTGCAGGTTGACGTCGTTGGTGCCCTCGGCGACCTTGAGCGTGATGTCGTCGTACTGCTTGGCCTGGGCGACGGCTGCCTTGGTGATGGCACCCATCCAGCCGTGGTCCGCGGCCGGGGCCGAGAAGCCGATGACGACCTTCTTGCCGGTCTTGTCGTTGTCGGTGTTGCTCTTGCTGACGTTGGAGTCGGAGTCGCCTCCGTCGGAGCTGTTGCCGCAGGCGCCGAGTACGAGCGTGGCAGCGGCAAAGGCACCGACGATCGCGAGACCGCGACGGCGACGATGGAGGAACGTGGACATGTGGAACTCCTGTTGTGGTGGGGGCGGACGGGCGTGGAGAAGTCAGGTCTTGCGGTCGGCGATGCGCTGCTGGAGGAGCACGGCGATCACGATGATCACGCCGTTGGCGACGGCCTGGGTCGACGTCGAGAGGTTGTTGAGCGTGAAGACGTTGGTGAGGGTCGTGAAGATCAGGACGCCGAGCAGCGTGCCGGTCACGGTGCCGCGGCCGCCGCTGAGCAGCGTGCCGCCGATCACGACGGCTGCGATGGCCTGGAGCTCGAGGCCCGTGCCGTGGGTCGAGGAGCCGGTCGTCGTGCGCGACATCAGCATCACGGCGGCGATGCCGCAGGTCAGGCCCAGCAGGGCGTACAGGTAGACCGTGTGGCGCTGCACCTTGATGCCGGCGAGTCGCGCGGCCTCGGGGTTGCCGCCGACGGCGAACGTACGGCGGCCGAACGTCGTGCGGTTGAGCAGGAACCAGCCGGCGACGGTGACTGCCGCGAAGATGATGACGATGAACGGGAATGCCCAGAGGCTCGCTGTCGAAGAAGTCGGTGAAGCCCTGGTTGCGGATGATCTGGGTCTTGCGGTCGGCGATGACCTCGGCAAGACCGCGGGCCGACGCCAGCATCGCGAGGGTCGCGATGAAGGGCACGACCTTGCCGTAGGCGATCAGGATGCCGTTGATCAGGCCGGCACAGGTGCCGACCAGCAGGGCGCTGAACACCATCGCGATCCAGCCGATGCTGTCGGCCATGTCCTGCGTGCCGGTCGTCGTGGCCCACACCGAGGCGAGGGCGAGGATCGCGCCGACCGACAGGTCGATGCCACCGCCGGTGATCACGAATGTCATGCCGACCGACACGACGCCGACGACGGCCGCGAGTCGGAGGATCGTCAGCAGGTTGTCGGTGCTGGCGAACCGGTCGCCCGCCGTGATGATGCCGACGACGCACAGGATGATCAGGGCGATGACCAGGCCGAGGTTGCGGGCGATGCTCGAGGTTGCCGCCGCGGTCCCCGCGACCGGCGGGTGCGGGCACCGTCAACGAAGGGTCGTTCTGAAGGGAGGCGCTCACGCGATGTCTTCTTCCTGGATCGGGGTCGATTCGTGCTCGGCAAGGATCCGGTCGAGGACGCCGGAGGGATCGATCGCATCGCTGGGGCCGTCGTGGACGACGTGGCCGTCGGCGACGACCAGGACCCGATCGGAGAGGCCGAGCACCTCTTCGATGTCGCTCGAGACGATCACCAGGGCGACGCCGGAGTCGGCCAGCTCGCGGATCAACGAGTAGATCTCGGCACGGGCGCCGACGTCGACGCCACGCGTCGGCTCGTCGAGCAGCAGCACCTTGCACGACCGCAGCAGCCAGCGGGCGAGCACGACCTTCTGCTGGTTGCCGCCCGAGAGTGTGCGGATGATGCGGTTGGGATCGTCGGGGCGTACGTCGACGGAGCGGGCGGCCGCATGGGCGGCCTTGCGCTCGGCGCCCTCGCGGGAGATCCCGTACTGGGCGAAGCGGTCGAGGCTCGCGAGGGAGATGTTGCGGTAGACCGCGTCGTCGAGGACCAGACCCTGCGACTTGCGCTCCTCGGGGCAGAGTCCGAGGCCGGCGGCGACCGCGCTCGACACCGACCCGTTGCGCAACGTACGGCCGTCGACGCTGACCGAGCCGTGACCTGCCCGGCGGGCGCCATAGACCGTCTCGATGATCTCGCTGCGACCAGCGCCGACGAGCCCGGCGATCCCGAGGATCTCGCCGGCCCGCACCCCGAAGGACACGTCGGAGAACTCGCCGTCGCGGCTGATGCCGTCGACGTCGAGCAGGGGAGGCCCGTCGGGCAGCTCGGTCGTACGTCGTGGGAACACCGACGACACGGTGCGCCCGGTCATCAGCGTGATGAGCTCGGAGGTCGGGGTGTCGCGCGCCGGCAGGTCGGTGGCGACCGTGCGGCCGTCCTTGAGCACCGTGAGCCGGTCGCCGATGCGGCGGATCTCCTCGAGGCGGTGCGAGATGTAGATGATCGCCGCGCCGGACGTACGCAGGTCCTCGACGACGCGGAACAGGCCGTCGACCTCGTCCGGGTCGAGGACGGCTGAGGGCTCGTCCATCACGATGACCTGCGCGTTGCGGGACAGTGCCCGGGCCATCGAGACGATCTGCTTGCCCGCAGCCGAAAGGCTGCCGACCTCGCGGGTCGGGCGGATCTCGGGATGTCCGAGGCGGCGGAGGAGCTCTCGTGCCGAGCGGTTCATGTCGCGGTCGCGGGTCACGCCGACCCGGGCGTTCTCGTGCCCGAGGTAGATGTTGTCGGCGACGCTCAAGCCGTCGATGAGGTCGAGCTCCTGGTAGATCGTCGCGATCCCGGTCGCCAGCGCCGCCTGCGGATCCGCGAACGTGACGGGCTCGCCGTCCCACAGGATCGTCCCCTCGTCGACGGGATGCGCGCCGGACAGGATCTTGATCAGCGTGGACTTGCCGGCGCCGTTCTGGCCGAGAAGGCAGTGCACTTCGCCCGCGCGGACCACGAGGTCGACGCCGTCGAGCGCGCGGACGCCGGGGAACTCCTTGACGATGCCGCGCATTTCGAGCAGGGGCTGTGGCATGCCGTGATGCTAGTCACACGTTTTGTCGTCCGTCAAGCAAAAGTCTGTATCCGGTCGACATACTTGCTTCACAACCGTCATGAAAGGGGGCATGGTTTACTCATGGCCATGACTGTGCCCGCCGAGCTGCCGCCGACCCTGGCGGGCACGGGAGACCTGTTCCAGCTGCTGCGCGACGGCACGCCCCGTACGCGAGCCGAGCTCGCCCAGCTGTCGTCGCTGGCTCGATCGACCGTGACCGCCCGCGTCGACGTCCTGCTGGCGTCCGGCCTGCTCGGTCCCGTGGGCGAGGCTGCGTCCACCGGTGGCCGGCCGCCGACGCGCTTCGCGCTCAACCGCGACAACCGGGTCGTGCTGGCGATCGACCTCGGCGCCTCTCACGCCAGCATCGCCGTCACCGACCTGTTGGGCCGGGTCCTCGGCGAGAAGACCGTCGACAGCGACATCGCGGATGGTCCCGAGAAGGTGCTGGACCGGGTCAGCGCGATCGGCGTCGAGCTCCTCGAGACGATCAAGCGTCCCGTCAGCGATGTGGCCGGCGTCGGAATCGGCGTCCCGGGCCCGGTCGAGCACGCCACCGGGCGGCCGGCGAACCCGCCGATCATGCCCGGTTGGCACGACTTCGACATCCCGGCCCACCTCGGCAAGACGTTCTCCGGGCCGATCCTCGTGGACAACGACGTCAATCTCATGGCGCTGGGGGAGTACGTCACGTCATGGCAGTCAGCGCTCCTCACCTGCTGCTCGTCAAGGTCGCGACCGGCATCGGTGCCGGCATCGTGTCGGACGGCCGCCTCATGCGCGGGGCGCTCGGCTCGGCCGGAGACCTCGGGCACGTGCAGGTCGCCGGTGCCCGTGAGGACGTCGTGTGCCGGTGCGGCAACACCGGTTGTCTCGAGGCGGTCGCGGCGGGCCCGGCCATCGCCGCCCGGCTGCGCGAACGTGGTCTCGAGGTCGAGAGCTCGCAGGACATTGTCGACGCCGTCGTCGCAGGCGAGATCGTCGCGCTCCAGGCCGTACGCGCAGCGGGTCGTGACCTCGGCACCGTGCTGGCCACCTGCGTCAACCTGCTCAACCCCTCGGTCATCGTGATCGGCGGCAAGCTCTCGGAGGCCGGCGAGTACCTCCTGGCCGGCGTACGCGAGGTGGTCTACCAACGTTCGCTGCCGCTGGCGACGCACAACCTGCGCATCGTCAGCGCCTCGGCGACGAGCCGGGGCGGCATCCTCGGCGCGAGCGCGATGGTGCTCGACGCGGTGCTGGCCCCGCGTGCCGTCGACGACTACGTCGCGAGACACGCTGCAGCGCAAACGGCCTAGGCAGCCGGGTCCAACGCCCGGTGGGTGCCACCCACCTACACTCGACGGGTGATTCGATTCGACAAGGTCACCAAGACCTACCCCGGCCAGAAGCGCGCTGCGCTCGACGCCGTCGACCTGGAGATCGAGAAGGGCGAGTTCGTCTTCCTCGTCGGCTCCTCCGGTTCGGGCAAGTCGACGTTCCTGCGCCTGATCCTCCGCGAGGCCCGCCCGACGACGGGTCGCGTCTACGTCGCAGGCAAGGAGATCAACAAGCTGTCGAGCTGGAAGGTGCCCAAGCTGCGCCGCCAGGTCGGCACGGTGTTCCAGGACTTCCGCCTGCTGCCCAACAAGACCGTGACCGAGAACGTCGCCTTCGCGCTGCAGGTCATCGGCAAGTCGCGCAGCGAGATCAACAAGCTCGTCCCCGAGACGCTCGAGATGGTCGGCCTCGAGGGCAAGGGCCACCGCATGCCCGACGAGCTGTCCGGCGGCGAGCAGCAGCGCGTCGCCGTGGCTCGCGCGTTCGTCAACCGGCCGATGATCCTCATCGCCGACGAGCCGACCGGAAACCTCGACCCCGCGACCAGCGTCGGCATCATGAAGCTGCTCGACCGGATCAACCGCACCGACACGACCGTGGTCATGGCGACGCACGACTCGTCGATCGTCGACCAGATGCGCAAGCGCGTCATCGAGCTCGACAACGGACTCATCGTCCGTGACGAGGCCCGCGGCATCTACGGTTACCAGAACTAGGAGACGTCGATGCGAAGCACCCTGAGTGAGCTGCGTCAAAGCCTGTCCCGCAACAAGTCCATGACGATCTCGTTGGTCGTCACCATGACCGTCTCGCTGCTGCTGGTGGCGTTGGGTCTGCTGATCCAGCAGCAGGCCGACCGCACCGAGAAGTACTTCGGCTCCAAGCTTCAGCTGCAGGTCAACCTGTGCACCAAGAACTCGCCGAGCTCCAACTGCATCGGCGGTGTCGCCACGGATGACCAG
The DNA here is from genome assembly GCA_963806345.1 of uncultured Actinomycetota bacterium. GTDB lineage: Bacteria > Actinomycetota > Actinomycetes > Propionibacteriales > Nocardioidaceae > Aeromicrobium. The sequence goes on along the minus strand of CAWDXV010000022.1, from coordinate 159,973 downwards.
AAGAAGGCCGTGCAGCAGGCCCTGCGGGAGAACCCCGAGGTCAAGTCGTTCGACGTACGCACGCCCAACGACAACTACGAGCGGGCGCGCGCGCTCCTCGGCCAGTCCGACACCGGCCGCAAGCAGCTCGAGACGCTCGGCCCCGAGTCGTTCCCCGAGTCCTACTTCGTGACGCTCAAGGACGCCGACAAGTACGACGGAGTCGTCAGCCAGGTCTCGGGCATGGACGGCGTCGGCAACGTCAACTCGTTGAAGAAGCTCCTCGGTCCGTTGTTCGACTTCCTCAACAACATGAAGTGGGCATCGATCGGTGTCGCCCTCCTGCTGATCGTCGCGGCGATCCTGCAGGTCTCCAACACCGTCCGGATGACGGCGTACGCCCGACGGCGCGAGATCGGCATCATGCGGCTCGTCGGCGCGTCGAGCTGGCACATCCAGCTGCCGTTCGTCCTCGAGTCGCTGATCGCCGCGCTGCTCTCGGCCATGCTGGCAGCGGCCGGACTCGCCGCCTTCATGTACTTCGTCGTCTACCAGTACCTGAGACACACCCTCGGATCGCTCACGACCTGGGTCGGCTGGCACGAAGCAGTGATCGTCGTCGGATGGACGACGGCGCTCGCCATGGTGCTGGCCCTGATCCCGACCCTCGTGATGACGCGCAAGTACCTCGACGTCTAGCCACTCCCGGGCGGCGAAATGCTGTCTCGGTGTGACTCATGTGACGTAAGGTGCGGAAGAGACAACCGACGCGCCCTCCCTCGGGAGGCTCTTCCCCGAGGTCGAGTTCATGTTTTCCACCACCCGCAAGGCCGCCATGGCGGTGCTGTTGATGGCATCGCTGATCGCCGCACTGGCGACCCCGTCGTTCGCCGACAAGAAGGACGACCTCGAGAAGCAGAAGAAGGGCGTCAGCGGCAAGATCGGCGACGCCAAGAAGGATCTCGAGCTCTCGACCAAGAAGTACGCCAATGCCGTCGCGGCCCTCAAGCTGGCCCAGGGCAAGCTCGACGCCGCGCAGTCCAAGCTCAGCAACACCCGCGGCGCACTCGCCACGGCCAAGGCCCGCGACGTCGAGATGCAGGCCAAGCTCACCTCGACCGAGGCCGAGCTCGACGCCGCTGTCGCCCGGCTCAGCAAGGGCAAGGCCGAGCTGCGCAGCTCCGAGTCCAAGGTCGAGCAGTTCGCGGTGCAGAACATCGAGCAGGGCGATCCGGGCATGCGGGCGTTCAGCAGCCTGCTGCAGGGCGAGGACCCCAACCAGTTCTCCGAGCAGATGAGCCTCAACGACGCGGTCAGCGACGACCAGCTCGCGACGATGCAGAGCCTCGCAGCCACGCGCGTGATCCTCGAGGTCAACCGCGACCGGGTCACCAAGCTGCGCGACCAGGTCAAGGCGCAGCGTGAAGCCGCCGCCGCCAACCTCGTGCGCAAGCAGAACCTCGAAGCCGCCGCCGAGTCCCAGAGGGCCGAGGTGGCGCAGCTCGTCACCGCTCGGCGGGGAGCACGCAACACCGCGGCCAAGCTGCGCGCCGAGGACCGCAAGCAGCTCGCCTCGCTGGAGTCCGAGCGCAACAGCCTCGAGGCCCGCATCCGCGCCCTCACGCCCAAGCAGGTCAAGGACGCCGGCGGTGACGGCGGCGGCACGCTGTCGTACCCGGTCAGCGGATACCCGATCACCTCGCCGTACGGCATGCGCTTCCACCCGGTGCTGCACGTCTGGAAGCTGCACGACGGCACCGACTTCGGCGCCCCCTGCGGGACGACGGTGCGCGCGGCTGCCGGTGGCACGGTCCTGCAGACGTACTACAACGGCGGCTACGGCAACCGGATCATCCTCAACAACGGCCGGATGCGCGGCAAGGGGATCGTCACGACGTACAACCACCTGACTCGCTGGATCGTCAGCCCCGGTCAGCACGTCAAGCGCGGCCAGACGATCGGCTACTCCGGCACGACCGGCTACTCGACGGGCTGCCACCTGCACTTCATGGTGCTCGTCAACGGTTCGACCGTGAACCCCATGGGCTGGCTGTAGGAGCGCATGCCGGTCGTCGAGTCGAGCGTCGTCGTGGCGGTCGACCACGCCACCGCGTTCGCCGTGTCGCAGACGACAGGGGAGACGAGGCTGCGGTGGGACCCGTTCATCCACGAGCAGCACCTGCTGGACGGCGCGACGACACCGGCCAAGGGCGTACGCACCGCGACGCGGCACCGCCTGAAGGTGCTGCGGATGACCAGCGAGTACGTGTCGTTCAACCCGCCGACCAACGTCGGCATGAAGATGCTCGACGGACCATGGTTCTTCGAGTCGTTCGCCGGTGGCTGGCGGTTCGCGCCTGAACCGGGCGGCGGGACGCGCGCCTCGTGGCGCTACAACTTCCGCTGCAAGCCCAGGTGGCTGGCCCCGATCGCCGAGCGCATCGGGGCGCGGGTGCTGCAGCGGGACATCGACCGGCGCATCGCCGGATTCGCGCGCGGATGCGCCGATCCGGTGGTGCTGGCGGCCGTACGCGGCTGAACCTCGTGCCGAGGTGACATCAATGGGTCCGTGGCCAAGGAAACCGGGCGCAAGCTCGTTGCGCAGAACAAGAAGGCGCGCCACGACTATCACATCGAAGACACCTTTGAGGCCGGACTGGTCCTCACCGGCACCGAGGTGAAGTCGTTGCGTGCCGGTCGCGCATCCCTCGTCGACGGGTTCGGCGAGATCGAGCGCGGTGAGGCGTGGCTGCTGCACGTCCACATCCCGGAGTACACGCAGGGCACCTGGACCAACCACGAGACCCGCCGGCGGCGCAAGATGCTGCTCAACCGGCAGGAGATCGACCGCATCGAGCGGCGTACGTCCGAGAAGGGCCTGACGATCGTCCCGCTGTCGCTCTACTTCAAGGATGGCCGCGCCAAGGTCGAGATCGCGCTGGCCAAGGGCAAGAAGACGTACGACAAGCGGCACGCCATCGCCGAGCGCGATGCGACCCGTGAAGCAGAACGGGATCTCGGGCGCCGGCTCAAGGGCATGTAGCGGTGGCTTGGGAGGATGCCGACCTGCCGGCGTATGCCGCGAGGCTTGGCATCCCCGGAATCGTCGACGTCCACACCCACTTCATGCCGCCGGCGATCCTCGCCAAGGTGTGGGCCTACTTCGACTCGGCCGGGCCGCTGCTCGGGCGGCCGTGGCCGGTGACCTATCGGGGCAGCGACGACGAACGCGTCGAGCAGCTGCGGGCGATGGGCGTCAAGAAGTTCTCGGCGCTGTCGTACGCCCACAAGCCCGGCATCGCCGAGTTCATGAACGACTGGACCGGCGAGTTCGCGGCTCGTACGCCCGACGCGCTGCACTCGGCGACGTTCTATCCCGAGCCCGAGGCAGCCACGTACGTGCCCAAGCTCATCGCCGACGGTGTCGAGCTGTTCAAGGCCCACGTGCAGGTCGGCGACTTCGCGCCGAACGACCCGCTGCTCGAGCCCGTCTGGGGTGCGCTGGCCGAGAGTGGCACGCCGATCGTCCTGCATGCCGGGTCCGGACCGGCGCCCGGCACGCACACCGGACCTGGCCCGGTTGCCGACGTCATGTCCCGTCATCCGAGCCTTGCCCTGATCATCGCGCACCTCGGAATGCCTGAGATCGCGGAATTCCTCGACCTCGCCGAGGGTTACCCGAACATGCGACTCGACACCACGATGGCATTCGTCGACTTCTGGGGGCTGCCGATCCCCGATGGTGTCGCGCCACGCCTCGCGGTGCTGCAGGACAAGATCCTGTTCGGCACGGACTTCCCCAACATCCCGTACGCCTATGCGCACCAGGTCGAGGTGCTGGAGCGGCTCGACCTCGGCGACGACTGGATGCGCGACGTGCTGTGGCACAACGGCGCGAAGCTGTTCGGAGTCTCGGCATGAGGCTGGCGAGCGCGCAGGGCAAGTGGCTGCTCGCGGCGATGATCCTCGGCTCCGGCATGGCGTTCCTCGACGGCTCGATCGTCGGCCTCGCGCTGCCGGCCATCACGCGCGACCTCGGCGGTGGCCTGCCGGGCCAGCAGTGGACGGTCAACGCCTACACGCTCACGCTTGCTGCGCTGATCCTGGTCGGCGGCTCGCTCGGCGACCGGCTGGGTCGCCGCAAGGTGTTCGTCGTCGGGCGTCACCTGGTTTGCGACGGCGTCGGTGCTCTGCGCCGTTGCCCCGACGATCGAGGTGCTGGTCGCAGCCCGCGGGCTGCAAGGCATCGGCGCGGCCCTGCTGACGCCCGGCAGCCTGGCGATCATCTCGGCGTCGTTCGTGCCGGAGGATCGCGGTCCGGCGATCGGTGTGTGGTCGGGTCTCGCGGGCGTGACGACGGCGATCGGGCCGTTGGTCGGCGGCTGGCTGGTCGACATGGTCGGCTGGCGATCGATCTTCTGGATCAACGTGCCGCTCGCCGCGGTAGTCGTCTGGTTGTCCATCAAGCACGTGCCGGAGACGACCGGCGAGCAGAAGAAGCTCGATCTCGGCGGCGCCGCCCTGACGGCTGCGGGCCTGGCCTTCCTGACGTACGGCCTGGTCGAGAAGTCGTGGATGTGGTCCGTCGGCGGGCTCGTCGTGCTGGCGGCCTTCGTGGTCCACCAGAAGCTGACGCCGCACGCGCTGGTGCCGCTCGAGCTGTTCGCGAACCGGGTGTTCACCGCCGCCAACATCTGCACCTTCGCGATCTACGGCGCACTGGCCGCCTCTGGCTTCCTGCTGGTCCTCCAGCTGCAGTACGTCGCCGGGTTCTCGCCGCTCGAGGCAGGTCTCTCGACGATCCCGGCAACGATCCTGATGCTGCTGTTCTCGTCGAAGGCCGGTGCGCTCGCCACCCGGATCGGCCCGCGCTGGCCGATGACCTTCGGGCCCATCGTGTCGGCCGGTGGCCTGCTGCTGTGGCTCATGGTCGACGAGCACACCAACTTCTGGATCGACGTGCTGCCGGGTGCGATCGTGTTCGGTCTCGGTCTGGTGCTGCTCGTCGCGCCGCTGACGACGGCCGTGCTGGCCGCAGCGCCTGACATGCAGAGCGGCATCGCCTCGGGCATCAACAACGCCGTGGCCCGCACCGCGTCGCTCCTGGCGGTCGCCGCGATCCCGCCGATCGCGGGGATTGCCGGCAAGGACTTCGCGGACCCCGATGTCTTCGACCCGGGCTTCCGCATGGGCACGCTGATCTGCGTCGGCATGCTGCTCGTGGCAGGTGCCTGCGCGGCAGCCCTCATCCATGGCGAGGCCGTCACCCCCGAAGCCCTGCTCGCTGAGGACTGATCGGCCTCCATCGGTCGTTGTGGCGTGGTCGTTGCTGCGGGTCGACGGCGGCGGGTGGGATGAACTCGGGTGTGCCGTCACGGGAGAGCCTGACGTCCCAGTCGGTGTGGTGGATGATGCGGTGATGCCGGGCGCACAAGAGGACGCCTTCGCTCAGGTCGGTGTTGCCCTGGTTGGCCCACGGGTTGACGTGGTGGGCCTCGCACCAGCCTGGTGGCCGGTCGCATCCGGGGAATGCGCAGCCTCCGTCGCGGAGGGCCAGGGCGACGCGTTGGGCTGAGTTGTAGAGGCGGCGTCTGCGCCCGGCGGACAAGATACGGCTGCGGCCGGACATCACGGCGGGCAGGATGCCGGCGGTGCAGGCCAGCTCGCGGATCGTGTCGGGGGAGACCCTGTTGCCCTGTGAGGTCGTGCCGGCTCGCTCGACCTGGCCCCGCAGGGTTTCGTAGTCGGTCGTGACGACCAGCGTGGCGGCGACGCCTCCGTGATTGCCGAAGGAGTCCGTCGGCAGGTGGCCGAGGATCTCGGTGAATGCGCGGCCGAGCTTGTGCCGATAGGTCGGTCGCTCGTCCAGCAGGTCGGTGGACTCGTCGGGTTGGCTGGAGCAGTCATGCCTCGGCGAGGTGAAGGACTCGAGCGCCGACTTGAGGATGTCGGCCTGGAGCTGGGGGATCGTGAATCCACCCTCGACCATCCCGTCGTCGGCGGCGGCGTTCATCCAGAACTCGGCCTGACGGTGGGCGCGGTCTTCCTCGTCCTTCAATGTCTGGGCTTCGAGTCGGTCGGCCCACTCGGCATCGAGGACCTCCACAGCGCGCTTCGCGGCCCTGCGGAGGTCGTCGACCGAGTGCTTCTGAGCCCGTTCGACGAGGTCAGCCTCGACGATCGACCGTTCGGTGTCGTCGAGCTGGGCGGGGAGCTTGGTCATGGCGCCGGTGATGACCCTGGCCTTCTCGGTGCTCATGCCGGGCAGGCTCATCGCCTCCCGGGTGTGAGGTGCGACGGTCTGCAGCTCGGTGGCCAGCTTGACGTCCTTGGCAGCTTCCCGGTGCGACACACCCCCGGTCTGCGCCAACCACGACTGGGTCGACGCCGCGCCCTGCAGGCGGGCCGTGTCGGCAGCATGCGCCGCAGCGGTCAGATCCAGGGTGATGGCCTGCGCCAGCCGGGTGATCTGTTGCACCTGAGTCATCGACGCGGCGAGGTCGGACGCCTGGAGCGTACGGGCGGCACGGAGGTGCTCCGCGGCCGCGGACAGATGTTCGGCGAGTTCCATGGGCACCTCCTGACACAGACGAATGAACCACATCTGTGCAGCTTGCCCACCTCGCGGCGGGACGACCCTGGTGATTGAGGGCCAGGTGCGATGTCCTCCTGCATTCTCCAACATCGAACGTATGTTCGATTGTATGCGAGCGTGCTGACAGAAGCAAGGGTCACGCAAAGGAATTCCTGGAACCGTCTGGAGGTTGTACAGGAGTAGGATGGTGGCGTTGCTTCGGCAGCGTTTGAAAACTCAAGAGGGGCTGATCGGTTTCGACTAAGGTCGTTCGATTCAGGTGAAGCGGGTAGAGGATCCAGGGTTATCTCTTAAACGATCTCTGGAAACCAACAAGTGCCGATTCAAAGCGCACTGACTTCGCCCTCGCTGCTTAAGCGATAGGTGAAGGGCTGGCCCGGGGGCGTTCCCGCTCCGGATCGCCAGTCTCATTTAGGGGACTTGCTGATCACACGGCGTCGCAGCGTGTGATCGGGACTTTTCTGCGACTGGGCCTGTCGGCGACGCGTTCGTCCGAGCGTCGGGGCCGAGAAAAGCGATAGACGAACTGCACCCGGAGAAGCCCTGACTCAGCGCCATAGGACCGGGGTTCGATTCCCCGCAGCTCCACGACATGAGCAGAGCCCGTCGCCCCGGTTTTGGGGACGGGGTCTCTGCATGTCGTCAATCAAGTGCAGTGAATCGAGTGGGCCCCTGACACGCGATGCCACATCGCGCCGAAGGCGCCCGTCCGGCATCGCCGGACAAGGGATCCCCGCAGCTCCACGAATGAGAAGAGCCCCGCTCGCCCCGGTTTTGGGCGAGCGGGGCTCTTGTCATTCGTGAAACAAGCAGAGTGAATCGAGTGGGCCCCTCCGTCGCGGCGAAGCCGCCCATGAAGGGATCCCCGCAGCTCCCCGGGATCCCGCAGCTCCACCCAGGGATCCCCGCGGTCACACCCGGCTCGGCGTGAACAGCACCTCGGACGCGTGCAGTGAGTCGAGGTACTCCCGCACCGCCGAGATGCGGCCGTCGACGATCTCGAAGACGCCGCAGTACTCGTTGTCGTACGGCAGTCCCGTCGCCGAGGCGATGCCACGCACCCGCCACTCCAGGACCGCGGTGTCGCCCTCGGCGATCAGCGTGCCGAAGTCGAACTGCTGCGTCCCCGGTTCGTACAGGGACCCGGCGCCGACGAGGAACGACATGATGTCCTCGCGGCCCCACCTGATGCCGGACAGTGGCAGGTCACCGTGCAGGCACCAGGTGGCATCCTCGGTGAAGCTGTCGGCGATCGCGTCGAGACAGCCGGGTCAGGGCGTCGAGGTAGCGCTCGAGGACGGCTCGGGCATCGGATGGTGTGGGTCTGCCATGTCGCGGCCTACCGATCCGCGGTGAGGGTGCCGGCAACACCCCAGCTGTCGGTCGGGGTGTCGAGGATCCAGACCTGGACGGTCTCGGCCGGGATCCCGTATCCGTCGACGAACGCGTCGGTGATGTCCTTGACGAGGGCGCGCTTCTGCTCGACGGCGCGGGGTCCCTGCAGGACGGTGACGATCGGCATGATGACTCCTTGGGTTGGGTGGATGCTCGTGTCCACCCATTCCACGTCCGCCGCCCAGGAGCATCAACGGCGATCAGCAGATCGCAACCATCACGCCCGATGATCGCTGCCGTGCGTACGAACCTCGCCGCACGCCGCGAGCAGGCGGGTCAGCAGCGGAGAGCGTGATCCCGCTGGCACCGCGACCGACGTGGTCATCGAGAGCTCAGGCGATCGCCGGGCGGAACGCCACCCGGTCGTGGTGGAGCTGTTTCGCGTGAGGCTCGTAGAGGACGGTCCAGCCGTCACCGTTGCCGATCGATGCGAGCGTCTCCGGCAGCCTGGAGGTGCGCAGGCCCAGCAAGGGTTCGAACCCAGCGGCGGCGCAGGCCGACATCACCAGATCGACCAGCGGGACGTTCGCCTTGCGGGTCACGAGCCACAGCGGCAGTGACGCCAGGGCTGCGAGGTCGATCGTGTCGTGATCTGCCGCGGGATGTGCCGCCGGGACGGCGACCACGAGGGGGTCGTCCCAGACGGGGATGACGTCCAGGTCCGGCCGCGGTCTCGACGCCGCGGACGAACGCCGCGTCGAGCCGGCCGGTCCGGACCCGGTCAAGCCGAACGGCCGTGGCGTACGTCCCCAGGTCCACGGACACGTCCGGATCGGTACGTTTCAGTGTCTCCAGCAGCTGATCGAGACGCTGGCCAAGCCCGCTGCTGCTGCCGAGGTGCAGGGAGACCGGCGGCTTGCCCTGAGTGATCACCGCCGCGCGAGCGCGCTCGACCGAGGCGAGGATCGAGCGCGCCTCCGGCAGGAACCGCTGTCCCGCCGCAGTCAGGCGCACGACTCTGGACGTTCGCTCGAAGAGGCGCTGCCCGAGCTCGCGTTCGAGGCGGGCGACCTGCCCGCTCACGGCAGGTTGACCGATGCCCAAGGTCTCGGCGGCCACGCGGAAGCTCAGCGACTCCGACACCGCGAGGAAGCACTCGACCTGCCTGATCTCCACCTGCAAAGTCTGTCACTCCGGCCCATCGCGGGACAGGCAGCGAGCTACAGCTCCGTCTCGGTCAGCGGCTCGTCCGAGCCGGCGAGGCGGATGTCGACGCGGCGGATCTCCGCCTTCGGCACGCTGCTGGAGGCCGAGAGGGAGGCCGCCTTGGGGCTCGACGCGGTCCAGGTCGCCGCGACGGTCTGATGCCCCGAGGTGTCCGTGACGACGAGCTCGTAGATCCGGCTCGCGCTGTAGCCGCCGGTGGCGACGTAGTGGCAGTTCCAGTCGATCCGGGTGCCCCAGTCCTTCTTCTCGACGCGCAGGTTGGCCGTCATGATGCCCGGCTGCACCTCGCTCATCGCGACGAACTGCCCTGACGGCGAGTCGTCGGCCGACCCCAGGACGTACCCGCCGATGCCGAGCCCGAGGGCCGCCGCGACACCGGCACCCGCGATGGCAAGCCGCATGCGGCGGCGACGTCGCCCAGCGGCGACGGCGAGCCGGGTCACGAGCCCGTCGGAGGCGGGCTCGACCGGCTCGGGATCGAGCAGCGCGAGGGCTTCGTCCTTGGTCAGGGTCGCGAGGATGCCGGGCATGCCGGCGAGCTCGGCGACAGCCGCCGAGCAGCTGGCGCAGGTCGTCAGGTGCTGCTCGTACGCCCGCCGGTCGTCTGGGCCGAGCTGGCCGAGGACGTAGGCAGCATCCCAGTCGTGGAACGGGTCGTCGTTCATCGCGTGACACCTCTTTCCTGCATCGCGAGTCGTAGGGCGCGGAGTGCGTAGTGCATCCGTGAACGCACGGTGCCCTCCGGTATGCCTTCTTCGCGGGCGATCTCGGCGGCGGACTTGCCGAGGTAGTAGGCGCCGACCACGGCGTGGCGGTGCTCGGTCGACAGCGAGCGCAGCGCGTCGGACACCAGCCACCGGTCGAGCGTCGCGTCGGTGCCGTCCGTGCGCGAGGTCTCCGGCAGCCGCTCGCTCGTCACCTCGTGGAGGTGCCGGGCGCTGCGGCGGTCGTCGATGACCAGATTGCGCGCCACCGTGAACAACCAGGCGCGCGAGGCGGCGTCACCCTGCTCGAGGATCGCGGGCCGCTTCCAGGCGCGGAACAGCGCTTCCTGCACGACGTCCTGCGCGAGCGCCGGGTCGTACGTCAGCCGGGTGACGTAGCGGAGCAGGGCAGGCGCATGCGCGTCGTGCAGCGCACGCAGCAGCTCGTCCTGGTCCTCGGGCATCAGTCCTCCAGGCACTACAACGGGAAGCAGTGCCGATTCGTTCAATTCTCCCCACCATTGAACGCGCCGAGCCGCGATCTCGTCCTCACTTCAGGGGCATACGCGTCCCGACTCCGAGATCGAAGGAAGTTGATCGCCATGAATCAGCAGGCTTACGCTGGCGCTGGCCGGCACCTCGCTGGCCGTCCTGGCCCTGACCGCGTGCGGAGGTTCGGACTCATCGGGCGACGTCCCCGCCAAGGGTTCCGACATCGGCACGTCCTCCAGCTCCCTGGGCACGATCGTCGTCGACGGCAAGGGGATGACCGCGTACGTCTTCGACAAGGACACCGCCGGATCCGGCAAGAGCGCGTGCACGGGCGCGTGCGCGGAGGAGTGGCCCGCGATCACGACATCCTCCGACACGCCCAAGGTCGACGGGGTCAAGGGCGAGGTCGGCACGATCACGGGCACCGGCGGAGCCAAGCAGGTCACGCTCGAAGGCATGCCGCTGTACACGTACCACGACGACAGCGAGGCGGGCGACACCAACGGCCAGGGCAGTCGGTGACATCTGGTGGGTCGTCTCGCCGGCCGGCAAGAAGATCCAGGCGACCGCCGACACCGGTGGCGGCGGGGGCTACTGACGGCTGGGAGTGCGACGTATCGTCGAAGGCATGTCGACCTTCACTGATGCCCAGATCGAAGAAGCCCTCGACTCGCTGCCCGGCTGGTCACAGGAGGGCGAGGCGATCGTGAGGACGTACGAGTTCGCCGACTTCCGCGCCGCGCTCGACTTCATGAACCGTGCCGCCGGGCCGATCGAGGAGCAGGACCACCACCCCGAGTGGACCAACGTCTACAACCGCGTCGACGTCCGGCTGACCAGCCACGACGTCGGCGGGGTCACCGGACGGGACGTCCAGCTCGCGAGAGTCCTCGAGCGGGTCGCCGGCGCCGTCGACTAGGGCCTTAGGCCCAGAGGTCGCTGCCGAACTGGAACCAGATCGCGGCGATCACGGCGACGTACCAGAGGATGTTGATCAGCAGCGTCCAGTCGCCCACGAACCGCGAGACCGGGTTGTTCGGTGCGTACGCCCGGAGGTTGCGCGCGGTCACCCAGACGAAGATCGGGATCGTGATGGTCCAGACGACCATGCAGTAGGGGCACAGGCCGTGGATCTCGTAGATGCTCTGGTACTGCAGCCAGGTGACGAAGCGCGATGCCGAAGATCACGCCGAGCTGGAGGCCGAGCCACACGAACTTCGGCAGCGTGACCCGGGCCAGCACGAGGACGCCGATCGTCACGACGATCGCGAAGCCGGCCACGCCGATGATCGGGTTGGGGAAGCCGAAGGCCGACGCCTGGTCGGTGTTGATGACGTTGCCGCAGCCGACGATGGGGTTGAGGTCGCAGGACGTCCGCCCGGCTTGCCGTCGGCGTTGTCCTGGAGGATAGTTGACCTTCTCGATGATGAGGATCGCGGCCGAGAACAGCCCGATCGCGCCGCCGATCGTCAGCAGGAGGCCCAGGCCCCGGCTCGCCAGGGTGTCCTCGCCGGTGGTGTCGACGTCGTCGATCAGATCGGTCATAACCGTGATCCTAGAGTCAACCGGCAAGTCCGGCCGGACATACCCTCCAAGCGCAGTGTGGGGTCGCGGTGCCAGCCTGTCCGGCCACACGTCATGATGGACCTGCGCGTCGGGGGATCGCACCTGCTCTGGCGTGGCGCGATGACCAGGTGCCCAGGGGGATCGAATGACCGACGCCGCAACGCCCGAGTCCGCGCCGGCTCCGAAGAGCCGTCGGCGGCTCTTCATCATCCTGGCGATCATCGCGGTTGTCGTGATCGCCCTGATCGCGGGCTCGTACCTGTATGCCGCGTCGGCCGCCGGCAGCAAGGCATCGGACTACGACGACGACTATGCGGCGTGGAAGGCCAAGGAGAAGCCGATCCTGCTCGCCGCGACGGCGAGCGTGCCGCACGGGACGTACGTGCGCAAGGATGCGTCCACGCGCAAGGCGCTCGCCACCCAGAAGACGGGCTGCGACGCCGTGGCCGACTCGCGCAAGAAGCTCGCCGATGCGGCCGATCGCCTGCCGAAGATGGCGACCGGCGGACTGCTGAGCAAGGTCAGCTCTGACTACAGCGAGGCGGGGGACAAGTCGGCCCGCCGTGAGAAGACCGTGCGGGCGTACGTCAAGGCAGCGACCAGCGCCTTGGCACAGGTCGAGCGGGACTGCCGTTGGAACATCGGCTACAACGCGTCGGGTGTCGCTCCGGACAAGCTGTGGGACTCCTCCGACAAGTACGCGCTGGAGCCGGGCGACACCGAGCCGGGCGGGATCTTCTGCGGGAAGGGCGCGGATGGGTGCGTCTCCTCGATCGCCAAGAAGAAGAACACGTACGCGGACCTGCGGCTCAAGGCCATCAAGCTGTACAAGGCCCGGAACCTGAAGTACTTCTCGTCGGACACGTGCGGCCGCGACGTCCTACGGCGCAGCCTGCAAGGTCTTCCGCCAGGTCTACGTGGGTCAGAATCGTGCTGCAGGCCAAGAACTACCAGTACGTCCGCACCATGAAGTCCTCGGTCAACAATCCCAAGCTCAACACCAACAACGACGCGTACGACAAGCTGGTGAAGAGCAACGGTCCGAAGATCAAGAAGGCGGTCCTCGCGCTCGACCCGGCGCTCCGCAAGGACAAGGAGGTCCGCAGCTATCCGTGGTGGACCGACCACTTCCTCGCCCGGATGGGCAAGATGGTGCTGGCGGACCTCAAGGACGAGCGCTCGGCGATCGACAAGCTGTAGGCCCGACGGTCAGGTCTGGCAGTGCGGGCACCAGAAGGTGTTGCGCTCGGCGGTCGGTCGATCGCCGAGCGTGCCATGCCTGAGCGGGGTGCCGCAGCGCCGGCAGCGCGCCCGCTCCCGGCCGTAGACCCAGCGCTCCTCGCCGTGGCGGGCGCTGCCGGTGAACGAGCGGTCGACGCGTGACTTGTTGAGATCGAGCATCTTCTGACCTCGGGAGATGACCCGGCGGATGTCCGCGACCTCGCCGACCGGACGGGTCGGCAGCAGGCCCATGATGAACAGGAGCTCGTTGACGTACTCGTTGCCGAAACCTGCGACGTTGCGCTGGTCGAGCAGCGCGAGGAAGACCTCGCGGGCGGGGTCCGCGGACACGCGGCGCGCGGCCTCGTCGAGGTCGAAGTCGGGCCCGAGCAGGTCGGGCCCGAGGTGGCCGACCACCGACTGCTCGTCGTCGCGTCGCAGCACCTCGAGGATGCCGAGCGAATAGCCCACGGCCTGCCACTCGTCGTTCTCGAGGACCGCCCGGGCCGAGTGGCCGGGCCGGCGCCACGGTGAGCCGAGGCGGTAGACGTGCCACGCGCCCTCCATCTTGAGGTGCGAGTGGATCGAGTGCTCCGGCGTGCGGATCAGCAGGTGCTTGCCGTGACTGACGACCTCGTCGACGACCTCCCCGCGCAGGTCGACCGTCGCGAAGGCGGGCACCCGGAAGTCGGTGCGGGTCAGCTCGCGGTCCGCCAGCGCCTCGTGGAGGTGCCGGGCTGTGCGCCAGACGGTGTCGCCCTCAGGCATCGAGTCGCAGGCCCTTGATCGTGCGCTCGAAGCCGGCCTCGAGCAGCGCCTCGCCCAGCGGTGTCGACGCGACCGACTGGCCGTCGGCGGTCTCGATCGAGAGCCGGCTGATGCGCTTGGCCCGCACCGTGGCGACGAGGGAGGCAGCGGCAGCGGCCAGCCGGGCGGGATCATCGTCGAAGACCAGGGCCTTGCGGCCACCACGCTCGAGGTAGGCGACCAGGCGTCCGTCGTGCATCACGACGAGGGAACCTGCCTTGCGGCCCGGGCGATGACCGGCGGACTCCTCGGTGCGCTCGGGCCAGGGCAGCGCCGCGCCGTAGGGGTTGGCCGGGTCGGTCGCGGCGAGCGTCACTGCTGCCGCGTCGGTGGGCCGGTCGTCGTCGCTGGCGTGCCCGCGCATGCGGTCGACCGTCGAAGGAGCGGCGAACTGGGCCGCCCCGAGGGTCTCGATGTAGTAGCCGCGCAGCACGGCTCCGGTCTGCTCGAGCTCGCGCAGCACCCGATAGACACCCGCAAACCCGCCCGGGGTCTGCTCGGCCATGACCGATCCGCGGGTCACGACGCCGTAGCGCCCCACCAGTGACTCGGTGCGAGCCAGCTGCAGGCTGGTGGGATCGCCGGCCGTCTCGTTGAGCGCGAACCAACGGCCGCCGACGGTCGGCGGGCCCTGCAACGCGACCCGCGGGGATCGCGTGCGACGGCCGTGGATGCGCGCCCGCGGGGCGGGCCGGGTGGTGCGATGCGCGCCGCCTCGGCCGACGAGCGTGCGCAGAGGCGCGAACGTGTCGTTGCTGACCCGGCCGGACCACACCAGGTCCCAGAGTGCCTCGGCCAGCGCGCCGTGGTCGTCGGTGTCGACGGCATCGGCGAGCTGGCGGAACAGGAACGCCCCGCCGCCGTCGAGCGCCTCGATGATCGTGGCCTGCAGGGAGTCGGGCTCGGGCGGAGTCGTGCCGGCGGCGCGCAGCACGAGATCGGCCGGGTGGAGCTGGACCCAGCCGTCGTTGCCGGGCAGCGTGCCGGCGCCGGACCACATGACCTCACCGGCGGTGGTCAGCTCGTCGAGCATCGCGGGGGAGTAGTCGCGTACGCGCGCAGGCAGCACCAACGACTCCCACGCCGATGCCGGCAGCGCCAGACCGGCCAGCTGGTCGATCGCGGTCAGCACACCGTCGGCACCGCGCAGGCTGCCGCCAACGCCCTGCCACGACGGCAGGAACCGGGCGTATGTCAGCGGGTCGACAGGCTCGACCTGGTGACGCGCGGCAGCGAGGGACCGCGACCGCAGCCGGCGCAGGACGCCGGGCTCGACCCACTCGGTGCCGGTGGCCTGCGGGCGGAACTCGCCCTCGGTCAGCCGGCCGTCGCGAGACAGGCGGCGCAGCACCTGGAGCGCCACGGAGCTGCCGAGCCCGAACCGGGCGGCGGCCTCCTCCGTCGTGAACGGTCCGTGGGTGCGCGCGTAGCGGGAGATCAGGTCGGTCAGCGGGTCGGCCGTGACCTCGAGGAACGCCTCGGAGATGCCCATCGGCACCACGACGCCGAGTGCGTCGCGCAGGCGACCGGCGTCCTCGACCACGGCCCAGCGCACCTCACCGGCCATCGCCACCTCGATCGCGCGCCGCGACTCCCGCAGCTCGCCGAGCCAGGTCTCGGCGTGGGAGGCGACGTCGGGTTGGACCCGCCCCGCCACCTCGGCGGTCGTGAGCGGCCCGAGCATGCGCAGCAGATCGGCGACGCCCTCGACGTCCTTGGCGCGCCGATCGTCGGTCAGGCGCTGCAGCTCGAGCTCGGTGTGCTCGATGACCTGCGGGTCGAGCAGCTCGCGAAGCTCGGCCCGGCCGAGCAGCTCGGCGAGAAGCGTCGGATCGAGGGTCAGGGCCGAGGCGCGGCGCTCGGCCAGCGGGGTGTCGCCTTCGTAGAGGAATGCCGCGACGTAGCCGAACAGCAGGTTCTGCGCGAACGGCGAGGCCCGCTCGGTCGTGACCTCGGCGATCTGCACCTCACGCGACGCCAGCCGCTTGGTCAGGGCCATCAGGGCGGGCAGGTCGTAGACGTCCTGCAGGCACTCGCGGGCCGTCTCGAGCAGGATCGGGAAGGTCGGGTGGTTGCGGGCCACGTCGAGCAGCTGGGCAGAGCGCTGCCGTTGCTGCCACAGGGGCGCCCGCGAGCCCGGATTGCGGCGTGGCAGGAGCAATGCCCGCGCGGCGCACTCGCGAAAGCGGGAGGCGAACAGCGCCGAGCTGCCGACCTCTTCGGTGACGATCTTGTCGAGGTCGTCGGTGTCGAACACGAACAGGTCGGCGCCGGGCGGCTCGGCCTCGGTGTCGGGGATGCGCGCCACGATGCCGTCGTCGCTGGCCACGACCGAGCCGTCCATGCCGTAGCGCTCGACGATGCGGGCGCCGACCGCGAGGGCCCAAGGAGCGTGGACCCGACGGCCGAACGGTGAGTGCAGGACGACGCGCCAGTCGCCCAGCTCGTCGCGGAACCGCTCGACGAGCAGGGTGCGGTCCGACGGCACCTGGCCGGTCGCCTGCTTCTGGTCACTGAGGTAGGCGGCAAGGTTGTCGGAGGCCTGTCGGCCGAGGCCGAGGGCGGCGGTGCGCTCTGCCAGCTTGGCCGGCGAGAGGTTTGCCGCTTCTCGGACGAACCCGCCGATCGCCTCGCCGAGCTCGTAGGGGCGGCCGATGGCATCGCCCTTCCAGAACGGCAGCCGGGCCGGCTGGCCGAAGGCCGGCGTGACGATGACCCGGTCGTGCGTGATCTCCTGGATCCGCCAGCTCGTCGCGCCGAGGGCGAACACGTCGTTGATGCGCGACTCGTAGACCATCTCCTCGTCGAGCTCACCGACCTTGCGGCTGCCACCGGAGTCGTCGGTGCCGGCGGCCAGGTTGACCGAGAACATGCCGCGATCGGGGATCGTGCCACCGCTCGTCACCGCCAGGCGTTGGGCGCCGGGTCGGCCCGTGAGCGTGCCGGCATCGCGGTCCCAGACGAGTCGCGGCCGCAGCTCGGCGAACTCGTCGGAGGGATAGCGTCCGGCCAGCAGGTCGAGCGTGGCGTCGTAGGCCGAGCGGGGCAGCGTCGCGAACGGAGCACTGCGGCGCACCGTGTCGAACCACTCCTCGACGTCGACCGGCTCCAGCGCCGTCACCGCGACAGTCTGCTGGGCCAGGATGTCGAGCGGATTGGCCGGTATGTCGAGGCGTTCGATCAGTCCCTGCTGCATGCGCGACGTGGTGACCGCCGCGCCGAGGAGGTCTTGACGCGAGGTCGGGTAGGTGACGCCCTGGGAGATCTCGCCGACCTGGTGGCCCGCGCGGCCGACCCGCTGCAGGCCGCTGGCGACCGACGGTGGCGACGAGACCTGGATGACCAGGTCGACGGCGCCCATGTCGATGCCCAGCTCGAGGCTCGACGTCGCGACCACGCAGCGCAGCAGTCCGGTCTTGAGGTCGTCCTCGATCAGTGCGCGTTGCTCCTTGCTGACCGAGCCGTGGTGCGCGCGGGCCAGGACCGCCTCGGCGTCGCCCTGGCTGGGACGCGTCTGCGCGCTGCCGCCCATGAGCTGCGCCGGCGGCCGGCTCGAGCCCGCGGGGACGGCTTCGGCGCCGAGGTGGATGGCGTAGGCCTCGTTGAGCCGGGCGGTGAGGCGCTCGGCGACACCACGGGAGTTGACGAAGATGATCGTCGAGCGGTGGTCGAGGACGCGGCGCATCACGGCGTCCTCGACGTGTGGCCAGATGCTGCCGCGCGGCTGCTCGTCGTCGTCGAGCGCCCGGCCGCCACTGCCCTCGTCGCGCGGAGGTGCCGGAATGCTGGTCATGTCGTCGACCGGGACCTCGACCTCGAGCGCCAGGCGGGTCGCGGACTCCGGTGCCACCACCGTGACGCGCGCAGAACCGCCGAGGAAGCGCGCGACCTCGTCGTGCGGCCGGACGGTCGCGCTGAGGCCGATGCGCCGAGCCGGCTCGGCCAGCAGGGCGTCGAGCCGTTCGAGCGACAGGGCGAGGTGCGCGCCCCGCTTGGTGCCGGCGACGGCGTGGATCTCGTCGACGATGACGGTCTCGACCGTGCGCAGCGTCTCGCGCGCCGCCGACGTGAGCATGAGGAACAGCGACTCGGGCGTCGTGATGAGGATGTCGGGCGGGTGCGTCACGAGCGCCCGGCGGTCGCGCTGGGTCGTGTCGCCGGAACGTACGCCGACGGAGACCTCGCGGAACTCGTCGCCGCGCCGGGCCGCGGCCTGCGTGATGCCGACGAGCGGGGAGCGGAGGTTGCGCTCGACGTCGACGGCCAGCGCCTTGAGCGGCGAGATGTAGAGCACGCGCGTGCCCTCTGACTCGCCGGCATGCATGAGCCGGTCGATCGACGACAGGAAGGCCGCGAGCGTCTTGCCCGAACCGGTCGGCGCGACCACCAGGACGTGCTCGTCGCCGGCCACCGCGTCCCACGCGCCGAGCTGCGCCGGGGTCGGTGCGTCGAATGACTCGTCGAACCACTGCCGGGTGGCAGGGGCGAAACGGTCGAGCGTACCGGTCATTGATCCATCGTCGCAGCCACCACCGACATGCGCTCGGGACTACCCGGCCAGGGTCGGCCGGACCGATATTCTGTGCATTCGTCGAGACAGCCAGGCTAGGGGTGCGGAGTGTCGGACAAGCGGCTCAAACGCGTCGCTGTGCTCGTCGGGACCACGTTGCTCACGGTGGTCACCGTCGGCGCACTGCTCGGCTCGCGATCGGCCGCCGACGACCTGCAGGCCAAGTCGGAGCGCGCCCTCAGCGCTGCCCACCTCGACGGGGTGCGAGTGGCGTTCCACGGCCGCGAGGCCGAGCTGACCGGGGGCACGCCCGACGAGCTCAGCAAGGCCGAGCTGATCGTCGAAGGCATCGAAGGTGTCCGTTGGGCCAATGTCGTGTCCGCCGCGGTCGGGCCCACGCCTGCGGCGCGCGACACGACCCCGACGCTGCACCTGGGACGTACGGTCTCCGGCATCGCCATCAGCGGGACGGTGCCGGACCCCGATGCGGCGGCGAGCATCAAGGCGAGTGTCGCGGAGGCCTTCGGTGTGGCGGTCACGGGCGACCTGGTGATCGACGCGTCGGTCGGGTCGGCCGACTGGATCAACCAGCTCCCCGACATCCTGGACGACCTCGTCGGCGTCAAGCGGCTCACGCTCGCGATCGACGGTCAGGGCTCGCTGGACCTCGGCGGGGTGATCGAGAGCCGAGCCGGCGCCGAGAACGTGCGCGATGCGCTCACGTCGACCGTCCCGGAGCTGACGATCGTCAGTCGCCTCGACGTCCAGCCGAACGGGCTCTCGGAGGACGATGCCGCGGTGCTCAACACGTCGGCGCTCCACTTCCCGGCTGACCAATCCACGCTTACCGGGGCCAACAAGCGCCGGCTCGACGAGGTGGCGGACGTGCTGCGGGACAACCCTGGGGTCGTGATCGAGGCGTACGGGTATGCGGGACCCAAGCACCCGGGGGCAACCGAGCGGCTGACCATGGCCCGGGTCGCGGCCGTCAAGTCCTACCTGGTCGAGGCCGGTGTCGAAGGCGCGCGCATCAGCACCCGGACGCTCGCGTCGCAGAGCCGGACTGCCCATTCGTCGGCCAAGCAGTTCCGCCGCGTCGACTTCGTCGTGAAGGCGGGCTGAGCTGTGTCCGGCTACACGATCGGCGAGATCGTCATCTGGCTGCTGCTTGCGGCAGCCCTCGGCTTCGCGCTCGGGTGGATCGCCCGGGAGCTGGTCCTGCGCGCGAAACCACAGTCGAGCACCCCGGCCGTGCCGCCGGTCGTCGAGACAGAGGCCATCGAGCCCGCCGAGCAGGTGCCGGCCGAGAAGGTGCCAGCCAAGAAGGCGGCCGCAGCGAAGAAGGCTCCGGCGAAGAAGGCGCCGGCCAAGAAGGCGGCCGCAGTGAAGAAGACACCGGCGAAGAAGACGCCGGCCAAGAAGGCCGCAGCCAAGAAGACGCCGACGAAGAAGGCCGCAGCCAAGAAGACTCCCGCCAAGAAGGCTGCGGCCAAGAAAGCTGCACCGTCCGGCGACGCCGACGACACCTGAACGACAGGCCCGACGCGGTACGCCGGGAGCACTCCTTGATGGGGCATGCTGGGCGGCATGAAGTTGCGCCTGCTCGTTGCGGTCTCCGCGGCGGCACTCACCCTGACCGCCTGCTCATCATCCGACGGCGGGACCAAGGAACCGACCACGCCCGACGCATCCAAGGGCACGGCCAAGAAGCTCGTCGAGATCTCGCCGTTGACGGGTCGCGCGTTGCCCAACGGCCGCCCGGCGAACCCGGTGTTCGTCGTCAAGGTCGAGAACACCGAGGGCGGCGCCCCGCAGTACGGGCTCAACAAGGCCGACATGGTCATGGAGGAGCTCGTCGAGGGCGGTCTGACGAGACTCGCAGCGTTCTACTACTCCAACCTGCCGTCCAAGATCGGGCACGTGCGATCGCTTCGTGACACCGACATCGGCATCGCGTCCCCCGTCGGCGGCCAGGTCGTGGCGTCAGGCGGCGCCGCAGGGACCTACAAGAGAGTGCAGCGAGCGGGCGTCAAGGTCTTCTCCGAGGACGCCGGCTCCCCGGGCTTCAGCAGCGACCCGCTCAAGGTGCGGCCCTACAACCGGCTGATCAACCTCAAGACCGTCGCCAAGAAGGCCAAGGCGACCAAGATCCTCGGTCCCTACCTGCCGTGGACGCCGGCCAAGTCCTCGACCAAGACGCCGGCAGCGAGCGGTACGACCCCGGCTCCGCCGCTGCAGAGGAAGGCCCGCCGGGCGAACGTACGCTTCTCCAACTCCACGGCGACGAGCTGGAAGCTCGCGGGCAGCACGTGGCAGCGTACGAACGGGCACGCCGCCGCAGGCCAGGACTTCAAGGCCAACACGATGATCGTGATGTTCTGCCGGGTCGGCGACGCCGGCTACACCGATCCCGCGGGCAACCCGGTGCCGGAGACCAAGTTCGAGGGCAAGGGCCGCGCGCTCGTGTTCCACGGCAGCACCGTGACCGAGGTCGTGTGGCACAAGCCCAGCCTCGACGAGGCGATCACCTTCGCGACCAAGGCGGGGGAGCCGTACACGATCCACCCGGGCAAGGTGTTCTTCGAGCTCGTGCCCAAGGGCGACGGCAAGGTTGCCCTCGGCTGACGGCCCTCTCGCCGGTCGAGTAGCAGGCGAGCTCTGCGAGTTCGCGTATCGAGACCTCGGGAGACGATCGAGAAACGTCAGTCGATCGTCGGCAGCAAACGCAGGCCCGCGAGGATCGTGCCGATCGTGGCCTGGACGTGATCGCTCGCGACGTCCGGATCCTCGGCGTCCGCGACGAACTCCGACGCTGAGCGGATCGCTCCGTAGAACACTGCACCGAACGCCTCGTTGAGCTCGCCGCCACCGCCGAGGTCGGCCAGCAGGTCGTCGACCGTGCGCTGCACGATGCCGAACGACGAGGCGCGCTCGGCCTCGGCCCAACGCTCATGGCCGAGCGCCACGGGGCCCTCTTGCATGCAGATGCGTCGGAACTGCGGCTCGCGGCAGACCTCGAGGAACTTCTCGAGGCCGATCTGGGCGCGTTCCCACGGATCCTTGGAGGCGTTGATCGCCTTCTCGACGTCGTTGGTCGTGGCTTCCTGCACGCGGAAGAACACGCTCTCGAACAGCGCGAGCTTGCTGGGGAAGTGATGGTAGAGCGCACCCTTGGTGACCCGGGCCGCGGCCACGACCTCGTCGAGCGACGTGCCGGCGTAGCCGTGATCGGTGAAGAGCGTCGTCGCGCTGTCGAGCAGTGCGCGCTTGGTGCTGGAGGAGTAGTCCTGGCGTCGCGTGGTCTTGCGGGCGGTACGCAGGACGTTCTTCGTCACGCGTGCGTGGTGTGGCATACCCACCAGTCTACGGCCCGAGACGCGTCGTGGGGCGAATCACATACCGAGGGTTTGCCTTTCGACCGAGACTAAAACATACTGAGAGTACGTACCGAGAGTATGGAACTCTCGATCCGACGGAACAGAAAGGAGCACACCATGACCTGGGATGCTTACAACCGTCGCAAGGAAACACTCCGTGACCTGCTCGAGATCGCCGATCGGCGCCGCGACCTGACGCTCACCGAGCTGCTCGACACGGTCGACGAGGGCCGAGATGCCTTCGCGAACGAGACCGAGCTGCTGTTCGACCTCCAGATGGCCTGGTTCCAGCGCCTCAGCGGGCAGCTGGATCGCCTCGTCACCGAGAGCGTCGAGTCCCCCGAGCTGATGGCCGTCACGGCATGGGTCAACACCGCCGCAGAGATGCCCGGTGCCCGCGCCCTGCTGGACGCCCACATCCACGAGACCGCGCTCGCCAAGGCGTTCGCCAAGGAGCAGTCGTTCCTGGCCGCGTCCGCCGGCGTGCCGATGAGCCACCCGGACCTGACGACCTATGGTCGCCGCATCATGAACTCCGCACGTGAGTCCGTGGTCGGCGCCGTCCAGGCCGCCTGAGAGATATCCGGTCGCAGACCACCCCGCCTGGCACCTCCCTCCCTCCGGTGCCGGGCGGGGTTATTTCGTTGCCGACCGCTTCGACCCCAGGCCGGTGATCTGCTCGCCGACCGCGACGTCGATCGCGTCGCGGAACTCCGAACGGAAGATCCCGAGCGTCACCTGGCTCGCGATCGGCAGCAGGCTCTCCACGACGTTGAGGACACGGGGCCACTCGTCCTCCGGGAGCCCGGCGTCGATGAACGGCTGCACGAGCTCCTCGACGACGTCGTGCACGAATGTGTCCGCGATCGTCCGCAGGTGCGACTTCAGCACGGGGAACAGCGCGATGATCGTCTCCGGCGCGAGACCGATCTTGACCGCCGCGGCTCCCGAGCGTACGACTGCCGGCTCGATCAGGCGGACCTTGTCGCCGTCGAGCTTCTCGACGAGACCCACGCCGACGAGCGACTCGATCAAGGTGTCGTCGCGGTGCACGCCGGCCAGGGCCGCCAGGTCGTCGCGCGACATGATCTCGGGCTCGGCGGAGTCCGGCTGGTCGAGGATCGCGATGAGGTCGAGGGTGTGGCCGGCAGCATGCGGAGCGTTGAGGATCGCCTTCTCGATGGCCGCGAGCGTGAAGCCGCGCTCGATCAGCTGACGGATCAGCTGGAGACGCTGCAGGTGCTCACGGTTGTAGTAGCCCGTACGCCCCTCGAGCCGCGGCGCGTCGATCAGGCCGCGCCCGGCGTACGCGCGTACGTTGCGAACCGTCATCTGGGCCCGCGAGGCGAGCTCGTCGACCGTGTACTCCTCGCCGTCCACGGCGTCCTCAGGCATGCACGAATCATAGGCGCCTCTAGGAGATCCCACCGACAGGGAGAGTCGCCTGACTCGCGAGCCGCAGGCACCGTCCCGGCGGCGTTATCGTCAGTCGCCGCACAACCCCGGTGCGCCTCCCTCCTCTGCCTTGCCGGCACAGCACCTGCGGCTCGCTCGTTTAACCGGCGCCCCTGTCGGCGGGACCTCCATTTCCGGCGCGCCGAGGTGGCAGGGGGCATCATGGAGGCATGGACACGTTGCGAGGGAGGCTCCTGGTGGCGACGCCGGCCATCGAGTCCGGTCCGTTCATGCGCAGCGTCGTGTTCGTGCTCGATCACGACGCCGATGGCGCACTCGGCGTGATCCTCAACCGGCCCCTCGACTCCGAGGTCGATGACGTCCTGCCCGACTGGGCCGGACTCGTCAACGCCCCCGTGTGCCTGTTCGACGGGGGACCGGTCGCTATGGACTCGGCGCTCGCGCTCGGCGTCATCGCCGACGTCGCACCACCGCTGGGCTGGCGGCAGATGGCCGGCCGCGTCGGGCTGGTCGACCTCGAGGGACCGCTGCCCGGCAACGGTGAGTTCGCCGGCATCCGTGTGTTCGCCGGGTATGCCGGATGGGGCGCCGATCAGCTCGAGGCCGAGCTGGAAGAAGGCGCCTGGCTCGTCGTCGAGGCGTTCGACTCCGACCTCATCTCGCCTCAGCCCGAGACGCTCTGGCGGGAGGTCCTGCGACGCCAGGACAACGATGTGAGGTTCTGGACGACATTCCCCGACGACCCCTCCGCCAACTGACCCAGGTGTCGTGAGGACTCGTTAGACTGGCGACGTGGCTTTCTTCGGGCGAGGTACTCAGACGGTTGTCGACGAGCGCACCGACATGCGCACCGAAGACGGTGACCACGAGAAGTTCTCGCACTACGTGCCCAAGGACGAGCTGACCGAGGCGATGATCATGGGTCATCCCGTGGTCGCGCTGTGCGGCAAGGTGTGGGTTCCCAGCCGCGATCCCGAGCGTTTCCCGGTGTGCCCTGAGTGCAAGGACATCTGGGAGAGCATGGAAGACGGCGACAAGGGGGACCCCTCGGGTGACGCGTAGCCAGCACCTCCGGGTCTGGCAACGTGAGGCATTCGAGCTCTACCAGCGCGCTCAACCGCGTGACTTCCTCACTGTCGCCACGCCGGGCGCCGGCAAGACGACCTTTGCCCTGACGATCGCCGCCGACCTGCTCGCCCGCGGTGTCATCGAGCGCGTCGTCATCGTCACGCCGACGGACCATCTCAAGACGCAGTGGGCGCTCGCCGCCTCGGGCATCGGCATCACGCTCGATCCGTCACTCGCCGGTCAAGGCGTGCTCGGCTCGGACTTCCAGGGCTTCGCCGTGACGTACGCCGGGCTCGCGGTGAACCCCAACGCCTATCGGGCCCGCATCGAGCACCGCCCGACGATCGTGATCCTCGACGAGGTGCACCACGCGGCCGACGCTCTGTCGTGGGGCGACGCCGTGCAGGAGGCATGCGAGCCCGCGGTCCGGCGGCTCGCACTGACCGGTACGCCGTTCCGGTCCGACGACAACCCGATCCCGTTCGTCACCTACGCACCGCAGGTCGACGGCACGATGACGAGCCGCGCCGACTACTCGTACGGCTATGCCCAGGCGCTCAAGGACCGGGTCGTGCGGCCCGTGCTGTTCATGGCCTACTCGGGCCAGATGCATTGGCGTACGCGTGCGGGCGACGAGATCGCGGCCCGGCTCGGCGAGCCCCTCGACCGCGCCGCAACCGCCCAGGCCCTGCGCACGGCGCTCGACCCCAACGGCTCGTGGATCCCCGAGGTGATGACCGCTGCGCACACGCGCCTGATGGAGGTGCGCCGTGACGTCCCCGACGCCGGCGGCATGGTCATCGCGAGCGACCAGGACACCGCGCGTCAGTATGCCGCCGTGCTGACCGAGATCTCCGGCGCTGCGCCGACCGTCGTGTTGTCCGACGAGGCCGGCGCCAGCGCCCGAATTGCCGAGTTCTCCGCCGGCATGACGCCGTGGATGGTGGCCGTCCGCATGGTCAGCGAGGGTGTCGACGTCCCGCGCCTGTCGGTCGGCGTCTATGCCACCACGACCTCGACACCGTTGTTCTTCGCGCAGGCCGTCGGCCGCTTCGTCCGTGCGCGTCGCAAGGGTGAGACCGCGTCGATCTTCGTGCCGAGCGTCCCGCGCCTGCTGCAGCTCGCCTCGGACCTCGAGAGCCAGCGGGACCACGTGATCGGACGCCCCGTCAAGGACGCCGAGGACCTGTTCCAGGCCGAGGCCGAGCTGTTGGCCAAGGCCAACGAGGACCAAGGCGCGTCGGACCAGCTGGGGGAGTACCGGGCGCTGGGCAGCGACGCCTCGTTCGACCGGCTCGTCTACGACGGCGGCGAGTTCGGCTATGACGCCTTGTCCGACGACGACGGCGAGCTGGACTTCCTCGGCATACCGGGACTGCTCGACCACGACCAGGTCGCCGAGCTGTTGCGCACGTCGAGGGCCAAGCGCGCCAAGGCCAAGGCGAAGGACACTGCGGCTCCCGAGGCCGATGTGGCGTTCGAGAAGCGCAGCGAGCTGCGCCGCGAGCTCCACGCGCTGGTCGGCGCGTGGCACCACCGGACGGGCGCACCCCACGGTGTGACGCACAGCCGGCTCCGGTCGCAGTGCGGCGGCCCGCCCGCAGCGCAGGCCTCGGCCGCACAGCTGCAGGAGCGCATCGACGCGATTCGCGCCTGGGCGCTCAAGGCCTCCGGCTAGCCGAGCAGCGCGATGTCGAGCGCGTCGAGGCGCTCGCGATCGCCGATCACGTCGATCTCGGTGATGGCCCCGTCGGCGAACGTGAACGCGAGCACCAGGACGAGCCGTCCGTTGAGCGCCATGACGAGGCCCGGGCCGCCGTCGACCAGCGCCGGCTCGGCGAACCTGGCTCGTTCCGCTGAGGCGAGCGCGCCCCGGGCCACGGCCTCCGCTCCGCGGATCGCGATCGGTTCGGGGATCGGGCCCGAGCCGCGATCTGCCCTGAGCACCACGTCGGGGTCGAGCAGCGTGACGAGTGCATCGAAGCTGCCGCTGCGGGTCGCAGCGAGGTAGGCATCCACGACCCTTCGCTGGCGGGCCGCGTCGGGATCCGGGGCCGCATCGGCGCCCTTGACCCGTCGACGGGCCCGGCTGGCGAGCTGACGGGCTGCCGCGGGCGACTTGCCGACGATCGGGGCGATGTCGTCGAACGGCAGGTCGAACATGTCGTGCAGCACGAACGCCAGGCGCTCCGCGGGAGCGAGCGTGTCGAGCACGACCAGCAGGGCCAGGCCGACCGAGTCGGCGAGCACGGCCTGCTGCTCCGGGTCGGCGCCGTCGTCGATGACCTCCTCGGGCGTACGCCCGTCGAGCGGGTCCTCCCGCCTGGTGCGCCGAGACCGCAGCATGTTGAGGCACACCCGGGCCGTGACGGTGTTGAGCCAGGCGGCGAGGTTTTCGACATCGGTCGTGTCGGTCCGGCTGACCCGCAACCAGGTCTCCTGGAGTGCGTCGTCGGCCTCGCTGGCCGACCCGAGCATCCGGTAGGCCACGGCCCGCAGACGGGTCCGGTGCTCCTCGAAGGCCTCGACCAACCAGTCGCGTTCGTTCACGGTGTCACATTCCTCTCGCACGGGGTGTCGAAGAGGTAGACCCACGAAACACCGCAGATGTGACCGGGAGGTGGGCGCCCGGTCCGAACGAGATGGAGACACTCATGACATCACCCATTCTGGTCACCGGCGGCACGGGCACCCTCGGCAGCCTCGTCGTCCCGCTCCTGCGAGGAGCCGGCCACGACGTACGCGTGCTGAGTCGCCACGGTCACGAGTCCCGGGACGGCATCACGTACGTCACCGGCGACCTGCTCAAGAACCAGGGGATCGAGGCGGCGGTCAGCGGTGTCGAGACCGTCCTGCATCTCGCCGGCGGCGCCAAGGGTGATGCCGAGGCGACGGCCAACCTGGTGCGGGCCGCCTCCGGCGCCGGAGTGCGGCACCTCGTCTACATCTCGGTCGTCGGCGCCGATCAGATGCCGATCGGCTACTTCCGCAACAAGGCCGGCGCCGAGCGCGTCATCGCCGAGTCCGGCCTGCCGTGGACGACGATGCGGGCAGCCCAGTTCCACGACCTGGTGCTGACCGTCATGAAGGGGATGACCAAGCTGCCGGTGATCCCGGCGCCCGGCGCGGTCCGCTTCCAGTCGGTCGACGCGGCCGAGGTCGCCGCCCGGCTCGTCGACCTGACGCTCGGAGAGCCGGCCGGGCTCGTGCCGGACCTGGTCGGGCCCGAGGTCCACACGATGCCCGAGCTCGTCCGCGGCTACCTGCGAGCGACCGGCAAGCACCGCCCGCTCCTGCCGGTGCGGGTGCCGGGCAAGGCCGGCAAGGCATACCGAGCCGGCGCGAACCTGGCCCGCGATGGTGCCGTCGTGGGCAAGCGGACGTGGGCCGACTTCCTGGCCGAGCGGCTGCGGGCTGAGTAGTCGCCTTCAGCCGGCGAGGGCTGCAGAACCGCCGTACGGATACGCTCGCGGGCGTGACGTCGACCATGGCCCTGCGCACGCGGGTGTTCGCAGCCCTGCTCAAGCTCGCCGAGAAGGGCATCGAGGACGTGGTCGACCTCCCGGCGCACCGCGCGAAGAGGGCGAAGCTGCAGCGCACCCTCGGAGGACGGTTCGTCTTCGGGCGAGCCGACGCGAGCGCCGTGGTCGAGGAGATCACGATGGGCAACGGATCCCGGGCACTCGTCAACCGGCCACCCGACACGATCGCCCCGCTGCCGTGCGTCATCAACTTCCACGGCGGTGGCTGGGTCCAGGGCAATCCCGAGCAGTCGCAGTGGATGGCCAGCCGGATCGCGGTGCGCAACCGGGCTGTCGTGATCTCCCCGACGTACGCGCTGGCGCCCGAGCAGCCGTTCCCGGCCGGGATCGAGGACTGCTGGGCGACGCTGGAGTGGGTCGTGTCCCACGCCGACGAGCTGGGCATCGATCCGCAGCGCATCGCGGTGATGGGCGACAGCGGCGGGGGCAACCTTGCGGCCGTCGTGGCGTTGCTGGCCAGGGATGCCGGCGGTCCCGAGCTGCGCGCGCAGGTGCTGATCTATCCCGGCACCGAGATGTACGACCGATGGCCCTCGGAGGACCGCCACGCCGACGCGCCGGTCCTCACGTCGAAGAACATGCGTGCCTTCGCGCGGCTCTACATGGGTGATCGGTACGGCGACGAGGATTTCCGCGCCTCGCCGATCCGGGCGGCGTCGCACGCGGACCTGCCGAAGACGTTCATCCTGACCGCGGAGCTGGACCCGCTGCTCGACAACGGCGCCCGCTATCGCGACGCCCTGGTCGCCGTCGGCGTACCGGTTCGCTATGTCGAGTACGACGGCGCGATCCACGGATTCATGAGCCTGCCCGGCGTCGTACCGGTCGCGAAGCGCGCGCTCGACGACATCGTGGACTTCCTCGCCCTCACCCTGTGAGGCCATTGTGACAGTGTTGGTGTCACGGTAACGTCGGGCCATGCGACGTGACCACTGGCAGCGCAAGATCGCCGAGCTCGACCCGGAGACGCAGTACGAGGAGATCGCCCGGCTCGCCTCCTACTACGAGTTCCCGTGGGACTACCAGCAGGCGCTGAGCTTCGCGCTGTTCCGGACGTACGCCGTGCCGTCGATCGGCCGGCTGTTGTTCGACACCGGCGAGTTCGTCGAACGTACGCAGAAGCGACACGACGACACCGCGCTGGTGCTCGAGGCGGTGCTCGCCGACGGCATGGAGTCTCCCGACGGCCGCGCAGCGGTGCGCCGGATGAACCAGATGCACGGCAGCTACGACATCTCGAACGAGGACCTGCGATACGTCCTGGCGACGTTCGTCGTGGTGCCGCACCGCTGGATCCGCGACTACGGCTGGCGCAACCCCACCGAGGCCGAGGTCATCGCCGGCGTGCGCTACTACCAGCGGCTCGGCGCCCTGATGGGCATCAAGGACGTCCCGGACGACTTCGCCGGCTTCGCGGAGCTGATGGACTCGTACGAGGCGGAGCACTTCGCGCCTGACCCCAAGACGCGCGCCGTGGCCGACTCGACGCTCGAGCTGCTCGTCTCGTTCTATCCGCGCCTCCTGGCCAGCCCCGTCGAGGTGTTCAGCCGCGCCTTGATGGACGATGCGCTCCTCGCCGCCTTCGGGTTCGAGAAGCCGTCGCGCGTCGTCGTCGCGATGGCGCGCGGCGGCTTGCGGCTGCGCGGCCGGCTCGAGCGGTTCATGCCGCCGCGGCGCAAGCCCAGGTATGCCAAGGACCTCAAGCGCATCACGAGCTATCCCGGCGGCTTCATGGTGGAGCGGCTCGGCACGTTTCCCGCGACGATGCCGGACATGGACGAGTCCGTCGTCTGAAGCGAGCGGGAAGCATCGGCGCGGGTCTCGCGTTGGCACTGATGTGAGACTTTCCGTGCTCGATCTCGTCCCCGTACGATCCGACCAGTCGAGCGGCGACGCACTCGCCGCCACCGTGTCGCTGGCACAGGCCGCCGATCGCCTCGGCTTCACCCGTTACTGGGTCGCCGAGCACCACAACATGCCGGCCGTCGCCGCGACCTCGCCGCCGGTGCTGATCGCGATGCTCGGCGCGCAGACCACGTCGATCCGACTGGGCTCCGGCGGGGTCATGCTGCCCAACCACGCGCCGCTCGCGGTCGCGGAGCAGTTCGCCCTGCTCGAGGCGGCCAATCCCGGTCGCATCGACCTGGGCATCGGACGCGCGCCCGGCTCCGACCCGGTCACCTCGATGGCACTGCGTGGCGCGGCGGGCCGCGACGACACGGACATCGAGAACTTCCCGCAGTACCTCGACGACGTCGTCGCGCTGATGGGCGCCGAGGGCGTACGTGTCGCCGTGCCGCGGCAGAACTACGTCCTCAAGGCGACCCCGGCGGCGACCACCGAGCCGCGGATGTGGCTGCTCGGCTCGTCGATGTACTCAGCGCACCTCGCGGCGGCGAAGGGCTTGCCGTACGTCTTCGCGCATCACTTCTCCGGCCAGGGGACGGCCGAGGCGCTGCAGGTCTACCGCTCGGAGTTCCAGCCCAGCGACCTGGCCCCCGAGCCGGTCACGTTCCTGACGGTCAACGCGTCGGTCGCCGAGACCGAGCGCGAGGCGGCCGCGCTGATGCTGCCCAACCTGCAGATGATGGCGCGCCTGCGGACCGGGCAGCCGCTGACGGCGCTGGACCTGGTCGAGGACGCGCAGGCCGCGGAGCTGCCGGCGCAGGTCGAGGCGATGATCAGCTCGGGCCTGGCCCGCGCCGTCGTCGGCACGCCCCAGCAGGCGGCGGACCAGATTCAGGAGCTGGCGTTCACGTTCGGCGTCGACGAGGTCATGGTCAACCCCGTCGCTTCAGCTCGCCGCGGCACCGATCCGCGTACCGCACCGGGTCGCGAGCAGACGCTGGAGCTGCTGGCGAAGGAGCTGCTCTAGAGCTCGGCGTACATCACGTGGAGGCCGATCCGACCCTGCGTCGGGTGCTCGAACGCTCGGGGGACCGTCCCAACGATGCTGAAGCCGTGCCGCTCGTAGAGCTCGACCGCTGAGGTGTTGGAGGCCGCGACGGCGTTGAACTGCATGCCGGCGAATCCTCGTGCGCGCGCCCAGTCGAGAGCATCCCTCACCAGCGCTCCGCCGATGCCCTGACCGCGTCCATCGGCGGCGACCATGAAGCTCGCCGTCGCGACGTGTGAGCCGGGCCCCGGCCGGTTGGCACTCATGTGGGCGGTCGCGAGAATCGCGTCGCCATCGACTGCGACGACCGTTCGGCCCGGCGGCCGTTCGACCCAGACGTCGTACGCCTCGTCGGCCGTCAGCGCCGGATCGTAGGTGTAGGTGTCGGCGGCACGGATGACCTCGCGGACGATCGGCCACGCCTGCGACCAGTCGGCCGGCTCGAACTCACGGATCTCCATGCTCAGAACCAGATGCTCAGGAACGGCGCGACGGGGGAGTGGAACATGGCCTCGAGTTGCGCCGCGTCGCCGCTCAGGCGTCCGGCTGCGGCGAGCATGAGCGGCGAGACGCCGCCGAGATAGATCGCCGCGAGCTCTTCGACGGTCAGGGAGACGTCGGCCGGTTCGTCGGTCGCCGTGACGGCCGCGGTGCCCGTGGTGTCGACCTCGACGGCCCATGTGCCGTCACCTGCCCCGAACGGATCGGTGACGCTGAGCACCAGGCGGCCGGGTGCCGCGTAGGTGCGCGCCTCGAGTGCGGCAGGGACGTCGAGGATGCGGATCCAGAGGTGGTCGAGCTCAGCGATCTTGACGGCGCGGAAGTCCGAGACCATCCAGCGCACCGGCTCGTCGACCGGCCTCAGGTGCGCCCGGACCTCTGAGACGAGGTCCATCTCCAGCACGAAGCGCCACAGGGCGGCGTACGCGTCGTCGGTCGCCGTCACGAGGTGCAGCAGGTCGAGGCGGTGCTGGGTGAAGTCGTCGGGGTTCTCGGTCAGCTTGTAGCTCGCGAATCCCTGCATCTGGCCGGCCTCGTCGTCGTAGCGGACGAATCGCTGCTTCTTGGCGTCCTCGTCATCGACCATCAGGCCGAGCTGCCGGTCCCAGAGGATGCCGTCGTAGGCGATCTGGCCGGGGGTTGCCAGGCGTACGCGCTCGACGAGGGCGAGGCCGTGCTCGAGGAGGTGGTCGGCGGTGACGAAGTGGACCCGGCCGGCCGGCTGCGGGCCGGTCCACCTCGCGCGCCGCGTGTCGATCGTGAGGTCGCGGGCCATGGCCGCCGGCCCGAAGCCGAAGCGCCCGTAGATCGTCGACTCGGACACCGTCAGTGTCGCGATCGGCGCTCCGTGTGCCTGAGCCGTGCGGAGCTCGGCCTCCAGGAGCGCGCGAGCAACCCCGCGGCGTCGGTGGGTGGCCGCCACGGTGACGTCGCTGATCGCCCACGACTGGACGGCTCGGCCGCCGGGGACAGTGAGATCGGCGGGCCAGACCATGGTCGTCGCGACGGGCTCGTCCGGAACGGGAAGCGAGTCGTCGTAGACCCCGGTGATGCGACGGTCGGCGAAGTAGCTGTGTCGCTGCTCGATCGCTGCTGGGGTCTGCTCGCTGTGGAACCCGCGCGACTCGGCTCGCGCCCAAGCGGCGAACGCCGGCTTGTCGGAGATGTCGACGAGCTCCATCCGCAGGCCGTCGGCGGCGAGCTGTTCGCGCGACGTGGCGTCGATCGGCAGGTCGAGGTAGTCGTGGCCCATCACGTCAGGCTATCGAGGCCTGAGGACAAGCTGACGCCGACTGATCCTGCGGCGTTCATCCGAGCGTCGGTTGCGCGTCGACTCTGCACGCGATCGTCGGGGGCATGTCAGACATCACGCTTCCGTCGCGGTGGTCGCTGCTGCTGCGCTTCCTGGCCACTCCGACGCTCGCCGGGCTCGTCGCCGGTTCGGTCGCGGCCGTCGTCGTACCGCCCCGGCCCTGATCCTCAGCGCTCGCTGAGAGCCACGCCTGCGGCTGCCCAGTCGCGGTGCACGTCGGGCAGGTTGTCCGGCGACACGGCGGCTGTGAGCTTTTCGAGGACGCGGACGGCGAATCCTTCACGCGCAGCATCCAGTGCCGTCGCACGCACGCAGTAGTCGGTCGCGATCCCGCACACGTCGACCGCTTCGATGCCGGCAGCGCGGAGCCAGTCTGCGAGGCCATCGCCGTCCGCGGAGGCGCCCTCGAAGCCCGAGTATGCGGCGGCGTACTCGCCCTTGTAGAAGATCTCGTCGAACAACGCCGGCTCCAGCGGTGGGTGGAACTCCTCGCCGGCCGTACCGACGACGCAGTGCCGTGGCCAGGAGTCGACGAAGTCAGGGGTGTCCGAGAAGTGCGCACCCGGATCGATGTGGTGGTCGCGGGTCGCGACGACCGTGGCGTACGCCTTGGTGGCCAACAGCTCCGCCACGTCGGCGGCGACCTTCGCGCCTCCGGCGACGGCCAGCGAGCCGCCCTCGCAGAAGTCGTTCTGCACGTCGACGACGATCAAAGCGGTGGTCATGGTGCCTCCTCGTAGACGGTGTCGATCGCGGGTTCGCCACGCATGAGCTGCATCGCCGTCGCGGGCAGCTCGGCGAGCGACGTGCGGAGGCGTTCGCGGGCGGCATCGAGGGTCTCGTCGTGCACGCGTACGCCGTCGCGGACCAGCTCGACCAGCAACGTACGGTCGTCGCCGTCGTCGGTCGGGGTCAGGTCGATGCCGATGACCTCGGCTTGCGCCCGGCCTGCGGCGTCGCGGCGGCGCAGCGCGGTCTTGCGGCCGCCGACCGAGATCTTGTCCTTGCTCTTCTTGGCGACCGGCACCATGTCGCCGTCGTCACCGGCACGGGCCACGAGCTTGTAGACGAATCCACTCGTGGGCGCACCGGAGCCCGTGACGAGCGCGGTCCCGACGCCGTAGCCGTCCACGGGCGCGGCCGCGAGAGCCGCGATGGCGTACTCGTCGAGGTCGCTCGTCACCGTGATGCGGGTCGATGTGGCGCCGAGGTCGTCGAGCTGCTTGCGGACCTCGGCAGCGAGCGCCACCAGGTCGCCGGAGTCGAGGCGCACGCCGCCCAGCCCGGTTCCGGCAACCTCGACGGCGGTCCTGATGGCCTCGGGGACGTCGTACGTGTCGACCAGCAGCGTGGTGCCCGGTCCCAGCGCCCGGACCTGTGCCTCGAAGGCGTCGCGCTCGGTGTCGTGCAGCAGTGTGAAGGAGTGTGCACTCGTGCCGGTCGTCGGGATCCCGTGGGTTCGCCCGGCCTCGAGGTTCGAAGTCGCTGCAAAGCCCGCGATGTAGGCCGAACGGGCCGCGGCGACGGCTGAGGCCTCGTGCGTACGCCGGGAGCCCATCTCGATGCAGGGCCGGTCGCCGGCAGCGGAGATCATGCGGGCGGCGGCCGAGGCGATCGCGGAGTCGTGGTTGAGGATCGACAGGAACACCGTCTCGAGGATCACGCACTCCGCGAACGTGCCCTCGACGACCAGCACGGGGGACTGTGGGAAGTAGAGCTCGCCGTCGGGATATCCCCACACCGAGCCGGTGAACCGGTAGGCGGCGAGCCACTGGATCGTGTCGGCATCGACGACGTCCGCCTCGCGGAGCCAGTCGAGCTCGGACTGTTCGAAGCGGAAGTCCTCGAGCGCGTCGAGCAACCGTCCGACGCCGGCAACCACGCCATAGCGGCGGCCGTCAGGCAGGCGCCTGGCGAACAGCTCGAACACGGACCGGCGTTGCGCCGTGCCGTCCCGCAGCGTCGCCTGCAGCATCGTCAGTTCGTAGCGGTCGGTCAGCAGCGCCGTGCTGGCATTCGCGTTCACGAGTCCAGCGTAGGGGCGAGGCCGAGCTGGCATCGAGGAGCCGGCGTCCGGGGTGTGCGCCACGATGGGTTCCATGACGGAGGTCTTTGGCGGCGACGTGCCGGTGCACTACGGGTTCATCTTCCTGTCCAGCGATGGTGACGTGGGAGCCGAGTTGATCGAGGCGCGGCTAGGTCAGAGCAACGGCCTCTGCGGTGCGATGGTCGCCGGTCAGCTCTCCGTGGTCACCGGCTTGCACACCGGGAGTGTCCGCCTCGTGGTCGAGTGGTCGGCAGATGAGCCGCCTCACGATGGGGGGTGGGAGGACGTCGTGGAGGTTTCGTTCGAGGTCACGCAGCACGACATGGTGTTGTCCGGCTTCGAGGACTTCTTCCCACTGCGGATGCCCGCGACCGGGATGCATCGCGCTCGGTTCTGCGCGGCCGGGATGGATGCCGGACGCGAGATCGACACGGTTGTCGACGGACTCGGGCCGGATCACTATCTCCTGCAGCTGTGGCCTGCCGGCTCCGCGCCGGACGTGATCGTGCGCGAAGGCAGCGACATCGGGCGCTATTGGCACGCGGTCGCCGCGCGGGGCGATTAGAGCGGGTCGCGCCCCAGCCGTCGACAAGGCGCGGTTTCGCCTCGTCAGGTGACTGAGACACAATGGCCGTATGTCCACACCGTCGCCCGTTGAGATCGCGGAGCCCGACGTTGATGAGATCGTTGAGCTCGAGGATCCCTGGGTCACCATCGTCTGGAACGACCCGGTCAACCTCATGTCCTACGTCGCGTATGTCTTCCGCAACTACTTCGGCTACACCGAGGAGAAGGCGCACGAGCTGATGCTGGCCGTGCACCACGAGGGCAAGGCCGTGGTGTCGAGCGGCAGCCGCGAGCAGATGGAACGCCACGTGCAGGCCATGCACGAGTATGGGCCTTGGGCCACTCTGGAACGGCAGGACGCATGAACGTGACGCGAAGAGCCGAGCGGAGCGAGGCTGGGCACCCGGGCGGAGCCCGGCAGCGACGGAGTCGCTGGTCTGGCGAGCGCAGCGAGCCAGGTGCCGCTTGAAGCCGTTCAAGAAGCGCCGCCGTGGCGGGATCACCGCGACCTTCGAGGCGGGCGAGGCGCATCTGCTCGCGAGCCTCGTCAGGCCAGGTCATCGAGCTGTTGCGCGACCGCAACGGTGCCGACGAGTCGACGGCCGACCCGCTGGCGGCCCAGCTCGGCATGGGCGGCCCGTCGCTGCCACCGGAGGATCCGGTGCTCAAGCGGCTGCTCCCCGATGCCTACCGCGACGACGAGGAGGGCGCCGGTGAGTTCCGGCGCTTCACCGAGCGCTCGCTGACGTCGGTCAAGGTGACGAACGCCGAGATCCTGATCCGCTCCCTGGTCGACGGTGGGCTCACGTTCGGAGCCGCAGACGCCGACGACGAGGAGCCGATCGAGATCGAGCTCGGCGACGACGAGGTGCAGGCCTGGCTACGCGCGCTGACGGACGTACGCCTGTCGCTGGCTGTGCGCCTCGGCATCGAGGAGGACGAGGACATCTACCTGGTCGCCCAGTCCGAGGACGAGGCGATCGCCGCGATGTCCGAGATCTACGACTGGCTCGGCTACGTGCAGGAGACCCTGATCGCCGCGCTCGACTGAGCCGCGGTCCTCAGGCGCTCCGCTCCAGCTCGTCGGCCTCGCTGGCCACCACGAACGCCACGACCTGCCGTACGACCGCGTCGTCGCGCAGGATCCGGTGGTGCCCGAGTCCGCTCGTCGTGGTGAGTCGCGCACCGTCCCAGGACTCCACGAGCTGCACGGCGGAGCTGTGCTTCGCCAGGCGATCCTCGCGGTCATGGATGACGAGGAGCTCGGGTCGCTCGATCTCGGCGGCGATGCGTACGAAGTCCACCTCGTCGACCGCCAGGCCCACGCGCCGGTGTGCCCGGCGCTCGAGCCGCGCGCGGATGCGGGGGCCGAAGCCCAGCTGTGACGCGAGCACGGGCAGGTGGTCGCCGATGCGCACCATCGGGGCCACGAGCGCCAGCCGCTCGGTGCCGAGCCAGCCGTAGCGGAGGGTCAGGCCGGTCGCGAGGCCGCCCATCGAGTGCGCGACGACCGCGTGCGCGGGCCCATGGACCGCGGCGACGGCATCGAGGGCGTGCCCCATCTCCACGGCGTGGGCCTGCCCGGCGACCGCTCCGGGGTCCGACGTGCCGTGGCTCGGCGCGTCGTGGGTGACGACGGAGAACCCGGCGGCGACCAGCGGAGGCACGAACTTGGCCAGCTGCGTCTCGTTGCCGCCCCAGCCGTGCACGAGGTAGATCACCGGCCCGGCACCCCAGCGATGGCCGCGGACCGTGTGGCCCTGCGACTCGACGTCGAACGCCGTGCCGCCGGGCGGGAGGTCGGTGACCGGCGAGGTCGGCAGTGTGAACCACAACCGGTCGGCCCAACGGGCCCCGAACCACGGCGCCGTGTGCTCGAGAGTGGCGAAAGCGGCCTGCACGAGGCGCTGAGAAGGCCGAACGGTCGTGCTTTTTTGTGATCCTGATGATGCCATGATGATTCCTTGCTGGTTCAGGCCGGCTGACCGGCGTGGGCGATGAGCGAGTCGAACGCGCGATGCACGCGGTCGAGAGCCTTGGGGTCGCGCAGAAGTCGCGAGGCGTGCTGGTGCGCGAGGGTCAGGGCATGCAGCTCGTATGCGAACTGCTCCAGGTCGAGGTCGTGGCGGAACTCGCCCTCGCTGACGGCGGTGCCCGCAACGGTGGCGATCATTTCGAGCCAGTCCCGCTCGTCGCGGACCAGGGCGTCGCGGACCGGACCGGGCTGGTCGTCGAGCTCGGAGCTGGCAGCCACGAACAGGCAGCCACCCTCCTCCATCGACTCGGACCACGTGACCCAGGCGTCGAACAGCACCCGCAACCGGGCCACGCCGCGCGTTGTCCGCAGCGCAGGGCGTACGACCTGGTCGACGAAGCGCTCGCGGGTGTGCCGCAGGATCTCGATCTGCAGGGCTTCCTTGGAGGCGAAGTGGGCGTAGAGACCGCTCTTGGACATGCCGGTGTGCGCAGCGAGCTGGCCGATCGTCATCCCGGTCAGCCCGACCTTGGCGGCGACAACGGTCGCCTCGGTCAGGATCGCGTTGCGCGTCTCGTCACCCTTGGTCATGAGTCAGTTATAGCACGATCGTTCTTTTCGTGTCGACTACTCCCGCGGGCGTACGTGTGAATGCTCCGCCGGTGCGATGACCTCGCCGGTCGGTTCGCCTAACGTGAGGGCATGTCCGTCGCCCTGAGAGCCGCGCCCCGGCCCGCGCTCTTCGGGTTGATCCCGTTGACGATCATCCAGGTGGGCGGCACGTTCGGCGCGAGCCGCAACCAGACGGGGCATCGCGACCTCGACGCCCTGGCGATCGTGATCGCCGTGCTCGGTCCGCTGTCCCTGCCGCTCCTGGTCAGGTGGCCGCGGCAGGTGCTGGCGTTCGTCGTGGCGATCACCGCGGCCTACCTGCTGCGCGACTATGCGTACGGCCCGGTCTTCGCGAGCCTGGCGATCGCCACCGTCGTGACCGTCGTGCGCGGTCATCGGCTCGTCGCGTGGGCCGGGCTGGGCGCGGTCGTCGCGGTCTTCGCGATCCAACGGCTGGCGTACGACCATCCGTGGTCGTGGTCGGGGCTGTCCGGCGTCGTCGCCTGGGCGCTGCTC
The DNA here is from genome assembly GCA_963806345.1 of uncultured Actinomycetota bacterium. Lineage (GTDB taxonomy): Bacteria > Actinomycetota > Actinomycetes > Propionibacteriales > Nocardioidaceae > Aeromicrobium. The sequence goes on along the minus strand of CAWDXV010000022.1, from coordinate 121,708 downwards.
GTCGTGGCCGTCGGCGAGGTGGTGCGAGTCCGCCGCGAGCGCATGCTGGCGTCCAGGCAGGCACGGGCCGAGTCGTCGCGGCGGCAGGCCAACGAGGAGCGACTGCAGATCGCCCGCGAGCTGCACGATGTCGTCGCGCACCACATCTCGCTGATCAACGTGCAGGCCGGCGTCGCGCTGCACATCGTCGACCGCAAGCCCGAGCAGGCGCAGACCGCGCTCGAGGCGATCAAGGACGCGAGCAAGGAGGCGCTCGTCGAGCTCCGGTCGCTGGTCGGCATCCTCCGTGACGTCGACGACGAGGCGCCCCGCAAGCCGACCGGCACGCTGGCCTCCCTCGACGACCTGGTGGAGCGCAGCGGCCATGCCGGGCTGCAGGTGCGCAAGACCGTGCGCGGCGACGTGCGCCCACTGCCGTCGTCGGTCGAGCTGGCCGCGCTGCGCATCGTGCAGGAAGCCATCACCAACGTCGTACGCCATGCGGGTGCGACGAGTGCCGACATCGCGCTGGCGTATGACCCCGAGGAGCTGACCGTGACGGTCGAGGATGACGGCCACGGATTCGTCGCCGGGCGACTCGGATGGCACCGGCATCGTCGGCATGCGTGAGCGTGCCGAGACCCTGGGCGGGACGCTCGAGGTCGGCCGCGGGCGTACCGGAGGCACCCGGGTGCACGCGTCCCTGCCGCTGAGGAGCCGGTCATGATCCGGGTCGTGCTGGTCGACGACCAGGCGCTGCTGCGTGCGGGATTCCGCGCGCTGATCGACGCCGAGGACGACATCGAGGTCGTCGCGGAGGCCTCCGACGGCCGTGAGGCGCTGGAGGTCATCACCAGGCACGTGCCCGATGTCGTGCTGATGGACATCCGCATGCCCGGTGTCGACGGGCTCGAGGCGACCCGCCGGATCACCGCTGACCCGGCCCTCGAGGGCGTCCGGGTCGTCATCCTCACGACGTTCGACCTCGACGAGTACGTCTTCGAGGCGGTGCGGATCGGTGCGAGCGGCTTCCTGGTCAAGGACACCGAGCCCGCCGAGCTGCTGGCCGGCATCCGCGCCGTGGCCGCGGGCGACGCGCTGCTGTCGCCGGGCGTGACGCGCCGGCTGATCTCCGAGTTCGCCGACCGGAGCCGCGGCACCGCCAGCCCTGTGGTGCTCGAGCCGCTGACCGAGCGCGAGCGCGAGGTCGTGGCGCTGGTCGGTGAGGGGCTCAACAACGACGAGATCGGCGCCCGCCTGTTCATGAGCCCTGCGACGGCCAAGACGCACGTCAGCCGCGCCATGATCAAGCTGCACGCCCGCGACCGCGCCCAGCTCGTCGTGATCGCGTACGAGTCCGGTCTCGTGCGCCCCGGCTGGTCCTGAGCCGGAGCCGGGTACGCCCGCTGGCGTACGTGAAGAGACTCCCCGCGGCCGATTCGCCGGCGGCCGGTTCTCACGAGACTCGAAGAGTCAGCAATTCAGTCTCGTTCAAGGAGTTTCATCATGTTGTCCACCCAGCTACTCGCCAACGACAACTGGGACGGTCCAGGCCCGTGGTGGCCGCTGTTCCCGTTGTTCTGGATCGCGTTCTTCGTCCTCGTCTTCGGGGTGTTCGGTCGCTTCGGTCGTCGCCGCTGGCACCGCGGCTCGTACGCGGGGGAGTCGAGGCTCGCCGAGCGCTATGCCGCCGGTGAGATCGACGAGACCGAGTACCGCGAGCGCCTCGCCGTGCTCAGGGAGAAGGACCGGTGAGTGTCGAGACGGTCGTGGAGATCCGTGACCTCACCAAGAGGTACGACCAGGTCACGGCCGTCGACCAGGTCAGCCTGAGCGTGCGGCGCGGCGAGGTCTACGGATTCCTCGGACCCAACGGTGCCGGGAAGACCACGACGCTTCGTATGCTCCTGGGCCTCATCCGGCCGACGAGCGGGGATCTCACGGTCCTCGGTCGTCGGCCCGGCGATGCCGGTGTGCTCGCCCGGATCGGCTCGATGATCGAGGGGCCGGCGTTCTACCCGTTCCTGTCCGGCCGGGCCAACCTCCAGGTCGTGGCCCGGTACGCCGGGACCGGCTCGTCGAAGATCGACGAGACCCTCGAGACCGTCGACCTCGCCTCGCGCGGTGACGACAAGTTCTCGACGTACTCGCTCGGCATGAAGCAGCGCCTCGGCGTCGCCGCCGCTCTGCTCAAGGATCCCGACCTCGTGGTGCTCGACGAGCCGACCAACGGCCTCGATCCCGGCGGGGATGCGCGACATGCGAGCGCCTGATCCGCCGGCTCGGCGACTCGGGTCGCACCGTGATCCTGTCGAGCCACATGCTCGGCGAGGTGCAGCAGATCTGCGACCGCGTCGGGGTCATCAACGCCGGACGCATGGTCGTCGAGAGCACCGTCGACGAGCTTCGCGGCGACAGCGAGCTCGTCGTCCGGGCCACGCCTGCGGACGTCGTCAGGTCGACGCTCGACCAGCTCGCATACGTCCAGTCGATCCGCTCGCTCGACGACGAGCTGCGGCTGCGCGTCGACGAGCGCCACACCGGCGAGGTCACCCGAGCCCTCGTCCTCGCCGGCACCGACGTCCATGAGGTACGCCGGGTCGACCGCCAGCTCGAGGACGTGTTCTTCGAGATCACCGCAAAGGAGTCGAGTCATGTCTGATGTCCTCAACGTCACCCGCGCCGAGCTGTTCAAGCTCGTGCGCCGCCCGGCGGCCTGGACGCTGCTGGCCGCCGCGGCGCTGCTGAGCCAGGTGTTCGGCTACCTGATCCCGTACCTGTCCTTCGCCGGCGACGGCTCCGGACCGATCGAGGGCGCGTCGAAGGACGCGATCCTCGCCAGCACGCTGCCCGACCAGATCGTGGCCAGCACGCTGGGCGGGTTCCCGGTGTTCGCCGGCGCGCTCGCGCTCGTGTTCGGCGCGCTGGTGCTCGGCAGCGAGTACGGCTGGGGCACGGTCAAGACCGTGTTGACGCAGCGCCCCGGGCGTACGGCGGTGCTCGCCGGCCAGGCCGTTGCCCTGGCGATCTCGGTCGCGGTCGGCGTGCTCGTCCTGTTCGTCCTCGGTGCGGCGAGCTCCACGGCGATCGCGCTGTCCCAGGGCGAGTCGACGGCATTCCCGTCGGTGCTCGACCTGCTCGGCGGGTACGGCGCCGGTGTCGCGATCATGCTGATGTGGGCGGGCCTGGGCGGCGCTCTCGGCGTGGTGCTGCGCGGCGTGGCCCTGCCGATCGGCCTCGGTGTCGTCTGGGTGCTCGGCGTGGAGAACCTGATCGCCGGTGTCGCCAGCTCGGTGCTCACGGCGCTGCGTCCGCTGCGGGACGTGATGCCCGGGATCAACGCCGGATCACTCGCCTCTGCGGTGATGCCGACCCGCCCGCCCGGTCTCGAGTCGCCTCCCGGCGTCAACTCCGACGTCGCCGACGGCCGCGCGCTCATCACGGTGGCCTGCTACGTCGTGGTCTGCCTCGCCGTGGCGCTGTGGACGTACCGAAGGCGCGACGTCGCCTGACCCGTTGTCGGTTTCCCATGAGGCCTAGCGTTCTTGGCACTCACCACGTGTTGTAACCCGAGGTGGGTGACAAGAGCAGGAGGCCTCATGGGAAACCGGCAACCGCGTCTCAGCGGTTGACCGTCGCTGAGAGGGCGGGGCGCTGGCCGATAAACTCGGCTGGTGCTGACCATCGACCGAGCCACGCATGACGCGATCATCGCGCATGCGCGACGCGACCACCCCGACGAGGCCTGCGGCGTCGTCGCCGGGCCGATCGGCTCCGACGTGCCCGCACGCTTCATCCCGATGCTCAACGCCGCGATGTCGCCGACGTTCTACGAGTTCGACTCCGGCGACCTGCTCAAGCTCTACCGCGAGATGGACGACCGCGACGAGGAACCCGTCGTCGTCTACCACTCGCACACGTCGACCGAGGCCTATCCGTCGCGCACCGACATCAACCTGGCCGGCGAGCCCGGCGCGCACTACGTGCTCGTGTCGACCCGCGACGGCGCTGATCAGGGCGGACCCGTCGACTTCCGGTCCTACCGGATCGTCGACGGCGAGGTCACCGAGGAAGAAGTTCGCGTCGTCGACAGTTATGCAGACGACGCAACCACCGACGCAGCAACCCAACAGAAGGCAGAACACTGATGGCCATCGAGGTCCGCATCCCCACGATCCTGCGCCCCTACACCGGCGGCGAGCGTGCCGTCGAGGGCAGTGGAGCGACCGTCACCGAGCTGATCGACAAGCTCGAGGTCGAGCACCCCGGCATCAAGGAGCGCCTGCTCGAGAACGGTGAGGCCCGCCGGTTCGTCAACATCTACGTCAACGACGAGGACATCCGATTCACGGGTGGCCTCGACACCGCGGTCGCCGACGGCGACACCGTGGTGATCCTGCCGGCTGTGGCCGGCGGCGCCGCTCCGGGTCGGACCCGATGCGCTTCGACTCCCTGATCGACTCCGTCGGCGGCACGCCGCTGGTGGGGCTGCCCAACCTCTCGCCGACCCCGGACGTACGTCTGTGGGCCAAGCTCGAGGACCAGAACCCCACCGGGTCGATCAAGGACCGCGCGGCGCTGAGCATGATCCTGCGCGCCGAGAAGGACGGCCGGCTGACCCCCGGCGCCACGATCCTCGAGCCGACCAGCGGCAACACCGGCATCTCGCTCGCGATGGTCGCCAGCCAGCGCGGCTACCAGCTCATCTGCGTCATGCCCGAGAACACGTCGATCGAGCGCACGCAGCTGCTGACGATGTGGGGCGCCCAGATCATCCCCTCGCCGGCTGCGGGCGGCTCCAACGAGGCCGTGCGTGTCGCCAAGGGTCTCGCCGCCGAGCATCCCGACTGGGTCATGCTCTACCAGTACGGCAACCCGGCCAACGCCGACGCGCACTACGAGGGCACGGCGCCCGAGATCCTCGCCGACCTGCCGGAGATCACGCACTTCGTCGGCGGCCTCGGCACGACCGGCACGCTCATGGGCGTCGGTCGCTTCTTCCGCGAGCACAAGCCGGAGGTGCGGATCGTCGCCGCTGAGCCGCGCTACGGCGAGCTCGTCTACGGCCTGCGCAACCTCGACGAGGGCTTCGTCCCCGAGCTCTATGACGCGTCGCTGATCGACTCGCGGTTCAGCGTCGGCCCGCGTGACGCCGTACGCCGGGTGCGCGAGCTGATCGCGACCGAAGGCATCTTCGCCGGCATCTCCACCGGCGCGATCCTGCATGCGGCTCTCGCGCAGGCCGCCAAGTGCGTCAAGGCCGGAGAGACGGCCGACATCGCGTTCGTCGTGGCCGACGGCGGCTGGAAGTACCTCTCCACCGGGGCGTACGAGGGCACGCTCGACGAGGCCGAGGACAAGCTCGACGGCCAGCTCTGGGCCTGATCGGCCCCAACACGTATCGCGACGGCATGTCGTCGGTTAGCCTCGTCCCGTGAGCCAGATCGTGGTGTTCTCCGGAAGCGCTCATCGACCCCTCGCCGAGAAGATCTGTTCCGAGCTCGGCCAGCCGCTCTCGGCGTCCGACACGATCCGGTTCAGCAACGACTGCCTCCAGGTGCAGCTGCTCGCCAACTGCCGCAAGAAGGACGTCTTCATCATCCAGCCGCTGGTCCCGCCGACGCAGGACCACCTGATGGAGCTGCTGCTGATGATCGACGCGGCTCGCGGGGCCAGCGCCGACTCGGTCACCGCGGTCATCCCGCACTACGCGTACGCCCGCTCGGACAAGAAGGACGCCTCGCGCATCTCGATCGGCGGCCGCCTCGTCGCCGACATGCTGACCACCGCCGGCGCCGACCGGGTCGTCACGATGACGCTGCACGCGCCGCAGGTGCACGGCTTCTTCAGCGTCCCGGTCGACCACCTCACGGCGATCGGCGAGCTCGCCGACTACTACCGCAACCGCGACCTCACCGACACCGTCGTGGTCTCGCCGGACCTCGGCAACGCCAAGACCGCCTCGTTGTTCGCCCGCCTCCTCGGCGTCCCGGTCGCCGCCGGCAGCAAGCAGCGGCAGGCCGACGACAAGGTCGTCATCGACGCGATCGTGGGTGACGTCGCGGGCAAGACCGCGATCGTGCTCGACGACGAGATCGCCACCGGTGGCTCGATCATCGAGCTGATGAACAAGCTCGAGGAGGAAGGCTGCACCCAGGCGTCGGTCGCCTGCACGCACGGCCTGTTCACCGGCAAGGCCGTCGAGCGGCTCCGCGACCATCCCTCGATCACCGAGGTCGTCACGACCGACACCGTCCCGCCGCCGGCCGACTGGCCCGAGCTGCAGGTGCGTTCGGTCGCCGGCCTGTTCGCCGAGGCCATCGCCCGCATCCACGCCGGCGAGTCGGTCTCGTCGCTGTTCGACGGCGTCGACCCCGCGCACGCCCCGCCCCAGCCCAAGCTCCCGCTCTAGCTCCCGCTGGGAGTGACGTTTGGGTCGCGAATCGCCGCACCACCCCGACCCAAACGTCACTCTCAGCGGGGATCTCGCGGGGGAGGCAGACTCACGTGTGATCTGCGGCCTGTTCACTTTGTCGTAACACTCGACCCCCGTAGGCTTTTCCGTTGTGAGCAATGCACCGATCGGCATCTTCGACTCCGGCTTCGGCGGCCTGACCGTCGCCCGCGCCGTTCTCGACCAGCTGCCGCACGAGCCGGTGCTCTACCTGGGCGACACCGCCCGCCAGCCGTACGGGCCCAAGCCCATCTCCGAGGTCCGTGAGTACGCCTTGGAGTGCCTCGACCACCTCGTCGCCCAGGGCGTCAAGGCCCTCGTCATCGCCTGCAACTCCGCGAGCGCCGCGGTGCTGCGCGACGCCCGCGAGCGGTATGACGTACCCGTCGTCGAGGTCATCGTGCCGGCCACCCGCCGTGCCGTCAGCGCCACCCGCAACGGTCACATCGGCGTCATCTGCACCACGGCGACCGCCACCTCCCGGGCGTACGACGACGCGTTCGCGGCCAACCCCGGCATCACGCTGCACACGCAGGCCTGCCCGGCGTTCGTCGACCTCGTCGAGGCCGGCGTGACGAGCGGCCCCGAGCTGCTCGCCGCCGCCGAGGGCTACCTGCGGCCCCTCGTCGACCTCGAGATCGACACGCTCGTCCTCGGCTGCACGCACTACCCGTTGCTGACGGGCGTCCTGTCGTACGTCATGGGTGACGGCGTCACGCTCGTGTCGAGCGCCGAGGAGACCGCCAAGGACGTGTACGCACTGCTGGTGCGCGAGGGCCTCGAGCGCGACCTGTCGCTGCCCGAGCCGGAGCACGGCTTCCTGACGACGGGCCGGCCCGAGGAGTTCGCGACGCTCGCCCGCCGGTTCCTCGGCCCCGAGGTCGAGTCGGCGCGTCAGTTCTCCTGGGTGGGTGCAACGGTATGAAGCTCACCGTGATCGGCTGCGCCGGCTCGTTCCCCGGCCCCGACTCGCCCGCGAGCTGCTATCTCGTCGAGGCGCCGTTCGAGGGGCGCACGTACCGGCTGGTCATCGATCTCGGCTCCGGAGCACTGGGCAACCTGCAGCGCGAGTGCGACCTCCGCGACATCGACGCGATCGCGATCTCGCACCTGCACGCCGACCACTGCTTCGACCTCTCGGGCTTCTACGTCGTCAGCAAGTACCACCCCGACGGGGCTCTCGACCGCATCCCGGTGCTGGCGCCGGCGGGCACGGGTGACCACCTCGCCACTGCGTACGGCATCGACGAGCCCGTCGGCATGACCGAGCAGTTCGACTTCCGCGACTGGGAAGACGGCGGCACGGTGCAGCTCGGCCCGTTCACCGTCACGTCGGTCCTCGTCGACCACCCCATCCCGGCGTACGCCATCCGGGTCGCGACCGAGGATCACTCGCTCGTCTACTCCGGCGACACCGGCCCGACGGAGGCGCTCGTCGACCTGGCCGGCGGTGCCGACCTGTTCCTGTGCGAGGCGTCGTTCGTCGAGTCGGGCGACAACCCGCCCAACCTGCACCTCACGGGCGCCGAGGCCGGCGACTACGCGACCCGCGCCGGCGTCGGTCGGCTGCTCGTGACGCACATCCCGGCGTGGACGGATCGCGCCGAGGTCGAGTCGGACGTCAAGACGACCTGGGACGGCCCCTACGAGCTGGTGACCGCCGGCTCCTCCTGTCGGCTGCCCTAGGGCGCCCCACCGCGTCCCGGCCCGGTTCGCGCGGCCCCGCATCCCGCCCGGCGGCGTTATCGTCGGTCGCCGCACAACCCCGGTGCGCCTCCCTCCTCTGCCTTGCCGGACGGGCGCGGATGCCACGCTCACTATCCGGGCCGGGACGCGGCGGCGCGCCCGATAGGCTCGCGGCATGACCCGCGAAGATGGCCGCAGTGCCGATCAGCTCCGACCCGTGACCATCACCCGCAACTGGCTCGACCACGCGCAGGGCTCGTGCCTCATCGAGTTCGGCAAGACCAAGGTGCTCTGCGCTGCAAGCGCCGGCGAAGGCGTGCCGCGCTGGCGCAAGGGCTCGGGCCTCGGCTGGGTCACCGCCGAGTACGCGATGCTGCCGCAGGCGACGCACGACCGTTCGCCGCGCGAGTCCGTCAAGGGCCGCGTCGGCGGGCGTACGCACGAGATCTCCCGCCTCGTCGGGCGCTCGCTGCGCGCCGCGATCGACTACAAGGCGCTCGGCGAGAACACCATCACGATCGACTGCGACGTGCTGCAGGCCGACGGAGGCACCCGCACGGCGGCGATCACGGGCGCCTACGTCGCCCTGGCCGACGCCGTCGAGCACCTCCGCTCCAAGGGCGCGCTGACCGGCGAGCCGCTCGTCGAGTCGATCTCCGCGATCAGCGTCGGCATCATCGACGGCGTGCCGATGCTCGACCTGCCCTACGTCGAGGACGTCCGCGCCGAGACCGACATGAATGTCGTGATGACCGGTGGCGGCAAGTTCATCGAGGTGCAGGGCACGGCCGAGGGTGCGCCGTTCGACAAGCCCGAGCTCGACGCGCTGCTCGAGCTCGCTGCCAAGGGCTGCGCCGACCTCACCAAGCTCCAGAACGACGCCCTCGCGCGTGGCTGAGATCGTCCTGGCGTCCAACAACGCCAAGAAGCTCGCCGAGCTGCGCCGCATCCTCGAGCCGCTCGTGCCCGGCATCCGGGTGCTCGGGCTCGCCGACGTCACGCCGTACGACGAGCCGGCCGAGACCGAGCCGACGTTCGAGGGCAATGCCCTGATCAAGGCGCGGGCGTGCCTCGCCGTCACCGGGCTGCCTTCGCTGGCTGACGACTCCGGATTGTGTGTCGATGCGCTCAACGGCATGCCGGGAGTCCTGTCGGCCCGCTGGTCCGGCGTGGCCAAGGACGCCGGGGGAGACGCCGCCAACAACGCGCTGCTGCTGAGCCAGCTGTCTGACGTGCCCGACGAGCGGCGCACGGCGCAGTTCCGGTGCGCCGTGGCACTGTGCACGCCCGATGGCGCCGAGGTGATCGAGCTGGGCGAGATGCCCGGACGCATCCTCCGGGCCGAGCACGGCGAGGGCGGCTTCGGCTACGACCCGCTGTTCGCCGCCGACGGCTACGACGTCTCGACCGCCGAGCTGCCGGCCGGCGAGAAGGACCGCATCAGCCACCGCGGCAAGGCGCTCACGGCGATCGCTCCCGCCGTGGTGCAGGCACTGGTCTAGGCGGTCTTTTCCAGGCCGGCGATGACCCGCCGCGCGATCGCCAGGCTGCCCTTGCGGTTGGGGTGCACCCCGTCGATCACGCGGTCGGCCGTGAGGGCGCCCTGCGTGCTGATGAACTGGATCCCGTGCTGCTTGGCCTGGGCCGCGATGATCGCCGTGACCCGTCGGCCGTTCTCCGGATCGAGCGGGCCCCATGGCGGGCCGAGCACGACGATGCGCGTCGACTTCGGCAAAAAGGTCTGCAGGGTGTCGAGGTAGCGGTCGACGGCGTGGGCGATGACCTCGTCGGGTGCCGTGACGTACAGGCCGTCCTGGCAGGTGGACCAGTCGTTGCGACCACCCTCGACGATCAGCAGCGAGGGCGCGTCGCCGGCGTACGCGTCGGGCCGGTCGATGAAGGTGTTGCCGGTGCACACGTGGCCGGGGCGGAGATAGCCCGAGCCCGACTGGGCGTACCGGGTGACCTTGGCGCGGAAGTGGTCGCCCGTGATGCTCCACCAGCCCTGCTCCGCGCTGCCGGGTTCGTTGTTGTAGCGGGCGGTGATGGAGTCACCGACCACGACGATGCCGTGCGGCGCGAGGCGGGAGACCGGCACTCGCTCGTCACCGGTCGCGCCCTGCCAGGCGATGAACGGGGCGATCAGCAGCGCGGCCAGGACGGCGAGAAGGAGGGACCGTCGAGTGGTCACCCTGGGAATCGTCATGCGCGCGCTTTCTCTGCTGCTTGTGAGCGCAACTGTAGGTCGGATTTGTTGTCCGACTGGACCAAATGGCCGAAGTCAATCCAAAAGTCATCAAACGGCATCCGAACAGCTGATGAAGACCTGACTCGACGAACTAGTCGGGGAGGCTGAAACCTTGTTGGCGCCAGGCCTCGAAGACCGCGACCGAGGCGGTGTTGGCGAGGTTCATCGAGCGCCGGCCAGGCAGCATCGGCAGGCGTACGCGCGCGGTGACCCGTGGGTCGTCGAGCACCTCGGCAGGCAGCCCGGTCGGCTCCGGTCCGAACATCAGGACGTCGCCGGGCTCGTACGCCACGTCGGTGTAGAGCTCGTCGCCACCGGCCGTGAACGCGTAGACGCGGGCCGGTGCCAGGGCTTCGAGGGCGGCATCGAGATCAGGATGCACCGACATGACCGCGAGGTCGTGATAGTCCAGGCCGGCGCGCCGCAGCTTGGACTCCTCGAGGTCGAAGCCCAGCGGCTCGACCAGGTGCAGCTCTGCGCCGGTCACGGCGGCCAGCCTGATCGCGGCGCCGGTGTTGCCCGCGATGCGAGGCTCGAAGAACAGGATGCGGAACATCTCAACCACGCCGCTTCGGGGTCCAGTCCAGCACGGCGTGCACCACGAGACCGGCCACGATGGCCCAGGCCGCTGACCCGATGCCGTACGCCGTGATGCCCGACGCGGCGACGAGGAAGGTCGCGACGGCCGCCTCCCGGCCCTTGCGCTGCGACATGGAGCCCTCGAGCGAGTCGGCCAGGGTGCCGAGGAGAGCCAGTCCGGCGACCGTCGCGATGACTCCAGCAGGCGCCACCGCCACGAGCGCGGCGAGCGCCGCGGACGAGGCGCCCAGCACGACGTACGTGACGCCGGCGGACTGCGACGCGATCCACCGCCGGCTCTTGTCCGGTCCGGCGTCCGGCCCGGCGGCGAGGGCGGCGCTGATGGCGGCGAGGTTGACCGAGTGGGCGCCGGCAGGTGCGCCGGCGATCGTCGCGACGCCCGTGGTGACGATGGTGTCGCGCCACGGCACCTGGTAGCCGAGCGACTTCATGATCGCGACGCCTGGCACGTTCTGCGAGGCCATCGTGACGATGTAGAGCGGCAGGGCGATGCCGACGACCGCCTCCCAGCTCAGGGCCGGCCACGTCAGTGAGACCTCAGGGAGCAGGGCGGACGAGGCGATGCCCTCGCCGCGACGGATCATGTCGATGCCGATCACGACGCCCGCCGCCACGAACGCTGCGGGAACGGCCCAGCGCGGCGCAAGACGTACGCCGATCAGCCAGACCAGCACGATGGGGATGATCGCGGCGGGGTTGTCGACCAGGCTCTTGACGGGCTCGATGCAGAGGTCGAGAACGACGCCGGCGAGCATTGCCTGCGCGATGGGAGTGGGGATCCGGGCGACCAGGCGCCCGAGCACCGGCCAGAAGCCCGTGAGAGCGTATGCCGCGCCGGTGAGCATGAACGCACCCACTGCGGCCGGCCAGCCCCCGTCGACGGCGCTCATGCCGGCGAGCAGGGCCGCGCCGGGCGTCGACCAGGCCAGGACGATCGGGATGCGGTGGCGGCGGCTCAGCCAGACGACACCGATTGCCTGGGTCAGGCACAGTGCCAGCAGGCCTGACGCGGCCTCGTGCCGGTCGGCACCGACCGCGGCAAGTCCCGTGAGGACGACGGCGAACGAGCTGGTGTAGCCCACGACCATCGCGATGATGCCGGCACTGATCGGTTGCTGGAGCTCCGAACGGCTCATCCGCGACCCGAGACGATGCAGTGCCGTTCCATGGCCAGTCAGCCTAGACTCACCCCTCATGGCCTCACCGCAGCGCGTCCACGTGACGCACACGTTCACGTCCGATCCCGCGACCGTCTTCGAGAAGCTGTCCGAGCACGAGAACCTGGGGCCGGTCTTCGGCGCCAGGATCACCCGCGTGTGCGACGGCGACACGTCACGCAACGGCCCCGGGTCGACACGATCGCTCAAGATCGGTCCGCTGCCGGCGTTCCACGAGACCACGACGAAGGCCGAGCCGCACAACCTGATCGAGTACAAGATCAGCAAGGGCGGCCCGCTCAAGGGTCATTGGGGCGTGCAGAAGCTCACCCCGACCGCGGACGGCGGCACGCAGCTGGACTACACGATCGGCTTCGACATGCCGATCCCCGGCGTCGCGGGCATCGTCGGCAAGGTACTGGCGGCCAGCATCAAGAAGGGCCTGCCCAAGCTCGCGCCCTGACCTCGCCTCAGTTGTGGAGCCGGTCCCAGAGCGCCTGGGTCTCGGCCTCCACATCACCGGGATGGATCTGCTGGAAGTTGCGGCCACCGCGGGCGAAGGTCTGCGTCACGGCTGCGGGCACGAGTGCCGGATCGACGGGTCGGGTGACCCAGTCCGTGTCGCGTACGTTCACGAGGTCCACGTCCTCGCCAGCGGCGTCGTAGCGCAACGGTCCGGTCAGCCGCCCGACATACACGGCACCGGCGGCGTCGCGGGTCCAGACGAACGACCCGAGCGGTGCCGACGCGAATCGCTCGAGCCTGCGCTCAGCCCGTTCGTCGTCGGCCTCGCCCATGCCGCAGACACCGATCGCGAGGGCCCGGGCGACCGCCGCGTCCGCGTCGACGTCATCTCGCCGAGACCGCATCGGCGCCCGATAGACCGGGGTCATGCCCAGCCCATCTGGAGGTCCGATTGACGCCAGCGCCGACCGGTCACGACGCCCACGATGGATGCATGACGATCACTCAACAGACCACGACAACCGTCGCCCTGGTGACCGGCGCCAACCGCGGCCTGGGCCTTGCGACCGCCCGGCTGCTGGGCAAGGCCGGGGCGACGGTCCTGCTCGGTGCCCGCAACACTGCGAAGGCAGAGCTCGCCGCCGCTGAGCTCCGCGACGAGGGCATCGAGTGCTGGCCGCTGACTCTCGATGTCGTATCGCCGTCGAGCGTCGCCGAGGCTGCCGAGCGTGTGGAGCGCGAGTACGGGCGGCTGGACGTGCTCGTCAACAACGCCGGGATCCTGCCGGAAGCGACGACCCCAGACGCCGGCCAACCCCTCGACCTCGAGCTGTTCCGCGCGACGTTCGACACCAACGTGTTCGGCGCGGCCGCGGTGTCGCAGGCATTCCTGCCGTTGCTCCGAGCCTCGGTGGCCGGGCGCATCGTCAACGTGTCGAGCCGCATGGGTTCGCTGAACGATCAGCTCGATCCCTCCTCGCCCTACGCTCCGATGGTGCTACCTGCATACCAGTCATCGAAGGCCGCGCTCAACGGTCTGACGGTCGCCCTGGCCAAGTCACTGGGTGACACGGGCATCAAGGTCAACTCGGTGTGCCCCGGGTGGGTCCAGACCGATCTCGGCGGCCCCGACAACCGCGCAGCGGCGCCGACGCCGGCGATCGAGGCGGCGCGAACCGTCGTGGAGATGGCGCTCATACCGGCCGACGGGCCGACGGGCACGTTCGTCGATCTCGACGGCCCGATCCCGTGGTGAGAAGCTGCGCAGTTCCTGCCTGGGAAAGCCTGCTGTTGGTGCGGAGACGCGGGCGAAGACAGAACAAGTGCCGATGACAGGACTTGAACCTGCACGTCCGAAGACACGGCATCCTAAGTGCCGCGTGTCTACCAGTTCCACCACATCGGCTTGCGTGACTGATCCTAGTCATGCACGTGCTGCTCCACTGAACCGAATCGCCCGCGACTTCGACCAGCGAAATTTGGCGTCTGGCGGTGGCAATTCGGCCAAAGGAAGCGCAGGTTTGCTCTCTCGTTGTTGCGGAAGTCGCCGTCGATGTGGTCGACGTCAAGAATCAGCGGTAGCCCCAGCCAGGTCCCGTCGTTTTGGCATGCCGCACAGCGGTATGGGAAACCGGACTCGAGGAGCGCTCGCCGGAGCAAGGCGGGCTTTTGACGTCGACTCTCCGGTCCCCGGCGCACGAGTACCTGATTGGGCGACAATCGAATTCGACGCGCGCCCGGCGGGTATCGCCTGAAATGTGATGTATCGAGGTCGAACTTTTTGATGGTGCGGCTGATGTGAGTGTGAGTGCCGCCGTCCTCTCGCAGGCCGAGCAGTCGAACGACCCCGGAGACCGAGGTCGATTGCGCAACGAGAGGCGTGAGAACTTCCCGCGTGTACTTACGTGGCGTCCCCATGCTTCGACGCTAGACGCACCGCCGACAACGCCCTTTTATGCCCCGAGGCCGAGGTCTTTCCGGAGCTTCGCCACGTGACCGGTGGCCTTGACGTTGTACTGGGCGAGGGTGATCTTCCCGTCCTCGACGACGAACGTCGAGCGGATGACGCCCTCGACGACCTTGCCGTAGAGCTTCTTCTCGCCGAACGCGCCCCACGCCTGCAGGACGTCCTTGGACGGATCGGACAACAGCGTGATCGTCAGGCCGTCGCGCTCACGGAACTTGGCGAGCTTCTCGGGCTTGTCCGGCGAGATGCCCAGCACGGTGTAGCCCTCGGCCTGCAGACGATCGATCGAGTCGCTGAAGTCGCAGGCCTGCTTGGTGCAGCCGGGCGTCATCGCCGCGGGGTAGAAGTAGACGATGACCTTGCGGTCCTTGAGGTCCGACAACGTGACGCTCTCACCGGCGTCGTTCGTCAGCGTGAAGTCGGGTGCGGTGTCTCCGGGCTGCAGGCGGGTCGTCATGGGCACTATCCTGACGTATGTGTGCAGGTGAGTGGCCTGCACCCTCCGCAGACCCAGGTGAGCGAGGCACGACGTGGCGAAGGCGAAACCCGACGAGATGGTCGACGAGATCGATGAGATCCGGGAGCGGCTGGCGGACACCGTCGACGCGCTGATCGACCGCACCAACCCTCGCAACGTCGCCCGCCGCAGCCTCTACAACCTGCGCTCGCGATTCGTCGACGAGACCGGCTCGCCCAAGCTCGGGACGATCGTCCCGCTGGTGGGCGGCACGATCGCGGTGGTCGCCGGGATCATCGTCATCCGCCGGCTCGTGCGCTGACCATGCCGCGTACGTTCATGCGTCGGACCTGACTCGTGAGCCCGGCCCGCGACATCCCGTTGCGTCGCCTTCGCCTACTCCGGCCTGCGGACAGCGTGAAGGACCGGCTCTACGTCCTGCGCCGCCGCTGGCGCACCCTCGTGCGACTGAGCCTCGGCACGGCGATCGCCTACTTCATCGCGACCCACGTCCTCGATCACCGGCAGGCGTTCTTCGCCCCCATCGCGTGCATCATCGTGCTGATCGCCGGCGCGGGGCTGCGCGGCCGCACGTCGTACGAGCTGGTGGCCGGGGTATCGCTCGGCGTGCTGGTGGGCGAGCTGCTGATCCTCGGCATCGGCCGGGGGACATGGCAGATGGCGCTGGTCGTGACGCTGACCGTCATCGTCGGAACCCTCCTCGGGCTCAAGGGGCTCGCGCTGACCCAGGCGGCGACGTCGTCCGTGCTGCTCGCGGCCGTCATCCCGGTCGCGGGTGCCGGCAACCCTGCGGTCACCCGGTTCCTGGACGCACTGGTGGGCGGAGCGGTGGGCCTCGCCATGGTGCTGTTGGTCCCGCGCAACCCGGTCCGCGACATCGACCGTGAGGTGCAGGGATTCCTCAAACGACTGGCCGGCATCTTGAGCCGTACGGCCCAGGCGCTGCGCACGGTCGATGCGTCCCTCGCGGATGTCGCCCTGGCTGAGGCGCGGGCGATGCAGCCGCAGGTCGAGTCGATGACCTCGACGGCCGCCAACGTCAGCGAGATCGCCCGCATGTCGCCGATGCGGTGGAAGCAGCGCGAGCACGTCCAGACGTACGTCGCCACGGTCCGCGACCTCGACAACGCCATCCGGGACGCCCGGGTGCTGGCCCGCAAGACGTCGGCCCTGTTGCGCCACGGAGAGCGTGTCCCGCCCGACATGGACCTCGCGATCGATGCCCTCGCTCGCGCGATCGGCATCTTCGCGGACGACCTCTCGGAGCACGACGACTTCGACGAGGCGCGACAGGGACTGGTCGACGCGGCTCGCATGGCGTCGGCAGCGCTGCCTGACGCGATGACGATGAACAGCGCATCGATCGCGGCGCAGGTACGCTCCCTGGCGGCCGACCTGCTGTACGCCAGCGGCTACACCAGAGACGAAATAGACGAACGCCTCGAGTTTGACTGAGGTCGAGTGAGCTCTGCGAGCGAGCGCCGAAGTCAGGTTGAGCGATCACGCCGAAGGCGTCAGGTGACGAAACCCGGTGAGTTCACCACCCAACGCAACCGAAGCGTGGTTTCGAGACTTCGCTCGCAGAGCTCGCTTCGCACCTCAACCACCGATGGCTCACCACCGAGGGCGGCTCCTCAGGCAATCTTCAGCCTCGCGTATTGCTGAGTTCTCCCAAGGTTCACCCGCCACCGGTGTGCTGCGGCCATGAACTCACACACCAGCAAGACAAGCCGGCGCACGGTCGTCGGCATCGCGGCGGCTGCCGCCATCGTCGGAGCGACCACGGCCGGCGCCATCGGCGCAGGTCACGACCTCTCGGCCCACGGCGGAGCGACCCGCCTCTCAGGCGACCAGAGCAAGACCATCAAGGCCAACATCGACAGCGGCCGGGCTGACAACGTCATCCTGCTGATCGGCGACGGCATGGGCGACTCGGAGATCACCTCGGCGCGCAACTACCAGTACGGAGCCGACGGCCGATTCCCCGGCATCGACGCACTGCCGCTGACCGGCCAGTACACGACGTTCTCGCTGACCAAGGATGGCAAGGTCGACTACGTCCCCGACTCCGCGGCCACCGGCAGTGCCTGGGCGACCGGCACCAAGACGTACGACAACGCGGTGTCGGTCGACATCCGCGGCAAGGCGCAGCCGACCCTCCTCGAGCTGGCCAAGAAGCGCGGTCTCAAGACCGGTGACGTGACGACCTCGGAGATCCAGGACGCGACTCCTGCCGTGCAGGTCTCGCACATCTCGGCCCGATCCTGCTACGGCCCGGTCAAGACGGCCGCGACGTGCCCCGAGGCCGCCCTCGAGAACGGCGGACGCGGTTCGATCAGCGAGCAGCTGCTCAAGACGCGCCCGGACGTGACCCTCGGCGGCGGCTCGGCGACGTTCAACGAGAAGGCGACCGCCGGCAAGTGGAAGAACCTCACGCTGCTCGACCAGGCTGAGCGTCGCGGCTACCAGCTGCCGACCGATCTGGCCTCGCTCAACAAGATCACGAAGGCCAACCAGAAGAAGCCGGTGCTCGGCCTGTTCGGGCCGGGCAACCTCCCGGTCCGCTGGACCGGACCTGCCGCGACGATCGACGGCAGCAAGAAGCCGGCGGAGCGCTGCAAGGACAACTCGGCGCGTCCGGCCACCCAGCCGTCGCTCGCGGCGATGACCAAGAAGTCGATCCAGCTGCTCGACAACGGCAACAAGAAGGGCTTCTTCCTCCAGGTCGAGGGCGCCAGCATCGACAAGCAGGACCACGCTGCCGACGCATGTGGCCAGATCGGTGAGACGGTCGACCTCGACGAGGCAGTCAAGGTCGCGCTCGACTTCGCCAAGAAGGACAAGCACACGACGGTCATCGTCACGGCCGATCACGCCCACACGAGCCAGATCATCGAAGCCGGCAGCACCTCGCCGGGCCTCACGGCGAACCTGCTGACCAACGAGGGGAGCCCGATGACGCTCAACTACGGCACCTCGCCGGCGGGCGGCTCGCAGCAGCACACGGGTACGCAGCTGCGGGTTGCGGCGTACGGACCCCAGGCGGCGAACTTCGTCGGACTGACGGACCAGACCGACATGTTCTTCACCATCTCGCGGGCTCTGAAGCTCAAGTAGCAGCCCGTTCCCGCAGGTGTCGCGGTCGTCGAGCTCCGTCACGCACGGGTCTTCGGCGGCCGCGACACGCCGGATGTTTACAAGCTGTCCAAAGATACGATACGTTTCTCTGACTGCTCCGCAAGGAGCGCCGACTGTCGAAGGAGGTGGACCCATGAAGAAGCTCAACAACACGACTCTCGCCCGTACGTGGCGCGATGCCGTCGTGACTTTTGCCGGTCCGACCTCCGAAGCAGTGCACCTGAAGTAGCCCACATGTGTTTGGCGCTTCTGCCGCTTCGGATCTTCGATCTGAGGCGGTTTTTCTTTTGTCCGAACATCTAATCCACACATCCAACCTTCAAGAAAGGAGGCGCGCTATGACCACGAAGCCCGATACACGACTCATGCCCGCACAGAACCCGACCGATCCCCGTCCGACGACAGGAACTGATGGAGAGGGGGTGAAGGCCGTGGGAATCCTCAACTCCCGTCAGGGTCGCAAGCGCGCCTGGGACGAGATGTCCGAGATCGACCGCGCTGTGCTCCTGGAGACCGTGCGACAGCGTCGCAAGGTGCAGAAGCAGAACATCGCGATCCAGAACGAGATCCGCTTGCGCAGCTTGCGCTGAGCTAGACACCAGATGAATCGGCGGCGAGTGGGGAGCAATCCCCGCTCGCCGCTCGTCTGTGTACTAGCTGTTGAACATGCCCGGCAGGAGCCACCGGCGTGCGAGTGCCTCGACGACTCCGTCTTCGGAGAGGTCGGGGCCGAGCTGCGGGCTGACGAGGAGCGAGAGCAGGAGCCGGACGTAGAACTCGGCACCGGCGTCGTCGTCATTCAGCGGTGTGCCGGTGCGCTCGCCAAGAGTCCGCAGCTCCTCGGAGGCGAAGTTGAGCGCCAGGATCAGGGTCTCGGGGCGGTCGCCGCGCAGATGTGCCATGAGGCGATCGCGTGCGGGGCCGAGCAGCTCCCTGAACGTCAGCGTGTCGACGAGCCGCCGGTAGGTGTAGGCGAAGACCTCGACGACGACGTCGGGCGCCGACGTGCCGGAGCTGAACAGGACAGCCGCCTCGGCCATGACTTGACCGATCTCGTCGACGATGACGTACTCGACGAGCTCATCGACATCGTCGAAGTGCCCCAGGACGGTCTCCATCGGCAGGGCAGCCCGGTCGGCCACATCCTCCAACGTCACGGCGTCGAACCCCTCGGCCAGTGCCAGCGCATAGCAGGCGGCCGAGATGGCTTCGCGCTGCTGCATCGCGACGTTCTGGTCGCCGGTGAATTCGGTCATCGACACGGAACCTACCGCGTCATGAGGGCCTCGTGCTGCGCCAGGATGCGGCGTGCATCACGAACGTGCAGCTCCTCGACCATGCGGCCGTTGAAGGTGACGACGCCCTGACCTGCTGCCTTGCCCTCCTCGAACGTCGAGATCATCGCCTTCGCGTGCTCGATCTCCTCGTCCGACGGACCGAAGACCGCGTTCGCCGGCTCCACCTGGCTGGGGTGGATCAACGTCTTGCCGTCGAAGCCCATCTCGCGACCCTGACGCGCCTCGGCGTCGAAGCCCTCGAGGTTCTTCACGTCGTTGTAGACGCCGTCGAGGATGACCTTGCCGGCGGCGCGGGCCGCGAGCAGGGCGATCGAGAGCGATGTCAGCACGACGGGGTTGCGGCCCGGGACGTGCAGGCCGTACGTCTCGTTGACCACGTCGTTGGTGCCCATCACGATGACCGTCAGCCGGTCATGGGCCGCAGCGATCTCGGCCGCCTGGAGGAGGGCGATCGGCGTCTCGACCATGGCCCACAGTGCGGTGGTGTCAGGGGCGCCGGCGTCCTCGAGCTCGGCGACGAGCTGCAGGACCTCGGCCGCCGAGTTGACCTTGGGGACGAGCACGGCATCCGGGCCGGCCTTGGCGGCGGCCGCGATGTCGGCGGCGTGCCACTCGGTGCCGATGCCGTTGACGCGGATCGTGAGCTCACGGTGGCCGTACTCGCCGGAGGTCACGGCCGCGCACACGCGCTCCCGCGCCTCGGGCTTGGCATCCGGCGAGACGGCGTCCTCGAGATCGAGGATCAACGCGTCGGCATCGATGCCCTTGGCCTTCTCGAGGGCGCGCTCGTTGGCGCCGGGCATGTAGAGGACCGAACGGCGCGGCCGCAGCAGACTGTCAGACATACGTGCTCCTAGAGGTCGTAGGCGGCGGCGAGCTCGGGATCGCGCTCAGCCAAGGCCTTGGCGAGGTCGAGCATGACCTGGCACTGCTTGCAGGACGCGTCGTCCTCCATCTTGCCGTTGATCATCACGGCGCCGGAACCGTCGCCCATCGCCTCGACGACCTCCTTGGCGTGTGCCACGTCGGCGGGGTCGGGGGAGAAGACCTTGCGGGCGATGTCGATCTGCACCGGGTGCAGGCTCCAGGCTCCGACGCAGCCGAGCAGGAACGCGTTGCGGAACTGGTCCTCGCACGCGACGACATCCTTGATGTCACCGAACGGACCGTAGAACGGCAGGATGTCGTTGGCCGCGCAGGCGTCGACCATGCGCGCGATCGTGTAGTGCCACAGGTCCTGCTGGTACGTCGTACGGCCCGCGTAGAGGTCGTCGCCGGTCGGATCCTCGCGGACGAGGTAGCCGGGGTGTCCACCGCCGACCCGGGTCGTCTTCATGCGACGGCTCGCGGCGAGGTCGGCGGGGCCGAGGGAGATGCCCTGCATGCGCGGACTGGCGCCGGCGATCTCCTCGACGTTGGTCATGCCCTCGGCGGTCTCGAGGATCGCGTGCACCAGGATCGGCTTGGTCAGCCCGGCACGGGCCTCGAGCTGGGCGAGCAGCCGGTCGACGTAGTGGATGTCCTGCGCGCCCTCGACCTTGGGCACCATGACGACGTCGAGCTTGTCGCCGATCTCGGTCACGAGCGTGATGAGGTCGTCGAGCGCCCACGGGGAGTCGAGGCTGTTGATGCGGGTCCACAGCTGCGTCTGGCCGAAGTCGGTCCTCTTCGCGATGTCGACGAGCCCCTGGCGTGCGGCTTCCTTGTTCTCGGTCTTGATGGCGTCCTCGAGGTTGCCCAGGATGATGTCGACCTTGGTGGCGATCTCCGGGACCTTGGCCTGCATCTTCTCGTTGCTCGGGTCGAAGAAATGGATCATCCGGCTCGGGCGGAACGGGATGTCCGCGACCGGGGCGGGTGCGCCGACGGCCAGAGGGCGAAGGAATGCTCGGGGGTTTCGCACGCGGTTCACTTCTCTTCTCTGCTGAGGACAAAACTTCTCTCAGTATGTCCATCAGCGCAGGTGAGCGCCTAGGGCGGGGGTCACACCCCGGACTACACGAGGTCGATCGGCTCGAACGTACGGTCACCGCCGGCGTCGCCGGTGTTCACGGTTCCCTGCAGCTCGACCATCATGATCGACGTCTCGACCTCCGCGACGGGACGGTGCTCGACGCCCTTGGGGATGACGTAGAGGTCGCGCGGCCCGAGGGTGACGTTGCCGTCACGCAGCTCGATCGTCAGCTCGCCGTCGAGCACCATGAACAGCTCGTCGGAGTTGGGGTGCGCGTGCCAGATGAACTCGCCGTGCACCTTGGCGATCTTGACGTCGTGGTCGTTGACGGAGGCGATGCGGCGAGGCTGCCAGGGCTGGTCGATGCCGGCGAGGACGTCATCGAGGCGACACGTATCCATGCCCTCATCGTGCCACCGGGCGTCAAGATCCCGTCAAGGTCCGCTAGCGCCGCATCAAGGCGGGCCGGGCACGCGGATTCCGGGTGTGCGATGAGGTCATGACCTTTGATTCCGCAGTCCTGCTGGTGATCGTGATCGGCTTGCTGGCCTATCTCGTCGCCGCCCTGATCCTGCCCGACAAGTTCTGAGCCGCGCATGAACGACACTGTCTCCGGCCTGCTCACGCTCGGCCTCCTGATCGCCCTGCTCGCTGCCGTGTACGCCCCGTTCGGCGACTACATGGCGGGGGTCTTCACGACCTCGTCGCACTGGCGCATCGAGAAGCGCATCTATCGCCTGATCGGGGTGAACCCGGACTCGGAGCAGACCGCGCGCTCCTACACGCTCAGCGTCCTCGGGTTCTCGCTGGTCAGCATCGTCGCGCTCTACCTGATCCTCGTCGGGCAGAGCCTCCTGCCCTTCGATCGCGGGTTGCCCGGCATGCCCTGGCAGATGGGGCTCAACACCTCGATCTCGTTCGTCACGAACACCAACTGGCAGTCGTACGGTGGTGAGTCGACGCTGGGCTTCGCCGCCCAGGCAGGTGGGCTCGCAGTCCAGAACTTCCTGTCGGCTGCGGTCGGCATCGCGGTTGCGGTCGCCCTGATTCGCGGGTTCGTGCGGTCACGCAGCGGCGAGCTCGGCAACTTCTGGGTCGACCTCGTACGCGGGACGCTGCGCATCTTGCTGCCGGTCGCCTTCGTCGGCGCGATCCTGCTGATCTCGCAAGGGGCGATCCAGAACTTCGGCGATCACACGGTGCACGCGATCTCGGGCGGCACCCAGGTGATCCCCGGTGGTCCGGCAGCCAGTCAGGAGTCGATCAAGGAGCTCGGCACCAACGGCGGAGGGTTCTTCAACGCGAACTCCGCGCACCCGTTCGAGAACCCCTCACCGTTCAGCAATCTGCTCGAGATGTTCTTCATCCTGGTCATCCCCATCAGCCTGACCCGCACGCTGGGCACGATGGTCGGCAGCCGCAAGCAGGGCCTGTCGATCCTCGGCGCGATGACGTTCCTGATCGGAGCCGCCGTGGCGCTCACGACGTGGGCCGAGGTCGGTGCGCACTCGCAGGCTGCCAAGCTCGCCGGCGGAGCGATGGAGGGCAAGGAGACCCAGTTCGGCACGTGGCTCTCGTCGATGTTCGCGGTGTTCACCACCGGCACCTCGACCGGTGCGGTCAACGCGTCGCACGACTCCTTCACGCCGGTCGGTGGAGGCACGGTGCTGGTCAACATGATGCTCGGCGAGGTCTCGCCGGGCGGCGTCGGCGCCGGCATCTACGGCATCCTCGTGATGGCGATCCTGACCGTGTTCATCGCCGGGCTCATGGTCGGGCGTACGCCAGAGCTCCTCGGCAAGAAGATCGGCCGCAAGGAGATGACGTACGTCGCGCTTTACACGTTGAGCGTGCCGGCGATCGTCCTGGTCGGCATCGGTGCCGCCATCGCCAGGTCCAGCACCTCTGAGGTGATGGGCAATCCGGGCGGCCACGGATTCAGCGAGGTGGTGTACGCCTTCACGTCCGCAGGCAACAACAACGGCAGCGCGTTCGGCGGCATCACCGTGACCTCGGACTTCTTCCAGCTCTCCCTGGCGGCGGCGATGTTGCTCGGCCGGTTCATCCCGATCGTCTTCGTGCTCGCCCTCGCCGGCTCGCTCGCCAAGCAGGGCAAGGTCCCGGTCACGGCCGGCACGTTGCCCACCCACACCCCCTTGTTCGCCGGTCTGCTCGTCGGCGTGATCCTCCTGATCACGGGCCTGACGTTCTTCCCGGCACTTGCACTCGGACCCCTCGCGGAGGCTCTGTCATGACGCTCCACTCCCTCCTTTCGCAGCTGCCCCAGGCTCTCCGCAAGCTCGACCCGCGCCACCTGTGGCGCAGTCCGGTCATGTTCATCGTCTGGATCGGGTCCTTGATGACGACGGTCATCGCGATCGCCGATCCCAGCGTGTTCGCCTGGACCGTCGCGGTGTGGCTCTGGCTGACGGTCATCTTCGGCAACCTCGCCGAAGCCGTCGCGGAGGGCCGCGGCAAGGCGCAGGCCGCCTCGCTGCGTGCCGCTCGTACGGATGTCACGGCGCTGCGGATCAACCCCGACGGCACCGAGTCGCAGGTCGCCGGCACGGCACTCAAGAAGGGGGACCGCGTCCTGGTCCAGGCCGGCGAGGTCATCCCCGGCGACGGCGACGTCGTCGAGGGCGTCGCCTCGGTCGACGAGTCGGCGATCACCGGCGAGTCCGCCCCCGTCATCCGGGAGGCCGGCGGTGATCGGTCGGCCGTCACCGGCGGCACCAAGGTGCTGTCGGACCAGATCATCGTCGAGATCACCTCGGCGCCGGGCGAGACCTTCCTCGACCGGATGATCGCGCTGGTCGAGGGTGCGTCACGCCGCAAGACGCCCAACGAGATCGCCTTATCGATCCTGTTGGTGAGCCTGACGATCGTGTTCCTGCTGGCGGTGGCGACGCTGCGACCGATGGCCGCCTACGCGGGCGCCCCGCAGAGCACTCTGGTCCTGGTGGCCCTTCTGGTGTGCCTCATCCCGACCACGATCGGCGCGTTGCTGAGCGCGATCGGCATCGCCGGAATGGACCGGCTCGTGCGGGTCAACGTGCTGGCCATGTCCGGCCGTGCGGTGGAAGCCGCCGGCGACGTCAGCACGTTGCTGCTCGACAAGACCGGCACCATCACGTACGGCAACCGGCAGGCCTCGCGGTTCGTCCCGGCGGAGGGGGCCACCGCCGAGGAGATGCGCGATGCGGCGCGGCTCTCGAGCCTCGCGGACCAGACGCCTGAGGGCCGCTCGATCGTCGAGCTCGCCCTGGCTCAGGGAGCCGACGACAACGACCTCCCGGTCGGAGCCGAGTTCGTCGAGTTCACGGCGCAGACCCGGATGTCCGGGGTCGACCTGGCCGACGGACGCACGGTCCGCAAGGGCGCGGGCTCGTCGGTTGCCGCGTGGGTGGGCGCTTCGACAAGCTCAGGAACCGGGGGTCTGCCGGACGGCGTACGCCTGACGATCGACGAGATCGCCGGCAGCGGCGGTACGCCCCTCGTGGTCGCGGAGTCGAACGGGCAGGGCGCGAAGGTCCTCGGCGTAGTGCACCTCAAGGACGTCGTCAAGGAGGGCATGACCGAACGCTTTGCCGAGCTGCGTCGCATGGGCATCCGGACCGTCATGATCACGGGCGACAACCCGCTGACGGCCGCATCGATCGCGGCGGAGGCCGGTGTGGACGACTTCCTCGCCGAGGCCACGCCGGAGGACAAGATGCGGCTGATCCACAAGGAGCAGGAGGGCGGTCGCCTCGTCGCGATGACGGGTGACGGCACGAACGACGCTCCCGCGCTGGCTGCGGCTGACGTCGGGGTGGCGATGAACTCGGGAACCTCCGCTGCCAAGGAAGCCGGCAACATGGTCGACCTCGACTCGGACCCGACCAAGCTGATCGACATCGTCGCCATCGGCAAGCAGCTGCTCATCACCCGCGGAGCGCTGACGACGTTCTCGATCGCCAACGACGTCGCCAAGTACTTCGCGATCATCCCGGCGATGTTCCTGGCGGCGTACCCCTCGCTGGACTCGCTCAACATCATGAAGCTCTCCACGCCGACCTCGGCGATCACGTCTGCCGTGATCTTCAACGCGTTGGTCATCGTGGCGCTGATCCCGCTCGCCTTGAAGGGGGTCAAGTTCCGCGCGGCTTCGGCGGAGTCGGTCCTGCGTCGCAACATCTTGGTCTACGGGGTCGGTGGCGTCATCGCACCGTTCATCGGGATCAAGCTCGTCGATCTCATCGTCTCGACCATCCCAGGAATCGGATAACCCATGAACAAAGACTTCATCCGCCAGACCTTCGTCGGCCTCAAGATCCTGCTCGTCATGACCGTGGTGCTCGGGGTCGCGTATCCCGCAGCCGTGTGGGGTGTCGGTCAGGTCGCGTTCCACGACAAGGCGAATGGCCAGATCGTGTCGCAGGACGGCAAGGACGTCGGCTCGGCCATCATCGGCCAGAACTTCAAGGTCAAGGATCCCGAGTGGTTCCATGGCCGGCCCTCGGCCGCGGAGTACGACGGGCTGGCCTCGGCCGCGTCCAACCTCGGACCGTCGAACCCGGACCTGCTCAAGACGATCAAGAAGCGTCAGCAGGAGATCGCCAGGACCGAGGGCGTCGACGATGTCGGAGATTCCCGCCGACGCTGTCACGGCATCGGCCTCGGGCCTCGATCCGTACATCTCACCGGAATACGCGGCACTGCAGGTGGACCGCGTGGCGAGGGAACGCAACCTCTCGGCGTCGACCGTCAGGGCGCTCGTCAAGGCCAACACCTCGGGTCGACAGCTGGGGTTCCTGGGGGAGCCGAAGGTCAACGTCCTGAAGCTCAATCTGGCGCTCGAACGACAGTGACGGTGGGCCAAGGTGCACACTGAAAGCGTGCGCAACGAGGCGAGGCAGCGGGGCATCCTCCGGGTGTACCTCGGGGCCTCGCCCGGCGTCGGCAAGACCTTCGCGATGCTCGATGAGGGGCAGCGTCGCGCAGCCAGAGGCACCGACGTGGTCATCGGGTACGTCGAGACGCACGGCCGGGTGCACACCGAGGAGCAGGTCGGCGAGCTGGAGGTGATTCCGCGCCGAAGCATCGAGCACAAGGGCACCGTGCACGAGGAGATGGATCTCGATGCGGTGCTCGTGAGGCATCCCGAGGTGGTGCTGGTCGACGAGCTCGCCCACACCAACATCCCCGGCGCCCAGAACGAGAAGCGCTGGCAGGACGTCGAGGCGTTGCTCGACGCGGGCATCTGCGTCATCACCACGGTCAACATCCAGCACCTGGAGTCCCTCAACGACGTCGTCGAGTCGATCACCGGCATCCGGCAGCAGGAGACGGTGCCGGACAAGGTCGTACGCCAGGCGGACGCCATCGAGCTCACCGACATGAGCCCGCAGGCGCTCCGCCGCCGCATGGCACACGGCAACATCTATGCGCCCGACAAGGTCGACGCGGCGCTGTCGCAGTTCTTCCGCGAGGGCAACCTCACGGCCCTGCGCGAGCTCGCGCTGCTGTGGCTCGCCGATCGGGTCGATGAAGGTCTCGACCGCTACCGGGACCAGCACGGGATCGACTCGACCTGGGCGGCCCGCGAGAGGATTGTCGTCGCGGTGACCGGTGGCCCGGAGTCGGAGGTGTTGCTGCGTCGCGCGGCGCGCATCGCATCGCGCATCGGAGGAGGGGAGTGGCTGGCGCTCTACGTGACGCGCGGCGACGGTCTCGTCCAGATGGATCCGGCCCGGCTGCACAAGCTGCACGTCATGACCGAGGACATGGGCGGGACGTTCCACACCGTCGTCGGCGATGACCCGGCCACCGCGATCCTCGAGTTCGCCAAGGCGGAGAATGCGACGCAGGTACTGATCGGGGCCAGTCGACGGGGCCGCATCTCGACGCTCGCCAACCCGGGCATCGGGGAGGTCGTGATCTCCGAGTCCGGCGACATCGACGTGCACATCGTGACGCACGACCAGGCCCGCAAGAAGCATCGCAACATCCGGCGGACGCCGGAGCTGAGCCGGCGGCGACTGGCGTACGGGTATGCGATGGGAGCTCTCGGCCCGCTTGTCCTGTCGGCGTTGCTGCTGGCGACCCCCGACTTCCACGGCCTGCCGACCGAGTCGATGCTCTACATGGCGCTCGTCGTGGCGACCGCGATCACCGGTGGCCTCCGGCCGGCGATCGTCAGCGCATTCGTCAGTGGCTTCGCGCTCAACTACTTCTTCACGCCGCCGTTTCACCGGCTCACGGTGGCGAGCGGGGAGAATGCCTTCGCGCTGGTGCTGTTCGTCATCGTCGCGATCGCGGTGTCCTCGGTCGTCGACCTCGCGGCCCGCCGAACCGTGCAGGCCGAGAAGGCGAGCGCCGAGGCCGATGCCCTCACGGTGCTGTCCCACAGCCTGCTGCACGCAGGCGACATGCGGACGTTGCTCGCCAGTGCGTGCGAGCTGTTCGGCATGCGGGGAGCGGCGATCATCGGGACCGACGGCGAGATCACGATCGGGTACGGCGCGCCGATCCTCGACCTGGATGCCGCCGATGTCAGCGTCAAGGTCGACGACGAGTCCCACCTCGCCCTGATCGGCCGGTCCTTGGCCGCGGCCGACCAGCGGCTGCTCAAGGCATACGCAGCGCACGCCTCAGTGCTGGGCGAGCGCCGACGCGCGATGAAGGCCAGCAGCGAGCGCAGAGTCCTGGAGGAGACCGACCGCACGCGCACAGCGCTCCTTGCGGCTGTCTCCCACGATCTCCGGTCGCCACTCGCTGCCGTCAAGGCGGCCGTCAGCAGCCTCCGCAACGACCAGATCGAGTGGACGCCCGAGGACGAGGAGGCGCTGCTCGCCACTGTCGAGGAGGGCGCGGACCGGTTGGACGACCTGGTCGCCAACCTGCTCGACATGAGCCGGTTGCAGATGGGGGCGATCAATGCCCACGTCGACGAGGTCGAGCTGGTGGGCACGATCCAGACCGCCTTGTCCTCGCTCGTGGGCAGGGAACGGGTCGACACCGATGTCGCGGATGACGCTGCCCTCGTCGTGGCCGATGCCGGCCTGTTGGAGCGGGTCATCGCCAACCTCGTCGGCAACGCCCTGGCGTACGCGAGCGCGGACTCGCGCGTACGCGTCGACGCCTCCGCGGCAGGCACGCGGGCAGTGATCCGGATCATCGACACTGGTCCCGGTGTGCCGCTGGATCAGCGTGAGCGCCTCTTCGAGCCGTTCCAGCGCCTCGGCGACGTTCCGCGCGGCGAAGGCATCGGGCTGGGACTTGCGGTCGCACGCGGCCTGACCGAGGCCATGGGCGGTACGTTGACCGTCGAAGACACGCCCGGCGGCGGACTCACGTTCGTCCTGGACCTGCCGCTGACCGGAACGGTGCTCGATGGAGGGCAGACATGACGTTCGTGCTCGCCGTCGACGACGACCCGGCGATCCTCCGCACGTTGTCGATCAACCTGCGCGCCAGGGGCTATGACGTCGAGACGGCAGGCGACGGACGCTCAGCCCTGCAGATCGTCGACGAGCGCATGCCCGACGTCGTGATCCTCGATCTGGGGCTGCCGGACCTCGACGGCGTCGCAGTGCTCAAGCAGCTGCGGGCGTACACACACGTGCCGGTCGTCGTCCTGTCGGCCCGGCACGAGTCGGACGACAAGGTCGAGGCGCTCGACGAGGGAGCCGACGACTACGTGACGAAGCCGTTCGACATGGAGGAGCTGCTCGCTCGGGTTCGCGCGGCCATCCGGCGCAGCGGTGGCGACGGTGCTCCACTGGTCGTCGAGTCCGGCGACGTACGCCTGGACGTCACCGAGCGCAAGGCCACGCGGGCGGGCGAGAACGTACGCCTGACGCCCACGGAGTGGCACATCGTGGAGGTGCTCGCGCGGCGCGAGGGCCGCCTGGTGCGTCAGGGGGAGCTGCTGCACGAGGTGTGGGGACCGGCCTACGACCGGGAGACCAACTACCTGCGGGTCTATCTCGCCCAGATCCGGCGCAAGCTCGAGCGTGACCCGTCGAGGCCTTCGATGTTCATCACCGATCCCGGCATCGGGTACCGGCTCGTCGTCTGACCTCGCGGTCGGCCTTCGACATCGCAGGCGTCAAGATCGCGTCAAGGTTTCGGCGGGGTGGGTCAAAAGCGGTTGTGGCGAGCAACCATGGACCTATGGGCACGCGATGGTTCCAGCAGCATCGGTCCCTCGTGCTCGCCCTCGCGGCAGGTCTGCCCCTCGTGTGGTGCTCCGTGGCGGCGCAGCTGAGAGGTGACGTCACGGCTGCGACGGCAGCACTCGTGCTGGTCGCGATCGTCGTGTGCGCTGCCACGACGGGCGACCGGGTCGCCGGGATCGTGGCGGCCGTCTCCGGCGGGTTGTGGTTCGACTTCTTCCTCACCGAGCCGTTCCATCGGTTCACGATCGAGGACTCGGACGATCTCGAGGTCACCCTCTTGTTGGTGCTGGTGGGAGTCGCCGTGACAGAGCTCGCGATCTGGGGCGGTCGCCAGCAGGCCCAGGCCAGTCGACGGGCGGGCTACCTCAACGGGCTCATGGCCACGTCGCAGATCGTGTCCGGCCAGTTCTCGCCGAGAGCCCTTGCCGATCAGGTCGCCGCCCACATCGCAGAGCTCCTCGAGGTCGACTCGTGCCGCTTTGTCGAAGCCGGCGCGGTCCCTGACGGCGCGGTGCTCGATGCCGACGGTGAGGTGCGGCTCCGGGGGAGGGTGCTCAACGTCGACCGTGACGGCCTCCCGACGCTCGGCGAGGTCGTGCTGCCCGTACGGCGCAATGGGCACGTGGCGGGTGTGTTCATCGTCGTCGCCGCGACCCAGATCGTACGACCGACGCTCGAGCAGCGTCAGGTGGCCGTCCTCCTGGCCGACCAAGTCGGTGCGGCCGCCTTTAACGTCTAGCCCATTCCTGCGTGGTCCGTTGTGACTACGCGACGCTGGTCCTTCGTGATCAAATCGGTCGTGTTTCAGCCAATGTGAGCAGTTTGTCCCATTTTGCCGTGACGTGAGTCACTCAGCGGAGTTTGTCTGGGTGAACGCAGGCCGCGGCGCACTCCCACTTGCCGTTGCCAACACGCAGCCAGGGACTCCCCCTTGACTACGACTCGAACCGTTCCGTGCAGGGGCGATACGGATGGAGTTATCTGTCATGAAGAAGATTTTGCTCGTACTAGCGATGATTGCGGCCAGCGTGTTCCTCGCGCAGCCAGCAGTCGCCGCTGATACTGACGCACCGGCCGACCCGGGCGTCGAGACCACCGCTGAAGCCGCGAATCCGGAGCCGGCGCCCGAACCTGAGGCGGAGGCGGAGCCGCCCGCACCCGCGCCGGAGGAGCAGGCTCCTGACAGCTCGACCCCGCCGCCGGCTGACGGTGGCGAGACGCCGCCGACGGTGAACGAGGAGGAGCCGCCGCCGGTCGACGACGCCAACAAGACTGACGACGCGCCCGACGAGAGCACCTCCGGCAACGCGCCGAACGTGGACGCAGTCGAGGCCGCCCCGGTCAAGATCCCGATCTGTCACTCAACGTCCGCGCAGGGCAATCCGTACGTCCAGAACTCCCCGAACGCCAGCGGTGACCTCCACGGTCACACCGGTCACACCGGAGGCGTCTTCCCGGCTCCCGGGTGGGGCGACATCATTCCGCCGTTCACCTTCGGGAACGTCAACTTCCCGGGTCTGAACTGGACACCCGCCGGCCAGGCGATCTACAACAACAACTGCAACCTCCCCAATGAGGTCCCGATCCCGCTGATCGAGGCCACGGCCGTGGCGCCCAGCGCAACTCCGCCCACATGCGTCGCCGACGGTGCACTGGTACTCCCGACCACCACGGGCGTCATCTACGAGTCGACCCCGGCTGGAACCGGGCCGGGCAACTACGTCGTGACCGCGTCCGCCGTGGTCGGGTACGTGCTGACGAACCCGCTGTACGAAGAACCCATCCAGGTCCTTCCGCAGCTGACTGGCCCACAGTGCCAGGTCAACGGACTCCTCCCGGCCACCCCGGGTGTGACGACGTCGGCCGCGACCTGCTCTGCCAACGGCGGGCTGATCTTCCACGACGATCCCAAGATCATCTACATCGTCGTTCCGTTCTTCGGGAACTCGGTGCTGGTCATCGCTCTTCCGGCGCCGGGCTACTACCTGACGCAGTTCCCGTTCATCAAGGTCGTGCCGATCCCGCAGAAGCTGACGGGGTCGCAATGTGACTCGGTGGACCTGACGATCTGCCACGCGACGAACAGCAATGTCAATCCGTACAACGAGATCGGCCCGGCCACGGCCGGCGTCGCGAACGGTCACGACACGGTGGACGGAGGTCCGATCTGGGACCCGACGCTGAAGGCTCAGGGCATCCAGTGGGGCGACATCATTCCGCCGTACCACTACAACGATGTCGACTATCCAGGGCAGAACTGGACAGCCGAGGGCCAGGCCATCCTGGCCAACGGATGTGTCCCTGCTGAAGGACTGTCCCAGGAAGTCATCCCGGAGATCACGACCTCGGACGTGTGTGACGGAGGCATCCGGCCGACACCTGTCGCCAAGCCGGGTCTGTCGTACGAGTACACCGACGGTGACGGCATCAACGGACCGTGGGAGATCACGGCGACGGCTCTCGAAGGATTCGAGATTCCCGGCGACGCGCAGTTCGTCTTCACCGGTGATGCCGGTGACGAGGCGTCCTGTCTGACCCCCGCGGTCGATGTCACCGAGACCTGCGACGGAGCCGACAGCCCGACGCCGGTGGACATCGAAGGCCTGTCCTACGAGTTCACCGTGGGTGACGGCAAGTCCGGTGCCTGGGAGATCACGGCGACACCTCTTGAGGGGTTCTTCCTCGCCGACGATGCTCAGACGGTCTTCACCGGCAACGCCGGTGATCCGGACTCGTGCATCAAGCCCGAGGACGAGGACAAGGACGAGAACGAGCTCCTGCCCGACACGGGCGGCCTGCCGCTGTGGATCCTGCTCATCGCAGGCCCCATGACAGCAGCCGGACTCATCATCCTGATGCGTCGTGAGCCGGTCAGCCGTACGTCGACCGGTGGTGGGATGCCGTCCTACTCGCTGATCCTGCCGCCGGCTCCCAAGCCACTCGGCATCAAGCGGGTCCACGCCGCGACCGAGCACATCGGCTTCATGAAGGCCGTTGGCAACGTCGTCGCAGCCATCGGCGCCTTCTTCCGAGGAGGGCGTCGCTGATCGACAGCTGAGCACGAGAAGGGGAGTCGCCTCGGGCGGCTCCCCTTCTTGCGTCTCCAGGACGTAGTTCATCGTGATGAATTAGGTGGAATTAACGGAGATTCCGCCCGAAATAATTGTCCATTCGTCACACCGTCTCGCTGGACCACGGTTCTCTGAGGTCAGGCCGCGGCTCGCTCTCCCGAGCACACAGTCGTTGCCGCTCCGCCTGCGAGGAGTCCCTCGCGAGGCGCAACGAACCCTTCCGCCAGGGGACTACGGATGGAGTTTTGCTCATCATGAGACGACTAGTGATTGTTCTGGCACTGCTCGCCGGAAGTGTCTGCTTCGCCGCGCCTTCGATCGCTGTTGCGGACGACACGACCGCCGGCTCGACGGATCAGGGGGTGACCGGCTCTGCGGCCGACGAGAAGGCAGCGGCTGACGAGAAGGCTGCGGCTGACGAGAAGGCAGCGGCCGACGAGGCTGCTGCGAAGGCGGCCGAGGAAGCTGCCGCGAAGGCGGCCGAGGAAGCTGCCGCGAAGGCGGCCGAGGAAGCTGCTGCCAAGGCTGCAGCCGAAAAGGCCGACCAGGAGACGACCGAGTCCCAGCCACGTACTGAGGGCCACGAACCACCTGACGAGTGCTCCGGTGACCAACCGAGCGTCAACACGACCACGGACACCGAGTGCCCCGGCACGTATCCGTACGAGGTGAAGGTCTGCTGGAAGATGAAGTCCTCCGACGGAGTCGAGGACACCTATGAGTTCCCGCAGTACAAGGTCTCGGGTGCGTGGTGCGACAAGACGCCGAAGTGTGGCGAGACCGCCGAGTACCAGCACGACACGTACTGGATCAGGGACAAGGACGACGAGGACTACCTCGCTGGTCTGTCGAAGCTCTACAGCCCGGCTGGTGATGCCCAGCTGGAGCCTCACGACTACTACAGCGTGGTCAAGGTCGGTCCCAAGTGCCACAAGCCCAAGGAGGTCACCGCATGCTGGAAGATGTCCAAGTCCGATGGCATCGAAGGGACGTACGAGTTCCCGCAGACCCGGGTGTGGGGCGATGACTGCGACGCCCTGCCGAAGTGCGGCGAGACCGTCGAGTACCAGCACGACTCCTACTGGATCAAGGGCAAGGACGACTGGGAGTACTTCAAGAACCTCCTGACGCTCAACAGTCCGGCGGACGACGCACGCCTGCATCCGCACGGCTACTTCAGCGTGGTCAAGGTCGGCGAGGCCTGCCCGATCGAGGTGACACCGGCGGTGGACGTGAAGTCGACGTGCGACGAGGGTGAGGCGCCGACCGTGGTGCCGATCGAGGGTGTCGTCTACACGTTCACCAAGGGCGACGGCGTCAAGGGCCCGTGGGAGATCACGGCAACGCTGGCTGGTGACGGCTACGTCTTCGCAGAGGGTGCACAGACGGTCTTCACCGGCGACGCCGGAGACCCGGACTCCTGTGTCGGCGGTGAAGAGGAGAGCGAGGATCCGAAGGACCCCGCTGACCCGGCTGTCGCGGATGACCAGCTGCTGCCGGACACGGGCGGCTTGCCGCTCGGTGTCCTGTTGCTCGTGGGTCCGATGACGGCAGCGGGAGTCATGATGATGATGCGCCGCGAGCCGGTCTCGCAGGTGTCGTCGACGATGTCGGCCCGTGTCCTGCGGGCACACGCCGCGGCCAAGCACATCGGCTTCGTGAGGGCTGTCGTCGCAGCGATCGGTTACCTCTTCAGGGGAGGACGTCGCTGATCGACAGCTGAGCGCGGGAAGGGGAGTCGCCTCGGGGCGGCTCCCCTTCCTGCGTCCGCTGCGCTAGAGATCCATAGCGTCGGCAACGGCAGCAGAACCGCCCTCGGCGCGCAGACCGGCCACGACCCCGGCCTGGTCGGCGGCCGAGCGGTTCTGGCTGAGCTTGGCCTTGGCCTCCACCCGCGCAACCGTCAGCTCGAGGCCGACGATCGCCTTGAGGTTCTTGTCGATGTACGTCGGCGGTGCGTCGGTCACGGCCCACGGCTCCTGGCGCGTTTGCTCGTGACGGTCGGTCAGGGCCGTCACGGCTTCCCGTGTCCACTCGGGATCGTCGTGCACCGTCAGCGTGCCCGTGAGGTGGACGGCCGAGTAGTTCCAGGTCGGCACCACCCGGCCGTGCTCGGCCTTCGCGGCGTACCAGGCCGGTGAGATGTAGGCCTGCGGCCCGGCAATGATCGCCAGGCATGGCGAGCTGTCGGCGATCTCCCGCCAGTGCGGGTTGGCGCGGGCCATGTGGGCGATGACGGTGGCGCCGTCGTCGCTCCACAGGATGGGGAGCAGGGTCGCGACCGGGGTGCCGTCGGCGCCGACCGTCACGATCTCGGCGCTGGCGACCGACTCGACGAACCGGCGGATCTCGTCGGGGTCGTCCATGACGTTGAAGTGAGGGATGTACATGCCGCTCCTAGGCGTCGTCACTGTTGCTGATGCCGCGGCGGGCTGACAGCAGATCGATCTCGGGCCGCCCCGCGACGAAGTTCTCGATCGAGTCCAGCACGTCGATGACGTGCTTGCTGTCGGCCGCGACGAGACTCGCTCCCACACCTGCGCGGCGGTGGAGGTCGAGGCTCTCGGTCTCGGCGGCCGAGACGCTGAACGTACGCCGGACATCCGCGACGAGCGGCCGCACGATCGACCGCTTGGTCTTGAGGGAGTGGACATCGCCCAGCAGGATGTCGAACTCGATCCATCCGATCCACATGACACGATCATGACAGGGCCTGCGAGGATCGTGTCCGTGGTGTCTCAGCTCATACGTCTGGTCGGATCCTGCGTGATCCTCGGCGTCGGGGTCGCGATGCTGCTCATCGCCTCGCTCGGGTCGGACGGCTACTCGACGATGATCAACGGCCTCTCGATCGCGCTCGACGTGCCGTTCTGGATCGTCAACCTGGTCATCGGGATCCTGCTGGTCGCGATGGCGTGGGCCCGCGGGCTCAAGCCGGGACTCGGCACGATCACCCAGCCCCTCGTGGTGGGCTTCGTGGTCTCCGGGTTGCTGGATGCGTTCGCGGAGCCCGACGAGATGTGGGTGCGAGTCATCCTGCTCGCCCTGTCGTTCCCCGTCCTCGCGGTCGGCGTCGCCGGCTATCTCGCCGTCGATGCCGGAGCGGGACCGACCGAGGCCGCCGCGCTGGCGTTCGACCCGCCGGTGCCGTTCAAGTGGAGCTACAGCGTGGTGCAGGGCGGTGGTGCCCTGCTCGGATGGCTGTGTGGTGCGGCCGTCGGGCCCGGGACGCTCCTCGTGATCTTCCTGCTCGGTCCACTCGTCGACCTGCTGTCGGCGCGGTTCCCGGTGCTCTCGATCGACCGTTCCTAGGGCTCGGCAATTCTCCGAAGTCGGTGACTTCCCGGGATGGCAGGGCCATCCTGAGGGATACGTCACGAAGAGGAGATTGAGATGAGCAGTGAGGACGTCGAAGCAGATCGCGCACTCAAGACGAAGCACAAGGCGCTGTGGTCGATGGGCGACTATCCAGCCGTGGCCTCAGAGGTGATTCCGGCGACGGGCCCGCGGCTCGTCGAGGCCTGCGGCATCACGGCGGGACAGCGGGTCCTGGACGTGGGGGCGGGCTCCGGCAATGCCGCGATCCCGGCAGCGCTCGCCGGCGCGGACGTGGTGGCGTCGGACCTGGCGCCGGCGTTGCTCGAGGTCGGTCGCCGGCATGCCGCGGACCAAGGGGCAACGCTCGAGTGGCAGGAGGCCGACGCCGAGGCGTTGCCCTACACGGACGGAGAGTTCGACGTCGTGATGTCGTGTGTCGGCGTCATGTTCGCCCCGCACCACCAGGCGGCCGCCGACGAGCTCGTACGAGTGTGTCGGCCGGGTGGCACCATCGGGTTGCTGAGCTGGACGCCCGAGGGCTTCATCGGCCAGATGTTCGCGACGATGAAGCCGTATGCCCCACCGCCTCCACCCGGTGCCCAGCCACCGCCGCTGTGGGGCGATGAGCAGCACGTACGTTCGCTGCTCGGCGATCGAGTCACCGACGTCGAGGCGCACAAGGAGATGCTCACGGTCGACCGGTTCGGATCTCCGGAGGACATGCGCGACTTCTTCAAGCGCACGTACGGCCCGACCATCGCGGTCTACAAGAACATCGCCGAGGAGCCCGACAAGGTGGCCAGCCTGGACAACGAGCTGGCCGAGCTCGCCGCCCAGCACTTCGACGATGGGGCAATGACCTGGGAGTATCTCCTGCTCACCGCCACCAAGAGCTAGGCGGCCGCCGCGTCGTCCTCGCGCAGCTCGTCGACCAGGCTCGGCCGGGTCGGCAGCCAGCCGAGCTCGGTCTTGGCTCGGTTGCCGCTGGCCTGCTGGTCGAGGAGCAGGGCTTCGCCGAACCCGCCGAGCCGCTCGACGGTCGCGGCCGGATCCTCGGGGGCAACGTCGCCGCCGAGTGCCTCGCCGAGCTCTCGCACCGTCGGGTTGTGTCCGCTGACGCCGACGTACGTACGCCCGCCGGGTGCCTGCTCGAGCGTGCGAACGTACAGGTCGGCGAGATCGTCGACGTGCACCGTCGTCCAGTGCTGCTCGCCGGTGCCGATCAGGGCCACGGTGCCGGACTCGGCGGTGAGCATCGCGGGGATGCCCTTGCCGTAGCCGTACACGATGCCGGGCTGCACGACGGATGCCTTGACCCCGGACTCCAGCAGGCGCCGCTCTCCGGCGGGACGCCATGCCGTGAGGGCCGGGGCGTCGAGGGGGCTCGACTCCGTGATGGACGCGTTGTTGCCGTAGACCCAGATGCCGCCGGTGTGGACGAGCGGCTTGGTCGTGCCGGCGAACGCGCTGATCGCAGCGTCGATGACCGAATCGTTGAGCTCGGCGTCGCGCTCGTCGCCGCCGGCGGCCGTGTGGATCGCACCGTCGTGCCCGCGCAGCTCCGCGGCCAGCCACTCGGAGTTGAACAGGTCACCGATGATGCCGGTGGCGCCGGCATCCTGCACCCGCAGCGAGGACTTCTGGTTGCGGACGACCGCCGTGACCTGATGTCCCGCCGCGACGAGCTGGTCGAGGACGGCCGAGCCGATGAAACCGGTTCCCCCGGTGAGCAAGATCTTCATGTCTGACTCAACCGGGGGACCGGAGGGGCTATTTCGTGACGAGGTTCACACGGCGTGGTCCTGTTGCGAGTTCGCGGTTCCTAGGGAGGCTCGTCCTCGGCCGACCGCGCGCGAGCTCTGCGAGCTGACGGCACGCTCGCTCGCAGAGCTCACGTCGCCTCAGTCAAAGATCTCGCTGAGCCAGTGCTCCTTCTTCTTCTTGCGGTACGGCTGCTGCTGCCGGTTGTCGTAGCGCGGTTGGTTGTACTGCGGTTCGACGTACTGCTGCTGAGGCTGAGCAGGGGCGGGAGCGGGTGCGGGTGCATCGGCTGCGGCACGGTCGAGGATCTTGTCGAGCTCTCCTCGGTCGAGCCACACCCCACGGCACTCGGGGCAGTAGTCGATCTC
Source organism: uncultured Actinomycetota bacterium (assembly GCA_963806345.1). Taxonomy (GTDB): domain Bacteria; phylum Actinomycetota; class Actinomycetes; order Propionibacteriales; family Nocardioidaceae; genus Aeromicrobium. Next base: position 83,602 of record CAWDXV010000022.1, on the reverse strand, counting down.
GATGCCGGCACGTTCACTCATGACGAGGGTGGCGTTGTCGGTCGGACACTTCATGGATGATTCCTCCTTGCCCCGCCCAACTCGTGGGGCGGGGCAAGAGTTCCCGGCCCGGGCCGTTCAGTGTGGGCCCGGCGCCTTGGTCCCTGCGGTTGCAGGCGTCTTCTGGGGAATCAGCTCCTCGATCAGATCGGCACCAGTCTTCGCGCCGCTTGCTGCGCGTATCGCCGAACCCAGCCGCGCGGCGGCCGCGCGGTGGGAATCGGCTTCGAGCAGCTCGGTGAGTATCGGACGCAGCTCGTCAGGCCCCGCCTCCTTGGAGAGCAGTCGCCCTGCCCCGGCGCTCTCAAGCGCCTGTCCCACCATCGGCTGGTCGAGCATCGGATGCATCGGCATGACAGCGACCGGGAGGTCATGGGCCAGCGCAAGCATCGTGGTGGCGTGGCCGCCGTGCCCGACCACGAGCGACACCTGCGGCATCAGATCGACATGCGGGACGTAGCGGTGCACCTCGGCGTTGGCCGGGACGCGCAGCTCGGACGGATCGATCGCCGGGCCCGTGGTGACGATGACGCGGGTGTCGATCGTTGCGAGAGCGTCAAGGATGTTCTGCATCGCCGGCGTCTGGCCCGGGAAGTTGTACGTGCTCAGGCTGACCAGCACCCCGGCCTCGTCGCCGCTGCGTGGCGAGCCGGTCACTGCCGGCCCGCTGTAGCGCAGGTTGCCGGCGTACGAGGGCGAGTCGAGCTCAGCAAAGCTGGCCACGAGGCTCATCTCGGCGGCCTCCCAGCAACGTTCGGGCTCAAGCACCTGGACCGGCGGGGCCATGCCCATCGTCGCGAGCCAGGTCGTGCGCAGGAATCCGTCGAAGAGGTGCTCGAGGTTGACGTAGCGCAGTCCCGCCTGCATGGCGGCATGTTGCGCCCCGATCAGCAAGCAGTCGATCACGACGAGATCGGTCGGATGCCGCTCGATGTACGTGACGAGGTCGGCGCCCATGGCTTGATCGCCGAAGGTCGCGGCGACGACCTCAGGCGGGCTCCCGGCTGCCGACGAAAAGGGCGCTGCGGTCTCGAACGCGTCGAAGGGGAAGCCGGCGGCGGTGATCGCTTTGCGTTGGACGGCGTGACCGAGGAAGCGTACGTCGTGGCCCCGGTCCAGGAGCTCGGCGGCGATGGCGAGGGCCGGCGGGACGTTGCCGCCGCCGTCCCATGTGGTGAAGAGGATCGATGACATGGTCAGGACTCCTTGGCGGCGCCGCTGAGTATGGCTTGCAGCAGGCGCCTGATGCGTTGTTCGGTAGCCCCCCGACTGTGCGCCCGGTCGCGCCGAAGCAGCTTCCAGGTGTAGACGTCGGTCGCCACGACGAGGAGGTCGATGACGGCCTCTCGTTCGGTGGCCGGCGACTTGTCGAGCTGCGGCGCGAAGACGTCGCGCACCCAGTCCCGGTGCAGTCCGCGACCGTGCTCGGTGACCTTGGCGATCGCCTCGTGGTCGCGCTCCTGAGCGAGCATGAGAATGACTCCGTCGCCCCTCAGCTCGTAGTGGTCGACGATGACGCGCACGGCATCGTCGATGTCGCCCGGGTTGGTGCGTCGCTCCTCGGTGACGACCGCCGCGCCGTACTCCATGGCTGCCTCGAAGACCTGCGTGCGGCTGCCGAACTGGCGCAGCACGGTCTGCACGCTGACCCCCGCCAGCTCGGCGATGTCCTCGAGCAAGATCGAGGCCCAGAGCTTCTGGCTCTGCAGGTCCCACGCCGCCTGCATGATGCTGCGGCGGGTGGCTTCGACGGCCTCGGCCCGGGTCGTCATGGTGTACGTGCGCGGTGTTTTCATGTCAATTTGAGTAGACATCAATACGTGGTTCACGTCAATGGTGACTAACGCGAAATGTGGCCTCAGGCGTGGGCGACGCACGTACGCGCGACCGGCCGCGCCTCCAGGCGGCCGTCGGGGATCGGCTTCCCGCACACCTCGCACCTGCCGTACGTGCCCGCGTCGATGCGAGCGCGAGCGGCGTCGATCTCGGACAGGCGCCGCTCGGCCTGCTCGATCAGGGCGCCGACCTGCGACCGTTCGAACGCGATCGTGGAGCCCTCGGGATCGTGCTCGTCGTCGGCGTTGGAGTCGGCGGACGCATCGACGATGCCGTCGAAGTCGCGGGTGAGGGTGGCCAGCATCTGCAGCGCTGACTGTCGCTCGTGGTCAAGGAGGGCGAGGGCCTTGGCCTGGTCCATGTGGATTCGCCTCCTCAAAAGGAGCAAAGGCCCCGTTCGGCGAGGAACGGGGCCTTCACAGTGCGGCATCAGGGACTCGAACCCCGAACCCGCTGATTAAGAGTCAGCTGCTCTGCCAATTGAGCTAATGCCGCGAAGCGGGAGCAACGTTATCAGCCGTCCCCGGTCCACCCATAATCGGGAGAGCATCGAGGATCGCGTGGGCCGCGTTGTGCCCGGCAATGCCGCTCACGGCACCTCCGCGACGGGCGCCGCTGCCGCACAGAAGGACCCGTGGATGGCTCGTCGCGACACCCCAACGCTCCCCGGAATGGCGGGGCTTCTCGTCCTCCTCGAGCCATGGCCACTGGAGGTCGCCGTGGAAGATGTGCCCGCCCGGCATCGCAAGCGCGTCCTCGATCTGGGCAGGGGTCTTGTGCTCGACACCGAGGATCAGCGGCTCGATCGGCTCGGCGAGGTGCGTGTTGATCGCGGTGAGGAACTGCGCGTACGCCTTGGCGGCCGCAGCCTCGTCTGGCAGGACCTCGTACGGCGTGTGGAGCCCGAAGTACGTCAGGGTCTGGGCGCCGGCGTCGGCGAGCTCGGGCCCGAGGATCGAGCGGTCGGTCAGGGTGTGGCAGTAGAGCTCACCGGAGGCGAACTCAGGCAGCGTCCCTGCGGCCGCCTGCGCGTACGCCCGTTCGAGCTCACTCATCGACTCATTGATGTGCAGCGTGCCGGCGAACGCGATCGCCGGGTCGATGCCGGACTTGAGCCGTGGGAGACGAGAGACCAGCAGGTTGATCTTGAACTGTGAGCCCGATGGCTTCGGCGGCGTCGGCTTGCCGAGCAGGCGCGCCAGGACGTACGGGGCGACCCCGCTCAGGACCCACTCCGCCTCGATGACGAACCCGTCGCCGCACACCGTCGCGCCCACGTCGTACGCGTCGATGCCGTCGACCTCGCAGTTGGTGCGGATGTCGACGCCGGCCTCACGGGCGGCGCGCTCGAGCTCGGCTGTCACGGCACCCATGCCGCCGACTGGCACGCGCCACTCGCCGGTGCCGTTGCCGATCAGGTGGTAGAGGAAGCACCTGTTCTGGACGAGGCTGCGGTCGTGCAGCGACGCGAACGTGCCGATCAGCGCGTCGGTGCCGACGACGCCGCGGACCAGGTCATGTGTGAACCGACGTTCGAGGGCCGTGCCGATCGGCTCGTCGACGAGGTCGGTCCAGATCGCCATCTCGACCTGGTCGCGGAGCTCGCCGATGTGGGGGAGCGGTTCGAGCAGCGTCGGCGCGATGGCATCCGCGACGGTGCTGACCTCGGCGTAGAACCGGCGCCACGCCTCGAGCTCGTCGTCGGATCCCGTGAGCGTACGGAACGACTCCTCCGTGGCCTCGCCGGGCACCGTCTCGACGAGCAGGCCGCCGCCCTCGTACGGCGTGTAGGACGCGGTGTCCCTCGAGCGGAGCTCGAGGTCGAGACCGAGCTCGTCGATCAGCTCCTGGGGCATGAGACTGACGAGGTAGGAGTAGCGCGAGAGCCGGGCATCAAGTCCCTCGAACACCGGCGCGCTGATGGCCGCGCCGCCGACGTGGGCCAGGCGTTCGAGGATCGTGACGCTCAACCCGGCGCGAGCGAGGTAGGTCCCCGCGACGAGGGCGTTGTGGCCGCCGCCGACGATGACGACGTCGTGCTTCTCGGTTGCTTCCATGGCCCCAGCGTAGGACCGGAATCGCTTCAGAGGTGCTTGAGAGCCTCTCGCTTCGACAGGCCGCTGAGGCCCGGGTGGTCGACGACGAACGTACGCACCCAGTCGGGCTCGAGTCGCGCGTACTCCCGCAGCGCCCACCCGATCGCCTTGCGGACGAAGAACTCGCGGTCGTCGATGTTGGGCTCGATGACCTCAGTCAGCAGATCCGGGTCGAGCCGATCCTTGCGGCCGAGCTGACTGATGATCGCCAGCCGGCGGAGCCAGAGGTCCGGGGCCGTGCTCCAGCGACGTACGATCGCCGCCGTCTCGACCGGGTGCGCGTCGTGGAGCTCGGCGATCCGGTGCGCAAGGTCGTCGACGTGGTCCCACCACGCGCCCGTCGTGGCGAGGTGGTCGTACAGGGGGACGAGCTCGAGGCGCCCGCTGCCGAGGCTGGAGGCGAGGAGCGCGCTGGCGGCGTAGCGCTCCTCGCGGAAGGCCGCCTCGTCCCACAACGTGCGCACGGCCGTCTCGAGCTCGCCCAGGGTGAGGAGCGGGTGGGCTCGCGCGGCTGCCTTCGTGATCTGGCGGACTCGGGGCACCTGAACCCCGCGAAATGGCATCGTCGACTTCATGTACGCCTGCATGGCGGGTGCCCGCTCGGCATCCGCGGCGTCGCGCAGGGCTTCGCGAATCGCCGAGACCAGGAACGCGACGGTCATGGCCACAGAATACGGGAATGCTTGACGCTCGTTGAAAGTTAAACTAGATTAGGAGACCTGAAAGAGGAGCACGCCATGCCCGCTGTGAATGTTGCTGACTGGACCGTCCTGCCCCGTGTGATCGCGGCACCGACGCAGACCGAGGATCGCGCGCCGGTCACGGTGACCACCGCGCCCCAGGGATATGAGGGGGAGGGCTTCCCGGTCCGTCGCGCGTTCGCCGGCGTCGACCCGAGCAAGCTCGACCCCTTCATCCACATGGACCAGATGGGCGAGGTCGACTACGCGCCCGGCGAGCCCAAGGGCACGCCGTGGCACCCCCACCGCGGGTTCGAGACCGTGACCTACATCGTCGACGGGGTGTTCGACCACCAGGACAGCCACGGTGGCGGCGGTTCGATCACCGACGGGGACACGCAGTGGATGACCGCAGGCAGCGGCTTGCTGCACATCGAGGCCCCGCCGGAGTGGCTCGTGGTCAAGGGTGGCCTGTTCCACGGCCTGCAGCTGTGGGTCAACCTGCCCAAGGCCGACAAGTGGCTGCCGCCGCACTACCAGGACATCCGCGGTGGCGAGGTGGGCCTGGGGTCCACACCGGACGCCGGAGCGCTCCTGCGCGTCATCGCCGGAGAGGTCGACGGGGTCAAGGGGCCGGGTTCGACCCACACGCCCATGTCGATGGTGCACGCAACGGTCCTGCCCGGTGCGGAGATGACCGTTCCGTGGCGCACCGACTTCAACGCCCTGGTCTACGTCATGAGCGGCAGCGGCTACGTCGGCCGTGAGCGCCGTCCCGTCCAGTCCGGCCAGCTCGCAGTCCTCGGCCACGGCGAGACCATCACCGTCGGCGCCGACCAGCAGCAGGACAGCCGCCACCCCGCGCTCGAGGTCGTCCTGCTGGGCGGTCTGCCGATCCGCGAGCCGATCGCCTGGGCCGGACCGTTCGTCATGAACACCAAGGCTGAGGTGCAGCAGGCGTTCGAGGACTTCCAGAAGGGCCGGCTCGGCACGATCCCGAGCGTGCCGCACGCCGAGGTCCACGGCGAGATGCTGCAGGAGTAGTCGCTAGTCCTCGAGCGGTTCGGCTGCGGGGCTGTGGTCGGACGACACGCCCATGGCCGCGGCCTCGCTGACGCTTTCGCCGAGCCACGACTCGACCTCCCAGCCGGCGCTGCCCGACCCCTCGACGACCACGATGCCGGTGTTGACGACGTAGTGGTTGCTGACGAAGTCGAGATCGATGTTGCCCGTACGGACCGCGCACCAGGCGCGGATCATGGCGCCGTGGCTCACGAGCACGACGCTGTCGGCGCCCAGGGCCTCCGCCTCTTCGACGACCTCGTCGAACCGGGCGATGACCTCGTGCCCGGTCTCGCCGCCGGGCATGCGTACGTCGAGGTCGCCGGCGCACCAGGCGAGGAGCGTGTGGACGTACTGGTGGACCGAGTCCTCATCGGTCCTGCCCTCGACGTCGCCCGCCGAGATCTCGCGGATGCCGTCGCGCACCGCCGGCTCGATGCTGCGTGAGGCGACCAGGGGAGCGGCGGTCAGGTGCGTACGAATCATCGACGACACGAAGATCGCATCGATCTTCTCGTCGGCGAGCGCGTCGACGAGCTGCTCGGCCTGGTCATGGCCCAGTGCGGTGAGCCCGGGGCCGGGCACCGTGGACTCGAGGATCCCGTCGACATTCGCGGGCGTCTGGCCGTGGCGGACAAGGATCAAGCGCATGTTCTGACCCTATGGTGCTTCTCGTCGCTAGGCTCTCGCGCATGGCAACGGACGCTCAGCCGCGGTATGTCGGTGCGATCGATCAAGGCACGACCAGCACGCGCTTCATGGTCTTCGACCACGACGGCCACGAGGTTGCACGCCACCAGCTCGAGCACGAGCAGATCCTGCCGCAGGCCGGCTGGGTCGAGCACGACCCGCACGAGATCTGGGAGGCGACGCAGGACGTCATCGAGGCTGGACTCGGCCGCGCCGGCATCACGTTCGCGGGGCTCGCGGCGATCGGCATCACCAACCAGCGCGAGACGACCGTTGTGTGGGACCGGCGCACCGGCGAGCCGTACTACAACGCGATCGTCTGGCAGGACACCCGCACCGACAAGATCGCCAATGCCCTCGACAAGAGCACCGGCGGCGACCTGATCCGCCGACGCGCCGGCCTGCCACCGGCGACGTACTTCTCCGGCGGCAAGATCCAGTGGATCCTCGAGAACGTCGAAGGAGTGCGCGCGGATGCCGATGCGGGGCATGCGATCTTCGGCAACACCGACAGCTGGCTGATGTGGTGGCTCACGGGTGGCCCGGACGGAGGACTGCACCTCACCGACGTGACCAACGCGAGCCGCACGATGCTGATGGACCTCGAGACCCTCGCCTGGGACGACGAGCTGCTCGCCCTGTTCGGCATACCGCGGGCGATGCTGCCGGAGATCCGGTCGTCGTCCGAGGTGTACGGCCACACCCGGGCGGATGGGCCGTTCGGCGGCGAGGTGGCCGTCGCGGGTGACCTGGGAGACCAGCACGCCGCCCTCGTCGGCCAGGTGTGCTTCCAGCCCGGCGAGCTCAAGAACACGTACGGCACCGGCAACTTCCTCGTGCTCAACACCGGCACCGAGATCGTGCGGTCCAGCAACGGCCTGATCACGACGGTGGGCTACAAGCTCGGCGATGCGCCTGCCGTGTACGCGTTGGAGGGCTCGATCGCGGTCACCGGCTCGGCGATCCAGTGGCTGCGCGACCAGCTCGGCATCATCAAGGCGGCGGAGGACTCCGAGAGCCTCGCCGAGAGTGTCGACGACAACGGCGGCGTGTGCTTCGTGCCGGCGTTCTCCGGCTTGTTCGCGCCCTACTGGCGCAGCGACGCTCGCGGCGTCATCGTGGGCCTCTCGCGCTTCAACACCGTCGCGCACATCGCCCGCGCTGCCCTCGAGGCGATCTGTTACCAGAGCCGTGACGTCGTCGACGCGATGGTCGCCGATGCCGGACTCGACCTCAAGATCCTGCGCGTCGACGGCGGCGTGACCGCCAACGAGCTGTGCATGCAGATCCAGGCCGACGTCCTCGGGGTGCCCGTCAGCCGGCCGGTGGTGGCCGAGACGACGGCGCTCGGGGCGGCATACGCTGCCGGTCTCGCAGTGGGGTTCTGGGGCAGCACCGACGAGCTGATCGCCAACTGGCACGAGTCGAAGCGCTGGGAGTCGACCTCGACGCTGGAGCAGCGCGAGGACGGTCACGCGCAGTGGAAGAAGGCCGTGGAACGCACCTTCGGCTGGGTTGCGGTCTGAGTCGAGCGAGCTCTGCGAGGGAGCGCTCAGACCGGGTTTGGGGGTCCCCCCACGAGCTCTGCGAGTAGGGGGCGCGATCACGCCGAAGGCGTCAGGTGACGAAACCTACCTCGAAGCCTGAGGAACGTGGTTTCGAGTCCCCCACTCGCTGGCGCTCGCGGGAGGTGCCCCCACCGGCCGCGGGCCGCCGTCGCACCTCAACCGCCGGAAGCCGCGGGCGGCCTCCGCACCTCAACCACCGATTTGCGGACCTGATTGACTGGGGTCATGCGATCGGTAGCCCTGTCACCTGAGAACCGTCAAGCCGCTCTCGACGCGATGGCCGCGGCCCCGCTGGACATCCTGGTGATCGGGGGTGGCGTCGTCGGTGGTGGCTCGGCGCTCGATGCCGCGACCCGTGGCCTGTCGGTCGGTCTCGTCGAGGCGCGCGACTTCGCGTCCGGTACGTCGAGCCGTTCCAGCAAGCTCATGCACGGCGGGCTGCGCTACCTCGAGATGCTCGACTTCCGGCTCGTCGCCGAGGCGCTCAAGGAACGCGGCCTCAGCCTGCAGAAGCTCGCCCCTCACCTCGTGCGCGAGGTCGGCTTCCTCTACCCGCTGACGCACCGGGTCTGGGAACGGTTCTATGCCGGCTCCGGCGTCGCACTCTATGACGCGATGAGCAAGGCGTCCGGCTACGGCCAGGGCGTGCCGTTGCATCGCCATCTGACTCGTCGCGGGGCCCGGCGGATGATGCCCGCGCTCAAGAAGGACGCTCTCATCGGCGCGCTCCACTACTACGACGGCCAGGTCGACGACGCCCGCCACACGATGTTCCTGTCGCGGACCGCAGCGGCGTACGGCGCCCACGTGGCCAGCCGTACGCGTGTCGTCGGGCTGCTGCGCGAAGGTGACCGCGTCACCGGGGCGACGGTCAAGGACCTCGAGTCGGGCCGCGAGTTCGACATCCGCGCCAAGGCCGTCATCAACTCCACCGGAGTGTGGACCGACGAGACGCAGGCGCTCACGTCGGAGCGCGGTCAGTTCCACGTCCGCGCCAGCAAGGGTGTGCACCTCGTCGTGCCACGCGACCGGATCCGCGGCGAGTCCGGGCTGATCCTGCGCACCGAGAAGTCCGTGCTGTTCGTCATCCCGTGGGGTCGCCACTGGATCATCGGCACGACCGACACGGACTGGTCGCTGTCCAAGGACCACCCGGCGGCCAGCCGCAGCGACATCGACTACCTGCTCAACCACGTCAACAGCGTGCTCGTCGAGCCGCTGACCCACGACGATGTCGAAGGCGTCTATGCCGGGTTGCGGCCGTTGCTGGCGGGCGAGGACGAGGCGACCAGCAAGCTGTCACGCGAGCACGCGGTCGGGACGAGCGTCAAGGGGCTCGTCGTGATCGCCGGTGGCAAGTACACGACGTACCGGGTCATGGCCAAGGACGCGGTCGACGCGGCGGTCCACGGGATGTCGACGCTGCTGGACCGCAAGGTGCCCGACTCGTGCACGGAGGACGTGCCGCTGCTCGGTGCCGACGGCTACGAAGCGGTCTGGAACCAGCGGCAGATGCTCGCCGGATCGAGCGGAATCGGCGTCGGCCGCATCGAGCACCTGCTGCACCGTTACGGGTCGCTCACGCTGGAGCTGCTCGACCTGATCGCCGAACGCCCTGATCTCGGCGAGCCGTTGACCGGTGCGGATGACTACCTCCGTGCGGAGATCGTCTATGCCGCGACGCACGAAGGCGCCCGTCACCTCGACGACGCGATCGCCCGGCGTACGCGCATCTCGATCGAGACGTTCGACCGTGGGACAGATGTTGCGGTCGAGGTCGCTGAGCTGATGGCGGGGGTCTTGGGCTGGACCAAGGCGCAGCGTGACAATGAGGTCGATCACTACCTCAAGCGAGTCGAAGCCGAACGGGAGAGCCAGACGATGCCGGACGACGAGACCGCGGACGCCGCCCGCATGGGTGCCGAGGATGTCGTGCCGATCGTGACCACGGCATCGGCGAAGACCGCCTGATGTCGAGGGAGACCGTTGCGGACTATGACGTCCGCTCTCCGGCGTCGCGCACCCTGCTGACGGTGATCGGCACGATCGTGACCGTCGTGCTCCTCGGCGGATTCGTCCTCGGCGCGTCCCTCATCAAGCGCGACACCCGCATCGCGACCGCCGACGTCGAGCTCGGAGACGTCTCGCAGCTCGTGATCAATGCCGGTGCGGCCAACGTACGTCTGGTGGAGGGCGACGAGGGCATGGTCAGGATCCGCGCCCGCATCACGTCAGGGCTTCGCAAGACCGACTACCAGCTGGGCAGACGCGGCAGCGAGATCAAGATCGTCTCGGGCTGCCAGACCTGGCTGTCGCCGGGTTGTGGCGTCTCGGCGACCCTCGAGGTGCCCAAGGGCATGCCGGTCGTCGTCAAGAGCACGTCGGGCAACGTGAGGGCCGATTCGCTCTCCGAAGGCGTGCTCACGGTCAGCTCTGGCAGTGGTGACGTCACCGTCGCCGACCTCAAGGTCGACGAGTTCCAGGCCACCACCGGTTCTGGAGACATCAACGCGGCGTTCGCGACGCAACCCTTCGGGCTCAAGACCAAGTCCAGCAGCGGTGACATCCGTGCCACCGTGCCGGCCGGCAAGCGCAAGTACGGCGTGGTGGTCTCGTCCAAGTCCGGCGACATCGACAACACGCTCGACGGCGAGGTCGCGAGCTCGTTGTCGGTGGCCGAGGCCGGCAACGGATTCGTCGTCGCCATGACCGACAGCGGCGACATCCACCTCGCCAACCAATGACAAGACCCCCGCTCCTGGTGGAACGGGGGTCCTGACGGGGTTTGCTACTGCACCGACGTCACCGTGGGTGCCTCGGTCGGCTCCATCGGGCCGACGTGGGGCTTCATGTGGTCCCTCAACGTCCGGTAGATGTAGAGCGAACCCGTGCGATTGGGGTGCGTGCCGTCCGGGGTCATGGAGGAGGCCATGTGCGGCACGTTCACGAACTGCAGTCCGGCCGCTCGCGCAGTTGGCTGTAGGTCTCGACGATGGCCTTGCGGTACGACAGCGCGTTGATCCCCCAAGGGACGGTGACGTAGATGTTCTTCCGCGAGATGCCCATCGCGTGGCCTGGGTGGCCAAGCTCTTGAAGTACGCGGTGGCGGCCTTCTTGCGGAACGTCGCACTCATCGTGACCGCCTTGCCGTTGATGCAGACCTTGGTGTCGTTGACGCCCACCGCGATCCAGATCTCGTCCGGCTTGACGCGGTTGATGACTGCGGCAGAGCGTTCGCGGACGGCGGTGCCCGTGCAGCTGTAGCCCTTCTTGATCAATCCGCCGCCGCCCTGCGCCGAGGTGACGGGGTAGAGGTCACGCTTGTTGGCCAGGAGCGACCACCAGCCCTGCTGGGGATCGTCGGGGTCGTCGGTGTAGCGCTGCGTGATCGAGTCGCCGAACACCAGGACCACGCCGCTGCGGGTGTCCAGGGCCTGTGCCGGCGATGTCAGGCTGGCGGAGCTGAGCGTCAGTGCCGTGAGGAGGGCCGCGACGAGGATGGCGATGCGTGCACGCATGGGAGGGGCTTCCGTCTTGAAGGGTCGAGTCAGTGTAGTGAAGCCCGCCCGGACGCGGAGGTGTTTTTCAACAAGCGCGAACCGTGACACCCGGCACACACAGACCTGGCCCCCGTCGCTGCGTCTTCGCAGCGACGGGGGCCAGTCACGTGGGGTGGACGACGGGACTTGAACCCGCGGCCACCGGCACCACAAGCCGGTGCTCTACCAACTGAGCTACGCCCACCACGCGTGCCGGGCATACGCCCGACACGGCGTCGGTCAGTCTAACGCAGACCCCGGGCGCTTCAGACCGTAGGCCGGGCCCCACCCGTCACGGATCCGGCGACCTCGGCGGCGATGGCCTTTGCCGTCTCGGAGTCGATGCCGGGATCCGGGGTGAAAACGGCTCGGCGGTAGTAACGCAGCTCCTCGATGCTCTCCTGGATGTCGACCAGGGCGCGGTGGTGCCCAGCCTTGGCCGGTGCCGCGAAGTAGGCGCGCGGGAACCACTGGCGGGCCAGCTCCTTGATCGACGAGACGTCGATGACCCGGTAGTGCAGCCAGGTCTCGAGCTCGGTCATGTCACGCGCCAGGAACGCCCGGTCGGTGCCGATCGTGTTGCCGGCCATCGGTGCCTTGCTGGGCTCCTTGACGAACTCGCGGACGTAGGTGAGCACCTGCTCCTCGGCGTCGCGCAGGCTCAACCCGCCGTCGAGCTCGGTCAGCAGCCCGGAGTTGGTGTGCATGTCACGGACGAAGTCGTTCATCTGCTCGAGCGCGGCCTGCGGGGGCTTGACGATGAGGTCGATCCCGTCGCCGAGGACGTTGAGGTCGTAGTCGGTGACCAGGGCGGCCACCTCGACCAATGCATCGGTCTCGAGCGAGAGTCCAGTCATCTCGCAGTCGATCCACACCAGCTTGTCATTCACGCGCCCGACACTAGTACGCCCTGCAGACGGCACATGTCGTCACCGCCCTTCGTACAGGCCGATAGGGTCTGATGGAACCTTCCACGAGCGAGCCGCGTTGGTCCCCATGGTGACCGCCCGACCCAGGAGAACCCAGTGAGCAACGAACGTCAGCAGCGAGCCGCCCGCGCAGAGCAGATGCGCAAGGAACGCGAGAAGGCCGATCGCAAGCAGCGCAACCTGATCACTGTGGGAATCGTCGCGGTCGTGGTCGTCCTGATCGCCGTGGCCGGCTTCGCCGTCAAGAGCGCACAGGACAACAACAACGACTCCAACGAGCTCGTCTACCCGGCGCACACGGACAAGAAGACGTTCGGATTCGACTACACCGCGGCCGATGCGGGCGGCAAGGCCGGTAAGGACCCTGTGGTGGTCACGCTCACGGAGGACTTCCAGTGCCCCGTCTGCAAGTCCTTCGAGGACCAGAGCGGCGCCTTCCTCGATGACCTGGTCAAGAAGGGCGAGATCACGATCGACTATCGGCCGATCAGCTTCCTTGATCGTTCGAGCGCGGCAACGAATACTCGAGCCGCGCCGCAACGCCGCGATGTGCGTGCTCGACAAGGGCGGGGTCGAGGACTACAAGAAGTTCCACGACCTCCTCTACGCCAACCAGCCTCCGGAGAACACGGCCGGACCCGAAGATGCCGCGTTGATCGACTACGCCAAGCAGGTCGGCGTCACCGGCATCGACTCGCTGCATCAAGCAAGAAGGTCTACGGTCCGTGGATCGAGAAGGCCTACGAGAAGGCGCAGTCGGACGGGTTCCAAGGCACGCCTTGGCGTCCGCATCGACGGCAAGGACGTCAAGTCTCCGACGCCGGCCGAGCTCCAGAAGGCCATCGACGCCGCCAAGAAGAGCTGATCTGCCGCGACGGCTGCCGCCTCCGACCGCAAGCAACGCGCCGAGCGTGCGGAGCAGATGCGCAAGGAGCGGGAGAAGGCTGACCGCAAGCAGCGCAATCTGATCACGGTCGCGATCGCCGTGGTGGTCGTGGCCCTGATCGCGCTGGGTGCTTGGGCCGTGTCATCGGCCGGCGGTGACGACAAACCGTTCGGTCCGCTGGTCGAGCCCGCGCACACCAACTCCAGGTACGGCGTGCGTCTACAGCGCCGAGGACGCGGGCGGCACGGCAGGCGCGGATCCGGTCAAGGTCATTGCCTACGAGGACTTCCAGTGCCCGTCGTGCAAGGTGTTCGAGGAGCAGAGCGGCGCCCACCTCGACGATCTGGTCAAGCAGGGCAAGATCACGATCGAGTACCGCATCTTCGCGTTCCTCGACTCGAAGAGCTCGACCGAATACTCCACGCGGTCGGCGAGTGCCGCGATGGCGGTGCTCGACAAGGGCGGCGTCGCCGCGTTCAAGAAGTTCCACGACCTGCTCTTCGCCAACCAGCCCCCTGAGGGCGGCAACGGGCTCTCGGCGATGCGACGCTGATCGACCTCGCCAAGCAGGCGGGGGTGACGGGCATCGACGCGGACGTCAAGGACAAGACGTTCGAGCCGTGGGTCCGCAAGGCGCTCAAGGCGCGGCGTTCGACGACGGGATCGGGAGCACCCCGACGATCGTCATCGACGGCAAGCAGGTCGATGCGACGTCGGAGGCCATCGACGCCGCCATCGCCGCCGCGAAATAGCTACAGCGTGCGCCCGACGGCGTAGCCGAGTGCTGCTGCCGCGATGCTCAGCACGAGCATGCCGACGGCGTTGACCGTCGCTGCGCGGTACCGGCCGTCGATGGCGAGGTGCACGGACTCGACGCTCGCGGTGCTGAACGTCGTGTAGCCGCCGAGGAATCCGGTGCCGAGCACGGTGTGCCAGGTGTCGTCGGCGCCGAGACCGACGATCAGCCCGAGCAGGAGCGAGCCGCTGATGTTGATCAGGTGGGTCGACCAGGGGAGTCGTGGCGAGACGCGGGGACGCAGCCACGCATCGAGCGAGTAGCGCGACCCGGCACCGAGGCCACCGGCCAGCGCCATCAGCAGCGGGGTCATCGTGCCACCGCGCGGCCGGCGGCGACGCCCGCGAAGGCGGCGACGAGGCCGGCGACGAGACTGCCCACGGCGTACGTCAGTCCGAGCGCGACGTGGTCGCCCCGCAGCAGCGTGTCGGTCTCGACCGCGAGCGCGCTGTACGTCGTGTAGCCGCCGAGGAAGCCCGTGCCGAGCAGCAGCCGCAGCCGGTTCGCGGGAGCGCTGTCGATCCGCGGACGAGGAGCACCGCCAGCAGGGCCCCGAGGGCGAACGAACCGGTGACGTTGACCAGGAACGTCGCCAGCGGGAAGAGCCGGTCGGCGTCGAGCGCCTCGGCGATGCCGTATCGGCTGAGGGTGCCCGCGGCGCCACCGAGCGGCGACGAGAGCGAAGGACCTCACCCCTCCATTAGACCGTGCAGCAGGCTGACGGCGATCGCCGCCATGATGACGGCGATCAGGGCGTCGAGGATCCGCCATGCCGCCGGCTTCGCGAACAGCGGCCGCAGCAGTCGGGCGCCGAACCCCAGCGACGAGAACCAGACGATCGACCCAGCCGCTGCGCCGACCCCGAACCACCAACGGTCGTCGCCGTGCGTGCCGGCCACGGAGCCCAGCAGGAGGATCGTGTCGAGGTAGACGTGCGGGATTGAGCCAGGTCAGCGCGACGGCGGTCAGGACCGTCGGCCACAACGCGACCGGCGCCCCCGACGTCTCGGCGTCCAGCTCGCCGGGACGCAGCGCACGGCGTCCGGCGATCACGGCGTACGTGAGCAGGAACGCCGCGCCGCCGATCCGCATCGCGTCGAGCAGCCACGGCGCGAGCTCGAGCAGGCTTCCGACGCCGGCGATGCCGAGCGCGATGAGGATGACGTCGGAGACCGCGCAGATCAGCACGACGACGAGGACGTGCTCGCCGCGCAGACCCTGACGCAGCACGAAGGCATTCTGTGCGCCGATCGCGACGATGAGGGACAGGCCGAACCCGGCACCTGCAAGGGTGGCGACGAGTGCGGCGTGGTCCATGGGAACAATTCTCTGGGTTGCGAGCCTCTGAAGACCAGTTCAGGTTTCGAATGATGCATTAGCATCGCTGATGTGGCTGATGTCGATCTCTCGCAGCTCCGCGCCCTCGCGGCGGTCGTCGACGAGGGGTCGTTCGATGCCGCGGCTGCCGCGCTGCACCTGACACCGTCAGCGGTCAGTCAGCGCATCAAGGCGTTGGAGCAGTCGGCGGGACGAGTGCTCGTACGCCGGACCAAGCCGACCGAGGCGACCGAAGCAGGCCACGCCTACCTGCGGCTGGCGCGGCAGGTCGAGGCGCTCGTGCAGGACGTACGTGTCGAGACCGACCCGGACGGGCAGCGGCTCCCGACGATCCCGTTGGCGGTCAATGGCGACTCGTTGGCCACCTGGGTCCTGCCGGCGCTGGCGTCGCTGACGGGCACGGCCCACTTCGACGTACGGCGCGAGGACGAGGGGCGTACGGCCGAGCTCCTGCGCTCCGGGACCGTCATGGCCGCGGTCACCTCCGACTCGGCACCGGTGCAAGGGTGCCGGTCGAGCAGGCTCGGCACGATGCGTTATCGCCCGATGGCGAGTCCTGCGTTCGCCGCCGCCTGGTTCGCGGACGGCGTTGATGCGGCGAGCCTGGCGGTGGCTCCGGTCGTGGTGTTCGACCGCAACGACGACCTGCAGGACGCCTACCTGCGTCAGCGCAGCCGTCGCCGGCTGGATCCGCCGCGGCAGCACATCCCGGCGTCGTCGCAGTTCGCGGAGGCGATTGCGCTGGGTCTGGGCTGGGGGATGCTGCCCAAGGAGCAGTCCGAGGAGCGCGAAGCGGCCGGCCGGCTCGTCAACGTCGACCCGGCCCGCCACGTCGACGTCACGCTCTACTGGCAGCAGTGGACCCTGCAGACGCCCGCGCTCGAGGCCACCGCTCGGGCCATCCGCGAGGCTGCGGCCGAGCACCTGACGTGACGGGCCCATGGTGGTAACGTCAAGTCACTACCACTGAGGAGCCGGCGATGAGCCTCGAGGAGATGCTCGACGATCTGCTCGAACCGCATGCCGTCCTGGCCGACGCCGACGGCGACCGCCTCGTGGCACTCCGGCTGGCCGACGACTGGGGCGTTGGCATACGTCTGCATCGTCGTGGGACGCACCGGCAGTGGACCGTTCGCGAGGTCACGCTCCGGCTCCTCGACACCGAGTCGAGCATCAGCGGCAACGACGTACGCGAGCTGCCCCTGGGTGCGTTGCTGTCGGAGGCCAAGCGGCTCGCCACCAAGGACTCGCTCGCGTCACCGCCGCCGGCCCCGCGTCTGCGGCTCGGCGAGCTCCTCGAGCAGAGCGGCGGCACGTTCGGCAGCGGGGACGACGCGCTCGCTGCTCTCGCGTTCGAGTACGTCGCACTGGTGGAGTCGGGCGTCCGTACGCCGTCCAAGGTGCTCGCCGAGCGCTTCGGGGGCACGGCCGGCACCTGGACCAATCGCGTGGCGGAGTCGCGCAAGCGCGGGTTCCTCACCCCGGTCGATCGTGGCGAGGCCGGGGGAGCCCTCACGCCGAAAGCGCTCTCGACGCTCGGACTACGCCGCGACTGACGAGCTGAAGAACTCCACCAGCACGGGCGCCAGCGCGTCGGGAGCCACGTCGTGGGTCTGTCCCTCCAGCGTCTGGTGCACGCCGTTGGGCAACGCGTCTGCCGTCGCCGCGGCTGCCTGCTGAAGGTTCTCAGGACTCGCGCTGCCGCTCAGCAGGAGCGCGGGCGCGGTGACCTGCGCGGCGATCTCGAGGGGCACGTGTCCACCGGCGAGCAGTCGGTCGTCGTACGCCAGCGTCGGCGCGATCGCCTCCATCCGGGGCCAGCCCGGGCTGCCGCGCATGCCGTCGATCACCGGCTGCGGGATGCCGACCCGGGCCATGAACAGGGCGACCGCGCCACCCCGGTCGCCGGCCCGGAGCAGCTCGCCGAGCTGGGCCGTGTACGTCTCGGCCCGCCCGCTCTCCTCGAGCTCGGCGAGGTACGGCGGCTCGTAGAGCGCCAACCGGGGAATGTCCGCGCCCGCTGCTGCGGTGGCGAGCGCGAGGGCAACTCCCGACGAGATCGCGTAGACGTACGCCTGCCCGCCCGCCGCGTCGATCAGCGCGCTGAGGTCCTCGACCTCGCGCTCCACCGCGTACGGCGCGGTGTCGGTGCTCTCGCCGCGACCCCTTCGGTCGTACGTGAACACCGTGAAGTGCTCCGCGAGCCGCTCGGCCAGCGCGTCCATGGGTCCGGCGCCGCGAAAGCACATCGCGCCGTCGACCAGGACGATCGGCGGCCCGGCGCCGACCTTGCCGTACGCGATGGTGGTGCCGTCGGGCGAGGTGAGTGTTGGCATGGTCAGGCTCCCGTCATTGCTCGCGCTCGAGCGAGGCGAGGTAGGTGTCGAAGCGGTCGAGACTCGTCCGGAAGCCGGCCTGCGCCTCGGCGCTGAGGTACGCCGCAGGGACATTGGTCTGGTGGGTCACGACCTCGGTGCGCCCGTCGCCCAGGTCGGTGAACGTGACCTCGGTGCGCATGCCGCCCTCGACGCCGGCCTCGACCCACACGAGGCGGTCGGGGCGACTGACCTCGGCGTAGACCGCCTTCATCGCGTACGCCCCGCCGTCGGCCTCGTTGACCATCGTGGTCTCGAAGACGCCACCCGGTCGTAGGTCGACCGTGATGTTGTCGATCGGCGTGGTCGTGCCGGTCGGCCCCCAGAAGTGGGTCAGGTGCTCGGGTGTCGTCATGCAGTCGAAGAGCCGTTCGGGCGATGCCCGGTGCACCTTGCGGAACGTCATCTCGCCGGTCTCGGTCATGCCGTGCTCCCTTCGGGGGGCATCGTCGCGAGGTGCGCCTCGAGCCGGTCGTGGCGATCTGACCAGACCTGGCGGTGGCGCTCGATCCAGCCGACCGCTGCGGCGAGGTGCTCGGCGTCGAGCCGGCAGGGCCGGGACTGAGCGGCCCTGGTGCGGGAGATGAGGTGGGCACGCTCGAGCACCTTGAGGTGCTTGGACACCGCCTGCTGGGTCATGCTGAACGGTTCGGCGAGCTGGCTGACGGTGGCGTCACCCTCGGCGAGGCGTTCGAGGATCGAGCGTCTCGTCGAGTCCGCGAGCGCCGCGAACACCAGGTCCAGGTCGTCATCGATGACTGTCATGCGGTCAGCATATGCACAACCGAACGCTTGCACAACCTATTAGTTGTGGAGGCGTGCACCGGGCGGCTCCATTACGCTGCCGCCATGACTGACGAGTTTCGCGATCTCAGCTCGCTCACGCCCAAGCGCGAGGAGCGCGCCACGCCGCCGCCTCCGAACGAGACGCACGGCGACGAGATCGGCGGCTGGGCGATCATCGGGCTCGTGATGCTGGTCGTCGGCAGCGCCGTCGTCGCCCTCTGTGCCGGCCAGGACTCGGCTGCGGCTGCCGCCCTGGCGCTCGTCGGGTCGCTCGTCGGCCTGGTCGGGTTCTTCGCCACGATGGTGGCTGCCGTCGCCAAGGGCGTACAGATCGGCAACCGTTCGTAGGCTGCGTCAGGTGTGTTCCTGGCGGGCCAGGAAGCTGTCGAGCTTGCTGAACGACTGCATCCAGAAGTCGCGGCTCGTCCTCTCCGCCTCACGCGGGCACGGGCCGGCGCGCAGCTCGAGCCGGGTGCCCGCGCTCTCGTCGAAGAACTCGAGGCTGACCGTGATCGGGTCGGCGCCCTCGAACGCCGGGAATCCCGCCACGGTCTCGTACCCGACGAGCCGGGTGTTCTCGACGACCTCGGTGTAGGTCGTCTCGACCGTCCAGCTCATCGAGCCGCTGTAGGTCTCCATCGAGAGCCGGCGATGGCCTCCGACCCTGACGTCGATCGAGACGGTGCCCGGCACGACCCAGCCTGCGTACGGGCCCAACCACTCGGTCAGCTCTGCCGCGTCGGTGAACGCCCGGTAGACCCGTTCGCGCGGAGCATCGAAATGCCGGTGGATGTCGATCACCAGCTGCACGTCCATGGGAAACCCCGCCTCGGCCCCCGACCTCAGTCATGTGCGTTCCACGTTACGCCGGGCGCGGGTCAACGGTGCCGAACATCGGGTGAGCGCGCCCGGCAGGATTCGAACCTGCGACCTAGAGATTAGAAGGCTCTTGCTCTATCCGGCTGAGCTACGGGCGCTCGGGTCGTGAAACCCGCACCAAGCCTATCCGCGCAGGTCGCTCCGCACGCGGACCCCGCAGCCGGGTCCGCGGTATGCCCTAGGATTTGCGGGTGACAGAAGCGACCGCCACCGCGATTCCGCCCGCGCTGCCCAAGTACCGCGAGGCGATCCGGCAGAAGGGTCGCACGGCGCTGATCGTGCTGTTCATCCTCATCGCGGTCGCCGGGGTCGTGGGCGCCGTCGTGATCGCCCTGAGTGCGGGCGACGCCGCCGGATCCGGACTCTCGATCCTGTTCGCGATCATCCCGCTCCCACTGCTGTGGTTCGTCTACTGGTGGCTCGACCGCTACGAGCCCGAGCCGCGTCGCTACAAGTTCGCCGGATTCGTCTGGGGTGGCGTCGTCGCCGTCGCGATCGCCCTCGTGCTGGAGATCTGGATCCAGAAGACGTGGGACCTCAGCGACAAGCAGGCCGCGTCGTTCGTGGCACCGCTGGTCGAGGAGCCGGCCAAGTGCCTGTTCCTGATCCTGACGTTCCTGCGCGCCCGCCGCGTCATCGACGGCTTCCTCGACGGCCTGATCTATGCCGGCATCGTCGGCATCGGCTTCGCGTTCGTCGAGAACATCGGCTACTACGCCAGCAGCTACCTCGGCTCGCCCGACATCCAGGTCGCCGGCGCGGAGGGCGTCACGACGACCTTCGTGGTGCGCGGCCTGTTCAGCCCGTTCGCCCACCCGCTGTTCACCTCGGCGTTCGGGATCGCCATCGGCCTCGCTGCGGCGCGCAGGTCCAAGACCGTCAAGGTCCTGATCTGCTCCGCCGGGCTGCTCGTCAGCGCGGGTCTGCACGGGCTGTGGAACGGCTCGCTGAGCTACGGCGGCGGTGCCGGATTCTTCCTGGCCTATCTCGCCCTCGCTGCCGTGCTGGCCGGGCTGACCGTGCTGGCGATCATCGTTCGCAGCCGTCAGGTCCGCATCCTCGAGCGTTCGTTGTCGTACGTCGCGCAGCGCGGCTGGATCCATCCGGCCGAGATCCCCTACCTGTCGCGCTTCGGCTATCGCAAGGCTGCCCGCCGCTATGCCAAGGACCATGGCGGCAAGGTCGCCGCGCAGGTCGTCACCCGATACCAGCGGCTCGCGACCGAGATGGCGTTCCTGCACGACGGGCTGATGAGCGGTCGCACCATCCCGCGAGGCGTCGAACGTACGTATGCCCTGCTCGACGCGATGTACGAGCTGCGGCCGATGTTGCGATTCCCGCCGGCGCTGCAAACCACCGCTCGTCACTCCTGACCCCCCAGTAGCACGAGGCGTGGCGGCGAAGTGCCCCCTCGTCCACTAATCTGTGCACAGACCCGCATTCGCGCAGATCATCGTCAACGAGAGGAGCAACCAGTGGCCAGCGAACACGCTTCGGCCGAGCTCCTTGGCGCGATGAGCAAGCTGCTGACCAGCGTTCGCGACCTCACGTTGCGCCTCGAGGTCGAAGGCGTCGACACCGCCCGCGAGACGCAGTCCAAGGTCGCCGACCAGCTCTCCGACTACATCCTGCCGCGGCTCGTCCAGCTGGACGCCCCGCTGCTCGCCGTCGTCGGTGGCTCGACGGGTGCCGGCAAGTCGACCCTGGTCAACTCGCTGGTGGGGGAGCGCGTCACCGAGTCCGGCGTCCTGCGACCCACGACCCGGTCACCCGTGCTGGTGCACAACCCTGCGGACGCTGAGTGGTTCCTGCCCGACCGCATCCTGCCCGACCTGCCTCGCACCGACGTGCCGACCAACGACACCTACGCCTTGCGGCTCGCGATCGTCCGACAAGATCCCGCGTGGCCTGGCGATCCTCGACGCGCCCGACGTCGACTCGATCGACCGGGGCAACCGCGAGCTCGCCGCGCAGCTCCTGGCCGCCGCCGACCTGTGGCTGTTCGTCACCTCGGCGGCGCGCTATGCCGACCAGGTGCCGTGGGACTACCTCCGTCAGGCGGCCGAACGCAGCACCTCGGTCGCCGTCGTCCTCGACCGCACGACCGCCGAAGCCGTGGTCGAGGTCCGCGGACACCTCGCCCGCATGATGACCTCGCGCGGGCTGTCCGACTCACCCCTGTTCACGGTGCCGGAGTCCGGCGTCGACGCCGATGGCCTCCTGCCGCGCGACGCGGTCTCGCCGATCGTCGGCTGGCTGCACGAGCTCGCCGCCGATCCCGCCGCCCGCAAGATGGTGATGGCTCGTACGCTCGACGGCGCCGTCCGCCACGTCGTGCTGCGCACGCACGACGTCGCCGACGCGATGGACGCCCAGATCGCGGCGTCCGAGGTCCTGCACGGCGACATCGACACGATCTACCGCAAGGCGCTCGACACGTTCGCGGTGCAGGTCACCGACGGCACGGTGCTCAAGGGCGAGGTGCTGGCGCGCTGGCAGGAGTTCGTCGGCACCGGCGAGCTGCTCCGCTCCGTCGAGGAGAAGGTCACCCGCATCCGTGACCGCTTCGTCGACGGCGTGACGGGCAAGCGTACGCGTTCGACCGAGGTCGTCGAGGCGATCGAGAACGGTGTGCAGATGCTGCTGGTCGAGCATGCCGAGGCGGCCGCCGAGGCGGCGTCCCGCGCCTGGGCCGACAACCCGGCAGGTCGCACGCTGCTCGACGCCAACCGCGGCATCGACCGCGCGTCGCGCGACTTCCGCGTCCGGGCGCAGCGCATGGTGCACGACTGGCGTCAGGCCGTGCTCGAGCTCGTACGCATCGAAGGTGCCGACAAGCGCATGACGGCGCGCTTCCTCGCGTTCGGCGTCAACGGCATCGGCGTCGCGCTGATGATCGTGATGTTCTCGCGCAACGGCGAGGGCAAGGAGGCCGGCGGCACCGCTGCCCTCGGCCACAAGCTCCTCGACGCGATCTTCGGCGAAGAGACCGTCGAGTCCCTCTCGGCGCGCGCCCAGGCCGACCTCGAGTCACGCGTCGCCGCGCTGTTCGAGGGTGAGATGCAGCGCTTCCTCGATCTCGTCGAGTCTCCCGACACCGTCAAGGCTCACCAGGCGGTCCTCCGCGAATCTGCACGTCAGGCCGAATACGCTCGACATGCCGACTTCCTGAACGGAGAAACGACGTCATGACCGCGCCGAGCGACACCGCCGAAGCAGTGTTCGGCGGTGGTCGAAACGATGTCGCCAAACGACTCGACGGCCTGACCAAGGCGGTCGAGGCGAGCCGCGGGCGCATCGATCCGGAGATCCTCGCCCCCGCCGAGATGCTGTCGGGCCGGGCCGCCGAGCGGCTCACCCTGTCGGGCGACCACACGATCGTCGCGCTCGCCGGTGCCACAGGTTCGGGCAAGTCGTCGCTGTTCAACTCCTTGACCGACCTCGAGCTCGCCGGTGTCGGCGTACGCCGACCGACGACGTCGTGGGCCCTGGCGTGCGCGTGGGGTCCCGACGGCGCCCAGGGGCTGCTGGAGTGGATGGGCATCCCGCCGCGGCACCAGGTGTCCCGCATGAGCATGCTCGACCACTCGGCCGAGGACACCAAGCTCGACGGCCTGGTGCTGCTGGACCTGCCCGACCACGACTCGACCGAGGTCTCGCACCACCTCGAGATGGATCGGCTGATCAAGTACGCCGACCTGCTGGTGTGGGTCCTGGATCCGCAGAAGTACGCCGACGCGGCGATCCACGACCGCTACATCCGGCCCATGGCGTCCTACGCCGACGTCACGCTCGTCGTGCTCAACCAGATCGATCGCATCCCGTTCGAGCAGCGCGAGCGGGCACTGACCGACGTCAAGCGCATCCTCGCCGACGAGGGCCTGCCCGACGTCTCGGTCATCGGTGTCTCAGCGACCCGCGGCGACGGCATCGAGGACCTCAAGCGCGAGATGGCGACCCGCATCCGGGCCAAGTCGTCGGCCAAGTCGCGGCTGTCCTCCGACATCTCGGCCGCGGCCGGCGTCATCGCCCAGGTCGGCGGGTCCAGCGACACCCCGGGCCTGGCACCAGCCGACCGGCAGACCCTCGACGAGGCGCTGGTCGAGTGCGCCGGAGTTCCGCACATCGTCGATGCGGTGTCGACGTCGACCCGCCGGCGTGCCGCCCAGCGCACCGGCTGGCCGATCGCCCGGTGGCTCGGCCGGTTCCGCAAGGACCCGCTCAAGGAGCTGGGACTCGGCGACGACCTGTCGATGTCGGCGCTGGCCCGTGCGGCCGTCCCCGAGACCGGCAACGTGCAGCGCGCCAACGCCGAGCTCGCGATCCGCGACGCGGCCGAGAAGGCTTCGGTCGGGCTCGAGCGGCCGTGGCGCGACGCGGTTCGCGATGCCTCCAACCCGCCCGGCGACGACATCATCGACGCGCTCGACCGGGCGATCCACGAGACCAGTCTCGGTGTGGCCCGTCCGGCGATCTGGTGGCGCCTCGTCCAGGGCGTCCAGCTCCTGCTGTTCCTGGCGATGGTGGGCGGGCTCGGCTGGCTCGCCGCCCAAGGCATCCAGCAGCTCGCCTCGTTCGACCTGCCCGACCTGGGCAAGGTCGGCGGCGTCCCCATGGCCGCGGTCGTGGCCGGCGGCTCCCTCGTCGCGGGGCTCGTGCTGGCCGCGGTGTCGAGCCTGGCGTCACGCATCGGTGGCCGTCGCAAGGCCAAGCGGGCCGACCGTCAGCTGCGCGAGGCGATCGACAGAGTGACCGCCGAGCGGGTCATCGCGCCGATCCAGGCCGAGCTCGACGCCTACGCGACGTACCGCTCGGGCATCCTCGACGCCCTGTCCTGACCCCTCGGTCCTTGAGCCTGTCGAAGGACCTCCGTCGAGAGGCTCCTGACCGTTCCACAGGTGAGCAGGCGCTCCGGCGCGTCTCCACAGCTGGCAGCCGCGGGTGCTGTTGCTGCCTGCAGCGGCTCGCAAGTCTGGAACTCCTCAACTGCGAAGGAGTCATCCATGTCCAACGACAACACCATGACGTTCCACGGCCGGGTCGGCACCAAGGTCGAGCTCCGCGAGGGCAGCGTCCCGTGGGTGCTGTTCCGGGTCGCGTCCACGCCGAGCTGGTTCGACCAGGCCACGCGCACCTGGCGTGACCTCGAGACGATCTGGATCTCGGTCAAGGCGTGGCGCAACCTCGCCCAGAACGCGGCCGAGTCGCTCGAGGTCGGTGACCCGGTCGTCGTGATCGGCAAGGTCCGCACGGAGAAGTGGACGACGCAGGACGGCCAGCCGCGTGAGAGCACGGTCCTCGAGGCCAACCTGATCGGCCACGACCTCACGTGGGGCGTGACCAAGCTGCAGCGAGTCGATCGCCAGCCTGCCGCGGCGGCCAAGAGTGACGGCACGGTCGCAGCGCTTGCCGAGCTCGAGGGTGAGTCGGTCGAGGTTCCTGCGGCCTGATCCGATTCGTCGGCACTGGGCTCGGCTCGTTAGGCTGGGGCATATGGCCGATTACGTCTTCACCCTCCGCAACGTACGCAAGAAGCTCGGCGAGAAGGTCGTCCTCGACGACGTCACGCTGTCGTTCCTCCACGGCGCCAAGATCGGCGTCGTCGGCCCCAACGGCACCGGCAAGTCGACGCTGTTCAAGATCATGGCCGGCCTCGTGCAGACCGACAACGGCGATGCGATCAAGGACCCCGACGCGTCGGTCGGCATCCTCCTGCAGGAGCCGCCGCTGACCGAGGGCAAGACCGTGCTCGAGAACGTCGAGGAGGCGGTCGGCGAGATCAAGGCCAAGATCGACCGGTTCAACAAGATCAGCGAGGAGCTCGCCGATCCCGACGCCGACTACGACACGCTCCTGCCCGAGATGGGCGAGCTGCAGACCGACCTCGACCACGCCAACGCGTGGGACCTCGACTCCCGCCTGGCCCAGGCGATGGACGCGCTGCGCTGCCCGCCGCCGGACGAGCTGGTCGACCACCTGTCGGGTGGTGAGCGTCGCCGCGTCGCGCTCTGCAAGCTGCTCCTCGAGCAGCCCGACCTCCTGCTGCTCGACGAGCCCACCAACCACCTGGACGCCGAGAGCGTGCTGTGGCTCGAGCAGCACCTCGCGTCCTATCCCGGCGCCGTGCTGGCCATCACCCACGATCGCTACTTCCTCGACAACGTCGCCGAGTGGATCCTCGAGCTCGACCGTGGCAAGACGCACCCCTACGAGGGCAACTACTCGACCTACCTCGAGACCAAGCAGGCCCGTCTCGTCGTCGAGGGCAAGAAGGACGCCAAGCGCGCCAAGATCCTCGCCAAGGAGCTCGAGTGGGTGCGGTCCAACGCCAAGGCCCGCCAGGTCAAGAACCAGGCCCGACTCAGCCGCTACGAAGAGATGGCCGCCGAGGCCGAGCGTGGCCGCAAGCTCGACTTCGAGGAGATCAACATCCCGGCCGGGCCGCGGCTCGGCGATGTCGTCCTCAACGCCAAGGACCTGCACAAGAGCTTCGGCGACCGCGAGCTGTTCGACGGCCTGACGTTCGACCTGCCGCGCGCCGGCATCGTCGGCGTCGTCGGCCCCAACGGCGTCGGCAAGTCGACGCTGTTCCGCATGATCGTGGGGGAGGAGAAGCCCGACGAGGGCTCGCTCGAGGTCGGCCAGACCGTCAAGATCTCCTACGTCGACCAGGGTCGCGGTGGCATCGACAACAACCTCAACATCTGGCAGCTCGTCTCGGGTGAGCTCGACTTCATCAAGGTCGCCAACTACGAGGTCCCGAGTCGCGCGTATGTCGCCTCGTTCGGCTTCAAGGGCCCCGACCAGCAGAAGAAGGTCGGCGTGCTGTCAGGCGGCGAGCGCAACCGGCTCAACCTGGCCCTGACGCTCAAGATGGGCGGCAACCTGCTGCTGCTCGATGAGCCGACCAACGACCTGGACGTCGAGACGCTGCAGTCCCTCGAGGACGCCCTGCTCGACTTCCCGGGCTGCGCCGTGGTCGTCTCGCACGATCGCTGGTTCCTGGATCGCGTCGCGACGCACATCCTGGCGTGGGAGGGCAACGCCGAGACGCCGGCCCGCTGGTTCTGGTTCGAGGGCAACTTCGCCGACTACGAGGTCAACAAGGTCGAGCGGCTCGGCGAAGAGGCAGCCCGTCCGCACAGCGTGACCTACCGCAAGCTGACGCGCGACTGATCGGTGTCAGACGAGATTCAGAAGTTCTTGCCGTGCAGGTCCTCGACGACGTTCTGCATGATGCGGCCCATGGCGACGAAGTCCGCCGCGTCGGCGTTCTCGATCAGGTAGTCGTGCACGCCCTGCACATGGGTGTGCGCGGCCGCCTCGAGCACGCTGAAGCCGTGATCGGTCAGCACGGCGGACACGCCGCGGCCGTCCTCCGAGCACTGCCCGCGCACGACGATGTTCTCGCGCTCGAGCCGGGCGATCGTGTGGGTGACCCGGCTGCGCGAGTGGGCGACGGCGTCGGCGAGCTCGGCCATGCGGATCGAGCGGCCCGGCGCCTCGGACAGGCGTACGAGGATCTCGTACTCGGGCATCGACAGGCCGTGGGCGGCGCGCAGGTCGCGGTCGAGTCGGTCCATCAGGACGGTCGTACCGCCGAGGAACGAGCGCCAGACGCGCTGCTGCTCCGCACTGAGCCAAGGGGTGGCCGTCGTGGTTTCCATGTGACGTATCCTACTCTGTGAGACGTTGATTGAATTTTCAACCGCGTGCTAGTGTTGAACTTGTTGAACAATCAACTATTTGTCTCGAGGAGATTCATGAGCACCGCAACTGCAGTCAGCACCGGCACCTGGACGATCGACCCGACTCACACCGAGATCGGCTTCTCGGTCCGTCACCTGGTGAGCAAGGTCCGCGGCAAGTTCGAGGCTTTCGAAGGCACCATCGTCACGAACGACGACATCACGGCTTCGACCGTCAACGTCACGGTTGACCTCAACTCGATCAACACCGGCACCACCGACCGCGACAACCACCTGCGGTCCGCCGACTTCTTCGAGGTCGAGACCCACCCCAAGATGACGTTCGTCTCGACCGACATCGTCCAGAAGAACGACACCGAGTTCGTCGTCCGCGGCGACCTGACGATCAAGGGCGTCACCAAGCCCGTCGAGCTCGAGACCGAGTTCCTCGGCGAGGGCGGCGACCCGTGGGGCGGCACCCGCGTGGGCATCGAGGCCACGACCGAGATCAGCCGCAAGGAGTTCGGCATCGACTTCAACATCCCGCTCGAGGGCGGCAAGGTCATGGTCGGCGACCGGATCTCGATCCACATCAACGCCGAGGCCGTTCTCCAGGCCTGAGTCCAGCTTGCGCTAGGACGAAGTCCGTGAGGACGGAGTCCGAAGCGTCATCCTGACCGCCAGCTCGGCATGCAGGCTGGCCAGCTCGTGGCCGGAGCGTGACCCGCCAGGCTCGAACCACCGCACGAGATCGACACCCAGCGACAGCAGCGAGAACGCTGTCCCGGGAATGTCGTCGACATCCAGGACGCCCTGGCCGACACCGTCGGCCAGGGCGTCCTGCATCGTCTTCTCGATGCTGCGCCGGTAGGTGGCGACCTCGGCGCGGTGCTCGTCGGTCAGGGCGTGGTACTCGTACTGCACGATCCGGCCGACCCGGCTGTTGTCGGCGTGCCAGAGGCTGAAGTCGTAGACCATCGTCCGCAGGCGCTCGATGGGGTCGGCGCTCGATGCCGCAGCGCTGGTGATGACCTCCAGGGCGCTGCGATGCCCCTCGATGCTCACCGTGAAGAGCAGGCTCTCCTTGGAGTCGTGGTGGACGTAGACCGCCGCCGGGCTCATCCCTGCACGAGACGCGATGTCGCGCGTCGTCGTGCCGGCGAAGCCCTTCTCGGCGAACGCCTCGATCGCAGCGTTGATCAGCCGCTCACGTGCCGTGATCGTCGTCATGTCCACCCCTTCTTCGGTTGACAGCATGACGGAGTGCTTGCATGCTAAGCAAGCGCTTAGGGCGTGTACCTGTTCCGAGTTCTCCTGACCACGAAGGCAGCGCAGTGCGGCGAGCGATCTACGACGACGACCACGAAGCATTCCGGGACTCCTGTGCGGCGTTCCTGGCCAAGCACGTGACTCCCAACCTCGAGTCCTACCTCGAGGACAAGGCCCTTCCCCGGGACTTCTGGCTCGCAGCGGGTGCCGAAGGCTTCCTGGCTCTCGAGATCCCCGAGGAGTTCGGCGGGGCCGAGGCGAACGACTTCCGGTTCAACGCGATCTGGGCCGAGGAGCTCAGCAAGCTCAATGCCGCACTCGCGTCGTGTGCCGCGATCCACTCCGACATCGCGGTGCCCTACCTCGTCGACCTGGGCACTGACGAGCAGAAGCAGCGATGGCTGCCCGGCTGCGCGACCGGCGAGATCGTCACGGCTATCGGCATGACCGAGCCCGGTGGCGGCTCGGACCTGGCCGCGCTCAAGACCACGGCCGTTCGCGACGGCGACGAATGGGTCATCAACGGCTCCAAGACCTTCATCACGAACGGCTACTCCGCGGACCTGGTCCTGACGGCCGTGCGTACGTCCCCGGAGAAGGGCGCCAAGGGCATCACGCTGTTCGGTCTCGAGGCGACCGACGACGGCTTCAGCCGGGGTCGCAAGCTCGACAAGGTCGGGCAGAGCGAGGCCGACACGTCGGAGCTGTTCTTCGAGAACGTCAGGGTCGGCGACGACCGCATCATCGGCGAGGTGGACCGCGGGTTCATCTACATGATGGAGCGACTGCCGCAGGAACGACTCAGCTGTGCGGTCTCCAACGTCGCGCATGCCAAGCAGATCCTCGCCGAGACGATCCAGTACGCCCACGACCGCGTCGCGTTCAAGCAGCCGATCGGGAGCCTGCAGCACAACAAGTTCCTGCTCGCCGAGCTCGTGACCAAGATCGAGGTCGCCGAGGCGTACGTCGACCAGGCCGTGCTCGCGCACACCAACGGCGAGGCGACCGCGATCGATGCGGCCAAGGCCAAGTGGTGGTCGTCGGAGATCCAGAACGACGTGCTGGACCACTGCGTCCAGCTGCACGGCGGCTACGGATTCATGAACGAGTACCGGGTCGCGCGCGCATGGCGGGATGCCCGCGTCAGCAAGATCTGGGCCGGATCCAACGAGATCATGAAAGAGCTCATCGGCCGCGACCTCGGATTCTGAGGCCGGACCACCCATCAGGAAGGCAACGCAATGCCCGAAGCAGTCATCGTTTCCACAGCACGTTCACCCATCGGTCGAGCCAACAAGGGGTCCCTCAAGGACATGCGTCCCGACGACCTGTCGGTCCTGATGCTCGAGGCTGCGCTGGCCAAGGTCCCCGAGCTCGACCGTCGCGACATCGTCGACCTGCACCTGGGCGTCGGCCAGCCGGCCGGCGAGTCGGGCAACAACCTCGGCCGCATCGTCGCGGTGCAGGCCGGCATGGACCACATCCCTGGCGTGACGGTCAACCGCTACTGCTCCTCGAGCCTGCAGACCACCCGCATGGCGTTCCACGCCATCAAGGCGGGCGAGGGCGACGTCTTCCTGTCCCTCGGCGTCGAGACCGTCAGCCGGTTCGGCAACGGCATGGCCGACATGGCTGCTGCGCACAACCCGCTCTTCGAGGAAGCGGTCAACCGCACCGACAAGCGCGCACAAGGTGGCGCCGAGGCGTGGCACGACCCCCGCGAGGACGGCACGCTTCCCGATGCGTACATCGCGATGGGTCAGACCGCTGAGAACGTGCAGCAGCTCATCGGCATGAGCCGCCAGGAGCAGGACGAGTTCGGCGTACGCAGCCAGAACCTCGCCGAGAAGGCCCTCGCGGACGGCTTCTGGGCCAAGGACATCACCCCGGTGACGCTGCCCGACGGCACCGTCGTCAGCACCGACGACGGACCTCGCGCCGGAGTCACGTACGAGGCCGTGTCGCAGCTCAAGCCCGTGTTCCGCCCCGACGGCACGATCACGGCCGGCAACTGCTGTGCCCTCAACGACGGCGCAGCGGCGGTCGTCATCATGAGCGACACCAAGGCCAAGGAGCTGGGCCTCACCCCGCTGGCCCGCATCGTCTCCACCGGCGTCACGGGCCTCTCGCCCGAGATCATGGGCCTCGGCCCGGTCGAGGCGGTCAAGCAGGCGCTCGGTCACGCGGGGATGGGCATCGACGACATCGACCTGTTCGAGATCAACGAGGCGTTCGCGGTGCAGGCGCTGGGCTCGGCCCAGGCGCTCGGCATCGACATCGACAAGCTCAACGTCAACGGCGGTGCCATCGCGGTCGGCCACCCGTTCGGCATGACCGGCGCGCGCATCACGAGCACGCTGATCAACTCGCTGCAGCACCACGACAAGCAGTTCGGTGTCGAGACGATGTGTGTCGGCGGCGGACAGGGCATGGCCATGGTGCTGGAGCGGCTTTCGTGACTCGCTTCGACGGCAAGGTCGCGATCGTCACCGGCGCGAGCCGGGGGATCGGCCTCGCCGTCGCCGAGCGTCTGGTCGCCGACGGTGCCAGGGTGTGCATCACGGCTCGCAAGGCCGACGCCCTCGCCGAGGCGGTCGACACTCTCGGCGGCTCCGATCACGCGATCTTCGCCGCCGGTGCGGCCGACGACGCGGAGCACCAGGACGAGGCAGTCGCCGCGACGATGGCCGCGTTCGGCCGCATCGACTTCCTGGTCAACAACACCGGGATCAACCCGACGTACGGTCGCATGATCGATGTCGACCTGGGTGCCGCCGAGAAGACCTTCAAGGTCAACGTGATCTCCTCGATCGCCTGGGCGCAGAAGGTCTATCGCGCGTGGATGGAGGCCAACGGCGGTGCGATCGTGAACGTCGCATCGGTCGCCGGCCTCAAGCCCGCGCCGGGCATCGGTGTCTACGGCGCGTCGAAGTCGGGCGTCATCCACGTCACCGAGGAGCTCGCGCTGGAGCTCGGCCCGCAGATCCGGGTCAACGCCGTGGCCCCGGCGGTCGTCAAGACCAAGTTCGCGACGGCCCTCTTCGAGGGACGTGAGGACGAGGTCGCGGCGACCTACCCGCTCAAGCGGCTGGGCGTGCCGGAGGACATCGGCTCGGTCGTGGCGTTCCTGCTCTCCGAGGACGCCGCGTGGGTCACCGGCCAGACCATCACGATCGACGGCGGGCTCACGCTGACCGGTGGCGTATAGACCCTGCAACGCGGTGCGGCCCATCTCCCGAGAGGAGATGGGCCGCAAGGTTTTGAGCGGGTCAGTTGACGCTGACCGCCGACCACGCAGCCTTGACGGCAGCGACCTCGGTGCTGCTGGCGCCGTAGAGCGATGTCGCGGCGGCGACGGTGTCGACCCGCGCCTTGGCGTACGTCTCGGTGCTGGTCATGCGCTCGGTGAGCGCCTTGTACCAAATGGCCGCAGCCTTGGCCCGGCCGATTCCGGTCACGCTGGAACCGTTGCAGGTCGGGCTGTTGCCGTACGTGCTCTGCCCGCTGCCGTTGGCGAGCAGGAAGAAGAAGTGGTTGCCCACTCCCGACGAGTAGTGCGGGTCAGACCGGGGCACCGAGGTGCTCCAGCAGGCGTACGACGCACCGTCACGACGGGGATCGTCCATGTAGCGCAGCGGCGTGCCGTCGCCGTTGATGTCGATCTCCTCGCCGATCAGGAAGTCCGGCGCGTCGCTGGGGTTGTTGGCGTAGAACTCGACCATCGTCCCGAAGATGTCGCTGGTGGCCTCGTTGAGCCCACCGG
Source organism: uncultured Actinomycetota bacterium (assembly GCA_963806345.1). Lineage (GTDB taxonomy): Bacteria > Actinomycetota > Actinomycetes > Propionibacteriales > Nocardioidaceae > Aeromicrobium. The sequence goes on along the minus strand of CAWDXV010000022.1, from coordinate 51,383 downwards.
CATCGCCGGAGTAGCCGAGGTTGGCCGAGTTCTCGGTGACCCCGTGGGACATCTCGTGGCCCGCGACGTCGAGCTCGACCAGCGGAGCCTGGTTGCCCGCGCCGTCGCCGTACGTCATCTGGCTGCCGTCCCAGTAGGCGTTGACGTAGCTGTTGCCGTAGTGGACGCGTGAGGGCACGCCGCTGCCGTTGTTGAAGATGCCCTGACGACCGAAGCTCGACTTGAAGTAGTCGAAGGTCTTGGCCGCACCGTAGTGGGCGTCCACGCCGGCCGAGGCGCGGTCGCTCACCGTGCCGTTGCCCCACGAGTTGTCCGAGTCGGCGAACGTCGTGCACGTCCCGGAAGTCCGGTTCTTGAGGTCGCACGTACGCCCGTTGCCGTGCGTCGCGTCGACCATCGTGTAGCTGCTGCCGCTGCCGGTCGTGCTGAGCGAGACCGTGCCGACGAAGATGCCGCGACCCGTTCCGGTTGCCGCGACGCCCGCCTTGGCTGCGGAGGCGGACTGGTGGGACGCGGTGCCGGCCTTGATCGGCGTCAGGATCGTCTCATCAGAGCTGCGGACCTTGCCTGTGTTGGCGTCGGTCACGATGACCTGCCGGCTCGGCGTCTGGCCGTCCGCCTGGACGCCGGTGACGATGGAGCGCCAGGCGAGCACCGCCTTGCCGTGACGCGCGTCGACGACGAGCTTGGGCGAGCTCGCCTTCGAGACCGTGCGTCCGGAGAACTCGCCGCGGGCCCGGTCGGCCGCCGATGAGGCCGGCACCTTGGGGGTCGTGCTCACCGCAGCGGGCTCCGTCTGCGCGACCGACACGCTTTGCGGATTCTCGGCGGCGTCGAGGTGGACCACGAGGTCACCGCCGAGGACCGGCAGTCCTTCGTACGTACGGTTGAACCGCACGTGCGATGCACCGTTGCTCGAGCCGACCGTGTCGACGAGCTGGTAGCTGTCCTTGGACGTGCCCTCGACCTTGCCGGGATGCTCCTGGATGTACTCCTTGGCCACGACAGCGGGATCGCCGCTGCTGTCGGCTGCTGCGCTCAGAGAGGGCGTGGCAACGCCCAGCCCGGCCACGAGGAGGGTTGCTCCTCCGATGGCAAAGACATGTTTCATGAGTGGTGGTCCTCTCGGTTGACGTACGCGTGACGCTAGTCACATCGAGAGGTGTTGGGTCATGCCACATGGCCATGCCATCAATGGGCAGAGTGCCATGCCATCAATGGGCAGAGTCCCATGCCATCGGGCGCAGGTCAGGGCCGTGGACGAGTCGTTGCCAAGGGGCCATGACGGTCGAGCCAGGACCGGTAGACGGGCTGGCGCTCCAGTGTCTCGGTGAGGACGTCCGCGGTGAACCGGGCCAGCTTGTCGAGGTGCTCGGCGAAGGGGTTGTCGCGCTCGGTGAGGAGGAGGCGGCGGACCTGCATCGGCGTGCCGGCCACCGGCTTGAGCACCATCCCGGAGTCGCGGTTGGTCGGCGTGCTCAGTGCGATGGCCTCGCCTGCGCGGATCAGCTCGACGCTCAGGCCGTCGCTGAGGTAGTGGCCGATCTTGGGGGTGAAGCCGGCATCCCAGCAGATACGGGTCATGCAGTCGGCCTCACGGTCGACGTCGAGCGGCGACAGCAGCCAGGTCTCGTCCGCCAGGTCGGCGAGCTCGAGCTCGCCGCGATCGGCGAGCGGGTGATCGGCCGACATGAGGACGAAGCCCGGCTCGCAGCCCACAGGCCGTACGAGCAGCCGTGGGTCGAGCGGGATCTCGTTGCCGACATATTCATGGATCACCGCGAAGTCGATCCGGTGCGAGCCGAGCAGGTCGAGCAGGCCGTCGATGCGGGTCTCGCTCTCGGTGACGATCTCGGTGCTGGGCAGCGTTGCGCGCAGGCCGCGGATGAGGCCGACCAAGGCGTTGCCGAAGCGGACCCCGATGCGTACCTGGGCGGGAGCGGTGCGCAGGCTCGAGGCATCGGTCTTGAGGGTGTCGAGCACCGAGAGGACCGCGGTGGCCCGGCCGACGACCAGCCGCCCGAGCGGTGTCTGCTCGACCCCGGCATGTGAGCGCTGGAAGAGCGGACCGCCGAGATTGTCCTCGATGCGCCGCAGCTGTCGTGTCAGCGCAGGTTGTGTCGTCCCCAACGTCGATGCGGCACGCGTGATGCTGCCTTCATCCGCCACGGCCTTGACCATGCGCAGATGGCGCGTCTCGATCTCCATGTGACCCCCTCTGGCCACCCTATCCGCGTGTCGCCGCGAGCGCGCGTGGCAATTCAGCGGGGCATCTGAGCCAGATCTCCGAAGAAACTTGAGGAAATCCTCGTGACGCTCACCGGCGGCGTCTGAACGTTCAGCTCCTCGAGTCCGTGACGGCCCGCCAGCACGCCTCGATCAACGTGCCGACGAGGGATTCATCGATACCCCGCCGGATCGCGGTGAGCCGGACGACCGGCCCCATGGCGAGGTCGAACAGGACCTCCGGCGGTAGATCAACCATCTCTTCGAGGAGGTTGGCCACCACAGGTGAGGACATCAGCGGGTCGTCGACCGCCGAGATGGCTCGCTGGTGCGCAATCTCGGCGTACGGCGAGCTGTCAGCCTGCACCAGGAACCGTGCACGATCGGGATTGGCTTCGAGGTGCTTCTGGACGCCGGTCCACAGTTGAGCGAACTGTTCTCGCAGCGAAGAGTCGGGATTGACCGACGCCAAGGCGGCTTCACCCACATCGTGCTTGACCTCGACGTATGTGGCCATCACGAGCTCGTCCTTCGACGCGTAGTGGACGTACGCAGTGCCGGTCGCGACCCCGGCCTCCTTGGCGACGGCGGCCATCGACGTGCCGTGGAACCCGTCGCGGGCCACCAGCCGGATCAGGGCGTGGCGTACCGCCTCGGCTCGATCGATCGCGACGGGGGTCATCATGTCGATCTCGCAGCTCGTGCCACGTCGAGGCTCATGCCGGTCTCGCGCTCGGACATGTCCCACAGCTCGTTGATGCGCCTGTCGAGCCCGATGCGTCGAAGGATGGGGCGGCTGACGGCCGGACCGTTGGACGCGAGCAGCGGGCCATACATCTGACCGCCCTTCGCGTTCGGGTCCGTGGCGGCGCGTAGCTGCGGGCGTACTCCTTTGTGTGGCGGCATTCCGGTGCGCGCGGCCAGGGTCTCGGACGTTCGGCCGAGCCATCCGCCGCCGCCTTCGGCAGCGGTCGTGCTCTGGAGATCGGTGTGCGACAGGCCTGGATGCGCGATGAGGCTCTCGGCGGCGACGCCGGCGGCCTTGAACTTGTTCTGCAGGCCAAGGCCGAAGTGATAGTTGGCCAGCTTGGCCTGTCCGTACGCTCTCCAGGCCCCGTAGTTGCCCCTCATGTGCGGGTTGTCGGGATCGAATGGGCGTCCCTGGAACCGGGCAATGCTGGTCACGGTGACGACTCGGGCGGCATCGGCCGCGAGAATGGCCGGCAGCAGGTGGGCGGTGAAGGCGAAGTGGCCCAGGTGGTCGACGCCCATCTGCATCTCGAACCCGTCGACCGTGGTGCGTTCGGGCATCGCCATGACGCCGGCGTTGTTGATCAGCAGGTCGATGGAGTCGTGCTTGGCCAAGATCTGCTTCGCTGCCGCAGCGGTCGAAGCGAGATCCCCGAGGTCGAGCGGGATCAGCTCGAGCGATGCGTGGGGATGGGCGGCGAGGATGCGCCCGACGGCGTCCTTGGCCTTGTGTTGGTTGCGGACTGCCATGACGACGTGGGCGCCGGCGCCCGCCAAGGCTTCGGCGGACTCGAGGCCGAGGCCACCATTGGCGCCAGTCACCACGGCGGTGCGGCCGGTCTGGTCGGGGATGTCGTCCTGGGTCCAACTCACTGAAACTCCTATGACTGAATGTTCATTCATTACATCGCGTGCCGGCGATGGCGTCAAGGTGATCCACATCTCGTGAAAAACATGAGGAAACCCTCGCATTAAACTTGAGGAACCCCTCATGTTTTGCGATGATGGAGGGACCGCCCGTCGATCCAGCGACGGCAGTACCCAGAGGGACACCACGTGACGACCATCGACACCCCGCTTGCCACGATCCAGCCGACCGAGCGCCGCGGCGCTCTCGTCGATCGCATCTCGACCGGCACTCCGTACGCCATCGCGTTCGGTGGCCAAGGTGCCCCGTGGCTCGAGCCGCTCGCCGGTCTGATCCGTGACTTCGCGCTCGAGGCCGAGCTCGAGACCCTCGTGTCGCAGGCCGAGGAGCGTCTCGCTCCGGTCGCCGCCGAGCTCGCGCGGGTCGGCGTGACGTTCACGCCCCTCGAGTGGGCCGATGTCATCGCCGTCGGCGAGTCCGCCGAGGACGACGACGCTCCCGAACTGCCGAGCTCCGCGGTGCTGGATACACCCGGAGCCTCGGTACCAGGCATCCTGCTGACGCAGCTCGCCGGTCTCCGCGCCCTGCGTCGTCAGGGCGTCGACACGCAGGTCACCGTCCCCGCGGCCGTCATCGGCCACTCGCAGGGTGACCTCGCGACCCAGTCGATCGCCGGTGTCGACGACATCGAGCTGCTCGCGCTCGCCCGCCTGATGGGTGCTGCGGCCCAGCTCGTCGGCCGTCGCCGCGGACTGCTCGGCTCCACGATGCTCAGCGTCTCCAACGTCGTGCCCGAGCGCATCGACGCGATCCTCGCGGAGCTGCCGGCCTCGCTGCGCGTCGTCTCGCGTCTGCGCAACGGTCGTCGCGGTGTCGTGCTCTCCGGCCCGGCTGACAGCCTTCGCGTCGTCGAGGCTCGCCTGGAAGAGGTCGCCGCTGCCGAGAAGTCGGACCGCGAGCGCAAGGTCACGGGCGGTTCGCCGTTCGCCCCCGTCCTCGAGCCGCTGCCTGCGCAGCTCGCGTTCCACCACCCCGACCTCGCCGAGGCCGCCGACCTGGTCGCCACCTGGGCCGAGGCCTGCGGCTTCGACGGTGCACGCGCCCGTACGCTCACGATGCGCTCGATCGTCGACCCCGTCGACTGGGTCGAGTCGCTCGAGTCGGCGCTCGACGCCGGCGCGACCTGGGTCCTCGACCTCGGCCCCTCCGACATCGCCGCCCGCCTGTCTGCACGCGAGCTGCGCAGCCGCGGAGCCGGCGTCATCGCGACGACGACCCGCCGCGGCCACCGCGAGCTGACCGCAGCCGGCGCCGCACCGCGCCTGGCCACCCCGTGGTCCGCCTACGCCCCGACCGTCGTCACGCTGCCCGACGGCACGTTGCACGTCGAGACCCGGTTCACCCGCCTCACCGGCAAGTCCCCGATCCTGCTGGCCGGCATGACGCCGACGACCGTCGACGCCAAGATCGTCGCCGCCGCTGCCAACGCCGGCTTCTGGTCCGAGCTCGCCGGTGGTGGCCAGGTCACCGAGGAGATCTTCGCCGACCGCGTGGCCGAGCTCGACGAGCTGCTGCTGCCCGGTCGGACGTACCAGTTCAACTCGCTGTTCCTCGACCCCTACCTGTGGAAGCTCCAGCTCGGCCAGAAGCGCCTCGTGCAGCGTCACCGCGCGGCTGGCGCGGCGATCGACGCGGTCGTCGTGACCGCCGGCATCCCCGAGCTCGACGATGCCGTCGCGCTCGTCGAGGAGCTCCGCGCCGCGGAGATCACGCACGTCGTCTTCAAGCCCGGCACGGTCAAGCAGATCCGTGAGGTCCTGAAGATCGCCAAGGCCGTCGCGCCGACGCCGATCATCGTCCAGATCGAGGGCGGCCGCGCTGGCGGACACCACTCGTGGGAGGACCTCGACGACCTGCTGCTTGCGACGTACGGCGAGCTGCGCGGTCTCGACAATGTCGTCGTCGCCGTCGGTGGCGGCATCGGCACTCCGGAGGTCGCCTCGGCGTACCTCACCGGCGAGTGGGCCCGCCGTCACGGTTTCCCCGTCATGCCGCTCGACGGCATCCTCGTCGGCACCGCCGCCATGGCGACGCTGGAGGCGACGACCGCTCCGGAGGTCAAGCAGCTGCTGGTCGACACCCGCGGCACGGGCACCTGGGTCGGCGCGGGCAGCGCCAAGGGCGGCATGGCCTCAGGCCGTAGCCAGCTCGGCGCCGACATCCACGAGATCGACAACACCGCGTCCCGCACGGGCCGGTTGCTCGACGAGGTCGCCGGCGACGCCAAGGCAGTCGCCGCGCGTCGCGACGAGATCATCGAGGCGCTCAACCGCACCGCCAAGCCCTACTTCGGTGACGTCGAGACCATGACGTACGCCCAGTGGCTCCGTCGCTACCTCGAGCTGTCCGGCACGCCGACCTGGCTCGACGTCACGATCCGCGACCGGTTCCACGCGATGCTGCAGCGTGCCGAGGCCCGCCTCAACGAGGCCGACCGTGGCACGATCCCGACGCTGTTCGCCGATGCTTCCCTGGTCGACGACGGTGCGAAGGCGCTTGCCACGCTCGTCGAGGCATACCCGAACGCCGACGACGTCATCCTCCACCCGGCGGACGTGCTGTTCTTCGTCGAGCAGTGCAAGACACTGGGCAAGCCGGTCAACTTCGTGCCCGTCCTCGACCAGGACGTACGTCGTTGGTGGCGCTCGGACTCGCTGTGGCAGGCGCACGACCCGCGCTACGCCGCCGACGAGGTCTGCATCATCCCCGGCACGGTCTCCGTCGCCGGCATCGACCGCGTCGACGAGCCGGTCGCCGAGCTCCTGCGCCGCTTCGAGGACGCGACGATCGACGGGCTGCTCGCCTCGGGTCGCTCCGCGCAGCGCGTCACCGGCCGCCGCCGGGTCGAGGAGGCCGGCGACGTCCTCTCGCTCGTCCTCGCCGCTCCTGACCTGGTCTGGGCCGGCCGCACGGTTCGCAACCCCGTCCACCGCCTCGGTGCCGAGTGGGTCATCGTCGACCCCGAGCGCGCCGAGCACCCCGAGACCGGAGCCGCGCTCGTCGCGATCGACGGTCGTACCGCGGAACTTCAGGTGCCGCTGGCTCGTCCGCTCTCGCTGCGCATCACGGTCGATGAGGCCGTGCTCGCCGGTGCCGCTCCGGTCGTGTCGACCGAGGTCGCCGCGGCCGCGATGTCCTCGCTCGTCGCCGGTGCCGCCGGTGGCGTGGTCCCGACCGTGACGAACGGCCGCGCGACGGTCAACGTCGACTGGGACCCGGACCTCATCGCCGACCACGCCGGTGTCACCGGCGCGCACACCCCGGTCCACCCGGTCCCCGACGTGCTCGTCGGGCTCGCCTGGCCGTCGGTGTTCGCCGTGCTCGGCGAGGCCACCACGAGCAATGGCATCCCGGTCATCGAGGGCATGCTCGACCTGGTCCACCTCGATCACGCGATCGCCCTGAACGGGACCCTTCCCGTCGCGCCGTCCGCGCTGACGATCTCGTCGGTCATCGACTCGATCGAGGACACCGGTTTCGGCCGCGTCGTCGCGGTCGACGTCACGGTCTCCGCCGCCAGCGGCGAGATCGCGACGCTGCGTGAGCGCTTCGCGATCCGCGGACGTACCGGCGCCGGCGAGCTCGCCGACCCGGCCCGCGCCGGTGGAGCGCTCGGCGATGACGTCGCCGACACCCCGCGCAAGTCGCGCGGTGCTGCGACGCTCACGGCGCCGACCGACCTGCGTGGCTTCGCCGCTGTCACGGGCGACCACAACCCGATCCACACCAGCGTCGCCGCTGCCCGCCTCGCGGGTCTCGGCGCACCGATCGTGCACGGCATGTGGGTCTCCGCTGCCGCGCAGCAGGTGCTCTCCGACCGCCGCATCACGGGCTGGACGACGCGCTTCCTCGCGCCCGTACGCCCCGGCGTGACGGTCGACGTCAAGGCCGACCGCATCGGCCTCGACGCCGGTGCCGAGCTGGTCGACATCACGTGCCGCGCGGAGGGCGAGGTCGTCATGTCGGCGACCGCACGCCTCGAGGCGCCCCGCACGGCGTACGCCTTCCCGGGCCAGGGCATCCAGCACCAGGGCATGGGCATGGCGGCGTACCAGCGCTCCAAGGCCGCCCGCGAGATCTGGGACCGCGCCGACGCGCACACCCGCGCCGCGCTCGGCTTCTCGATCCTGACGGTCGTCCGCGACAACCCGACGGTCCTGGTGACCAACGGTGTGACGCACAAGCACCCGGACGGCGTGCTGTTCCTGACCCAGTTCACGCAGGTCGCGATGGCGGTGCTCGGCGCTGCCCAGATGGCCGAGCTGCGCGAGTCCGGCGCGTTCGTCGAGGGTTCGATCCTCGCCGGCCACTCCGTCGGTGAGTACAACGCGCTCGCCGCCGTCTCGGGCGTCATCCCGCTCGAGGCCGTCGTCGAGGTCGTGTTCCAGCGCGGCTCGGTCATGCACACGCTCGTGCCCCGCGACGCCGAGGGCCGCAGCAACTACCGGCTCGCCGCGATCCGCCCCGCGCAGATCGGGCTCAACGACGACAACGTCACGGCGTACGTCGACCGCATCGCCGAGGAGTCGGGCGAGTTCCTGCAGATCGTCAACTACAACCTGCGCGACTCGCAGTACGCGATCGCCGGCACGGTGCGCGGCCTCGAGGTCCTCGAGGAGGACATCACGCGTCGCCGCGAGGAGTTCGGTGGCAAGGCTGCCTACATCCTGGTGCCCGGCATCGACGTGCCGTTCCACTCCACGGTGCTGCGTGACGGCGTCCCGGACTTCCGCGACCGCCTGACCGAGCTGCTGCCGGCGACGATCGACCCCGAGATCCTCGCGGGCCGCTACGTCCCGAACCTCGTGCCCAAGCCGTTCTCGCTCGACCGGGCATTCCTGCAGGAGATCGCCGATCTCGTGCCGTCCGAGCCGCTCAACGCGGTCCTGGCGGACTTCGCGACCTGGGCGGCCAAGCCCGGCGAGCTGTGCCGCGTCGTGCTGATCGAGCTGCTGGCCTGGCAGTTCGCCAGCCCGGTGCGCTGGATCGAGACGCAGGACCTGTTCTTCCGCGCGGAGACCGAGGGTGGACTCGGCGTCGAGCGCTTCATCGAGATCGGCGTCGGCCAGGCCCCCACGGTGGCCAACCTCGCCTCGTCGACGCTCAAGCTCCCGGGCCGCTTCGGCGGACCCGTCGAGGTGCTCAACTTCGAGCGTGACAGCGCCGCGGTGTTCTCGACCGACGAGGAGATCGTCGTCGACGACGAGGCCGAGGAGATCGCGCCGACCGAGGCGTCGAGCGCTCCTGCCGCCGCAGCAGCACCTGCTGCCGCTCCGGCGACCTCGAGCGGTCCGCGCCCGGCCGACCTGACGTTCGACGCCGCCGACGCCACCACGGTGCTCATCGCCTGGTGGACCAAGATGCGCCTCGACCAGATCGGCGCTGCCGACACGATCGAGTCGCTGTGCGACGGCGCGTCCTCGCGTCGCAACCAGCTGCTCGTCGACCTCGGTGGCGAGCTCAGCCTCGGCGCGATCGACGGTGCCGCTGACGCGGACCTGCCGACCCTGTCCGCCCAGGTCAAGGGCCTGGCCCGCGGCTACAAGCCGTTCGGCCCGGTGCTGACCGAGGCTCTCGGCGACCACCTCAAGAAGGTCTTCGGCCCCACCGGCAAGCGCCAGTCGGCCGTCGCGGAGCGCGTCTCCGACGTCTGGCAGCTCGGACCGGGCTGGGCGAGTCACGCACTCGTCGAGCTCGCGCTCTCGAGCCGTGAGGGCTCGAGCGTCCGCGGTGGCGACTACGGCTCGCTGAGCGGTCTCGCCTCCGGCGCCGACGTCGACGCCGCGATCGACGCGAGCGTCCAGGCGGTCGCCGCGCGTCACGGCGTGAGCGTCGACCTGCCGTCCACCGGCGGGGGAGAGGGCGCCACGATCGACGCGGCCGCCCTCGGCGAGTTCACCGCGCAGATCACCGGCCCTGACGGCGTCCTGGCCTCGTCGGCCCGTCTGGTCCTGGACCAGCTCGGACTCACCGACGTACCGGCTGTCGTCGAGACGGACGAGGCGGAGGCCGAGATCCTGGCCCGCGTCGAGACCGAGCTCGGCAGCGAGTGGGCCAAGCTCACCGCGCCGGCGTTCGACCCGCTCAAGGCCGTCGTGCTCGACGACCGCTGGGCCAGCGCCCGTGAGGACCTCGCCCGCATCGCCGCAGGCGAGACCGTCGACGCCAGCTTCGCCGGCGCCGGCAAGGTCGTCGCCGCGCAGGCCCGTTGGCACGCGGCTCACTCCGACCCGCGGCTGTCCGAGCGCTTCACGCAGATCGCCGAGGAAGCGCTCAGCCCGACGGACCAGACCTGGTCCGGCGAGCTCGCGGTCGTGACCGGCGCCAGCCAGGGCTCCATCGCCGCTGCCGTCACCGGCAAGCTGCTCGCGGGTGGCGCGACGGTCGTCGCGACGACCTCGGGCCTCGACCCGAAGCGCCTCGCGTTCTACAAGGAGCTCTACCGCACCCACGCGGTCGACGGAGCCGCCCTGTGGATCGTCCCGGCCAACATGGCGTCGTACGCCGACGTGGATGCGCTCACGAGCTGGATCGCCAGCGAGCAGACGCAGACCCGCGCTGGTGTCACCACGGTGGCCAAGCCGGCCATGACGCCGACCCTGCTGTTCCCGTTCGCCGCAGGACGGGTGGCCGGTGACCTCACGGACGCCGGCAGCCGCACCGAGATCGACATGCGCATCCTGCTGTGGTCGGTCGAGCGCCTGATCGGGCAGCTCTCCGCCAACATCCAGGACCGCGACCTCACGTCGACGCTGCACGTCGTGCTGCCGGGCTCGCCCAACCGCGGCATGTTCGGCGGCGACGGCGGGTACGGCGAGGCCAAGTCGGCGCTCGACGCGCTCGTGACCCGTTGGTCCGCGGAGCGTACGTGGGCCGACCGCGTCACGCTGAGCCACGCCATCATCGGCTGGGTCCGCGGCACGGGCCTCATGGGCGGCAACGACCCGCTGGTCGAGGCCATCGAGGCTCGAGGCGTCCGCACCTGGTCGCCGGCCGAGATGGCTGAGGCGCTGCTCGAGACGGCGACCACGGAGGCACGCGCTGCCGCCCGGGTCGAGCCGCTCACGGTCGACCTCACGGGTGGACTCGCCGGCGCCAAGCTCGACATGAAGGCCCTCGCCGAGGGTGTCGAGCGTCCGGCCGCTGTCGAGGAGGACGAGACCGCGACGATCGCGGCGCTCGCAGCCTCGCCGGCGCAGCTCGACCGCGTCGAGCAGATCGACTGGGCACCCGTCGACGCCCGACCCGAGGACCTCGTGGTCATCGTGGGCGCCGGCGAGCTCGGACCTTACGGCTCCTCCCGCACACGCTTCGAGATGGAGGTGTCCGACGAGCTGTCGGCCGCCGGCGTCCTGGAGCTGGCCTGGACGACAGGCCTCGTGAGCTGGGACGAGCAGGGTGGCGGCTGGTTCGACACCGCGACCCAGGAGAAGGTCGAGGAGGCCGACCTCGTGGACCGGTACGAGGAGACGGTCCGCGAGGCGGTCGGCATCCGGCGCTACGTCGACGAGGGCAACATGGTCGACAACGCGGCTCCGCTGCTCACCTCGGTTTTCCTCGACAAGGACCTGACGTTCACGGTGTCCAACGAGGCCGAGGCGCAGGCGATGCGCGACGCCGACCCCGAGCGTACGGTCATCTCCGCGACGGCTGACGGCGACTGGAGCGTGACCCGCAAGGCCGGCACCGAGATCCGCGTGCCGCGCCGCATGGCCCTCACGCGTACGGTCGGCGGCCAGATCCCGACCGGCTTCGACCCCACGGTGTGGGGCGTGCCGGCCGAGATGGTCGAGTCGATCGACCGCGTGGGCCTGTGGAACCTGATCTGCACGGTCGACGCGTTCCTCTCGAGCGGGTTCAACCCGTCCGAGCTGATGCGCTGGGTCCACCCCGCGCTCGTCGCCAACACGCAGGGCACCGGCATGGGCGGCATGCAGTCGATGCAGTCGCTCTACCTCGACACGTTGCTGGGTGAGAACAAGCCCAACGACATCCTGCAGGAGGCGCTGCCCAACGTCATCGCCGCGCACGTCGTGCAGTCGTACGTCGGCTCGTACGGTGCGATGGTCCACCCGGTCGCTGCGTGCGCCACCACGGCCGTCTCGGTCGAGGAGGGCGTCGACAAGATCAAGCTCGGCAAGGCGGAGTTCGTCGTGTCCGGCGGGTTCGACGACCTGAGCGTCGAGGGCATCGTGGGCTTCGCCGACATGTCGGCGACCGCCGACTCGGGAGCGATGCGCGCCAAGGGGCTCGAGGACCGCTACTTCAGCCGGGCCAACGACCGTCGCTACGGCGGCTTCGTCGAGTCACAGGGCGGCGGCACGATCCTGCTCGCCCGCGGCGACCTCGCACTGCGCATGGGCCTGCCGGTCCTCGGCGTCGTGGCGTACGCCGGCTCGTTCGCCGACGGCGTGCACACGTCGATCCCGGCTCCGGGCATGGGCGCACTCGCTGCGGGTCTCGGCGGTCGTCAGTCCGCTCTGGCCAAGTCGCTGAGCACGCTCGGCCTCACGGCCGACGACATCGGCGTGCTGTCCAAGCACGACACGTCGACCGGCGTCAACGAGCGCAACGAGTCCGAGCTGCACGAGCGGCTCGCCGCGGCCATCGGTCGCAGCGAGGGCAACCCGCTCTACGTCATCTCGCAGAAGACCATCACGGGCCACACCAAGGGCGGTGCCGCGGCGTTCCAGATCGTCGGGCTGTGCCAGGTCCTGTCCGGTGGGGTCATCCCGCCGAACCGCAGCCTGGACTGCGTCATGGACGACCTCGCCGAGCACGAGCACCTGGTGTGGCTGCGCAAGCCGCTGCAGACGGGTCAGCTCAAGGCGGGCATCCTGACGAGCCTCGGCTTCGGTCACGTCGCCGGCCTGATCGCGCTGGCGCACCCACAAGCATTCCTTGCGACCTTGAGCGGCGAAGAGCGCGACTCCTACGCCGCCCGTGCGGAAGCACGGCTCATCGAGGGTCGGATGCGTCTCGTCAGGGCGATGTACGGCGGTCCCTCGCTGTACGAACGTCCTGCCGATCGGCGCCTCGGCAGTGAGGGAGTGCGGAACCGGGAGGCTGGAATGCTCCTGGATCCGCAGGCACGGCTGGGCGAGGACGACGTCTACTTCGGAGCGTCCTGCCAGTGACGATCGTCGGTGTCGGCGTTGATCTGGTCCACGTACCCACGTTCGCGGACCAGCTGGACCAACCCGGCACCACGTTCGCCACGGCATTCCTGCCCGGTGAGCGAAGTGACGTGCGGAGTCGTCCCTCCGACGCCGCGCGTCACTTCGCCGTGCGCTGGGCCGCGAAGGAAGCCGTCATCAAGGCCTGGTCGGCGTCGCTGTACGGCGAGCCGCCGGTCATGGACGAGCACGTGCACCACCTGATCGAGGTCGTGGCCGATGCGTGGGGTCGCCCGCGCATACGCCTGCACGGCGAGGTGGCGAAGCGACTCGCGGACCATACGCTCGAGGTGTCGCTGAGCCACGACGGCGACTACGCCATCGCGTACGTCGTCCTGTCCCGCGACTGAGGCCGTTGTCGGTTTCCCATGAGGCCTAGGGAAACTGTCACGCACCAAGCGAGCTTGTCACCCACCTCGTGTTGCAACCCTTGGTGCGTGACAAGACCGCGAGGCCTCATGGGAAACCGACGCGCCCCTCAGGCGTGCTCGGCGCTCAGCAGGTACGCGGTGACGAGTCGCTTGAGCTCGATGATCGACTCGGCGTGCTCCTGGCCGTCGCGGATCGAGAAGTTGAGCATCGAGTAGACGACGTGCACCAGCACCTCGGCCATGATCGTGCGGCGCTCGCGCGGGGTCCCCGGCGTCAGCGGTGCAAGAGCGCGCGACACCTCGGCGGCGAGCTCGCGCTCGGTGACGGCGGCGGTCGCCCGGGTCGCTGGGGTCGACTGCACCGCCAGCCACACGGCTCGGCGTGACGGGTCGTTGACCCACAAGGCGGCCATGTGGTCGATGATGCGGTTGAGGAACTTGAGCCAGTCGAGCGTCGGGATCTCCTCCGCGAAGCTCGCGAGCTCCTGGCGTACGGCGACGGCGTCGACGCGGTCGAGCTCGCACACGATGACGTACTTGTTCTGGAAGAACTGGTAGAGCGTGCCGATCGGCAGGCCGGCCCGGTGCGCGACCTCTTCGCAGGTGAACGACTCGAATCCGACGTCGAGCAGCAGCTCGCGCGACACCTGCAACAGGTGGTCGAACTTCTTGTGGCTTCGCTCCTGCGTCGGGCGGCGCCGGGGTTCTAGGATCTCGGCCGTCACGCGCGCAACCCTATCTTGAAGCGGCGCGTCCCGCGGCGATCAGAGGAACGATCATGTCGCCGATGCCGTCGAACCCGGCGCCGACGGTCTGCCCGTGCGAGTGGCGGTAGTGGATGCCCTCGAGGATCACCGCGAGCTTGAAGAACGCCAGCGCGAGGTGGAAGCCGATGTCGCTCACGTCGCGCCCCGACTGCTCGGCGTACCGGGCGAGCACCTCATCGCGGGTGAGGTATCCCGGTGCCAGGGGGGCGTCGGTCACGATCGCCGCTCCCTCGCGCGGCGCGATCTCGGCGATCTGCTGGTACGCCAGCAGCACCGCAACGTCGGTCAACGGATCACCGAGCGTGCTCATCTCCCAGTCGAGCACCGCGGTGACCTGGTCCGAGTCGTCGACGAGCAGGTTGTCGAGCCTGAAGTCGCCGTGCACGATCGTGCCGTCACCGCTGGCCGGGAGGTTCGACTCGAGGTGGGCCACCAGCTCATCCATGCCCGGCAGGTCGCGGCTGGTCGATGCCTCGAGCTGCTTCTTCCAGCGGGCGACCTGGCGCCCGAGGTAGCCGTCGGGCCGGCCGAAGTCGGCGAGACCCACCGCGGCGTAGTCCACCGCGTGCAGCGCCACGAGGGTGTCGACCATGCGCTCGGTGATGGCGCGGGTGCGCTCGGGACCCACTGGCTCGAGCTGGGACGCGCGACCGTACGGTGTGCCGGCGACCTTCTCCATGACGTAGAACGGTGCGCCGATGACGCCGGTGTCCTCGCAGTGCGCGATCATCTGCGGCACGGGTACGTTCGTGGGCGCCAGCGCCGCCATGACGCGGTACTCCCGCCCCATGTCGTGTGCCGTGGCAAGGACGTGACCCAAGGGCGGCCGGCGTACGACGTAGTCGCGGGAGCCCGCGCTCAGCGTGTACGTCAGGTTGGACTTGCCGCCGGTGATCAAGCTCGCCGTCAGCGGTCCGGTGACCAGCTCGGGGCGCTCGCGCTCCAGCCAGTCCTGCAGCGCGGCGAGGTCCAGCCCCTTGGGATCGCTCAGTCATGTCAGTCCCTGGGTCCGCCGGCGACGTAGATGACCTGGCCCGAGACGAACCCGGCGCCCTCGCTGACGAGGAACGAGACCGTGTGGGCGATGTCCTCGGGCTGACCGACGCGGGCGACCGGGATCTGCTCGGCGTTGTACTTGATGAAGTCGTCGAACGGCACCTTCATGCGCTCGGCCGTCGCGGCGGTCATGTCGGTCTGGATGAAGCCGGGTGCGATCGCGTTGGCGGTGATGCCGAACTTGCCGAGCTCGATCGCCAGGGTCTTGGTGAAGCCCTGCATGCCGGCCTTGGCAGCCGAGTAGTTGGCCTGGCCGCGGTTGCCGAGCGCCGAGGTGCTCGAGAGGTTGACGATGCGACCGAAGCCGGCCTCGGTCATGTGCTTCTGCGTGGCCTTGGACATGAGGAACGCGCCGCGCAGGTGCACGTTCATGACGGCGTCCCAGTCGTCGACCGTCATCTTGAACAGCATGTTGTCGCGGATGATCCCGGCGTTGTTGACCAGCACGGTCGGCGCACCGAGCTCGCTGGTGATCCGCTCGAGGGCGGCGGCGACCTGCTCCTCGTTGCTGACGTCGGCGCCCACGGCGAGTGCCTTGCCACCGGCAGCAGTGATCGCGTCGACGGTGCCGGCGCACGATGCCTCGTCCAGATCCACGACGGCGACCTGGAAGCCGTCGGCGGCGAGTCGCTGCGAGACGGCGGCGCCGATGCCTCGTGCGCCTCCGGTGACGATCGCGGTACGGGTTTCGGTCACGACTTGCTCCTTCGACGGTGCGCCTAAGCGCTTGCTTAGTGATTCCTCCCGCACGTTATCGCACGACGTCCGCGTGTGCGAGATCACCACCGAAATTGGCGCTGCAGAAGATGAAGGATTCCTCACGTTTGTGTATAGTTGAGGAAAACCTCATGTTTTAGGAGTCCTTGTGACGCAGCTCGACACCCCCTCGGTGGTATCAGCGCCGGACCAGGCCGATCACCGTACGACGCTCACGCAGCGCCGACAGGATCGCTTCGCCCGCGTTGAGCCCAAGGGCAAGCGCGTCTTCACGGCGCGCGAGCGCGCCGAGATGCTCGTCGACGACGGCTCCTTCGTCGAGATGACGCCGTTGCGCACGGCGGGAGGCGGCGCCGGCAGCGGTGTCGTCGCCGGATGGGGTACGACCGACGGCCACGCGGTTGTCGTCGTCTCGCACGACGCGGCCGTGGCCTCCGGCGCGATCGGTGCCGTCATGGCCGACGCGATCATGAAGGCTCAGCGGTTCGCGATCGACAAGGGCTACCCGATCGTCTACATCAACGACTCGGGCGGCGCGCGCATCCACGACGGCATCTTCGCGCTGCACGGCTGTGGTGGCATCTTCGCCAACAACATCGAGGCACAGCAGCGGATCCCGCAGATCTCGCTGATCCTCGGGCCGTGCGCAGGCGCTGCGGCATACTCGCCGGCGCTGACGGACTGGACCATCATGGTCAAGGAGCAGGGCCAGATGTTCCTGACCGGCCCCGAGATCGTCAAGGCCGCCACGGGCGAGGACGCCTCTGCCGAGGACATCGGCGGATCGGCGCTGCACACCAAGGTCAGCGGGGTCGCGCACCTCGAGGTCGACAGTGAGGAAGAGGCGTTCCACGCGACACGTCTCCTGCTGTCGTTCCTGCCGACGCACAAGGGCGGCCCGCAGAAGCGGCACAGCTCCGTGCCGGCCAACCCCGGTGCGGTCGAGCGCCTGCCCGGACTCGTGCCCGACAAGTCGAGCGTCGTGTTCGACATGAACGCCCTGCTCGACGGCGTGCTGGACAACGGTGCCCGGCTCGAGCTCATGCCGACGCACGCGCCGAGCATCCTGACGCTGTTCGGCCGGCTCGACGGCCACGCGGTCGGCATCCTGGCCAACCAGCCCAACGCCCGCGGCGGCATCCTCGACTCCAAGGCGTCGGTCAAGGCCGCTCGCTTCGTCGAGTTCTGTGGTCGTTTCGACCTCCCCGTCCTGACGTTCGTCGACGTACCCGGCTTCCTGCCCGGCACGGTCGAGGAGGGACGCGGCGTCATCACGCATGGCGCCAAGCTCCTCAAGGCGTACGTCGAGACCAAGTCGCCCAAGCTGACCGTCGTGGTCCGCAAGGCGTACGGAGGTGCCTACATCGCGATGGGCGCCGCCTCGCTCGGTGCCGACGTCAACTGGGCCTGGTCGGGCTCGGAGATCGCGGTCATGGGTCCCGGCGGCGCGGTGGCGCTGCTGCACCGTCGCGCGCTCAAGGAGGCCGAGGAGCCGACCAAGCTGCGCGACGAGCTCGCCGCCGTCTACCGCGAAGAGGTCGCACGCCCCTACATCGCGGCCGAAGCCGGTATCGTCGACGACGTGATCATGCCCGAGGAAACCCGCGACCGCATGGCTGCCGCCCTGCGCATGCTGACCCACGAGTCGTCGATCTGATGTTCGCTGCGCGGGCCGAGATCGTTGCGAACGTCTGGAAGATCGTCGCCCGCGAGGGTGACCAGGTCGGTGTCGGCGACGTGCTGGCCGTCCTGGAGAGCATGAAGATGGAGATCCCGGTCTACGCCGAGGCGTCCGGCTTCGTCAGCAAGGTCCTCGTCGAGGTGGGTCAGATCGTCCAGGAGGGCGACCCGCTCATCGAGATCGACGAGAGCCACGCCTGACCCGTCTGGCATCATCGGCGGGTGTCCGTCACCGTCGTCCATGAGCTGCCCATGCGCTGGGCGGACCTTGACGTGCTCAACCACGTCAACAACGTCGTCTACCTCGACTACGCCGCCGAGAGTCGCGCGTTGCTCGTCGAGGACGGCCTGCTCGACGACCGCCCCACGCGCCGGGTCGTCGTCGAGTTCCTGCGTCCGCTGCTGCTGAGCCGCCACCCGGTCCACCTCACCTCGGTGGTCGGCGATGACGAGCTCGTGCAGGAGATCCGTCCAGCTCCGGAGTCCTCGCCGTTCGCCCGAGTCGTGACGACGAGCGGCACGCTCGAGCCCATACGTCCGGCGCCGTTGCACGCCGACACGCTGCCCTGTTCGCTGCGGCGCAGCGACCTCGGCCCTGACGGCCTGGTCACGGGCGTCAAGGTGTTCGAGCTGTTGCAGGAGGCGCGGATCCTGTTGATCGCCAGTCGATTGAAGGCGCTGTCGGCGGGCCGGTTCGTGCTCGGCCGCGTCGAGGTCACGTACGGCGACGGGATGCCGTGGCGCCGCGAACCGTACGAGATCGCGTCGTGGGTCAGCCGGCTCGGCACGTCGTCGGCGGTGATCGAGTCCGAGGTCATCGGCGAGGGCACGGTGCACGCCAAGGCCAGCGCGGTGCTGATCGGCTTCGACCTGGAGACGCAGCGCTCCCGGCCCTACGCCGACGAGGAGCGCGCGGCGTTCGAGTCGCTCATCCGGCCTGGTTGACCATGAAGTTGGCGGCGTGCTGGACGTACGCCCAGAACTGCGCGTCGAGCTCGGGGGAGAGGTTCGCCTTGTCGAGCCCCTCGCGGAAGTGCACCAGCCAGCGGTCGCGCGCCTCGAGCGTCACGGCGAACGGCGCGTGCCGCATCCGCAGGCGCGGGTGTCCGCGCTGGTCGGAGTACGTCGTGGGCCCGCCCCAGTACTGCTCGAGGAACATCGTGAAGCGGTGTGCCGCGGGGCCGAGGTCCTCCTCGGGATAGAGCGGTCGCAGCACCTCATCGGTCGCGACCCCCTCGTAGAACGTGTCGACGATCAGCTTGATCGTGTCGTGCCCGCCGATCGCGTCGTAGAACGTCTGCTCACTGGTCACGCCGGGGGCTCCTCGTCGACAGTCGTACGGAACGTGGTCGGGATGCGAATGCCTTCCTTGTCGAACCTCGCCTTGACGCGCTGGCGCATCGCCCGGGCGACGAGCCACTGCTGCAACGGCGCGGTCTTGAGCACGACGCGTACGACCGCGCCGTCCTTGTCGAAGCGCTCGACGCCCCACACCTCGGGCTGCTCGATGATGACGTCGTGGAACCGGTCGTCCTCGTACATCGCGGTGGCCTCCTCCTCGAGGACCACCTGGACGCGGTCGAGGTCGGCCTCGTAGTCGACGGTGATGTCGAGCACCGTGCGCGCCCAGTTCTGGCTCTGGTTGCCGACGCGCAGGATCTCGCCGTTGCGGACGTACCAGACCGTGCCGTTGACGTCCCTGAGGCGGGTGACGCGCAGGCCGACCGCTTCGACAGTGCCGCTGGCCTCGCCGAGGTCGACCGCGTCGCCGACGCCGTACTGGTCCTCGAGGATCATGAAGATGCCCGACAGCAGGTCTTTCACCAGGTTCTGCGCGCCGAAGCCGAGCGCGACGCCCACGATCCCCGCACTGGCGATGATCGGCGCGATGTTGACGCCCAGCTGCGCCAGGACCATGACAATGACGATCGACAGGATGACGCCCGTAGAGATGCTCTTGAGCAGCGAGCCCATCGTCTCGGCACGCTGCTTGCGGCGTTCGCTCGAGCCGGGACGCAGGTCGGCGAGGAACTCACCGGCCTTGGTGTTGGCGATGACCCCCGGGACCGCGCCTTTGATCGCGCGTGAGACCAGACGGTCGACTGCACGGTTCACGAACCAGCGAAATGTGAAGCCGAGGACGATGATCAGCAGGATCGAGAGCGGAGCCGCGACGAACCAGTCGTATGCCGTCCCGGCTGGCAGGTCCCAGTTGACGTCGAGGGGTGGCATTCCCCCAGCCTACGGGTGGATACGATGGGCACATGAGGACACCCGCTCGCCTGCTCGGCCCCGCGTTCGCCTTCGTCATCACGTTCTTCGCCGGGTCGGCCGCGGCCTTCGCCGACGAGCCCACCGGCAGCGCCTGGCCCGACGGGCCCCACCGCAGCCACCTCGACCTGCTGATCCTCTTCGGTGGCGGCACGGTCGGCCTGTTCGTCCTCATCTCGCTGTTCGCCCTTCTCACGGCGCGCAAGAATTACGTACCGCCGGCGCCCGGCAACGAGATCCACGTCCGCACCGACACCACCCCCACCCCGCACCACTGACCCACACCCTCTCGCTGGGACTGACGTTCGGGTCGCGAATCGCCGTCGATCCCAGAGCAAACGTCACGTCCCATGCGCGGGCTGTGGATGGCGCACTGCAAACTCGGTGACTCTCGATGATGCTCGCCCGATGGACGCCCTTGGATCCCACGGCTGTTTCCCGTCGGACCTGTATGCGTGAACGCGGGAGCGACTCCGCGTCAGCTGCGTGGCGAGCAGTGGTCGCATCCCTTTCGCGGAGTGGTCAGACCCGCATATGTCGGCCTCAGCCCATTGAGCGAAGTCCTTGCAGACGCCGCAGCCTCGCACGTGAGCACGGTGCGCTCGGCGGGTGGGCCGCCCTTTGGCCGCACAAGGCAACAGTGGTTCGACGGCCTCGATCGCGGAGGTGCGAACTCGAGAGGTGCTCATCCATTGCTCGAACAAGAGCCAGATCCGCGTACGCCCTGGGCATCAAGCCCTCCCGGCGGCTTTGTCGAGCGCGAGGAGCGGAGCTGGCTCGGGTCGCTCGAGGTCACGACGCTGGCACGGGCTGCGATACGACGAGATGCGGACTTGCCCGCAACCGGCGCGAGGCAGTGGTGGTGCTCGACATGGCGTGCAGCACGACCTCGGACGTCCCGCACACCTCGATCGATGAGGTGGCGCGTGTGGTCACCTCACACAAGAAGACGCGTGGGATCGCCCAGGCGCGGTGGGCCTTGGGGCATGCCGTGTCGCGTTCGGCGAGTCCTTGGGAGTCGCGCACGAGGCTGATGGCAGAGCTGGACGCGGACATTCATGGCCTGCAGGTGAATGTCCCGGTGTTCGATCTTTTCGGAAATCTCCTTGGCATCGCCGATCTGATCGACCCAGCGACGGGGCTCGTCATCGAGTCCGACGGAGCAGACCATCGCGAGGCCCAAAGGCATACGGACGACAACGTCCGCGAGGAGAAGTTTGAGAGAGCGCGGCTCGTCGTGTGCCGTGTGACTTCGCTGGATCACGTCGATCGCTGGGCGACCGTCGGCCGCATACACCGAGCGCGCCTCGACGCCTCACGCGAACGAAACCGGCTGTGGACTCTCGAGAAGCCCGACTGGTGGCACACCTGGAAGTACGCACCCCGCTGGGACTGACGTTTGCGTCGGGGTCTCGCGGCGATTCGCGACCCGAACGTCACTCCCAGCGGGGGTTCAGCGGGGTCAGAAGGCGGCTTGGGCCTTCAGGGCGCGGGCGAGGTCGTCACGACCCTCCGAGACGTAGCGCACGGCGGCCGGGTTGGCCGTCGTCGACGAGAGCCACGCATCGACCTTGTCGAGCGTCGACTGCGCAGGGTTCGCGGACGGGAACATGTAGATCAGGACGACCTGCCCGATCCACACGCCCATCTCGTCGATGATCGAGTCAGCCACGTCGAGGTAACGGTCGACGTACGGCTCGAGGATCTCGGCCTGTCCGGGAACCTGGAACGCGAGCGCGGTCTGACGACGCGTCTCGTTGGGCGTCGACGGGTCGATGGCTGCGACCTGCCATGCCGCCGCCTTCGCCTCGGGCAGCGGGCGGATCGCCCGGGCTGCGGCGGCGTTCTCCTTGCCGGAGATCGTGTTGTCGCGCTCCAGCTCAGCGGCGATCTCGGCCTCGTCGGCCGCACCGATGCGAGCCAGCGCCATGACGATCGTCCACCGCAGGTCGGTGTCGACCGAGAGTCCCTCAAGGCCGCCGTCGAGGATCTCGCGCAGGCGATCCGGACCGGAGGCCGCCGACGCGTACGCCCGAACGAAGGCGAGCTGGTGGTCGCTGCCCGGCTCGGCCGACTCCATCAGCGCGCGTACGCCGGACTCCCAGCGCTCCTTGAGCTCGGGACGTGCCGAGTCCGGGGTGTACAGGTTGATGGCGCTGGAACCCTGTCGCAGCAGCGAGGCGACCGCCGTGAGGTCGGTCTCCGAGCCGACACCGGCGAGCACCAGCGTGACGAAGTCCGACGACGACAGCTCGGCGTCGCGGGTCATGTCCCACGCCGATCCCCAGCACAGGGCACGGGGGAGCGAGTCCTCGAACGTCGCGATGCTCTCGATCAGGGTCGCGAATGAGCGCTCGTCGAGGCGGATCTTGGCGTACGTCAGATCGTCGTCGTTGAGCAGGATCAGGTCGGGCTGCTTGGTGTCGAGCAGCTCGGCGATCTGCGTCGAGGCGCCACGGATGTCGGTCTCGACCCGCTCGGTACGCACGAGCTTGCCCTCGACCTGGTCGTACAGGCCGATCGCGATGCGATGGCGGCGCAGGGTCGGGTAGGCCTCGATCGCGGTCTGCTCGACCGAGAACGACGTGAAGTAACCATCGTCGTTGGTCTCGAACGACGCCCGCAGCGTGTTGACGCCCGACGTCTGCAGCCACTCGTCGGCCCACTCGCTGAGCTCCCGCCCGGAGGCCTCCTCGAGCTCGACGAGCAGGTCCTTGAGCTCGGTGTTGCCGTACGCGTGCTTGCCGAAGTACGCCCGCAGGCCCGCGAAGAAGTCCTTCTCACCGACCCACGCCACGAGCTGCTTGAGCGCGGACGCGCCCTTGGCGTACGTGATGCCGTCGAAGTTTGCCTCGACCGCGCGCAGGTCGTAGTTGTCCGCGGCGATCGGGTGCGTCGACGGCAGCTGGTCCTGCCGGTACGCCCAGTTCTTGCGGGCGTTGGTGAAGCTCGTCCACGAATCGGTGAACCGCGTCGCGTTCGTCGCCGAGTGCGAGGCGGCGAACTCGGCGAACGACTCGTTGAGCCACAGGTCGTCCCACCACTTCATCGTCACGAGGTCGCCGAACCACATGTGCGCCATCTCGTGCAGGATCGTGTTGGCGCGCTGCTCGTACGCGGCGACGGTCTGCCGGCTGCGGAAGATCATCTCGTCGCGGAACGTCACGGCACCGGCGTTCTCCATCGCGCCCATGTTGTACTCCGGCACGAACAGCTGGTCGTACTTGCCGAACGGGTAGGCCATCTCGAACGCGCCCTCGAAGAACTCGAAGCCCTGCTTCGTGACGAGGAAGATGTCGTCGGCGTCGAGGTGTTCGACGATGGACTGCCGGCAGAAGATGCCGAGCGGGATCTCGTCGTACGCTCCGCGATAGGAGTCGGTCACCGAGACGTACTCACCGGCGATCACCGCGGTGATGTAGGTCGACATGGGCTTGGTCGGCTCGAAGTGCCACGTCGACGCACCTTCGCCGGCCGCGACGGGCTCGGGCGTGGGGGAGTTGGACACGACAGCCCACTCGGACGGCGCCGTGACGTGGAACGTGAAGACGGCCTTGAGGTCGGGCTGCTCGAACGTCGCGAACACGCGGCGGGCATCCGGCACCTCGAACTGCGTGTAGAGGTAGACCTTGCCGTCGACAGGGTCGACGAACCGGTGCAGGCCCTCGCCGGAGCGCGAGTAGGCGCAGGCGGCGTCGACGACGAGCTCGTTGCTCTCGGCGAGGCCGGTGAGCGCGATGCGGTGGTCGGCGTACGCCGAGGGATCGACCGGGGCGCCATTGAGCGTGATCGAGGAGATCTCGGCGTCGACGAGGTCGACGAACGTCGCGGCACCGGGGGTCGCGGTGAACCGGATCGTGGTGATCGACCCGAAACGGGTGTCGGAGTCGAGGGTGAGGTCGAGCTGCACGTCATACGTCTCTGTGGAGACGATCGAGGCGCGCTCGCTGGCTTCTTCGCGGGTGAGGTTGGTACCAGGCATGTTCGTCATGGTTTCACGCTGCCGTCCGTGGGACGAGGCGGGTGGACGGTCCGATCTCGGGCAGGATGGGCCCATGGACATTCCGTTCGCCGAGTCCGAGCGCTCCACGGTCGGCATCGAGTGGGAGCTCGCGCTCGTCGACTCGGACTCCGGCGACCTCCGCCAGGTCGCGCAGACCGTGCTCGACGCGGTCGCGCCGGAGGGCGGCGGAGAGCATCCGCACATCCGCCAGGAACTGTTGCTCAACACCGTCGAGATCGTGTCCGGGGTGTGCCACACCGTGGGCCAGGCCGGCGCCGACCTCGAGCGGGCGATCGACGAGATCCGCGAGGTGACGGATCCGCTGCGCGTCGAGCTGATGTGCGCCGGCACGCACCCGTTCGCCGCGTGGGACCACCAGAAGGTCACCGACAAGGAGCGGTACGCCACGCTGATCGACCGCACGCAGTGGTGGGGCCGCCAGATGCTGATCTACGGCGTCCACGTGCACGTCGGCATCGAGGACCGCGACAAGGTTCTGCCGATCAGTCGGGCCCTGCTGACGTACTACGGCCACCTCCAGGCGCTCAGCGCGTCGTCGCCGTTCTGGGGTGGCAAGGAGACGGGGTACGCCTCCAACCGCGCCCTGATGTTCCAGCAGCTGCCGACCGCAGGGTTGCCATTCCAGTTCGAGGAGTGGAGCCAGCTCGAGGGCTATGTCGACGACATGTTGCACACCGGCGTCATCGACGTGTTCGACGAGATCCGCTGGGACATCCGGCCGTCGCCCAAGTTCGGCACGCTGGAGGTGCGCGTGTGCGACGGCATCCCGTCGATGGCCGAGCTGCTCAGCATCTCGGCGCTGACCCACTGCCTCGTCGAGTTCTTCTCGTCCGAGCTCGACGCCGGGCGCGAGCTGCCGACCGTGCCGCCGTGGTTCGCCCAGGAGAACAAGTGGCGCTCGGCGAGATACGGCATGGACGCGATCCTGATCCTCGACAAGCATGCCGACGAGGAGCTCGTCACGACCCACCTGCACCGCGTCCTGGAGCAGCTCGCACCCGTCGCCGAGCGTCTCAAGTGCACTGACGAGCTGGCCGGAATCCACGACATCATCTCCGGCGGCGCGTCCTACCAGCGCCAGCGCCGGGTCGCCGCCTTGAACGGCGGGGAGCTCGACGCCGTGGTCGGATCTCTCGTCGAGGAAATGCGAGCGGGTCGTGCGTTGTTGAACTTTCCATGACTTCTTCTGACACCGCCATGTCCCCGACCGTCTCGACCTCGACCGAGACGGTCGATTTCTGGTTCGACCCGTTGTGCCCGTTCGCGTGGATCACCTCCCGCTGGATGCTCGAGGTCGAGCAGGTCCGGGACGTCCACACGACGTTCCACGTCATGAGCCTCTCGGTGCTCAACGCCGACAAGGACGTGGATCAGCGCTACAAGGACATGCTGGAGCGCGGCTGGGGACCCGTACGCCTCGCGATCGCGGTCGAGCAGGCCCACGGCCCGGAGGCGCTGCGGTCCTTCTACACCTCGATCGGCACCAAGCACCACAACGAGGGCCGCGAGTTCGACAAGCAGCTCTACGCGGAGGTGCTCGAGGAGATCGGGCTGCCGGTCGACCTCGCCGATGCGGCCGAGGACATCTCCCTCGACGACGCGGTGCGCGCCTCGCACCAGGACGGCATCGACCGGGTCGGTGAAGAGGTCGGTACGCCGGTCATCTCCATCGGCGGCACGGCGTTCTTCGGTCCCGTGCTGCAGAGCATCCCGCGCGGTGAGGTCGCCGGCTCGGTGTTCGACGGTGCCCGCCTGCTCGCGGACTACCCGGACTTCTTCGAGCTCAAGCGCACCCGCAAGGGCGAGCTGTCGTTCGACTGAGCCATCGCGGCTCGCCACTAGGCTCTCTTGCATGAGTCTTCACCCGCAGTCGCGTGCACTGCTCGACACGCTCGGACCCTCCGCGTACGGCTCGCTCGACGAGACGTACGCGGAGGTCCGCGCGACCGCCCGGGCCGCCGCGCTGGCGGGCACCGACCGGATCGGCCTCGACCACGTCAGCGACGTGGACGCCGACGGGGTGTCGTGCCGGCTCTACCGGCCGCGGCAGGGCGCGCCGGTCGCCCTGTACGTCCACGGTGGCGGCTGGGTCCTGCACGACCTCGAGACCCACGACGCGTTCTGCCGCTACCTCGCGCACACGACCGGCTGGGCCCTGCTGGCGGTCGACTACCGCAGGGCGCCCGAGGATCCCTATCCAGCGCCGCTCGACGACGTGCAGACCGCCGCGAGGTGGCTCCGGTCGAACGATCGCGGGCATCGGGTCGACGCCTCGTTCATGCCGGCGATCGGCGACTCCTCAGGCGCCAACCTCGTCGCGGGGTTGGCCGTGCGGGAGCCGACCGCGATCGACTTCCAGGTGTTGATGTACCCGCCCGTCGACCGGCGCGCCGACCTCAGCGGGCCCGACGACAACGCGGCGCTCGAGCGTGCGGCGATGGAGTGGTTCTGGGAGTCGTACGCGCCGGGCGACATGGGTGACCTGCCCGAGGTGTCGGTCGTCAACGCGACCAACCTCGCGGACCACCCGCCCGCGTTCCTGGTGACCAACGAGCACGACCTGCTGCGGGACCAGGGCGAGGCCTACGCGGCCCAGCTGGCTGAGGCCGGCGTCGACGTGACGGCGTTCCGCGCACTGGGGATGGTGCACTCCTACTGGCGCCAGCCGGGACTGTTCGACACGGCCCGCGCGTCCGTCACGATGGTCGGCGCGCTGCTCGACGCCCGTCGGGCGCGTACCCGCTGACTGGCATACTGGGCGCGTGAGCGGGGATGTGCGGCTGTCGAGCAAGCGCACCCAGACCCTCCGCAAGCAGGTCGCCGAGCGCCCGAGGCTGATCGTCCTGCCCGTCGTCGGCATCGCGCTCGTCGTGCTGCTGGCCCTCCTTCCCGGCCCGGCCACGTTCGCGTCGCTGGTCGTGCTGGTCGCCGGCTCCTTCCTGGTCCCGCGGATCTCGGAGACCCCCTCGTACTCGTACGGACTGCCGGGGGTGCCGGACGGTCCACCGCGACCCAGCCGCATCCCTGTCGAGGCGCACACCTGGGTCAGCCTCGCCGCCGCCGTCGTGGCGGTGCTGCTGACCGTGATCGGCGCGCCGCCGCCGGCGTTCGTGGTGTTGGCCGTCGTGGCAGTCGTCGCGTGGCTCGCCTGCGCGGGGACGATGCTGCGCTACCTGCGCCACGGCCGGCGGGTCCGCGAAGCCCTCGAGGCGTACGCGCCGACGATCGCGATGGGTTTCGCCGGGCGATCGGGCGGGCCTTGGCAGCTGCGCATGTGGGAGCCCTACCTGCTGCGCTCCGGCGAGCGCTGCGTCGTCATCACGTTGCACGAGAAGTACCTTCCCCTGATCCTCGACGGCGCCGAGCTGACCTCGCCGCTCGTCCAGCTCGGATCCCGCGGGACGCGCGACCTCGACTCGTTGTTCGTACGCTCGATCCGCGCGGTGTTCTACGTGCAGAACGCGCAGTCCAACAAGGGGTTCATGGACCACACCGACCTGACCCACGTGTGGCTCAACCACGGAGACTCCGACAAGCCGGCCAACTTCAACCCGCGCCACGCGCTGTACGACATCCTCGTGGTCTGCGGCCAGGCCGGCATCGACCGCTACGAGCGGCACGGCATCCACGTCGCCCCCGAGAAGTTCCGCATCCTGGGCCGGCCGCAGGCCTCCGGCGTGCTGCCGGCGCGAGGTCCGATCGCTGAGCGCCGACCCAAGCGCGTGCTCTATGCGCCGACCTGGCACGGCGTCGACGACGGGGTCAACTTCTCGTCGCTCGAGAAGGGGCCCGACATCGTGCGGGCCCTCATCGCGCGTGATGTCACGGTGATCTTCCGGCCCCACCCGCTGAGCTATCGCTGGCGCCGTCGGGCCGCGGTCATCCAGGAGATCCGTGACATCCTGCGCGCCGACCGCAGCTCCTCGGACCGGCGCCATCGCTGGGGCAAGGTCGTCGACAAGGAGTGGAGCGTCGTCGACTGCGCCAACCACTCGCACGCCCTCATCTCCGACGTCTCGAGCGTCGTCTCGGACTTCCTGCAGTCCGAGAAGCCGTATGCCATGACGAGCATGCGAGCCGGCATCGAGGAGTTCCGCGACGAGTTCTCGGTCGCCCAGACCGGCTACGTCCTGCTCGGCGACATGTCCAACCTCGACGAGGTTCTCGACGACCTCCTCGTACGTGATCCGCTGGCCGCGGCGCGGGCCGAGCGCAAACGCTACGTGCTGGGGGACTTCGTCGGCGAGGAGTCCGCCGACGCCTTCGCCGCGTTCGTGCGCGATCTCGTCAGAGGTGCGTGAGCATGTCGCCACACGGACTGGAAGACTGAGCACATGCGCGTCCACATCGGCTCAGACCACGCAGGCTTCGAGCTCAAGACCCACCTGATCGCCTGGCTCAACGACAACGGCTACGAGGCCGTCGACCACGGCGCGGAGACGTACGACGCCGAGGACGACTACCCGCCCTACTGCATCGCGGCGGCTGCTGCGGCGGTCGGCGAACCCGGCTCGCTGGCGGTCGTCATCGGTGGCTCGGGCAACGGCGAGCAGATCGCCGCCAACAAGGTCAAGGGTGCGCGTGCCGCGCTCGCCTGGAGCACCGAGACGGCTTCGCTGGCTCGTCAGCACAACGACGCCCAGGTCGTTGCCGTCGGTGCGCGCATGCACACCGCCGACGAGGCCACGGCGATCGTCGAGACGTTCCTGACGACCCCGTGGAGCCACGCCGAGCGCCACCAACGCCGGATCGACATGATGCTCTCCTACGAGGAGACCGGCGAGCTTGCCTGAGGGGCACACCCTCCACCGCCTGGCCGACGAGCTCCGCACGACGTACGCGGGGCGGGCCGTCACTTCGTCGAGCCCGCAGGGCCGGTTCACCGCCGAGTCGGCACGGATCGACGGACACGTGCTCGACGGCGCCGAGGCGTGGGGCAAGCACCTGTTCGTCTCGTTCGCGGACGTGCCGGAGCAGGTGCACGTCCACCTCGGCCTCTACGGGACGTTCGTCATCAGCCCCGGCGTCGGTCGCCCCGTCGTCGGGCAGGTGCGATGGCGCCTGGAGGCCGGGTCGACGGCTGACCTTCGCGGGGCCAACACGTGCGAGCTGCTGACGCCTCCGGAGGTCGACGCACGGATCGCCCGGCTCGGCCCGGACCCGCTGCGTGCCGACGCGGACCCGGATCGCGCCTGGCACCGCATCCACCGCTCCTCGACGCCGATCGCCGCACTGCTGATGGACCAGGCGGTGCTCGCCGGGGTCGGCAACGTCTACCGCGCCGAGGTGCTGTTCCGCAACGAGGTGGCGCCGATGACCGCCGGGCGGCGCATCACCCGCAAGCGCTGGAATGCGATGTGGGCCGACCTCGTCGACCTGATGCGCGACGGGGTGCTCACCGGCCGGATCGACACCGTCAGGCCCGAGCACGAGCCTGAGGCGATGGGCCGCCCGCCGCGGGCGGACGACCACGGGGGAGAGGTCTACGTCTACCGGCGAGAGGGGCAAGCCTGTCTCGTCTGCGGGACGCCCGTTCGCCGCAGGGTCCTCGCTGGCAGAAACCTGTTTTGGTGCCCGGTATGTCAGCATCGTGGATAGGGTTGATGGCGTGACAACTCGGTTGCGGCGGACGCTGCCCACCCTGGCGGGCTACGTTGACGAGCGCATCGTCCGGTGGCGTACCGGCACGAGTGAGGGGCAGGCCGCGGTCCTCGGCGCGTTGATCATCATGTCGACCGGCATCATGCTGCTGTCGTTGCTCAGCTACAACACCTTCCCTGCGGCGACCTTCGTGATCCCGATTCTGCTCGGCACGATGGCCCTGCGCTACAAGCCTCTGCTGGCGCTGGTGCTGTTCATCGTCGCGGCGACAGCGGCCACGGTGACGCACGAGACGATCAAGTCCGGCATGACGACGGGCCGGTTCAGCACGCTGATCGTCATGGCCCTCGTCGCGATACTCGTGCTGTTCGAGTCGAGCCGTCACCGCAGCGGCCTGCCTGGACCGCTCGGCGAGGCGATGCTGGTCGACCTCAAGGACCGGCTCCAGGCCCAGGGCGTCGTGCCCCCGCTGCCCAAGGGCTGGAAGTCGCAGTCCGCGATGCTGCCGGCGGGCGGCGCCAAGTTCGCCGGTGACTTCCTCGTGGCCAACCTGTCGGAGGACGAGACCAAGCTCGAGATGGTCCTGGTCGACGTGTGTGGCAAGGGCGTGGCCGCCGGCACCCAGTCGCTGCAGTTCGCGGGTGCGCTCGGTGGCCTCATCGGCGCGCTGCCTCCGCTCGGCCTGTTCGCCGCCGGCAACGACTTCCTGATCCGGCAGAACTGGGACGAGGGCTTTGCGACGGCGGTGCACGTCCTGATCGACTTGCCGAGCGGCAGCTACTCGATCATCAACGCCGGCCATCCTCCGGCGCTGCGGTGGGACTCCGCCAGCTCGGCGTGGCAGATCGACGGCGCGCGGGGCACGGCCCTCGGCATCATGAAGCGCCCGGACTTCCACCAGACGACCGGACGGCTCGGGGTCGGCGACGCCTTGATGTTCTACACCGACGGCGTCGTCGAGTCGCGGACGCAGGACTTCACTGCCGGCATCGAGTGGCTGCGCACCGAGGCCGCGACGATCGTGACGGCCGGCTTCGACCAGGCACCACGGCGCATCCTCAAGATGGTCACGACCGGCGACGACGACCGCGCTGTGCTGATCCTCAGTCGTCCTGGTGCGCCGGCGTTGCCGGCCGTGGAAACTGGGTCCGCAGCATCGCATCCCAACCACGCGCTCCCATGAGGCCGCGGCTGCGGATCGACAGGCATGCCGACGGCGTGACGGTATAGGCGGCAGATCGTGACTACGCTACGGGAATGGCCGACGCCCCCGAGCCCATACGATTCGCCGACGTCGCCGAAGCGGAGGCCTGGTACGAGGCGCATCATGCCGACACGGATCGAGCATGGTTCGTGATCGCCAAGAAGGGCTCGACGCTGCAGACGCCGACGTTGGCTGAGCTGCTCGACCTCGCTCTAGCGTTCGGCTGGATCGACGGCCAGCGGCGATCGCTCGACGAGCAGGCCTACCTCCAGTCGTACGGGCCCCGGCGTCCGCAGAGTCCGTGGTCGGAGATCAACCGGGACAAGGTCGCCGCCTTGACCGCGGCCGGCCGGATGCGTCCGGCCGGGCTCGCGGAGGTCGAGCGGGCCAAGCAGGACGGCCGGTGGGACGCCGCCACCGCGAGCCCTTCCACGGCTGAGGTGCCGGCGGACTTCCTGGAGGCGCTGGAGGCGAACCCGGCAGCCAAGGAGTTCTTCGCGACGCTCAACAAGCGCAACACGTTCGCGGTCTACTACCAGCTCCACCACGCCAAGCGTCCCGAGACCCGCGCCCGGCGCATCGCGAAGTTCGTCGCGATGTTCGAGCGCGGGGAGACGCTGCACTGACCTACCAGGTGCGGTCGACCCTGCGGTGGTAGTGCGTACCGGCCTTGCCGCCGGCCAATGCTGCGAGCAGGGTCGCGAAGATGGCGGCGGCGATCGTGACCGCGCCGCCGAGCGTCAGGTCGTCGGTGGGGATCGGCACGTCAGGTATGTCGACGCGGTTCATGACGTCGTACTCCGAGCCGTACACGGCGCCGATGATCGCGGCGATCACGACGACCACGAGGCTGATGAGCCACACGGCCCAGCCCTGTCGCGCACCGTCGAATCGCGACATGCGCCCGGCGACGTACCCGCCCGCGTAGAAGCTGATCAGCAGCACGACGAGCAGCGCGATCGCGGCGCCGATGCTGATCTTGCCGGCCTCCCGGTCGAGCTGTGACTGGGTCACGTCGTTGGCGTCGCCGACAGCGGCCGCGACAGCGCCGATGATGCTCGAGAGCAGCACCGCCATGCCGACCGCGACGAGCCAGCCGAAGAACCCGGCGCCGGCGTTCATACCGCCCCAGCGCTCCCGCTGGTGCTGCTCGACCTCGGCGTCGCGCTCATCGGGGTCGACAGCTGCCGTGCGGTCGGCCACGTCGTCGCGCGTACGCGTGTCGGTGTCGACGTGCTCGCCCTTGTCCCTGTTCCAGATCATGGCCGTCTCCTGTCATCCAGCGCGGGTGCGCCTCATCACGAGGTGTGGTGGAGGGACTACCCAGATCGCGGGAACGTCAAGCAATTTCGGGTGATTCGGCCTTCGTCGCCTGGGTATCGAGAACAGCACGACACGATCGGAGGGACAGAACATGACGGAATTGAACGGACGACGAGTGGCGATCCTGGCCGCTGACGGTGTCGAGCGGGTGGAGCTCGAGCAGCCGCGTGGCGCCCTGACTGACGCAGGGGCCACGACGCACCTGCTGTCGTTGCAGGACGGGCAGATCGCCGCTCGCAACAACGACCTGGAGGACGCCGGCACGTTCGACGTCGACGCGCTGGTCGGCGATGCCTCGGTGGACGACTACGACGCGCTGTTGTTGCCGGGAGGAACGGTCAATCCGGACAAGCTGCGCGTCGACGAGTCCGCGATGGCGTTCGTGCGGGAGTTCGTCGAGAGCGGCAAGCCCGTTGCGGCGATCTGCCACGGGCCGTGGAGCCTGCTGGAGGCCGGGGTCGTCTCGGGCCGGACCGTGACATCGTTCCCGAGCATCCGGACCGACCTGCGCAATGCCGGCGCGACTGTCGTCGACGAGGAGGTCGCGACGGACGGCAACCTCATCACGAGCCGCTCGCCCGATGACCTGGATGCCTTCAGCGGCGCGCTGGTGTCGGCGATTGGGAAGGGCTGAGGACTTCCCCGCGAGCGGACGACGATCCCTTTGATGGCGCCTTCGGCGCGACGGAGGGGCCCATGAGTCTCGTCGTCCCCTCGATGAAACGCTACGCGTAGATGGAGCGGACGACGATCCCTAGGTGGGCCCTTCGGGCCGCTGAGGGGCCCATGAGTCTCGTCGTCCCCTCGATGAAACGCTACGCGTAGATGGAGCGGACGACGAGACTCGAACTCGCAACATTCTGCTTGGAAGGCAGAGACTCTAACCAATTGAGTTACGTCCGCGAAGCCTTGCGGCAACGACGTCCATCTTGCCACATGCGCCGACCGGATCAGGCGTCGGTGTGCACGATGACGTCGGCGTGGCGGCGGGTCTCCTCGGCCCTGAAGTGGGCCGCCTCCTGTGCCGCCCAGGTGTCCCAGAACGGCGCGTAGACGCCACCGTCCCGTGCCAGGGCACGCTGCTTGCGTACGGCCGTGGGTGCCTCGACCCAGATCAGCAGGCTGAGGAACGGCCGTATCGTCGCCGCCCCGCTGCCAACGCCGTCAAGGATCAGGAGGGGGACCGGCGGCACATGCAGAGGCGCGCCGGGTCGGTCCTCGACCCAGTCCCATCGGGCGGCCGTACCGACGTCGCCCACCGCAAGCGATTCGAGGATGCCGCGCACCATCGGCGGAGTCGCGGCGAGACCGTGCCAGCCCGGGTAGAGATCCTCCAGGTGCAGCACGGCGGCGCCCGCCGCATCAGCCAGCTCGCCGACGAGGCTCGTCTTGCCCGATCCGCTCGGCCCGTCGACCGCGACGACGGTCGTCGTGCCGCATGCAGGCTGCCGTTCGCGGATGATGCCGACGAGCTCGTCGTACCGATGCGAGGTCACGGGGCAAGTGTCCACTAGACTGACGCGGCTACGGGATGTAGCGCAGCTTGGTAGCGCATCCGCTTTGGGAGCGGAGGGTCGCAGGTTCGAATCCTGTCATCCCGACTTTGTGACTGGCGCAAGTTCGGCACCAGACGTACGTCTGACCGTCGCGTGACGTTCACCCTCCACTGGAGGGTTGGTTCTGTCGCACCTGTCCGAATGGGTGTGTGACGACGAGGACTGGAGCTCTGCTCCCGGATCGTAGGAAGTTCCTGATCGGCAGCTTCGGACTTGCTGCCGGGTTGGGCGTCCTGGGGTCGGAGGTCCTGTCGACGCCCGCAGCGTCGTCGACGGTGTCGCCGTTCCGCCATGGAGTCGCCTCGGGTGATCCGCTCCCGGACGCCGTGGTGCTGTGGACCCGGGTGACTCCGACCGAGCAGTCGGTGCCGGGGTCGGGCCACGGGCCTCGCGCCGCGGTGCGCTGGGAGGTCGCCCTCGACAACGCATTCACGGACGTCGTGCGCTCCGGCACGGTCCACACCGACGCCCGGCGCGACCACACGGTCAAGCTCGACGCGACCGGGCTGGCGCCTGCGACGGACTACTGGTTCCGCTTCACCTACGTCGACGCCGTGTCGCGCACGGGGCGAACGCGGACGGCACCCGCGCCGGGCAGCACGCCTGAGCGGCTGCGGTTCGGGGTCGTGTCGTGCGCCAACTGGCAGGCGGGCTGGTTCAACTCGTACCGGCACCTCGCCGAGCGGGGAGACCTCGACGCCGTGATCCACCTCGGCGACTACCTGTATGAGTACCAGCCCGGCAAGTACTCGTACGGCCACCGCAACGAGGACGTGCGCAGGCACGACCCGCCGCGCGAGATCGTCAGCCTGAGCGACTACCGCCGCCGGCACGCGCAGTACAAGACCGACCGCGACCTCCAGGCGTTGCACGCTGCGGTGCCGTTCATCGCCACGTGGGACGACCACGAGGTCGCCGACGGCAGCTGGGCACATGGAGCGTACGAGCACCAGGCGCGGGAGGGGTCGTACGCCAAGCGGGTGCGCGCGGCCCAACGGGCGTACGACGAGTGGATGCCGGTGCGGATCTCGGGCACGGCGGTGGCGGGGGACGGGCGGAAGATCTACCGGCGGCTGCAGTTCGGCCAGCTGGTCGACCTGTCGATGCTCGATCTCAGGAGCTATCGCAGCAAGCGCGTCGACGAGGACGATCCCGCCGATCAACGACTCCACGCGCACGATCGCGGGGGAGCACCAGCTCGCCTGGCTCAGCGGCAATCTCGCGACGTCGCCGTGCCGCTGGAAGCTCGTCGGCAACCCGGTCATGCTCGCGCCCGTGCGGCTGCCGCCCAGGCCGGCCGCCGAGGAGTTCGCGCTGAGCCAGACCGTCAGTCTCACGCCGCTCCGGTCGTCGACGCCCAACACCGACGAGTGGGACGGCTATCCCTCGGACCGCCGACGGCTGCTCGGCAAGGTCGAGGCGGACGGCACGACCGATGTGGTGTTCCTGACCGGCGACGTGCACACCGCGTGGGCCAACGACGTGCCCGGTCCGAGCGGCAGCGTCGTCGCCACCGAGCTCGTGTGCAGCTCGATCACGAGCAACAACGTCGACGACTTCATCGGCGCCCGGCCTCGTACGGTCTCGCTGACCCTCGAGGCAGCGATCCAGACCGAGAACCCGCACGTACGGTTCGTCAACCTCGACGACCACGGGCACTCCGTGCTCGAGGTGACGCCGGAGCGGATCCAGATGGACTGGTACGCCGTCGACGATCGCCGTGACCCGCGTTCGGGCTCACGGCGGCTGACGTCGTGGGCCGTGAAGTCCGGCGTGGCGCGGGTCGAGCCGGTCGATCGCCCGCTCGACGCCTGATCGCGGGGGCGAGACTCGATTCGGGCTTGTCTTGTCGCCCATGAGAGACTGGTACGTCGCTGCAATCGCCGGGCGTACGTCCGCGGCAGCCCCCACCGTCAAGCATCCAGATCATGCAGGAGTCAGTCACGTGAAGAGCACCACCGAGACACTGAGCCCGACCCGGATCAAGCTCACCATCGAGGTGCCGTTCGAGGAGTTCAAGCCCAGCCTCGACGCCGCATACAAGACCATCGGCTCGCAGATCACGATCCCCGGCTTCCGCAAGGGCAAGGTCCCCGCGGCGATCGTCGACCAGCGCGTCGGACGCACCGCGGTTCTCGACGAGGCCATCAACTCCGCGCTGCCGGGCTGGTACAGCCAGGCGCTGCAGGACACCAAGATCCAGCCCCTGAGCCAGCCCGAGATCGACCTGTCGAAGTTCGAGGACGGCGAGCCCATCGAGGTCACCGCCGAGCTCGACGTACGTCCTGAGCTCGAGCTGCCCGACATCTCCACGATCGCGGTCACCGTCGAGGACGCTGCTGTCGGCGACGACGACGTCGAGGAGCAGCTCACGGCGCTCCGCGAGCGCTTCGCCACGTTCGCCGAGGTCGACCGTGCTGCCGCCGAGGGCGACTTCCTGACGATCGACCTGTCGGCTTCGCAGAACGGCGAGGACATCGAGGCGGCTCAGGCCGAGGGCATGCCCTACACGATCGGCCGGGCCACGATGCTCGACGGCCTCGACGAGGCACTCATCGGCCTCAAGGCCGGCGAGTCCAAGACCTTCACGACCAAGCTCGTCGGCGGCGACCTCGCCGGCCAGGACGTCGACGTCACCGTCACGGTCAAGGACGTCAAGGAGCAGCAGCTCCCCGAGCTCGACGAGGAGTTCGCCCAGACCGCGTCGGAGTTCGACACGATCGACGAGCTCCGCGCCGACCTGACCGACCGCGTCACGCGCGGCAAGCGCATGGAGCAGGCCAACGAGGCCCGCGACCTGGTGCTCGACGAGATCGTCAGCAAGATCGACGCGCCGCTGCCGGAGAACCTCGTCACCGAGGAGATCGACAGCCGCCGCCAGCAGATCGAGCAGCAGCTCGCGATGGCCGGCGTGGAGTTCCAGACCTACCTCGACGACGAGAAGCAGACGATCGACGAGTTCGAGGCCGACCTCGAGAAGCGCGTGCGCGACTCGCTGATCGCCCAGTTCGTGCTCGACCAGATCGTCGCCAACGAGGAGTTCGGCATCGACGACGCCGAGCTGTCGCAGCACATCATGCGCCGCGCCCAGCAGTCCGGCGAGGACCCCAACGCGTACATCCAGCACATCATGGAGCACAACCACGTGCCCGAGATGGTGAGCGAGGTGCTGCGCGGCAAGGCGCTCGCGTCGCTCGTGGAGTCGGCCAAGGTCACGGACAAGTCCGGCAACGTCATCGAGCTGTCCAAGCTGCGCGCCGACGGCACCTACGGCGACGAGGCGGATGACGCAGAGGCTCCCGCCGAGGCGTGATGCATGACTCCCCGCGTGGGAGTTCAGTTTCGGTTCGGATACCGGCAGTATGTACACATGCCCGATGAACCTGCACGGACGACTGACGTCGCGGCGCTGGCTCTCGACTACAGCGACCGCCTGATCGTCGGCACCGTACGTGACCTGCACTCGGCCGTCGCCTCACGCATGTTCAAGGCGACGCGCGTCGTGGGCGGTCACGTCCCGGAGTCGCTGCACGACGCCGTCGTGACGTCGGTCTACGGCGCGATCTCCGGCGTCCTGCGGGTCTCGAGCGGCTCCGTGCGGGCGCTCGCGACCCGCGGCGTCGGCCGGCCGATCGAGGACACCCGTCGAGGCCGGCTCGTCGTCGCCGCGGTCAACGGCCTGATCGGCGACGAGCTCCGCATGCTCGACGACCCGCAGGCCATCACGATGGCGATCCGCTCAGAGGGCCAGGACGTGCCCGCGACGTCGTGGCCGCTGGCCGAGGCGTTCCGCGACGGCACGAGTCATCCCGTCGTGTTCCTGCACGGATTGTGCGAGAACGACGAGTCGTGGGCCAACGGCGCCAAGGTGCACGGCACGACGTACGCCGAACGCATCCTGGCGGAGACCGATGGCACGCCGGTGATGATCCGCTACAACACCGGGCTGCACATCTCCGAGAACGGCAAGCATCTCGACGCGCTGCTCCAGCAGGTCGTGGAGTCGTGGCCCGTGCCGGTCACCCGCATCACCCTCGTCGGTCACTCGATGGGCGGCCTGGTCGCCCGCGCAGCGACGAACCACGCGACGGCCTCCGGCCAGACGTGGCAGCACCTCGTGCGTGACGTGGTCTGCCTGGGCACGCCGCACGCCGGCGCGAACCTCGAGAAGGTCGCGCACCTCGGCTCCCGCCTGCTGCGGTTCTGGCCCGAGTCCTCGCCGTTCAGCTCGATCCTCGAGAGCCGCTCGGCCGGCATCGTCGACCTGCGCCACGGCTACATCACCAAGGACGAGTGGGAGGGGCAGGACCTCACGGGTCAGTGGGGTCTCGACCGCATCGCCGCGGCGCCGCTGCCGCTCGCGGAGTACCACTTCGTCGCGGCAACGCTCGGTGCCTCGCAGCGCCACCCGCTGAGTGCCGTGCTCGGCGACCTGTTGGTGCACTTCTCGTCGGCGACCGGCGTCGGTCGCGCGGGCCCCATCGTCGACGGTGCGACGTTCGAGTACCTGCCGAGCGCCCACCACTTCGCGCTGCTCAACCACCCCCAGGTGGGAGACTGGCTCGTCGAGTGGCTCAACTCCCGCACGCGCAACGTGCGCGCGCTGCCCGCCGCACCGCGGCGCGCCTGAGTCCCGCACGCACTGAGAGGACCGATCCATGGGGCAACCCCCGCTCGAGTCGAGCATCCAGATCGCCGCGACGCCTGACGAGGTCTGGGCAGCGGTCTCGGACGTCAAGGCCATGCCGCGCCGCAGCCCTGAGCTGGTCGGCATGTGGTTGTTCGGCAAGCCGCGAGTCGGCCGCCGTGGGATCAACCTCAACCGCCGCAAGGGCTTCGCCTGGCCGACGCTGAGCCGGATCGCCCAGTGGAAGCCGCCGGCCAACGACAACGGCCGTGGCGTCTTCCGGTTCCACGTGTGGCCGACCAACGTCGACTGGTCCTACGAGATCGAGCCCGTCGACGGCGGCACCGAGCTGACCGAGCGACGGACGGCGTTGCCCAACCCGTCGCTGAGCGTACGCCTGACCGCCAGGTACGCCCTGGGTGGCGCCGACTCCCACGACTCGGAGCTGCTCGACGGCATCGACCGCACGCTGGCCACGATCAAGTCCGAGGTCGAGGGCGCAGCTCAGCGGTAGAGCTCCTCGTCGATGCTCGCGAGGCGCGACGGGTGGACCCTGTCGCCGAGGCCGTAGAAATGCTGGAAGCTCATGATGAGCGGCCGCCAGCGGTCCGGGTCGATGCGGTGCTCGGTGCCGGTCATGCGGATCGTCTCGTGCACGTGGACCCGGCGGACCTCGACGTCGAGGACCACGACTCGGTCGTCCATCGGGTAGGAGCCGACCACGCGGGCTTCGAGGTTGACCGGGCATTCGGCGATCCGGGCCGCGTCGCCCGTCTCGGCCGGCAGGGGAGTGAGGCCGGCACGCGCGAACTTGTCGGGCTCGTGCACGTAGCCCGCCTCGGTCTTCCACGGGGAGACCTGCGGGCTGCCCGTTGTCAGGGCCAGCCGGTCGACTGCCGTCACGAGATCGGTCGAGGGCAGGTTGAGCACGCAGTCCGGGCGCTCCCACAGGTTGGCCGCGGTGTGGGAGCCGGCGCCGATCCCGAGCATGCCGCGATGGCCGAGCCAGAAGGCGGATGACATCGGCATGATGTTGCTGCTGCCGTCGGGATTGACCGATGTCAGGAGCACGACCGGCGTGCCGAAGTAGAGGATTGCCGGGTCGATCACGGTGTGCGAGTCACGGGTCTGCGTGGTGATGGTCATGTATCCATCGTGGGCGAGTTCTGCCGCCTGGACCGGCGGGTTTCGGACGTGACGTTGTACGTGCGGAGTGACTCGTCGCCCCAACCGGAGTGACTCGTCAGCGGTCGACGAGGGTGAGCTCGAAGGCGTAGAGGTCGGGGCGGTACGCATGGCGGCCGTACTCGACCGCGCGGCCGGCGTTGTCGTACGCCGTGCGGGCCATCGTGAGCAGGGGAGCGCCCTTCTTCTCGCCGAGCAGCGCAGCCTCCTCAGGGCCGGCACCACGTGCGCCGATGCGTTGGCGGGCGACCCGCATGAGGATGCCCGACGACCGCATGTGCGCGTAGAGTCCGTTCTTCTCGAGGTCGACGGCGTCAAGGTCGACGACGTCGACCGGGATGAAGTTGTGCATCACCGCGAGCGGCTCCTTGCCGACATACCGGAGCCGCTCGAGCGACCACACGTCGTCGCCGACGCTGAGCTGCAGCTCGTGGGCGACGTCCTCCTCGGCGGAGACCTTGCCGACCGCGAGGACCTCGGTGCGTGGCTTCTGGCCGGCCGCGCTGAGGTCGTCGAACAGGCTGGTCAGCTCGACCGAGCGACGGATCTTGCCGTGCACGACCTGGGTGCCGACGCCACGCTTGCGCACGAGCATGCCCTTGTCGACGAGCACCTGGATCGCCTGGCGCATCGTGGGTCGCGACAGTCCGAGGTCCTTCGCGAGCGCGATCTCGTTGTCGATCCGCTCACCGGGGGCGATCTCGCCGGCCAGGATCGCCTTCTCGAACTGCTCGGCCACCTGGAAGTACAGGGGGACGGGGCTCGATCGGTCGAGCGTGAACCTGTGGCCTGGCATGCGGACAATGTATCGACTCATGACTAGACGTCAATATGTCAGGACAAAGGGTTGACAGCGCGTGTGAGTGGAGACACACTCGTCCTTGATAGTTTGTCAGCACAAACCCGCAAAGGAACAGCATGACCGCGAGCGATCTGCGCCAGACCGGCCCCCGAGTGGCCGGTGCCCCCATCTCCTGGGGGGTGTGTGAGGTCCCGGGCTGGGGCTTCCAGCTGCCGCCCGAGCGGGTCATGGCCGAGATGGAACGCCTGGGGCTCAGCGCGACCGAGTTCGGCCCCGACGGGTTCCTGCCCGAGGAGCCCGAGGCGCGCAAGGACTTCCTCGAGACCTACAACCTGCAGGCCGTCGGCGGGTTCGTCCCGGTCGTCCTGCACGACGCTGCGCATGACCCGATGGGTGGGGTCGACACGTTCATCGACGCGTGCCTCGTGACCGGCGCCGGAGTCGTCGTGCTCGCCGCAGCGACCGGTGTCGACGGCTACGACGACCGTCCCGTCCTGGACGACGTCCAGTGGAAGACGCTGCTGACCAACCTCGACCGCATCGCCGACCATGCTGAAGAGCGCGGCGTCATCGCCGTGATCCACCCGCACATCGGCACCCTCGTCGAGACCGCCGAGGACGTCCAGCGCGTCGCCGACGGCTCGCACATCGGGTTCTGCATCGACACCGGCCACCTGGCCGCTGCCGGGGCCGACCCCGTCGGGATCACGATCGCCAACCTCGACCGGGTCAAGCACGTCCACCTCAAGGACGTCGACACCGCCAAGTCCGCCAAGGTCGTCGCCGGGGAGATCACGTTCTCCGACGCCGTGGCCGACGGGATGTGGCAGGTGCTCGGCGAGGGCGACGTCGACATCCGAGCCATGATCGAGGCACTTCAGGGCGCTGGCTACGACGGCTGGTACGTCCTGGAGCAGGACGTCATGTTCAAGGACGGCGAGCCGGAGGGCGAAGGCCCGATCGCGGACGTACGCGCCAGCCTCGACTTCGTGAAGGCTGTTCTCGCGTGAGCCAACTTGAGCTCATCACGATGGGGCGCGTCGGCGTCGACATCTATCCCGAGCAGGTCGGGGTCCACCTCGAGGACGTCACGTCGTTCGCCAAGTTCCTCGGCGGCAGCTCGACCAACGTCGCCGTGGCGGCGTCGCGGCTGGGTCACCGGGTCGCCACCATCACACGTACGGGTG
The DNA here is from genome assembly GCA_963806345.1 of uncultured Actinomycetota bacterium. GTDB lineage: Bacteria > Actinomycetota > Actinomycetes > Propionibacteriales > Nocardioidaceae > Aeromicrobium. The sequence goes on along the minus strand of CAWDXV010000022.1, from coordinate 9,932 downwards.
ACGATCCGTTCGGGCGGTTCATCCACACGGCCCTTCAGGGATTCGGCGTCGACGACACGTGGGTCACCCCGGTCGCCGGCCTGCCGACCCCGGTGACGTTCTGCGAGATCTTCCCGCCGGACGACTTCCCGCTGTACTTCTACCGCGAGCCAAAGGCTCCGGACCTGGAGATCAACGTCGACGAGCTCGACTACGACGCGATCCGTGCCGCCGACGTCTTCTGGATCACTGGCACCGGGTTGTCGCAGGAGCCCAGCCGCTCTGCCCACCTTGCCGCCCTCGAGGCGCGGCGGGCTCGTGCTGACAAGGGGGCAGGCATCACGGTGCTCGACCTCGACTATCGTCCGATGTTCTGGGAGTCCGCCGAGGCGGCCACCGCACAGATCCAGGCCGCCCTTCCGTACGTCTCAGTCGCGGTCGGCAACCGCGAGGAGTGCGAGGTCGCGATCGGCGAGACCGACCCGCAGGCCGCCGCCAAGGCGTTGCGCGCCACCGGCGTCGAGCTCGCAGTCGTCAAGCAGGGGCCCGCGGGCGTGCTGGGCGTACGCGGCGACGAGTCCGTCGTCGTGCCGCCCGTCCCGGTAGACGTGGTCAACGGCCTCGGCGCCGGCGACGCGTTCGGCGGCTCGCTCGTCCACGGCCTGCTCAGCGGCTGGGACCTCACCACCACACTGGCGTTCGCCAACGCCGCAGGAGCCTACGTCGCCGGACAGCTGTCCTGCGCCGATGCCATGCCCACCGCAGCCGAAGTCGCCGCGGTGCTCGAACGGGGGAAGGTCTGATGACCACGGTCAACGCCGAAAGCATTGCGAGCGTCGTCGCGACGCGCGCGCTCCATCCCGAGCGGATCGCGGAGCTCGCCGCACAGCGGCAGCAGCCGACCGGTCTGGTGGGGGAGACGGGGCGCCTGCTGCTCGTCGCGGCTGACCACCCGGCCCGCGGTGCGCTGCGCGCCGGCGACGATGCACTGGCGATGGGCGACCGCGCCGAGCTGCTCAGCCGTATGGTCCGCGCACTCGAGCGCCCCGGCGTCGACGGTGTGCTGGGCACGGCTGACGTCATCGAGGACCTCCTGCTGCTCGGTGCCCTCGAGGGCAAGGTCGTCATCGGCTCGATGAACCGCGGCGGCCTGGCCGGGACGGTGTTCGAGATCGATGACCGTTTCACGGGCTATGACGCCGGCTCGATCGCGGCAGCGGGCTACCAGGGCGGCAAGATGCTGTTCCGCATCGACCCCGAGGACCACGCGACCCCCGCGACGATGCAGGCCTGCGCCAACGCCGTCGACGAGCTCGCTGCGCACCAGGTCATGGCGATGGTCGAGCCGTTCATCTCCCGACGTGACGCCGACGGACGCATCCGCAACGACCTGACGACCGAGGCCGTCGTGCGCTCGGCCACGGTCGCCGCCGGACTCGCGAGCACCTCGGCGTACACGTGGCTCAAGCTGCCCGTCGTGGACCACATGGATGCCGTCCTGGCCGCCACGACGCTGCCGGTCGTGCTGCTCGGTGGCGAGGTGTCGTCCGACCAGGAGGCCCAGTTCGCCGCCTGGTCCAAGGCGCTGGCCAGCCCCAACGTCCGCGGCATGGTCGTCGGACGCACGCTGCTGTTCCCGCCCGACGGCGACGTCGAGGGCGCGGTCGACGCGACGGTCGAGATGATTCGCTCATGACCCATGTGGTGCACGCGGTCGAGCGAGATCACGCCGGAGTCGGCGGGCTGGGGCTACAGCGGGCTGCGCATCGTCGAGCTCGCGCCGGCCAGACCGAGACGATCGGCACTGGCGGCTCCGAGTACGTCGTCCTGTCGCTGAGTGGCTCCGCAGACGTGACGGCCGACGGTCAGGCGTACGTGCTGGAGGGTCGCGCCAACGTGTTCGCAGGCCCCAGCGATGTCGTGTACGCCCCGCGAGACGCCCAGCTCACGATCACCAGCGAGGCCGGCGGGCGCTTCGCCCTCGCCTCGTCGCGTTGCGACAACCGGCTCGCACCCGCATACCTGCCCAAGTCCGACGTGCCGGTCGAGCTCCGCGGCGCCGGGCAGTCCAGCCGGCAGGTCAACAACTTCGGCATCCCCGGCGTCCTCGATGCCGACCGCATCATCGCGTGCGAGGTGCTGACGCCCGGCGGCAACTGGTCCTCGTGGCCGCCGCACAAGCACGACGAGGAGCGCGACGGCGAGACGGCGCTCGAGGAGATCTACTACTTCGAGGTCGCTGACGGCCCCAACGGCCCCGGCATCGGGTTCCAGCGTGTCTACGGCCACGAGGGCGCCGACATCGACGTCACGACCGAGATCCGCAGCGGCGACGCCGTCCTGATCCCGCACGGCTGGCACGGTCCGTCGATCGCCGCACCCGGATACGACCTCTACTACCTCAACGTCATGGCCGGTCCCGGCGCGGAGCGCGCCTGGCTGATCTGCGACGACCCGGCCCACACGTGGGTCCGCGACACGTGGGCCGACCAGGCCGTCGACCCGCGCCTGCCCTTCGGAGTCCAGCAGGAGGTTTCCGCATGACCGAGCGCAGCGAGGGAATCATGTGGCAGGGCTCATGTCGGCGTCTCCGTATCGTGGGCTCTTTTGTGGAGGTGGCGGCATGACCGAGCGTCTTACCGTCGCGCAGGCCCTCGTCCGGTTCCTCGAGGCGCAGCACGTCGAGCGTGACGGCGTCGAGAACGCCTTCTTCGCGGGCTGCTGGGGCATCTTCGGCCACGGCAACGTCGCCGGTGTGGGCCAGGCCCTGCTCGAGCGTGAGGTCTCCGACGAGCCGTCGCACCTGCGCTACCTCCAGGGCCGCAACGAGCAGGCCATGGTGCACGCCGCCGTGGCGTACGCCCGCCAGCGCGACCGGCTCGCCACGATGGCCGTCACGGCGTCGGTCGGTCCCGGCGCGACCAACATGATCACCGGCGCCGCCCTCGCGACGATCAACCGACTACCGGTCCTGCTGCTGCCCGGCGACACGTTCGCCACGAAGGTTGCCAACCCCGTGCTGCAGGAGCTCGAGGACCCGGCCAACGGCGACATCTCGGTCAACGACGCCTTCCGACCGGTTTCGGCCTACTTCGACCGCGTGCACCGCCCCGAGCAGCTCGCACCGGCGCTGCTCAACGCGATGCGCGTGCTGACCGATCCCGCGGCGACGGGTGCCGTGACGCTCGCGTTGCCGCAGGACGTACAGGCCGAGGCGTGGGACTGGCCCGACGAGCTGTTCGCCCGCCGGGTCTGGCACATCGCCCGCCCGGTGCCCGAGCCGGCCGCACTCGATCGTGCCGTCGCTGCGATCCGCTCGGCGCGCAAGCCACTGATCGTCGCCGGCGGCGGCGTCACCTACAGCCGTGCCAACGACGCACTGCGTGCGTTCGCCGAGGCGACTGGCATACCGGTGGCCGAGACCCAGGCCGGCAAGGGCGCGCTGGCGTACGACCACCCGCAGTCCGTCGGCGCGATCGGCGCCACCGGCACCACGGCCGCCAACGCCCTCGCTGCCGAGGCGGACCTCGTGATCGGCGTCGGCACGCGCTACAGCGACTTCACGACCGCGTCGCGCACGGTGTTCGCAGCCGACGACGTGCGCTTCGTCAACCTCAACGTGTCGGCGTTCGACTCCCACAAGCTCGCTGCGACGAGCCTCGTAGCCGATGCGCGCGAGGGTCTGCCGTGCCCTGGCCGCAGCGCTCGAGGGTTGGACCGCCGACCCGGCACACACCGCTCGGGCGACGCAGCTCGCCGGCGAGTGGGACGCGATCGTCCAGGCCGCCTACGACCGGGACAACCAGCCGCTTCCGGCACAGTCGCAGGTCATCGGCGCGGTCAACGAGCTCTCCGACCCCCGCGACGTCGTGCTGTGCGCGGCCGGCTCGATGCCCGGCGACCTGCACAAGCTGTGGCGTACGCGCGATCGCAAGGGCTATCACGTCGAGTACGGCTTCTCCTGCATGGGCTACGAGATCGCCGGCGGCCTCGGGGTCAAGCTCGCCGCGCTCGACGAGCAGGACGCTCGCGACGTGTTCGTCATGGTCGGCGACGGCTCCTACCTGATGATGAACACCGAGCTCGTGACCGCGGTCGCCGAGGGCGTCAAGATCATCGTCGTCCTGGTGCAGAACCACGGCTTCGCCTCGATCGGCGCGCTGTCGGAGTCGCTGGGATCGCAGCGATTCGGCACGCAGTACCGCTATCGCACCGAGACCGGCCTCGACGGCGACCGGCTGCCGGTCGACCTCGCCGCCAACGCCGCGAGCCTCGGCGCCGACGTACTGACCGCCAGCAGCATCGAGGACTTCCGTGCGGCGGTTCTCAAGGCCAAGCAGTCCACGCGGACGACCGTGATCCACGTCGAGACCGACCCGCATGGTCCCGGCTCCGGACAGTCCGGCATGGTGGGACGTCCCGGTGGCGGAGGTCTCCGCCCTCGACTCCACCCGGCAGGCCCGCACGGCGTACGAGGAGCACAAGACGCACCAGCGCAGCCACCTTGCGCCCACCGACAACGACAAGGATCACGCATGAGCACGTATGACCACTGGATCGCCGGAGCGAGCGTCACGGGCGAGAGCGACCGATTCGCGGATGTGTACGACCCTGCGGTCGGCGCGCCCAAGTCCCAGGTGCGCCTGGCGACCGCGGGCGACGTCGATGCTGCGGTGCAGGCCGCCGCGAAGGCGTACGAGACGTGGGGCGAGTCGTCGGTGACGGCCCGTTCGCGCATCATGTTCGACTTCCGCCAGCTGCTCGTCGAGCACGAGGACGAGCTCGCCGCGATCATCAGCTCGGAGCACGGCAAGACGCTCGACGACGCCAAGGGCGAGGTCGTCCGCGGCCGCGAGGTCGTCGAGTTCGCCGCGGGCATCCCGCAGCTGCTCAAGGGTGAGTTCAGCGACCAGGTCTCTGGTGGCGTCGACTGCGCACACGTTCCGCCAGTCGCTCGGTGTCGTCGCGGGCATCACACCGTTCAACTTCCCGATCATGGTGCCGTTGTGGATGCACCCGGTCGCGATCGCGTGCGGCAACACGTTCATCCTCAAGCCCTCCGAGCGCGACCCCGGTGCGTCCGACCTGGTGGCCCGCCTCTACCAGAAGGCCGGCCTGCCCGACGGCGTGTTCAACGTCGTGCACGGTGACAAGGTCGCGGTCGACGCGATCCTGGAGCACCCCGGCATCGGGGCCGTGTCGTTCGTCGGCTCGACGCCGATCGCGAAGTACGTCCACGAGAACGCCTCGCGCACGGGCAAGCGGGTCCAGGCGCTCGGTGGCGCCAAGAACCACGCCGTCGTGATGACCGACGCCGACCTGGACTTCGCCGCCGACCACATCGTCGCCGCGGGCTATGGCTCGGCCGGGCAGCGGTGCATGGCGATCTCTGCCGTCGTCGCGGTCGGACCTGTGGCCGACACGCTGGTCGACAAGATCCGCGAGCGCTCGATCGGCCTCAAGGTCTGCGTCGGCACCGACCCCGATGCCGAGATGGGCCCCGTCGTGACCGCGGCGTCCCGCGACCGCATCAGTCGACTACATCGGCCAGGGCGAGGACGCCGGCGCCAAGGTCGTCGTCGACGGCCGCGACCTGGTCGTCGAGGGCCACGAAGAGGGCTTCTTCGTCGGCCCCTCGCTGCTCGACCAGGTCACCACTGACATGTCGGTCTACACCGACGAGATCTTCGGACCCGTGCTCACCGTGCTGCGGGTTCCGACGCTGGACGCTGCCATCGAGCTCATCAACTCGAATCCGTACGGCAACGGCACAGCGGTGTTCACTTCCTCGGGTGAGGTGGCACGTACTTTCCAGCGGAAGGTCCACGTGGGCATGATCGGCATCAACGTGCCGGTCCCCGTCCCGATGGCCTTCCACTCCTTCGGAGGCTGGAAGGACTCACTGTTCGGCGACCACCACATCCATGGTCCCGAAGGAGTGAGGTTCAACACCCAGGCAAAGGCGGTCACCACCCGGTGGCCGCACGTCAGCGAGGACTCCCTCGCCCAGCTGAACTTCCCGACGGCACACTAACCCCGACCGCTCCACGGCGCCGGGCACCCAGAAGAGAAGGAACACCACCACATGAAGAGAATCAAGATTGTCGGCGCCATTGTTGCCGCCGGCGCTCTGCTGGCCGCATGCAGTGGCACCGGCAGCGACGAAGGCACGGACAAGACCGCCAGCAAGGACTTCACGTACGCGGTCATCACGCACGCTGGGCCAGGTGACGCATTCTGGGACCGGGTCAAGTCCGGTGCCGAGCAGGCCGGCAAGGACTACGGCGTCAAGGTCGAGTACAGCTCGGACGGCGACCCGGCCAAGCAGTCGCAGCTGATCGACGGCGCGGTCGCCGACAAGGTCGACGGCATCGTCGTGTCGATGGCCAACCCCGACGGTCTCGAGGACAGCGTCAAGAAGGCCGTCGCGGCCGGCATCCCGGTCATCACGATCAACTCCGGTATCGACCAAGTTCAAGGAGTTCGGCGCGATCACCCACATCGGCCAGTCCGAGACGATCGCCGGTGAGGCTGTCGGCGAGCGGCTCAAGAGCGAGGGCCTGAAGAACGGCATCTGCGTCATCCAGGAAGCCGGCAACATCGCCCTCGAGGAGCGCTGCAAGGCCACCGCCGCCGACGTTCGGCGGCAAGATGCAGAACCTGCAGGTCGACGGCACGGACGACAGCGCCGTCCAGTCCACGATCACGTCGAAGCTCCAGGCCGACAAGTCGATCGACACCGTGCTGACGCTCGGTGGCCAGTACGCGATCGACGCCGTCGCCGCCGTCAAGGACTCCGGCAGCAGCGCCAAGGTGGCGACGTTCGACCTCTCCGAGGACGTCATCAAGGACATCCAGGCCGGCACGATCCTGTTCGCGGTCGACCAGCAGCCGTACGTCCAGGGCTTCCTGGGTGTCACGGGCCTCTACCTGAAGTCCATCAACGGCAACGACATCGGCGGCGGACAGCCGATCAACTCCGGCCCGGCCTTCATCACCAAGGACAACGCCGCATGCCGTCCTGAAGTACGCCGCGAACGGCACTCGCTGAGCTGACCGGGGGCCCGGCACGCGCCGGGCTCCCGGCCCCTCACCCCTTCACTCATACGCAGGCTCGACGAGCACCTGAGGCGTCGAGGAACGGAGCCACCATGACCACCGCCACCCTGGATGACGAACGCGTCGCGCGTACGTCGACCCTGACCAAGCTGTTGAAGCGACCGGAGATCGGCGCGCTCGTCGCGGCCATCGTGATCTTCGTCTTCTTCGCAGTCACCACCGACATGTTCGCCACCGCCAGCGGATCCAGCACCTGGCTCCGTGGCGCGTCGACGATCGGCATCATGGCCGTCGCCGTCGCACTGCTCATGATCGGCGGTGAGTTCGACCTCTCCGCCGGTGCGATGACCGGTTTCACCGGCCTCGTCGTCGGTGTCCTCACGACGGAGTACGGCCTCAACATCTGGGCCGCGATCCTCGTCTCGCTCGCGCTCGCGCTGGGCATCGGAGCGATCAACGGGATCCTCGTGATGAAGACCGGGTTGCCGAGCTTCATCGTGACGCTCGGGACGTTCTTCGTCCTGCAGGGCATCGACCTCGCCGGCACCAAGGCACTGATCGGCCAGGTCGCGATCCAGGGCATGACGGAGGTGCCCTTACTACGACCAGGCCAAGAAGGTCTTCGGCTCGTCGCTGGACATCAACGGGAGCGGGCCGGGCGGTCAGATCTACGCGTCGGTGTTCTGGTGGATCGGCGTCACGGCGATCGCGACCTGGATCCTGCTGCGTACCAAGACCGGCAACTGGATCTTCTCGGTCGGCGGTGCACAGACCTCGGCCCGCCAGATCGGCGTGCCGGTGTTCAAGACCAAGGTCGGGCTGTTCATGACCACGGCAGGAGCCGGCTGGCTCGTGGGCATGCTGCTGATGTTCACGACGTCGACGGTCCAGAGCAACACCGGCGTCGGCCAGGAGTTCATCTACATCATCTGCGCCGTGGTCGGCGGCTGCCTCATGACCGGCGGCTACGGCTCGGCGATCGGCGCGGCATTCGGCGCGCTGATCTACGGCATGGTCAACCAGGGCATCGTCTACTCGGGCTGGGACAACAACTGGCTCAAGGCGTTCCTCGGCGTCATGCTGCTGGGAGCGGTGCTCCTCAATGAATGGGTTCGCAAGCGGGCGGAGACAGCACGATGACCAACGACAAGGACAAGACTGTGGACGAGACGACCCGAGCATCGCCGGTCACCAACGTGTTCCGACCCGCCGCGCGCGGCACCGCGGTCATCGAGGTGCGCGACATCGGCAAGCGCTACGGCAACATCATCGCGCTGAGCGACGTCTCGACGTCGGTGCGTGCCGGTGAGGTGACGTGCGTGCTGGGCGACAACGGTGCCGGCAAGTCGACGTTCATCAAGATCCTGGCCGGGTGCGCACGAGCACACCGACGGGCAGCTGCTGATCGACGGCGAGGAGAAGCACCTCTCGAGCCCGCGTGCCGCGCTCGAGCTCGGCATCGCGACGGTCTACCAGGACCTTGCCGTGGTCTCGCTGATGCCGGTGTGGCGCAACTTCTTCCTCGGCAGCGAGATCACCAAGGGTTTCGGGCCGTTCAAGAAGCTCGACATCGACTTCATGAAGAAGACGTCGAAGTCCGAGCTCGCCGCGATGGGCATCGACCTGCGCGATGTCGAGCAGCCGATCGGCACGTTGTCGGGTGGTGAGCGCCAGTGCGTCGCGATCGCCCGCGCGGTCTACTTCGGCGCGCGCGTGCTGATCCTCGACGAGCCGACGGCGGCGCTGGGCGTCAAGCAGTCCGGCGTCGTGCTGAAGTACATCGCCAAGGCCCGCGACCGTGGCCTCGGCGTCGTGTTCATCACGCACAACCCGCACCACGCCTATCCCGGTCGGCGACCGGTTCATGCTGCTGCGCCGCGGCAAGAGCATGGGCGACTTCCCCAAGGCCGAGATGACGCTCGACGAGCTGACCTCGATGATGGCCGGAGGTACCGAGCTCGAGTCGATCGCGCACGAGCTGGAGCGCTCGATGGGTGCGGATTCGACAGGTTGCGCAGGACATGAAGGCAGAGATCACGTGACACCCGAGCTCGGCGTCGGGATCGTCGGACTCGGCTGGATGGGCCAGGTCCACGCCCGGGCGCTGAGCCGGCTCACGCAGCACTACACCGACAGCCCGTTGCGGCCGCGGCTCGTCGCCGTGGCCGACACGGCTGACGACGACCGTACGGAGCGCGCAGCGCACGCGTTCGGCTTCGAGCACCAGCTCACCGACTGGCGCGAGCTGGTGACTCGGGACGACATCGACCTGGTGTGCGTGACCGGGCCCAACTTCATCCACCGCGACGTCGCTGTCGCCGCGGCCGAGGCCGGCAAGCACCTGTGGGTCGAGAAGCCGGCAGGTCGCAACGCTGACGAGACGGCGGAGATCGTCGCGGCGGTCGACGCCGCGGGCGTACAGACCGCTGCCGGCTTCAACTACCGCAACGCGCCGGCGGTCGAGCTGGCCCGCGAGCTCATCGCTTCGGGACGGCTCGGCATGGTCGAGCACACGTCCGTACGCTTCGTGTCCGACTACGCGGCGCACCCTGACGGCGCCCTGTCGTGGCGGTTCCAGAACGAGTTCGCCGGCAGCGGCGTGCTCGGCGACCTGGTCAGCCACGCGGCCGACCTCGTCCGCTACGTCGTCGCCGACATCGACGAGCTGATCGCCGACCGGGCGACGTTCATCCCCGAGCGGCCCGAGGCTCGCCCCGGCGCGATGCACTACGAGCGCGGCTCCGGTGCGATGGGGCAGGTGGAGAACGAGGACTACGTCTCCGCGCTGCTCCGGCTCAACGGTGGCTCCCGTGGAATCCTCGAGGCGAGCCGTTCGGCAGTCGGCGAGCAGAACACGTACGGCATCGAGGTGCACGGCACGAAGGGCGCGCTCA